>JAVJSU010000035.1:0-71919 GCA_040219275.1 Aggregatilineales bacterium | reverse complement strand
CCGACCTTTCAAAGGCATTCATAAACGCTATCTCTTTGGCTACATTGCCATCTGTGAATTTCGCCGTAATTTGAAGCATGTTACTCCGGCTTTCATCTCTAAATTAGTCCGTACTCACACTTTCTACATATGAGCCAAAATTATAATGTCTCCAATGCTGGAGTAATCGTGCAGTTTCAGGAGTAACCTTCCAGTTATTTGGATCAGGGATCCTACGCCAATTGTCTACAAAGCCTCTTACTAAATTGATTGTGCCTGTCGGGTCATACTGTTGGTCAACAGTAGAAAGTCCTAGACCTTCGTCCAATATCAAGGGCTGTTTCTGCGCATCCTTGCGTTTTCTGGGCTTTGGAATAGGAGTAATAAACTCGGCATTTCGACGATACTCTAGAATTTTTTGAGTTGGTTGTCCATCGGTGTCTAACTCCCAATGCCGTCGAGGGTACTCGTAAGGAGAATTAAGAATAGGTTGCGTAAAGAATTGATCTGACATATGAAAGCCTTTGGGAGTAATTTCCAATTAGCATTTTATAAAGAATGGAAAGAGTCATAGAATAGTGATATTGAACTTTATTATATAACATAGACAAACGACTTTTATGTTAATGAATCACGTCGTCAAAAAAATTGACATAAGTGAACGCATATTTCGTGAGTGGGCGATAATCTGACTAAAAGCTAGGACAAGAAATTCTAGGTAGAATTCAGGACAATACGTTGCCATGCAATAAGATCAAGATATTAACGAGACGCAACAACTTATTCTTTTAAAACCACATTGTAGCAGATGCTTATATTAGGCAACATGTATTATGTTAATTGGGCTGTTATGGACAAAAATGAACGACTATCTATCTGCTAGATGCGTTCGGTGGGCGTGGTTTACCGCGTCCACACGCCAACAAGCACCCGCGTGCATTGTTGGCGGTGCGTCACGTGAGCGTGGCGTACCAGCCCCTCCGGCTTAAGGAGCGAGCGTGTTTTAGCTCGCTAGTTGCCTCAGCCGCGACAGACAGCCGTTTTCAACGTTCACATTGTGCTCCACACAAGGCTGTCCGACGCTCAAAATGCTGAGGCAAGTCTAGGTCGTCCGACAGGGACGACGGCGCTACTGCGAGGTAGCGCTGTTTTTTGTATGGTCGCTCAATATGCTAAAATTGAGGCACGCGTGAGGTGAAAGAAAGTGGTGATGTATGACAGAAAATATGGACGAAACCGCAAATCGGGTAGACACTCGACTCACCAGCGAAACGGACTTATTGGACGAAATCGAGCGTATCGTCCGACTGACAAAGAAAGCCTACGGTTATCAACACCTCTCGACAATTGGCAGTACGTTGCGTGATTGTTACCCTGATTACGATCCCAAGCATTATGGTTACAAGAAACTGCTTGATCTGATCGAAGCATATCCAGAACGATTCAAAATCAAATGGTCGGCACCTGCACACAAAGGTCGATCACACGTCTGGGTACGTCTGTCTACTGAACCCAAACGCAAAGAAGGCTATACAGATACTCCGGTCGAACCAGTGTCTGATCAACCAAAACCGCGATTGATGACGGCAAAAGAATTTGATCGGCTATGCCTTTGGCTAAGCGAAGCGGGTATGCCCGATAAATGTGATGGAACGCTCCGAAAGACCCGTCAATGGCTACGCCGACGCGACTTTTTGAACATGAATAGAAACATCAAACGGCTACGTCATTTAGGTGGCTATTGTGACTGCGAGGGTGCGACGTGAAAGTCGTTTGAGTGATTGTTTAGCTGATTAGTCCGACTAAACCTGCTGTCCCATCAGCAGTACCCTGGAAGGACATCCCAAAGGGATTTGGGATGATAAAGAGCAATCCTTCGACAAATGTATCCCGCAGCCGAAAGGCTGGAAGTCAAACCGTGAGGGGCGGCTTTTACTGTCAGTGTTCGGGCGGTTAGGGGCTAGGGTGGATGGCATGGGTAGCATATGCGAACCCTTGATAAACGTCGTGATCGCAAACAAGCCAAATGAACGCTGATAGGCTTGGGCCAAAAGGCACAGAGTGGGCACGGAGGTTCTTCGCTCCTCCGTCATGGGCAAACAACACTCTCGGCGAAAAGAGGGACACCTAAACCATCCGGTCACTCAAATGGAACACGGTAAGCTCGTACTGCTCCCCAAAGGGTAGGGAAGTTGCAAGACCGACCGATGGCGTGCGAGTAAAGGATGTCGGAAAAAGCGAATGCCAGGCTGTAATGGCCGGGATACGGATTGCGTCAAACAAGACAACATCATCTGGCGCGAAAGCGAGCAGACTTCCGACTGGTCTTCATCACGAGAAAGTTTGGCGAACCGATAAAGGAAACAAGGCAAATGATGGTAGCGTTAGAACCTGCTGGTGCGGTTTCCCATAATCTTGAAGGTTGGCACGACATTGATTGGCGTACAGTCAACGAGAGTGTGCGTCGGCTCCAAGCCCGTATCGTGAAGGCAACGAAGGAAGGCAGATGGGGCAAAGTGAAAGCCTTGCAACGTCTGCTGACCCACTCATTTAGCGGCAAGGCTATTGCTGTCAGAAGAGTGACGGAAAATCAAGGCAAGAAAACTCCGGGAGTAGACAATGTGGTATGGGATACCCCGGAAAAGAAATGGATGGCAATCCACGATCTGAAACGTCGAGGCTATCAACCGCTTCCGTTGCGGCGCATTTACATCCCAAAAACAAACGGTAAATTGCGCCCGTTGGGTATTCCGACGATGAAGGACAGGGCGATGCAGGCACTCAATCTGCTGGCGCTCGATCCGGTCGCCGAAACACTCGCTGACCCGAACTCCTACGGATTTCGGAGAGAACGATCAACGGCTGATGCTATAGGAAAATGCTTTACTATCCTGAATCAATCAGGCTCTGCTCAATGGATACTGGAAGGTGACATCCGTGCCTGCTTTGATAATATCAGCCATGATTGGTTGCTGGAGCATATCCCAATGGATAAATCCATCCTGTGGAAGTGGCTGAAAGCGGGCTACATAGAAGAACACACCTTCTATGAAACGGTAGATGGAACGCCTCAGGGTGGGATAATCTCCCCCACTCTGGCTAATCTGGCACTTGATGGGTTGGAACAAGCTCTGAGGGAAGTATTTCCGCAGAGATCCAACAAATCAAGTAAAGGAAAGGTTTATCTGGTGCGGTATGCGGACGACTTCATCATTACCGGAGAAAGTCAAGAATTACTGGAATACGAAGTCAAACCCCTGGTGGAGCAATTCTTAAGGGAACGCGGGTTAGAACTCTCACCGGAGAAAACCACCATCACCCACATAGAAGCTGGTTTCAATTTCTTGGGGAAAACGATACGCAAATACGGCTATCGTAAGCAACTACTCATCAAACCATCCAAGAATAACGTGAAAAGGTTTTTGGCGGGTATTCGAGAAGTCATTCGTCAGAACCATGGAACCAGTGCGGTTGCATTGATTGGGATACTCAACCCGAAAATAATCGGATGGGCCAACAGTCATCGACATGTAACAAGCAAGAAAGTTTTTACCTATGTAGACCATGCCATCTGGAAAGCGTTGTGGCAATGGGCCAAACGAAGACATCCAAAGAAAACTCGTCAGTGGGTGATGGATAAATACTTCAGAACTCATGATAACTACAAATGGGCGTTCTTTGGAGAAAAGCTAAACGAAAACGGTAAGAAACAAATTGTATGGCTGAAACGTGCTTCGACAATACCCATCAAGAGACACATACGTATCAGAGCAGAAGCAAACCCCTACGACCCCGATTGGGAAATCTACTTTGAAGTACGATTGGGAATGAAAATGGTGGGCGACCTGCGGGGGCGGCGGAAACTGCGCTATCTCTGGATGGAGCAAAACGGGAAATGCCCAGTCTGTAACCAGACGATTACCAAGATAACGGGGTGGCACAATCACCACATCGTTCATCGGGTAATGGGGGGACATGATGGAGTAGAAAACCGCGTATTGCTTCATCCGACGTGTCACAACAAAGTCCATAGCCAAGGATTAACCGTAACGAAGCCGCGTTCCCGCAAGGGGGCGTTAGCGAAGGCTTGAGCCGTGTGAGGGGAAACTCTCATGCACGGTTCTTAGGGGAGAGTGCGTCGGCAACGGCGCACCTCTTACCCGACTGCTTTTCAATGTCGTCGAAGAATGGTCACCAGATGTAATAATTGAGTAAATGATTGTGAAAAAAAGAGACGGTGCTCTCGTTCGAGCACCGCCTCAGATGGGGAGTTATTCGAGGTTAGAAGGGGATTGTTTCATCGGGGGTATCTTCGGTTTCCTCGCTATCCACACGATCCAGAAGAACGAGGCGGTTGGCATCAATGTCGATGCTAGCTTGCGGATTACCACTCTGGTCGATCCATGCACTCGGACGGAGCCATTCTGTGGTCACCTGAATCATCGAGCCTTTGTGAACAAAATCTGCCGCGACTTCAGCTAACTTGTTCCAGCAATTCACACGCACCCAGATCGTCTGTTTCTGTCCGCCACCGTTGGTGCGGTTGACTGCCACTGAGAAGGATGCGACTAGCTTATCGCCGTTGGTGGCCTGGACGGTGCGAACCTGCGGGTCACTGCCTACGAAACCGGTGATGCTGACGTTAATCATCGTACCCATGATATTTTTGAACCTCCTGCGCGTTGTGCGCTCATCTGCTCAATCAGCCCTATGCTGATTTCTTGTCCTGCCAGAAGCAGGCGAACAAGGCAGATTTCACCCTCAGGGCGCTATCCATTTCTGGTGAGCAAGGCGGCGCCAGCCAGGAAGAAATGGATGAAGCGAAATCCACGGGATTTTGAAAAATGCCGCGCCTGCTAGCATGGGCAACGTAAATCAGCTGTTTATCGGGATGAGTGACACAGAGATGAGGGCGATGCTAAGGAGACAGGTATTCTAGGGTACTATATCAAGCAAAACCGGATAGTAGTAACACTCACTGCATCCACGGTGCGAGCGAGCTGTGCCTTAGTGGAAACGATTGAACGATCAATAAATGCTTATAGTGGAATATTGCTGTCTCAGAGGTTGATTGGAGAACTTCAGACTACATGAGCGGCAATAATGTATCAGGAAGACACCGAACTTGGAACATATCTCGAGCACGTATTCGGAGGAAACCCGGTGTTCCCGTTTTTTGTATTCTTGCAAATGCATCGATGGGCAATGACCACCAAAATGGGCTAGAATACTCTGTAAACGCAAAAATGACACGTCGAGGTCACCCGATGGCACACGTTTTCTTGAGTTATAGCCGAGAAGATATCTGGGCTATGAGATATGTTACGCAATTGCTGTTGGTGCGAAAGTTCCACGTTTGGTCTGATGACACTCTCACGCCAGGAACGCCTTCATGGAAGATGGCTATTGAGCGAGCTATTGATAATGCTGGCTGTATTGTCGTTCTGTTTTCTAAGAGCGCAAAAAAGTCTGATTGGGTCCGACGGGAATTAGATTATGCAGAGGCTCAGAAACGCCCGATCATACCGATACTTCTATCAGGTAATGAAGCTGAGTCAATACCATTCGGATTCAACACCTATCAATGGATAGATATGCGAAAGGGTACAGAGACGAAAGTTAGCGATGCACGTCTTATTTCAGAGCTGCATAAGTATCTTCCTCCAAGTGAATTCAATCTTGATAAGGTAGCTAATCTCTATTGGGCTGCCCATGATATACAAGAATTGAAGTGGTTAACTCTGTATGGAAGAGTCACCGATATAGAACGACGAATCCTGTTGGCAAAGCATCATTTAGAAGAGCTCGGATTTGTGTCTCAGGCAAACGCGCTGAATAGGCTTTAAGAAAAGCTAGAGCAATACACTGACGAGGATTTATCAAAAGATATCAGGGCGAGCATGAAGTATGCTATAGGTTGGATTCGGGATGAAGTAGGTTCAATAATCAACTCACAACAACCCGATGCGAAACCTCCTCCGAGTTAAATACCAAACCTGGTTGTAATGCTATAAAAGAATATCGGTTTCGCTGAAATCGAACATCTCAGGGCGCTCACTGTGGCGCTTTCCTTCATGCAAAGCACCTGTGATCCGTTTCAATCCATGCTGTAGCTTCTCGCGGATATAAGACAGATTGCTATTTATTAGTAGTTACACTTTCACCTAAATCATATAGGTCGAATAAGCCAAGAAACCTCAACACTTCCAATTGTAATCTACTTGTAAACTTAAGTATATTATATTCAAATAAATAAAGGATAGAGACAAAATGTCTGATGGTGCTGCGATCTTGTTTGGAGTGGTCCTTCTCACTATCCTTGTGGCAGGTGTCTTGAGCTTGCTTGGAACGAGCATACAGGAAGTAAAGGATACGCTGTGTGGTGGGGTTGTATATATAGTTGCATCAGTGGTGGTTTTTTTAGTGATTGGGGTTGGTCTGGCGAGTCTCGGAGATTGACAGTTTCATGTTGTATGAAATGTTGACTCGCAACTCGTGTCTTAAACCTTGTTGATTGACAAAGTGATTGCGTAAATCCGACTTCCACCGTACAGCTCAAACTGATCTCTACAGACCAAACTGCGAAAATGCTGCTGGTGAGAACAAAAAAAAGTGACATACACGTGATGAGCAGGGCCACTGAATGAACTTCTGACAGGGCGATTAGGACGATTTGTAGATGGTGCACGTCGTCCACTGGAACAGCATCAGTATTTGACGCTTGCTGGAAAATCAGCAAATAGCCGTAAATCAGATCAAGTGTGGGGAGACTCACTGCATTCTTACCACAAAACGCCGCCAACTTCACCCAAGCATCAGCATAGTGGCTGTGCCCGGATAAAAATAAGGCAGTGTCGGTCAGGCAGTTCATCGCGTCAGCCACACGCACAGAGTCCCGATCTACCCGCAAATCTACCGCTAAACGATCCGCGATTTCTTGATACTTTTGGTTATCAAATAGCTTGTTATAACGGGCAAGTGCTTGTTTGTTGTCGGACATGAGTCAATCTCCTTCGTGGGTTAAACAGTTCAAAAGGGTGCGAATGGTGCGCGGATGCGTCGGATGCTCGGCGATCATCTGCATGAGATTTTTCCAATCGTCCTGCAAACGCCGGTAGATGTCATACGTGGTCTGGTTATAGGGCAAAATCCATGTGCCATTCGGGAAGCGGGACAGTCCACGCCCGCCCCGCTTGAAACGCACAGGCAATGTAAACGGCACATCGCGCTCAGGTCGCCAGCCCACCGGTTGCGCCAGCGAAAAATTTCCGTCTGACGGGCTACTGTGCCAATCAGCGCCGAGAACACCGTCCGACGTTTCCGCCAGATACATCCGGCTGACGACAAAGCTCATCGGTGTAGATGAAAATGGCGTATGACACATTTTGACCAGCATCACAGGATGCCAGTCGAGAGGTTTCGTGTGCATGATATTTACTTTCGCTTGTAGAGAATGAAGTGATTTAATCCGTAAAACGGAAATGAATTTGTGTTAGACGTGGTTTTACCGTCAGACGCTCCGTTTGTGAGAGCGCACTGCAGAAAGTGTTTCTTGTGGAAGCAATTCCGGCTTGAGATCACTCAGCCAGAAATCTTTGCGGAAGCTGTAGCCGGTGACCGCCTCTGTATTCCAACACGTTTATATGTGGTACAAATTGGATTTGAAATGGAAAGATGATTAGATAGGCAAACGGCGTTGAAACAACGATTAATTAACCGATTCCGATATCTATGGACATGGGAACTGATCAATGCACTGATCGTATTTCCCGGATTTCTCTTTGTAATGAGCAAGAATGTCCATGTTGGGCTTTCAGCACTATTGGCAACAGGAACCCTATGCACATTGTTGATAATCGGCGCTACTTTTGCCTTCATTAAATATCGAGATTTGAAGAAGGAAATGCAGAGTATCGGTGAGTATGAACGTGCATTTCGACCACTACGATGGATAATCCCATTATTGTTGCTGGGGGTGGTGTTGATAATTTACTCACAGTTTCGGGTTGCAGTATCGGGGGAGATACTTCTCAGCGGTTTTATTTATATTTTAGCTGTTCTGGAATACGTCAATTACTTTCAGTTTCAGTTGATGTACGATAATCGTAACGATCTAAAATATCTAGCAGATCACAAACGATTGAAACGTGGATTAATTGTTCGTGAGTTTGATTGGTAAGTAATCAAAGCAATTGTCTATGGACACGGACAGCATCAAGGATGTCCTGAGGGAGCAGGTCGGGCTTCACGTCAGACAGCCAGAAGTCTTTGCGGAAGCTGTAGCCGGTGACCGCTTCAATCCGACAGTATTCACGATACGTTTCGGGGTTGTGGATCGCGCCATTGATGAGGTCATTCAAACTGGCGAGGACACACAGCGCACATGACAGCCGGTGATTGCCGAAAGAATACGCTTCGTGATGGATGTTCCCGTGCTGACGGATGTAGTCCCACACATCGGCTTCCGACCAACCGTGGATAGGTAGCCAGTCAAAAACAAAACGCCCCTTCGTCGGGGCGCTACTGTCTTTTCGTAGTGTCAATGTCTGTTTCTTTGCTCGTGCAGAACTTTCTTCTGCTCGCAATCCCATCGCGCAGATGACATTACCGGATGGAAACGTGTTTCGTATCCAGCGACTTATCGGACCGCGCTTTAAATCCGACGTGCAATATCTCATTTTGGCAGACGGCCAACATGGACGCGCCGGGTCTTTATAATAGCGTTGCCAGATGCGGTCAATCAGATCGCCATGAGTCCAGCGCACTACATGAAGCGGTACGCCTTTCCGTCGGGCAAGATTTTCCACATAGTCGGGTGTCTGCCGCCATTCGACCCGTGATCCGAGGTCGGCGTGAACCATCATTACATCGCCTGACCAGCTTTCCGACTGTCGCAGATCAAGCAGATGATGACACATTGCATCCGAGTCTTTTCCACCAGAAACGGAAAGCACGAGCGATGCGCCATCCCGAAGAAGTGTAATGGCATCGGGTGAAGATGTCTCAGGTTCATCCATTGCAAAAAGCGGAAGTTGCTGGATCATAGATACACCTCCAGTTCTTCCCGACTGATTGACTTACATTGAACAACCAAATCATCGGCATTGATGAAGGTCAGGAATGATGCAATCGGCTGACGGTGCAGGAGTTTGTAAACATAGCTACCTATCACGGATGCCATCCAATGTAGGGTAAGTGCCATGCGCCTTGCTGTGTTGCCACAGCAGGTTTCACGGCACTCCCCTCCGAACCGAACGTACACGTTTCCGCGTATTCGGCTCTCCAGTTTTCACTTAGTTTGTTTGGCGGGTTGCCTCAGTAAGGTTTCCAGTGTGTAGCTTTTGATGACATGTTGGACACAAGACCATCGTTTTGCGTTGCTTCCCAATCATTCGGATTTCCCATTCTGCTTTACCTTTTAGATCTCGTAATCGTCGAATATGATGAACTTCCATTTTTCCTTTTTTCGTGCCGCACCATTCGCACTGGTTGGCGTTGAGTCGCTGCCCAAGTTCGGAAGGTAGTCGGTATTGCCACGTGTACGGAATTCGGTCTACTGTCCAGTTCGTCACCTTTTCGCGGCTAAACTGTCGCGTTGATGAAATCAGGGTGTATTCCTTAATAGTGCCATCTGTCTTTCGATGTCGGATCACAAAGGTGTTTGCGGCTACTTTCAGCGATTTCACAACTTTGTTTACGCTGCATTTGCGTTTATTAGCAAGTGTCTTGAGAAAACTCGTTGTAGTGAGAAACAATATGTTTGATGCTACGGAACTGAAATTGTCAGCTAAAGCGTAGTAATTCAGGAAACCTCTGACCTCAGCATTGAAGATCATTAGGATTTCCAATTCGCTATGGCGAATCAGATGGGGACGTGTCTTGGCTTTCCAACCTTCAGCTACACCATATTCCCGTGCGAACTTTTGCACTTTTTCGCGTGGGATCATCAGTTTAAGTTGGTAACCTGTTGTCCGTCGTCTTACCGCACCATAGCGGGCATCACGGATTTTCAGAATGCGGTTGCTGTGCCAACGTTGTATATCATAGCCCAGAAATCTCACCCGTTTCTTGGAATTGGTAATCAGTGTTTTCTCCACTGACAGTTCCAACCCAAGTTCGTCTTGAAGATATTCTTGTAGCCAATCCTTCAATCGTTGGGAATCTGCTTTGCTACCGTTGATTCCGATCAGGAAGTCGTCCGCATAGCGAACGTAACTCAACCGACGGAAATCAGGATCTTGTGAATCGGACGCTGGCATTCTGTGTAGTTCATTTCTTAGGCTCTTGAATGTTGTCCAGTCACCCGTCCCACGTGCTTTTGCCTTTTCTCGTCGTATCTTCCTCTGTAACCGTCGATAGTCCGGGTGGATTTGCCGGGTTTTCCCTCGATTAAACTCGGCGCGTTTAGTCGCCATCATTTGGTCGAGTTCATTCAGGTAGATATTTGACAAGATTGGGCTAAGGTTGCCTCCCTGCGGTGTTCCTGAGTAGGTGTTGTACTTCACGCCAGATTCGACGTAACCTGCTTTGAGAAATTGACCGATCAGGTGAAGAAACCGTTTATCCGTAATCCGTTTTCCGAGAATACCCAGTAACGTATCGTGTTGAAGGTTATCAAAGAAGCCTTTGATATCGCCCTCAATCCACCATCTCACACCTTTCATCTTTTTCACCTGTTCAAGTGCCGTATGGCAGCTTCGTCCGGGGCGAAAGCCATGTGAATCGGGAGAGAAGGTTGGTTCGTAGATAGCTTCAAGTATGAGTTTCACCACCGTTTGCAGCAGTTTATCCTCAAAGCTTGGGATTCCCAGCGGTCGCAGACTGCTGTTCGCTTTAGGAATATAGACACGACGTACAGGTTTTGGTTTGTAACGAGAGGACTTTAGTTCTTCGATGATCCTCTCAATACGTTCAATCCCTGTTCCGTCGATTGTCTCGCCATCTACCCCCTGTGTCATATTGCCTTGTTTCGGGGCGATACGTTGATAAGCCATCAGCCATAGTTCAACGTTGTATAATTTCTGAAACAGCTTGTCGAACTTAACCTCTGGCTTGCGTGCCATTGAACTAAGTATCATAAGCAGAATGTTTGGGTCTTGCACTTTGTGCTCCTCTCAAGCTTCTTACGATTAGAAAACCTGCCTGCCTTCGCCATGTGGACGGCTTTCCCGTCCTCAGACTACTACGCAAGCTCCGTTGCCTCGTCAGGTATTCAGGCACTACGCCATAGCAATTCATTGCATCCTGACAGGGGCAATCCCCGTTTAGACGTTAGTTCAGACCGTCTCGACTTAGGCGGCTCTTTCGAGGTTTTGTCCCATCTATGTGGGCTGTGCCATCTGAGCGGATATAGCGGTTGAAAACGACGCAACCGTTATTCACATGGAAGCAGGTGTCACCATCGTTCCTGCCTGGGTCCTGTTGCCCCACTCTCCTCTAAGCTTCAAGCAGTGTAGCTTTCGCCATATCGAGATTGCTCTAAGAAGCCTGACCTCTTGATGGAGTGGTCATCTTCCCTTTTCACGCCGTGCTATTTTCCCATCGGGCTTTCGCCCTTTGAGTAAGGCGCTGAGCAACTCCCTTATCCGCAGGGAGTGGAGGTTTCCCTCCACTGAGACTAACGCCCCAATACGGGCGCACCATTCACGAGCAAATGTTGACTGCCCTCCAGCACAAGGTCGGCGCAGGAGAGATTCGTGAGTGGCTGACGCTGTGCTTCCGATTCGGGTTCGAGTAGTTCGGGGAAAAGTAACCCTTCTTTTGGTAGGTACGCGTACTTGCCATCGCGTCCATCCATGAAGCGGCGCATCACGTCGGGATCAGCCGTATTACCGATGCACACCTGTCCAGAATTTTCGTGATTCCCAGAGGCGATTTGTACACCATCGACCTGATGGATTGCCTCTCGCGCTTCGTGATTATCCACACAGCTAATCACCAGATTGGAACCGTAGCGGTCAAAATGGCGGACAGGATCAACATGATCTGGAATCCAGCGCACATCCAAACCGAGCGCCAGATTGAGCATCCGTCCAACACATTCTGCTTTGTTCTTGCCCAACATCGACGGCGAAAAAAGTTGCCGTCCGACATTCTTCTCTTCAACTACATCGGGATCAATCAGCACAATTTGTGGCGCGTGTTGACGTGACCGTTGCATATCGTAAGCAATCCGTCCGACGATGCGAGCGACCTGCGCCCCTGTCCCGCCGATTCCGACAATGGTTACTGTCTTGAGATACACATTAGGATCGAAAAAACCGCTCATAATTTGCCTCCTAACACTTGCGTTAGCGTCTTATTCGCGGCGACGAGATCGGATGTCGGGTAGCGCCGTGTGCCATTTTGCTCTAGTGCGATTAATTTCTGCCGGATGTCTTGCGGATGCGAACGTGATTTGTTGTGTACCGCATGATCGCCGAATGATGATCCAAGCAACATCGCCCAGTCTTGCGCCAGGGATGCGCCGGAAAGTGCCATATCAGTCACCCGCTGAACCGATCCCCAGCAAATGCCACCACTGTTAAACAGGTTCGGCAAAGGCGCGTTGAAAAGTGCGACATCCATCGACGCTGGTTTGCGCTTGATCGCATAGACAGCATAATTCGGGCTACGATCTTCGGTGGTCGTGCGGATCATCACCAGCGGAGGCAATGGCACACGCAGAGCGGTCTCCGACCCATCGAGAAAGATGCCGGTTTTCTGTGCTTTTCGATATTCGACGACAGTTTTCTTGACTCCTTCCTGACGCACGAGCACCGTATTGCCGGAAAGTAATCCGGTATCGAACGTGACTTTGGCGGCGAGTGCCACCGCGACCTGCGCCGGATCGACGGCGAATTCCGTGAGCATTTCGCCCTCACGTTTGCGGAGCATCACGCCGTAACTGTAAAAATCTAGCGATAAACTTGGTTGTTCATTCAGTGCAGTTTGCAAGGTATGCCCCTGCCAGTTCGATTGATACATGACGATTTCCTTTCGATTGCTATACGATTGTTTCTGACGAAGTTTTAAGTGGACTAACCGGAGATAGAATTAAGTGAAGTGGGCTTAAGGAGAATTAGGCGTGAAGTTTCTCAAACTTTTGTTTCTTATCTTTCTGATATTTACTTTCACCATTAGTAGGGCTATCGCGAATGAAAATTCATTGTCTCGAATTACGCCGGAAAACGTCAATGATATTCAGGAAATTGCGCGTATTGGTGAAGGGTGGCTCGACGACGTGAGTTGGTCTCCAACAGGCGAGATGATTGCAGTAGCGGGATCTTTGGGAGTTTGGATTTATGATGCACGCGATTTGACCAGCCATCCTCGCCTATTGGAAGGTCATTCCCGCACTGTAACGGACGTTCTTTTTGATCCAACGGGTGAAATAATTGCTTCCGCTGGGCAAGATGACCATGTGATTCTGTGGGATGTCGAATCAGGCAATATGTTGCATCAATTCGAAGGTCGACCTGCACTCCTTTTCAACCAAGCAGGCACAATTATTGCGTTTCAGGATACGTCTGGCGAAAATAATGTTGTGCTCTATTCAGTAGAATCCGGTGAAAGGCTGGCAACCTTGCCGGGAAACGACCTCACACAATTGTTCTCACTCCAATTCAGCCCTGACGAAAGCATGCTTGTCGGAGTCTATCGCAGTTATCGATGGGCATATGCAAATGCAGTCAAGGTATGGGATCTGGAATCTAATGCTGTACTATTTCAGACGCCTGAGGGTGAAGGCACCGCTAACTACGCTGATTTCACTGAGGATATGCACTCTATTACGCTCTACGATACCGAAAGCCTAGCTCGTGAATGGAACATTTCTACCAGGCGACTAATTCACACTGAATCAGCGATGTCACCACTAGAAACGGATACGCGTTTCATTCGAGATGTAGTCAATCAATTTACAGGGGAGAGTCGTGACTACAATGGTCTTTTCCCCTATAGTCCCTATAGCTTTAGCCCGGATCGAGAACGCTTCGCAGTTATCTCAGATCAACTCGAAATTTGGGATGTGAATACGGGGCTACTTCAGCGAAGTCAGGGTGATTTCTTTCCCATAAGTGGTGATATGGCAATTGATGAAACACATAGTCTGCTCGCCATTCATTCCGGAACTCAGATCCTGCTTTGGAGCTTGATTGACCTTGAAGCGCCAACCTACATAGATACGCTTAACATAGACATCCCCCGTACAAAGTTGCTCTTCACTGAAAGCGGTGGACTCCTGATTCATGACCTTACGTCTCACGAACTGAGTTTCATTGCAAATCCTCTTCTAAACACGGATATTTCATGGGCAATTGATTTAGATCTTGACCATGCGTCAGCAGTAACATCATATGGGGATAGTGTACTGATTGTTTCAGTAGATGGTGCAGATAGTGCATACCATTTTGAGGAATTAGATATCGAAACTGGAAACGTCATGAGTTCAGTCGTTCGCATCCCATTTCTTAATCTTTATGAACGACTGGATCAGGAAGTAATGTCTGTAACCACAAATTCACAGGTGAGTCTGATAGCGACAGGGAGTTCAGTGACCCGCCTCTGGGACTTAGAAACAAAAGAAGAGGTTGCGGCATTATTCGACTATCACAATCCCGAAGGTTTCTGGCCAACAAATGAGCTGGCGTTCAGTCGTGATGGAAGCCTGCTATTGGCTGGTGTCACGGAATTTGGCTCTGGAATCCTTGTGTGGGACACGAGCGTTGCTATAGCAACATATTCCGATGTTCAAAATGACATATTCACCGAAACTGGAAGTTATTTATCCGCACTCCATCATGGTACTGGTAATCGGAGCGCCGTTTTCTTTGCAGAAGATCGGCTGGTCGTTACGGGTGGCAGTGATGATATTGATGGCATTATCTGGTCATCAAATGGCTGGTCAGAAGTCGCTAGACTTACTGGACATCGCACATCATTAACCGATGTAATTGTTGTTGACGACAGAGTCATCATCACCAGCAGTGGTGACGGTACGATTCGCTTCTGGGGTATTTCTTAGCCTAACGAATACATTCCCACTTCAAGCGCACTTTCGGTTCATCCCGTTTGTTCTTTTGTAGATCCATCGCTTTGTAGATGCGTTGGACATTGCGCTGAAGGATTGCCAATAATTCGGGCTGACTACTAAGAAAGGTCAGCCCTGCCATAGCGTCTGCCATGATGCCATTCGCCTCTTCGACGATCTCGATAGCGAATGCTACGTTTTCCGGTTCCCATGACAACGGCTCAATTTCGCACATCGTCTCGTAATCCAGATCAACCGAACTATTCCCCGAATATGAGAACAGCCATTGCATCAGCCATGAAAGTTGCCGGTAATGTTCGCCCTCTTGGTTTTCGAGATCGTCAGCGATCATGCGTCCGGCGGTGTACACACAATCCGGCACGACAATGTTGTAACGATTGGGTTCGGGCGACACGCCGAAACACGCCATCACCATAATTGCATCGGGGAATGAGGTATAGAAATCGGTGTCTTCGAGCACTGCGCCAAACGCGGGTGTCGGCACACCATAACCGATCCATTCGAGCGACTCCAACGGGATGCCACGCGCTGTAATCTCGTCGCAGATCAGCCTATCAAGTTCGGCATATGATGCGCCGCGCCGGATCGCTTCCACCGCCTGCACATACACATCGGGAAAGGCTTTGCGCGTCACACACAACGCGATTTCCAAAGTGCCGTCCTCATTAGGAGGAATGCCCCAATCTTCATCGGCATCTTTCCACATGGGATCCAACCACGTTACGACGCTCGCCAGACAGAGTTGTGGATCGGATTGTAGCCCCTCCGCAAGCAGAGTATAAGTTTGCTGTAAAGCGTTCATAGTCCAAACTCGAAAATCTCGATTGTCGTTAGTGGAATGGGCGCGAGGTGGCTTAATCGTCGGGCAACCGCCGCACAACGTCCGGTGTAATCCACGATTTCGGAGACGGCTTGCGTCAGGGTCTCACGGGAAAATTGTGTTTCCGTGCTGGAAATCAGCGGATACAGACCGGATTGGGGACGCACTTGTTCCAGAAGGCGCATCCCCAATAAGTCAACAGGTGCGATGGCGACCAGACAATCCCGCAACGCTTCGACGGTCATGCCTGAATTGAACATGAGCTAGCCTTTGCGTCCCGGCTTAGGCAGAAAGTCGATCACCGACGTGCCATCGTCGAGTGTGCGTTCGCGGACCGTCGCATGAGTGACTTCGGGATAGGTTTGTTTCAGGACATCCTTGATTTCGTCCAGCGTTTTGCCTGTCAGTGAGTCATCTTCCATGATGGTCGTCGTGCCGATTTTGAAAATGCGCGGGTGCGTATTGTTCGTTTGTTCGGTCATGAGATTGTGTTCCTTTCATTGAGTCGATTAATTGCTTTAAATGGGAGAGTTAGATCAGCGTGGCTTGTGCTTCGTCTTTGTTCTGTTCTTCAGAATCCATGTCATCCTCACTTGGCAAGGTGTCTACAGCGGTGCCATTTTGGACAAAATGATCCAGTGTGAACAGTGAAAATTCCTTATCCGTCAGATATTTCATCTTCTTCGCCGTTGCATAGACATCATCGAAGCGGATGGGCGATTCTCCGTCCCACAATTTACCGTCAATTAGCCGACCTGCCAGCATGGTTGCCTGACGATAGGCGGCGGCATCAGTCTCGCCCCCCACAATCTTGATATGGCTGATCTTGACCGCTTTCGTGCCTTTCTTGAGTGGTATGTCGATGGTCGGTTCTTCGTCGGACACCTCCTTTTTCGGCGCAGGGGACTTGCGTTTCGTCGTCGATTTGGGCTTTTCTTCCGGCAGAGCAGGGATGACAGGCGGATTATCTTCCAGCAGACCGAGTGCGGTAGTCGCTTCACGGATCGCGTTCATCAGATCCTCGAACATTCCAGCATAATGAAACTGTCGAACGTGTGCCAGATCACCACGCTGGATGAGCAGAGTCGCGGTTGCCCGTTCCGGTGCGATACCTCCGCCTTCGGGTGTGGGTAGTGTCAGGGTGATGATGGTTGCCGGTGTTTCTTTTTGTTGAGTCATGGTTTATCCTTTCGGTTTACAAAATTGATACTTCTTAACTTGACTTAATACATCCTTACTGTAAGGTTTAAATATCAATGTATAAATACACCCATAGCAAACGGTAGAAAATGTTTTCATTAATACGAAAAGAATTGCAATCAAAATTGGATAAGGAAAAGAAATCACCACTCCAAATCTCAATAATGGGACAGACTGGTGTTGGTAAATCATCACTTATAAATGCGCTTTTTAATACAAATCTCAAAACAAATGACGTATTGCCGACCACAAAGTCAGCACAGAAGATCGAGTGCCAGATTGGTGATATTACAATCTGGTTTTATGATTTGCCGGGTATTGGAGAATCTTCTGATGCTGATGAACAGTATTTAGAACTCTATAGAGAGCATTTAGTTACAAGTGATATTGTAATCTGGGCAATACATGCAGACAGTCGCTCGATTACCTATGACAAGAATTCTTTAATCCATTTACTCGACATTGATGAATCGCAATTGAAGACTATTTTATTAAGCAAGATTACATTTGTACTCACAAAAGCTGATTTATTGAGTCCACCTAAATGGATTGCACATCTAAAAGATGAAAAAGGTGTAATAGAACCAACAGAAGAACTACGAGAAAAAATTCAACGTAAAGAATCGTATATTCAAAATCAGTTTTTGTCACAGTTTGGATCAATGTATGTTGCAAAAACTTACAGAGAAGAGGAATTGGACTACAAAATTCTTCCGGAATCTAAGTTCAAGGTGGATAAGACCCATATTCACTACAATGGTTTAGTAACATTTCAAGAATTTCAAGAATTGAAAACACAATTTCCAGAATTTACTGACCCTTTGGACAGACTTTATAACAACTCCAAACCGTTAGTAGTTTCTTCACTTTACAAATACAATTTGATTAAGCTAATGACCATATTGGTAAGCAAAATCAATGGTGGAGCCATTGTTCGGCTACCATTAGTTAATGAAAACAATCTTTACACCATCGATAAAGCAAAAATATTGAATTATCAAAACATACGTATAAAAGTAGCAACGTCTACAAAAGGAGGTAAATAACTATGACCCTAAAAGTACATAATAGCCAGCTTTACGACGGAGATGAACCGATATTATACAATGGTAAGCCTGTATACGTTGAGGACGTCAGCAACCTATATGAATATGAAGATGATGACGGCTACCTCAGAGATGAAGATGGGGACTATGTATCGATTGATCAAATACTTGATGGTCTACATCAACGACTGACAGATACCGAAGGTGTTGTAGATGAACATGATAAGTTAATTCGTGAACTTCAAGCACAAATCGATGAACTAAAAAAAGCAAAAGAAAAGGGAAACATCGCCCTACTTGAACAAAAAGCAAAAGAGATTGCTAACAAAATTGGTGCTGCATTTTCAGAAGTTTGGGAAGAGATTCGTAGGTGGTTAGGACTCTAGTGTAGAGTATGAAATCTCTTGGATAAAATTATGCACATTATCGGAATCATACCTATTGCAGTTACCATCACCTGTCGACGTGGGATGTGTCAGATTGATAATTGTTGAGGGTGTTTCCTTTGGTGTTGCCATAGTGCTTAATCCTTTCATCTAAATAAAAAGCTCACCGTAATCGGCAGGCAGAATTCCTAAAGTGAGACAGATATCTTTCAGCAAAATTGAGCCACAACGAAAACAGTTGCCATAGCCCGTTCTGGTGTTGAATCCAAAACTAGGATGATGGTCATCGTGCTGATGCTGGTGTGGATACAAACAGGAACCACTCAGCCAATCACCGCGTCCGAGATACCCCAGGTGAAGCAGATGCTCAGAAACGACTTGCAGTAATGCTGGATTGAGCGTATTTCCTGCTCGATGCGGACGTATTGGCGGTTTTGCCTGTTGACGAGTTAACTTTTTCGTCGGACGTGGTAGAAGATGTTCAAATGCTGTTGCGGAATAGTAGCTGTTCTGCTGTTCAACGATGTGGCAAAGTGCGTTGTGTCGCTGTGGCTTGGTGTTCCGACTGCCCGCTAAGCGTAGCGAATTAACCACGCTCAAGGCATCTCCACCAGCCTTTCGTTGTAATCGGCGCAGGATGTTACGTGCCAGCTTCATGTCCGACAGGGGTTCATCCAGCCACCAGTAAGCGTGATACCCGCCACCCGTGAAGGTGATGCAGGAAGGTCGCGGTTGTATCGTTTGTAATCTTTGAAGTGCTGTATGGTTGGGATCATCAACATCAACAAAAACAGCAGGCAGAGCCAGAACATCCGACTCTGTCCCGCGTTGATAACGGCTCAAACCTCGCCTGCGTAAACCCATCGCCACAAATGCACCCCAACCGAGTTGATTACTTTTCAGTAACTTCGTCAGTGTATCTTCCAGCAGGGCAGGTTGATTCAGTGGTATATGGCGGGAAGGGGTTCGATGTTTGCCGTCCGGGTGAATGGCAGTGAGTGTCAGACAGGCATTGTGGAGATAGGCATCGCTCCGTGCCAGCAGTGCTTCGAGGAACTGACAGGTTTCGTCGGGGATTAGAACATTGCCAGTTGGGTGGGCAATTCTTCCTCTGTGCTTTGTTTCCGCACTAAAGGGCGCTTTGGGACAGTTACCTCAGTTGGCTCATCTCCCGGAATTGCCATCAGGTCGATTTTGCCGCGTTTACGCTTTTTGCCCGATAGTTCTGCACTTTGTTTAGCAAATACCTCCTGCTGTTCTTCATCGTGCAGATCCCGCAGTTTCTCGAAGATGTCGAGTTTGATGGGTGTTAGTCCCAATGCCTGCTTTGCCAGATCAACGATGGTCGTTGCGGTTTCGTCTTCGCAACCCATGAAGACAAAGCGATGTTGTTTGAGCCAGCCACGAATATGGCGTACCATGCTCTCTTCGTGAACGGGATACTGGTTGAAGTCCGGGTCGTGCATTCCGATGACTTTGTAAGTTTCGTCATCGTTTTGCACACCATCGGTCAGGATCGACAAGAGCTTTGCCTGTAACTTCGCCCGTTTCTTGTCGTCATGAATCAGATGGACTGTATCCAGATAACGTCCGACATAACGGCGCAATTGGGCTGTGTCTGAGGGTCTGGCAACGGCTTCCCGAACTGGAGATGTATCGGATTCAACCAGAACACCACCGAGTTCAATTGCAACCTGCACCAGTGGATCATCATGGGTCACGGTGATTTCAGGTTCATCGTTGGCGACTTCGACATTCCAGTACGCCATATCTTCGGCATCAATTTCACTCTGTCCCGCGCTGACCTTGAACATCTCACTGGGATCGAGTAGTGCTTCTTCTTTGGCAATCGCATTCAACAAGGCTTCCTCAAATCCAGATTCCTGTTCCGTCAGGGCATCGAGACCTGTTAAACCCACATCACCGGTGAGCAATTTCGCGGCACGTTGTTTGCGACTCATCAGCTGGACGGCTGTATGCTCCATCGTTCCCTCGGCAAAAATGTAGTAGGTCTTACATTGCTCATGGGTCTGATTCAGCCGATAGGCACGGGCTGCTGCTTGCATCATTGTCCCCAAATTAAACGTGATCTCGTGAAAGATCAGTGTCGGACTGAACAACAGGTCGAGTCCAGTTTTCACTAACTCAGGGTTGGTGATGAGTATGTTCATACCTTTTGCGCGTTCAGCTTCAATCACTTTTTCACGGCGTTCAGCACTGACGGTGTTCTTGAGGATGAAGGGCACAGCCCCGTGAACATGCTTGCGAATCAGCGACTCAATGCGTGGTTGAATGTCTTTGGTGGCGGTCTGACGCAGATAAACGACGCAGGGACGACCATCCGCGAGTTCTTGCTTGAGCAGGTCAATCAATGCCTGTTCTTTGGCATAGACACGATCCTCGCCGTAGGACGGAATCTGTGTGACGACATGCGGACGCTTTTCACCTGTGATCGGGTGCTTAATGTTATGGATGACCTCTGTCGGACGAAACGCCGCATTGATCCAGCCCATGCTCCACTGAAGATATGACCCGCGAAAAGTCGTATCGCCCTCCCAGCGCCGCTGAATCAAATAATCCTTGAGCAAAGATCGGGTACGATCATACTCATCGTAGGTATCAGCATCCATCTCAACCGGAAGCGCAATTTCTTCATAATTGGGCAAGGCTTTACCCAAATCCGATAAGGAGAAGAAGACGGCGTGATCGAGAACTTCAGCCACCAGCAAGGGAGAAATTCCTGGAGCCTCCTGATAAGGTCTCTCATAGGTCGATGTACCCGTGAAAGCACCCGTATTGCTATCATAGGTCGGGCGTTCTTCGACGACCTGCTCGCGCACACCCATATCTGAAACCCAGCTTGATTCAGCCCGTCCACGCTGTTTGCCTGCGCCATCAATGACCGCTTGAAAACGACTTGACCCGCGTTCTTTACGACTGAAACGCTCGGCACCGCCCCAATTATAACGTTGGCGCACTCGCGGATTGAGGTGATATTCGATATTGAAGAGCGAGGAAGATTTACCATTGAAGGGTGTACCGGTCATCGCCAGAACCTTCTTTGCCATGCCTGCCAATCTACCAAAACTCTCACCATTGCCCGTATCCCCGTTCGCCGCCTCGTGGATTTCATCCCAGACCAGAAGATACACCCGATCTGGATAGACTTTTTTGAGGTATTCATCCAGACGATAGCGCGGATTCTTGGGGGCATATTTATATCCTGGCTTCGGGCGCGAACCGCGATCCCGCGCTTCCTGCCATAGCGGAGTCTGACAGACTGCACATGCTCGCTTGCCTGATTTGAGCCAGCTTTCTGAAGCAGGCACGCTGGTTCCCTTACGTTCCTGCATGACGGTACAACCACAATGTGGACATTTCGCCACGCGCTGTTTGACGATACGTTGATGGGCTTCATAGCCTTCTGGTGTCGGTTGGTCATGTCGCCACAGGGCGACTGGTTGATTGCGCCAGACCACCGCAGGCTCACGCGCACAACCGAGCTTGGTCAGGTCGCGCTTGATGAGACCGATCTTCGGCACATCTGCGCCGATTCGCGCTGCTTTGGACATAAATTGCTTGACATCTTCGTGTCGATCCAATCTTTCAACAATGCTGTTTGGATGAATACTGAGCAACTCCCGTTTCCACTTGTCTATCAAATGTGGCGGAGCAACCACGAGTACCACCTGATCTGCCCGCATATCATCGGCGATTTTCTGGACTGCACCCGATGCAATGGCTATCGCAGAGGTGCCTCCCATCGCCGTTTTGCCCACCCCCATTTGACCTACCAGCAAGATACTATCGCGCTTTTCAAAGCCTTTGGTGATAGCGGCGATGACGTGTTTTTGGGCGGCATACAGCGGATATTTACCCTTCAAACGAATACGGTCTAAGAAACGCCGAAGCCCATTGGAAACAAACCACTCGACAGAATTTCTCGCCTTTTGACCCCAGCGAAGTAGCATTCGCGTTTTCGGGTAAAAACCCAAGTAATTTCGTTCGTCCTGAAGCCAACCCTAGTGATGAGTCATCTGATGAAGATGGTTCTGAGACTTAGGGTTGGCTTCTTTTCATTTATAAGGAGTTTCACAATGGCAAAACGCAAACAGAGCAAGCAATCGGAATTCAGTATTCAAGCGGGCGACCAGATCACCCTCGGACTCGACATCGGCTACGGTGTCGTCAAAGCCGTGACAGATCATGCCGCTATCGCGTTTCCGTCGGTCATGGGTCATGCCCATGAAATTAAGTTTCAGCAGGAGATGATCCAGCAGAAGTATCCGGGTGATCAGATTGAGGATGATGACGGGGAATGGTTCGTCGGTGATCTGGCACTGGCGCAGATTCCCGCAGGCGAACTGCTCCGGTTACGTGGCAGAACTGCCAACGAAAAGACGATGGGTAATGCCTTTCGTCTGCGTCTGGCAAAAGTGGCGATTGGGAAATTAGTGCAGGGGGTGTGGGGGCGGGATGTGATTCATCTCAGGCTGGCTGTCGGGTTGCCTGTGGATCATATGCGCGATGCGGATGAACTCAGGGAAACGTTGCGTGGACAGCACCTCATCCAGACCGATGTCAGCGAAGCGATTGCCAACGTGACCGAGGTGATCGTGATGCCGCAACCCTATGGTGGCATTTACTCGCAGATGTTGACTCCGGGCGGTGAACTCAATGTGCATCACACGTATATGCGAACAGGCGTGGTCGATGTTGGCACCTATACCGTCGATATTGCACTAGATGACGATGGCGAATTCATCTCGTCGGAAAGCGGCAGTGTGGAAGGTGGAGTCTATACCGCTCAGGAGCGGATCAGCGCCATGCTGGAACGCGATTACCGCGAGAAGATGCCCTATAAGATCGTCGAGCAGGTGCTCCGTACCGGGATTTTCACCGCTAGCGGCAAACCGATGGACTATAGCGAAGAAGTAGAGGAGGCACTTGCCCCGCTTCGCAGTGCGACGCTGGGATTGATGAGCGAGAAATGGCAACGCGGTACGACTGTCGATGTCATTTATCTCTCTGGTGGTGGTGCGGAACTGGTTTACGAGCAGGTGGTGGAAGCCTATCCGCAGACGAAGTTAGTCGCGCACGCACAGATGGCGAACGCCAGAGGCTATCTCAACTACGCCAATTTCATCGCCCGTGAAGATTAGTTGAAGACGCAGGTCTTACAAATACTTACGAACAGTATGCACGTGTAAGACCCCTAAAGGAGAAAAGCACATGGCGAAACGCCGACCGAAGAAACGGACATACAAGATGATCAATTTCAAAGTCTACTTCGACAGCGATGAGGACATTCTGGACTGGTGGGACGGGATTGAAGCCGGGGAGCGCAGTGAGGTTATCCGGGATGTTATCCGGGAGCATATCGGCAATCCATCTAAGCGTCAGACAAAGCGGATCGAGCTACCAGAGCTGAACGAAGTGCGCCGGGATACGTTGTGGATACGAGACACACTGAACGATATGCCGACCTATCTGGAGCGTGTCATTGAGCAACTGCTGGCTCACGCCCAAACGATGACTGTCGGACAGAACCCGCCGCGAGCATCGCCAGTGGTAGTCAACGATGATCCAGCCCTGACAGATGAGGAAAGCCAGCGTCGGACGAACCGGATGAGGAAAGCGACATGGTAGCGCATGATGAGCACCACCCCTGTCCGACGAATCTATCTGCTAAGGCAAACAGGTCTCGCTGTGCAGAATACAGCGATAGTCTCATGACCCTGAAAAGCCTTAGTGGCTTTATTAGGTTCTATATGGGTCATGAGAAGCCAGCTAAATCGCTGGTCTCTCAAACGCCGAGAGGGCTTGGTGCAACGCACTTTCGCGCTTGCACCCGTGCGGCGGTGTTGGGATGCCGCCGCACCGCTCATCTCGATTCATCGAGACGAGCGACCACACCCGCGATAGTTTTCGCGGTTCGTGGTGATGTGCCTTCCTTTGGAAGGCTTGGCAGATCGCTACGCGACTGCATGACACAAAAACAGAGCGAAGGAGCGCAATGTGTATCACCGAGAAGTAATCGCAAAAATCGCCAGACGACTGCCTCACCGCACCCAACGGGATGTGGCCGAGGTGGTCGAAATCCTGACCGAAGTTTGGGCAGAGGAACTGATAAACGGAGAGGAAATCATCGTGCCAGAAATTGGACGACTGAATATCGAAGTGCAGGACATGCAAGCTGGTGGCGCACTCAGCCATCACGGACGGTTGTGCCGGGTCTATGGACGTTTCCGTCCGACACCCGATATGAAGAAAAGAATTCAGGAGGTGGAACTTGGGTAAACGTAAGAATCGAGATGGGTATAGCGAACGCCTCTCCATCGGCTTCACGCCCGAGCAGATGCGCCGACTGGAAGAAATTCTGCGCGTTCGTGCACGAAAGGGCGAGATGCAATATAAGACCGATCTAGTTAGGGAGGCAATCAATTTGTACCTGAGTCATCAGGATGACATTCCCGGTACACGCGCCGCCATCACGCGCAAACTTGAGGGGCGGTTGGATGACGTCGAAGAACAACTTCAACGTCAAAACGACCTGCTAGAGAAAATGGTCGCATTCTTCCGTAAGAAGCGGGAGACGTAGGACATGGATCGCAAACAGATGTGTGTCTCGAATGTGAAATACAGGAAACCGACCCAGCGGGAAGGTAAGCGCATGGGCAACCTGCTCAAATACCTCACCTACAGGGAGTCACGCACCGAAAGAGCGCGACAGAGCGGTGGCAAAGCCCGCTGGTTGGATCAAGGTATGGGCGGTTCGGTGGCAGAGATTGCCGACCGATGCGATGCCTATAAAAGCACGCATGTCCTGTTGTTCACACTCGTAATCAATCCCAATACGGATTTGATCCGCATGGTGCCGCCTGAAGATCGTGAGCACTTTGTCAAGCAATTGACCACCCTCACCATGAACGATTTCTTTGACGCACGGGGGATTGATACCGGTGTGGAATGGTCGGCAGTCTTGCATCATCGTCAGACCGACGGCAAAGAAGCACCGGGTCAGCATAACCCGCACACCCATGTCATCCTGCCCGGCACTTACTACGATGCCGATGAAGGCAGGCGCAAACCCTTGTACTTTTCGCGGAACAAAAGTGTCGACCATATCGAGATGCTTCATGAAGTGACCCAAACCAACATGGTTGACCTCATGGAGAGATATGCAGGACGCGACTGGGAACAACGTTACGACGCGTTGGCTGCCATTCGTGAATATCAGGCGCAGATTGTTGAGAGGGAGTCCGTGCATAGCATCTGGGAGGGCGAGCCTGTCCGGGCAGGCATCCGACGCACCGATGATGATACGAGTGCTGTTGGCGTGTATGGCTGGTTCAAGAATCGCGAAGGAAAAACTGCTTTGCAATTTCGACCACTCATCACCGACCTTGACCATCAGGAAGCGGAGATCACCGCCGAACGCCTGAAAGCACAACTGAAAGCAGACGCAATGCAGATCCAATCGGATCAGGAAGCGCGTCCGACGATGGACTTTTATCTATAAACGCACACAGGAGCCGGAGACGCACGTCACGGACAATGATCGCGCCTCAAGCCCCTGTGTTCCTAAAAAGGAATACACATAGTATGACACACAAAACGACAGACAACAATATGACTGACGAAATGCAAGTGGTCACGCAACAGGACTTCTTGCGTGCTTTTTACGCTCAATCTTCCAGTGAACACTGGCTGGAATTGCGTTGCATTCATCCCGAAACGGGTGAAGTCCGCACACTCTGGACACAATTCAACAAGCCAAAACAATTGGAAACTGTGCTGAAGCAAGCGGATAAACTCAATGCTGAGAGCTTTGGCGTGTTCTTCGCGCCTTGTTTGCGAAAAGCGAAGCAGGGCAGTGCAGCATCTGCCATCCTGCTCCCTGCTTTGTGGCTCGATGTCGACTGCGATGATGACCCGCACAAACGCGAAAATGGGCTGGCAAAATTGCATGGCTTCAATCCTGCACCGTCGATCATTTTGGATAGCGGCGGCGGCTGGCACTCTTATTGGTTATTGGATGAACCATTCCTGCTGGAGACGGATAAAGATAAGCAGAAAACCAGCCAGATCATGCAGGGTTTGTTTAGTGTATTGAGTGGTGACGAAGGTTATGTGAAGTCGGTGGCTTCAATTATGAGATTACCATCGACGATAAACACCAAGCCAGAGCGCCTTAACGCACGCGTGCAAATCATCGAGTGGCATCCAGAAAGACGCTATTCATTGAGCAACTTCGAATGGCTGGAAGTCAAACCCAAGCCACAAAATGGTTATATGTCCACATTTTCAACCAATGGCAACGGACAGCATCCACTGCCACCACGCACGGAACAGTACCTCGCATCAGGTGCGGTGGATGGTAGTCGTAACGCGGAGCTTTTCGCCGCCGCCTGTCAGCTACGGGACGCAGGTCACAGTCAGAGCGATGCGGAACGAGAACTAGTTGCCCGTCATGTTGCTGATGGCAATGGCTCAGAAAATCCTGCATCACGTGAGAAAGAAGCCAAGGCGACCATTGCCAGTGCGTTCAAACAGCCACCACGGGAACCGATCCAGTCGCGACGACAGGTTGCGGACGCACAGGTGAACCGTCTGGTGGATCGCTATGATATGCGGCAGAAGTCCGTCGAGCGACCGTCTACCGCAGAAATTATCGAAGCGGTTGAGGCTTGTGCGCTACTCAACGCGGTTGAGTGGGCGGAACAGCGCGAGAAGTTCAAGGCGCTCACCGGAGACGGGCTGAGGATCAGTGATATTGACCGTCTCTATAAGGAAAAGAAGCGTGAACAGCAACAAGCCTTCCGCGCTGAATTGCTTGATACTGAAGAATATCTGGAAATGAACGGGCATATGGTCTATCGTCGTCATACCCATCGTGGAGTCAATGAGCGCGTGATCGCTAACTGGACGGGACGAATCTTAGAGCGACTCTCCAAGCTCAATGATGATAACGAAAGATCTCATTTCACGGTGCTAGAAGTGCATGATGAACGCGAAACGGTACATCTGGAAGTGCCATCTGAAACCTTTGGCGATGACATCGCTTTACGCAAATTCATTGCCCGCGAAGCAGGAGAATCTTTTGCAGTGCGGGCGGGCATGACCAAACATCTCGCATCAGCCATTCTGAGTTTGTCCGGTGAGTATCCCATTCGTAAAGCCTACAGCTACATGGGCTGGTTGCAAGAAGATAATCGCTGGATTTACCTTACACCCCACGATTGTATCACCGCGAAGGGAAGGCTAGCAGACAAACCACTGGTCGAACTCACCGATCGCTTGAGTGATTATGGCGTGAATGCCTGCGAATGGGACAAGGCACTCGAAGCCTTCTCAGCGATGACGAAGGTCTTTCCTGAGAAGCATGTTTCTGCTTGTATCACATTTACGCTGTTACCACTCTTACAGCGATTTTTCCCGGCCGCCGCCTCTAAACCTGCGCTCCATCTGGCAGGTACTTATGGCAGTGGTAAGTCCGAACTCGCCGCGTTGATGTGCAGTTTCTACGGTGATTTCTCACGGGATGCGCCACCCTCACAATGGGGTGATACCATCAATACAGTGGAGATTCTCGGAAACCCACTTTCTGATGCGCTTTACTGGGTCGATGACTTCAAGAGTATCTACATTGATGAGCGTATCTATACCCGCTTCATGCAAGGCTATTCACGCAATATGGGACGCGGACGCTTGACCCGTGAGGCACAGTTACGCAAATCGCGCCCATGCAAAGGCTTGATTTTGTCTACAGGCGAGACCGTACTCGAAGGTGAAGCCAGCGTTTTAAGTCGGATGCTCGTACTTGAAATTCCGCCATGGGAACATCGTGATCCTGATGGCAAATACCTGCTTGAAGCTGACGCACGACGTCATTACTTGCCCGGATTTGTGGCTCATTTTGCCAGTTGGATTGCTTACCAGATAGAGGAAAATGATCTTCAAGCGGAAATCGCCCGACGTTTTGCCAGCAATGTCAAAGGCTATGAAACAACGCTCAAAAGTATGGCCAGTCGTCTAGCAAGTACCGGGCGGGTCGTCAAGAACTGGGCAGTCCTCATTACCGTCTATCAACTGTTATCACGTTTCATGCGTGAAAAAGATGCGGATGACGTTCTCCCAACATGGAAAGACACCATCGCTGAAACAGTCGATATTGTGCGTGAAGAACGCGCCAGTGAGGTCTTTCTCAATGTCTTGGGTCAGCTTATTGCCAGTGGTGAAGCAGTTCTTGCGAAAGACAGGCAAAATCCCATTGAACCACCACCGGGAACAGTCATTGTTGGCTATCAGGATGGCGAATATATCCATTTGTTACCCGAAGTGGCTTATCGTGCAGTGAACAAGGTTCACACGCTAAAGTTCACAACAGCGGCAATCGGGGCGCAACTGCGGGAAGATGGTTGGTTGGTCACTACTGATGGCAGTCGTCATCTGACCGTAAAGGTCAGCGTTCGTGGGGCGCGGGTTCGCATGTGGCGATTAAAAGCCTCGACACTCAACACCGATGAATGAACCAACAGGCAAGAGGATTGGTCTCTTGCCTGCCCCAGTTGCCCCACTGCCCAACATCAAAAAGTTTAATTCTGGAAAAAACACAAAAAATGTAGAGGATATAAAAGTTTGCACCAAAACAGCGAAAATCAGTGTGGGGCGTGTGGGGCATGTGGGACACTTATTCAATATAGAGAAAATCAACGTAAAAACGCACAGAGAAGCTGATTTATGTGTGGGGCATGTGGGGCATGTGGGGCAGATAGAGACATAGACTCACAATAGCGGTATCTATTATTACCGCTTCAGATCGTTATTTTCACCTTCACGACAATCGGGTGCCCCACATTGTCCTTGCAAATCCGAAGCAGGGTGGTTAGGCGAAACTGTCCTTTGCTGCTTCACTGTCGATGCCGCCTGGCCGCCAGCCTATATACCGTCACTGTTCCACCTTGTGGATAATCATCTCCCGCGACCGCAATTCAGCGATCTGCCCCCATTAGCCCGTTTTGCACTGCATGGATAACTGGCTGGTGCGTCACATCTGATGGGTGACCCTTACGGAGCCACCCTATAGTATAGTCATATGGTGTATTGATTTAGTCTTTCAGTCGTTGCTTGTCTCTTCGATAATCTAGAGTTCCGTAGTCATGTCAGCATCATCCCAGTTGATGATCGCAACAGTATCAAAATCCACTTCAATCTACGGTTGAATCCGTCACCCTCATGCACCGACTATCGGGTAAGAGGTCTCCTGAAGGTTGGTGAACTAACCATTGATCCAATTTACGATGTCGGTGATGACAGTAGCGTCAACAAAGCCACCTTCACTGTAATCTGTGGCAATCGCCATACGATCAACGTCACCGAGTGCCATGAAGATGTGATTAAGCGTGGGGTATGAGATAAGCGTGACATTATCACGATCCCCGAGCTGTGACTGCCAGGCTTCAAAATCTGTCATCGTCGCTTGATAGTCGCGCTCACCCTGCATAACCAGCATGGGAAGGTCAAGGCTACTTGCCGTGTCTCCGGGGACATAAGCCATCATGCTTGTCCAGTAGATGGCCTGGTTTTCGTCACCACCAAATGCTTCCACCGGGTCGGCACCGTTGCGGATCGCATCCAGAATGACGATCAGTCCGTCCAGACCAGCCACATCGGCTTGCGGATCAAGGCTTTGTAGATAGTTAACCTGCGTGCTCAACACATGATCGAAGGCGTAGGGTGTCCCAGCCAGAAGAACGATCCCGGCCAGATCGCCATCTTGCTCAGCGATACGCGGTGCGAACATAGCACCCTGGCTATGACCCACTACGTAGATTCGTTCGGGATCAACGGACTCCATTTCACGCAGAAGTTGAACTGCGCTAAGCGCATCATTTGTGACTTCATCATCTATGGTGAATCCGGCCACCGGTTCACGATAGACAAAGGTGCGTTTGTCATAGCGCAACACCGCGATTCCCTGTGAAGCCAGTCCCTGTGCGATATCACGATAAGGTTTGTTCGTCCCCAGCGTGCCGTCACGATCATTGGGTCCAGACCCATGCACGATGACAACCGCCGGAAATGGTCCATCTCCGACAGGCATTGAGAGTGTCGCGGGTAATTCGTATTCGCCGCTCACGACAACTGTTTCGGATTCGTTGAACGCATCCGGGTTGATATAATCAGGGAGCGACACGGCAACCGTAACTTCGCCAATGATGGTATGCCCGAGCAGTACTTGATTCAGCGTAGTAGCCTCGACAGCAAGCCCTGCCTGCGGTGCGCGAAGCACAATGACATATGTCCATCCGTCGCTAACACGCCCAAGCGCGGCAATGAGGTCACCATCTGGCAATGCGTAGACATTTTGTGTCCACACAACACCACCTGGCAATGGAACATCCGTCATCTGCACTGGCTGTGCAGAAAAATCCGAATCAATCTGTACCAGCGCATCCGTGATGCCACTCTGTACATCTTCTGCTTCTACGCTCAACGCATACAGGTTGGCAGTACCATCTGCATTGGTGAAATGGACCACCTCTGTCGTGCTGTTGTCTTGCCAACCAGCTGGTACTGGTATCTGATATTGGTCAGTCGAGTACAATGTGTCTTCCTCCTCTTGTGCCATAATCGGCACACACAATACGAGTAACATTAGGGCTATCAGTAGATTTCGCATGATTTGTCTCCATTCTGTTGAGATGTGATTATGGTAAGCAAAACGGTGGGCGGTATATATTCCTCAAAGGTGGAGTCTTGGTTTTTATCTTGATGGTAAACGAAGGTAGAACATAGAGATGTGATTACCTCAACAAAACTGAATTTGCATCTACTTTTGAAGTCAAAAATAGTATAATTGTGCCGTACAATTATTGAGCGCCTCTGCGCGGAAAACCTGTGTCTATACTCAAAACAAAAATCCAAAGGCCCGTATTCAGTACGGATAAAATCCAGCGTTTGCAGCTCGTGAGTCGCATTCAGCAGGGGATAGAGCGAGGTGCCAGACTGACCTTGCTTTCTGCTCAGGCAGGTTCAGGCAAAACATCTCTGCTTGTGGAGTGGGCCGCACACGTTCAACATCCAGTTGCGTGGGTTTCACTGGATAGTACCGACAATGACGCGATTTATGTGTGGCAACATATCATCGCTGCGATTGATAGTCTGTATCCTGAACTGACCGCTGAAGTGATGCCGCTCATCCGTAATCAGGGAGCGACGTTGCAAGTGGCCATTAACGCACTCATCAACGCGTTAGTGGATAGCGATATACGGCTATTTCTTGTCCTTGATGACTACCATCTCATTGCACATCCAGATGTCCATAAGAGTCTTGATTATTTGATAACCCATCTACCCGAAAACTTGCACATATTGATGACAACACGAGCTGATCCGCCTCTACCCCTCTCAAGATTACGAGCACGCGGACATCTCAGTGAAATTCGCGCCGCCGATTTACGCTTTACCTCAGATGAAATCAGCCATTTGTTCAGTGATGTGATGGCTATCCCTCTGGACGATGCACAGTTACATATGCTGACGACGCGAACGGAAGGCTGGGCGGCGGGATTATATCTCGCTGGTTTATCCATAAGACTGCGTGATATTGACACCATCTTCTATGGGTTGCAACACACGGATCGCTTCATACTTGACTATCTCACTGATGAAGTGATTGCTCAGCAAGCAGACGATATTCAGCAATTTTTGCTCCAGACATCGATCCTCAATGAGTTTGCTCCAGACATCTGTGACGCTCTGTTAAGTCGCGGTGATAGCCTTGCCATAATTAATAACCTATTGTATGCCAATCTCTTCATTCAGGATATGGGGGGTATCTATCGCTATCATCACCTCTTCCGCGATGTCCTGCGTATTAAGCTGAAAGGGCAATTCTCCCTACAACACATCCAACGGCTTTATCGACGGGCGGCGATGTGGCACGAAGCCAACAATGACCCGCGTAAGGCTATTAATTATGCGCTAAAAATTCCCGACTTCACGCTGGCGGCGGTCTGGATCGAGCAGCATTCACGCACAATGATTTATAGCGGTCAACTCGGGATGATTTATGAGTGGTTGAGATCATTCCCTGACGCTGTTCTGGATACCAATCCCCGGCTTCAGTATCTTTCGGCAATGCATGTTCTGCTTAAGGGTCAGGCAATATTAGCAGAGCGCATCCTGCTTGCTGCACTTGAAAACACAAAAGATGACACGCTGACATTTGACATCAAGCTGCAACTGTTGCTGACAAGGGTGCATCTGGGTGATGCTCGATCCGCAATACAGCTTGCGGATGAGTTGTTACAGAACGAAACGACTAAAGACGCATGGCTCAACATCATTGGAAGAAAGGCGCTGGCGCTGGCTTCTCTAGGTCAATTGAGCGAAGCCTTGCATCTTATCGATGCGCGACCTTTCAACCTCTCTGAATCAAGTAGCACAGTGGTTGATGTACAGTTACGCCAGCATCAGGCTGATTTTCTGATGCAACTTGGTATGATCGATCAGTCCGAAGCATTGCACCGGCAGATTATAGAAGTATCCAAGTACGATCCCACCATCAACCAGCCATTTTTTCTCGCCGCCCAGAGTTATGTGGGGCTGGCAATGTTACTCACCGAGCAGAATCGGCTTGATGAGGCATCCGAATTGCTGAAACATGGCATTTTCCTCGGTGAGCAGGCACAGTGGCCGGATGCGCTCTATCGAGGCTATCTCGTTCGGGCGCACATTGAAGTTGCACAGGGGCATATTCAGGAAGCCATCGAAGTCCTGAAAACCCACGAGCCAATCCTAAGAACTGCCAATAATCCGCGTATGCACCTGTGGATGCTTGTACGGTTGGTGCAATTGAGTCTGAAGATAGATGATCGCAGATCAGCAGTCAATTATCATGCTCAAATCCTCAATCATCGGTTGCAAAATCCACCGGATTGCGAAATTCAACAGATCACAGGTGCATGGATGGATCTGTCAAAAGGGAACATAGAGAAAGCCATTCAACGCTGCGAACCTATCTTCACAGGACAGGGTGAAATTATCTACAATCGTTTACTGGCTGGTCTGGTGTTGGTGCGTGCCTATCACCAACTTCAAGAACCTGATCGTGCGCAAGCATATCTCATCCAGGTACTTGAACAGTCTCCTTCTACAAGGTACGTGAGGATATTCCTGAACGAAGGGGATATCATCCAACGTCTACTCAAAACGCTGCTTGAACGCGAGAATATTTCTCAAGAACTTAGAATCTATGTAAGCACGATTCTGACCGTGCCCGTTCAGATGTCAGCAAAAGACAGCCTCCTAACGGAACGTGAACAGGAGATTCTGGTATTAATCACCCAGGGATATGCCAACAAGGAAATTGCCAACAAGCTGTTCATCACTGTGCATACCGTTAAGAAGCATACCACGGCGATATACGAGAAACTGAATGTGATGAGCCGTACGCAGGCAATTCTTCGCGCTCAAGAACTCGCGTTGATATGATGACGTAATCGCCTACCACCTTCGTCTACCATAGCCCCATAACCCACATTTCCACCTCTGCCTAATTCACAGAGGTGGTCTGCTTTCTTTAGACTGATGCTTGTCTGTACGGCAGCAATCTAAAGGAGACATCATGCCAGATAACGGAATTATCCAAACCGATAAACTCTCAAAGAGTTATCGCAAACAACCTGTGCTCGATACAGTGAGTTTAAGCGTCGATCATCACAGTATCTGTGGTTTTCTGGGCCCCAATGGTGCCGGTAAAACCACGACAATCAAGCTACTTCTGGGATTAATTAAGCCAAGCAGTGGCTCCGCAACCATTTTCGGCAAGGATATCGTCAGGGATAGCCTAGCTATCCGCCAGCGCATTGGGTATTTATCCCAACAGCCGAATTACTATGGGCACATGACAGCGCGGGAAACACTTGCGTTTACGATCCGGTTTTTCTCCCGTGACGCCGTGCGTAAAACAGATCAGCGGATTGATGAGGCACTGGAGCTTGTTGGCTTAATGGACAAAGCAGATCGTCCAATCAAGGCTTTTTCAGGCGGTGAACGTCAGCGTTTGGGCATCGCACAAGCGCAAATCAACCAGCCTGATCTGCTTATTCTTGACGAGCCTGCTGCGGCTCTTGATCCACTAGGACGGCGTGATGTGCTGGATATTATGAAGCGTTTGCGCGAGCGAACCACCATCTTCTACTCAACACATATCCTTGAAGATGTCCAGAGAGTAAGTGATTCAGTAGTTATTCTGAATGGTGGCAAATTGATCGCACAGGCACCCATTCATCAACTCATAAACAGCGACAAGCCTATCTACAGCGTAACCATACGGGGTAACGCGCCTTCAGTAGAGAGCCGTCTACGCCAGCAACGCTGGATTGACAACGTGCAGTTAATTCAACAGAACGGCGTAACATCGTTTGACGTTACGGTCAATGACCAGAGCGCCGCAGAAGCAAACATGATTAACACGATCATCGCTGATGGAGAAGCCACGGTAAGTGGCTTCAGCCGTAAACAGCAACAACTTGAAGACATATTCATCGAATTGACAGGAGAGAAAAGCCATGCGTAGTACCACTGCATTTGAAAACTCTGAACGTAATCATGTATTGATGGGGTTCATGCCCCTCATAAATAAGGAGTTGGGTGAGCTACTGCGTCCGCGTAGTTTACTCATCCAGCTTCTGGGGTGGACTCTGTTTTTGAATGGATTTCTACTGGTGACGCTACTCGTACCGAGGGAATTCGTTGATCGGCCAGAACTAGAGCCAGCGGAGCGTGCTGAACTGATGGAATTCATCAGCGGCCCTGAAACACCTGTCATGGTATTTTTCCTGATTACGGGCATGGCGATGGCGATAGCCGCCGTCGTGACGTTACAGGATGCTATCATTCAGGAGAAGCAGACTGGCACCGCCGCCTGGATACTCTCTAAGCCTGTTACGCGTCTGTCGTTCATCATGAGTAAGCTGGGTGGACACTTGTTTCGCCTCGTTTTCATCATCGTGTTGCCACAAACGCTCCTAGCATTTGTCCAGCTTCGCCTCATTGGTGAATTCGATATCAATCTCGCGAGCTACCTGATGGCACTGCCGATGCTGCTGCTCTTTGTATTGAGTTTTAGCACCTTGACCTTGATGTTAGGGACGTGGTTTGAAAGTCGGGCGTATATCATCGGTATTCCCTTCTTTCTGATTATCGCCTATCAACCGCTCACAATGATGCTGTCACCGATCAACGATGCCTTACCGTATAAGCTGGTCATGATGTCAACCGACAGTGGAACCACATTGATAACGCAGGCAATACTTGGACAACCGCTGGATACGATGATGCCGTTACTCTTTGCAAGTCTGTACGTCAGTCTCTTCACGATTACTGCGGTTTTGCGCTTTCAACATCAAGAACTGTAGACTGTTTGCTCACATTTATGAGATGGCAGTTATCAGAGAAACTGCCATCAGGATACTACCTGGTACCACACCAAATTTCTACCTTTGTGTAATGGTGAACACACCACGATTACAACTACACTGCAATGATGAACGACCATAATGGTCGGCTCAAATCCATGTCAAATTCGTTCAGAAAAACAGGAGATAGGTCATGTTTCGCACTTTAGCGACTGTGTTATTCGTAACCCTTATTGGCATTTTGAGCGTTGGCGCTCAAGATGAAACCACCCCAATCCCGGTAACAACAGAGGTCGTACAACAAGCTTTTGTCAATCAGGATGGGATTCAATTCACCTTCAATGCTGAGCTGGCGGATACTGTCCCTATAGCCAGCGACCGCTGCGCCGAGCGTATCACCCCGGACATGCTGGTGGCCTACGCCGCCTACATTGATGCCAGCCGCGAAGCCTATCGTATTCCCGGGGCGGCAGTTGCCATCGTCTGTGATGGTGAAATCGTCTGGACAGAGGGGTTTGGTGTAAAGAACTTGCAAACCGGCGGTGAGATCAACGCGGATACTCTGTTCGGTTTAGGGTCCATCACCAAGCCGATGACCGCTATCATGATTGCCACTCTCGTTGAAGATGGTTATATGGACTGGGATGCACCCATTTCGACCTATCTGCCGGACTTCGTCCACGACGAGATGACGCTACGGATGATGCTCAGTCACACCACCGGGATGCCCGGTACAGATTTGCCGCTGTTCGGGATTTCAGACCCAGAAGCAATGATGGACTTTATTGGCAACATCGAACCGACCAGCGAACCTGGCGCGGCCTATACCTATCAGAACCAGGTATTTGCAACAGCGGCTTACGCGGCAGTATTGGCCGAAGACTCCCAAGAGAACAACCCAACCGACACATACCGCTACCTGATGCAGTCGCGGGTGTTTGACCCGGCTGGGATGACGACGGCGACGTTCCGTGTGGAGAACGCCAACCGTGGCAATCACGCTACGCCCTACCAGCACATTATCACGCAGGACATGGTGACAACCGGCGGTAACCTGCGCCCTATCAATTACGAACCAGCCGGGAGCGAAGAGCCAGTCGGCGGAGTACTAGCCAGCGCTAACGATATGGGGGCATTTATGCTGACCATGCTCAATGGGGGACAGGGTGTGACGGGCGAGCGCGTCGTGGATGCGGGGACACTTGCTGAAATGTGGCAACCCGTGTACGACTTTACGAACCTACCGCCGCACATGGATACTTACAGTGCTGCTCTGGGTTGGGAACTCCTGACGTTCAACGGGGTTGATACGGTGACTCACACTGGTCAGGCTCATGGCTCGACGGCGACGATGATCATCATTCCTGATGATGGCATTGGGATCGCGGTAATGGCAAATACTAACAACAGTGGTGACTTCGTACAGGGAGCGCAGTGGCACCTGGTCGAAATGCTGTATGAAATGGACTCTACGCTTGGCGCGATGTACACCGAAAAGCATACCGCCGAGCAACAGATGATCGCGGGGGTTCTGGCTCCGATGCCAATGACAGTCGAGTTGGATTCGGTACAGAGTTACCTTGGCACTTACGAGTTGGCCGGGTTGAACGCTGAGCCGTATGCGCTGGTCTGGGAGAATGATGGTCTGTATCTCCGCCGGGGGCAAGCTGTGGATTTCCCGCTCATCAGCGCGGGGGATAGCACCTATATGGTCACGACCTTGTTCACAGGTGTTCCGGTCACTCTTAGCACGGTTGACGGCGTGCCCCATATGAACCTCGGGGGCATGTTGGACCTCACGAAAGCTATCAACTAAACACGCAAACGAATTAGGATGGCGGAAACTTACCGTCTTCCTAATTTGTGAGAATTGAATACATTAATGTCCACATAATTCAACTAAAGGGCAACTAGCATAAGGAGTAAGATGGTGTCCGACTATACCATCGAAGTACAACACTTAGTTCGCAATTTCGGCGATGTCCGGGCGGTAGACGATCTCTCGTTGACCGTTGAAACCGGCGAAGTCTTTGGTTTTCTGGGTCACAACGGCGCTGGAAAGACAACCACTGTGCGCCTGCTCAACGGCGTATTGGCACCCAACAGCGGTAGTATCACCGTACTCGGTTACGACCCGCAAACAGATGGTCCTGCTCTCCGTGCCCGCACCGGCGTACTAACGGAAACACCGTCGCTGGATGAACGGTTGACTGCGACGGAAAACCTGACCATTTATGCCGATCTTTTCGGCGTGGCGCAAAATCGCGTTCGTGATCGTGTGAATGCGGTGTTACAGCAATTTGGCCTGAACGAACGGGCTGATGAGAAAGTCGGTGGTTACAGCAAAGGAATGAAGCAGCGATTGGCACTGGCGCGCGCCTTTCTGCACGAACCGGAACTGATCTTCCTTGATGAACCCACATCAGGTCTTGACCCGGTAGCGACACAGGAAGTTCACGATCTGATACGTCATGTTAGCCGCGATGAGGGGCGCACCGTGTTTTTGTGTACACATAATCTGGTCGAAGCACAGCGCCTCTGTGACCGGGTGGCGGTCATGGAGCAGGGGCGGATGGTGGCTATTGGCACACCACGCGAACTGGCAGGGCAAATCGGTGCGGAGATACGGTATACGCTGGAAGTCACCCCGCAAAACAAAGCACGCGATTTGTTGCGAGCTTATCCAGCTGTGAAGATCATCAACGGCGATGACCTGACGTTCACCATCGGGGATCGTGAGTCCGTACCTGATCTACTGGCAACCCTTATCGGGGGCGGTATCCGTGTTTATTCACTAATACCACAGGAGGTGTCGTTGGAAGACATATACATGGCACTACATGAGCATTCATCTCACGATCAACAAGCACACATGGAAGGAGTTAGGGCATGAACCAGCGTACTATGCGAGCTATTATCCGTAAAGATTTAAAAGTTGTATTCCAAAGCAAGGCGGTGCTGATTCCCTTGATTATGTTGCCTCTTATCCTGCTGGTGATTTTACCCGGTGTCGGTGGGGTAACGCTGGCAAACACTGAACCTGACTCGGCATTCATCACAGACTTCCGTGATGAAGCGGGGCTGTTCTTCGACAATCTACCACAATCGATGAATGATCGTGTGGAGCGGTACGAAGACGAAAGGCAGCGTATTACCTATGTGATTTTCAACCTGTTCTTCCCGGCGATGTACCTGCTGTTACCGACGATGGTCGCTAATGTGATCGCAGCAGACAGCTTTGCAGGGGAGAAAGAGCGCAAGACGCTGGAAGCGTTGATCTATGTACCTGCTACAGATCGTGAATTATATCTTGCCAAGCTTTTTGGTCCCTGGACGGCGGGTGTGGCAGTCGGTTTGTTGGGCTATGTCTCCTTTGCCATCATTGTCACGCTGACGACGATTGGCTTCATGGGTGAGGCATTCATCCTCAATACAACATGGTTGTTGCTCATCCTGTGGGTATCTCCGGCGGCGTCCGGTATGGGATTGGGTGCGATGGTGCTGGTATCGTCACGAGTCAGCACGTTTCAGGAAGCCTACCAACTTGGTGGTTTGGTGATTGTGCCGCTGGTGCTGTTGCTCCTCGGTCAGCTTGGTGGTGTCGTGTACTTCAGCCCACTGGTGATTATCGGCGTAGGTGCAGTGCTCTGGCTGCTGGCACTGGGACTGATTTGGTACGGCGCACAGACCTTCGAACGCGGCGCATTGATCGCCCGCCTCTAACGGGTCGTTCGACCAGTGCGATGCTAATCGCAATCCGGGTGTGAACCGATCTCTTTGGACTAACAATAGAGACATGACGAAAGGCGAAAGTAAAAAAACGAGCAACATCATGCCTCACTATGCAATCCAAACGTAGTCTCTTACGCGCAATTTCAACGTAATACGAGCCTTAGATGTTCCCACACGACACATCCAGCGTGGGATCATCTACAGGTTTCTCAACCCAAATGTTTCTGACAAAACGGCCTCGATTCGGCTAGTGCTCACCTTACTGGAACCGATGAGCGGCACGGCGTAATGCACTGGACTATGACTGGCTATGTCCAATTTCGCCTCAGTGGAGAACTACATTGATCACACAGGCAGCACTCGGGCAAACATTGGATACGATGATGCCGATACTCTTTGCAGGTCTGTACATCAGCCTCTTCACGATCACTGCGGTTTTGCGCTTTCAACATCAAGAACTGTAGACCGCTTTGCTCGCATTTATATGATGGCAGTTTCTCTGATAACTGCCATCTCAGTACCACCTGATACCACACCAAATTTCCACCTTTGTGTAATGGTGAACACATTACGATTACAGCTACACTGAAATGATGAACGACCATAATGGTCGGCTCAAATCCATGTCAAATTCGTTTAGAAAAACAGGAGATAAGCAATGTTTCGCAGTTTCACGATTGTCGTACTCGTAATCCTCATTGGCATTTTGAGCGTTGGTGCTCAAGATGGAACCACCCCAATCCCGGTAACAACCGAGATTGTACAACAGGCTTTTGTCAATCAAGATGGGATTCAATTTACCTTCGATGCTGAGATGGCGGATACCATCTCTATCGCAACGTACCCGGCAACTGGAGAAGGCAGCGCGATGATACCGTCGCCTGCCTTTACTGAGTTCACTTTTGAAGGGTATAGCGATGGGGATTATACAGCGTATGCTCCCATGCCTCGCGTCGACATCTTCCCGATTGAAGGCTTTGGTGCTTATCCGTTTTACGTTGAGCAGCTTGACTTGCTAACGAGCATTATCGCAGAACGCCCGGACCTGAATCGCTATGTTGTTGCCGGAACGAATGGCGTTGTAGAAAACGTACTGCCGTTCCTGCCGATTTTCAATGCGGCACAGGTATTTCGTGTTCAGCCACAGGTCATTGAGACCGCGAACTTACGCGGTATCCGCTATCTGGTGTACTACTCACAGGCAATGAATCCGATAACTGAGGGAGAGGTCTTCTACACGTTCCAGGGCGTCACCGCAGATGGACAGCATTATGTATCCGCCATTCTGCCAATCAATACCGGCACGATCCCGACGGATGCACACGAAAATGTAGATCCGGATGCTTTTGCCTCGCAATATGCGACTTACCTCGATGATGTACTGGGTATGCTCAGCGCAGCCGATGTGGATAGCTTTACACCATCATTGTATACACTGGATCAGCTTGTTCAATCCATTCGCGTTCGTTGACCGTTCCGGCAGATCAGTTAGACGATGATAGAGGCGGCAGATCACACCTGTGGTCTGCCGCTTTCGGTTTAAGCAATGGTGAAACCCTCGAAGATGACATCAAATCCATCGCCCTGCGGAGCAGCACACATCATGCCCACTTGCAAGCACTCAGATAGACTGAGATACCCCTGACGGATGAGTGTATAGGTATCATCATCACGCGAGAAGAAGACCTCAATTGCTTCACCCGTCCGTTTGACCTGTAACCAGATTGACGGTGGGTTATCTGGCAGGGGAACAATCGACCAGTCTGAGAACTGCCGTGTGATGACAGCACTCGCTTGTTGCACCCCGTCAAGATACTCGATTCCACACTTGATCCATACCGTTTCACTCTCACGGACCATCAACCCCGCTTGATCGTAGAGTGTGGCATATGACCCACTGATCTTGACTGTTGCGGTGAAGTCACCCGTGACATCTTGATAGTAGAAATGGGCATCATCTTTTATGAACCTGTGCAGGGTGACGCGCCAGAAATCGGTTTTGCCACCAGCCTGAACGCGCAGTTTATCTGCTGTTTGCTGCCAATTCTCAGGTTCGTTGTACCAGTCCATGCTGTTGCCTCTATTCTTGTGCAGTCAGTGCGAATAATTCGATTGGGTCAATCTGGCTGACATCGTGTACAAACTCCGGGAAGATGCCATTCTGTTCCCATACAGGTTGTCCCTGTACATCAGTAGCTCGCATAAATGTGTAGTAGAAATGGATGTAACCGGGCATCGTCACTACGTTCATGGCACCACCGGCTCCTGCTGTTGCAGTCGTACCCACAATGGTTGCACGATCTTGCAGCAGATACGTGAAAAGCTCACAGGCACTTATACAGGCAGGCCCGGTTAAAATGATGATGTCAGCCTCAAATACGGGTATTTCATCGGGGACATATAGCTGTACATTAGCTAGTGGCATTGTAGCAAATTGTCCCATACGTATATCATATCGGGAAAGCAATAGATTCTGAAACGTGAGCGGGTTTTCATCGCTGAACAGATGACCGGCCATAATGGTTGCCAATGCGCCATCACCACCCCGTGAATTTCTCAGGTCGATGATGATACCAGGTGCGTTGTTCTGAGTGGCTGCGACGAGAAAATCTTGCCAGATCGCCATCGTTTCAAGCGGTTGTGTGAAATGATCTAATGTGGCGATACCATAGCCATCAACGAAGGTGACCTGTATAACGGACGGCATAGCCATATTAGAGCTTGTCATGTCGATGCCGGGATTCATCAACTGGACAAGCTCTGGCAATGGCGCGGCAAAGACGTGTAAATCCCCGATTTCAAGCGCCATATCCGATAGGGTTTGATAGTACGCAATGGGATCTGTGCCTGCTGCTATGATCCGAGGCTGATAGGCGCGTTGCAATGCCTGCCAATCAATATTACGAAACGCGGTATAGGCGTAACGCTGTTGCAATGTCGCGATAAGTGCATCGAACGCACTCACAAAATTCAGATGCGAATAATCAATCGGGATCAAGTTGGGAATAGGATGCAATTCAATGACAGTTTCAACTTTCTGTATCCATTGAAACTGATTTGAATGCATGTGAATGGTCGTATAGCCCACAGGCAATGTGCCTAACGGATCATCTTCAGTGAATAAGCGACCATCATCACCAAAGCCCGTCGGAAAACGTTGCTCATCATCCGGGGTGAAAACGATCAATGTGCCGCCAATCACCGTCGGGGTCGATTCCTCGACAATGATCGACTGCCATGTTGTTGTCCCTTGCTCAAAACGTTGCTCTAGTGGATGCAGCGTAGCAGGTCCGAAATAGTTCTGAGCAATTTCTATCGTGAATAAGCGTAAACCGTTTCCCGGTGGCGTGGTAGGCAAATCGATATGATAAGCGAAATCGTCAGTGCCGATCTCAAGCACACTGACGATCTGCTGCGATTCAGGCGTTGTCTGGCCATAATCACCAGACAGGATAAAGTTTGTCCGGTCAACCAACAGCACAACACTATTTTCCGGTATTATGGTGCTATCCACCTTACCACTTACGGATGGCGTTTGGGCGGTCACCGTCACTGCCAGATGACACAATACAACGATTCTAATGATGATCTTTTTCATCATGTTGATCACACTCCAGTTGTGATTTGTTATATGGCATAAACAGGGTAAATCCGTACCAAATGCGCTACTTATTGGTCACTTGCCAGGCTCATTTCGAGCGTGCTTTCGGGGTAAGGTCCGGTTAATTCGCCCATGGTGAAAGGTTCATCTCGTAGCGTCTGGTCGAAGAATGTGACTAGATATGCCCCTGCGATTTGAAGTGCATAGCGCGGTTCGATCTCGCCGAGGGCGAAGTTTGATGTCGGAAAAATCGGTTCCAGCAGACCAACATCACTGAAGTTGTTGTGTTGTGTGCCCTCAATCGTCACAAAGAAAGCCTGTGGCGATTGTAGGTAAAGTGTGCGTGCACGATTCGTGATTGCCATGATTTCAGTAAACACCTCGCGGGACAAGCCCATCTCTACAAGTGTGGCATCACTTACATCGGTTGCATCGACATACCCAGTAGCAATGGTCATCGTTGGACGTGTGCTCCCGGCACTAACATCGCTAAAGACCGTACCATCCAGATTAGCAGCGCTATCGACGCGGCTATCTTGCAAGAGGGTTTCAATGGCTGTCGCGCCACCGAGGGAATGTCCGAAGACACCAATACGCTCAAGATCAAGACGACCGGCGAAGCGTGGATCATCCACGTTCAACTGTGTCATTTGATCGAGAACAAAGCGGAGATCCGCAGCATGGATAGCGACAACATTTCGACCCTGCGTATCAATTGCCTGTGCAATGTCCAATGGGGAGTCGGTTGGTGATATTTGCTCAGGTTGGGCGCTGGCTTCAGGGATTGCCGTCGCCACGCGACCATCAGGGTAGGGTGTGACAGTCGCATTGTAAGGATGGGCGACACCAAACACTACATACCCATGACTGGCAAGGTTTTCCGCGTAGCTTGTATAGAATGCCGGCAACAGACCATCCCCATGCGACATAATCAGAACGGGAAAACGCTCCGCGTTACCGGCAAGGGGTTCCTGTACAAACGCATTGACTTGAATGGCGTTGATTTCGTCGACAGTCACACCCTGTATCTGTGCATAAGCAGCCGCCAATTCTGGCGACATCCACCGACCTACCGGGAGATCATCCACCGGATCAATCGGGTACCAGACGGTAATTGCCAGTTCACGCATATCGTCAGGGTTCGGTGTGTAGATTTCGGCGCGGGTGTTATCCGTCCAGAAATACGCCAAACGTCCGATAGAGTAGTCTCCAGAGGGCTGCGGATAGATGATCGGTTCACGCAATGGAACCTGAGGCTCATGTCCTGCAATCTGATAGGTGGCAATCGTTGCTTGAATGGTAGGCGCAACAGCTTCAGCAACACTCAATGGTGCTGACGCAATCATGACGTGCGTGTTCACATCTACCTGTTTTGACCAGACAATAGTGACCGTATCGTCGGTAATGTAAGTGTTTTGTATCCACTCACCTGTTGGTAGTTGAATTGTGATGGTTTCCATAGGTGTCTCTGCAACAATGCCGATGGTGTTGATTGCATCATCTATGGATAAGGCTATAAGCGCGTAAAACTGTGTGCCAGTCTGCGCATCGTTTGCGTGAGCGAGCATTTCTGTACTGTTATTTGTCCATCCGAACGGCAGCTGCACGCTGAAATGCTCATTTTGATAGGTGTTATCCTGTGCGCTTGCCGTCATCAACAGGCAGAAAAACGCGCACAGGCATATGAATAGTTGTTTCATGGGCTTTTATCCTTTTCTTGTGATATGTGTGGTTTTAAGTGGTTACGCTTGTTCTTCATTGTCAGACTCGTCTGCAACACGCTCAACAGAGATGAGGGTCAAGCACAAATCGCGGATTCGTCCCAATACACCATGTAACGCCGCTTGATCCGGGAAGTAACCGGTCAGGATTGTTCCATGTTGCGTGATCTGAATGTCGAATTCCTCAAATGCGACGCTGAGTGTGCCGAGTGCTTCCTTAATGTGAATGGCATACGTACCGGGCTGATCAACCATAAGCCTGCTCCTTGTAGGATTTTCATCAGTGTAAGGTTGAAAACATCTGGGTGTTATGGGGCGAAGGTGGAGTTTGTTTTCTTCGTCTACGGTAGACTAAGGTAGAAGAAATGCACCAGCGAAACTTTCAGACTTCGCCATGTGTCGGTATCCAGGAAAATGACCGAAAAAATCTACTGAAGTAGCAAGATGTCCATAAACGCGTGAGGCCAATAAAACGCTCACCCAAGTCGTCCAAAAAACGCGTCTACCGAATCAGTGTGCAGTAAATACTCAATGTGACCGTTTAAATGATCAAAATATCTGCTTAAGCATCCAATTCAAATCGTGCTGCATCGGGAATCGGTTCACCTGCATACGCCAGCGCAATCTGATCACGTAGATTGCCACGCTGCAGGAGTGCGTCGACCAGTTTCTTGTCGGTCATATCTTCTTCAATGACCATGCTGTTTCCCACGATTCGAGCCAGGACAACCACACCTGCAACATCGTCGCGTTTGGGGTAATCAACGGCATTGACGGCGTAAATGCCACGCTCATCATCCAGGATGGCGAAGAGCAGGATGTTTGCACCGCGTCCACCTGCGGCATACTTCTCAACTTCTTCACGAACAGTTTGTTTCAGGATATCCATTCCACCTGTCATCAATTCAGGCAACTGGTTCGTCAACGGGTTCGCCAGCATATGCCAGGACAATTTGCTGACGCTCGACTCCGGCTTGTTGCAGCGCATCAACCAGGGGACGATCATTGACATCACGCTCAATGACGATGCGGTCACCGACGACATGCACAATCAGGCTGGCATCAACAATGCGCTGATCAGGAAGTTGCCCAACTGAAATGACGGTGTGCTTACGGTCATCAGCACTGCTGGTCAGATAACTGTAGCCATTCAATGCCCGTCCAGTGTAGCCCTCAAGACAGGTTTTCAGTAAAGTGTTTAGTCGATCCATTCGATAATCTCCTCAGCTTCAGGGTCAAATACGAGCAATTTGACCGCATTTTGTTGCAGGGTTTGCTGACCAATCGCTTCACTCAAAATGCCACGATAGGCTGCCTGCGGAACGGCCATGTACAATGGGTGGTCGATCTTCAAGTAGTTCAAAACGCTCAAGTAAAGCCGATACTTGCCAATGGCTTGTGCCAGATACTCGACGGGTGATGGCATATTCTCGAAGCCCTTGATCTCGATCAGGATTGCGCCCGCGTGATCTGGACGCGCAATCTGGAGGTCAATCCACAGACGACGTTCTTGCAGGATAATCATGACTTGTTCGTCAATTGTCGTCCAGCCTGCTTTGCGTAGGGCATTGACGACAGCATCATGGTGTTTGTCTTTGGCAGGCACGGGCACGCTCAAGAAAAGTACTGTCAATATTCATCTCCATTATACAGGAGATTTTATTTGCTCTGGGGGAGACAAGGGACGTAGAATTGCAGGACACTAAAATTACCTTGGAGAAAATTCAAAATCCAGAGGGTACGAAAGTCTGCACGAAAATAGCGGAAATTAGTGTAGGGCAGATAGAGACATAGAATCACAATAGCGGCATCATTATTATCACTTCAGATCGTTATTCTCACCTTCACGACAATTAGGTGCTCCACATTTTTCTTACATATCCGGAGCGGGGCGGTTGGACTGACTTAGCTTTTGCGTTTGTTAGTGACGTCAATCAGACGGACCCAGGTTTGAGTAATAACACAACAGCTAATGCCTGAAAGATGTTCGCCTGATGCTCTAGCTTTTGGCTTGTCTCATCTCATTCTCCAGGATACTGAATTGCCACAGATCATGAAACTTTCCATCTGCAAACACCTTATCGCGCCACGTGCCTTCCATCGTGAATCCAAAGCGGCGCAACAATCCCGCCGAGGCAAGGTTGCCAGCGGTGACGTTCGCCTCGATGCGATGCAGCTTGAGGAATTCAAACCCGAACTGTAAAACGGACATCAAGGCTTCGGTCATGATTCCCTGCTGCCAATGGTCACGATGCAGTTCATAGCCGATTTCTGCACACCGGTTGTGGGCTGAATAGAGGTGAAATCCGCACGAACCAATAAACGCATCATCGGCTTTGAGAGTGATCGCCCAGCGTATTCCCATCCTTTTCTCATAAATGGTGTCTGCCCACTGAATGATCTCCTCGACCGCTTGCCGGGTTGAAATGGAGGTATCAAAATCGACGAGAAATCGCGTCACATCCGGATGCTCGAAGACCACCGCCCATGCCGATGTGTCATCAACAGTGATACGCCGCAGGCACAGCCGGTCAGTTTCGATGATGGGAAACTCCTGGAAAACATCCATACCGTCTACGCTCCTTGCTCGGCTGAGTCAAATCGCAAGCGCGCGAGCGCATTCCCGGTTTGCTCGTGAATGTGTCTTGAGATAGGGTTGAAACCACATTTGGCGTAGAACTTGCGTCCGATGAGATTTTTCTCAAAGACCTCAACTTCCAGTACAGGGTGGCGCTGTTTGGCTTTCCCCATCAAAGCTGTACCGGCACCCATCTGGTGATGCTCAGCATGTACGAACAGTCCACCTATCTCGTTATCCAGCAAAGACAAAAAGCCAATGACCGTGCCTTGCGCTTCAATCACCCAGGTTTCAGCAGTGGGGAGGTAGTTGTTCTGAATCGCGGCACGTTCCTGAATGAGGAATGGCTCCGGTAAAAATGAATGTGCGATTTCTGATGCGCTCTCCCATGCTGATAATATATCTGGCAAATCAGCGGGCATATAGCTGCGAATTTGATGATCCATAGGAATCCCTTTCAATTTGACTGTACTTTGTAGTGATTGATTATGTCCCGTTTTGGCGCCCCTAGGTAGCAACACCAAAACGGGATGTCGCTTTATCGTCGGCTAGCGCAAAGATGTCTCCTGCTTCACGAGCATCTCGTCGACATAGCACCACATCCAATCCTCTCCCGGCTCATGTGATTGGATTATCGGATGCCCGGTGGTGTGGAAGTGTTTGGTCGCGTGTTTGTTCTTTGAGTTGTCGCAGCAGCCGACATGCCCGCAGATCATACACATACGCAGATGTACCCATTCATCGCCCAATTTCAGGCATTCTTCGCAGCCAGCGGCACTCGGCGTGACCGCCTGAATTTGCTCGACATGACTGCACGTCTTGCCGCGCCCTTTGCGCCAGTACATCACTTTGAACATCATTTCAGTTAACTTGCCCATATTTGGTTGCTCCCTTAGCTTTCAATCGGTAAACAGACCCGGAAGGTTGTGCCCGCCGGTGATGTGTTGAATTCGATGTGTCCGTGATGCCGCTCGGTAATGATGCGATAGGCAATATCCAGCCCTAATCCTGTCCCCTGCCCGAGCGGTTTCGTCGTGAAGAACGGCTCGAAGATGCGCGCCTGCACCTCAGGTGGGATGCCGCCACCTGTGTCACCGACCTCAACGACCAGCCACTCATTGTCGCGTCCGGTACGAATCGTCAGTGTCCCTGCATCACCCATCGCATCCAGCGCATTGTCCAGCAGATTCGTCCAAACCTGATTCAGTTCACCGCCATACGCTGTGATGCGTGGCAGCGTTCGGTCGTATTCACGTCGTAGTGTGACTGACTTCAAGCGATGGGCAAAGATCGTCAGTGTGCTTTCGATGCCGTCATGCACATCGACCTCTTGCTCCGGTGCCTGATCCATGTAACTATAGGCTTTAAACGCTTTGATCAGATCACTGATACGGGCAGTGCCACGATCAACCGTGCCGATTAGCACATGGAGGTTGAACAAGCCATCGACCCACGCCAGCACGTTCAGTAGTTGACTGGCGCCAACTAGGTCTCGTAGCCGCTCAAGTTCATCGTCTGTAACGCTATGCCGTGCCAGCATCGGTGCGAATTCAGCGCCCTCGGCGATGCCCTGCTGCACCAGCCATGTTGTCAGCGCGTCTTCACGATCGCTGATAGCCAGCGCATCCTCAGTAATTTCACCCGGTTTGCCGCATAGCGCGGCATAAAACGCGGAGATCCCTTCGACCTGTGAGTCTGTGAGGCCGCTGCCGCCGAACTTCAGTGCCAGCTTCTGCAACCGTACCAGATATTCGGGCAGATGTTGGGATGCCCGCCGTGCTGCAGAAGCCGGGTTGTTGAGTTCGTGTGCCAACCCCGCCGCCATCTTGCCTAATGCAGAGAGTTTGTCCTGCTGGTAGACGACCGCTTCCATGCTGCGCATCCGCTCCGCCATGGATGTGATAAGCAGCGCAAACGGCGTATCTTTGAAGTTGGCGAATATACCCGTATCGAAAACGATGAAGCGGCTGGACAGCGTCGTGATGACGGTCGCCGGCTGTGCCGAGTTGGTGAACAGGGCGACTTCGCCCACAAACGACCCCGGCCCATGACGAGAGATCACCACATCCTGGAAGCGGACGCGCTTGCGGATCTCGAACTCGCCCTCCAGCAGCAGGTAGATTCCCTGCTGGTCATCACCCTCACGGAAGATGACCTCATCTTGCGCGCAGACCTGCTCCCGTACTGCTTTCGCGACTTCCGCCAGCACTTCATCGGGATAGGCTGCGAACATGGGTAACGCGCGTAACTGTTCGAACATCAGCTTTCTCCCAGGTACTGGTGGATGAGTTGAACGCTGATCGAGCCTTCACCCACAGCAGACGCCACCCGCTTGACCGACTTGTGACGCACATCCCCAGCGACGAAGATGCCCGGTACGCTGGTCTCTAGCAGATAGGGCACTCGCTTGAGCGGCCACTTTACATCATGCGCCAGCAGGTCGTTACCAGCCAGCACAAAGCCGCTGCTATCGCGTGCGACGAGACCGTCCAGCCATTCAGTGCGCGGTACCGCCCCGATGAAGATGAACAGGGCGTCCGCCGGAACGGTTTGCTCAATGCCGCCATGCTGACGCAGCTTGAGTGCGGTCAGGTTCGTCTCACCATGTGCTCCCACAACGTTGGTACGGGTCAGCACCTCGATGTTGGGCGTGGCCTCAATCTGCTGGATCAGATAATGGGACATTCCCAACTCAAGTGATTTTCCACGCACGATCATCGTCACACAGCGGGCGTATTTGGCAAAGTGCATTGCTGCCTGCCCGGCGGAGTTCGCACCACCGACAATGTACACGTGCTGGTTACGGTACAAAACGGCTTCAGACAGCGAAGCGCCGTAGTAGACCCCTGCTCCCGTTAACTGCTCGATACCCGGAACATCCAGCGTGCGATACGATACCCCGGTTGCCACCAGCACTGCACGGGCATTGATGGCGCTGTCATCGGTGAGGTGCAGTACCCGGTAGATGTCGTTGAGTTCGATGTGATCGACTTCCTGCGGCGCGAGAATCTCGACGCCGAAGCGTTTCGCCTGCGCCACCGCACGCCGGGTCAGGTCTGCACCGCTGAGGCCGACCGGGAAGCCCAGGTAGTTCTCGATGCGGGAGCTTGTCCCCGCCTGACCACCAGGGGCGTGCTTCTCAATAAGTACGGTACTCAGCCCTTCGGACGCACCATAGACCGCCGCCGCCAACCCCGCAGGACCGCCGCCGACAATCGCTAGATCATAGTAGGGTAGTTCCGCGTGCGTCTGCAAACCGAGCCGGGCCGCTAGTGCCAACGGATTAGGCTGGGCGATGGTTTCGCCACCTGGCAGCAGAACCACCGGTACGCTGCCACCGTTGACGTGCTGCTGCGCCTCAGTGTTCGTTTCAGCATCCAGCCACCGGAACGGAATCTGATTGCGCGCCAGGAAGTCCTTGAGCGTGTGTGTCTCCGGCGACCAACGCGTGCCGATCACCTGTACACCCTCGAAGGCTGGCTGGTAGTTGGCTTGCCAATCCGCCAGCAAATCATCCAGCACCGGGTAAAGCTGCTCTTCGGGCGGATCCCAGGGCTTGGTCAGGTAGTAATCGAGCCGGACTTCGTTGATCGCGCGAATGGCGACATCGGTATCACTGTAGGCGGTCAGCAGCACCCGCTTGACCTCCGGGAATAGTGCGGCCGCTTGGACCAGAAACTCGATGCCGGTCATGTGTGGCATCCGCTGGTCGATGAGCAGCAGCGCGACTGCTTCGCCGCGTTCTTTCACCTTGTGCAGCAAGTCAAGCGCCGTTTCGCCAGAAGTTGCCTTGAGAATGCGATACGCCTGCGCATACTGCTTACGCAGATCCATCTCAACAGCATCCAATACATCGCTCTCATCATCGACTGCCAGGATAATTGGTTTTTTGGGCATGTTCAGCCCTCCTCACTATCGTCAACAGGTGTGACGCTGATCAGGATGATACACAGGTCATGCAGGCGGTTGAGCAGCGCATTCAGCGCCGATTGGTCGGCCAGCGCGATTGTAATAAGCGTGTTGCCATCGGCTTCGTGGTTAATCACCATTGTGTGCAACCAGGCGGCGAAGTCCGGGTCAAGGTGACCTTTCACTCGGATTTGATACATCCTTCCCTTGTCTGACATCGCTTATGCCTCGACCATCTCGCCAACCAGTGGGTAGCCTGCTGCCTGCCAGTCTGCGACCCCGCCTGCGTAACGACGCACATTGCGATAGCCGTTGTCGGTCAACAAGTGGTAGGCGGTGCCGCTGGCAACACAGTTTACATCCGCACAGTACACGACGATTTCTTCGTCGCGCCCTAACTGGCTGAGTGCATCGTCCACGCTGCTGACCCAGATCGAGCTGGGGATGTGCATGGCACGGAAGTGCCATTCCGTCAGCGTCATCACGAGTTTAAAGTGGTCGCCCCGGTCGAGTTTGGCTTTGAGTTCTTCACGGGTAATTGTGTTCATCGTCCGTTCCTTGTTTTCCAATATATACTCAGCGTAGCGCTATCATGGGCGTAGTGTGATGCGGCCAAAGACGTATTGAAGACCCCAGCATGTGAGTGCCGGGGTCTTTGCACTACTACGAAGTAGCAGCAAGGAGTACATCACGGACGGCGTCTACGACCTCTGGTGCGTATTCCGATGCCATGATGATCGAGAAATGGTCAGAACCTTCTACAACGCGGTGTTCTCCAACCGTAGATAGGGCAGCCAGTTCCAGATGCAAGTCACGGAACAGTGGACCCCGTTCGCCAAAACCTCCATCGGAGGCCACATTTTCGCCCGCAGTCAGTGCAATGATGGGTAGATCGCCCAGGTTATCCTCATTGCGCAGTTGGTCGGCGACGTTCTGCCAGATCACCAGTTCGTTGCCAGTAGTAGCGAAGAACTTCGGAGTTGATCCGATTGCCAGCGACTCGGCACGCTGCTGTTCGGGCAAGGTCGTCACCATCGTCGCCAGCGGATTGTACAGGCGCGTCACTCCGAAATTCGCCAATAGCGCCATGCTGTTGTACATTGTCATTGACGAGTCTACAGAAAGACCTTCAATTCGCTCGATCTGTTCCGGGTGCGAGGCATCCACGAAAACAAGCCCCACGACCTCATCGGGATATTGCTCGAAGTAACCTCGGATAAACAACCCGCCCAGCGAATGCCCAACGAGAATATACGGCGGTTGAATGTCCAGCGCCTGCAAACCCGCACGAAGCTGCTCTGCATTGCGGAAGATGTCGCGGGGTTCACTGTCTGTATCGCTCCATCCCAATCCGGCTCGGTCGTAACTGACGACACGTGTATCCTCAGATAGAGCCTCCTGTACACGTACCCACTGTGCAGAGAAACCGCCGTTACCGCCTTCCAGTATGATAGTTGGCTGATCTGTCGCTTCGCCTGTTACGTAGAAGTGCAGATCAATGCCGTTGACGGTCACCATTTGTCCCGGTGCAGGATATGTACGCGCATCACTGGCCTGAGCGATACGTTCTAATGTGAAGCCGCCTATCACCAGCACAGCGACGACCATCAGTATTGTGAGCATGATAGGCCTCATTCGGATACGACTACGCTTTGGAGCGGGCGATGCAGCAATTGTTGTCGATGCAGTTGTCATGAGAAGATTTCCTCCAGATTTGTGATTTCAGATAAATTCAGCATAGGCACAAGATAGGCGTAGTGTGATGGGGCGGAAGGCGTATTTCCGCAATCAGGATGTTCCTACGCGGTAAACATCTTGATCCAGCCACACCTAGAACAGCGTGGCACCCATAACGCCAGCAGCGATCAGTGCCAGTCCATATACAATGAACTTCACCTCTCGTTTGAGGTGCAGGTATCCCATCTGGTAATCAACGTAAAGTGCCAGGGGGACACCGATAAGGAACCGCAAAACGCTTTTCATCACATTCACTCTCCAAATTGCTGTCAATAGTTTGAATATCGGTGATTTTTGGGCGTACTGTGGATGGCCGAAAGACGAATTGTGGAATTTGCATTGTCCAAAGCGGGGAATACGCCCTATGGACAATGCCTCTAAGCCCCTTTGCCGGATAGAGTGGAGTATGTGTGATGGATGGTTAACGTCACATGACTGGCTGTGTGGTGTCTATTTATAATGAGGAGTAAATCTCATGAACGAATATACGAAGAACATTGACCCTATCTTTGTCGTGAGTCCGTTTCTGCGAAAAGCCGTTGTCTTTGGCGCGCCGTTGCTCACCGTACTACTGCTTGTGCTTCACCCGGCGGGGATGCTGACCGAACCGACCGCGACACAACCCGCCACCCAATATGGTGCCTATGCCTTTATCGCAGGCGCGGCAGATCGGTTTGTACTCGTCCATCTGTTGTTTGCGCCCATGATTGCGCTTATGGGGTTGGCACTGCTGCTGATTATCCGCGATCAGCAGGGTGTGGCAGCAACCATCAGCCGCGTGAGCGTCTTCGTGTTTGTCGTTATGTACATCGTCTACGAAACCATCATCGGCACGGCAAGCAGCTTTCTGGTGCGCAGTGCCCGCAGCCTGCCCCTCGCAGAACAGTCTGTCATTGCGGAGATGGTCAATCGCCTGTGGACGGACCCGGTGTTTGGTGATGGCGGCCTGATCTCGGTCATCGCCATTCTTGCCTGGGCGGTCGCCGTGACCTCGGCGGCTGTTTCACTGTATCGGTCGGGCGGGGCACTCTCGACAAGTCTGCTGCTTGGCTTCGCGTTTATCTTCGGCTTGCACGCACCGCCTACCGGGCCACTGGGACAGGTGCTGTTCTTGGTGGCGGTATGGCAGCTTGAGCGACCAGCCCGCACAAAAGTTGTGAACAAGGAGCAGGTCGCGGAAGCAGTAGCAGGGTAAACGAGTTGTTCGGGGTATTGCCTGGATGCGGTACACCAAGGCTCCAGGCAGCCTGATGCTGTTAAATCAGGTCGAGATCCTGTGCACGGATAACAGCCTGCGTTCGGTTGTTGACACTGAGCTTGCCGTAGATGTTCTCGTTGTGCTTCTTGACTGTTCTCCGGGAAATCACCAGTCGGTCGGCGATTTCCTGATCGGTCAGACCTTCCGCCACCAGCGCCAGCACCTCTAGCTCGCGCTGGCTGAGCGGTTCGATCAACTGGGACTGATCTACTGATGACGCTGTGTGAGGCGATGGCATAACAGCCTGTCTCAGGAGTTGAGCAGCATAGGGATGATCCGACGCTTTGAGTAAGTCGCGCATAGGTGCGCCCTCATCAAGGAAGACACGCACATAACCGTTCTGTTCGGCCATATCAAGCGCCTCATGCAGCGTGCTTTGGGCATTTTCTGCCTCGCCAGCTCCGTTGTGCGCCATTGCCAGGAGTACCAGCAGTTCAATCACCCGTCCCCCGCGCCCGGCTCGCCGCGCCACCTCCAGGCAGCGTTTCAACCGAGCCAGTGCCGCGTCTGTGTTGCCCAAAGCCAGTTCACCTCGGGTGATGACGGTTTGCTCGATTTCAAATTGTTCACCTGCGTCGACTTCAATCTTCTTGCGTGCCGACTCAATCCAGGCGCGCACCATCTGCATCCGCTGACCTTCTGCCACCCACAGACGCGTACGAAACGCGCTGATGCGCAGCAGCGTATCCGCGTGTCCCCAGCGCGTAACAATGATTTCGGCTTCTGACAGGTGCCTTTGCGCCTGAGTAAAGTCCCCGCGTCCCATATATAGCAGCGCCAGGGTGATCATGCTATCGACGATTGTGCCCTCCAACGCGCCGATGCGCGCCAGGTCAGTCGCCCGATTCAGATGGCTTTCGGCCTCATCCAGCCGGTTCCACTCGCGCAGCAGTTTACCCCGGTGCAGATGGATAACCCCCGCCAGAGCCATTTCCTGGATATCCTGCTCGATCAGTAGGCGAAAGCCGCGCTCCTGTGTTTGCCAGGCGTCATGCAGGTTCCCCCTGATCTCGTGAATAGCGTTATGTCCCGTGAGCGCGTACAGCGCGAGCAGCGTGTTGCCGGCAGCAGTCGCCGCTTGATACGTTTGGGTAAAATGAAACTCCGCCGGTTCGAGCTGTCCCTTCATCCGGTAGGCATTGGCGACTGCCTGGTGAATGGGTGCGCGCATGACCGCAACCGCGTGTTCCAGTGCCGATTCACCCTGTTCAATTGTACGGTCATAGTTACCCTGAAAGATGGCACGCTGCGCCTGTAAAGCGGTCAATTCAGACGACAACCGGACAGGGACGTTATCTCTTGTGGACAGGAGTTCTTCAGCTTTTGCGGTATACGTTTCTACGGTCGGTAGTTGCGAGGTCATGGCACCTACCCACGCCTGCGCCATGCAGAGCTGCGGGCTATCGGCTACAATCTGGTCGGGAAGCTGCCCAAGCCACCCGCGAACGGTGATTAAATCACCTCTTTGCAGCAGCGACCAGTAGTGTTCAGCGATCAAGTCATGGGCCGCGCCAACATCTCGCGCCGCCAGAAAATGATTGATCGCGGGATGCGTGAAGCCGTTTTCCACATACCAGCGTGCCGCTTTGCCATGCAGCCTGTCAACAGAGTCGGGCATCTGCTGCATAAGCCGCTGCCGTAGGACATCGGCAAATAGATGGTGATACCGGTACCAACCGCCATAATCATCGAGGCTGGTCAGAAAAATATTGTCGGTATACAGATCATCCAGTAGCCTGTCAGAGTCATCCATACCGCTAACTGCGCGGCACAGGTCTCCGGTCAGTCGGTCGAGAATTGAGGTTTGTAGGAGAAACTGCTGGCGTTCTTCGCTCTGCTGCGCCAACACCTCATCAATCAAATAGCTGGCGATGTGGCGATGCGTCCCGGTAAAGGACTTCAAAAAGGATTCGACATTGTCGCGGCCACGCATCGACAGTGCTGCCAACTGTAAACCGGCGACCCAACCCTCTGTCCGTTCCTCTAGCTTCACGATATGGTCCGGGTTCAGATTGAGTGCAAAGGTGTCTGTCAGAAAAGTGGCGGCCTCATCGACTGTGAAGCGCAGAGAATCAGCCCGAAGTTCTAACATCTGCCCCCGTGCACGGTAGCGTGCAAGTGGCAGCGGAGGATCGGAGCGCGACAGGATAACGCAAGTCACATTGGATGGCAGTTGTTCCAGAAACGAAGTCAAACTGGTGTGGATTTCCTGTCGCCGGATCAAATGATAATCATCCAGCACAAGATGGACGTGCTGTTCATAATCCGCAAGACGATTGATCAGCGACACAAGAATGATCTCAAGTGCGGACTCTGTAGACGATTGCAGTGCCTGTAAAATACCCACGCCGAGCACTTCATCAATGGTTTGCAGTGCTGCAACTACGTACTGCCAGAAGCGGAGTGGAACATTATCACCAGCATCGATTGCTACCCACGCAGACCGAAATTGTCGCCGTATGAGCCAGTCACTCACGAGAGAAGTTTTACCAAACCCTGGCGGTGCAATCACGGCAATTAACCTGGCGTCCTGGGCCACCGCGTCATCCAAGAACGCATACAGTCGGCTGCGTTGGACCAGTCCCTTATGCTGGGAGGGAGCTCGGATTTTTGTTGTCATCAGTTCCATTTGTGTATCCATCCAGTCTCAACACTTTCTATTTATGATAGCAGAGCAGGCAGCTTGGTATTTGCTGGCAAGACAAACATTTCATTTCAATGCCAAAAACGATAGATTTTGACTCTTTCTTATGGGATTTTGTCAGCAACCCAGATGCTTCAATGATGAAGATTAATTGCTGATACCTATTTATGAGGGTTGAGCTGCTTCTATCGCCTCAGACGCTCAAGAATTGGTGAAGCATCGTACACACTCACTGGTGCACGAGCCGAGCCATCCAGTACGCCAATGTAATCCTGCGTCGTCTTGACATCAACATGCCCTAGATTCTGCCGGATAACCTCGGTCGGGATGCCCGCTAGGAACAGGTTACGCGCGTAACTGCGGCGCAGATCATGGGGTGTGACTGTGGTCGGCACGCCGTCAATTGAAACGGGATAGCGCTTCAACATCCGTTGAACACTGCGCGTGGTCATTGGTTTGCTTGTAGTGCCCTGATCGACCATATCCCCGCGACCGCGCTGCATCGCCGTAAACACCGGACCTACTTCACGACCACGCAACCAGATCTCCACGATCTGCCGCGCCCAGAGCATGTCCCCGAAAGGAACCATCCGCGCTTTAGCGCCCTTACCCGACCGGACGCGCAGCGCCGGAACACCGCCGTAGGTCTGGTAGAGATCATCCACGACTAACTTCACAATTTCCCCTTCGCGCAGACCCGTCGCTAACATCAGGGCGATGATCGCCACGTCGCGCCGCCCGCGCAGCGTGGACACATCAGGCTGCATCATCAATGCTGCGCCCTGTGCTGGCGTTAACCGAATGTGGCTGCTGTCGGCTTCATCCTGCACCTTCACCGCCTTTACTGGTGACCGCTCCGGATCGGTGGCCCGCGCCAGGCGCAGTTCCAGCTCATCGGCTTTGGCTTTTATAGTCGCGAAATCCTCATTGGGGAACTGTCGTTCCAGATAGGCGATCAATGCGGCCCGGTGTTCGACGATCTCGACCAGGAGCTTGTAGCTGCGCCGGATGCTGGACAGGTGCGCTTTGACACTCGCCGGGGCCAGCGTCGCCAGCAGGTGATCGCGGTAGGCCACCAGGTCGGGCTGGTAAAGCCGCCGCCCGGTGTCTATCAGCCACCCGTTGTAGCGTCGCACCTGCGAGACGACGTTTTTGTTGTCCGAATGCGGCGGCAGTTCACCACCGAGAACACGTTGAGAGAGATCGTTTTTAGTCATGTTCCCAGTATACCCTAAAATGTCGCGTATTACCTATGAACGAAGCGCTACGCGCAGTATCTAGCGACCTCTGTGGTTCATGACGTATCACCTAAATAACGGTACACACTTGCTTTTGAAAGATCATAGGCTTTCATCAAATCACGAATGAGTTCCCCGTTTGCGCGGCGTTGACGGAGTTCCTCTACCTGCTCGTCAGTGAGTTTGCGCTGAGCGCCGAACTGTACGCCTCTTGCTTTCGCTTTGTGGATACCATCCATCTGCCGTTCCCCACGGATCTCCGTTTCGAACTGGGCAATTGCTCCCAACATATTAAACAACAACCGTCCGGTGGCATCACTCGTGTCGATGTTCTGGTCGATGACTTGGAGATGCACGCCTTTACGTTGCAGTTCATCGGCGATCTGACATAAGTGAAGTGTGGAACGTGCCAACCGATCCAATCGCGTGATGACCAGCGTATCGCCAGCCCGCACATACTCAAGGCAGGCTTGTAGGCGAGGACGCTTACCGGAAGCACCGCTTTTCTTCTCCTCGAAAATTTTCTCACAGTGGCTGAGCTTGTCGATCTGTACATCCAGGCTCTGTCCAACCGAACTCACACGCGCATACCCGATCAATGCCATTTTGTGTCTCCTTTGGTCTTAGACGCTGTGAGAAGTATACTATAAGACATGATTTGAGACACGGATTTCAGAGGGTATCGGAAAGTACACTTTCCAAGACATTCCAGACGTAGATTAACCACCAAAATACCTTCCGGGTGAGTGATTCCTCTCGCACACCGACTCGCGGCGATTTTACGGCGCGGGCATCCTCCCCATCAAACACCTGCGGATGATACGCTGGTACCATCCTGCGGACGGGACCACCGAACCATCCGCCTAAAAAGCCGACCACAAGTTGAATTAAAGATAAGCTGACCCATGAGGTCGGCTTTTTTGCTTGACGTGTCCCCTCCTCTGCGCCGTCCCCGTTAAGTTGAGCGTTGTGCTCACCCGATACTGGACGGTTTCCAGTGGTGACGAGGAGGTTCCGTCATGTCCGAAGCAACAATCGCTAGTAAAATTCGTCAGTCCATCAAGCCATTTCGCCATGAGCATCTGTTTCCCACAGGTTGGGCAGGCGAACTCAGTTTTGAAGAAATCCACAAACAACTAATCCCCAATATGAACCGTCTGTTGCGCTACTATCGCAAACCAGCCGCTTACATTCCCGACATTCTTCAAGAGGGCTTCATGCGCCTGTGGTGGGATTTGTGTGAGATGCCAACAATGCTTGCGGAAGCGAACAAAGGCGACGCGTTACGCATGGTGCTGGATCGTACACGAACACCAGCATTCGTCCGTAAGTCATACCGCCGTGAGGTTTATCTTGAAGATCTTGCGATCCAGAGTGGTGATCCGGATGAATTCATCATCGAGGGATATGAAGGTCGTTATTTCAAAGATCATTCTGAGTTTTCTCGTTCAATTGACATCCGCATTGACTTTGAGTGTGTCATCCAGCACATGGCGCAGAAATATGTAGACAGTCTGCCTCATCTGGCGGCACTCTACTACATCACGACTGATGTTTCCGTGAAGGATGCGGCAGAATTGGCAGGGCGCGGTGGCTCAAAGCAGGCATGGTGGCAAACACGCATCGTTAAGCCAATGAAAGAGGAAATCGCTGAGTTACTACAAATCTTCGTCCCAACCAAGTTGAACTGGAAGAAGAAGTTTGTCACGGGTGATGAAGGTCCATTCTGGCAGGTCGTGGATAAGTTTAAAGGTCGGCAGTCGTTTCGGATGGTCGAGATCCTGTGTGGCATGGCAGAACACGAAAATTGTAAGTCGATGGCGGCTCGGCTTGATTTGTCGATGCACATGGTCTTCATGTACCGACGACGTGCACATGAGGAACTCCGCCAAGCCTATCTCTGTTCCGCTTAAGTCACAGATGTTTACTGTTGAGGCTAGTGAGGATTCACCAGCCTCCCTTTTTTTGCGAGCCGAATAACAGTAGGTCAGACGAATGAAATATTTGGCAAGTTGGTATAAAAACAGCGCAGATAAAAATATCCACGCTGTTCTGAGTCCTGTTTGTTAGCTACGATTATCCGCCCTGAACAATCTCAATGGCTTCGATGGTCGGATTATCTGTAGTCGCGGGCGGGAAGTTAATGTTCAATGTGCCATCTGTGACGTTCACTACGAACGTCTCCACATGAGCAACCCGCGGCTGAAGCGTCTCGCTGACGATGTGGAATTCATCTAGCACTGTCGTTCCCTCAATCTGCACATCGAACACTCGCCGACGTGCCGAAGGTGAGTCGATTGCCCCGCGACCACTACCCCCTGTAAACCAGATTTCTGCGAAATGCAGGCGCACGGTGTAGTTGCCATTGCTGACCGGGAAGCTGTAGCTGAAACCAACATTGTTGCTCTGACTACGCTCAGTTGTATAGAGCGGATCGTCAATCGTGCTGAGAATGCTGGCGGAGAAACTATTTGCCGAACCACCACTGAAGTTTGAATCTGCTGACCACACATTGCCGAGCGTGTCAGTGTAGGCGGAAGAGGCTCCTGCGTCAACACGATACACCACCGTTTCGTTGCTGACCGTATTCACCAACTCGACCTTATCCAGGCGTGCTCCATCTTCACGAAGGAAGAAGGTGAATTCTTGATTACCCGACGACAGCGTATATTCCTGTGCTGAATTGATGGGTGTACCACTACCACGTACATAACCGATTGAATAGATTGTGTTGATCTCTGTGTTCCACTGAATGGTCGCTCCGTTGTAACCCACATAGAAAGAGTCAGCGCCACCATCAGCTGAATGAACCCATGCTTTGAGGCGATAGGTTCCTGCCTCAGTCACAGGGAAGCAGAAGCGCACATTTGAACTACTGCCCGGTGAATAGTTACTGCCCGTGCCCTCAGGAACATGCACATATTGCCCACCACTGGCAATCGTATCATTAGCGACGACGAAGTTACCTGCGCGGACACCAGCTTCACCTTCCTGCACTAATCCGCCCGTTGCCGTACATGAGCCACTCGGAGGCGTATTGACAATATCGAAATTGACGGTAAGCGGTGTGCCTGCTGTGCCACTGCCATTGCTTCCACTATAGGGTGTTGCAGTGAGCGTATAATTTCCCGGCGCAACCACCCACGGTTGATATGCCCCCGGTTCATTATTGTAGATCGCGTAAGGTACGCCGTTTTCGGTGCGATAATTCGCATTCCCATTGAGCGCAAAACGCACACTACCCACTGTCGCCGGAGACGTATTTGCCCGGATGGAGATGCCGTTTGCTGATATGTCGATGGTATCTGTCCCGCTGGTCAGCAAGGAGCGGATGTCAGTATCTGTATCGGCGTTAATGAGCGTCATACTGGTGACCGCCAAACCGGATTGACTACTATCCACAATGTTGACCTGTACCGTGAGCGGTGTGCCTGCATCGCCTGTACCATCTGCGCCACTATAGGGCGTGGCGACAACGGTATGCTGACCGAGCGCGATGTTCCACGGCAGAATATCTGAGCCGTTTTCACCTGCGATAGTGTACGGTGCAGAATTATCCGTAGCGACCACATTGCCATCCACCGTGAAGACCACACTCCCTACCGTCGCTGGATCAGTATCTACACGAATAGAAATGTCGTTGCTAGCGATGTCGATGGTTTCGGTACTGGTGGTCGATAAGGTGCGGATGTCACTGTTGGTGTCAGCGTTGATAAGGGTGAGGGAAGTAATCAACTGACCCGGAGGTTGATTAGCATTCACCGTAATCACAACCTCATCTGTTGCGGTCAATCCATCATTGTCGGTCACAGTTAGTGTAAACGTATATGTGCCTACCGTTAGATCAACGCTTGGCATGACACCAGTCGCAATTTCAGCACCATTTTCCTGCCATGAGTAGCTTACGATGCTGCCATCTGCATCGCTGCTACCGCTACCATTCAACACCACACTTTCGCTACTGTTGCCATCGGCATCCACCACCGTTTGATCTGTGCCTGCGTTGGCGAGAGGAGGTACATTAATTAGTGGGTCAAAAACGGCAACAATATCATCAAAATAGGCAACATCACCATTTACTGGATTAATATCAATTGCAAATGGTATCTCACTCGTTGTAATACTATCAACCAACTGTAACGATTGTGCATCCCAGACTTTGATCATTTGATCTTGCCCACTTGTAATCAGGTGTGAACCATCCAATGACCACTCAATGTCAAAACCAATTACGCCGGTGTCAGACGCCTGAAAATCACTCACAATCACACCACTAAACGGATCAATCACTTTTACACCGCCGAAGACTTCAAGTATAGCTACCAGTGATCCAGTGGGATGCCAAGACATAGCATTCGGTCTTCTAAGGTTTTCAAATCGAATTTCACTGACCACTATGTCATCCGAAATAGACCAAAGAAGCAATTGACCTGTATCGCCAATACTAAATATTGTGTCGCCAGTTGGATTCCAAATTAACGGGTGAACAAACGTTTCAAACGTAGTGAGATGGTCAGTCAGCCGATCTGTAATCATATTTATTTGAGTATCATAAATAAATATGGTTCGGAGACTACCTAACGCAATCTTAGTTCCGTCTGGGCTCCACGTCACGTCAAGAAAGGGAGTTGCTGGATTGTTACCTAATGAAAATATTGTTATGGGTTGCCATGTATCGGCATCCCAGATGATTAGATTTCCATCTGGACTCACGCTCGCTAAACGATTGCTTTGATCGTGCCAATCGAGAGCGATAACCTCGTCGGCATGACCTTCAAGAATTCGGATTACTTGAGATGTTGTTGTATCCCAAATCTCAATAGTGCCGTTTCGCTCGGCTGTAGCGACTAAAGTGCCGTCAGGTCCCCACGCAATATCCAAAACTGATGAGAGATTATCTTGTGCAAATGCATAATTGGCGAATACAAAGATTAGTACAAAATACGCTAGCATGTTGAACTTACGCATGTGATATTCCTTTTAGTCTGGATTTCTATAACTACAAGTTTGGTCCGCACCAAGTGCTGGATCAGTCTCAGGAGTTGTACCTACAAACATTAAACCTATATCACCAACTTCATCCGGAGGAGTTGGGGCAGCAAAGCCACACTCTTGTTGGAAGAAATCGAGTCTTTCTTGTGTCAGACTCACCCGATTGCCAAGACCACGAGTACCGAAGCCAAAAGGTCTTCCAGTTTGTGGCCCATTAAGCCAACTACTATCGGTTGGTTCTAGAACTCTACCCGCTACTTCTCTATTGCCCTCAGCAATATCAAAATAATAACCTGAGTTTCCCGCCAGCCAAGCAACAATGTCATAGTAAGCCTAATCTAACTGGGCATTTCGTGCAGGCTGATAGTAATCTAGAAAACGGTACAATTCGAGACCTTGACAACCATCTTGACCACATGCTTGATGAAACTGTCTAGCCATACCCTCTTGTATCCAGTCGCTAATATTATCTGGAACGCCTGTGTCGCTTTCTCCATCAGAATTACGAACATTACTCGCATTTTCCTCCATCAAAACGGTCCATACAACAATCTCGTGCGTAAGTTGTTCATTGTTATTTTGCAACGCATCGTTTAGTTGGAATAAAGATACATGAACGAAACAAAAATTTTCTTGCTGGGTATCGTTCGGAAATGCAGTTTGGCACTCAGGTAGAGTTCGTTGTGTAAATTGATTTGGATTAAAAGCTACGGGAAGTGAGGGTAAACTCACTGGCGTTGGACTTGGTGTCGGTGTAGGAGTAGGAGTAGGAGTAGGTGTTGGGGTGGCAGTAACAAAACTCATACAATGTGGTGGCACTGAAGCCACTGGCGGTTGCCATGTTACGTTGCTATTCACTAAACTTGCGGCATCAGGGAGCCACAAATTGTATTGAGCATTGAAGGGGACAACTGCGTAAATATCGTTGTTCACGATACAATTTGTAGACATACTTCCTGCGGCTTGTATGTAGGCACCATCTCCACTGCTATTAGCTGAATTATTGCTAATTTCACTATTTTGTATAATTGTGCTAGTTCCCCCGCTCGCATAAATTCCACCACCGAAGCGCACAGCAAAGTTGTTGAAGATACGTGAATCGTTAATTAAAGCAGAATCGATACTAAGAAACCCTATCGCACCGCCATCTCCATTGATACTGTCGTTTCGACTGCCTTGAACCCACACACCATCAAGTATTACTGTAGCATTGGTGCCAAAGGCATAAATTGCACCGCCAAATGTTTGAAAGGTATTTGTAACAGATACTTGATTGCCAGAGATTTGACTATCATATATTTCGAGACGACCCTTAATGTTTAGGATTGCACCTCCGCCTGTATGCTCTGCATCTCCGTTCAGGAGCCAAACATTTCGTAAAATTAACTCACCATCTTCGTTGATCCCAAATAATCGAAATTCTTGAGTAGATGCACGTTGAATTCGACCATTTACTACATTATCTTGACCTTCAATGGTTATACGACATTGGATCACGGGAAAGGCATTAGGTGAATATGTCCAGCCAGAGGGAACAGTTGGATAGGAGGAGGGTACACTATAAGCATTCTGATTTTCGTCTACTGTTTTTGTTGTTAAATTTATGATTGTTTCTGTACCACCATTCAAATTACAACGACTATTGGCATCTTCGATTTCTTCGATTAGTTCTTGCCAATCACTTGCATTGCGTGTCACAGTGTTTGCGTAACTTTGTATTTGAACGAAAAACGCATCAGGTGCAACCCGCAAGTCCTCAGAAAACAAAGTTGAGTCAGGTGTAACTGTCGGTAGAGGCGTGATTGTTGGTAATGGTGTTGCGGTAGACTCCGTCGCTACATCTATCAAATTCTGATGATGCCAAAGAGAAAAATCATCAATTAGCGTAGCATCTGTACTTGTTGAAGAGAAAGTTACGGCTTCTAAACTAAAAGCAATAGTATCATTAAGCATAATTCGATTTGAACCATTTAAATTTACAAACAACGCACTTCCAACTCGAGAAATAATGAGGTTATTCCAGCTATTCAAATTCCAAATATCGCTAATTCCTGTACCCAGTAAAATACTATTCTGGTGAATGGTAAGTTGACCTGTTGCTTGAACAGTAATGGTGTAAATGTGTATAGCACTCTGCAATTGAATGCTTAAGCTACCACTTTGTAATTGCATCATTAATTGAACTTGGCTATCGGTTAGTGGCGAACCTATGTAACTTAGAGTTTCAGGACTATCACTTACCTGCATCGCCTGTCCGCCTTCGCTCGGTACAAGTGACCAACCTGCACCAACTGTCCAGTTGGAGAGGTCGCCGCTATCGAAGTTGTCGGCGTAAATCAGGATCATCCCGGTGTCGGTGGCTGACGCTGTGGGTGTCGCAGTCAGTGTGCTGGTGGCACTGCCTGTCGCGGAAGGGGTCACGGATGCCGTCGGTGTCGCGGATGGCGTGTTGTCTAATGTCGCCGTCGGGGTTGGCGTTTCAGTTTGGGTGGAAGCCAGTGTTGATGAAGCCGTCAGTGTAGGTGAAGCAATCGCTTCGGTGGCTGTGGATGTAGGTGTCAGCGTGGCAAATACTGTTGCTGTAGATGTACTCGTTGCTGTTGCCGTATTTGTCGGGATTGCGGTTGGACTCAGCGTGAGCGTTGATGTCGGCGTTGCCGTGAGTGTCGGCTCCGGTGTGGGAGTTGCCGTTTCCTGCGCGGAAATCATAGGCGTGAAGGACAAGCTCAGTGTCATCAACATAAGAAATAGGTAAGCCATTGCGCGACGGGTCATATTCATCTATTCAATCCCTGAATAACGATATATTGAGTAACAGAAACTGTATTGTTTTATGACATCGACTCTCAAAACAGACCGGTGACATCGTGTTCGTCCGGACATTAGGAAATTTCGAGGCGGTTCGAGTGAGAATTTTAGGGAAAGTCAGCACATTTCCAGACGTGAATCAACGATTTCGAGTGAAAACAATGCCCTTAGCCCAAAAAGGACACAACATAAACTAATCCGCCAGTGAAATAGGTGGAAATACCTGCGTATTTGCCTTGTGTAGAAGGTTGTTCTTATCCGGTTAGGCGCTGGAGATGGCGTTTGGCTTTCAGACGCTTTTCCTCGGACTCCGCCTCAACCAGCATTAATTCGACGTAATCTTCAAACGGCAGGTTACCGTGAAACAAGCCCTTTATTGGATGCGACTTGACAAAATGATCCTGACAGTAGATGTCGAATTGGCGGGTTGTAGCATCCAGATGAAGTAAGGCTTTTTGTTGGGAAAACCGCGTGCCGATGTAGTATTTATGCTTATCTACAGTTACCGTGCCGTTGCTTCTTACTTGTCGCCGGAATATGTGCTTGTGGTAGTGCTTTACCCAGGCATCCGGATCGACTTCCTGCGGCAAACGCGGCAGTCGAGGGACTTCACCCAGCGCAATGGAGGGTGGGCGATTGTTGCAGGTCACCGCCTGATTGGGACGCTCCAGATTATAGAAACTGGTGTGTTGACCGATGAGGATTTGTGCCTCATTGACGGTTGCTGGACGCTTCGGATAGATACACTCCTCTTTTTGTGTCCGAATTAATCGCTCCACATACGGTTTAAGATCAGGTCTGCGCGGCGGACAGACATCCGGAATAATGCCTAAACACAGGAGAAAACGAACGAATGCTGAGGGGAATTTATCCACCGACCAGCTGGCGACAAAGCGCGGATCGCGGTCAAAGCGAATGATCTTCGGGCATCCGGTAGCGGTCAGCAAATCGATCAGGGCAATGAGCGTGTGTTTCGCATCAAAGCGATCACTCACCTTTGTTTCTAAGGCAATGGATGTCCCCGTATCGATGACCTCAAACACCTCGACCTGATGTTTGCGTTTATCTGTCTCGGAAGAATGCGCTGTGACCACATCTGTAAAGTCAATTTCCCAGACTTGCAAGGGTTCGGCAGGTTCTCGTGGTACATGAACGCGAGGCGCAGGACGGGGAACCCGATTAAAACGCAACAACACCTCATGGATCGTGCTCGCCGCTGTCGGAATGTATACGCCCAAACGCTTCAGATCACTATCCAGATGGAGGTGGTAGAGAATATTTCGTGCGCCTACTCGCCTTTGGTATTGCTCGGTGAGATACTCACGCAGATGCAAGATTTTGGCTTCCACCGCTTCAGTGATTTTCTTTGGCGAGGTTTTTCGTTGTCGTGGCAGGCTCAGAAACAGTTGAATATCGGTGCCATCCACATCTTTGATGCGCTTTTTCCACTTCCTTATCCACGATGGTGACATGCCCACTTTGCGAGCGAGTTGTCGGTTCGACAAGCCCGGTACTTCCCGGAGCAACCGCCACAATTCGGCCCGTTTCTGCATCCACACCACTTCCATTTTTGCCTCCTTTCCATTCATTAGAGGCAAATTTTAACAGGTGAACACGATGTGGTCAGTCTATTTTGAGAGTCGATGTCATAAAACAATACAGAAACAGTTAGGATTTATCTAATGAGGTGGACTCTAACGCCGTAAATTAGAATAGCAAGAAATTAATTGTCAAGTTTGTGATACGCTTGTGAAAATTCAATTCTAATGCCCAAAATTGCGATTAATTATGCAAAACAGAGGGTTTTTGAACCTAATTTTTCGTCAGATTATCGATAGTGCCTTTCTCATTGATCCATAAATTCTATCGCCGTAATTTTACATGGCGACTCTTGAAAAATTACAGGTCTTTGGGGGTGTGGGTCTGGTATGCTGATTGTGTCAATCCGTAGCACGAGGAGAAACACACATGAACCAGCAAAGCCATACGTTACCGCCAGAACCACAACCTATCCGTGAGCGCATCTTTTCCATGCGACTGACAGATGCCGAACGCGAGGCAATTGGGTCTCTGGCGAAACGCTTGAACTTGCCCGATTCACGGATGGCACGGCACTTCGTTCTAGAAGCTGTTGCCTTCCACAGTCAGCCGTTACCGGAGGATGATATTGAAACGCAAATCAACAATTGAACACCCCACACCAGACGATGGGATTGATCTGGTTGCAACCAGCGGGATTCTCCTGCGAGTTATTGCACACTTCAATGAAACCCTGTACACTGAGAACAGTTCGACCGAAAACGAACGACAGGACGAAGTGGTTGCACACAACGACCTGTCTAACCCGGCGAGTGATACTGACACGTCGCAGGGCTAAGTGCATTGTATATCATGCGCCTTGCTCTTGCCGTATCCATTCGCAGAGTAAGGCGTTTTTGGTTCGACAAAGGTTAAGGATAGCTACTTATGCGGAAGTACAAACGACCTGAAAAAGAGAATCACGACCTCTACCAGAATGATCCGCTCCCTGTGGAACAGCCAGCGGCGATTTACTATCGGCAATCCACCGATGCTCAAATTGGCAACATATCAACGACCCTGCAAACGGTCGATTTGTTTGAGCATCTGGTCAAGCTGGGTTGGGCGCGGGATCATATTTTCATGATCGACATGGATGCAGGGGTCAGTGGCTCTACCCGCTTGACTGAACGTCCGGGCATGTCGCGCCTGCTGGAACTCATCGAAGCTGACCAGATTAGTCTGGTCGCATCGCAGGATGTAGACCGCTTTTTCCGGGATGTGACGCAGATCCAGACCAACATCTTCATTGATATTTGCAAGCGTCATCACATTCGTATTATGACACCGCGCATGATTTATGACTTCAACCACCCGACGATGGGTGCCTATCACATGAAAATTTTCCGCGACGAAGCCCAACACGCCGCCGATTTTCTGGAATATCATATCAAAGGTCGCTTGCATCGGGCTAAAAATCGCCTGACAGAACAGGGCATGTGGGCGGGACGCATCCTTGCACCGGGGTTTATCGTCGATATGCGCCAGCAACTTCCAGACGGTACGAAAAATCCCGACCATCGTAAATATGTCCCGTTCCAGCCGTATGCCGATGTGATTCCAGCTTATTTTGAATTGTTCAAGAAAAAGAAGCGCAATTTAACAGCCACATGGCGACATATTGAGGAACATGGACCTTTCTTTCCCGATGATGTTGAGGCACAAGTCCCTGACGGTTTTCGCTGGAGAGAATCGGTTAGACGACGCTCCACCATTACAGGACGCTTGATGCCCTCCATAAGTGGGCTGAAATCCATTCTCACCAATGTGATGTATCTGGGACATTGGACACATAAAGGCGTGATTGTCAGCTGGCATAACCATGCGGCATTGGTAGCTCAGGACTTATTCATGTATGCCTTCAATACCCTCTCATCCACAGATTTCAATGGCGAACCCAATCCTGACCATAATCCCTATCGCTCCATCACCCGTCATGACGTGGAGGATCGTCCCTGTTTGCCACCGCGCTACACAGGCTTGATCTTCTCGATGGATGTTGTGCCCGGTTTTGAGATGCGTCGGATGCGAACCGTTTATTCGTTTACACAACTTGCCTATTCGTATATTGCAACCGATAGTGACCGTCGCATTTATTTGGCTGTCACTGCAGATCGTCTGGACGAACTGATTGAAGAGTTACTGCTGGAACGGCTCAAAGCAACCAGCATTGACGATCAATCATGGCAAACTGCACTCGATAGCACTCAGAATCACACCCATACCGATGTCAGACGCATCGAGAATGCCATCAAGATGGCTGAACGTGCCAAGCAAAACATCCTGCATAACCTGAAATCACTGGCTAACCCTGAGATTGTCCGCAACATGGAAGCCAGTTATGAAGCCAATGAGCGTGAGATCCAACGTCTGCAATCCGAACTCAAAGAACTGCAATCCGGTGACCGTTACCGCACCTCACTTATTCAGGCACGTCCTGCACTGGAATTGGTGCTAATGAACTGGCAGATTGTCCCGGTGTCTTTCCGCCGCGAACTGTTGGAAGCCTTCGCCCAACGGATCATTCTTAAAAAGTTGAACCCACTTGAACGTCACTTGCTCATTCAATGGCGCGATGGCACGCAATCTCAAACCGCATTCACGCGGCAGGGTTGGCGTATGTTCTGGTCACCGGATGAGATTGAAAAACTGGGTGAACTGGTTGCCAACAATGTCCATCAAGCCGAGATACTGCGGGCTTTCCCTGAAGTTGCCTGGAAGGATATTCAGGCGCGTTACCGCTATCACTTCAAAAAACCCATGCCAAAAGTCTACAAAGGCAAGAAGCCCTATTCGATTGAGTGTCGCTGGCAAGACACCGATGAGTATAAAGCTGAGGCTCTCCCAGAAATTCTGTCGACTGACTCGGCTTCTTCATATCAAACTTATAGGCTGGCGAGAACTTGTTGTTCAGGTAATTCGCCAGTGCCTTCTTGTTGCTGGTGATGAACTCCAGTAACGCCTCATCGCCATCCATCTCGACCAGCGTGCCGTCCTCAGCAAGCAAAGTGAGTGTGGTCGAAGGTTTCAGGCGGATGGTGGTCTTCTTGACCTGTCGTTCCGGATCGTTGGGATCGCTTTCGACATCAACGCGGGCAATCTGTTCGATATGCTGGGTCTTACCACGAATAGCAACTGTCCCATAGTTTTCTGTATCTATGACTGCACCATCTGCGACTCCAGCGGCGAGTACCAGCGCCATATGGCCCGGACGTGGTGCAACCACTGGTTCAATTTGTTCGGGTGCAGGTGGAATTTCCAGCAGTGCCTGAAAGCCATGCGATTTCCACGCACCCTGTTCTTCAATCAAGCGTAAACCCTGCTGTTCATCGATCACATCGGGGGCAAAAACAAAGCGCGATAAGGGCTTTGGTGCAGGCAATTTGTAAACAGGTTCAGGCTGAACCGTGAGCAGTCGCGGATCAGATTTCTGTGCCATGATCTGGTCATAGAGGGCTTCGGGGTTGGGTTGTAAGCCCTTCACCGCCGCGACGATGATCTGATTGTATTCCCCAAGATGTTTGCCCGGCAGTGCCCAAACATCGATATGAGTGCTGTTTTTGGACAAAAATGCGGCGGCATCTTCGGTGAGATGTTGCAGATACACTGCCCACAGTATGAGACCGCCGTCCTGCAACCACTTCCATGCGTGCCGAAGAAAGCGAAATTCCACCCGCTTGTTGCCGGATGCTGTCGAATCATGATCGTAAGGCGGATTGCACCACAGCGCGGAAAAGGCGTTGTTGCTGGCGATCAGGCGCTCGACATCACAGCGCACCGCTTGTTTCGGTCCGAAACGCTCGATACATTTCGCCGCACGGTCACCATCCAGTTCATTGGCATAGGGTGTGACATTCCACACCTTCGCCGCCGCATCTAGAAATTCGCCTTCCCCAGCGAATGGGTCGAGTAGTTTGTGAGCAGGTGTCGCAGGTGCGACGAGTGATACAATTGCGTCATGATGTTTCGCCTCAATGGGCAAGTAGCCCATGATGGCTTTTGATTCATTACGTGCCATGGGGTTAATCCTTTGCAATCGCTAGAATGGGATATCAAATTCAAAGAGGAAATTGAGACTAATGATAAAAATTGACTAGCAACCGTACACTGAACAAATGAGCGAGTTGAACAAAAGGAAGTCTCTGGTAAGGTTGAATTTCTCACAAAACAGCCTGGAGGAGACCCCCAATGTTCAGCTCTAGAAATTATGGTAAATGGCGCAGTCGTTTAAT
>JAVJSU010000034.1:0-11072 GCA_040219275.1 Aggregatilineales bacterium | reverse complement strand
ACGACCCGGTATCAGCCAACCATCCTCCTTCAGCTGACTGCCAATCGCGGCGGTCGAGAACTTCAAGGGACGAATACGCATCACCTCACGGTAGGCAATTTCCGGTAGCAGATAGACAAAATGATCGTCCTCATAGCCGACGACGGTCACACCGGGTTTAGGCTCAACCGGATAACGGGATGCGGTGATGCTGGCTTCGCCACTGGCGAGCAGTTGATCCAGCGCCTGAATGAAGGCATCTCCCGCCCGTTCCTGCTGGACGAGCCTTACCGTTTCCAGAATGGCATCCTGCCATGTAGGTAATACATCCGAAGCGCCACGTTCCGCCAGAAAGTTGCTCAGAAGCTGGTAAACGGTGAGCAGGAGTCCCCAGTTGCGCTCCATGCGTCCGGTATGCGCCTCACGACCAAGCGTGCGACTCAAGTAAGCTTCATAATCGTCTGTGTTTTCGACCAGCCTGTCAGCCAAGCGTTTGACGAAGTCCCTGTCATCTGCTTGCAGGGCAATCCACTGGATGAACTGCACGGTGAACCCCGGCAGATGACGCCGTAGCGCCTCAGCCTGCTTGAGCGCCAGCCCACCGGGATCACGCTGTTTCCAGGGTGGAATATCCAGCACCAGCATCCGCGACAGCACCGAGGCTTCACCTTCCAGTGTCGTTTCACCGGTGCTCAAGATATGTCCACGACACGGGCGCTCCTGCCTGAGCTTCGCCTCGCGGGTTAACCGTCCCCGTCCCATACTCCGTGAATAGCTTTGCATCATCCGTGAGAAGGTGCGGGTGTCGGCATAGATCGTTTTGTAGTCATCGACCCAATAAAGCGCATCGGCGAGTGAATAACCCAGCGCCTCGACCGTGTTGACGGTATCACCCCATTGCGCAGGGGGTGCGTCCCGCGCAAAATCGCCGTAGAAGCTGGCCAGCACCGCCGCGATCTCGCTCTTGCCGCTACCGGTTGTGCCAGAAAGGTGGATCGCTGGTTTCGCCGTGGCGTTGGGCAGGAAACGTTGAATCAAGGGTAGCAGACTGAATGCAATCAAGGTTGGCGCGAGTCTGATAGGCATCACCTGGATGGCGGCGTTAAAAGCGTTCAAGCTGTCTGACCAAATAGAGTCGGTCAGGTGATAATCACGCAATCGACTTTCGAGTTCGACCTCATGCGTTTCAGCCATCAACCCTGCCCCGCTGATACTCAGCGACGGTGAAATATAGACCCATTTCTCCTCAATCTGCGTCCAGCCCATGAAACGGTAGGTCTGGCGGGTCGGGAATGTGCCGGACAGCTTCAGGATGGCATTGGGCAGATGACGGTGCATCCCGGCACAGGCAGTGTAGATCGCACCGCCTTTCTGTGCGATGAAGCGTTGGAAGGCGTTCGGATCGCCGAACAATTCACTCGGCATATCCAGTGTCGTCATATGGGTATCATGGCGCAGGTGCAGGCGCATGACGTGTTCGGACTGCCCATCATCGTTGACCTGCGTGACTCACTCAACGACCTGTGCGTTCCATTCGGCGACCATCTGGCGGGTTGTGCCGCGCTCCGTGATCTTCTCAAAGATCATACTGCCTTCGATCTCGACATAGTGCGGAGCGGTAGATAGCGCCGGTTGTTGACTGCGCTCTAACTCGCGTCGAGTCTGTTTGTACATGCTGTTGAGGTCTTCCACGCGGAAGATATCCCCACAGATCGCCTTCAAACGCTTACGCTCCTCCGCCCATTCGAGGGGATCGAGCGCGGCGCAGGCAGAGACAGTCTCGCGCACCTGCTCAACTGTCGGACGTTCTGGCTCAGCCGCATCACGGCGGTAACGGCTGACCAGCGTATCCACTCGCTGGCGTGCTTGCTGACGCGGCGCGGCAACGGCTTCTCTTGGTGGCTGGCGGTAGGCACTAGCAATAGTCGCACAGGCTTCTTTTCCCGTGTCGCAGGGTTCTCGCTTCTGTTTCCATCGGCAACATGACGGGCAACGAGTTCTCGCTCGGCATCGCTCTGGCTGTAGCCCGCATCGCGCATCTGGCAGGCGGCGGCGAACAGTTCGGCGTTGCGGCTACCGTTGTGCGCGCCACTGGTGATATACTGTTCCGTCCGCGGCGGCAGTTGCTGGTGACTGCCACTGTTGAGCGTGACCACACGCAGATCTCCGATGCGTTCCTCACTTGTCTTGCTTTCCAGCCAACCGAAATCATCGAGCGAATAACGACAATCCGCATTCGCCTGCACGATCTCCACCACCACACCCCCGCGTTCCGGCTTGGTATTCACAGAGTCCGGTAAGCGCATCACGGACGCGACCGACTTCACATACCCCGCATCGGTTTCCAACGTGCAGGGCGGCTCTAACACCCAGTATCCATGCCAGCCACCACCACTGGAAACAATGAACGATGGCTCAGGGTCAAATGCCTTCAGCCGGTCCAGATCACATGGATCGGTGCTGTCGATATCCAGCCACAACGCGGACACCCAGACGGCGGAATCCGCATTGCCTTTCTTTTCCTTTCGCAGACAGGGCGCAAAGTAGAGACCAAAGCCTTCTCTGTTGAACTGATCCGCCTGTTTCAGAGCAGTAGTCAGCCCGCGCTTATCGCCCATCCGTTCCCACAAGGTCCGTACTTCGCCTGTTTCGGGATGGATATAACGCAGTTCAAGATACAAATTATCCGGCGCGGAACCGTAAAGAGACCGCAAAAACAGCCGCCTTCCGGTAATATCGCGTGTGCCTGTCTTGCCGACAGATTCTTTATATGTCATACTTCCCTCAACTTTCATGATTGATGATCCGGCATGTGCTCCTGTTGCCAAACTTTAAGCACATGTCGTTTCTATTTATAAGTCCAGCTCATGAGATATTGATCGCGACGGTGAGATGTGATCCGGTTGCTCTTTCACCACATCCACTACCGCCTCAGGTCGTCTTGATGTGAACGCGTAGTGCTCAATGCCGGCGATTTCCAGCTCTGCATCGTCAGGACAAAATTCAATGCTTCGGTGTCCATCTTCATCTTCAAATAAGATGTACCAACCGACTGCACAGCGTTGCTCATCCACTTGACGCACACCGTGCCACATGGGCAGGCGCTTGCCAGAATCTTCTTCATAAAAATCATGCGGATCCTCTTCCGTGACCTGCCGCTGATCGTCACGCACCGCCTCAATCCGATCCATGCGTGGTTCCCATTCCGGTCCGATATAGTGATCCAGCAGATCGACCATGTTTTGCTCGGTCACGTCATGTAACATCTCGATGTGATTGACCTTCTTGTTCCGTGAAAAATACAGCGGGATGCGATCACCACTTTCCTCGCTCCATACCGTCCCCGGTAACACCAAATGCGTATGCGGATTGTGTAATCCCGGTGTCTGAGAATCTTCGCTCTCACGATGATGTAGCACATATGAATATTCACAGCCGCTATCTATTCCACGCGCATCGAAAAAGTCATCCACTGTGCGCTCGGTCAGTTCCCGCACAAATCGCTCTCGCTGATCGGGCGGAATCATCGCTACCAACTGCGGATTGGGATTGACCACCAGCGAGAAGGTCAGTACATGCTCACTACGTAGGTCATCACAGCGGCGGGCAATGTTACTCACAGAACCACCCATGCCGCGATCCACCCAGCGTTCCCTGCCAGCAACCATCCTCACACCCCTATCGCGGCTATCACGATAGGTCAGATAGCCCAACAGATTCCGCATCCGCTTTGCTTCATCCGGCGAGGATCGCTTATAACGCAAATTCGCCACACACAATTGCTTGCGATCCACTACCGCTGTCTCCGCTTCGTCACCCGATCAATAAAGTCATCCAGTGTCGTCGATAGCGCTTCAACCTTCTCGTCTAGCGCATCCACTTTCGCCTCAACACCCTTTGCAATCGCCCGACGCGAACCGGGTAAATCCTCCTGCGCCGCCAGATAATAATTGACCGCATCCCGAACCAGATCGGTGATGTGGATCAGTCGCCCATCTTTGCGTGCGCGCACCGAACGCAACTCGCGCAATCGCCGCATCTGCTCCGCGGTGAAGCTGACCGTCTGCCGTTCGGTGTACAGATCACTCTTCTTACGTTTGCTCATACTTTTCCTCAACCTTCTGGCGTAGCCAGCCCGACGGACGAAAGCGGTAATAAAGCCGCCGGATCGTCGTTGGCGCTATGCCATGCTCTGCTTCAAGCCGATCCCGTACTGCCCCGCCGACCCGCATCTGTTGCGCTTCGATCTGCAACTTGCCCAGATTGATCAACGTAACTCGACCCTCCGGTTGAGCCAGTTCTTCCGCCCAGACTTCCGCCACAACTTCCAGCACCTCCGCGACCGTATGACGCTGAAGATGCGGGAGCCGCCGTGCCACTGCCTGAACTGTCTGACGATGATTCATGTGTTCAACCTCCTGTGTAAACTATTCCCCGCTCTGTATATTTTCCGATTGCGCTCCATCGTTTCTCGTAGTGCGATTTAAAAGTGCATAATCGGCGATGGGCGTTTGGTGAGCGTGGAGAACCATGCTCACCGGTGCGACAGGCACCCTGCACTGTCGCACTTGTGCGGCTCGCTTTGTGGGGTGCATCAGCCCCTCCGGCGCATGAGGAGCGAGCGATGATTTAGCTCGCTCATGACCCCACTCCACATGTGACCGAATCCAGCAGACTCGTTTTGGGGTCATGGAGGGACGCTGCGCCTCGACGCACCGTCCAACGCAAAGCGTGCGATCTTCTATCCTCTACCATTGCCGCCGTTTCATGCGTTCTTCTCGACGGCGCGCCGCATCATCGATCTCGTCTGACACGCCCTGCTTCTGCGTTGGAACGACAACGACATTCGTTGCAACATGTTGAATGACGCGCTCCACATAACCCGGCAATTCGGTGAGTGCATCTCGCATCCAAGCAATATCGTCAACCACCTGTGAGAGATCTGCATCCGGTCTGGTCGTCAATTGGTGATAGCCCAGCGCCAGACGGAGCAAATCGCGTAAGGCATCACTCCGCTGACCGGGTTTGATCTGCTCCCACCACACCAGCAGATCCGCATCGGCATCGGTATAGGCTTTGAAACCGATGAGTTTGTAGTCCCGTTTCTTCGCTTTGCGCCGTGCCATCATCCCTCCCGTGTTTACTCAGTTAAACTGTCATGTCTAACCCGTTAGACGCGCTCAATGAAGCGGGCATAGTTCAGATACCCGCGTGCATTGGCGGTCTGGCTGTTCGGTACGAGTTGTGTCTGCGGATAAGCCTCTGCCACCTCACTACACACCAGTTCCGCACCCCCACCGGATAGATAAATCACATCCACGATGGTGCCACGTTGCCATTTCTCGCTGAGCAAATTTAAAGTTGCACTACGCAATGGGGTAAGCGCTTCCTGCACCACATCCCGATAATCCACAGGCTGACCGTTCGCATAGAAAACCCCTGTCCGGAGCACTTCTTCCACAATCTTGAAAGGTATCTTTTCCCGGTAGTCACGCTCTAGTGCTGTCGCGATCCGTTCCTGCGCAGTGTACACGCCACTCTCCACGCTTCCGCTTTCGGAGTCCAGAAACTCGCCTTCGTCATCCAGCGCCAGATCCACCGTATACGTACCCACATCACACACCCCAGTGCGCCGATAGTTGTGTGTCCGGTCGACCTCGCCGTTTTCCGTCAGCGTGGCGGCATAAATCGTGCCGTAGGGCTGGGGCATCACCATTACTTCGGTGATGTTGGCGATCACTTCACACAGATCGGTTCGGATGACATGCTGACCAAGAAGCGCGTCCTTCAATTCGCCTGCATCGCGCATGTGGTCGGTTGGTAGTCCGGTGGCGATGCGGAGATGCACCACATCACCATCACGCACACCATTCATGAGCTTGCCGATGGCGACCTTTGCCAAACGCAGACGGAAGGCATTGCCCATAGTGGATTCGTTGGCGGTCCGTCCGCGTAAACGCAGGAGTTCTCCAGCGGGGAGCTGAGACAGTGCCAGATTGCCGACAAACCATGCACCATCATCATCACTGATCCAGTCACCGGGATGTCGCTGAACAATTTCATCTGCCTGAAACTTAATCTCACGCGCATGTCCCATAACGGACGGAAATGTGACGGTTTCTTTATCCGTCACAGCCTTTACCACCCCATAGCCGATGTCCAATCCGATCGTGAGCGCGCCGTTGACCGTTGCCTTACGCTTGCCTGTCATAGGTGTTCTCCTCCTGATGAATTTGAATGGATGGACGTTGTTTACTGACAAGATGCTCGTCAAGCGCTTGCCTGATCACGGCACCACCACGACGATAGAGCAAGGCGGGTCTCAATGCACGGTAAATGGCGGCTTCCTGCGGATCTTCCAGATTCAACGTGAATTCGATTCGCTTAATCATGCGATATCCTTCCGGTTTGAGTACGGACTGAGGGAGTAAAAAAAGAGACACGCTCATCACGCGCTCTCCGAAACTGTCACGGATTCCGATGCTTTGACCTCGCGTCCATCCGCCTGTGCCTGCTCTGCGCCTGCCTGAATGAGTCGTGCAAGCAGGTGGGTATTGGCTTCGAGCGCCTCCTGTAAACTGGCAAAGCGCCACAGAGACGGATCGTTGCTGATCTTCATCGGAATGGATTGGGGCTTCCGCCCGCGACGTTTCGCCAAAACTTATTTCTCGCTCAGATTCGCTGAATTCGTTTTTTAGAGCGAATTGATTGTAAAAAAGAGAGAGGCTCTTTCGCCTCTAAGATTCGCGCCAAAAAACGATATACGTCATTTGGCGCATTATACATCGCTTTTTTCTGCGATGTCAATAGGTCTGGAAGCAAAGATGTATAATATGAGAAAAATAGCCGAAACTTGCATCAGGACGCTCATATCAAATGAATTCTTCAGCAAATACGCTTGGCAGATTCATTGCCGACCTAATGAAAAAACATAATCATAACAATAGCTCATTAGCTACTGTTGCAGGGGTATCCGAGTCTGTGATCCGCAATCTTCTCAAGCATGGTATTGAAACCCGTGTCAAAGATCCCGATCCGCGCACTTTACGCCGGGTGGCTGATGCGCTGGGTGTAGATGCCAGTATGCTCTTCCGTCTAGCAGGTTACATTCCTCCACAAGCCAACGCCAACTCGGTACGTGCCGAGTATCTCGCTGATGTATTCGATGAGCTTCCGCCGGAAAAGCAAGATGCGGTACTGGGTGTGCTTGAAGCGATGACTGACAGTTATGCTCGCAAAGAAACCATTCATGCCATTCGAGAAGACGCGGCAAACCCATTGGCGGGCTTTGATCTGAACTCATCTCGCTTAATACGAGTGATGGCAAATAAGCTGATCGCTCACTACCAGATGGAAGTGCCGCTAGAGTCAGGGCGTATTGAGCCTGATGTAAAAGTATGGGGCAACATGTGGAAGGATCTACCCACATCCACACAGCAGAGGGTGAAAGCTCTCATCGAACATAAGTTATCGCTTGATTATGATCCCACAATGGTCGACCCGGAGTGGCGGGATTAGTGTATACTAGATTAAACGTTCTAACGGAGAGTTGAATGAGCGATTATACAATTTCAATTCCTGAGAGCCTGTACCAGAAGGCGCAAGAAATCGCCAAACAGAAATCGCGAAATGTAGACGATGTCATTCGCGAGAGACTGGAGGGAGCATTTGGTGAAGTGTTGATCGACATCCCACTTGACGAACAAGCCGAACTCAAGGCAATGTCGTATCTTTCCGATGATGCGTTGTTTAGCATGATGCGAGAACAGATGCCGCAGGCAAAGCAGGTTCGAATGTCTGCTCTTATGGACAAAAATAATCATGGAACCATCACTGATAAGGAATACGCTGAATTAACCACACTGGTTGAAGATGGTCAACGCCTAACTTTGCGCAAAGCAACTGCAATAAATATTTTGATGGATCGCGGGTATAAGCTCACACTCGATGATATGAAACCCGTAGATGACTAATCTATCATGGGCAGAAACGGTAAAGCGTGTTCATGAACGAGCGATTTTCCAATGTGAATACTGCCAGACAGGACAACGTGTTACAGGGCAAGCGATGCACGTGGAACATATAAAGCCTGGTGGTGGGGATAATCTGGAAAATCTCGCTTTAGCAGGTGCGACCTGCAACTTGAGCAAAGCACGTGCAACATCAGCACCTGATCCTGAGACTGACTGGAGACCTCGTACCATTATTTAACCCACGTACCCAGTTCTGGACAGAGCATTTTCAATGGACACAGAACGGAACCACACTACTTGGATTGACTCCTGTTGGGCGTGCAACTGTTGTACGTTTACAAATGAACGTCGCACGAATAGTAAATGCGCGCAAAGTCTGGGTGCGAGTTGGTGAACACCCACCCGACTGATTGATAATATGTTGTTTCAAATGTTTGCATCACATAACTCACCAGAAGAATGAGTTTTTATCAAAGGGATAGGATGCGTGATTTCGACAGTTGAATGGGCTGAGTCTCTCAATATATCTGTAGAAGAGGGTGTGCTATCAGAAGAGGCAGGTGACTACTGCTTAGGGCATAGTATCCGTAACATTGCTATACGAGCAGTTATTTTGCAGGGCGTTGTAGCGGTTGCATATCAAGTAGATTCAGAGCCGGTGATTGAATGGTTCCACGAACAAAAAATCTGGGATGCCGTGACACCAAAAGAGAAGGAATTTCTGCTACTACCAATACGCTCCACCGAAGAATGCAATCGATACCGCGCTCAGCAGGAGGCAGAATGGACTCTGCTGTGGGTAATTGGCAAGATTGATTCATTAGGGTTGCCTACGCACTACTGTGACACCCGGCGATTGGTTCATGAAATCATTCCTCCTCTTGGAACAGACATCGAACCCTTTATTCGCTCTGCTGTGTTGCAGAAACCTGGGGTTTTACTTGCCGAGGGTGATCGAACTTATACGATGTGGTGTTACTATTGGAGGGATCACCGAGAGAGCAGACCGCTTCCTCATGATCTTAATATTACGGTGCTTTACGAGCGAAGATATGCGTTCGAATGGCTGGATGGTATTCAGGAATGGGATGATGTCACCTGTGATGCATGACATGCTCAATCAGAAGCATCTCCAGCACGTCTAAAGAGGGTGACAAGCTTACGCTACAAAAAGCCACCGGACGAAGTACCCCATGGATTGCGGATACAAGGTCACATTGGATGCCCTGAAACCTGTAGATGAATAAGCAGATCGAGTAAATCACATGAATAACGACAACCGCTACCTCCACCTGATCCGGCAGGACTGCCCGCTACCACCCGGCACGCACGTCGTTGTCTACTGCCGCGATTCAGGCGGGGATGAACAGGATCGCAGTGTCGCCCAGCAGATCGATGTCGCCCGCGAATACTGCCAGCATCACAACCTCGTACTGGATAAGCTCTACGTCGATGAGTCGAAGCTGTCATCCAACACCGACAAGCGGGATGCTCTACAGGAGCTACTCTTCGATCTGCGCCGTCGCTTCAGACATATCAATGACCGTTACAAGCGCGAAAAAGCCAGCCGTGAGAATCCCTTCGGCGTGATCTTCTGGAAATCCAACCGGCTGGGACGCGACAGCATCGAAGCGACCAATATCAAGACCGATCTGCGTCTGCGCGGTATCACTCTCATTGACTTGATGACCTCTGCTAACACGGGCAATGCCGCTGTTGATGCGCTCATCGAAGCCTTTCAACAATGGAAAGACGAGCAGGATCTCGAAGAAATCTCGCAGAACGCAAAACGTGGATTAGCTCAGCTTGTTGGTACGCGGGATAACGATCCGGAATTCCTCCGATACAACCCCGACTGGAAATGCACCGGCGGGTATCTGGGCATCCGTCCCGGTGGTGTGCCGACTGGCTTCCTCGGTGAGCGGGTACAGGTTGGTGTGTACGAGCGCAAGAAAGGGCGAAAATCCGGTGAACCGCGTGTCGTCCAGCGTCTTGTGCCTGATCCGGAGATGTGGGAGCGCTGTCATCTGGCATGGCAGATGCGACATGAAGGTGCAAGTTACGGCGAAATTCATAAGACCACGCGCCTGTTCAAGAACATCAATGGCTATGATACTTTCTTCTCCAATCGCATTTACACCGGCGACATTATCTACGGTGGAAAGTTATACAAGGAATTCGTTCCAGCGATGATTCCGCATGAGTGGTTTGAAGCCGAGCAGAAGCGGCAAGCGGAGAACGCCAAAAAGCACAACGGCAAGCGGGTGAATCGCAACTATGAGCCGCGTCGAATCGGGAGCAATTATCTGCTCTCCGGTCTGGTTGTCTGCGGGCATGTGGATGGCGAAGAACACCCCATGAACGTCGAGAGCATCCCCGGCAAGAAGGGCAAGCGCGGTAGTTATAGCTTTTTCATCTGCACGACCATGAAGAACTCACGCGGTCAGGCGTGCCAGGCAAAGCGCGTCAGTACCAAAGCCCTCGACCAGACCGTGATTGAAAATCTGCTGGCGCATGTGATGACCATTGAGAATCTGCGACCATTGGCGAAGAACATCGCGCAGTCGCTAGAAGAGCGCAGTAATGATTCCGGTACACGCATTAGTGTACTTGAGGACAAACTCGCTGAAGTGAAAAAATCGCTCGAAAACATCATGGATGCGATTGAAAATATGGGCTATGCCAAACATCTGCAACAGCGTTATGACGAGCGTCGACGTGAGGAAGAAGAACTGCTTTCTGAACTGGCGGTACTGGAAGCCTTGCAGGTCAATCCGGGTCAGATCGCCCGGATCAGCGATGAGGCACTCGAAGGCTGGATCAACTACATGCGCGAGGCGCTCGAATGTGAAGATAAGGCGTTAGCCCGGCGCATTATCCAGCAGTTTGTGGCAAAGGTTGTAATCAAAGAGGGAACAGGTACGCTCTACTACACGTTCCCGTTCCCGGATGATTCGTATATGCCTAGTTTTCGTGACTTGGACCTGATGAGAGTTTAATCGAACATTCCCTCCCCTTAGCAACAATTGAATTCCTCCAATCTATAGCCTATCCGCAGAGAAAAGCACTTGCCCGACTCTCCTCGAGTTAGGTTGACTTTACGGTGAAATGAGGGAGAAA
>JAVJSU010000033.1:0-6338 GCA_040219275.1 Aggregatilineales bacterium | reverse complement strand
ATTAAACGACTGCGCCATTTACCATAATTTCTAGAGCTGAACATTGGGGGTCTCCTCCAGGCTGTTTTGTGAGAAATTCAACCTTACCAGAGACTTCCTTTTGTTCAACTCGCTCATTTGTTCAGTGTACGGTTGCTAGTAGAAACTAGATTTCTGTTTGGTGTGTTACCTTCTGTAACGATGAGAGTACCAGTGACCTGTGTCTGCAATGTGACCGCTTCTTGACCATAAATTAGTACAGTACAGAGTGTTACTATGATTATCAGATAAGTAAGTCGTTTCATCGTTAGTCCTCACGTTTAGTTGACCACAAATCACTACATCATAATTCAACTATAGAAACCCTTGTGCCATCGCGCAATAGATGAGGTGTTCGTTGGTGGTCGCGTCGAAGCGGTGAGGCAACTTGTCGCGCACCCAGTAGACTCTGCGGGTGGGCAAGCCCAGTTCATAAGCGATTTTGCCTACCATTCATCATGGCAGAAGGTGGGACAATCCGTTTGGAACGGTTGTGGGATGGTGTAATAACAATAACGCCAGCCATTCTCCGAATCAAGGATATACATTGTCTATTCATGCAGTCTACTTTTAATTACACGCACTAGAAATGTACAGAGAAATTGCTTGATGTAGAAGAGCACCTGCGTGCGTCCCGGTAGCACGACGATAAGGAGTATATGTATTTTCCACCGAGTCGTTTTCTACCCTAAGCGAAAGTCCTCACCCTATTTGACGATTGCTTGAATATGGCACACCGGATACTATTGGGATAGTGTTGTGCTGTGTGAGTAGGAATTGTGATGAATTATTTAATTTCCAGTTTTTTTGGCATAATTTTTGGGATTATATTTCTGTTTTCTGCTGTTGCCATGTTCGTGGGGGCGGAAGTGCCCAGCGCTGGTGAAAGTGGCTACATCCTAGGGCAGATTGCGCGTTTTCTGTTTTCGGGAATTTTCCTTGTCTCTGGATTGGTGTTTTTTATACCTGGGGTGCGTGCCTTTGCAGACCTACCCCGACGGGCACGGCTACTACGTGAACTCAAAGAACGCGGCATAAAAACGACAGCAGTCATCACCTTCATAGACCGCAATTTTAGTTTGAAGGTAAACGGGAATTACGTCTATACCATTGTTGAATACGAATACAAAGATCATCACGGCATACCGCAATCGCACCGCTTGCCCAGAATACCGAGTGAGATCATCATCCGCCAGAAATATGAAGTCGGGAGTACGATCAATATCGTCTATCATCCAGACAGACCGGAGAAAAGCGGTTGGCTTGAGCTTCAGCAGTATATTGATGAGAATTTAGAAGCCTGATTGGTTGGAACGCTTCAAGAAAATATCATCTATGCGGCTTACGTTACTCTGAGCAGACGTATAAGTCGTCAATGAAAACTACCACGCAAAAGAAAGCTATCCATTTCACAACGGGTGGCAAGTTCATATTCTTTCCTCTAGCATGAAGCATAACGCTGAGGCTTCATAAATTCTATCCAAGTATAGATAAATATGTCCCAAAATCTTATATCACCCCCTGTTTCATCGCGCAATAGATGAGGTGTTCGTTGGTGGTCGCGTCGAAGCGGTGACGCAACTTGTCGCGCACCCAGTAAATTCTGCGTGTGGGCAAGCCAAGCTCAAAGGCAATTTTGCCAATTGGAACGCCATTTGCCAGCAATTGCAACACGCTTAACGATTCGGAGTTCATCAGGTTGTTCCGTTTAGCGGTTTGCATGGCGATGATATAACTCGTTCGTGCTGTGGGGGAAAGATACGGCGCACCACTCAGGACGGTATCAATGGCAGGCGCGAGGAAATCTTGAAGTCTGTCCTGCTTGTGGAGATAGGCGTGGATGCCGGATGCGAACAGATCATGGATGAACAAGCCATCGCTCACTCCACTCAGCGTGATGAGCTTAAGCCGATGATGCTGTTTCAGCTTTTCCGCAATGCGCGAGACGTGCATCCCGCCAAGCCAGTCGTTGACGATCACCAAATCGGGTTGCTTTTCGAGGACGCGCAGTAATTCTCCAAACGAGCGTGCCGAACCAGTGACGCGGTAACGATATTCACGTTCCAGCACCGTTTGTGCGCCGAGCAGGGTCAAATCCTCATCCGCCGCGAGAGCGAGTCGTATTGCCATAAGGTTATGCGTCCCGATGCGCTATTTTCAGGCTTGGTTGGAAATGTCGAGCAAGCCACGTTTGCGGGCGGCATCGACGATTTGTTCGTTCGTTTTCACGTTGAGAATTTTCCGCAACTTCTCGCGGATACGATAGACCGAACGCGTGGTCAGGTCAGCCATTGCGGCGATTTTCTGCGTGTTGTAGCCCTCCGCCAGCAACCACAGCACATCCCGATCCGTTTCCGTCAGGCTGAGGCTAGTCTGCCGTCGCATCATATAGGTTAGGGCGGCGGCTTTGGGCGAAACATAGGGCGATCCATCGCGGATCATTGTTACTGGTGATGTCCGATGGACTCGCGGTTGGCGAATATGAAAGAGGTCGTCGAACGTTATATTTACCCGGAATTTACGACGATCTCAACTGTATCAGAACCCGTTAAGCCATAATTATCCGTCACAGTGAGCGTAATGGTATGCGTACCCACTGCCAGTTCCACCGTAGGGGTTGCGCCAGTTGCAATTTCGACCCCGTTTTCCGTCCACACATAACTCACAATCGTGCCATCGCTATCTGTGCTGGCAGAACCATCGAGGATGATATCTACTTGGTTGGTAGTGTCAAGATCATTTACCGATTGATTTCCACCTGCGCTCGCTGACGGTAGACTTAATAAATTAAGCGGAGAATTTGGATCCCCTCCAGCTACCAGTTGGGTTCCGTTGGGACTCCACTTAAGAGTAGTAAGGAAATTAGCCGTTTGAATTTCGGTTAATTGTTGTCCTGTTGTTCCGTTCCATATCCGAACAACACCGTCACGTGAAATCGTTGCAAAGTTCTCGCCTGTAGTATCCCACGCAATATCTTGCGGAAAACCATTTGGCTCTATTCTGACTAACATCTCTCGAGATTCAATATCCCATATTTGAGTGCTGGCATCACTAACTACACCAATCAATTGTGTACCATCTGGATTCCAATCAAGATCAGAAACTATACCTGTTGATTCGATGGTTTGAATTTCCATTTTGGATTGTAAATCAAATATGTGTATAAGGTTATCATTATCAGAAACTAAACTTGTGGCAATCCTCGTTCCATCCGGAGACCAGACAATCTCTGATCCACCAATCGGAACTATGCCGCTGTAACCAGTATCCATACCTTGAATATGTTCAATTTGGATAGCGCCTCTAAGATCATGATATGCAATATAAGAACTATCAGGACTCCATCGGGCTGTTACTATTGCATATCCCTCTATAGTTAATTCGGGCAATAGTTCTCCTGTGTTTGCATCCCACATATGAAGATTTCTGAGATCCGTTGCTACGATCATGGTACCATCAGGACTCCAATCAACAGAGGTAATCTGACAATTAGCACCGTTCAAGTCCTCAAGAACTTCCAGAGTTATTGCATCTAGGATTTGCAAAAATGTTATCTCAGGATCAACAGGGTCAGAATCACAATTATTTGTACCACCACCGATCACAATCCTTGTACCATCGGGACTCCAATCTAGATCAGCTATTTCTGGCTCGTAAAACCCTTGATAAGCTTTTGCTTCAGATTTTAAGTTAATAATTATAACAAAAGCAAAGCACATGAGTATTCTAAGCGATTGGAATTTGTGCTTCATACTTTGGTTTGCTCCGCATACTAATATATTAGGGATGATAAAAACTTTGAACCCTTTGTGCCATGATTAATGAACAGCTTCACAGTTAAAGTTGTTCATTAATCAGTACATCGCAAACAAACTATAAATATCTAACGCAAGCCTCCCATGTCCAGGGACGCGGGATAATCCGTCTGTTTCGCCGCTGTTCAATGAACTGAACGAAGTCGCTTAATTCAAACTGACTAAAGTCGTAGCCCAGCCCATCCACGATGCACTGGATCTCTTCGGGAGATTTAGTTGACATGAGTTTCTCGCAAAACTTAGTGAACGGAAGTGCGACAACGTGGAGGTAATGTGGTGATTATCGATAAATAATATATCACATTGAAATACTTTTTGTAAGACGTGAATCCCACTTTTTTTGATGATTTTTAGGCGATTTTGCCGAATCGGTAATTTTACCATTCTGAGACTGTCACTATTCCCGCGCACCGGTAATATTGCCACCCGAAATGTCCTATTTTGCTCATCGGCAAATTTCAGAAGTCGGGTAAGCTAAATAAAGAGATGAATGAGTGGAGGATAGTTTTATGAAACTTCAGGATAGAAAATCCAATGAACCGACAATGATGTTACTGCGTCTCTTCCGCATCGCTGATCTGCTGGCAACGGTCATATCCGATGATTTCTCGACACATCGAAACTTTCAATCAACCACGCCAAAAACACAAAATTAGTGATCTGCTATATCGTTAGACAAAAAGCGAAAGAGAAGCACATGGGTCGCCGAAAGTCAAAACGCTTACCGCCAAAACCCGGCTGGGCAGTCTATTTACGAACCAGTAGTACAGAAGCACAAAATCCGACGATGTCTCAGGAACGTCAGCGGTTCAATATCAACCGCGCATTGATCGAAAGATCTGAACTGCCGATTATCAATGAATATGTAGACGTAATGAGTGGACGTACGCCACACCGTGATGGATATCAGCGGTTGCTTGATGATGCGCGTGCTGGGAAATTTTCTCATGTTGCCGTTGAGAATGCCGAACGCTTCGGGCGCAACGATACAGAAGCATTGACAGCGATTGATGAACTACATGAGATTGATGTTTCAGTGCGTTTCGCAGATTATCCCGATCTTGATCCAATTGATGCGGATGATCGTTTACTCATTGCCATTTCCTTTACGCTCGCAAGACGTGAGTCAATAAAACTTGGACAGCGTGTTCGCGGTGGTTTACACGCAAAATTTAGAAATGGCGGATTCAGTGGTTTAGCACCGGATGGCTATCGTAATGTAGAGAAGAAAGTTGATGATCCGACGCGGTCAAAAACGGGACGCTATGATCGGTGGGTCGAGCCGGATCCAGAACAATTCAAGGTCTGGCGGCAAGCGTGGGACTTATTACTGACCGATACCTGTACCCTTGACGAAATTTGCGAAGAACTACATACACGCGGCTACCGTTTCCGAAGTGGGCGACCATTCGTAGAAATCAAGAATGGTCGTCGCAAAGCATCATCTAACACACTTTCAAAGCGTTTTCACAATTGGTTTTATGCAGGTTGGGTCGTCAGTGAGAAGGCGGGTATTCCGCCCAAAACCGTACAGGGCAACTGGAAGCCTGTCGTTACTACAGAAGAATTTGAGCGCGGCTTAGAAATCCTTGCGAGTCGCAGTCGATTCCGCTTAGCCAAGCGCAAACATGACTATTTACTCAAAGGGCTAATTTACATCAAAGACTCTCAGACTGGAGAGCTACATAAACTCACTGGCTCAACCTCAAATTCAAGCCGAAAAGGTGGCGGTACATCCTACTACTGCGTTTGGAGTAGTGATATCAATATATTGTGCGAGACGGTAGATACAAATGTGGCTAAAGAGATCGCCAAAATTGTTGTTGATCCTTCCTATCTACCCATCATCAAAAAAGCGTACACATATGAAATTGCTGAAAAGCTTGGTCATTTAAAACCAGACGAAGAGACAACCCTGAAAATGGGATTGAAAGCTGTTGATGATGAAGAGGCGAGAGCCGCAAGATTATATGCGTCTGGCAAAATTACTGATAACGTGTGGGATGCACTCTGGAATGAATGGCAAGACAAGCGCCGAATAATACAAAACAGTTTAGCATCGTTGGGTCGGAAACATGAAACGCATATAGCTGATTTAGATGCCGCTCTGACAATCATATCAAAAGTGGGTATACTGTATAATAATCTTGATCGTAGCTGTCAACGTGACGTGCTACGAGAGATCATTAACAAGATCGTTGTTGACCGTTCGGGAAATATCGTATCAATGGAATTGCTTTCGCCTTTTGCCTATTTGAAAAGAATATCAGATCGGGTAAAGGAAAAAGCGAACGAGAACGTGGGAAACAAAAACAGTAGCGTGAAAGCTACTGCCTCTGATAGTTCGGATTGTACCGCTTCAGGTGGACCTGATGAGAGTTTAATCGAACATTCCCTCCCCTTAGCAACAATTGAATTCCTCCAATCTATAGCCTATCCGCAGAGAAAAGCACTTGCCCGACTCTCCTCGAGTTAGGTTGACTTTACGGTGAAATGAGGGAGAAA
>JAVJSU010000032.1:0-92557 GCA_040219275.1 Aggregatilineales bacterium | reverse complement strand
TACTTTGTAAGAAGCGTTGGTGATAATGTGACCGCGGAAATCATAAAACGCTATATCCGATATCAAGATGACAGTGATAAACCACGACAGCTCGAATTATGGGATTAAAAGCCCCGTAGCTTGCTGCGGGGTTCTTTACTTGACTTTATCGAGGTATTCTATAATCGACAACGCAATCATAGCTCCATTGGCTACCTCAGTCCAATCGAATATGAAGCCTGTTTTTCTACCTAACTTCTCACATTTAATCCTCCACCAAAACGGGTACAGCTCAACCATAGGTATACCCAAAATCCTGTAGATATTCTGGAACGCTGACCGTCGTTGACGATAAACGGAATGTCCCCGCCGGACGGAAGCCGTTATCAAGGTCTTCGTCCCACTCATAACCGATGGTGTTGTCCGGTAAAATGGCTTCCTGACCAGCCGTTAAGGTTGCAACGCTGGTATCTCGCCAGAAGCGCATTTGACCATCTTCCGCTGGAATACGCATTGCCGTTGAACCGCTATTCACCATGAAGATTTGCCCGGTGAGCGCATTTTCTGGCGTAGTGCCTTCTGTATTGATGGGACGCGAATCACGCCATGTACCCGTCCATTCGCTAGAGGGGTCAATATTTGAATTCGGTCTGGTTTCTTTATAGGAAATGAGGGTGCGGTATGGTGTCGCCGATCCATCAATGCTGGCTTCCCAGCGTGTTTTCCAGAAGACTTCGTTACCGCTGAAGAACGCAAGGTGAACACCAGCCTCCCGCGCCGATTCCACATTCGTGCGTTGTTGTCCTGACCAATATTCATCATGCCCGACGGACATAAAAACGTTGTGCTCAAGGATTTCTGCACCATATCGGTCACTATCCACGCCGGTAAAATAGCTGACATCGAAGCCATTCGCCTCTAACCAGCGCAACATCGGATATTCGGAGTTAAACACCCAATCTTCATTGGCGTAATCCCGCGTGGTAAAGGGGCGGTTATAGCTGACCGCATAGGCGCGTCCGGCGGGACTGCCTGTATAGAGACTATTTCCACCATAGCGATTATAGGCTTGCCATGTTGTGTCGCTGGTCTGGAAAAGAACATCGGACTCACCATCATCATCGCGCACGATGAAAACGATATGACTCGCTTCTTGATTGCCTGTATCAAGACGTTTGGGGCGGGCAAGATAAATGCCCGAAACCGCGCTCGCAGGAACTGTCCATGAAGCAGATACACCCCAATTGCCACAATCCACCAGATCAGTGGTGGTATTTTCGTCACAGGTGGGTTGGGTTTGGGGCAATGTTACTGATGGCGCAATTGTATCGACAAGACGCGCACCGTCGCCGTTATAGTAACCGAGACGATAAATCTCAATTTCGTAGTTTGTTGAAGGCGTATCAATTTTGAAGTCAATCGTCTGCCCCTGATCGACACTGAGATCAGTCGCAAAGCCCTGTATGGACGAATCACCTGCGCCCGTGACATCCCATGTACTTTGTGGCGTGCCGGGTAAGCAGTTCTCTTCCACAATTTCATTGGCAGGCGCAAGACAGGTATCGCCCTGTGCCATGACATTACTAGGAAGACTTATGGTGAGAAATAGTGACAACAATACAAGCAAAGAGGCGAATTTGTAGTGATTCATATTAGTGTGGTGTCCGTTACTCTTAAATCAGATGAATTGTCTAATTTTTATAGAAATGCACAATGTAACATAAATGTTTTTTAGAGTAAGCCGAATAATAGCACATTAATGGATGTTATTGCTAGCGAATTATGTAAATTCTTTGCAAGGAGGTTGCTTGAACAGCGGTTTTCTTTATTTGAAGCGATGGAGGCATTATTTATCCACTCATTGGCAAACAACGGATTGCTGTATCAATTGCCAGATGTAATCATGTTCGGGGTTTCAGATTTTCGTTAAAACGGTGGTTTTTGTTAAGCAAAAAGCTATTTTCACAGACGTTTACTTTAAACAGAATTCAGGTTACCGATGAAGGTTGACCTCTAAGGGGTTAATGTCTTTACTTTATTCTTAAAACACACAAGAAGTCTCGTTATATTAAAGAATGTTTCTTAATTACGTAAATTTTGTTTGAATTGTAAAGAAGTTAATGCCACTATTGTAATAGTTATATTTTTATTATGTTTACATTTGTTATATGACTGAATAAGCTACACCTCATTAAAACAGATGCAGTCGCTGACTTCTACCATGATACATTTCGAAAGCTAAATTTCTTCCTATGATCGACACCTGGATAGTGGTATGCACGCTTCATAGGTGGGGTTGAAAATCCTGTTACGTTTCTCATGACAAGTGTGTTCATGTTCTGTGAGTAATACAATGGTACTAATTTAGTTTACAGAACGTTTGAACCGTAACAAAATTGAGATTGCAACGGTATAGAATTTAACAAATGAGGAAAATTGTCTTATTTTCTTCACAGTTTGTTGCTAATCACAAGGCAGGAACTAACAAATATTGAGATACACTAGAACTATACAACGGCGTAGAGGCTTACTATGCGGCTGAACAACACTAAACATACTACAGCAGAGCTTTTAAAGCTCAGTCCATTCACTGTCCGTGGACGTTTGATTTTATTTATACTGGTTCTCCTCATCCCAATTGGTGTGTGGCTAGGATTAAATATCGCGCAACGACGCGCTTTTGTGCTTGAACAAGCCGAAACGCGCATCGGCAATTTTACGTCGATTGCCGCGGAAAATTATGGGCAAGAAATCAATGACGGTCACGCTCGTTTAGCAAGACTGGCGGATTCATTTACACAGGATTCAGCGACTGCCTGTGCGGGGTTGCCATTGCTTGCGTCCTCAAATTTCATGAGTTTCGCCATAGTCGATATGACTGGCGAGTCCGTTTGTAGTAACGTCACAGATGTCCCCGCATATGATCCTGCATGGCTAGACTTGCTACAGGCAAACACCGCCACGCCGCAGACGCTTATCAATCAACAGACATTTACACTTGGTCTTGTGTCTTCAGAACAGCTATTCCTGACGACCTTTAACCTCGATTGGATTGGCAGTTGGTTTGCAACAATACCATTACCTGAGGGATCACGCGTGAGTGTACTCACACCAAACGGCGTGATCGTTTCGCAATATCCGCCAGATGAAACCGTTATCGGGCAACCATTTCATGATGGCGGGATTTTCCTGCGTCTCACTCAGGATGGTGCAACCTCTGCCAGCGGGCAAAGCAGTACTGGAAATGAGAGCTTTTATGGACAACGCCAACTGGACGAAAATTTAATCCTGATGGTTGAAATTCCACAAAGCTATATTTTTGGTCAGGTAAAAGACGTATTCGTACTCACGATTGCCGGATTAGGCATCTTAATTACGGTGATCGCCGTGATTGCATGGCTCGCTACAAATTGGATGTTCGTCCGTCCGGTACAAAAATTGACCAGCGCCACAGAGCGCCTTGCAAACGGTGATCTTTCCGCCCGTACAGATTTACCGCATAGCATTATGGAATTAGATCGGCTGGCATATACGATCAACCAACTTGCCGTGTCGTTGCAACAGCGCGATGATGATGTTGCCAATTACACCCGTCAGCTTGAAACAGAAATTACCGGACATAAATCAACATTAGCGACGTTGGAAAAGACCATCCACCTCTTACGGACGGAAAATCTCGCCCGCTTAGAAATGCAAAAAGCCGACGAGCGCAAATTGCAATTTTTGGGAATCATCGCCCACGAACTCAAAACGCCTCTTACCTCCATCAAAGGTTTTGCGCGGACTCTGCTAGCAACGGATGTGCAGTGGGATGAGGAGAATCAGCGTGAATTTATTGGCGTGATTGATGACGAAGCCGATCAATTGATTAACCTTGTCGAACAACTGCTGGATGTCTCTCAGATTGAATCAGGACGCTTAAGCACACACCGAGTATCCACCGGATTCGATAATATTTTGCGGATGGCACAGCCCCGCTTAGAGGTCGTATCTGCCAAACATCATCTGGTGATGGATGTCCCTAAAAAGTTACCCGGCATTTATGCTGACCCGCATCGTATCACGCAGGTCATCGTTAATCTTGTGAGCAACGCCGCCAAATATTCGCCGGAAAACACGACGATCACGCTGTCCATGAAACTCATTGATGATGAGCATGTCCAGATTGATGTGACCGATGAAGGCGTGGGCATTAGCCCCAAGAATCGGCGCATATTGTTCCAGCCATTCCAGCGCGTGTATGACGAGAGAAAACGCGTGCAGGGCGCAGGCTTGGGGTTGGTCATCTGTAAAGGGATTGTTGAGGCGCATGGTGGCGAAATCTGGATTGCTGATAGCGAGGGCAAAGGGACAACCTTCAGCTTTACACTCCCTTTAGTGCCACATCATGACGACATCATGACGACCATGCAATAGACAGTTTTCAGTTGTCAGTAGACAGTTTTCAGTTGTCAGTCATGCAAAAATCTATTACGTTTCAGAGAGGCGCGAGTGTTTGCGCCTCCTTTTTTATCGGGGACACAGAACGCCTTATATCTGCTCGAACACTTCGCCGTAAACCGCCATCAAATCACCGATGGCTGGCTGGGCAATGCTCATGACCACTGTGCCACTTTCTCCCGTTTTTTTCCGCGAAACATCCAACGCTTCAGCGACGGTATGCGTATAAATCACATCGGCATAGTATTGCTCCGCGAGTGGACGGGCGGTGGCTTCATCAGGAAAGTGAATGGTAATGTTGCGATCTGTACGCGTCAGGATGAGTGTTTTCGCCAGTGGTGCGAATTCCCGATACACCGCGTCCATATTGCGATCTACCGGCACAGCCAAGACCAGCACAACCGGCTCGGACAAGCGCCCTTTTAGGCTCTCGATATACGATTTTGCCGAGTGGATGTTGAGCGCCCCATCCACAAACACCTGGGGCGAGTCCTGCATTTTTTGGGTGCGTCCGGGCCAGATGATCGTCTCCAGACCAGCACGAATCCGAGCCACATAATCGGGCGAACCGTGTGCGATGCGTGGTCTAAGATTCAGGCGATTATGGACATTCCCCGCCGCCCAAACTGCCAGCGACGCATTATCAATTTCATAACGCCCCAACATCGGTAGCTCAAGCTCACCGTAGCGCCCAAAATCCACGATCATCCCGTTTTCAGTGTCGCGGACATATTGTGCCAAATCCATCGGGGCGAGCCATTCTAATGTCGCTTCCTGTAATTCGGCTTCTTTGCGGAGCACATCCATCACTTCCGGCGTTTGCGGCAAGCTAAAGGCGTAACTTTGCGGTTCGATGATTCCTGCCTTATGCCACGCAATACGCTCTACCGAATCGCCCAGATAGCGCGTATGCTCCAGCAGAATGGGTGTAAATAAGGACAGCATGTTAGGAACGAGCGCGTTATCGTCATAGCGTCCCCCGCGCCCCACTTCGATGATTGCGGCGGTTACACCCTGCTCCTTAAACCACGTCAACGCCAGCGCGAGAAAAATCCCCTGCGGGCTGAGATATTGCCCCTCGTTTAAGCTCGACGCAATACGATCAATCGTCGGCGCGAGTTGATCTAACAGCCGGATGAGCGTTTCTTCGCTAATCATGCGCCCATCAATACGAAAACGTTGACGATAGGTGTTCAGGTGCGGGCTTGTGACCAGACCGACCTTATGCCCGAGTGAGGTGAGCAATTTCGCGGTGATCGCAGAAACAGACCCTTTACCCTTACTCCCCGTGACGACCACATACTCCATCTTTTTCTGGGGCAAATCCAGCGCGGCAAGTAGGCGTTTGGTCGGCGTAATATCCCGCGTGTTTTCGTCTAAACCGCGTTGTTGATAATTAATCCGTGCGATGGATTGAAATACGTAAGAAATCGCTTCATATTCGTTCTTGAAGCGCATAAATTTGCCTTTCCTATTGGTGTTCGTTCACAACATAAGAGTATCCTCACTAACGAGTGCTCATGATGGATACAGATACCCATTATTATACCGATTTCAGGCAAAATGTAAGGTGGCGTTCAGGTCATGCAGACACTAAATTGGTACACACACCAACTGCCTCTGCATGTATCAAATTGTTTTGTTGATGATTTCATTGCCCCGTAAAACATGGAGTCGCCGATAACGCGGTGCGATAATCTTCATGAATAAACACCTCTATTTTTGATCTACAACGCTGATTTCAGCGCGACTTTGTGCTATTGTTGGCAGATATTCTGCACGAAACGCAAAGGCAATAGCGTTATGGCGCGTGATGTGGTCGTTATTGGCGGCGGACTCAGCGGACTTTCTGCCGCTTATGAACTGGAACAGGCGAAAATCCCCTACACCTTAATTGAAGTCAAGCCGAGGCGTGGCGGGAGCATCGAAAGCGCCACACAGGATGGCTTTATTTTTGACTCCGGCGCGATGTTTCATCAACTCGCCAACCCTGTCGCCTTTTTTGACTTTTTAGATGCGCTCAACCTGAGTGATGCGGTTTATTCACCGGATAGCGAACACATCGCCTTCACGCATGGCACAGGAGCGTTGATCGACGCGCTTGATTCTCGCATTACCGCCCCCATTATGCGCCGGATGGCAGTCAGCACATTGGGCGAATTGGATGATCGCTTCGGCATCTGCATGGAAAACGGCATGTTGCTGGACGCGAAAGCCATTATCGTTGCCGCGCCTGCCCGTTATGCGGAGCGCATGTTCCACACACTGGTACAGGAGATCAGCTTTCGCCTGCTCAATTACCGTTATGATTCGGTTGCACGTTTATCGTTTGGTTATCAGCGCGAAGATGCGACACAGATTCCGCACGATCCACCGCCGGATTTTCCGATCACGGCGATCTATCACACCGCCGACTCATCCCGCGTGCCGGACAATGGTGTGATTATTCAGGTCGGCTTGCGTTATGATCCCGAAAAGGGCGTGCCAGCTGATGCGATTGGCGAGACTGCCGCCCTCTTCGGCTGGAAGCTCAACCCGTCTGCGGAGCACATCGGCATCTGGACGGAAGCCGAGCCTGCCATGTGGCGCGACGAAAGCCATGCCCACAACATGCGCGATGTTCGGGCGATGTTGCCGGACGGGGTGGTGCTGGTCGGCAATGACTATCTGGCAACCGGCGCACGCCCCCGCCTCGACGAACGAATCGCAATGGGACGGGCGGGTGCGCGGGAAATTATTGATTATTTAGCGAAATAGTTTATTCAATCGGGCGAGAGTCGTCGTTTCCCCACTCTTTCCATGAGCCATCATAGACCGCCACGTCGGTAAATCCGGCGTTGATGAGCGCCATCATGCCATAACTTGCAGACACACCTCCGTTGCAATACACTACCACTTCCGCATCGGGGTTATCCAGCCCCGCAGAAGCGAACTTTGTCTTGAGCATATCCGCATCCGGTAGCGTGCCGTCCGTGTTCACCACCGTTCCGCGTGGCACATTGACCGCACCGGGGATGTGTCCGCCCCGTTTGGCGCGGGAGGCTTCTCCAGCAAATTCGCCCACCGAGCGCACATCGAGCAAAATCGTGTCGCTATGCAATGCACCTGCGACCTCATCCGCTGAGCGCCGGATACTGGGATTAGGGCGCACGGTAAACGATCCCGCAGGCACATCGGGAATATCTGCCGTCACCGGACGACCTTCGTCGAGCCATGCTTTCCAGCCACCATCCAGCACACGCACATTTTCATGCCCATAGACGCGCAACGTCCACCACAAGCGGGCGGCGAACATGCTATCGGCATCATCATAGGCGATGACAAGCGTATCATCGCTGATTCCAAGCCGACTCATCAACTCTGCATAGGCATCCGGCGGAGCGATCTGGCTGGCGTTCGGGCTATCGGGATCGGTGATGTCGCGCACCCAATCGACAAACACCGCGCCGGGGATGTGACTTTGCAGGTACTCATCATGATGGGCGAAATAATGGGGATGTGGCTGGCTGGCAGAGATGACATGCCCGCGAATATCCACAATTCGCACGTTCGGGTCGTCCAGATGCTCCGCCAGCCATGCCGTAGAAACGGTTAAATTTTCGGTCATAAGTGAAGTCTCGTTTGAGCTAAATTGGCGTTAAATTATCAAGCATATAGTGTAACGCAAACGCGATTTTCTGTCGTTTGAATGGTCGCTGAGAAAGAAAGAAGCGCACAGGTATTTATCGCCTGTGCGCTTCATTTATCGCTTCTAATTACGTGTGATCTACGCCAGCACATCCCCACAAAGATGCACATGAATCCCCATGTCACGCAACATGGCGGCTTTCGCGGTAAGGGCGTTGTCTGCCTCGTCTGCTGAGGGCGCATACGCGACATTCAGATGATTCGCTTTGTGGCGTGCCATCATTTGATCGCGGGATACTCCGTGCAAAACGGCGTGCATGATGGGCCATTGTGGTGTGGTGGATTGCCAGCGGCGTTCGGTTTCTTCACGGGGTAATTCGACGATGGTTGCGCGTCCGATGTCGGCATGGAGGGCGTTCTCCATCACATAGACTCTGCTCCAGACGATCTCGCCCGGTTTGCTGATGCCCTTGACCGTGCCACCGCCCAGACGGAAATACATCGACGGTTGACGCTCGCTGAATGTGCCTGCGTAGCCGTCAATAAAGTGTGAGGGTGGAGCCGCGCCGGAAATCAGGAAGACCCACACAAAATCATCAATCCCGTTCCCCTGAAAGTGTGCGCCATAGCGGATATCGTGCAGGGTCGTCGCCGGATCAAAGCCCATGGCCGTCCACACGCGATTGGTCACGAGTGCATCTACTGCACAGCCTTCGTCGACTTCGTTAAAATGCGGCAAGGCTTTTCCGGCGAATAGTTCCGCGCCCGTTTCTGTGTGATAAACGGGCGGGCGCTCCACATTATTCAGCAGACCTTCCGCCAGATCAGATGCGGGAGTCAGGTCTTTGAGTCCCTGCTGATATTGAATACCGATTGCATCACAGGCGAATTCATGGGCGATTCGCACGGCGGCAATATACATTTTCAGTTGTTCGTGGATTTGTGCATCCGTCAACTCGGTGGTTTCATCGCTCCCCGTGACGAAGGTCATGCCCCGCGAATCCAGCCAATCGCGAGCAGATTGCGCCTCGGCATCGCTCACGTTACGCATCGCCGCCACCAGACCGGATTGGCTGAGGCGTTCTTTGTAAATGCCCGTCGGGTTCAGCAATTCGTCGTCGATGATGGCGTTATACATGCCCATACAGCCCTCGTCGAAAATCCCGATGATGGCTTTTTCACGTTTGAGTTGCTCTGCGAGTTGACTGCCGAGTGTCGCTTCTGCTTCCGGCAACGTGACCGCGTTCAATGGGCGTACATGGCTGGAATCATGCGTGATTTTGCCCGTGTCGATCCATTCTTTAATGCCATTCAAGAAGAAGTCATCGTCAAAGTTTTCGCTCCAGATCGTGCTATAGGTCACGCCCATTTTCGTTAGGCTACCGTTCAGGTTGAGCAAACCGACCAGACCGGGCCACTCACCGCTCCAATTAGCCACCGTCAGGATCGGTCCACGATGATCTCGCAAACCCGCCAGCACATGATGGCTATATTGCCAGACGGCTTCGGCGACGATCACGGGTGCATCAGGATGAATGTTGCTGAACACATCCATGCCCATGCGTTGATTCCAGATGAAGCCGTGTCCGAGCGCCTCATCAACCGGATGCCCGCGTTGCACCGTCCAGCCGAATTTGCCGAACGCCGCGCTGACTTTCGCTTCCATATCTGCCTGCGCCGCCCAGCAGACTTTATTTGCCGAGTCGCGCAGATCACCGCTTGCTACAAGGATGGCTGTTTTTTCCGCCACACGTTCCGGTTGTTTGATGTTTGGTATCGGGTATGTCATGAGAATTCCCCTTTCGTCTCAAAAAATCTTTTCCAAGAATGGTTATTTTAAAGCTCAAAAGGTTGAGCGGGTTGATAAAGCGCACGTCAATTACCGTGGCGGAGCAATCAAATTTCGCCTGTAATTCATCCGCCGCTTCCAACGGACGATACAGTGTAGAGCCAAGCGTGCGAAGAAGGCGTATATAGAACCACGAGCAAAAATATCAAGGATCGCCTTCCACGGGAACTCTGCTGTTTGCTTAAGAATCATCGCGGGTCGTCTTCCAGTCGATAGAATTTCGCCGCGTTGCTATAAAAAAGCGCGTCTTTTTCGCCATCGCTTAAGTGTGCCGTTAAATCAAGCGCCGTTTGCATCCAGCGTGGATAGGTCGCGGCAAGCTCCACAACGGGATAATCACCGCCGACCATGACCCGTGCCACGCCGAATGTTTCCAGAATATACTCCGCATACGGGCGCAAATCGTCAAATTTCCAGTGTTCATGGTCGGCTTCTGTCACCATGCCGGAGAGTTTGCACCATACATTGTCAAATGCGGCGATCGTGGTGATGCGTTCGCGCCAGGGGTCAAGCACACCGTTTTTAATGTCCGGCTTGCCGATGTGATCCAACACAAAAGCGACGTTCGGGCATTGCTTGACCAGTTCGATCACATCCTGCAATTGCGGGTGCACCACACACAGATCAAAGCTAAAACCATACTCTGATAGCGCCTGCACACCAGCGATAAAATCCGGTTGTGTACTAAACCCCAACGCCTCGGATTGAATCAGACGGCGAATCCCTTTGACCTTCGGGATTTCCGCTAGTTTTTCTAAATCTGCGCGGGCGGAGTCTCCGTTTTCCAACGGTGCAAAGGCAACAATACCGGCAATGCGGGGGTCATCCAGACTCGCCACCCATTGCGCTTCTGCGAGTCCCTGTTCAGGTGCGACGTTCGCCTGCACGAAAACCAATTTTTCCATCGTCCAGCCGTCGCCGCTTGCGGGTAAATCCGACGGTAGAAAGGGTTTATTTAATGCAGGCAATCCGTTCAGCCAGTCATAGGTCAGCTGATCCGGTTGCCAGAAATGGATGTGACTATCGATGAGTCGTCTCATAAAAACGTCCTCCTGAATACTTCAATCCGTGTGGAACACTTCTTCCATATCGTGCCACCAGTTGCCTTCGATGCTCCCGCTAGAATTGCCCGCAACGGGTTGTTGTAGCGGATCATTGATCGCCCACCACTCGCGCGTTTTCGGGTCGGCAGAGATTTTCGCCATATCCGTGTCGAAATCATCGCCGACATATTCCATGTAGGCGAAGAGCAAACCATCGTGGTGATAAATCGAATAGTTGCGAATGTTGGCGGCGTGGATGGTGTCCAGCACCTCCTGCCACACATCCGCGTGGAGGCGTGTGTATTCTTCGTATGCGCCCGGTTTGAGCTTGATAATTTGACCAATGCGTTTCATAAATAAACCTCATTATTAGCAAAACGGGCAAACTACCAGTTTAGCTTAAAATAAAATCAATCACCCTGCTCAAAATCGTAATCCATGTTCAGAATCATCTGCGTGATGGTAGTTAAACGCATCTGTGTACCGGATTGAAACAGATCATCAAATGTGTCCGGCAGATGCTCCCTGAGCAAGGCTTGGCGCTGTTCCTGTTCTTCAAGGTCGCGCAGTACCACCGGTAAATCAGCTTGCTCGCGCATCGCGGAGACAAACCCGAGAATTTGCGCTGAGATCTCAAATTGATCCGCAAAGATCGACAATTGGGAGAATTGTTCCATAATATTAATGATACTCACTTTGCGCCCGATGCGCTGTGCCATTTGGAGCGCATCGACAAAAGCAGTACGTGCCTCGTTAAATTTATATTGATACATCACCGCTTCGCCCAAATTAGCTCCGAAAACAACGACCAAACTATCATGTCCGGCAGTCATTGCGATATCCAGGCTCTCACGGAATAGTTCAGCGGCGCGTGCATACTCCTTTTTCTTCAGATGAATCACGCCCAGATTATTCTGAACGAGTGCGACGCGCACAAGATCATTTGCCGCCCGAAAGCGCTCCAATGCGGTAGTCAGATGAAATTGTCCCTCGTCATAGTTGCCCATATCCATCAGGATTGTCCCTACCTGTGCATAAGCAGAAGTCAGTAGACTTTCAAAACGGGGATTTGCACTCTTTTCGGCAAATGGTGCAAGGGCGGTAATCTGCTTCAAATATGCCTGTGCCTGATCGTATTCTCCGCGCAGGGAGGCAATCTCTACCATAGATCGTAAAATACGCGCCTTAACATAGGGGATTGGCACGTCTTCCGCGAGTTGGTGTGCCTGTTCTTTCATGCTATTAAAGCGGTCATATTGCCCGGCACCCAGACAAATATAAATAAATTCTGACACACCCCACGCGCGATCTTCGATGGGAATGTCCTGATTCTTGATTCCCGCCGCCATAATGTCTAGTAAGCCGAGTTGATGATAGACTCTATTCAACCAATAATCCGACAGTGTGGGCGCAATCGCCAGAAAATAGCGTTGCTTATTCACCTCTGATGTGTGATCTAGCCACAAGATATTATGATACTCCACATCTATCGCAGGCAACGTTTCATGCAGGGGTAAATTGCGCTCATAAAGTTGCTGACACCACATCTGATAATAGGCTGTGTAGCGGTTGATTACGTCTTCATAATAGGAAGCAGTGCGTAACCGTTCCTTAAGTACCTGCTGAACCAGATTATGCAAACTATAGCGGAAGCCGTCCAATTGCTGAATCAAGGATTTATCAATCAGCCTGATGAATACATCCATCTCCACATTAGAAATGGCGAGTGCCGCTTTACGATCAAAATGCCCATTAAAAATGGATAGGCTAATCAGGGCTTCTTGCTCCGGCGGGGATAGATACTTGAGCATAGACTCCAGCATATTATGAAAACTTTGATGGCGTGCCGGCAAATCCCGATGTGTGGTTTTCATCTCCATCAAATTGCCCCGCGCCATCTCCAGAATCTCCGCGGGCGACATATATTGCACCCATCCGGCGGCGATGACAATTGCCAGTGGCAAGCCGTCAATCAACTGGCAAATCTGGACGACTTCCGCCAGCGACACCTGCAAATTAAATTTGGGGTTCACCCGTTGCGCGGTCATTTCAAACAGACGAACCGTGCCGTAGGCTTCCGGGTTTTCTGCGGACTCATCAGGCACATCCAGCCCTTTTAGTGGCAACAGCCATTCCCGATGGAGGTTTAGCTGAAATTGAGATGTGATGATAAGCTGAACCTGCGGCGCGGCTTCTAGCAATTCCTGCACAAAGCTGATTTCCGGCAAAAGGTGTTCGTAATTATCGAGCAGGAGGAGCACATTTAGCGGCTTGATATGCTTCAGTAACGCTTCCTTAAACGCGTCTCGATTGGTATCTTTGCTTTCCTCCAAGCCAAGCGCCCGTCCAATAAATGACGGAATCTCTTGCTCGGATTGCGCCTCACTCAGGGAAATAATACACGCGCCATCACGGTAAAGATGTTGCCGGTGGAAGGCGATATGATGCGCGAAGGTCGTTTTGCCCACGCCACTAATGCCCAATACGGTCAACAATCGGCATTGTGGTGTGTTGAGCATTCGCTGTGCATATTCAATATCGCTGGTTGGCTCCACAAACGTGCTATCCGGCACCATAATCATGAGTGACGTTTGCCGTGTTAGTTGCCCCTCGCGGATTTGCTCGTACAGCGCGACGGTATCCGTTTCCGGTGTGGTTTCCAATTCATCCGCCAGCATTTCCGCAAATTCTTCGTAATGGCGGAGCGCCTCGTTGCCATGATTGGTATGAAATAAGAGATACATCACGCGCCGTTGTGCGGTTTCCCAGAAGGGATTCAGCGCCACCAATTGACGTGCATATTGCAAGCCGATTTCGTATTTTTTCTGCTGAACGGTCAACTCAACAATGGAAAATAGGAGTTTGGCATTCATATCAAAGAGGGCTTGCTGTTTGGCATATGCCCAATCGTCGAAGGCTTCTGCCTGTCTGATCTTAATACCCATCAGAAAATCACCGGTGTAAAGTTCTGCGAGACGGCTCATTCTTTCTAGCGTGCCGAGTGTACCGGTTTGTGTGCTGATTTCCGCACATTCCGCCTCGAAGACACCCGCATCTATCCACACATCTACATCCTCAGCAATGGCGACGGTTTTTCTGGCGGCAACCACCGCATCTGGCAATTGCTGGCGCAGGCTGGAAAGCACCGTCCGTAAATTTTTCAGGGATTGCTCGTCGCTGGTATCACTCCACAATAAAGAGGCGAGCTTCTCTCTTGGATGTTCCCCACGATTCATGGCGAGATATACGAAAAGGAGGTTGGTTTTAATGGAGACAAAATCCCCCAACACTACCCCATCTGCCTGAATAATCAGTTTGCCGAAGGTAAAAATTTTGATCTCTTGCATACCGTTGTTATTCCATTAGGTATGTTGAATAGGATATTCCAACGCGTGGTTTGTGATAACGGCACTAGAGAGGCTAGCGGGCATATCCCATAAACGTCAAACAATATCACCGTTGTGTGACTTTGATTGAAGTTTATTTGATTTTTCCGAGCATTCTCCTTGACACGCATACCGTAAGTTAATCTGTCTGGGCATAAGAGTCAAGCTGTGCACTTAATTCAGGATACATACTCGTAATAACCTCTAAAGCCTCTTCGAGTGATCCGACAGTTGTCATCGGCTGGTTGGAGATGCGAATAATCACCGAAACCAACATGCTCACGTAATCGCCAGAGCGAATCAAAACGGTAAAGCCGGGCTTAAAGCGCCATACCCGTGCATCCACAGCGTCGAATATTTTGTGTAATCTGGCGGAGGCGAGCGCCCGCACCACCATATCAATCCGTGCCTCCCGCATATCGACAATGCCGATAGTGACATTTTGCGGTTTGCGCTTCTGTGCTTCTTCCACATGATCGGCAATTTCTGTGCTAATCCCCTGAATACCTTCAAGGGTCACGTTACCGGATAAGTTGCCGTATAACACGCTGTTTTCAATGATCCAGTACACTTGCCATGACATACATCTCTCTCCTCCATAAGGTTGTTCTAAAAATGCGCGATGCTTATCATCATACGAAAATGGGACGGACAGTAAGTTGTCCGCCCCACAAAGATGTTGGTGTTTAGCGAGCCGCCTATTCCCTTGCCTGTTGTACTGCTGGTAAGAGCAGGGCAATCAAGATCGGTTGCTCAGGGTTCGTCGGATACGTCAGGTCTACGGCGGGCAGACCACCCACATCAGGGTTGAGCGTTCCTTCGTTGTCGCAATCCAGCGTATAGACACCGGCTTCACTGGCGACGAAGACACAACCTTCTGGTGCTTCGATTTCGTAGCAGACTTCCTCGAATACACCTACTTCTTGCACTTCTTCGTAGACGCAGTATTCGATTGTGTCTGTACCACCGCCGGAACGTGTACCACCGTTGCTGTAGATGAGTTGCATCCCTACTCCTAGTGTTTCCGGGTCACGCTGTACGGGCACAACGCTGGAAGGTACATCGTCCAAAAGCGGGTTGACGGTTACGGTGTCATCTTCACATTCCATCGTGAACACACCCGCTTCGGCAGTCGTCAGCACACAACCTTCAGGAATTTCGATTTCGTAGCAGACTTCTTCAAATACACCGACTTCTTGCACTTCTTGATAGATGCAGTATTCGACGGTTTGCGGACCTTCGTTCTCGCCGGGATCAGCCGTTCCATTAAAGATCAGGCGCAACCCGATGGCGATGGCGGTGTCGTTGTCCCGTGATGGACCTTGAAAGTCAACTGCGGGCAGTCCATCAAGGAGCGGATTTAAGGTAGCGGTTTCGCCGTCACCACAATCGACGGTGTAGACACCTGCTTCGGCGGTTGTCAGTACACAACCTTCGGGAATTTCAATTTCGTAGCAGACTTCTTCGAATACACCGACTTCTTGCACTTCTAGATAGATGCAATATTCGACGGTTTCGGTAGGTTGTTCAGGTGTGCCTTCGCCGAAACCGACCACCAAGTCGACCTGCCACGGGAATTCACCGGTTGTGTTGACGACGGTTGTACGACCCTCACCAGTCGGCACGACGCGAACATTCGACGGACCTACCGGAGCGATCTCACCACAGGCTGAAGCGGTCAACACACTGCGGGAGGCATAGCCAGTGATGTTGGCGCTGTTTTCGTAGCTGGTCAATACGAACCAGAGTTCAGTTCCGACCATCACGTAACCCTGTGATTGGTAGATCACGCCGGGGAGCAAGAAACCGAGCATCGCGGCGTTGAGATCGGGCTGTTCACGGACGATCACACGGAAGTCACCGTTCGGTGTGACGTAGCAGGCATCGACAGGCAATGCAGGCGGGGTGAACGGCGGGCAACCATTATTTTCGGGCACGCCAGCGACGTTCGGGCATTCATCAACCGGATCGGGGATGGTATCACCATCGGTATCCTGTGTTGTGTCGGGGCAACCGCTCAGATTTGCGGGACCGGCTTGTGTGGGGCAACCATCGTTCGGATCAGGCACACCGTCACCGTCAGTATCTACGGGAGGGTTGGGTGCGATATCATTCGATCCGGTTGGCGGGGTGGTTGCTACCGGGCAACCACGATTTTCACGAGGACCGGCAACTGTGGGGCATTGGTCGTCGCTATCCGGTAGACCGTCGCCGTCAGTATCAATCGGCTGTTGCGGCGCAATAATGAGTACAAGCGGACAACCGTTATTTCCAGCAGGACCGGCTTCATTAGGACAGTTATCCTGTCCATCCGCCAGACCGTCGCCATCACTATCGCGCTGTGCCTGTGTGACAGTCGCGCCGGCTACTAACAAGAAAACGAGAACAAAAAGTATACGTATGTGTTTCATGATTTTTGACACTCCATATAACATTGGATGAATTTACGTCACTGATTAAATGATTGACGTTAATTTCTATGTTAATGATGGAGCGCCTAGAAACCGCTTATTTTTTGCTTATTTATAAGCGCAACCCAGTTTGAGGGGAAAATTCGATAATTTTTGTTTCCATATTCGTGTCGCGCTATATTGATGAAAAGGTGAATAAGCGCTAAATCATGTTATGCTATAAGCGATTTATGGGAGCATATTCATGACTGATGAAGCGATTCAAACCTACTTATCCGCCGCTTTAGATCAAGAAGCCTGCAAAAAGACCCTGACCGAAGCGTTGGAGTCGCGGGTTATCGCCCTGCAAAAACGGGAGATCACGGCTACGACGATTATCACCTGTCTAAAAGCGCTGTGTGATGATCCTTTTCAGATCAACGACGATGTGATTTACGACGTGATCGAAGGGTTACACCTCTCACAGAAGCGCGTGACTCCTTAAGCTCATCCTTTCGCCCGCAGTTGATTTTGACCCGTTTGTTGGCAGTGGCGGGACTTTTTTTCTCCGCCAAGTTATGGCGGTTTGGGGTGTTTTGAGGGGAAAATGGGGCGTTTGTGGTTGGCGGTGACTGCCAATACTGCCAACGTTGTGGCATTGCAACGCTAGGTTGTTGGGCGTGGTGTGTCGTTGTTCATGTGATTCATGGTAGCACAGATTTGAAGCGTGAAGTGAGCCAAATGCTCCGCCAAAAGGACTCAATAATCCCCACCCCCTAGCCCTCTCATTGCTCTGCGGGGAGGGGGAATCGCTTAATGTTGCTATCTCATCTCGTTCACAAAGAAGGTTTAGTGTTCACAAGAATTTATGTAGGTACAAACAACGCTACAATAATTCCAACAAATACCGCTATACCTACAGCTATACGAATTGTTTCCTCAGTTAACTTGTTCTGTAGTTGCAGGTATAGTGCCGTAACAAAAAAACTTGCGATTATAGCTATTAAGCCAAACCCAATTGGTGATATTTGCATGTTCCGTACCTCATTAGCGCACTATTTCTATACCGCCTTCTTTTCAACTGGTTTGAAAACAAGTGGTCAAGAGCCTATTCTATTTAGTAATACCAAGATCAAAATAGGTATCATGATTGCCAACAATCCTAAAATCATCATTTGTTCTTCTGATGGACGCTTCCCCGTTTTGTAAGTGTTATACGTAAAACTTCCCATCCAATTAAAACAATAATGGTAGATACAGCAATTGGAAGAAGTATGTTCATAATTGAATACTCCTAACGTTGATCTTATCCCGTTTCGTTGACATAAAATGTCTACCCAACTTATTGCTCATATCGATATGGACTGAGATCACTCAAGCGGAGTGTCGGCGCAGTTGATAGCGATGGGTGGGATTTAGTTTACCGCTTTCGCTATCTGGTTTGTCCGGTATCAATTGATTCAATGGTTGCCAATCAGGATTTAGGTTTGTGCCACCACTTGTAAGCTGAATCATATTCGAGCCATCTGCTTCCATTACTGCAATTTCGATACTATTGAATGTCAGTTGTGAGAAGACGATCATATTGCCGTCAGGAGACCAACCCGGATTACTACCCAGAACATCCCCGCTTGATGGCACTCTTGTAGGAACGCTATCTGGAGAATTACCACTTCCATCCGCATTAATCTGAAATACAGATGTAAAGCCTATAAGAGCACCGAAGATCAATGAATTTCCATCGGGTGAAATCCTTGCAGGACTAAGATCAGCGCCACCCTCAGTATAATATTCGCGGTTTGAACCGTCGGCATTCATGACGTAATAATCATAACCGGGCGCATTTTCAAAAATCTGTTCTGTGCCGACAAACAAAAAACGGTTATCTGATAACCAACTTGGATTTTTGACTTGAAGGGCTTCCGACGCAGGATAATTAATTTGGGTTAGATTGGTCACATTAGACCCATCAGCATCCATCACGAAAATGTCGCCGAATTGACTGTCTCTAGTAGACGTAAAAGCGATTTTTGAGCCATCAGGTGACCAACTTGGATCGATGGCATGAAGGCTAGGTGTCAAATAGATTTCATTAGATCCGTCGGCATCCATGACATAGATGCCACTGCCCTGTGTCGTGTCTTCACGATTTGACGTAAAAGCGATTTTGAAACCATCGGGTGACCAAACTGGCTCAAATTCATCGGATGGGAGGGATGTTAGGCGTTGAACATCAGTCCCATCCGATTGCATTGTATAAATGTCAAAACCAGCATTATCACGGTCTGATTGGAAAACGATTCGACCATTTGAAGGAAGCGTCTGTGCAATCGAAGTTGATGTTAGACCAAGCCATACTGTTATTAGCATTATTGCTAGATAAGGGTACTTCGCATATGAGTCCATATTTCTTATACGCTCTACCCACCCATCAACGGGCGCAGTTTCGTATCTACAAGGGTGCGCCAGCCTGTGATGTTGCTGATATTGACCGTCGGCAAGGGCATCGGTACGTCAAGCGCGTCTTCGTCTGCGGTGATGGCGATGTAGCGTTTACGATAGACCGCCATGCCCATTGCGATGTAGAGTGCCTGCTGACTATTGGCGGCGCGTTCGGCGGTTTCGGAGGTCGGGTTGATCTCCCAGATGGCATACAACACATTGCCCATTTCCGGCGAGTCGTCTTCTAAGCCCTCCGCCAGCCCGTTGAGTGCATCTGTGCCTGCCTGTGGCGTGATTTCGCCGCTGAGTGCCTGCCAGCGCGTCCGTTCGATCTGCGCTTCCAGCAATTGCGCGGAATCGTCGTTTTCCTGTGCGATGTCGATAGCGCGATCCAGCAAATCGCCTACGCCATCAAATTGTCGTAAGGCGATCAACGCCCGCGCTTTGACGATCAAATAGCCACAGAGGATAATCGGCATATTGAGCGAGTCGTCCAGTTCGATGGTGATGTCCAGCAATTCGGAGGCTTCCGCGTAGTTGTTCTGTTCCATGCGGGCGTTGGCGATATTGCCGAGGTTGAGTTGAATATTCGGGAAATCGCCCAGATCAAGCGATAGGTCTAGACCATATTCGTAGAGGGCGGCGGCGATTGTCCAGTCTCCGGCGAGATCATAAATGTAGCCACGATTGCCCTGAATGGCGGCGGCGGCACGACGATAGCCGATTTCTTCCGCCTGTTGAAGCGCCTGTTCCATGCTGGCGAGCGACTCTTTAAATTGCCCCATGTTGGCATATGCGCCGCTGAGGTTACCGAGTGAGTAGATCACGCCCTGTCGATAATTGGCGCTTTCCGCCGCAGAAATGGCACGGTTGATCCATACAATCGCGGAGTCAAATTCGCCTTCCATTAAATCTGCCCCGCCGAGTGTTTGGGTTGCATCACTCAGCGCGACATTGTTGCCGGTGCGTTCGGCAAGTTCGCGTTGAATTTGTGCGGTCTCACGGGCAAGGTCAAATTCACCCTGTCGCAGATACAAAAATCCGAGCGCCTTCAAGACCTGGTTCAAGCCCGCGTCGTCGCCAATTTCGGTGAAAATGGTCTGCGCGGTTTGCAAATCTGGCAGGGCATCTTCCGGCGTTTGTTCATAAGAAAGCACATCACCGCGTCCGGCATGGGCATAAGCGATGCGTCCACGATCATTGACCTGTTCGGCAAGCTCAAGCGATTGGGTGTAGGCGGTTTTGGCTTCTTCCCACATGCCGGTGTGTCGGCGGATGCTCCCAAGCTCGTACTGTACACGGCTGGCGGTTGCGCCCTCCACCAACGGAAGCAGACGTTCATAATAATTGAGCGCGGTGTCGTTCAGGAATTTATCACGGGCATTATCCGCCGCCAGCAGGAAATATTCCTGCTGTTTGATGCGGTTGATGCTACTGCCGTAGTGATATGCCAGCAAGAAGATGAAGGTGTTCAGGTCGTCGCCATAATTGCCTTCGATATATTCGCCGACGCGCTCGTGCAATTGTTGGCGCAGATTATAGGTGATGCTCTCGTAGGAGACTTCCTGCGTGAGGGCATGTTTGAAGAGGTATTCGATCTCCGGTTGATCGGCAGAAAGGGGCGTAAATTCCAGACTTTCCAGCCGATTCAATTGGCGCAAGACCTGCATGAGTTCGCCCGTTTCGGGATAGGTGGCAGGCACCCACGTTGCACGGAAAATCCGCCCGATGACGCTGGCGACTTTGAGCACGATTTTTTCGTTTTCGGAAAGCGCATCAATACGGCTCAAGATCAACGAGAAGAGGCTATCCGGCAATTGAATTCTGGCGAGTGCTCCCGCGTCGCTCATATCAATGCCCTGATCGCGGATGAGGTTCATCAATTCGTCGATATAAAAGGGATTGCCGCCGGAAAGTCCGGTGATACGCTCGATGAGTTCTTCGGGCAAGGCTTCGGCTTCTGCCAATGTGCGCTGGAGTTTGATGTTGATGAGTTCGACCATTTCATCGTGGCTGAAGGGTGGCAGTTCTAAAGTGAGCGCATGACCAAAGGCGGGGAGCATGTCCTCTTCGTGATGGGTGAATGGGCGGTGCAGAATCAGCAAAAGGACGGGCAATCCGGCGATTCCGCGGGCGACATCCAGCAATAAGCCGCGTGAGCTTTCATCTGACCAGTGACCGTCTTCCAGAATCAGCAGGAGGGGCGTTTCATCTGCGCGTGCTTTGAGCACCTCCATCATCATGCTGTTGAGTAGCTCTTTGCGGAGTTCGCCGTCCAGCGTAGACGTAAAGTTATTTTCCGGGATGATGAGATCAAGCACAGGAGAGAGCAGAGGCAGACGTTCCAGCAAGGCGGGATTGATCGCGTTGAGGGCGAGGCGGGCTGATTCGAGTTGGATGTCGGCGGCGGTGGTCGGGTCAATATCCAGCAAGCCCTGCCAGATGCCCTGCCAGATACCGTATCCACCGGAACCGAAGGCGGGTGCGCTCCCCTGATAGCCAGCAAATCCAGAATCAAGCGCGACTTTCACGACTTCCGCAGAGAGGCGCGTTTTGCCCATACCCGCGTCGCCGATCACCGTGACGATCTGCCCGCGTCCCTCTTTGGCGGTTTGCAGACGCTCGGTGAGTTGCGCCAATTCGCTATTTCGCCCGACCATCGGCAATTGGTAGGGCGTGTTGACGACGATGTGTGAGGCTTGCAGGCGGATGCTATCCAGCCGATAAATGTTGATCGGCTCGGATTTGCCCTTCACGCGGATGGGATCAAGTTCTTCCCACTCGAAAACGCTGGCTGACGCGTCATGGGTGGTATCACTAACGAGCACCGAACCCGGCGGGCAGGCTTGCATCAAACGGGCGGAGAGGTTGACGACATCGCCCATGACGGTATATTCGCGGCGGGCTTCTCCGCCGACATGCCCCGCAAAGACATAGCCGCTATTCACGCCGATTTTGCTTTTGACCTGTGGCAGACGGCTGAGTGCCAATGCACAGCGCAACGCCCGTTCTTCGTCGTCTTCATAGGCGACGGGCGCGCCGAACAGCACGATATATTTACTGCCCTTGTCGCCCATGTCGATTTTGTTGAGATAGCCACCATAAAGATGGACTGTCCGCACGACGGCTTCACTATACGCCTGTAACTTGTCGGAAATATCGGGGTCGTTATCGTAATCGAAGCCACTAAAGTTGACGAAAAGCACAGTTGTCTTACGATGCTCGTCGATAAAATCGCTCCGTGCGACCTGTAAGCGGGAAGCCGTCACCGGATGGATGTAGCGTTGCAGGCGTTCGACGGCGTAATCCGGCACATTGTCAATTTGGGGTAGCGGTTGTTCGTCGACAGGCGCATCAAAGCCCGTGATGAGCGTAAAGCCGTCGCGTTCGTCGCCGAGGGTTGCTTCTGGAATAAAGGGCAACATACTATCTGCCGCGACGACATCGCCTTTTTCAGAGTGATGTTCCGCATCGCTACATTCATCAATGGCATGACCCGCGATGATAAATTCCAGCCGGATGGTCTCGTCGCCGACATTTGCCAGATAGACCGCGCCCATGCCCAAGCCGACCTTCATCGCCAGCGAATAGAGACCGCCACTGGTCGGGATGTCGGTATAGTTGACCATATCGACCTGTACCTGTAAGCCACAAGCCACCGCCCGCCGCACCGCAGACCGTTGTTCTGCCTCGGTGGTATAGGGGAAGAGCACGGTCATCGCGTCGCCACCGAATTTGCCGATGATGCCGCCATAACGCTCAATCAGGTTGATGGTCGGGTCGAAGTAACTGTTGAGGGTGTCCGTCAGTTCTTCCGTGCCTTGCTTGCCAAAACGCCCCAATGCCTCGCTCATCGCGGTAAAGCCGGAAACATCCGCGAACATGGTCACGGCGGTGATGTGTTGCTCACGCGGGATGATCGGGCTAGTGGCATCGTCGATGACATTACGGGCGACATGGTAAGGGACGTAACGTGTCCAGATATTGGTCATAATATGTCCTAAAATTTAACAATTTCGTTGTGCTAGATGATTTTCTACTTTACACCGGAAGCGCGAATAGCACACGCTATGAACGGTTGGTTTGAAATGTAAATTTTTGAGAAAATATCGTAAAAAAACACGAATGTACGCTGATTCTATCAATTTCATAGCGCAACATATTTCCTTCAGGTTCGTTTGTAGTGTACCCTATATAGTGGACGTAATTTAAAAACATTCAATTCAAAATAAATGCCCGTGACATGAGGTTTATATGAAGCTCAAAGCACTCTTTATTCTACTTTGCTGTATTCTTCTACTTTCTATTCCTTCAGAAAAAACGTTTGCCGCGCCGCGTTTTAGCGTGCTTCCTGATTTCTTTGGCTTCGATTCTTCCTCAAATGTTGCGTCGTGGCCTGCCGGTGCAGAGGCGACCTGTGATGCAGTCACGGTGTATGTCAGTTATCCGCAGAATGAGAACCCTCTCGGCATTCCTGACCCCATTTACGATTATGTGGATTGGTCGCTCATCAACGTGTTGGACAAAGATGGTAATGTTATTCCATCCGATACCGGCTTAATCCATAGTTTCCCGGCTGGCACGACGGCGGGCGAGCAACACTCGGCGACATTTAACTTTACCAATCCACTTCAGGCGGGACAAAGTTTCTATTTGCGCTTAGGCTATAGCATCGTCGGCGGAAATGTTGGCGGTGGTTCCGACACCTTTGATATGGGCGCGGTGGGTTTACATCCTTACTGGCAATTCCGTGCAGGTGATGACGGTAGCTCTAACTCGTTCTTCTGTGATCCTGCGATTGAAGCCGATCCGCCAACGGTGAGTTTGTTAGGCGATGTCGTGCAATTGGAAGGTAACAGCGGGGCAGTTGTTTATAACGCGACACTGTTCCTTGATAAGCCGATTAATGAACCGGTTATCGTTGATATTGGCTCACGCGATGCGGCGGATTTACCCGCTTATAGCGCAACTTTCCCAAGTTTTAACGGCTATGGCACACGCGGTATCCAATTTGGTTCAGGGGTATGTGTTGATAGCGGCGATCCGTCCTGTATTGTGCCGGAATATTCCACGGTGACGATCCCTGCGGGGCAAACGTCCATCACTGTGCCGGTGAATTTGTTCGGTGATACGTCGTATACGTGGACATATCCGGTGCGTGATAATTATGATCTCTACATCGTGCGGGCGGGCAATGCAGAGATTGGTAACCAGATGCAGATTAATTTATCCCAGCGCAACGACGACCCGTGTGTGGCGGGACCCGATCCCGACTGTAATCGCATAGAGAGCAATCCCGGCGGGCAATTTCCTGTTTCAGCAGATCCTGTCACGTTTACAGTCAGCAACATCGTCGTGGATGAAGACGACGGTAATGCGGTCTTTACGGTCAATCTGAGCGTCGCTAATCCGTTGCCGAGCTTGACCATCAGCTATGCGACGACTTCAGGCAATCGCAACTCGACTGAGAATGTTGATTATGTGGCGACTTCCGGAAATTTGATCTTTACCAGCGGGCAGACCACGCAACAGGTTTCCGTCCCGTTGATTTTGAACCCCGAAGCGGAAGATATTGAAACCTTCGGCATGACGTTTGCCAAAGTCGGCACGAATGATAGCGAATCGGCTACCGTCGGCGCGATGATTCTGGATGTCTACGATGCCTGCCCTGATGGCACACCCGGCAACGACACGATTGTGTGTGAACAAAACCCGCCTGTCGGGACGAATACGGATGGTAATGTGGATGGCGGTCTAGGTAGTGACTCAATCACGATTAACAATGGGGTAACTCTAAGCACTGTATTCGGCGAAAATATCAATGATAATAATGGTAGTAACGACACAATCGTAAATTACGGCACGGCAAATGAGATCATAGGTGATGGCATCACAATAAATAACTCGGTTGATACATTTGCTGGCGGTAATGACATAATAACGAATGAAACAGGTGCGGTTGTTAATCTGATTCGTGGAGACGGTGTCAACACTTTTGCATTTGGCGAATCCGTAAATGGTGTTGGGGGTAATGACATCATCGTAAACAACGGGTTAATTGAACTAATTGACCCGGATTATACGGGACACATTCAAGGTGACAGTGTATATGGTATCGGTGGTAATGACTCAATAACAAATACTGGAATCGTCGAAGGCGATATACGAGGTGACCAAAGTCGCCAGCCCGGTTTAGATACGATTATAAATTCCGGCACTGTACTTGGAAATATTTACGGTGATTATATTAGTGTCTCTGACGTTTTAGGGCAGATAACAGGCGAAGGTGCGGCGGATACAATCACCAATTCCGGCACAGTTGGCGGGACGATTTTCGCGGAAGGTGGCGATGATACGGTCATCCTGCAAGATGGCGCGAATGGTGGCGCGGATAATATTCTGCCGCTGGACGGTGGTAGTGGCACGGATACCCTGCGCTTTGAATTCACCGGACTGACCGATCAACAGTCAGAACAAATCCTCGCGCAAAATCCGGCGAATGGTAGCGTGGTCGTCGGCGGGAAGACGTTTAACTTCACCAATTTCGAGGTGATTGAAGTGCCGGGTTATGTACCGTCCAATCTGGTGCAATTCGCGCCGAACGGGACGATCACCAACGGCTATGGCAATCCGTCTTATTCATGGTCGGATACCGATGTCGCCAATTTTGAATTGTACGTGGCGCGGGTAGATAATACGCAAATTATCAACCCGACGGTGGCGAGTAGTGGCATCTGTAACGGCGCGACCTGCTCCATCGACCTGACTACGCTGGCAGAAGCCAATCGCCTGACCGATGGCGCGCATCTATGGTATGTGCGCGAGGCGGGCAGTACATGGGTTGGACCGATGAACTTTACGCTGGATGCGATTGCTCCGGCGCTGGTCACGCTCGGCACGACCACCGGACTGGATAACCTGAAACCGACCTTTAACTGGACGCTCTCCGGCACGGCGACGAACGCGACCTCTTTCAATGTGTATGTTGCGCCATCTGCCAATGTCGGTGTGCCCACTGTAAATCAAGCAGTCTCACGGGCGGCAACTTGCGGTGGGGTCAACGGTACAACCTGTTCGTTGATTTCTCCTGTCGGCTTGACGGGCGGCGTGCAGTATCAAGTTTATATTCAAACAAAGGGACCGGGTGGACTGAGCACAGGTGGTACGGGGGGGTATGCCGGACCGGACACGTTTACGGTCAATCCGGTTTTCCCAACGCCGATTTCGCCGAATGGTTCGGTCAATTTGCCAACGGGCAACCCGACCTATACATGGACGGACATCGCCGGAGCAAGCCATTATTATCTTTACGTAGCGAATATTGCCAACCAACAAATCATCAACGAGGTTGTCTCGGATGTCGGCTATTGTAACGGCACACAATGCCAGATTGATGCGACGACTCTGCGCGAAAGTTACCGTCTGCCGAATGGGGCATATACGTTCTATGTGCGCGGTTGGAAAGACGGTCAGGCAACGCCGTGGTCAGGTGGGATGAGCTTTACGGTCAATTCGACCCTGCCCGGTGCGGTCACGAAAGTATTCCCACTGGAGGGTGAATCAACCGCTTACAACACGACTTTCCAGTGGAATGAAGTCGCGAATGTCTCCGGTTACAATTTGTATCTGGTCAATCCGAATGGTGTGGCGAGCGGCGTTCTGCGCGGCGAAGTCGGCGATGAAGTGATCTGTTCGACAGGCACTTGCGGCTGGAACACGACGCTAGCATCCATTCCGGGGACGTGGACGTGGTATGTGCAGGCGTTCAACTCGGCGGGCGCGGGTGCGTGGTCAGCGCCGACAACATTCACCGCCCCGACAGCGATTCCTGATGTGATCGCCAAAGTCGCGCCGACTGCAAATCAGGCGTTGACGGATAGCACAGCAACTTTCTCGTGGACAGCGGATAGCGATGCTACTCAGTATCAACTGTATATGACCGGACCGAACGGCTGGATCAGCGATGTGACGTATGAAGTCGGTGCAGATGTGACCTGTGCGACAAATTGTTCGGTTGAGGTCGTCCTGCCGTATGTTGGCGATTATCTGTGGTATCTGCGCGGGTATAGCGCGGCGGGCTGGGGTAAGTGGTCTGCTGGAGAAGCGGCGGATGGTTATGGCGCTCAAGCGTTTAGCGTGACGGACACGTTGCCGTCTGTGGTGGCGAAAATCGCGCCGACAAACGCCCAAAATCTGGATGATTTGACCGTGACATTCAGCTGGACACCGGATGCGGAGGCGACTTACTATCAGAGTTACGTGCTTGGTCCGAACGGATTCGTGTCGGATCGCACGCTGATGGTCGGTACTGAGGTCACTTGCGCGTCAACCTGCGATAGTACGCTGACTCTGCCCGTCAACGGAGCTTACAGCTGGTACTTACGCGGGTATAGCGCTGCGGGATGGGGTGCATGGTCGGCTGGTGAAGCGGCGGATAATTATGGCGTGGTCAACTTCACGGTTGGTCAGCCGTTGCCGGGTGTGATCGCCAAGACCGGTCCGACTGCCAGCGAAGTTGTTCCGGTTGCAAACATGGTTTTCGACTGGACACACGATGCCAATGCGACGAAATATGAAGTCTCTATCGTCGGACCAAATGGCTATGCAAGCTATGCGCCGTATGTGGTTGGTTCGGGCGTGACGTGCGCGAGTAGCTGTGCGCTGAACCTGACTCTGCCCGCAAATGGCGCGTACACATGGTATTTGCGCGGCGGGAATGCGGCGGGCTGGGGTCCGTGGTCGGCGGGAGAAGCACGCGACGGGTATGGTGGCGTGGCGTTCAGTGTGGCGCAACCGTTACCGGCTGTGATCGCCAAAATTAGTCCGGCGGCAAGTGCGGTGGTGACGACGCTCTCTGGCACGTTTACTTGGACACCGGACGCGAATGCCACGAAATATGAAGTTTACGTCGCCGGACCAAACGGGTTCGTGAGTAACGCGCCGTATGTGGTCGGTGCCGGTGTGACCTGCGCGAGTGACTGTGTGCTCGACTTCACCTTCCCCGCAAACGGTGCGTATATGTGGTATGTGCGTGGTGGCAACGATGCAGGCTGGGGATTGTGGTCTGTTGGAGAAGCACTCGACGGTTATGGTGGCGTAGCGTTCAGTGTGGCGCAACCGTTGCCCGGCGCGGCGACTTTGCTCACGCCTGCCAACGATGCGGTGATTTACCAGACCAATCGACCCACATTTACGTGGAATTCGGTCAACACGGCAACTTACTATCGCCTTTATGTGGTCAATGGGATGGGCTTACCCGCTTACGATCAATGGCACATTGCGGCGAGTGTTTGTTCAAGCACGTGTTCGTTCCAACTACCAAATCCGCTGGCATTTGGCGGCTACACATGGCAAATTCAGACCTACAACATCACGGGCGTGGGTGCGTTGTCTGCAAGTCGGAGCTTCCTGTCGTTGTCATTCAACCTGCAACCGCTGATGGTACAGGTGGAAAACGGGGCGATTACCCGCAGTGGTGCATGGACGCAACAAGCCAGCGAGAGTGCAGTCGGGCAAGCCTATCTGCAAAGTTCGACCAGTGGCGCGGACACGCTGACCATGACCTTCACCGGAACGCAGGTCGATGTAGTCTACGTTTCAGGCGTGGAATACGGCACATTCGTGGTCGAGATCGACGGCGAACCGATGCGTGGAGTCAATGCTAACGCAACCCAGACCGCTTTCGGTCAGATCGCCAGCTTCACCGATTTAAGTGACGGCGCACACACGCTGAGGATCATCCCTCTGGGTGGCGCACCGGTAGCGATTGACGCACTGATCGTGAATGGTCAGGTGTTGACGACACAACCTGTCGAAGACGCACCCGTCGTCATTCCGGCACAGCCAACGGACGAAGCACCCATCAGCACACCACAACCGGAAGTCACGGATGAAGTGGTGATCGTGCCCGTTCAGCCGGAAATCACCCCCGATGTTGAAGTGACCGACGAGCCGTAAGAAAAATCTAGTTCAAAACCAAAGCGCCATCTCACAACGAGGTGGCGCTTTTTCCACTTTAATGAATGGAGAGGTAGTCAGTCAAATATATCAGTTTCTCTATTAAACCAATTTGCAGGTAAAAACTCCAACGTATCTTTATCTTTGCCCTCTATTAAATATCCCATCTCACGTATATCAGGTATTCCGTCACTTGCGATTTCACTTGAATAGGCATCACCAGAAACTTCTAAACCAATGAGACCTAATTTGAAATCAATGTGCTTAAAAACGTGATCTGCAATATTGTAGAGCCATTTTTCAATTGTCACCATCCAAACGATATGATCTGCAATGTCCTTTGAAAATGGATAACCCCCAACATCGTAAGCAGTTGCAAGAGCACCCATCGGTATGTAAAAAATAAGCCAATCGACATTATAGGGTATTTCTCTGACGGAAAGGGTTCCACAGGCGACATTGGATTTGTTGGGTAAGGTTGCAATCCCGCGCAAGTGAAAGCCGTCTTGAATATGTTTTTTATTTAGTTCGATTTTTTTCTGTTCGTGTGGTTCTTTGTCACTAAACAAATAACATCCACTCAATGCAGGATGATTCCAAATTAACTGAAGTGACTCAAAAAGTCGGTCATCAGAGGTTTCCCCTAATTCCAGTGCTAATTCGTAATATCCTCCATTCCATCGTATCGGGTGCAGTAAACAGTCTTGTTGTCATCGGTAACTCCGTCATCATTTTCTACTCTCAAATATACTAGAAAGGTGCTAATGTGGCACAGAGAAAATCGAAAGCCATTATGCGCTATCTGCCTTTGAAGTTCACACCTTCATGATAAATTTGGAAATTATTTACGTTTGCATCATCCAATGAAAGGTGTTTTCTGTTACCGTAAAAGATGTTAACTTACACATCCTCCATGGAGATCATATGACCAAATTTATCAAACTCTCTGCTTTTATGCTGGTCATTGCCAGCGCGTTTTATTTCCTGCCCAGCAATACCACCCATGCCGCGCTCAGCGAAGGGTGCACAACAATCAATGGCGTGAACTTGCTCCTCAATGGCAACCTCACCATCCCGGAAGAAATTACACTCAACGCGGGCGAGATCGTCACCGTCACATTAACCGTTCCCCCGTATCAGTTATTTCAAGATTTTTCGATCATACTCACCCCGAATGGTGGTTCACCCACAACCATTATCGGCACAGCCACCGCCGGGACGATTTCTGGTGTGGTGCCATTTGATTTTACTGGCTTAGTCACCCTGTCTGGCAACTTCACCCTGCTCGGCGTGAGCACAACCTGCTCCCCGCCAGCGCCTGCCGCATCTTTGAATGTGTCTGTGGGAGCGACGGAATTCAGCATGTTTGTGGTGCCTGTGGGTGGTGATACTCAGGTGCACGTTTACGACATCGACAGCAACGGCAACGGGAGCTTCCTGTTTGCCATCTCCGACGAAGACCTCGCACCGTTCATCGCCAGCCCGCCAAGCGTGAACACGTTGATCCAATCGGTTGGTCCTGCTAGCCTTTATGCGCTGACCAGTGGCGAGTTCCAGTTGAATTATGGACCGGACGCGGAAGGCAAGACCTATGTGGTCATCTTCAACGGTATTCCAGCGACCAATGTATATAGCTACGTGATTGAGTAATCGGTCACGCATCATTATTACGCTTAGAATCAAAAATCGTGCCGACGAATTTTCGCTGTCGGCACGATTTTTTTTGTTTAGCAAGTGATTCTAGGCGCGATTCGCAAGCACCGTTTTCTCGTAAGCGGTGACGACATCCATAAACGCGAAACCAACAGGCACGTTTTGCTGTTCACAATACATATCCCAGATCGCGCCGAAGGGTAAACCTTTGAGTTCCTCCAGCAATGCCAGCCGTGCCGTGTAATTGCCATCGTCTTCGTAGCCCTGCAAGAGCGCGCGTGGTTCGAGCAATGCCATCAGGAGCGCACGTAAAGCGTTGCGGGTGCCGATTGTCCACGCCGCCACACGGTTGATACTCGCGTCAAAGAAATCCAGCCCGATGTGCGTCCGGCTGAGGAAATCCCCGCGTACCAATTCCTGCATAATCGCCTGTAGCTCATCGGTCAAGGTGACGACATGATCGCTATCCCACCGCACACCGCGACTGACATGCAGGAGCAATTCCGGCACGTAGAGCATAACGGACGAAATTTTATCGGCGATACTTTCCGTCGGGTGAAAATGCCCCGCATCCAGACAAAGTAGGGTTTGTTTGGTCGTCGCATAGCCCATGTAAAATTCATGCGAACCTACCACATAACTTTCCGAGCCGATGCCGAACAACTTACACTCCACCGCGTCCAGATTATGTTGCAGTGGCTTCGCAAAAACTTTATCCAGCGACTCATGGAGACGTTGACGGGGTGCGAGGCGGTCTATGGGCATATCTTTGTAGCCGTCCGGCACCCAGACGTTTGTCACACAGGGGCTGTTTAATTCGCGCCCGAAATAATCGCCAATCTCACGCGAGGCGATGCAATGGGCGATCCAGAAATCGCGCACCGATTTATCCGCATGTGCCAACGTAAAACCGTCATCTGCTAAGGGGTGGGAGAAGCACGACGGGTTAAAATCCACGCCATGATTATTGGCTTTTGCCCAATCTACCCAGCTCGAAAAATGTTCCGGCAAAATTTCATCACGTGGGACGGGTTGATCGGTATCCAGATAAAAGGCATGGAGGTTCAGCCGATGCGTGCCGGGGATTAGGCTGTAGGCGGTGTCTAAATCGGCGCGTAATTCGGCAACCGTGCGCGCTTTGCCGGGATAATTGCCCGTCGCCATGATGCCCCCGCTCAGACCGCGATCAGGGTCTTCGAAGCCGCCGACATCATCGCCCTGCCAGCAATGCAAGCTGATGGGTGTATTTCTGAGGCGTTCCAGCGCGGCATCCACATCCACGCCAAGCGCGGCATAACGTTCTTTTGCCAGTTCATAGGCTTGATTTATTGACATAATGACCAACCATCCCCTGTATAAAGTAAACGCTCAATAACTTTCTTTTGCTTTCAATTTTTTGTAGATTGCTTTAATAACTTTCGGTAAACACTTTTAGAAAGCATAACACAAACACGCGACGGCGCAAAAAATAGGGTGAGGGGGTGAAATAATATCAAGTGATAAATGAGATAGATGTCTGTGGATGGGGAAATGTTCGGGAATGAATATTTAATCCAAAATGAAAATAGGCGGATGAGCACATTGGCTCATCCCTACGAATCATATGTTTATTTTCTTAGCGCATCAGTATGATTTCAGCAATTGCATGGCGATGAGGTTAGCGCTCGACCTTGATGCCCTGCCACAGCCCTTGCAGATACATCGCGCCGAGCGCACGGTCATATAAGCCGTAGCCGTGTCGTCCGGTTTCTCCCCAGATCATGCGTCCGTGATCGGGGCGCAGGGGACCGGTGAAATTAATATCGACCAGCGCCTGCATGACTTCCGGCAATTTGACATTACCGGCTTCGTTGGAATGGGCGACTTCACGGAAATGACGTTCGCCGAGTAATTCGACGTTTCGCAAATGCACAAAGTTGATGCGTGAGCCAAATTGACGGATCATGGCGGGCAGGTCGTTATCCGGTCTTGAACCGAGAGAGCCGGTGCAAAAGGTTAAGCCATGATGCGGACTATCGACGACATCCAGAATACGTTGGAGTGAGTCTGCATCACGGACGAGATTCGGCAGACCGAGAATTGACCACGGCGGATCGTCAGGGTGTAACCCCATGAGTACGCCCGCTTCTTCCGCGACGGGAATGACGCGCTTGAGGAAATAGGCGTAATTCTGGAACAGTCCTTCTTCGCCTAATGCCTTGTATTGAGCAATAATGGATTGTAATTCCTCACCGCTATAGCCTTTTACCCATGCCACCCGCCCTTCAATCCCTTTAGAGATGTCATACGCCAGCATGGATTGCTCATCGTATTCGGTGGTGAAAGAACCATCGCTCAATTCGTGCGTGAGTTCAGTTCGCATCCAATCGAAGGCGGTCATGAAGTTGTAGCAGAGGACAGGAATTCCGGCACGCCCCATGTTGCGGATGCTTTCGCAATAGATGTCGATCATGGCATCGCGCTTATCCGTGCCGAGCTTGATGTCATCGCCGACAGGAATACTTTCGATCACATCGAGCGTTAATCCATAAGATTCGACCTCTGACTTGAGGGCTTCCAGTTCCGCCTGTTCCCAGAGGACATCACCGGATTTCCCCTCAATCGTCCCGACGATCCCGCGAATCACCGGAATCTGTGCAATCTGGGGTAAACGCACGGTTTTATCCTCATTAAACCAGCGCATGGTCATTTTCATGGTGTTTAAATCCTTTAGGTGATTAGTTGCAAGTGATTAGTTTTTAGTGATTAGTAAAAGCCCGTTTACCAATCGGTTGCGTATCCTCAAAATGTAGTTAAATACAACAGCCGCTCAACAATCGAGCGGCTGTGAATAGTCTCATAGCAAATCTAGCGCAAACCTTATTCGTCGTCAGCATCACCGGCGAATTGACGCAGATCAATGTCAAGATACATTGCGGAGTTTACGGCTTTCAGGCTTAACCCGAGACGGCGATTCTTCACATCAATCTTAACGACGCGCAGGGTGAGTTCTTCGCCTTCATTAACGACTTCACGCGGATGATTTACACGTTCGTCGGAAAGTTCGGAAATATGGATCAACCCTTCGATCTCCGGTGCATCACTCAACTGAGCGAATGCGCCAAATTTGGTCATCTTGGTGACGGTGCCGCGCACTAATTGACCATCGTTATAGGTCGTGGCGACTTCATCCCATGGATCAGCTTCCTGCCGTTTGATGCTCAAGCCGATGCGCTTACGGTCACGATCTACGCTGATGACTTCAACTTTGACCTTCTGACCGATTTTGAGCACTTCTTTAGGATGGGTGATGTGCTTCCACGAAATTTCCGTCAGATGCACCAGTCCTTCTGCCCCGCCGATGTCGACAAATGCGCCGAAATCTTCAAGGCTGACGACGTACCCTTCTCGAATTTCACCCGTGTTCAACTCCTGAATCAGCGATTCCTTGCGGGCTTCGCGTAATTCACGGGAGGCGGCACGTTCGGAGAGAATCAGGCGGTTACGGCTACGATCAACCTCAATCACCTTCACCGAGACATTCTCATTGACCATGCCACTATACAGTTCTTCCGGTGTATCGCCCTGCATACTACGCCGACGATCATCACCGATCTGGCTTTGTGGCACGAAGCCACGTAAGCGCCCAAAGCGGACGATCAGCCCACCTTTGTTATAGCCGGCGATGTTACCTTCGTAAACCTGCTGTTCTTTCTGGTAGGTTTCTGCTTCCTTCCAGTTCATTTCTTCTTCAGCACGGTTGATAGACAGCACGGTATTTCCGCGATGATCGTGCGGATTCACCACAAACAACATCAGCGTTTTACCTTCAGACAGTTCTTCAATTGCCTTAACGCCCATATTTTCCAATTCACGTCCGGGTACAATGCCTTCGTCACCTTCACCGAGATCCACCGTGATGGAGGTCGGGGAGGTTTTGGAGATTGTCCCTTCAACGAGATCGCCCCGCTTAAAACGACGGACAGGTTGCGGCTTAGCTGGCGTTGCAACCGCGCTGGCGGCATCTTCGTCGCTAGCGGCATCATCAGACTCATCCTCATCGGAATCATCAGACTCGTCGGAGGCGCTGACGACATCTTCATCGTCATCTTCTCCGGCTTGTTCCGTCGCAACTTCCGCGACAACCGCTTCAGCAGGTGTCTCTACTTCTGCTACGGTTTCGACTTCGGTTTCGGCTTCCGCTTCGGGTTCTACTTCAACCGTAGTATCAACCACAGTTTCAGCTTGCGCCTCAGCTTCTTCCGCAACTTCCGTTTCCGGTTCAGCAGATTCGGGAATTGGTGTTACGTTATCTTCGATATTCGTGTTGATTTCTTCGGATGAGGCTTCAGGATTTTCCATTTCTTCCTCAGTCCCTGGTATATTGGAATTCATAAGAAGACGCGCGTGAGTATCCCCACAAGAGTACGCGCTTTCCTCCCTTCGGCAATTAATGAACTGGTACTTTACCACATTAGGTGACAATCATGGTAATTATACATAGTGGTTAGGTAATTATCAAACAACCGATCTACAGCAAAATTTACAGAAGAACGGAGACTAGAGCAAAACCGTTCTTCTGGCATCTTTTCAGGGCAGAAAAGCCGCATTTATGGCGCAATAGGATGATTTCTGATGTCACTTAAAACGACTCGAAAACCGGAGTCTTTAAGTTGTTGCGCGGGCATCCGCTCATAGCGATAGGCACACCGCGCCCATTCTTCACTCATATAATACGAGCCACCGCGTAAAATCTGACCTGCGGAGATGTCCTCAGTGTTAGCCGTGCACCACTCAAAGACGTTGCCGCTCATATCGTGGGTGCCATAGGGCGACACACCGTCAGCGAACAATCCCACCGGACAGACATCTCCCAAATCCGTCCCGCTCATATTGGCAAAATCGGCTTCGGCATCATCGCCATACGGATAGACTCTGCCATCGGTGCCACGGGCGGCTTTCTCCCATTCGACATCCGTAGGCAGACGGATCATCTGATCTGCTGTGATGATGTTCGCCCCTTGATAGCGGACGGTCAGCCAGCGACAAAATGCCACCGCCTGATACCATGAAATCAATGTCGCGGGTAAGTTCAGCGCTTTCGCCAATAGCGACGGGTTTTCATCTGTGTTTACGGCGTGCGGTTGATACTCTGCTGGAAAATCTGCCCACCAGCGCATATCACTATAATCCGACTGCACGAATGCCTGAAATTGTGCTGTCGTGATTGGATAAACTGAAACCTGATAGGCATAATCCACATTCAGCGTCTTCTGCGGCAACTCGGTGCGATAGGCGTAAGGATCACGCTTTTTATCGCTCCCGTAGAGGAAGTCCCCCGCAGGTACAGCACACCACATCAAATCTGGCAGGTTGTTTTCATCAAGCCCGACACCTGCACGCGTATCCAGACCTAGTAAACCGATCTCACGAGTAATTTCTGCGCGGGTGGCGATGGGGATATTCTGATTTGTGAACACAGAAAATTGCGTCCGTTTTAGCCAATCATGGAGCGCCTGCACCAAAGAGGCATCGTCCGTACAATCTCGAAACACATCTTTCAGATCAAACTGTTCGCTGAGTTTCTCAAGAATCGGGATGATACGGTGCTGGCTAACCTGACCGTTGAACGTGAACACAATTTTCTCCTTTAATAGGCTTACAATTTAGTCGCCGTAAGTCCGGCAATCCGCATTATAAAGTGATTCTTGTGAACCGTAAAGACCTCTTATAACTTGAATCTGTGGAAGAGGGTAATTGTTCCGTGAGATTATTTAGTTATCCGTTAAAATAGCGCCAGAGGCTAAAGCCGTCCGGCTAGAAAAACAAGCCCCATAAATGGGACTATTCGCTAAAATAGTCCCATTTATGGGGCTTGAATAACCTAGCTCTGTGTCTTTAGACCGGAGTGACGAGAAGAATCTCACGGATAGCTGAATAGTTACAAAAGGTAAATAGCCAAACAAAAAAGCACGTTCGCTTAATATTAGACGAACGTGCTTTTTAGGGTTTGTATTTTAATCAAGCAATGTGTTATTCCTGACGAAAATCCTCATTGAGAATTTCGTGGTTGGTTTCCTGCCGACGTGCAGCATTCCGCATCAGGTAATCGCTGGCGGTGTTTTCGTGCCGCTCGAAGATCAATTGACCGTTGAGTTCATCAATGACGATCAAATCACCATTATGGAAATCCCCGCGTAATAACTGCACGCTCATCGGATTTTCCACGAAACGTTGCAATGCACGGCGCAACGGACGCGCACCAAATTGCGGATCATAACCGGCGCTTGCCAGCCAATTGCGGGCGGGTTCGGTCAGGTGGACGTGCAAACCAACTTCGAGTAAGCGACGTGCAAGCCCCTGCATTTGAAGATCAACCATCAATTCCACGTCCCGCTGGGTCAGTGGCGAGAAGATAATCACCTCGTCAATGCGATTCAGGAATTCTGGACGGAAGGTATCACGCATCGCTTTTTCGATCTTTTGATGATCGGCAACCGCTTCACTATCCGTCGCGCTGACGAAGCCCAATGCCCCGCCACGTTTGGCGAATTCTGTGCCGAGGTTGCTGGTCATAATCAAGACGGTGTTACGGAAATCAATCGTCCGTCCCTGCCCATCCGTGAGGCGACCATCTTCCAGAATTTGTAAGAGTGCATTCCACACGTCAGGATGAGCTTTTTCGATCTCATCAAACAGGATGACGCGATAAGGACGGCGACGCACCGCTTCAGTGAGTTGCCCGCCCGCTTCATAGCCCACATAGCCCGGAGGCGCACCGAACAAACGGCTGACGTTGTGCTGTTCGTGATATTCGCTCATGTCGATGCGAATGAGGGCTTCCTCATCATCGAACATGAATTCCGCTAATGTTTTCGCCAATTCGGTCTTGCCCACGCCACTGCTACCGAGGAAGATAAACGATCCAATCGGTCTGCGGGGGTCTTTTAAGCCACTGCGCGAACGGCGAATGGCATCTGCGAGCGCGGCGACGGCTTTTTCTTGCCCGATGACGCGCTTATGAAGTTCATCCTCCATGCGGAGCAATTTTTCGTTCTCGGTTTCCAGCATCTGATTCATAGGGATGCCCGTCCATTGCGCGACGACATCGGCAATGTCCTGCTCATCCACCACTTCATCGAGTGTATTTTCCTGTTGCCACACATAACGCTCACGTTCAAATTCATGCTCAAGCTGTAAACGCTGAACTTTGAATTCGGCGGCGCGTTCATAATCGCGTGCCAGACCTGCCGCTTCTTCTTCAGTGGAGAGGCGATCCAGCGCGTCTTTCATTTCCTTCAAGCGTGGCGGCATGGAATAGAGCGCGACCCGCAACTTGGCGGCGGCTTCGTCCAGCAGATCAATCGCTTTGTCCGGCAATTTACGTCCGGTCACATAGCGATCCGACAGACGTGCGGCGGCTTCGATGGCTTCATCGGCGATGGTCACTTTATGATGCGCTTCGTAGCGATCACGTAAGCCGTAAAGCATCTCGATGGTGTCTTCTACGCTCGGTTCTTCCACATAAACCGGCGCAAACCGACGATCTAATGCGCCGTCTTTTTCGATATATTGACGATACTCATCTAATGTTGTCGCGCCGACAGTCTGTAATTCACCACGCGCCAACGCCGGTTTCATCATATTGCCCGCGTCAATCGCGCCACCTGTACCACCTGCGCCGACGACCTGATGCAATTCATCAATGAAGAGGATGATTTCACCCTCAGCACGCTGAATTTCTTCGATGGTCGCCTTTAAGCGTTCCTCAAATTCTCCACGGAAGCGACTACCCGCCAGCATACCGCTTAAATCTAAGCTGACGACGCGCTTATTGAGGAGCAATTCCGGCACATCCCCATCGGAGATTTTCTGCGCCAGACCTTCCACGATTGCCGTTTTACCCACACCCGCTTCACCGATCAGTACCGGATTATTCTTGGTACGACGGCTGAGAATCTGGATGACGCGCAAAATTTCCGCGTCACGCCCCACAACCGGATCGAGCTTACCTTCTAGCGCCATGCGCGTCAGGTCACGGCTATATTTTTCTAGCGTGCGATAGCGACTTTCCGCCTGTGGATCCGTCACCCGTTGACCACCGCGAATCTCTTTGACCGTATCAAACACGCGTTCACGGTTGATCCCGTTATCGTTCAGGATGCGTGCAACGGAGGTGTTGCGTTCGCTCAAAATGGCGAGGAACATATGCTCCGTGGAGATATACTCGTCGCTCAAGCGATTGGCTTCCTCATTGGCGAGGTCTATCACCCGTTTTACGCGTGGCGTGATGAACACCTGTCCCGTACCACCGCCATAAATCGACGGTTTCGGACTTGCCATCAGAATGTCATCCAAGCGTGAGCGAATCACACTCACTTCGACATTCAGCTTGTCTAAAATCATCGGGATTACGCCGTCTGTCTGTTCCAATAATGCCAGCAAAATATGCTCGGTATCGACCTGATTATGCCCATAACGTTGCAAAATTTCGTAGGCTCTTGCCGCGGCATCTTGTGCCCGTTCTGTAAATCGTTCAAACCGTATCATACGTTTATCTATCCCTATACGCCGGATGCGTTACACCCGTCCTCAAGATGTCTTTATTTTACCTGAAATTACCGAACTGTACTTGTTTCTCAACAAAGGCTTTACATAAGAGGCTATAAAACCATAGTCTATTGAGTTTACGTTAAGCGTGTAAGAACAACGTATACGTCACATAAGAGGCGGGTAGACAATTTGCTTTCGCGGGGTATGCTGAAAAAACGCTTAGTGCAGAGTGGGTTTAATTAACATCCTCTATTGTGATAATTTCACCGGGGGGAACCTGTATCGTTTCCGCAATCGGACTACCCGAAAGCAACTTAACCATACTATTTACAATTGCCCGCGCAGACTCCTGCCGTCCGGCGCTGATGGATGCCCGCAAAAAGTAATTCTCACGGATATATTGCTGTGCGCGTAATTCAGCATCCACGCTAAAGATTGCAACAGCATTCGGTGCAATACCCGCTTCTTCCAGGGCTTCAATCGCGCCATAGGTACCGGCATCATTGATGCTCAAAATCACGTTAAACGATGTATTTGTTTCCAGCAGAAAATTCACGGAATCATAGCCACCATCAACGGTTGCACCGGGAGTGGTAGAAACAATTTCAGCAGAGGGTGCAAAGGCGAACATGCCAGCGACCATCGCCTGTTCTCGTTCGATAAGATTAGGCAATTGCGGATAATTCAACACGACTACCTGTGCCTGCCCTGATAACTCATCACGAATGTAGCGTCCGGCATATTCTCCGATGGGTTCGCCGAGTAAGGTGTCATCTTCATGCACAACCACCGCGCCATCAAATATACCAGCGGTGAGTACCAGCGGGATATTATCTGCGACCAATCCGCCGAGTGCATCAGCGAGTGCATCTAAATTCAAAGGACAAACAATAAATCCCTGTGCGCCGTCCACCCGCGCCTGCTCAATCAAAATGGGCTGACGAAATGCGTCGTTCTGACCATCATAGACTAACACAGGCAAATCCGCGGCTTGCGCGAAAGTTAATACCTCGCGTGCGATTGTCGCGTAATATTCGCTACTGCGATTGCAGGTGATATAGGCGATAAAGCCCCCTTCACCCAGACTTGCAACTGCCAATTCGTTCTCCTGTGCGGATACAGTCAACGTATCAGACGGGCTGTTTGTCCCCATAAGAATCTGTGGTGCGGCGGCTATTTTCCGCGTTGGGGATTCGGGTACATTTCGCAAGGAAAATATAAGCGCGATGATCGCAACTGCCATAAAGAAAAATGCAACAATAAATGGACGTACAATCAGTGGAATGGTGATTGCCGGAGTCGGCACGGAACGGGAGCGTTGATTGGCATGATCGAAGGCAGAAACTACCGCTTGCTCAAATTGTGCGATGCTTTCATAACGTGCTTCGGGTGCTTTGGCGAGTGCTCTGGCAATAACTGAATCAATTGCTTTGGGTAACACACTGTTGATCTTCGATGGTAGCACAGGATCAGACATCAGTTGCTTATTGAGAACGGCAACTTCGTCTATACCCTGCCGGATGCTAAAGGGAGGCGTGCCGGTCAATAACGTATAGAGCAAACACCCCAGCGCGTAAATATCGGTTTGCACACTGAGCGGTTCGCCGTTAATTTGCTCTGGCGCGAGATAGGCGGGCGTTGCATACAGCTTGCTTTTACGCACATCCGGCGGGATAACGCTAAAATCACTTAAGCAGGCATTGCCAACATCATCAAATAGCACATTTTGCGGTTTAAGGTTGAGATGTAATACGCCCGCCTCGTGTGCATAGTGTAGACCCTGTGCAACTTGCGTGAAAATTGCCTGCGCCCGCGAAATCGAATAGCCTTTTCCGGGTAATTGCTCCAGCAGGGTAATCACAGCCGGAGTCATCACCTGTTGAATTTGATTGTGATTATGGTCATTAAATCGAAGATCAAGCAGGGGAAAAATATGCGGATGGTCTAACATCTGGAGCGACTCTAAGCGTTTTACAAGCGCCTCACGATCAAGGTCAGCCTCATCGCCCAATGCAGTGAGTGTGATCGTTTTTACAATCACCTCAACATCGTCGCTATCTTGCTGAATTAAGAAGGCGCGATAGAGTTGCGTCACATTGTTAGTGGCAATCTGCGTCCTATTTCGGAATTGCATGTCATGTTGCCTGTCGATATTGACCGCCTTCACGACGCTGTTACCTTTTGATAATATATGACGTGTAATCTGATTAGTGATGTGACGCAAAAATAATCAATCACAATATTTAACTTGTAAACAGTAAACGACGGTAAGTAAATCAGCACTTCAGTAAATCAGCATCTTAGCAAAAACATTCATTGCACGTTGGCAGTATGTACTTTCTGACAAACTGATTACCTGACCAACTGACTTACTCATGTTTGAGCATCTACTTCATGCCCAACATCATCCTAATATTTACTCTGCGTAACGTCAGCTGATTATAGACGATTGCATTAAAGAAACGTGCCCCTTTCACATTATAAGGGGAGTATACAAACGGGACAATAACACCAAGCCTTAAGCCTTCAGTATCTTACGACGACCACAATAGGGAGAGCGTCAGGTAAGCGTATGGGATAGGTGGGATTGAAAGTGCCGTTAACAGGTTATAATATATGCAAATCCCTGAGGTTAAATAGGATACACTCCTTAAAAGGAATACACTCGAATGACAACACGGTTTTGGAAATGGGGACTGCTACTGGCGCTGTTGGTGATGATCTTGCCAGCTGGTGGCGCATTTGCACAGGACGATACGACTGAGGTTGATACACTGCCGTCATCATTTTTGCTGAACGGTTTTACCTACCACGCACAAACATGGAACAATTGCGGACCGGCGACCATTACAATGGCGTTGTCCTATTATGGCTATGTGGATAATCAGGCACGCGCCGCGGCATGGTTGAAGCCTAATTTTGAAGATAAAAATGTTAGCCCATGGCAAATGGCGGAGTTCGTTAATTCGCAGGTGCCGGAGTTGCCCGTATTTTCGATGGTGCGCTACGGTGGCACGCTGGATACACTCCGCACGCTGATTGCCAACGGTTTCCCGACTATTATCGAATCTGGTTATGATCCCGAACGGGCGAATCAGGGGTGGATGGGGCATTATCTGCTGGTGATCGGTTATGATGATGCGCGTGAAGTCTTTATCACCCATGATAGCTACGACGGTGCTAATCTCCAATACTCTTACGAGCATATTGCGGAATATTGGCAACATTTCAACTATATGTATATGCCGGTCTATACCGCCAATACAGAATCCGCGTTGAATGACTTGCTCGGTGATGACGCAGATTCTTTCGTCAATGTCGTGAACACCTTCAACCTTGCACAAGCTGAAGCGACCGCCGATCAAACCGACGCGTTCGCATGGTTCAATATGGGGAGCGCCCTCACCATGCTGGAAATGTATGACGATGCGGCGACAGCGTATGATGTGGCGCGTAATCTTGGTTTACCGTGGCGTATGCTCTGGTATCAATTCGGACCGTATGAAGCCTATAACGCGGTGGGTCAATATGACGTGACCATTACACTGGCAACCGCCGTCTTGAATGATGGTGGCGGGCAATATGTAGAAGAAACCTACTACTATGCCGCTATCGCGCGTGAAGGTCTGGGTCAGACGCAACGAGCGATTGATAATTACAACGCCGTGCTCGCCTTTAACCCGAACTTCACACAGGCACGCGAACGCCTTAACGCACTGCAAAGTAGCTAATGGTCTTAATGAACCTCACCCCGTTTCCAATTTTTGGGGAGGAGAAGGGGTGAGGTTCCCGTTTATCGCTGAACATCCGCAGTTTGATTGGAAAAAATGAATTATTCGTATCCGTTTTGATTTCTCCATAAATAACACGACTCATCTGACACGAAATAAGAGCGCGGTAAACAATTATCGTGCTCTTTTGATTCTGCAACCGCACCTACTCCGCATAAATCACGCACCTGAGTGCTTGATGCGAGCATCCACTCTGCATTACAGTGGTCTGTGTAACGGATAATTTAGCCACTATTTAGGATGACTTCAATTTGATCGAACACACAGCGACAACGACGCCTCAGAATATACAACTTTCTACACCCAACCCATTCAAGATTCTGCTGACGATGACGCTTTATTTCTTCCGTGCGATGACGGGCGCGTATGGCATGAGCGTGAGCGGATTTTTGATTTTGCGCCTCGTGATTAGCGAAGAACAATGGATGCTGATTCCGCTGTTTAATTCGTTCATCCATTTGCTGATTTTGCCCGCGTTGGTGCTCGTTCCAATCGTCGTGCTGATGCATCGATGGGAACTGCTCGCGCTGACCATCGCGCCGTTCGGGGCATTTATGCTGTGGTATGGGGGCGGGTTCTTCACCACCGCGCCAACGATTCCCGACGATGCACCGCGACTCTCAATGGTTACGTTCAATATCGCCTCGTTTGGCACCAATCTGGACGAATTTACGACACTCATCCGCGAGATTGATGCTGATGTGGTGTTATTGCAGGAATTGGGCGAAGAAGCGTCCGCGACATTTGCCGAAGCGTTCGCAGAAACCTATCCCTATCAGGCGTTGTATCCGGTAGCGGGGCGTGTTCGCGGGCAGGGTGTGCTCAGTCGTGTGCCGATTTTGGAGGAAGAAGCCTATGTCCCGTATACATACTATCAGCAACGCCTTCTGCTGGATTTGGATGGTCAGGAAGTCGCGCTGTATAACGTGCATCTGGTCTATCCTTTCGCCAATAATTTCGCCCGTCGCCGTCAGGACGTACAGGAATTGCTGGCGCGGATGGATGCCGAAAGTGTGCCGGTGATCGTCGGTGGTGATTTTAACCTGACGGAGCGCAACATCGAATATGATTGGATGACCAACGATTACACAGACGCGTATCGGTCTTCAGCGCGGGGATTAGGCTGGACATTCGCCCCGTTCGGGCATCTATGCGTCGACAATTTTCCGGTGTGCGCCGCCGCCCGCATTGACTATTTCTTCCACAGCGCGGGAATTAGCGCGGCTTCTGCACAGGTGTGGGAACGTACGGCAGGATCAGACCATTATCCGGTGCGGGTAGAATTGGCGCTGGTTGATTAGCCTCTATGCGTCGGATCATAAACCGACTAACTGTAGCGGAAAGCCCAGACCAAACATCACGATGCCGTAGACGATCAACATTTGTCCGGGTCCATAGGTGAGCCACACCACATCGTCGATCAGCGGGAAATAAGTCTTGTTGAACAGGTGCATGGCTAGGATGAGGTCGCTCACCAGAAACAAAATCGCGCCCAGTGCGACCAGCACAAATTGATTATTCTCCAGCGCTAAGGCACAGGCAATCGCGACGGTACTCGCCAGCAAAAGGGCATACGGCAAGGCGGCAAAATGGAGCAGACCGCGTTTTTCTCTGGCGGGTAGGAAGATCAGCGCGAACCATAAGCCACCCGCGATGATCCACCAGACGACCAGCGATGCCTGAAGGGTTGCGTCATTATTCAGGCTTAATTTGCTGGCAATATCGAGCAATCCGAGAATATAGACGATATGCCCCAGCCCAAAGGCAATCATGCCGGGGAGCACGGGGTCAACACGCGGGATGCGGATCACCTTTGCCATGAATAAATCACCAATCAAACCGAGTGTCATACCGATAGCAATGTAAATCACATAATCGTAAACATTATCTGTCAAAATCGGATTCAGTGGGTTGGCTTGTGGCGCAGGTAAAAATGAAAATAATATCCACGCGGCAAACACTAGCATGACCGAAGACCCGATCCGCGTCCAAACGGGCATCCGGCGCGTCCGTTCAGGATTCGGATTGCCGACCATCATGCCACCAAAGAGCAATTGCGCCCAGATCATCAGGAGCAAAACCAGCGCAAAACCCTGAGATTTGCTGAGGTCGAAAAGTTGTGCAATGTCCATGCTTATCTATCCCCAAGTTTATGCACGCAGATGTACCGCAAGCGGGTAAAGTTGCCAACCGCTTAGCCAATGCCTATTGTACACCGAACCACCCCACGTTATGAGCCATTCACGCGGGACGATTCGGATTCATTCGGCAATACGTCACGATCACGGAGCATGGTCGTCAGCTTATGATAGCTGATGCCGTAACGGGCGGCGATTTCCCGCGCATAGCTCGACCCTACCGGCGGACCGGCGACGATCTTATAGGTTCTGCGATGACGTTCGCCCTCGTCGTCAATTTCAAGATCAACCTGAGACACCATACTCTTCACCGCGCTATCGCCGTCAATCTCGCGGTTGATCGTGTCCACATCCGCCGCCAATTCGTGCAGATGCGTAGCGAAGATCGCCCTTGCGCCCATCAACCGTAACACACGCACCACATCCTTGCACAAAATCACACTTTCCACCGAACTTGTGCTGGAAAACGTCTCGTTGAGCAAAATCAGGCTGTTGCGCGTGGCATATTGGAACACCTTATTCAGCCGGATCGATTCCTCGCCCAGCCGTCCGGCTTCCAGACGCGGGTCTTCTACGGTGGCGAAATGGGTGTAAATGCCATCCACCGGACTCATCGTCGCGGATTGCGCTGGCACAAATAACCCCGCCTGAAACAACACCTGCACCAATCCTAACGCGACGGTGTAGGTCGTCTTGCCCCCGCGATTCGGTCCCGTCAGGATGAAAATGCGCCCGTCTTCATCAAAGCGAAGGTCGTTGGTGATAATCATCTCGCTCAAATCTCGCGGGCGGTTGAGCGTGCTTTGCTGGAGCAACAAGCCAATGTTATAAAAATCCGTCAACTCACAATTGCGCGTGTCCATCGGTGCAATGTCTGGACGGCAAATTGGCATTCCAGAAGCCCGCACATGCTGAATCAGCTTGATCGCGCCGAGATAAAAGGCGATCTCTACTTTTAAATTGACGATCATACGGGCGTTGACGGTGGTGTAATTTTCCAACGCTTTAGAAATGGGCTTGGCGATGTCGTTCATGACGGCTTCAAGGTCTTGAAACAGCGTTTGCATCTGTGGCGATTCCTGCCCGAAGCGCATCACCATCTCGTCCGGCGGGGCGCGATGCAACGGACCTGCGGGCGCGTCATCATTGGCGGGTGGTTTGCGCCAGAAAAACCAATTCAGCATGGATTGACCACGAAAGCGCGTCGTGTTGACGTTCAACAACATTGCCTCGCGTGGGCGCAATTCGTCATCAAGATTCACGCCGATGGTGATGCTGGCGATGCCCCTAAATTTCTGGGAATATTCGGGTAAATCCGCACGCAGACGGATAAATGTTTCGTGGCTGGCGATAGCATTCACTTTTTCCCGCAGAGTCCGCAAACCCGTTGAGTGCAAATGATCGCCGACTGCGGTGAGCAAGTCATTCAGCTTGACCACGCCATCCACATAATTTTCCAACTCACTCAAGCGCCACGCCACGCGCCGCAATTCACTTTCTTCCCATTGCGGTTCCACCAGATAATTTTCCAGATTGATAATCACCTGCAAAATGCTCTCCAATTGGGTGGCGAGCGAGGGCGTGCGGAGCAAATCGTCGATGATGTCGTGGCGATAACGCAGGATGTCTGCATCCATGATGGGCGTGGTGAGGATTTCTTCGATGCGCGCTTCGTAGAATCCGCTGATGCTCAGGGTACGGACTAAATCACCGATGTTCAGGTCTTTGACGTTATAGGTGTGGTTGGGGGCGTTTATCAGCCTGCGCGGGGGACGGGGTACGCCCGGTGGGAACAATAAACTGGTATCTTCAAAATCATTGCGGTAAGCCATCTTAAGCCTTGCTTTAACACACTACGCAATCGGATAAGGTCATATTCTACCATTCCTTAAATCCTAACAAGTTTGTGCCACAACTCAAATGTTTCTATTGTTTGGGTACAAAAAAAGGACGACCCATGCGCGGCGTAAATTGTTTACGTCAAATCAATCCACCAGCGTTGCGTCGGCACGGGGCGAAAATCTAGCTGAGTCTCATCCTGAAACACGCCTCCGTTGTGCTGAATGATACGCCGTGAGCCTTCGTTCGTGCTATCACAGGTGAGCATGACCCGCGTTAAGCCAAGTTCTCTGGCAACCGCTAACGCCAATTTTAGTTGGAGCGTACCGTAGCCTTTTCTGCGCTCTGATGGGCGAATATCATAGCCGATGTGACCGCCGAATTGCTTTAGAGACTCGCTCAGTTCGTGACGAATGGATACACGCCCGATGTACGTGTCGCCCTCGACCAGAAATTTATACGTATCTTTTACCTTGCCCTGTGGCGCAAAATGTCGCTTTTCGATCAACCCCGCCACATACGCCTCGAAATGATCGTCCAGCCATGCAATCATCAAATCATCGTAGCGCCCTTCCAGATGGAATTCACGTATGGCGGCGATGAAGCTGTCTTTATATCGCACGGCGGGATCAACGAGTTGGGGCATGGGTCATCTCTCCTTATTACTTGCTACTGAAACACATCAGTAAAAAAAGACCCATTATAACCTTTAAAAAACCATCTACCCAGTTCAAATGTGTTGATGCGATTGTCGTCGCTAATTTCGCTAAATGGGTTGCTAGATGGGGTGATTCTTCGTACTATCACTGGTATGTGATTTTATGATAACTATTAGAGGATAAACGCCTATGAGCGAGCACATCCCACTCTATCCCTTTCTACTGAACCCGACTCTGCATGTCAAAGTTTGGGGCGGGCGCAAACTGGCAGATGTTTTACAAAAACCCCTTGCCACTGATGAACCCTATGGCGAGTCGTGGGAATTGCACGATAGTTCGGTCATTGCCAACGGCGCGTTAAATGGGCGTACGCTGGGCGATGTGTTGGCGGAATATGGCACGGCGCTGGTCGGTGAAGGCAATGATCCGGCAGAAGGTTTCCCGTTATTGGCGAAGTTGTTGGATGCCTCCGATTGGTTGTCGATTCAGGTGCATCCCAATGATGTGCAGGCGAACGCGCTGGAGGGTCAGCCACGCGGCAAAACCGAAGCGTGGATTATCCTCGATAGCGAACCGGATGCAAAGCTGGTCATCGGTATGGAGGCAGGCACGACGAGCAAGGCTATGGCGACGGCAATCCGTGACAATACACTAGAAGAGATGATCGTCTATGCGGATGTCGTCCCCGGCGATGTGCTGTATATTCCGGCGGGAACGGTGCACGCGATTGGTCCGGGCATTTTGCTGTATGAGATTCAGCAATCGTCCAACACCACTTATCGCCTGTATGATTGGGGGCGTATGGGGCTGGACGGTGAGCCGCGTAAACTGCACATCGACAAAGGCGTGCAGGTCTCCAATTTAGCGACGTTGCCGGAGATCAAACACACCGGCGCGGATACATCGCCTGTTGTGACGCTGGTCGATGGTGAATTCTTCACGACAACACTTCACCATCTCGTTCAATCTATGCCGACGACTATCCAGACAAACGGGCGTTTTCATGCGATCACCTGCATCGAAGCCAGCGCCCAGATCGAATGGGATGATTCGGCAGTGCTGTTCCGCAAAGGACAGACGATCCTCGTACCTGCCAGCCTGCCAGAATATACGCTACGGGGTGAGGCGCGGGTGCTCCGTTCATGGCAGGATAAGTTGGGTGGTTGAACTTGTAATCCCCCCTCTAAATCTCCCCCCGCTTCGCAAGGGGAGACTTAACAATTTCCTGTCGATGAGATTTAAGAGTGGCTACACCTTTAAAAGGGCTAGGGGATGAGAAAAAAATAACACGTCCTTAATGAAAATGGCGACGTATTTCATGAACAAAACAGGCTCTTAGCACAAATCTAAGCCAAATTTGACATCCGCGTGCTAAACTAAAGGCAAAATACGCGTCATGTTGTTCGTCATCATGAAAAAAGGACAGACCTATGGCATATCCAGATTATTATTCTCCGGAGCGCATCGGACAGGTGGTTGCGCCGGATGTGACTTCTGCGGTCAGTGCGGCGGCGGAAGCGAATTTATCCCCCGCGTTTGAAGACCTGAAGCGAATTTATTTATTGCTCGTGGATGAGCAGGTTGATTTTATTCACGCAGATGGGGCGTTGAGCGTTCCGGGTGCATTGGAAGATACACGGCGCATGGTCGAGTGGATTTACGATCATGCTGGCAAAATCACCACGATTGGCGCATCGTTAGATAGTCACCAGCCAACCCAAATTTTCTCACCGACATGGTGGCAGGATGCGGAAGGCAATCATCCCGCGCCGTATACAGTCATCACCAGCGATGAGGTGCAGGCGGGCAAATGGCAACCGATTTTCGAGATTGACTGGTCAAAAGAATATGTGGATTTGCTGGAAGAAAATGCCAAAAAGCAACTCATGATCTGGCCCTTCCACACGCTCATCGGCACACAGGGGCATACACTCGTCCCCGCGCTGTATGAAGCGATTGCCTATCATAGCGCCGCACGGGAAACACAGCCGACTCTGCTGATTAAGGGAACACTCCCGCGCACCGAGCATTATTCGATCATGGAGCCGGAAGTCAAAGTATCGTCCAATCCACAGGATGACGTGAACACCGCGTTTATGGATGAACTGGCTACGTATGATCTGATTTACGTCACCGGACAGGCGAAAAGCCATTGTGTGCTGGAAACTGTCACGTCAATGATGCGCTATTATCCGACGGAAATCATTGAGAAGATCCGCGTGATCGAAGATGGCATGTCGTCTGTCGCGCACCCTGAAATTGACTTTGAGGCGCTTGCCAACGAAACCTACGCGGGCTTTACGCAACACGGCTTGAAAATGGTCAAGACAACGGACGGCATCGGGTAAGGTCGCCTAAACCGCCGACCTTTGTAATGGCGGTTATCGGATGTTCATAGCAACCGAAGCTGATTTTAAGGCAGTGTTCATGCGAATGCGGTAGGCTGAATGTGTAAATCAATCAGGAGAAACCGATTATGGCGACACCAGCCCTATCTGAAACAGAACTCAATCAGGCATTGGTCAGTTTGGCGGGATGGGAACTCGACAATGATATGATTACCAAGACCTATCAGTTGCCAAGTTATATGGCAGGATTGGCATTCGCGTCTGCCGTCGGGACATTATGCGAAGCGCGTGACCATCATCCCGATTTATTCATCGGCTGGAAGAAGGTCAAAGTCAGCTTCACAACCCATGATGCAGGCAGTAAAGTGACGCAAAAAGACATTGACGCGGCGAAAGCGATTGAAGCTATCGGCTATCCGAAGAGCTAACATCGCCCTCTACGCAACAAAAAATAGACCCAAAAACACGGAGCATTGCTGGAAGTTTGCGCATCTCCGTGTTTTGTATTAACAAAATTAACAGTTGATTTGACACAGAAATCAAATGGAACTAGACTCAGTAAGTATCAGGCTTCCAACTTAATTGCGGATGTGCAAAGATGAATCGTCAACACGTTCTTCAAATTGCCGCACTACTCATCGCAGTCATCGTTTTATCTGGACTGGGTTATACCTTGTTTTCACCTCAGGATGTCTCTGCAAGTTTATGTAGTGACGGACGCATCAACTGCGACGGGTGGCAAACTGGTGCGGTCTATTGTGACGCATCCGGTGTGCGCGTGCTGTATAGCCGTGACGGTGATCCACGACAGGGGCAAACCGCGTTAAGTGTTTCCGCAGGGCAAATTAGTGCTGTGGGTGTGCCATCAGGCAGTCATGCTCTGCTGGCGGATGCTGGCAACGGGTACACCTTGCATCGCCTCACCGATGGACGCGTACAGTTTACCGCGCCCGGTTTAGAGGCAAGTTTGTATGAATTCCGCTTTCCATTTCCCGCATGTCAAACCGCGTATATCCCGCCGAGTGTGAATAATAATAATCCTGTCGCGCCCCCTGTAGCCACAACGCTTCCAACGCCTACGCCCATCGTACCAACAACGGTCACGGTCAGCTGTGCGGTGGCAGGGCAATACACGATTTCGATGACGGGTGGCATTGGCACAAGTGTGACCTTCAACTTGACCACTACACCGAATGTTTTCCCACTGGCTGGAACCCTCAACGGACCTGCCGATAGCGCTTCACAGAATTATACAAGCGGTGGTGTATATGACATCGTTGGCTCCTACAATATTGATGGCGGTCCCCCGCAAAGTGCCAACACAGCGGGTTGTGCAGGATAATCATTTAGCACGTAAACCAACGTAAACTCTATGGGCGATCTAGTAGATCGCCCTTTTTATTATGCCAGTTCATGTTCAGGTTTTAGGCGTTTTCTATGGCGAGATGGGGCAGGATTTTCGCTTCGATGCGCTCCTGCGACGTAAAGCCGACGATGCGCTCAACGGGTACGCCATCAACGAAGAGAATCGTGGTAGGTAGACCCATCACACCATATTGCTGAACAATATCCTGATTAGCGTCGCTATCAAGCAATCCTACGCGCAAATTGCCGTCGTACTTGATGGCGATGGCGTTGATAATCGGTGCGAGCATCTTACACGGCGGGCACCAATCGGCGGTAAATTCGATCAGCACGGGTAACGCAGATTGCAACACGTTTGCCTCAAAATTCTGTCCGGTGGCTTCGAATATCAGGTGATTCATGGGAAAATCCTTTTGCTAAACGAATGATCTGGCGCAGTAATCGCGTCAAGAGTCAGTGTAGCAACTCAAGTTCACTTGAAGTCAAGAGGATAATGTGTTTTTATGGCGGAGCTAAGTATCAGTCAGGTCACACAGGAGACGGGATTGCGCCCATCTGCCCTGCGCTATTACGAGGAGATTGGACTGCTCAAACCCACGCGACGGGTCGGCGGGCGGCGACATTACGATGAAAGTGTGCTCCAAAGGCTGGCACTAATCCAGACGGGACAACAGGCGGGCTTTTCTCTGGCTGAATTGGAGACGCTCTTTAATTCGATGCTCGATACCGAAACGGGCGGTGCGGAATGGCACACTTTGGTCGCACGGAAACTGAAGGAAATGGATGCGAGGTTGGGCAATATCAAGCGTATGAAGCGATTGCTAGAGGATATTATGGCGTGCGATGACGAGGGTCTGGCGGAGTGTATCGTACAAACCGGACAGAAGCATCAAATCGGCACGTCAGTATTAGAGTAAACGTTATTGGTTAAATCCCTCCCCGATTCTCAAGGAGGGACTTTTTCCACTTCTTTACGACTCTGGCAAGCGGATTTAAAACCGACCCGCAATGGCATCAATATAGCCCGTAAGCTCGGTATAGCCATAGCCGGATACATCACCGGAAAGCTGTACCGCGCCCTCCCAATAGGCGATGTCCCCGCTATTCAATTCTTGATCCAGCATCAACGGCGTAATGATAATTTCCAGATCATCGGGTTGATCGACAACTGCGCCATCCACCGTGACCATCCAACCGGACGGATATACCGCACCTGTATGGGGACTTTCCCACGTATCGGTTACTTCGATGCTGTATTCGTCAAAATCAAGATGATAGGTACTGCCGTCTTCGTAGATCATCGTGCCACTATAGGCTCTGCGCGTGGTGCCATCGTTCAGCCGGATTTGACCGAGCACGAGTTCGCGCCCGTCGTCAAATTGCATGGCGAACCAATCCCACCCCTGTGCATCGTCGCCGAGTGCGCTGGTGCTAAATTCACGATCCATCCATGTGTTTCCGGTAATAGTAAATGTCTCACCCGCGATGGTGATTGTCCCCTCTGTCGCCAGACGCGAGAGCGTATAATATTGGCTGGCGTTGCCGGGTTCGTCACTTTTGGCGCTTAAGCCGTCGATGCCCTGCAAAGCCACCGGTTTGATCTGCTCTAGCATAATGTTAATGCCGAAGTCGCTCCCGTGGGCGTTGATTTGCGTCAGGGTCGCGTCGTCGTTGAGCGCGGAGGCTTCCCAATCATCGAGCCACACGCGATAATCCGCATCCGGTTGATTTTCGTTCGGTAACGCACCGGCTAACCCTGCCGCTCCGCGACTATATCGCTCTTCATGGTAAAATTCGCCGCCTTCAATATCGCTGAGGCTAAAATGCGCCATATACGCCTGGTTGGTGCGCCATTCGGAGTCCGTGTTGATAAGACCGGGGCTGAGTGCGCGGCGGAAAATGGTGAACTGAAAGCCAAAATGCCGACCATCTTCTGCTTCCAGATTGCCCGTGTAGTACCACCATTCCAGCTGATAATCGGTGTGTGCGCCATGATCGCGCGGGAACGTCCAATCACGCGGTTCGAGCGCCCGTGTGAAGCCAGTAATATCCACATCAGGGATCGTGATGACGGCGCTTGCCTCTACATCACCATTGCCTCTATCCACCATGCTAAAGCCAAAAACAGCTACAGAAATCACCGCTAATCCAGCCAATAAAAATCGCCACATACCACTACCATCCTCAATACAACAGCCAACTTGTTCATTTTGTCACAAGTATAAAACAGATGGATGAGGAAGGGGTTAAATGAGCATAGTGAGCAATGAAGTTTAAGGATCACACGTCGTCATATAAACGCGAAAAATACATATGCAAAAGGGTTCGTTTGAATCTACAAACGCAATATACCCTACTTTTACCCGATGAACTGAGCGAAAACACATAATTCGCATTACAATAGAGTTTACAGAAGTGTAGGGTGTGTATAGAGGATTAAAGACGATGGTAACCAATCCAATGGCGGTGGTTCAAAGTGAGAACGCCCGCTTGAAGACGGAAAATCAGCAGTTGACCGCAGAACTCCGCAATTTACGTGAATTTGTGGAAGTGCTCAATGAACTGAACAACAAGCCAGTCGTCAAAGATGATGCCGATATAATGCCGACCTTGCGCGATATTTTCCATAAAGCACTGCATCTCCTAAATGCGCCGGATGGGTCGTTGGCTCTCCTTGATGATGACAAAAAAGAATTGGTCTTTGTGCTCGTACGGGGCGCACTTGCAGATAAACTTACCGGGTATCGTATTCCCGCCGATACAGGCATTGCAGGCTGGGTTGTGCAGAATGTCAAATCTGCGCTGGTGCGCGATGTACGCCGCGATCAGCGTTTCTTTAGTGATGTGGACGAAGAGTTTAAGTTCACCACGCAATCTATCGCCGCCGCGCCGCTGGTGGGGGATGGTAACGTGATCGGGTTGATTGAGGTGCTTAATCAGCCGGGGGATGTGCCATTTTCTGAAACGGATACCGCGTTATTGGGGTTATTGTGCCGTATCGCGGGTGAGCATCTGGCAAATGTTCAGCGTAATTTACCCACAGAAGAAGGCGAAACAACTTAGGTTGTGTGTTCAGCAAAAAACAGATACATCCAAAGGGCGACTATCAACCATAGTGCGCCCTTTTTTTGCAGTTGATTTGTCTTGATCGTCCGATCACCTTACCCTTTGATTGACCCTGCCAGCAAGCCACGAATAAAATAGCGCCCCGCGACGATATAGACAAACAGGGGCGGCAACGCGGCAAGAATCGCGCCTGCCATCGTCAGGTTATAATCGACAGCTTCCCCGCCGGAAAGTTCAGCGAGTGGCACGGTGATCGGGTTATTCGCCTCGGTTGTCATGAAAATGGCAAACAGGAAGTCGTTCCAGATTTGCGTGAATTGCCAGATGATGACCACCACGAAGCCCGGCAAGGACAAGGGGAAGACGACCTCGGTATACAGTGACCAGAAGCCCGCCCCGTCAATCGCCGCCGCTTCCAGCATTTCATCGGGGATTTCGATGTAAAAATTACGGAAGATGAGCGTCGTAATCGGCAATCCATAAACGACGTGAATCAGCACCAGACCCGGAATGCCACCATACAGCCGATAGCCGAAAATGTTGATACTGCTCATGAACTCGAACAGCGGAATGAGGATCGCCTGATAGGGCAAAAACATCCCGAACAACATCAGCGGAAATAAAAAGCGCTCGCCCGGCACATGCCATTTCGAGAGTACATAACCGTTGATTGACCCCATCACGGCGGAAATCGTCGTCGCCATAATGACTTCGACAACGCTATTGCCGAGATTATTTTTGAGTTGGTCGTAGGCACGTTCAAAATTTTCCAGATACAAGCCGTCAGGTAAATCCCATGCGGTGTTCAGGGTGGTTTCTGCACGCGGTTTTAATGCTGTCACCGTAGTCATATAAATGGGCAACAGAAAAACGAGTCCCACGAGAACGAGTAAGCCGTAGATCGTGCCACGCACCATAAACTTCTGGAAATTGATGCCTTCAGTGATGGGTTGCGAGGCTTTTAGTGTGCTTGTAGCCATGATAACTCCTGAAGTTCTATTCGCTTGCGCCGCGCAGTTGCGACCATAAGTACGGGACGATGACCAGCGAGACTAGCCCTAGCATGATGACGGCAATGGCGGAAGCATTCGCAAAACGATTGTTGGTGAAGGCGCTATAGACTTGAATGCCCGGCACGATGGTCTGGAAATTTTCACGCCCTGCCATCGCAAACACCAGATCGAAGATTTTTAGCGAAATGTGACCGAGCACGATGATGGCACTTAAGGCAACCGGCTTAAGTTGTGGCAGGACGATGCGCCAATAGACACCGATCTCACTACAGCCATCCACCCGCGCCGCCTCGCGCAATTCTTCTGGAATACCGCGAATGCCGGCGAGGAACATCGCCATCACATAGCCCGCCATTTGCCAGATCGCCGCAATAATGATTCCCGTCAGCGCGACTTGAAAGCCTTTGGTCTCTGGAATAGGGATCAACGTGCCATCCGGTGATTCAATGCCGACGTTGGGCCAGATCGTGTTTTCCCAGATACCCGCAACATACAAAATCAGCAACACGCCCGCAATCGAAACCGCCCAGCCAAGCGCGCCCCACCGTTTCTTGATGACATAATTAAAGGCGAGGATCGCCAGTACGAAAATGCCGACATACGTGACGTACATGGGAATATCGCCCCAATCAAATGGCAAGAGGAGCTTACGGCTGTTCATCCAGTTGAATTTGTAGGGTTCCAAGCCGAGAACACGTTGAGGCAGAATATTCAGCCCTTCCGGTTGATACAGCCAGCGCCAGATGGTGCCGGTGACGACCAGCGAGAGCGACATCGGGAGCAAGAATATTGTCCTGAAGAAGCCTTCTCCCATCACCCGCATGTCCAATAACAATGCAAGGATCATGCCGATAAACACACAACCTGCGACAAACAAAATGGTAAAGAAGAAGGTATTTACCATGGCTGTCCGAAATTCAAATTCCAGCGGGTCGGTCATCAGATCATGGTAATTGTCCAGACCGACGTAATTCCGTTCCCCGTTCAGTGCTAATGCCGCATTCCCCAGATTTTCTCCCCAGTCCGTCATCGATGTGCGGATCGTCTGGAAGATAAATCCATACACAAAGATCGCTAGCAAGATGAGTGACGGCAACAACATGATGAACGCAGTCAGGCGATCTCTTGGACTTCTCATAGCATGTCCTTTTCATATCAATAAATAATTTTGGGCGCTTCGGTAGGCGCGTTTGATCTCACAAGTACGGAGCATGGCGGGCAGATGAGGTATCTCCGCAGATGTGCGTTACGCTTTTTTAAGTATTTTCCGAAGCTCATATGATTTGGTCTTATCGGGCATTTTAATTAGAAAGTCTGTATTTCACAGGTATCTGTATGCAATTTTAGTTTAATCGCGTGCCTGTAAAAAGAAGACCCAGTACAAGACCGGGTCTCTTGAGATGTATCAGTTCAAACTAAGCTACCCGTAAAGGTGGCGTAGATTACATGGTGCCACATGCACCCGCCTGAAAGCAGATGGCTGTCATGGCGTTGGCGGCGGCTTCCGGGCTACCGCTTGCGCGCAGGATTTCGATCACCTGACCGAATTCACCCATAAAGCGTTCGTTAGCGGCGACACCGTGTGCCAGACTACCGACGAGTGTGTTGCTTGCCCAATCTTCAGCGGCGGATTGCAGGTACGCGTTGTACTCATCCGGTGCGGCGGCAACTGCGTCAATGCGTGCTGGAATAGAGCCTTTGAGCGGGTTGAAGGCATTTTGTCCCTCAACAGAGCCGAGCAATTCCAGCCATGCAATCGTATTGTCTACGTTTTCGATACCTTCAGGTAAACCGAAGCTGTCAGAAAGCCACATGAATACGCCATCTGCGCCGGGGCTGGCTGACCATGCGTAATCTGTACCGGGTTCCAGACCAAGTGTGGTGGTCATGTAACCCGCCGCCCAGTCACCCATCACGTTGAATGCGGCTGTTCCGGCGAGCATTTGATCTGTCGCCTGACCCCAGCTTAAACCAGCGGCATCATCATTCACGTTGGTGCATCCGAGCACGTCGTTGAATGTTTCGAAGACTTCGATCATTTCCGGACCGTTCGGGGCGATGTCGCCCGTCCAGATGCCGTTCCAACCATCCGCGCCGAGCACGCCGAGGGCAACACTTTCCCACAGATGATTGACTGTCCATGCTTCACCGACGACCAGCGGGGTTACGCCAGCATCCTGCAAGGTTGCACAGGTGGTCAGGAATTCATCCCATGTGGTCGGGACGGATATGCCCCATTCTTCGAGGTTGGCAGGCACATACCACAACACGTTTGAACGGTGAATGTTCACCGGCACGCTGTAGATACCGCCATCATAGGTCAGTAAGTCGATCAAATCTTGCGGGAAGGCTTCGAACCAACCATTTTCTTCGTACAGGGAGGTCAGATCAACCATGCGATCTGCGACAACCCATGTGCCGGTCAATTCTTCACCGGCGTGTACCTGAAACGAATCTGGCGGATCGCCACCGAGCATACGCGTCTTGAGGACGGCGCGGGCATTCACACCGGAGCCACCCGTAACAGTTGCGTTGATAATTTCAACACCGGGGTTCTGAGTGTTATAAAGGGCGATTAATGCTTCGAGCGCGGGACCTTCGTCACCTGCCCACCATGAGAAGATTTCTAACTCACCGGAGAGCGAGTCATCCTGTGCGCTGACGGCAACGCTGAAAAGCGCCGCCATCATCGCCACCACGCAGAGCAGTGAAAAACGTTTCTTCATAATTCGTCTCCTAAATAAATAAATGTCTAGTTACATCATGAGTACGGGAAATTTTAAAAACGTACTCTTGTACGCGTACTCTTGTACTCAAAATAAGCATAACATTTCCACAAAAAATAGAGGGCGCTTTTGTGACAAAAGCATGACATGGGACTGACAGACTTATGGCTGGTACAATTAAGATGATTGATATTATGCACCCGGCGTAACATCAAGAAATAAATTATTTGCGGAGCTTTCGTATGTCAGAAACGATTGATGAACAATTTTTAGATCAGGTCAAACAGGCTTTAGAAAATTTATACGATCTCCCCTATTTACAGCGCCACCCCCTCGCGGAAAGTTTACCCGCCATCGCCGGAGAATTGCCCGGTCAACGCTTGCGAAGTGAGCTTAAGGCGGCAATTGAAACCTTGAATCCCGGTAAGAACGTCGCGGTACGTTCCGGCGCGGCGCGATTATATCATCTGATGCACCTGCATTATATAGGAGGCATGACTCTGCAAGAAACCGCTTATGAACTGGGCATCTCGCTCCGGCAAGCCTATCGGGATTTGCGACGCGGGCATGAAGGCGTGAGTGAGATTCTGCGCTATAAATATCCACCGACACCCAACGCACCGCAAGATAAGCCAGTCGTACAGGGTGATGTGGTGAACGCGTCGTCGTTAGCCACAGAAGTCGAACGCCTTGAGGGGACGATGACCACCGTTGCGCTCAATGATTTGCTGGCAGTCGCGCTGAGGGCAGTAGGCAAACTTGCGGAGGGCAATAACGTCCATATTCGTTTTGTCGCGCCGGATGATGCGGTCAAGGTGCTGACGAATGCGATGGTCGCCCAGCAGGTGTTTGTGAACCTGATTAGCCGGACGGTGCAACAGGTACGCGCCTCCGAGGTGGTCGTCGAACTGCGCGACGCAGACGACATCGCCGAATTACAGCTTCAGTTTCATCATTCCAGCGCGGAACCGCCCAAAATTATTAATCCGGTCATCACCCAATTTTTGCAGGGCTTAGGGTGGCGCTATAGCCTGACGCGAACAACCTCCAGCAGTTATCAACTGACCCTGCGGATGAGCGATAGCCGTGTGGTGCTGATTATCGACGATAACGAGGGGCTGGTCGAATTGCTGGAACGCTACTTTAGCGGGCAGATGTATCAGGTTATTTCCGCACAGAGTGGCACTGATGGTTTGGCGCTGGCGGTGTCACATCTGCCGGACATCATCATCATGGATTTAATGATGCCCGGTATGGATGGCTGGGAATTGCTCCAACATTTACGCACCCGCCCTGAAACGCGTGATACGCCAGTGATTATTTGCTCGGTGATTAACGACCCCGAACTCGCCTATTCACTGGGTGCATCCGAATTTATCTCCAAGCCAGTCAGTAAAGATCGTATTCTGGAATCGCTCAAAAAAGTCGGGGTTTAATGTATGTTGCCGGATCATTTTTTTAGGGATATTTTGCTTGACCTACGTGAGAATATGCTCCGGCAGATTACGATTATCGTATTTATTGCCGGTTATTGCCTCATGAATATCGGCTTGCTCACCCGCCCGATTTCCAATATCGCCGTCGGGTTATCCATCGGTCTGATGCTGATTAGCGTGTTGCATCTGCGCCTGTTGAAGCTCAATGGCAACCTGTCGCGGTATAGCTATGTGATCTGCTTGCATCTATTTTTGTTCCTCGCCCTCGCCCGCATAGACTCCGGCTGGCTGGAATTTTTGGGCTTGCCGCTGGTGTTGATGAGTGGCTTGCTGGTCACACGCAGTAGCCTCGCCTCTGCCAGCGCGATCTTCCTGTTTCTCTTTTTGCTGGAATCCAGCGGACAGCATGATTTTCCGCTCGCGCCATTGCTAGCATTGTACGGATTCTCGACTGCTATCACGATGACCGCCATCAACAAGTTCTATGTTGCCCTGACGTGGTATAGCTCCATGCACGATCGCGCCGATCATCTGTTGCACGAAACGCGCAATCGGCGGGCGGAATTGGTGCAAGCCGTCAAGTCGTTGGAAATCAGTTATGAGAATCAGCGCCGGATGCAACAACAACTCGTATATGCCCGTCAGCAAGCGACAGAAGCCCGCCGGATGAAAGAACGCTTCGCCGCCAACATCAGCCATGAGCTACGCACGCCGTTGAATTTGATTCTGGGCTTTACGGAAATCCTGTATTTTACGCCGGAAGTCTATGGCGATGTGGAGTTCCCGCCGAAGATGCTCCGCGATATTCATCAGATTTATAGCAACAGCCGTCACCTGCTGGAGATGATCGACGATGTGCTCGATTTGTCGCATGTCGAGATGTCCGAATTTGCGACCAATCTGGAAAACACGGACATGAATCACTTTTTGCTACAAACGGTTGCTTTGCTAGAAAATCTTTTTGTGGATACGGATGTGCGCCTCATCACCAATATTGAGGCGGGGTTGCCGATGGTCGAGATTGATAGCACACGGATGCGTCAGGTGTTGCTGAACCTGTGCAATAACGCGCAACGCTTCACCCAACACGGCACGGTGACACTCAGCGCATGTTATCGCAATGGCGAGGTGGTCGTCACGCTGGCAGACACAGGAATCGGCATTCCTGAAGATAAATTACCGCTCATTTTTGACGAATTCTTTCAGGTAGATTTTTCCCTCAGTCGCAGTCATGGGGGCGCGGGACTGGGGCTGGCGATCACCAAACGCTTTGTGGAAGCACACGGCGGACGACTCACCGTCGAGAGTTACGAAGGCAAAGGCTCGACCTTTACATTTACGATCCCCGCGCACCGTAGCCGCTTGGCGATCCCCTATCTTGAGAGCGCCGACCAAAACGATCAGCCAGTGGTGCTGGTGGTTGATGCTGATCCGGCAGTGGTGACGATGGTGGCGCGCCATCTCAAACATTATCAGGTGGAAGCCGTCACGGATAAAAGCACACTTGACCACGCCATTCATCATTATTTACCCCACGCCATCATCTACAATCAAAAGCCCGGCAATTCGCCATCGGCTTCGCTTGATTTAGCGTTTAACCCGGATGGCATTACAGTGGTCAATTGCTCCTTGCCGAGCATGGCATGGCTGACGGAAAGCCTCGGCGTGACGGCGTGCCTCTCCAAACCGATTACGAGCCAGCAACTCGCCGATCAAATTCGCCAATTGTCGTCCGTGAAAAGTGTGCTGATTGTAGACGATGACCTCGGTTTTGTTCAGCTGGTGCAACGGACGATTGAAACGCTCCAGATGCGTGAACAGCCGGACTCTCCGCCAGAATTGCGTATCTTCCGTGCCTATGACGGTCAGCAAGCGATGGATGTGATTTATAATCAACAGCCGGATTTACTTCTGCTTGATCTGGCGATGCCCGACATGAGCGGGTTTGAGGTCATCGAAAAGGTGCGGGCTGATCCAACCTTAGCGTCGATGTCGATCATCCTGCTGACCGCCACGCGCTATGTCGAAAGCGAAACACAATTCGGCACCGATTTGAGCATCTATCAGTCAGAAGGCTTAAATCCCGCGCAGGTGCTCCGGTGCATTAATGTGCTGGTGGCATCGTAGGTGGATAGATTTGTTAGCGCCTATATCTTGTGCTGTGGATTGTGTAAGCGTGACCAGCGATCAGGGGTCATCATGTAGAGGGTTTCTTCGATCCTGCGCCCGTGCAACCATGTTTTGTTGGGCAACAAGCCTGTATCCACGAAGCCGAGGCGTTCTGGAATGGCACGACTGCGCGTGTTGCCGAGTGCACAGCGGATGTTGACCGTTTCCATCAGCATGTGATGAAACGCGTACGCCGTCACCGCCACGCAAGCACGGGTCATGATGCCGTGACCCTGAAAATCCTGCCCCAGCCAATAGCCGATTTCAGTACGTAGATGGGCGACTGCCACATACACCAGCCCAATTTTGCCGACGACCTGCCCGCGATAGCAAATCACCAGATCAAAGCCGTTGCCCGTAGAAATTTTCTGATCGGAGCGATCCACAATCATCATCATATCGTCCACAGTTTGGATGTAATCGGGCCAATTTTGCCAGCGTCGTAAATAAGCGCGATCCCGCTCGACGATTTTAAAGAGGGGTTCCGCATGATGCGCTTGAATCAGCACCAGTTCAAGCTCAGAATCAATAACCAGCATAAAGAAACCCAATCTATAACGAACATAAGTCGTACTACACACTCATTGTAGCCGACACTCTACAGATTTTGGCGGGTTGTTTAGTGGGTTCTAAGGTTCGATAACAAAAAACGGTCATCTCTGCGTTAGAGATGACCGTTTGTGATATTTTCTAATCAGCTATCTAGCTCTACTCGTCGCCGTCGTAGTCTTCAAACATAGACGGTGCAGGCGTTGCACCCATGCTGTTTTCCATGACTTCCTCGAAGTGCTGACGGTCTAGTGTCTCGCGTTCGATCAGGATATTTGCAAGTGTATCGAGCTTCTCGCGGTTTTCTGTCAGGATGCCCCGCGCCCGATTATAGGCGGTTTGCAGGATACCCGTTACCTCGTTGTCGATCTCTTCGGCATAGTGTTCGCTATAATCGCGCTGTTCGCCGATTTCGCGCCCCAAAAAGACCGAGCCACCACTCGCCGCACCATAAGAACGCGGACCGAGCTTGTCGCTCATGCCGAATTGCGTGACCATCGCCCGTGCCATACGGGTCGCCTGTTGCAAATCGTTACTCGCGCCGGTGGTCAGTTGATTAAAGACAATATCTTCTGCGGCTCGTCCACCCATCGCCGCGACGATTTGATCTTGAAATTGCTCACGGGAGACCAGCATATGATCTTCGTCCGGCAGGGACATCACAAAGCCACCTGCACGCCCACGCGGGATAATCGTCACCTTATGCACCGGATTGGCGTGTTCCAAAACATGATGCAAAATGGCGTGACCGGCTTCGTGATAGGCGATAGAGCGTTTCTCTTTGGGCGAGATGACGCGGGTTTTGCGTTCCGGTCCCATCACCACGCGCTCCATACTTTCTTGTAGCTCGCTCATGCCGATGGTTTTCAGGTTACGACGTGCCGCTAAAATCGCCGCTTCGTTAATCAAGTTTTCCAGATCAGCACCGGAGAAGCCCGCCGTGATCTTGGCGATGGATTCTAAATCGACACTTGGCGCAAGCGGTTTGCCCTTAGCATGAACCTTGAGGATGTCCAGACGACCTGAAACATCAGGATTGTCCATAATCACCTTGCGGTCAAAACGTCCCGGACGGAGCAGAGCCGGATCAAGAATATCGGGGCGGTTGGTCGCGGCGACGATAATCACATTGGTACCGGTTTCAAACCCGTCCATCTCCACCAGAATTTGATTCAAGGTTTGTTCACGCTCATCATGACCGCCGCCTAAGCCTGCGCCACGATGCCGCCCGACTGCATCAATTTCATCGACGAAGATAATGGCTGGTGCTTCCGCCTTTGCCCGATCAAACAGATCACGCACACGGGATGCACCCACACCGACAAACATTTCCACAAATTCTGAGCCGGAAATACTGAAGAAGGGCACACCGGCTTCACCGGCGACGGCACGAGCCATCAGCGTCTTACCCGTACCCGGAGGACCGACCATCAACACACCTTTCGGCACGCGTGCGCCGAGGCGGATGAATTTTTCCGGTTCTTTCAGGAATTCAACAATTTCTTTAAGTTCTTCTTTGGCTTCTTCCGCGCCAGCAACATCGCTAAACGTGACCTGCGGGCGTTCCATATCACGGGTCACCCGTGCACGACTGCGCCCGAAGCTCATCGCTTGATCCTGACTGCCCCGTACCGAGCGCATCATGCGCCACAATAACCAGACAATAAGGATCATCGGCAAAATGGTGATCGCCAATTGGAACAAAATACTGCTGGTGTTATCCGCTTTCTCAAAATTGATCGACACACGATCAAGATTTTCCTGCGTTGCACCCGCGCTTTGAAGCAATTCATACACGTTCGTCCCGGCGGGGATGTTGGTAGACGCATTACCACCACCACGCAATTGGACGAAGACATCTTCCTGACCACGCTGGGTGATCGAAAGGACATTGCCGCGTTCTACTTCGTCGAGGAGATTGTTGAAGGCAAAATCACTGCCGGACGAGAAGCTCCCGCCGTTCGTAAATACAAATACAAGTACAAGCAAGGCAATACCGCCGATGATAAGCCACATCCGTTGTGAGTTCGGGTTGGGCTTCGGGGCGTTGCCATCATCGTTGCCGCCATTAGACGGTTTTTTATTTGGAGGCTCAGGAGGTCGATTGTTCACTAATATTCTCCGATAAAATCAGATAGCATGGTTGGTATGAGATTTGGTATCAGCATCAAAGGTTTGTGTGAAAGAGGGTGTATTCGCCATTCGCTATTTCCTGAAGTGCTTTATTGCCATCTTATTTATGGATGGTAGCCCTGCGGAAACCGATCACAACACCGGGTACACTGTGTTTTAAGTTACATACCTGTATCGCTTTATAAAATAATATCCGGCAATAGAGTACAGGTCAACCTATCTAGGCATAAGAACCCTGTAAGAATATCGCAACGAATGCCAATTTTGGTTGTTATATATGTCCAATCTGCCAATTTACACGAAAAAATCCGCACCTTTATTCATATTTCACCACGATCTGAAAAACATGACGCGAGTATGAGAATTTGCCACAACCCCTAACTTTGTGGTGTTTCTGAATCTTAAGTAACCGTATAATGACAGGAGTGATGAGTGATTCGTTTTTGGTGAACTGTAAAATACGCAACATCACTTCACAAATTCTAAAACCCGGATCACTAATTCATTACTCAAAAAATATACCGATGATTACTCATAAGACAATGAGCATCGTTATAGAAATCGCATAGAAATCAACTTACTGGAGTGTATTGTCATATGTCTGTAGAGCGCATCCTCCCTATCCATGAAAAAATTTGTCGCTGGATTAACGCCAATCACAGGCAAGACAACACCGAACTTTTGTTGGTGAGCATGGCGGTATGCAACCTCTCTGCGCTGGAAACTATCGCCAACGGCACCGCTATCAACAAGTCAATTCACTATGACGGCTATCAAGAATTCCCCTGTGATGAATTCGCCACGTTCATCCGTTATATAGAAGGCAAGCCCGTGCATCGTACCGGCGCGCTCAAATTCACGTTTTCGCCCGCAGAAGGTGCGGAAGATCAAACCGGATTTGAGGTGTTGGTGGTGGGTGCGTGGGTCAGCGATGATGACATCAACAATGATATGGTCGTCATTGCCGAAGTGCCCAAAGCACGCATTGACGATTGGCTGGATTTTGAAGACCTGACGCGCCGTGCCGCATCGTCGGCGATGGCATTCCGGCAGAAGGTCTATATCGTCGGCGGTACATCCATCTCATTTGATGCCACGACGGAATGGGACGACATCTATCTACCGCCCGATCTTAAACAGGGCATTTTGAAGGATATCGACGCGTTCTTCACCAAAGGCGTGAACATTTATCAACGGCTGAAGATTAACCCCTTCCGTAAATTGCTCTTCGCGGGCGTTCCCGGCACCGGCAAAACGATGCTGTGTTCAGCGATTGCGAAATGGGCATTGGAGCGTGATTATTTTGTGGTGTATGTCTCCGGCGCGAATCAGCATGGCGCGAAGTTCTGGAAGATTCATCAGGCGTTACGCATGGCAGAAAGCTCGGACACGCCGACCATCGTCATCGTGGAAGAATTGGACGCGTATCTGGACGACGATTCCAAAGCGCAATTGCTGAACGTGCTGGACGGATCAGAAACGCCCAACAACATGCACGGGACGATTTTACTGGCGACCACCAACCATCCAGAAATCATTGATGACCGCGTGATGAAACGCCCCGGCAGGTTGGATCGCGTGTTTATCGTGCCGGAATTGGATGATAGCGACGTAGCAGAAAAGATGTTACGCGAATATCTCGGTGTGGATTGGCAGGAAGATCATCAGGAGATCGTGCCGAAATTGGTGGGTCGTCCGGGGGCGTTCATCCGTGAAGTTGCCCTGCACGCGCTGACGATGGCGGCGTATCAGGACGAAAACGGTTTACCGCCGGAATTATTGCGCGAGTCGCTGGATACCCTCCTGACGCAGATCGAAGCGAAGGACGATTTCCTCACCGCCCGCAAGCAACGTCCTATCGGCTTAACCACGCGGATCAACGGCAACCGTTAATTAGGAGTGCCGTGGTCGGGTGGGGAACAATTGCCCCACCTTTAGCGATAGGTTTTACAGATGGCTGAGGTCGTTATAACGATGCAAGTATGCGCCGTGCGTGGCTTTCTCTAAAATGGAAATGGACGTGTTATCCAGCCGGAATTGCCACCACTTATTTGTAGGCACACCGAGCAGAATGGTTATCATAATCGCCAGCGTGCCGCCATGTGCGAAGATCAATACCCGCTCTTTGGGGTGGGTCTCCAGCACATATGCCAGAAACGCGCTCACCCGTTCAGCGACCATGTCAAGGCTATCGCCCCCATGCTGATTGCGACTGCGATCTTTTACCCATTCAGCGGAAAGTTCGGGATGCTCGACAAGAATTTCTTCCCACGTTAGCCCTTCAAAAATGCCAAAGCTAATTTCGCGCATCCGTGCATCTTTTTGCAACCGCTCAATCGGATACCCTGCGTGATGGGCAGTTTGGAGCACACGGGTTAAATCACTTGCATAGATCGCGTCAAAATGCTCGGCTTGCAAGCGCGGGACGAGCTTTTGCGCCTGTGCCTCGCCTACTGTGTTTAAGGGTTGATCCATCCCGCCCTGAAAGCGTTTCTCTACATTCCATGCGGTTTCGCCATGCCGGATAAGCCAGAGTGTCGTCATCGTTAGACTATTTCCCGTTAGAATATTCCAATGAAGGTTGTAAAAACTAACCCCCATCACACCACATTCACGCGTGAATTTCAAGATTGAGGCAAATGCAACATAACAATCCGGTTAGTTGAGAATATGCGATAGTTTTTTTGCTGTATGATTATTATTAGGATGTAGCTATGTTTCATATAAAGTCAATCAAAAAATGAGTCAAGACTCTAGTAATTCCTCACGAAGAAATTTGTTGGTTACACGGGGGTTATCCGTCACACCGTGGGTTTTGGTGTTGGCGATGCTTATTTTATTAGCCGCAAATTTTCCCGCCCAACAACTGCTTACTGACCATTTTTCGCGCTTGCTGGTGTTCGGCTTTTTAACCGCGCTGGCGCTCTTCTTTTCATCGCGCTTAACCGAGGGCAGTCTTAGTCCAGCGCATGTCGTCGGCATGATGGCATTCTTATCCCTGCCGATAGAAGTCTACCCATCTGCACTCTGGGCGATTTTCCTCGGTGGAGTTGGCGGTGGCGTGCTCCTATTTGCGCGGGATTCACAAAATCCACTCCATTTCCCATTTCCAGATCGTCGCTGGTGGAAACCTGTTTTCCTCGCCGCACGCGTCACGTTGAGCTTTGCAGTCGCGGGCGAAATTTACGTGCGTGCTAACGGAACATTGCCGTTGACGACACGGGCATGGACAGCGGAAAATGCGATTTTGCTGGGCGTGTATTGCTTCGCCTATATCACCCTGTATTTTGCCATTTTTCTGCTAGAAAGCTACAACGAGGGACGTTCCATCCGGCAGATGCTCGACAATGATTTTCTGCAAATTCTTGTCATCCTGCTGTTGCCCGTCCCCTTCGCATTGCTGAGTGCGGAAGTTTCTACCCAGCTTTCTACCTCGTCGGAAGTCATCAACATTACCGGCGTGGTGCTGATTATCGTCGGCTTATACGCCCTCAGCCAATCAGAACAGCGCCTTCGTAAACAACTGAACGAATTGCGGACGCTTTCCATCGTCACTAGAGCGATGCGCGCCCATCTGAATATGGAAGCCCTGCTGAAGACGGTCTATTTGCAGGTCGCCCATTTGCTTGAGACCGAGAACTTCACCGTCGTACTGAATAATCCAGAAGAGAATCGGCTTGATTTTCCACTGGTGATACGTCATGGGCAGGAAGATGCCAGCACCGAGCCAGAAGACCGTCAGGCTCGCTACACGAATGGGCTGATTAAGCATGTGATGCAAACCGGCGTGCCTCTGCTCATCCGTGATAATGTCGCGCAAAAAGTGGAGGAAATGGGCATCAAGCCGCTGGCGGAATATTGCCATTCGTGGGTGGGCGTGCCGCTTTTAGCCGGTGGGCGCACCTTAGGCATCATCACCGCCTATTCCGATAAACCCACGCGTCATTTCAATGCGGATGATATGCGCCTGCTGAATATTGTTGCCAGCAGTGCCAGCATCGCCATTGAAAACGCCCAGCTTTATCATCAGCAAACCGAGCGTGTGGAGCAAATGGCAACGCTGAATAATATCGCTTCGTTGCTCAGTGGCACGCTCTCGCCGGATACGGTTATCGACACGATTATTTCATCCGCTTCAACCATTTCTAAGGCGAATGCGGTCTCCGTGTATATGCTGTGGGACACCTCGGATATGAGTATGAATATGCGGAATGCGGGTTTAAGTGCTGGCTTCAGCGTCAATCCACCCGAACCATTTTTGTTATCCGAAGACGAAACACAGCGCACCATGCCACTCGCCATTAAGGACATCAGCAAAGATGATCGGGCTGAGCCTATCCGTAACGTTATGCGCCTTGAGAAAAAACAGGCGATGGTCGAATTGCCCTTAATCATTGACGAGAACGACTTCGGCGTGCTGGTGCTCTATTATGATGATCCACAAATTTTTAGCGGCGAACGGCTGGAAGTTCTGCGGTCTTTTGCCACCCAAGCGTCACAGGCGATCAAAAATGCGCGCACCTACACGACAACGGATACCGCCTTCCAACGCAGTGTGGAGCGTTTGCTCTCGCTGGCATCTGCCGGTAGTTTACTCGCCTCGACCATCGACCAGACGAAAATCGGTGAACTTGTACTCAGTCATGCGATAGACGCGACTTATGCCGATGCGGGAATCGTGGCTTTTTACGATGATGACAGCGATGATGAAGGCTTAGTCGTTGCCGCGCAGGAGCAATATCCACCGAAAATTTTCGCACAGGAAGAAACGCTCCGGGCATTCATCGGCACCGAGGCGCTGACCACGATGCAACCCTATTTGATCGTCGAACCAGAACACACAGCGATCAAAATGACGGACGGTCAATCCGCTAAATCCCAATTGAATGTGCCGATTTTACGCGATAGAGGGCGCGTTGGCTTTATTATTTTGCAGAGCGCCACATCAGATCATTTCGATGACGAAGATGCCCATTTCGTCGCGCAGATGGCAACCCAGACAGTCATCGCCGCCGATAACGCCCGCCTATTTAAGCGCATCACCGAAGCGCGGGATCGGTTGCAGGTCATTCTGGACGCGATGGACGAAGCCATTTTGCTGGTCGATGCGCGTGGCAAGATCGCGCTGGCAAATCCGCGTATCAAGATGCTGGGGCTAGAGCCGGAAAAACTGATTGATAAGTCGCTCCGTGAAGTGGTCAACAATGATGATCTAAAATCCTTCAAACGCTTCGGCTTTGATTCTGCGCCGGATGCCCTCTCCGTGGTTGATGACCTCAAATCCCATCGTGGCTGGAAAGGCTACACGCCAAATCTGTATAGCCTGAGCACCGAGCAAGGCACGGTCTATATTCAACGCTATATCATCCCTGTGCGTGATGAAAACGATCAGGTGATGGGCGCGTTGATGGTCTTCTATAACAAAACCGAAGAAGAGGAACTCAACAACGCCCGCGAACAACTCTCGCGGATGATCGTCCATGATTTACGCAGTCCGCTGACCGCCGTGACGACTAGCATCAAATTATTGCGCGAACTCGTCCCACAGGAGAGCGAATACTGGCAATTGGTGGATACCACCACCGATGCCAGCCGACGCGCCATTCATAAATTGCTGGCGCGAGTCGATAGTTTGCTGGATATTTCCAAAATGGAAAGTGGGCGACTGGCAATCGATCAGGATGTGACCGAGTTGGATAATCTGGCGGATAGCGTCTGCATCGAACTCAGCCCGCTGGCGAAAGAACTCGAAGTGACGCTCGTCACCGAAATTAGTGATAACGTCCCGCTCATGAATATCGACGGAGACAAGGTCGAGCGTTTGTTGCTCAATCTGGTAGACAATGCGCTGAAGTACAGCCCCGCCAATACAGTTGTTACCATCCGTGCCTATGCACCGGGGGAAAACGACGCGCCGGAAGGGTTTGTCCGTACCGAAGTCGTCGATCAAGGACCGGGCATCCCCGAAGATTACAAAGAATCACTCTTTGAGAGCTTCATGCAGGTACATGGGCGCAAAAAGGTGCGGCGCGGGGTCGGCTTAGGTTTGACGTTCTGTAAGCTGGTCGCAGAGGCACACGGCGGGCGCATCTGGATTGAAGATAACCCTGAAGGGGGCAGTATCTTCGTCTTTACGTTACCAATTATCAATGCCACCCGCTTACCGGAAGACACCGGCGAATTCCCCGTCATTGACTTTTAGGGTTCGCCTAAAAACATCATCAAAGCCGAATAGTTATCAATAAATCAGCGCAAAGAAGACACTTTTCTTTGCGCTTTTGTTTTAGGCACGAATGGTCAAGTATTGGGTGCTCAATTCGTTAATCTGCCATGATCTTAAGGCATAGCCCGTGTTTTAGACTTTATAATTCAATTAATTCACAATATTGCCGACTCATGAGGGGTCAATTATGTCTGACACTGAACAACCCACACCGACACCCGCACCTACCCCGCCATCGGGCAACGCATGGAGTAGTCCTCAGGTTGTCGCCGCCATCATCGGCGGGATTGTGACCATTGCTGTCACCTTTATCGGGGTTTTACCAACGCTCATCGGCGACGATGACCCGACACCAACGCCGCCACCGCCCACTGTCATTGTGGTCACGGCGACGGAAACCAATCAGCCCCCGACAGCGACAGCCGAGGTCGAAAGCGTCGCCTCTACACCTGAACCAACGACTGTCGTTGAAGAAATCCCGCCGACAGAGACTGCAATCGCACAGCTAGCCGCACCCGCACCGACAGAAGTGCCTAATTTGAGCCTGTTGTATGACGATGTATCGTTTACAGTGCATAACATCAGCGGTGGCGTAAGGTCGCTGGAAGGCGTTGTTTTCAGAAGTTCGTCGGGCAATTGGGATGCGTATAGTTGGGGACCGTCAATCTATAACAGTCTACCCGTTAACAACTGTTTGCGTATCCGCGATACGACATCAGGACAACGCCAACCGCCATCACAGTGTGGCAATTTATACGGCTTGATCCTCGTTGGTCAACCGGCGTTATTCTGGCTCAATTCGAGCACATTTGATGTGGTTTTGAATGGGCAAACAGTCGCGGTATGCAATAGCGCCGATGGAGCCTGCGCGATTCATCTTCCGTAGGGTTGGTTGGGTACAGACCCACAGCGCAATTCACGCTATTTTTTGACGCAAAAGTATTCATGACACAGGTGTAACTTCTTTGCACCTGTGTTTGTTTGCGTTATGCTCTCCTGACAACTGATAACTGACGTTACGCATGAACGCTCTTTTTGCGAACTTTTCCACGATGAGCTAAAACCTCATCGCTAGGGTATTTATGCAGGGTTTTATCATCAATTTAGCCAATGAGTTTGGTTGTGCCATCGGTGACACAACTGACAACTGACAACTGACAACTGTTTACTGTTTACTGTTTAAAAAGGTCAAACGAATGCCCATTATTTCTGCTCCTGAAGGTCGTTTTGAAAATTTGCCGGATTATCCCTTTGCGCCGCATTTCGTCGAAGTCGGCGCGGGCTTGAAGATGCACTATGTGGACGAAGGCGCGGGCGACGAGGTGCTTCTGTGCCTGCACGGTCAGCCTAGCTGGTCGTATTTGTATCGTCACATGATCCCCATTTTCGCCGAAAAATATCGCGTGGTCGCGCCGGATTTGATCGGCTTCGGCAAGTCCGATAAATACACCGAACTGGAAGATTACACTTATGACATGCACAGCGAGGCGCTTCAAAATTTCATCACCGCGCTGGATTTAACCAACATCACGCTGGTCTGTCAGGATTGGGGCGGCATATTGGGATTGCCTATCGCCGTCGTCAAACAACCGGAGCGTTTCTCGCGTCTGGTCATCATGAATACCGGCTTGGCCACGGGCGATTTGCCGATGGGCGAGGCGTTTCATCAATGGCGCGATATGGTCTCCAAAACGGGACGAAGCCTTGATATTCAACGTGTGTTTGAATTCAGCATTATGCAGGACGCGCACAAAACGCCGGAAATTCTCGCCGCCTATAACGCACCCTTCCCCGATGAACAGCACAAAGCGGGCGCGGCGAGCTTTCCATTGCTCGTGCCGATCAACGTGGACGACCCCGGCGCGGCACTACTGCGCGAAACCCGCGAGACGCTCAAAAGTTGGGATAAGCCCGCGCTGGTCATGTTCTCGGATATGGACCCGATCACGGGCGGGGGAGATCGCTTCTTCCGTAAAATCATCCCGACGGCGAAAGATCAACCGGAAATCACAATTCAAGGCGCGGGTCACTTTTTGCAGGAAGAAGGTGGCGTAGAAATCGCGGGGCATGTGCTGGATTTTATTGCGAGAAGTTGATTTATAGCGTGAGATTAGGCAATAAAAAAGTGGCGGGTGCAATTATCACACCCGCCACTTCACTTTTATAGTCTACCTAAAAACCAGGTCGCCTAAGCGATGGTCACGTCTTCACACAGATACACGTCTTGAATAGCGTTCAGCAGTGCCGCGCCTTCAGACATGGGGCGTTGGAAGGCTTTACGTCCACTAATCAAGCCCGTACCGCCTGCACGCTTGTTGATGACGGCTGTCTTGACTGCGTCGGCGAAGTCATTTTTACCGCTCGCACCACCGGAGCTAATCAAACCAGCGCGTCCCATATAGCCATTCGCCACCTGATAGCGGGTTAGATCAATCGGGTGATCGCTGGTTAGCTGGCTATAAATGCGTTCGTCGAGCTTGCCATACGATGAACTACCGCTATTGAGCGCCTTAAAACCGCCATTGTTGGTCGGTAATTTTTGCTTCAGGATGTCCGCTTGAATGGTCGCGCCGAGGTGATTCGCCTGACTGCTGAGGTCAGTCGAGGTTTCATAATTGACACCGTCCACACTGAAGCCGGAGTTACGCATATAGCACCACAGCACGGTTGCCATGCCGAGTTCATGGGCATAGGCGAAGGCTTCTGCGACCTGTACCAATTGGCGGTTACTTTCTTCTGAGCCGAAATAGACCGTTGCGCCGACGGCAACCGCGCCCATGTTCCACGCTTCACGGATTGTACCGAACATGATCTGGTCGAAGGTGTTCGGGAAGGTCAGCAATTCGTTATGGTTGATTTTGACGTGAACGGAATCTTGTGAGCATATTTCCGCGCCACTGCTCCTAATACGCCATAGGTTGAAGCGACAGCGTTACAGCCCCCTTCAATCGCCAATTCGACGATTTTCGCCGGATCAAAATAAATGGGGTTGGGTGCGAAGGATGCGCCCGCGCTGTGCTCGATGCCTTGATCGACGGGCAAAATGGACAGATAGCCTGTGCCACCGAGACGACCATGATCGAACATCTGCTGTAAGCCACGAAGCACCTGCGGACTGCGATCTGTCTGGGTGTAGACATCATCGACGAACGAGCCGGACGGTAGATAGAGCGCGTCTTTGCTGATAGTGGTGGAGGTATGATTGAGTAAGTAATCGGATTCATCACCGAGCGCATCGGCGATTTTGTTAATGTCATAACTAGTCTGGGCGGGTTTTGCGGCAATAACCATAGGGTGTTCTCCTTATTTTCTTTTGACACACAAAAGGTGTGAAGTGGTGCACAGTTAGAAGTTGGAAGTTTGAGGTTAGAAGGTCAAGATTTGCGAATGACTTCAAACCTAAAACGCGCAGTGCATTGTTGGCGACAAAACACCTATATTCAGGCGCTCAGTGCCACGCAGATTATAACAGATGCGTTGCGAGAGTCGAATATCGTATCGCATATTTAGCCCAAATTCAGGTCATCTGTCACCCAAAACCGCGTATTTCAGCTTGTATTTGTGATGCACGGGTTGAAGATTTCAAAAATTAGACGCTAAATGAGACACATTGAGGATTTAGATAGGATTTAATATCATATCCACGTTTTTGTAGCAATACCAGTGCTTCAGTACGGAGAAGCATATAACGATCCACCAGACTAACTAACGCATCCAGTTCTGTTTTTTCTGATCCCGTGAAAAGTGGCGTTTTCGATTTATCAATCAAAACTTGTAAACGAGCAGATTGTTCAGCCGATAGATGCTTATAGACTACCGCCCACAGTTGAACATGCGAATAGCTATTGAGGTTTTCAATTTCGGTTTCTAAGTCTGCTAATGAATAAGGCAATTCTAAAAGTGCGATTGCCGCTTCTTCAAGGGAATGACGGCTCGATTCGGCTGTTTTTTTGATGATTTCGTACAACTCATCCGAAAGATTTAGAACTAAGGCATGGTCGGTCATGGATCATATCCGTGAATTATCTATCGTACACGCTATTTTACGCGGTATTCAGCGTACAAGTCAAAATAAGCGTTGGGTTGTATCGATTATCACCTATCAGGCTTCTTCGGTGACTGTATCCGCAGAGTCAGTCGTCGTGCATACTTCACAGCGCCCGTAAAATTCCAGCAAATGTCCGGTGATCTGTACGCCAAATTGCGCCTGTAACTTATGGGTCAGCATTTCTAAGCCACAATCCTCAAAGTGAATCACGCGGTTGCAATTGGTACACACGATATGATGGTGATGTCCTCCCGGCATGAGGACGTAGGTAGGGGTCATGCTACTTTCAAGAAATGTGGGGCGGATAATGGCAAGCTGAGACAGCAAATCCAACGTCCTGAACACACTCGCCCGCCCGATTGACGCATCCACCCCGGCGACAGCATCCACCACTTCGGTAGAGGTCATATGTCCGTTGTGGTTTTCCAGCACGTCCAGCACGGTCAGGCGGGCGTTCGTCAGTTTATACCCCGCATCCCGCAGGCGTAAGGCGCGTTTGCTATGTTCCTTCATAAAGGGTTTTCCAGTAAATTATTTTCTACCAGTGTACTTGAATCTTCCCGAAGCGAAAAGGAAAGAACACATGAGAGCGCGTTCTACTGGATAAATCGCCTCCCATAAAATTGCCTGTTAGAATTTTCATCCACCACCGTCTATATAGATACACGAGGTTAACTGAGGAGTGACGGGTGGAAGATCAACTCACCGGAAAGCCCTATCAACAATTTTTGACGCAGTCCCAGCAAGAGGACAAAGCAGATTCCCTTAACGCGCAGACGACAGTATCGCGTGATTTTAGTGCCGTCTATGAGGCGCACAAACTCACGATGTATCGCTATGTGCTGGCGCGGGTGGGGCATGTGCAGGACGCACACGACATCACCGCACAGGTCTTCCTCAAAGCTTATCAAAACGCCGCCACCTATCGAGAAGACTCGCCTGTGCTCCACTGGCTGATTGGCATTGCCCGCCACGCTATCATTGACCATTATCGCCGCGCCCGCACTGAATTACCGCTTGAGCTTGTCCAGCAACTCCCGCATGACGCACCGCCCATTGAAGAAACGGTAGAAAATCGTCTACGCCTAAAACGTGTGGCGGAAGCCCTCAATAGCCTGAGCGAAGATCGGCGGGAAGCCCTCACGTTGCGCCTGTTTGCTGGACTCAAAAATCAGGAAATCGCCGGAGTGATGGGCAAGAGCGCCGATGCAGTCGCTATGCTGGTGCATCGTGGCGTGCAGGATTTAAACGCTCGTTTAGGAAAGGATGACCAATAAATGTCGACCCCACACGAACTTGACCGCATGATTGACGACCAACTTGACGGAAATTTGCAAACACACGATGGCAACGAAAGCGCCTTGACTACTGAGCTTATCACGCTGGCAAACAGTTTTACGCTGGACGCAAACTTTGACTCCGCGCTAGCACGGCAATTCAAAACGTCTATAGCTGTTCAGCCGAAAACACGCCGTCGGGTCGGCTGGCAACGGATGGGCGCGGCGGCGGCGATAGTGTTGTTCGCGCTCATCGCCGTCACCTTGAGCGTGCCCCAATTCCGCGCCTTCGCACAGGAGATCATTGATGATTTGTTCCCGCGTTCAGAAGAAACCGAGCGCACGATTGAATATATACCCTTCGATCAAGATGAATTTGAAGACTTCGACACATTTGATGCTCTACAGGACGCGGTAGAGTTTGAGATCAAATTGCCGGATTTAGGAAACGCCTATGTGTTTGAAGTTGGCATGACGATACTATCACGCAACACGATTCTTATGAGATTCAGCCCACCGGAGACGGAATTTCCAGATTATCGTGTGATGCAACAACCCCTCGTAGACGCAACATCAAGCGGGATTTTCTGGTTTGGTGAAGAAGATAACCTGATTGGTCCTGAAGCGGAAATCCTCGAAGTTGAATTTGGTGAATACATCGGTGAATTTGTTCAAGGCTCGTGGGTGACTGGGGATCATTTAACTGAAGGCGCAAAGGATTACTTCTGGCGTAGTGATTTTCCGATTTACCATCTACGCTGGCAGGACGCAACGTTTCTTTATGAGATTAAACTGGTTTCAACTGATCCCATTCAACCAGAAGACCTCGTTGCCATCGCGGAAAGCATGATGGACGACTAGCGCAAATCAAAACGGGACGGATCGCCAAATTTGACTATCCGTCCCGCTCTGAATTTAAAAGAGCGCGATTAGTTCGCCGGAATGACGAGCGTTTGCCCCGCATAGATCGTATACGGCGGTGCGATACCATTGATCTGTGCTAGATAAGGATAGGTCAGCCCATAGCGCAAGGCGATGCGATACAGTGTTTCGCCGGCTTGTACCACATGCACGCCAGCGCCATCAAGATTGATGGGTGGCGGGTTGGTGACAGTGGTTGTCGTTGTGGGTGTTCCAACAGAGGTCGTCTCAAAAATGCTGTCACAGGCATCAAGCGGGAAGACGAATTCATAGAGTGTGCCGTTGATCTGGAATTTATTGACCTGTAATTCGTTGGAGGTCAGCGCATAGAGGGTCGCGCCATCGCCAGAAGCCACCGTCGCATATCTGCCCGTTTGTCGCATTTGCGCCACACCCGTGTTGATCTGCGAGATGGAGGCAATAAACGCCAATGTGCCACGCGAATTGATGGGACTCACTGCGTAGACGGCGATTCCCTGTGCGTTGCAATAAATCGCAATCGGCGGGGCGATGTCACGCGCATTCAAGCGTCCATCGATGAAAGCACCACCTACAACACCAGAAGCACCACCAACGCCAAATGTGATGCTCGGTGGTGGGGAAGATGATGTGCAGTTGCTGGCGGCTGATCCGATTGCAGAGCCAAGATTGCTGGATAATTCGAGCGTCCACGTCAGCGGGTAATTGGTGCAACTCATGGCGCTTCGATCTGTGTTGCGCGGCGAAAATGCAGATTCAATGCCGACGAGTAATGAACCACCATTAAACTGTAACTGGTTGACCGTCACACTATTACTATTGCCATTGCTCAGGCGGGCGCTGATGTATGTACCGCCAATGGGTGAACCATCCGCCGGATTAAGTCGCAGAATAATCGCTACTCTGGGTCCACCGCCCGCACCATATGAATTTAGCCAGCCGCCACCTGTCCAGACGTTGTAATTTTGTCCGCTTCCGGTGCCGGTTGCGCTAAACACCCCATAGAGCGTGCCGCCATCCCACCATAAACCGTAAGCGCGTCCGTCATCGCTGGATGTTTCATAATCTTCACGACACCAGTTATTCGCGCCGAAGCTCCGCATGATCGGGTTCTGGTTATTGCCTGATACCTGCCGATACCCTGCATAAATTGTTGAGCCACCCGCACTAACCCGCGCCGCGCCAGATGCTGAAACCTGCCCTTCAGAATCAGCACAGGTAAATTGCGCCGCACCGCCAAATCCCGCTGATGCCTGTGTGATTTGTGGTGACCATGCCAGCATACACACCGTAAAAAAGCCAATGACTAAACTTAGTCTAAATCGTTTCATTCTTGCCTCTGCCAATAAACACAATACAAAATTGATGTAATCACAATGCTTATTGTAAGGCAAGAACCGTTAGGACTCTTTAATACTGACTGAAAAACAACTTAACTCGAACCAGATTATGACGGCTTGTGGCGTTCGTTAAATTCTTCGACGGTCATGCCATAGTACAGCGCGTCGTGGAATTTGCCGTCTGTATAGATCATGCGCCTCAGCCGACCTTCTAACGTGAAGCCGAGCGACTCGTGGAGTTTCGCCGAACCGGTGTTGAAGCTATAGACTTCTATCGTGCATTTTTGATAGCGCAATTCGTCGAAGAAGTAACGCATCAGCAGGGTAATCGCTTCTGCCGCGTAGCCTTTGCGCCGTTGTTCGGGATAAATCGCCAGACCATAGCTGAACGTCCCCGTGCGCCGATCACAATTGTGGCTGTTGATCGTCCCGGCGAATTCGCCCGCGAGGGTTTCGATCTGCATCCGCACATTGTCATCAGTAGGGCGCTTTTTTGCTTCTGCTTCCGCCCATTCTCTGGTGGCGACTCTGGATTGTGGAAACCACACATACGAGGAATAGCGCGCACTACCCGTATCCTGATCCCAGTCAAAATGATATTGCCAGTCCTCCGGTTCAACGCCGCGCAGACGGACTTTCTCGCCCTGCCAGATGTTTTCGGTCATGTTTGGTCTCGATTTATGGAAGGAATATCCAGAAGTATACACAAAGGTTCATAAAAGGTCAAAATTCGGATCTTGGTGTCTGCCATAGGTGGTGAATCGTCCACAAAAACGGCGAGAAATGCTATACTATGATGACTCAATTGGTGAGTAAGGATTAACCGATGGCGCTACCCTCGCAGGACTTGTGGACAGAAGCGGAATATCTCGCGTTTGAGCAGGAGAGCGCGGAAAAGCACGAATTCGCAGACGGCAAGATTATCGCCATGACCGGCGCGAGTTGGGTGCATAATTTGATCTGCGTGAACACCAGCACCACGCTGAATGTGCAATTAGCGGATACAGAGTGCCACGTCACGTCGAATGATCTACGCCTTAAAGTTGATTCCAAACATCATTATCGTTACCCGGATGTCATGGTGATCTGTGGAACGCCGGAATTCGTTCTTAAACGCAATGATACGATCACAAATCCCGTTGTGGTGATCGAGATTCTTTCAGAAAGCACGGCGTTGATTGATCGTAATGACAAGCTCGACGAATACACACGTATTGAGAGTGTGCAAGCCTATGTGATGATTTCGCAAACGGAAGCCAAAATCGAGCGTTATCTACGGCAGGCTGATTCAGCGGATTGGTTGTATACACGGGTGAGTGGCTTAGAAAGTGTGCTTGAAATCCCGCCGATTCACTGCACGCTCAAGCTCAGTGAAATTTACAACAAGGTCGAACTAGAAAAATAATCATAGACGGGGACAAGCACAGTCGCCCGCCCCATCGTTTCTAAAGATATACGTCTGTCTATCCTTCGCCCAGCAGATAATCTATCGCGTCATAGGCAATGTCTTCGATGATTTCCGAGTCCATGTTGTTGGTCAGTACGATCACAACCGCATCGTCGTCGGGGAAATAGACCATACTGGATTGAAAGCCACTACTCGCGCCATCATGCCCTACCATCGTGCCATAATCGCTCTCGTCGTAGCCGATGCCTAAGCCATAAGCGCCACCTTCGCCATCGTCCACCGTGTTAAGCATTTCCGCCAGCATCGCCTCGCCGAGTAAGTCCCCGTTGGCTAATGCGGGCAGGAACTTCGCAAGGTCTGTCGCATTACAGACGATTCCACCATCACCCAGCCCTGTGCCGTCGTTGTATTCGGTCACATCTTCGTAACCGTCGCCATCACCGAGTTGATAGCCGCGCACGATCCCCTGTGCGAAACGATCCGGCGTTTCCAGATAGCAGGCATCCATCCCCACCGGAGCGAAAATGCGGGCTTCGAGTTCAACCGCGAGGCTGTTTCCGGTGACGGTTTCAATGACGATCTGCGCCAGATTGTAATTGCTATTGCTGTAATAGTAGCCTTCGCTCGGTTCAAAGTAGGGGTCTTCATCGACCACAAAGCCGAGCGTTTCTGCCGCCGTCCATTGATACGAGGGGTCAGCGTCTACCGCATCGTTGAAGGCATCGCTTTCCGTGTAGTTAAAAATGCCACTCGTCATCTGGAGCATCTGGCGGATGGTCGCAGTGTCAATGTTGATGAGTCCCTCTGCGACTTCCGCCGGAACATAATCGGCAATCGGCGCGTCCAGATCAATATCGCCGTTTTCCGCCAATTGTAGGACAACCGTGGCGACAAATGGCTTGGTTGCACTGGCAATGCGGAACAGATCATCTGTCATGACTGCCTCTTCTGTATCGAGATTTGCCAGCCCACCCACGCCGATCCATTCGTCTTCACCGAGACGCATATAGACGACCACGCCCGGTTCGCCATCTTCAACATATTCGCCAAGCAGGTCGCTCACATCCGCATCCGAGTCGTCCTGTGCCAGAGACACCATACCAACCGCAAAGACAAGACTCACCAGACACAACAGCCGTAAAATTTGCTTCATAGAATTTAGCTCCCTTATGAATTCCGCTCAAGAAAAATTTGAATGCGCTATGAGTAAAGTTGGCGCTAAGACCATCCTAGCACTCAATCCGCGCCCCAACCCTTGATTTATTTGCTCATGTGTCTGGCAGTCAGTTTATCTAGCTCCGTGTAAAGGGCTGACGGATCACCGTTTTGAGTTTTTCCGCCGCGACTTTGCGTGGATCGTTCAGGTAGATTTCATGATGAAGATTATCGCCAAATTTCCACCCGTTGTCGGTGATGTGTGCGTGCAGTCTGGCGACATTTGGACCTTCGTCATTATACGAGCCAATGTGCATGATCTGCACGGCTTCCCCTTCGTGATACTGCTCGAAGCGCACTTCATTTACGAGTTCCGGCGAGTCTTTCTTCTTATTGACGATTGCCCGTGCCTGTTCGACGATTTCAGGCGTGATGCTCTCCGGTTGCAGAACCATCAATGTCCACACAAAGCTGTCTTTATCGGCTTCCGTCAGGTTGATTTCCGGGTTGTGTTTGCCTTTGAGCGCCCATAAGCCTTCCAGTGGCATCACCGTAAAGGTCTCGCCTGCGTTTTTGCGAATGGCGCGGATGGTATATGCCAGACCATACAGGGCTTCAACCGCTTGTGCGTAGCGCGGTGCACTGTTGGGATTGCCTTCGCCATCAATCATCAGGTAGTGCATGGGCGGAATATCAACCACACTTACGTCTTTCGCTGAGGGCGCGTACAGATGTTTGAGGGTTTTCTTCATGTCGAGATTGGTCATCGTCAATTGCTCCTTGTTTATTGTTATCCGCATCATAAAACGCGATCCCTGACATCTCCTGTCAGGAATGGGAAGCAGTTAAGGAAAATGCGAAGGTTTGATAAGCTGATGGTCATTTATCCATGAGAAAGTCGGAAGGGTTAAGGTGGTGATTGCGTAAAACCTCAGAAATCCTGTAAGATAACAATGTGTGAACATCTGTAATGCTAATGATGAAAGATGACCAACTATGCCTGATAAGCAAAAGACGAATAGTCAATCAACCGTCACTGAATCAGGAACTTTCAAACGTCCGGAAGCAAAAGAACCACAACTTAAGCGAGAATCAGCCAAGCCGACCACCTTGCCGGAATATTTTGAAGAACACGGCGCGACCACCGGCATGTATCCCGTTCCTTCTGAGGGCGAGGCAAACAGCGCGACCATGGACGACGATCCGGCAACAGGACGATAAAGCACTAATGAATAAAGTCGGTCCGCTATATACATCAATGATCGCTTTCTTTGAGGAAGACGATTGGAGCTTTCACCCGATGGAAGATATTCCCGTGTTGAGCATGTCCTTCACGGGGAAAAGTGGCAAATGGATGTGCTATGCACAGGCGCGGGAAGAACAACAACAATTTGTCTTCTATTCCATTTGCCCGATGAATGTTCCCGAAGAACGCCGTTTACACACCTCGGAATTCATCACCCGCGCCAACTATGGCATGATTATCGGCAATTTTGAAATGGACTACGTTGATGGGGAAGTCCGCTATAAAACCAGCATCGACGTAGAAGGCGATGATCTCTCCTTCGCGCTTATCAAGCAGATGGTGTATGCCAATGTCATCATCATGGATCGCTATTTGCCGGGCTTGATGCAGGTGATTTTCGGTAGTTCGTCACCGTTGGAAGTCATCCAGAACATTGAGGTGGAGCTAGCTGATCGGTCTTCGGATTCCCCTGAGCATAAGGGCGGTGCTGAGGACGACGATTACAACTTCAAATTCAGCCTTGATGACATCGACTTTAGCGATCTTGACCGCGATGCGCCGGAAGATGACGAGCCTAATACACCTGTATAAGTGGAGTCGCAAACAATCCTCCTAACAACACCTTCTGCACAGGCTGAACCCCGCTTAACCTCAACTTTCACCGCACATTGATGCTGATTTGACCGAAAGTACTATTTCTCACAAGTTAAGACACGAATATAATCAATTGTAAATTCATTGTAAATTTACGATATTTTTCGGAAAATTACTTTTTATTAAGGGATACGTGGCTTAGAATCAAGATATATCATGTGAACGTTAGGAAAACAACGTGGCAATCAACATCAATTGGCAAAACTCTGAAAAGACAATTGTGCTGTGGGAGTTCGTCGCCCCGTGGACATGGGTAGAATTCTATGATGCAATCGCCGAACAGAAGAAACTCATGTCCAGCGATCAACAAACAATTGATTTCATCGCAGACTTTTCAAACGCCTATCCCTTACCGGAGCAAATCCTCGTTCATGCCTTTTATGCCGCCTACCAGCTAAACACCCATGCAGACGGCTCAAGACATGATACTTACATCGTGCTCATCCAACCCGGCTCATTTTTAAGCAGTCTCGGCTCCATTATCTTGAACCGTTTTCCGCAATTTACACACGGGCTTCGACTTGGCTCCAGCAGAGAAGATGCGCTTAACCTGTTGCATCATCTACGCAACGATGAGCCGGAAATCAAGGTGATGCGCTGGCATAATACCAACATTAACGCGCCGCTAGCTGATTCAATGTCGCTATGATTTTCTTTGCCGCCCGTCCCCGATGACTGAGTTCATTTTTCTCGTCATCGGAAATATCGGCAAACGTGCGGTCATAACCTTCAGGAATGAACACCGGATCATAGCCGAAACCGCTAATGCCCGTGCTTTCCGTCTGTGCGATACTGCCCCGGCAAATGCCCTCTGCCAGATGCACAGTGTCGCCATCAGGTAAGGCGACGGCGATCACACACACAAATTCCGCGCCCCGTTTTTCGTCCGGTACAGCCTCTAACTCACCCAGCAATTTACGACGACGACCCGCATTATCTAAGCCCGCGCCACCATAGCGTGCGGAATATAAGCCCGGTCTGCCATCCAGCGCATCCACACAAATGCCACTGTCATCCGCCAACGCCGCCAGACCACTCGCCTGCGCATAGGCTTTTGCCTTGATGATTGCGTTTTCCTCGAACGTCGTACCGTTTTCTTCCACATCCATATCCCCCAGCCCAACATCCGCCAGACCAACCACCTCAACATCGGCATCTGCCAGCAAAATACCGTATTCGTGAACTTTGCCCGTGTTGGTCGACCCGATCAATAATTTCATGCGTGTTCCTTTGCACTCAAAAAATTCCCATGCTAGATAGTAGTGATTTACGGAACAATGTACAAGACAGAAGTCCTTGACAATTTGTTGCACCAATTCAGCGTCTAAAAGCCACCGATGGAAGTGATAAAACCGTCGCTTGTATCCTCATCTGGCAGATTGCGCTACAATGGAGGCAACTTTTTTGCGATAAATACAACGTTTAAGGAGAACAACCGATGAGTGAAAATGGCAATCATCTTGTAGAAGTGGATAGCCTTGTTGCCAACGAATTCGCCGTAGAGGTGAATGGCGAAACCCTGAGCGGGGTGTTTAGCGTCAGTGGCATGACAACCTTCAAGCTCGATGGAGACCGTAAAGCACAAACCTTACCGTTTAGGCTCGCTAAGATGGTACAGCGCGACGGCAACAATCCGTTTAACAAATGGCTACGGGAAACAATTTCCGCGAAAAATTCAGAAGCGCGCCCCACGCGTACACTGTCCGTCGTCGCCATTGATGATGGTGTAGAAACCCGCCGCTGGACATTCTCCGGCGCGTACATCATCTCCGTTAGCTACTCAGATTTTAACAGTGGCTCTGCCGAGATGATCGAAGAACGCGTCACCATTGATTACGCTGATGTCAGCGAAACGTGGAGCGCGACACCCAACCTTGAGTAAATCCCCCTCGGATGAGCGGGCAAACGGGCGGAGCATAGGACAATTCGCTTCGCCCATTCAGCGCGTATGGCGTGGATTTCAAGACTTCATGCGCTGGCGTGGATTGTGGTTGCTCACGCTGATGATCGCGTCCGTGATTTTGTTGGCAATCTCCGCAAATTTTCCACCCGGCGACAAATTTATCTACCCTCTGCGTCGCCTGTTCTTCGCCATTCGCCCGCTTGCCTATTGGGGAACGGTCATCACGGTGACGTTGACCTGTGCCTATGCCATTCCCTATTTTGTCTCACGCGGTATCTCTCCACTTGACCCCGAAACCTATCAACCCATCGTGCCGGATTTGAAAGCCTTCATCTCGCTCATGACGGTCTCCATCGTCGCCTATACGATTCTGTCCGGTCAGAATTTTGTGCTGATTCCGCTGGATGATCTGACGGTCTCCGATGCGCGCTATCTGCTAGTAATGGAAGAAGACCCGTTTTTCCGCGATCATTTTCTCCTGTACGAGTGCGATCAAAATGCCTTTCTCTGTGAGGAAATTTTCCGCATCGAAGGTCCGCGCTACGATTTTGATGTCCGGTTGACCCTGCGCGGGGATCGCCTGATCGTGAGCAACGGCGGCACTATCCTCTACGAAATTGACAGTCTAACCACCAACCATTAACACTCGCCCGCCTCAAACCTACCCCAACCCTACGCGGAAAATACGCCCGACCTGCGTTCTTTTTGGCGTAGGGTAGCGGTAGGGTAAGGGCATAATCCGCGTGCTGTAGCATCTGCCAAATTGCTCTATTGTGAGGACATCAAGTCAAACTTAATCACGCTCAAGGAGCAATCATAATGAAACGTTTTATCCTCTCATGTGTCCTGACAACCGTTATCAGCATCGCCGCAGTGCCCACCTTTGCACAGAGCAATTGCGACACCAGCATCAATCACAATATGATCGGCAACGAACAATATACCGCCGGCAACTTCACCGACGCGCTGAATAGCTTTAGCTGTGCGGTGGCACTGGACCCCGAAAGCGCGGTGGACTTCAACTGGCGCGGGAATGTCTATCGTGAACTCGGCAATGTTGATCTCGCCATCGCCGATTACACACAGGCAATTACGATAGATGAAGATTACGCCGTCGCGTATAACAATCGTGGCTGGCTCTACTACACACAGGATAATCTTGATGCCGCGCTAGACGATTTCAATAGCGCCATCACACTGGACGGCAACATGGCATACGCCTACAACAATCGTGGACTGGTGCAACACATTCGCGGGAACGCCGTCAGCGCCGTCGCCGATTTTGAACGGGCGATTGACCTCGGTCTGGAGACCAACTGGGCGGAATATAATCTCAGCAGAGCACAATTAGACACGAATCAAGCCGTGCCCGTCGCCTCCAGCACCACCGTTGATGCGACTGTCGCACAGGTACAAAATCTGCTTGCCAGCGCAGATACCGCTTATGATCGTCGTGATTATGCGGGCGCGATTGATCTCTATTCACAGGCGATTGTGCTCGATCCGAACAACGCCGATGCCTTTTACTATCGCGGACGGTCTTATGTCACGCTCGATAATTTCAGCGCCGCCCTGTTCGACTTTGAACAACTTGTCCGCATCCTACCGGAATTTGAGTATGGTTACTGGGAACGTAGTGTCGCCCGTGCCGAACTCGGTCTGTTTGATGCCGCCCTGCTGGATGCGACCCGCGCCGAACATTTAGACCCCAACCACGTCAATAATTTCATCACACGGGGGACAATCGCCGCGCTCATGGGTGATGTGCAGACCGCTGGAACAGAATTTCAACGGTTGATGAATACATGGGAAGTTGAACGCGTCACATTGGATGACCTGACCACCACAACAGCATTAACGCTCAATATGCAACCGCGCTATGTCTTTGAAACCCAATTCGAGGGCGAAGCCGGACAGGTCATCACCATCAGCGCAGAAAGCACACAGGCTGACCCGATCATCATTTTGTTAGACGCAAACGGGGAACCCATCGCCGGCGATGATGACGGAGGCGACAGCCTGAACGCACTCATCAACGAGTTCACCATCCCGGAAAATGGTACCTATACCCTGCTTATCAGCCATGCCGGGGGCGGTTCAATCGGCGCAATGAGCATTTACTTACGCTAAACAGGTTAGAAACGTAAACATCGCATTGATACAGCGTAGAGAGCATTCATCCCTGAGGTGAATGCTTTCGCATACGTAAAGGTTTGGGTTCTGTACATAAATAGTTTGTTTGGTGTATATTTAATAGCAGGGTAGTCAATTTTTTTTATATGCCAACCTAATCACGTAGTCCCAAAGGTCTTATATGTCTCAGGTCGTTAGTGCATTTAAACATGGACAATGCCGTTGTGGTGGTACACAACTCCAACAACAAACCATGAATATTTCCGGTGCAGTCCGTAAGGGTACGGAAGGATTTGTGTGTTGTCAGGAATGTTTGTACTGGGAACGCCTGATGACCGTCGCCACTGTGGAAAATGTCTTCGCCACATCCGTATGGGTGGTGCTGGAAGCCGGTCAGGGTGCATTCCGCAACGATGTAGAGCGAGAAGAAACCATCATCTATCGCAATGAGAACACCTACTCCTACACCTAAACTTCTGTTATCGACGATTACCATTTACACCGCGTCCACATGGCGCGGTTTTTTTGTGCCCCACAAATCCATAAACCTTCTTAATACAATCTCGCTAAATTTTGCGCTACCATTACAATTTACCTTATGATTTCTGTTAGTCATATAAACTAAAATGCCAATCGGCGATCGGAATGCTATGAAATTGATGCGCGTTGTGACGATTGTGTTGTTTGCTATCTCTCTAATCTCAAGTATCCCGACGATTGCACAGGACGATCCGTGTGCTGGAATATTGCCTACTCAATTCTTTCCCGATCAATTTGTATACGTGGCGGAAGAGGGATGGCATGTATACGCCCAACCCTCAATCAACGCGCCCGAAATTTTACCCTTATCACTCGATACCGAACTTCATCTGGAGTGGTCAGACCCGGTTTGTGTGGATGGTTATCTCTGGAGACAAATTTCTGTTATAGGTCAAGATGTGTTTGGCTGGGTCGTTGAAGCGACAGCAAATGAATATCTGCTGACCCCTTCTCAATCATGCGAAAATCCGCTCGTTTTGGGTACGCCAGCACGCCTTACAGTTTATAACGCCACTATCTATGAGCAACCTGTGTTTTCAGCAACACAACTTGCAGAGATCGAACAGGATCAGACCTTCGATGTTATGGATGACATGATGTGTTCGGGGTATGGGGCGTGGGTTACGGTTGAATTTGAAGATATTCAGGGTTGGATTCTTGCCGTTCAATCCGATGGCAGTGAGTACGGCGGTGTAAGACCCGTTGGTCAATCTCTGTTGCAACCCTTGCCAACGGCAACATGGGACGCTGGTCAAAATCCACTGGAACAATCGCCAAATACCCTTAGAGAGCTATCGCCAAATACGATCTCAAGTGAAAATATCGCTGACTTAGAAACAATCCAAATTCTCGGTGATGGTCAGCTAGTTGATGCAGTATGGTCGCCGGATAGTGCATCTATTGCCGTAGCTGGTTCGGCGGATGTTCGTATTTATGCCATCAATCAACTTGAATCCCCGCCGCAACTCTTGAAAGAGATTGGCGCATTTACGCAAAACTTATTGTACAACGCTAACGGCAGTTTGTTATTTACGGCAAGCAGGGACGGTGCTGTTCGGATATGGGATACGGACACATGGGCATTGTTGTCCACGATTGAAACCGAACCCACCAATAATATTGACATTGCCCTGAGCGAAGATGCACATTCACTTGCCATAGTCAGCAACAATAACTTAACGATCTGGGATATTCAGGATGTATTCACGCCAACACGGAGCCACACCACACAGATCATTTGCAATAGTAGATGTGAAATCGCCTTCCTGTCTGATACAGAAGTCATGGTCGTTGGGCGTTCGCAAATCGAAATCTTCAATATCAGCACGGCAGAAATCCGCGTTCCTGTGAATTATGAGTTTAATATTGTCATTGCAGATTGGACACTTGATGCTACCCGTTCGCATATTTTGATTTTTCGGGAGGAAATGATCGGCGATATAACGCAATCATTTTTCTATCGTGTTGAAGAATTTGACCTTCAAACGAGCGAACGCATGAGCAGATTCAGCTACAACTTTACGCAACCCGCCAATGCGCCTATCAATACATTGGGCGGATTGACATACTTAACAGAGTCTTCGGGTTTCTCAATCAACATCAATGGCGCGCCGCAAATATTGAGTGGAGAACGCTTTTTCACACCGCTTGAGGGTCTCAATATAAATGCTGATGCAGTTGCGCTGAACGCGGACCAATCCCTATTGGCGGTGAGCACAGCGGACGGCGAAATTTTACTGATTGATGGGCAAACTTATGCAGAGGTTGGTGTCTTAACAGGAATGAGCGGTGGCATCCGTGACTTATCGTTTAGCCCAAATAGCGCCTTCATTCGGTCAACTGGCACAGATGGAAATATGAGTGTTTGGGAGGTTGCATCCCAAACGCTTTTAGGAAAGGTCGCATTTGTCGGTACAGGAACGAATTTCGCATTGAATCTGGATGAAACTATCCTCATTAGCAATCTTCGCCAATGGAATGTTCAAACGGGCGAACTGCTCGGCGACATCATCAATCCTTTGCCGGAAGAACCCCGACAGGTGTTTTACGATGTAAATGGCACCTTGTTGGGTATTTTCCCTACGCCAGAAGGCAATCTATCAATGCGAGAGATGGCAAGCGGTACGGAACGGTTCACCATCATGAGCAATCGCTTAGCCATCAGCCCGATGGGAGATACGATTGCCTACAATGACGCAGAAAGCATACTTGTCTTCGATGTGCTAAGCGGTGAACTCTTACAAACTTTCAGTCCGATTTACACAGAGTTTTGGTTTTATGACTATAGCCCTGATGGAAACTTCATTGTCGTCTTGCAGGATGGTGGTGATACAGCACTTGAGGAGTCGTTCTTGTTGTGGCAAGTGGAAAGCGGCGCATTAATCGTCAATATACCGTTCATCAATTACTGGCGTGGCTTCGCGTTAACCCGAAATAACCAGATACTGGCATCGGTGGAACGCGGCGAAAATCGAGATGTGCTGGAAAGCCTTGTTCGAATCACTGATTTACTCGATCAAACAGAACGCGTTGAGTCGCTTGGCGCGATATTGACGGATAGAGTGTACTTTTCTCCCGACGGCAGTTTATTTGTCGCATTAGATCGAAATAACATTTTGATCTATGACACCACCACATGGGAATTGATCCGTACACTGAGCGGACACACCAATACCGTCACCCAATTGCGCTTTAGTGCGGATGGCGCGTTTATGGTTACGGCAAGTAGTGACCAGACGATCCGCATGTGGGGCATCACAGACTGACCGCCAAAGATATGCAAAGCCGCGTCCACATGGCGCGGTTTTTTTGTGTCAGGCTTATTAAGATAAGAATTAAGTTTTTACGTAACGTCGTATTTCAAATCATAGCGACCCGAATTTACCCCCCAAACCGCTACTTTCACCCTTCTAAGTTTATAATCCGTAACATTTGTTAAGCCGAACAAACTTAAATTGCACGAAAATTTCAGAATATTTCACAAAAATCGGGTTATACTACGTAATATAAGAGTGTTACTTATACCACCGTTAAGAGAGGCGGTGGTCATCAGCTTCTACAGACTAATGCTATGAGGAGAGAGCTATCATGAAAATGTGTCCAGATTGTGGATTTCGTAACCGCGCAGGCATGATGTTTTGCGATGATTGCGCCTACAACATTGTTGATGTGAAAGATCAGAAGTCAGACAGCGTACTAGAAACCGTCGAGACTGCCCCGTTTGTGGATGAACTCGTCGGTGGCGCAACCGCCAAACTTGAGCCAGCGCATCGCGCAACACACCAGACCGCCATCGTCTTTTATGTGCGTGGCGCGACAAAACCATTTATTATCCCACCCGGCAAGAAAGTCTTAATCGGACGGAACGCGCCGGAAAATATGCAAAATCCTGATATTGACCTGACACCCTATCGCGGGATTGAAAGTGGTGTATCCCGTATGCACGCCATCATCGACAACACCAACGGCATCCCCACCATTATGGATGTCGGCAGTTCAAATGGCGTTCACGTCAACGGCACACGTTTACTTCGTGGCGCATCGCACAAAATCACGACAGGCGATCATATTTTTATGGGACGTTTGGCGACCTTCATTCAAGTAAAAACAGTGAAAAAAGCACAGAAACCAGAGCGTCAGCTTGCATAGACATAAAATGACATTAGACATCGCCGACCCTCGCCATTACGATATCGTCATTTATAAAAATCGCTTACACATCTAGCGGGCTTGTGACTTACAACGTCCGCTTTTTTCTTGTTGAAGTTCCTACTTATCCTCCAAATAGCCCGCGTACATAAAATACGATCAGCATAGACACTGCCCACACCGCATATCCTGCCAGAATCGTCGGCGCGAGTCCCCAATCGGCGCGGGTCATCTGCCACGCCACCACCATAAACACAAAAGTCGGCACGATATTCAGTAATAACGATTGGCTAAAATCCGCCAATGCCGCCTGTTTATCCGACTCGCCGGAATAAACAATCCACATGCCCAGCGGAATGTTGATCGGCATGACGGCGACAATCGATGCAAAGGTACGTGAATAATTCCGCAAAATCGCAATCGAGATGATGATGGCAATGGATACAACAACAGGCAGGGTTTTATTCCAATCAAGCGTCATGGCGGGTTGCTCCTGCTAACATAGGCACGAATAAACCATTATGCCAGCGCAAAGTCCACCGCCGCCAACGTGTGGATATAGGTGGTATCGAAAGTCGGGATGGGGCTATCTTCCGGCTTAATCAGCAAGCCGATTTCCGTGCAACCGAGGATCACACCCTCTGCGCCCGCGCCCCGTAACTTTTCGATGATCGTCACATATTGATCTCGTGAGCCGGAGTTGATCTCGCCGAGTACGAGTTCGTCATAGATGATGCGATTGATGGTAGCGATGTCATCGGCGGTGGGTGGCACGAGGACATTTAACGCATGATCGTCAACCAACCGACCTTTGTAAAACGCCTCCTGCATCGTAAATTTCGTGCCGAGTAAGCCAATATTTTTGATTCCCTGCGCTTTGATAACTTCCGCCGTCGCATCCGCAATGTGAATCAACGGCAGATCAATCGCGTTTTGCACCGCATCCGCCATTTTGTGCATGGTATTCGTGCAGATCACCACACAGCGCGCCCCGCCTTTTTCCAGCCGTTGCGCCGCCTCGATCATCCGCTCTGTGGCGGTTTCCCAATCACCGGACATTTGCAGGGCTTCGATCTCCGCAAAATCGAACGAATACATCAAACAATCCGCCGAATGCAACCCACCGAGGCGTGCTTTCACCGCTTCGTTGATGATCCGATAATATTCCAGTGAGGATTCCCAGCTCATCCCGCCAATTAATCCAATCGTTTTCATCGTTCTCGCTTCCCGTTTTTTAAACAATCAGCTTAACAGGTGCGCGGGTTTTATGAAATATATTTTTCGTGTCTGATTTGCTAGGACAATTACCATGACAAACCTATGACGACCATCCCCCATCACGCCACCATTTACTGATACACTTGTAGTAAGCAGTTGTTGGGCGCAAAAATTCAGTTATTTTTAAAATTACACTAGCAACCGGACATCAAACAGAAGTTCGGTCTGAAGAGAATAGGAATGGGATCATCAAAGACGAATCGTCGTTCTAACCAATCCCAGCCGACGCGAAAAATACTCAAGTCGTGGCGGTCAGTGCGGTCAACCTCGGTGT
>JAVJSU010000031.1:0-3050 GCA_040219275.1 Aggregatilineales bacterium | reverse complement strand
ACACCGAGGTTGACCGCACTGACCGCCACGACTTGAGTATTTTTCGCGTCGGCTGGGATTGGTTAGAACGACGATTCGTCTTTGATGATCCCATTCCTATTCTCTTCAGACCGAACTTCTGTTTGATGTCCGGTTGCTAGTAGAAAGATTATTTACCTTATTTCATAATAATTTACGGTGTTCATAAAATATGCCCGTATTTATGCAATAAATGAACGATTTCGTAAGATATAAAAACTGTAATAACGAAAATCCTGTAATGATTCGCGTTATAAACATTCGTTATAGGAATCCACGTAGGGTGAGGATTGACGATAAGCTGTAAAAAATGGCTATAGTCCGTCAATAAATAGAAGATATGTTGTTTGGATAGGTCTCTTGAACTTTTTATCCCGATTATTGTTAGGACAACTTTTTAGGAATGGTTTCGGGTTTGATGAATGGCTCAGCCACCCTTCAGAGGGGTATATATAATGGAAGAGGTAGATGCTGGCGAATCATAAGTATGTCCTTAGCTCAATCGTATTTTCAGGGTCAATGTCACCGAAAATACAACTCCTTTGCGACGCAACCCGAATGCTTCCTTATCACTGAGGCTAAGTAATATGCGTAATTTTATAAAATGTGATATGTTACACGTAGAGTAGCTAATTAAAATAATGCACTGATGCAATCATTTGACTGCCTTGCGGAATAATTGGATATGAAAAAGGTTCAAACGTCACTTTTAGCGCGACAAGTATATGATATTCTCTTAGAGGAAATTGTCCGGCGCGAACTTAAACCGAATCAAAAACTTGATGTAAACCAGCTCGCAGACCAACTTTCCGTGAGTCGTACCCCCGTAATGGATGCGTTAGCACGCCTGGAAACTGATGGACTGGTTCTGCGGCGTAACCGTGTTGGCACGTTTGTGACCCCGCTGGATAAATCTGTATTTATCGCCTCCTTTCAGGCACGGGATATGGTCGAACAATACGTTACGCCACTTTCCATCGCCAATTTACAACCTGATGACATCATCAACCTGCGTAATTTGTTGGCGAGCTTTACGGGCTTGCTCATCGGTGTAAATGATGACACCTTTGATTACACATCATACACGCGCTATGACTACGATTTTCACCTGACCCTGATTAAATTATGCGGAAATCGCCAAATTATCGAGTTTTATCACTCGCTAAATTCACATATGCAAATTGCACGCGCCTATTCCCGCCGTGCGTTACACCGTGCTCAGGAAGGCTCTGAAGAACACCATCAAATATTGCAAGCCTTTGCGGATAAAGATGTCAACCGTGCACAACTACTCCAACATACACATCTTGAACGGAGTCGTGAGGGGGTCTTAAAAATTATTGAAGAACACGGATTTTTATAATCATTAAGCGAGAACTGAACATGAATAGGCTTTACTATCCGGGACATGGATGTTGGATTTCCGATAAGTGGCAATTCAACGGGATGCGAACCCTCATCATGGAAAACAACCTCCTGAGGATCGTTATTCTGATCGACAAGGGTACCGATATTGTCGAATTCCGTCATAAACCAGCCGACATCGATTTTCTGTTACAACTTCCGGGGGGTATACGTAATCCAAAGCATGATATTCCATCTGCGTATACGGGTAGCACATTTCTCGATTATTATAGTGGTGGCTGGAATGAAGTCCTGCCCAATGGGGGTCCACTTGTCAATTATCGTGGGGCAGAATTAGGTCAGCACGGGGAAATTAGCCTCGTCCCATGGGAGTACGCGATTCTCACAGATACGCCGGAAAAAATATGTGTGCGTTTCCGCGTCAATGCAGTTAGAACTCCGCTTTCCGTTGAAAAGACACTGACGCTAAATCACAACGAGGCGAAGCTCATCATAGAAGAAACGCTGACCAATCACGCTGGTGAAACGGTACAGTGTATGTGGGGGCAACATATCGCTTTCGGCAGACCGTTCCTCAATGAAGGGGCGATCATTGATGTGCCAGAGTGTCGGTTTATCGTGCATGAAGCGATGGACGGATATGAACCACGCCGTTTTATGCCAGACTCTCAAAGTGCCATAAACGAAGTGCCATCCCCGGATGATTCTCATACGATAGATGCGAGAATTGTCCCTCCGTTTGGAGATGAACAGGCGCAGGAAATGGCATATTTGGCGGAATTACAAGACGGCTGGTATGCCATCAGGAATCCGCATCGTGGGGTGGGTTTTGGCTTGCGTTTCGATCATTCGTTGTTCAAATATGTCTGGTACTGGCAACAACTGGGCAATGTCGCGGGCGGTTATCCGTGGTGGGGTAATCTGCACTGTACCGCGCTTGAACCTTGGACATCATATCCGACGGGTGGTCTCAATGAAGCGATAGACAATGGATCAGCACTGACACTCGGCGCTGGTGAGACAGTCAGCCATCGCATGATTGCTACCGCGTTTAATGCCACAGGTGCGGTACACGGCATTGATGAACATGGCGACATTACGTTTGGCTGATGAATCCTTAATCCGATAAATTGCCATCTGACATCACTACGGGCTAAAGCATTGTTTTCCCAAACGAACATTACTGCAAATAGCGCTCTGCCGTGTCTTGAATTGCTTCCCTGATGCTGGATCACTTTTCATCTCTCAACCGCCCTCCTATCCATAAAAGTAGAACAGGTTGAATCTATTGTTGCATTATGCAGAAAGACAGTGGTATAGTCTCTCTGTAAAATTTTACATTTTACCTGATAAATAAAGTACGGTATTTTTTGGAAAATTTGGGAGAAACAAAAATGCGATTTTGTATGAAATTATTGGTTGTAGCATTACTATTCGGCACTGTCGGTTTAGCAACTGCACAGGATGACATGACAGGCATGGGCGACGGCTACACAATTGCCGGTGTAGTCTTCCAGAATGACACGTTCATGCAGACGGTGCAGGCAGGTATGGAAGCGGCGGCAGAGGTGTCCGGCGCAGAGTTGATCCTCGGTAATTCAGAAAACGACCTCGTCACAGAAGCCGACCTGATTGAGGATTACATTACGCGTGGTGTCGATGCCATC
>JAVJSU010000030.1:0-6478 GCA_040219275.1 Aggregatilineales bacterium | reverse complement strand
GGTAAATACCCATGAAAACTTCCTATCTCGATGAGTACCGTGAGTCCCTTGCTGGTAAATCGGCGGGGACAATTGACAACTATGTACGTGCGGTCAACGCATTGATGCAGTGGGTTTCTTTGTTGCCCGGTAGCAATGATGAGTTTCATCCCGACCACTTCACCAAGACGGCTATGCAAAGCTATATGGACAAGTTGGAACGCGACGGTTACAGCGCGAGCTATCGCAATGTGGTGAAGTCTGCGGCGAGTAATTTCGCAGATTGGCTCATTGATGAGAAGGGAATGTTGGAGCGCAACCCGACCCGTCGTATCCAGATTGAAGCAGAGACCATGATGGCTCCGCGAGTATTGAATTTCGATCAACGCTATGTGCTCAAGAATCTGGTCGAGCGTGCCGAGGATGTGCGTGGAGCGGCATTGTTCGCGCTTGGATATTGGGCAGGATGCCGTGTCAGTGATGTGTCACATCTACTAATGAAGAACGTCCATCTGAAGCCACGCTCTGGTTGGATCAGGGTCGGCTACAAAGGCAATAAAATGCGCGAGGTTGATTTGAGTAAGCCTGCACGTGACGCTCTGGATGAGTATTTAGCGACTGAACTACGTACCGATGATAGCCCCTACGTATTCACCTCTCAGAGGGCAGAGCGCCTCAGTGAGGCAGGTATTCATCACTGGCTACGTTCTTTAAAGGTGAGCGCCAAGAAAGACGAATGGGAGCTAATTGGCGACATTTCATTTCACGACCTGCGCCATGATTTTGCTCACCGTGCGCGTGAGGCTGGCTGGTCACTGGAAGAACTCGCCTATTATCTCGGACACACAACTAAACGCGGCACTCCTGCGATCCAGACGACGATCCGGTACACACAGGCGAGCCGCGAGCAGGTTAAGGCGAAGCTGAAGGATATTGAGGGGTAACCTAAGAATCTCTAGTTTGTTTGTCTTGGTTCTGGCAACCTACTAACTGTGAGCGAATTCATAAACATGCATCCATGACACTCATAAGACGCAATCGAGATTCGTTTTCGATATGATGGTTCGGTGAACACGTTGAAGGAGGAATTCACTTCATATCTTGTTATCGTGTACCGATTTCATCAGGCACGTCGTGAATACCGAATCGCCTAATTCGTTCACTCTTAGTAAGTACTACTCCTCAAAGCCGTGATTTCTGAATTTCAATGTGCGACTGTTTTCGTTGATCGTTCTTATAGTTGCATCATCGAACCCAGCAGGGCGGTTGGCGCTGATCTCCACAGTAATTTCCACATCTGTACCAGTTAAACTCGTAAGACGCTGAATAATCTCTTCGACAATCGTTCCCATTTCACGATTTATACGCTGTGGATCAAGGGATGCTGTGCCGTGATACCTGGTTGTTAGTCTTGGTTGAGGAGGCTCAATAGGTTCACTGGTGTTGTCAAATGGTTTAGGCTCAATTTTGGGTTGGGACTGGATCGCTTCTCTCGCTTCTTGCATTGCTTGAAGTTGTTCAAGTGCAATATCGGGTTGAACAAGCACGGCGGAGTCATCGAAATAAATAGATGTGTTTTGTCCAAATGCCAGACCTTTATAGGTGTTCTCTGGTGTGACCATCGTGGCATAGCCAAAGGGTGCATCCGAACGCTCAACACCATCTCGAATCGCATCGACAAGAACCTCCTCATTGTAGAGGCGAGGTAGGTAGCAATAGCGAGCAAGATACTCCCAAAGTTGCTTGATACCCAGATGGGGCAGGTCGCGCCACAAATAACGATCCATCTCCATGCGTAGGTTATCTGGTGACCAGCGCGAAATCAGTAATTCACTCTGGCGTAACTTGCGTGCCGCACGATCATAGAAGCTATCACTTCCAGAAATGCGGTGGGCTTGATAATCAATTGGACCCGTTGGATCAGGTTGAGAGGGGACAATCAACCATGAATAGGTTTCCTGTAGACGTACCAGGAGTGTTTCTTCAGTGCGTTTGATCGCATGTTCAACCTGTTTGCGTTGTTGTGCATCCAGATTCAGTGGTTCAGCTTCATCACCAATCGACTTCCACGCCAGATAATCCCGTAATGCACTTTCCCATGCCGCTCCATTGACGACATCTGGCGCGATAAACACCAGCATATTTCGATAAAGGCGTGGTGCATTGCCGCGATTTTCTAAAATTTCCATTGCAACTTCTTGTGCATCGGAGAGGTTGCCATTTTTCTTATGTCCATATTCGGGAGCAAGCACAACCACGCGTGTCCGCCATTCATCAACAATGTCGCCTGAATGTTGTGGTGCAATATGAGCGGCTGAGAAGTCTTCCCGCCGAAATTTTACAGCGCGTAGGCGATTAATCGCTTCCTGGTAAATGTGATCTTCGTGCATATTTTGTGCGCGATCTTGAGCAGTGCGATTGAGCGTAATTCGTGTGTCATACCAGTAGCGGCTCCCATCACTGTACAGATAGGTGAGCTGGTTGCTCATTCGTCTCAAGGCATCATTGAATGCCGCCACTTGTTCACCTGGCTGGACGGTTGCCAATCGAATGCGAACTTCCTCAACGCCTCGAACGCTTTGACTTGCCACTGATGGCGCACTCCCGACAAAAATCGAGCGGGCAACACGGCGGCTGGCTGAATACTGTCCCAGCGTAGGGATACTCTGATCGAGTTGGAATGGCTTGGACTCCTGACCATCAACATCAGCATCGACGATGGCGGGCCAGTTTTCTGGTAGGTAGCGCAACATTTCATTGCGAACGGTTGCCGCCCACAAAGGGATGGATGCGGGCATAATCATGAGCGATTGATCGTTATCCGTCCATAGCCGGTGAATCACGGTTGCCATCAAGCGTAAGACACCGCGTGTTCGTTGGAAACGATCTAATGTTGACCAGTCTTCATACAGTCGGGCAAACAGCTCCGGGTGGATAGGGTAGGCTTCTTGCATCCGGCGATAATAATCCCCTTCAGCAACACCCATCGGGAATTCACCACTGTTACTACTGTACATATCACGGAAGGCATTGAGAACTGCATCACGAGCGGGGAAGTCGATTTCCGAGGAGAAGAGGCGACGACGAACAATCTCGAAACTCTCGGTTGCAGTGACAGGTTTCCACACGGATTCCATACGCCCAATCGTTTTGGCGAGGATTTCGAGCGTGACTTTACCGCCTTCGCCGCCGATTTCAATATCGCTTTCCGGGATCGATACCAGCAACATGGAATCACTGGAGCGTTTTACAGCTTCTGTCAGCGATTGCACAAAGGTCATTACGGCATCAAATGATCCGGCAGGGAGGCGCTCGACTGCGTTATACAGGTTACGTGCAAACGCGACCAGTTCGTCGATGATGATGATCGCCGGTCCGTAATTCTCAAGAATCTGAAGGATCGTATCAGATCCGGGACTCACGCCGGATAAATCGGCTGTCTCGATAGTTTGATAGGCTTCAACACCACCCAATTGATAGGCAATGTCTCCCCAGAGTGTGTGCGTCGTGCAATCCGCATAGACACGCGGTTCGGTGGAACTGAAAGCCGTCCCGACAATCACAGCGCGATTGGCTTGGATGCGATCATCAATTTGCTCTAATTGTTTGACGATGTTTTCGCCACCGGGGATTTCACTAAACCCAATATCGCCACTGAAGAGGTGGTAGATTGCTAGCATACTGTGCGTCTTGCCACCACCAAAGCTGGTTTGCAATTGAACGACGGGATCACCACCTTGACCGGTGAGGCGTTTTGTACCGGTGATGAGCAATTCGACCAGACCTTCAGTGAGATAGGTACGGCGGAAGAATTCCTTTGGGTCGCCATATTCAGGTGCGGCTTTACCCTGTTTAACATCGGCAATGTTCGCCACAAAATCACTGAGCAAGTAGCGACCACTAGCAACATCAGGATGTGGACGGACAACCATACGCCAGGGTTTTAAGCCGGGTAGGGTAGTCGTTGGAGCTTCACTCATCAGTGGCTCGGTTTTCTTGGTTGATTTTTTCGCTTCTGCATCAAAGCGCAGACGGAGCAATTCCTGAGCGATTTCTTTGGTAGCCTGTGCTTCTGTGGGTGCGCCAATAGCTTCCAGCAGGCGACTCGCTGTATCTGCGACGCGATAAGCATCTTCATTCGTAAATGCCTGTTGATGCGCCAGCGCATTACGTGATTGGAGTAACTCGCTGACATAAGAACGCTCTGAATGACCGAGTTTATTGCGGAAGACATCATTCCATTGCCGGATCATGAGGTTAAGCCAACCCTGCGCGTCGATTTCTTGCAATGCCACCGCTTCATCGGGCAGGTGAGGTGGAGAATACGCATTGGTATTCAGTGTGATTTCCACTTCTTGGAGATAACGCGACCCTTTGTAGTATTGTTTGAACTCACGCAGTACAAACGGTCCCAAGCCAGCTTTCAGTGCGTCCATCACATCTGCGATGCGATCTCGATTACTCTTCGCCATTAGTCTGATCCTTTGTTGATAAGTGAAAACTTCTCTAACCGAAGATTTGCAGAATAAACGCAATTAATGTGATGAACATTGACGCAATTCCCAATATTTTAAATGATGTTGTCTCTGTGAATGCCTCGACAACGCCAAGAATGGTCACTCCATATTCATCTTTCCAAATGCTCAAGGTTTTGAGAGTTCCATTCCATTCACGATTAGCTATGTTTGAAATAACGTCAACTTTACGGAGCGTAGACCGATGTAGCTTTAGATATTCTTTATCTTCAAATGCTTGTGCTTCCTCTGCTCCTGTTAAAGCATCTTTTCGGCTTATACTGTTTATTTCCATCAATTTTTCAAGTCTAGGATGTTTAGCGTAACCGGGTCCATACCTGTCAATTAATAAAGTCGCCATATCGAACAATCGGTTTTCATCTATTGGTATTGGCTTACCGCCCAAAACAGCATATCTGTGAGCAATTGCAGGAAATCCGTAGTTGGTGTCTCTCATATTCCAGTGTAGCCACTTGTAATTAGTGTGACGTTCTACAAATTCGTAAAATTCTTTGAGCATCTCTTTTTCAAGTGCATCATAGCTATTGTGAATTTGCTCGAATTCGATGGTGTGTCTTTCAGCAAGTTGGTGAATTGCGAAAGATGTAGTCTGACCAGACTTCAAATTCCTTACAGCTATAGAGGTAATACGTGGCGACTTGCCCTCTAGCCCATAGAAACTTTCGCAAGAGTAATGGATAACATTTACCATGCTTGAACTGTTGAAAAGCTCAAGTATGGTGTTTATCATTTCTCGACGTTTTTGTAATTTGTTCTTCGCTATACCCATTATCGCTTACTCAAACAGTCGATTTTGCTGGGTTGCATCACCACTTGCGGCGGCTTCTTTCAGGCGGGCGGATTCCTCACCAATGCCTGCCCATGAGATGACCAGCGCGTTATAGTCTCGTGCATGTTCTGACCAGCCTTTACGCTCACAGATGCTATACAGGCGATACGCCAACTGACGCGCTTCTGCCGCCATATCAGAGGGCATCTTCTGCATGAGCATCGCCGAGCCGGTTTCGCCGTGATGGGTGAGTTGCTCGATCAGATGATGGGTGGCTTCCCAGACGGTAGGGCGCTTATCTTCCTGCGGATTCCAACTGCCGGGATCATATTCTTTCCAGTGCTTGAGCTTGACCTTGCCGCGACCAGAAATGACCAATCCCGCTGTTTCAACTCCGGCGACGCTGGTATTTTTACCACGCGCCAGCACATCCGCCTGACCGAAATCGCCTTCATCAAAGCCGAATTGCGTGAACCATGCCACCGCGAAACGGGTATCGGGGTCAATATCGCCGTCCTGTTCGGAGAGGTGTTCATCCAATATCTGATTAATCAGCCCCAACGCAGTGCGAACGCTCATCGACGAGCCATCCGCCTCAAGGACTTTGCTATAACGCGAATAGATCGCCATGCCGGGACCGATGGAGGCTTGCGCGAGGTCTACCGGGGCAATGTTGCCCGATTGCATTTCTTTGAGGGCTTGAGGTAGTTCACGGCGTAAGGAATCTACAAACGCACGGCGTGAGATATTTGGCGCATCTTCAGAGCGTGGGCGACAGACTAGTACAATGGATGAGGCAAGGGCATTTACTGATGCTTTAACTCCTGTATTACGCTCTGTACGCACTGGCCATGTTCCATCGATACTAAAACCTGAGTCAATTAAACTGGTGAGCATAGTTTCCCAGCCGGTGCTGGCAATTTCACTATCTTTATTTTCATTAATTATTTCAGCATCTTGTTGTTTGAAGGCGTAATATACAGTGAGAGGGTAGTTATCAAAAATATATTCACGTATATTCTCGAAGGTATGATGTAAACCTTCCTCGAAATGCTGGTTCATCCGCACTTTATGTGAAAAGCAATATGTGAAGAGTGATGTGAAAGAATAAAATAGTGGTTTACATATTTGGCATCTGGAGTGGCAAGAGATCATCGGTACACTTCCATATACAATTGAAGGCTTTGAAATCGTT
>JAVJSU010000029.1:0-38897 GCA_040219275.1 Aggregatilineales bacterium | reverse complement strand
GGTAAATACCCATGAAAACTTCCTATCTCGATGAGTACCGTGAGTCCCTTGCTGGTAAATCGGCGGGGACAATTGACAACTATGTACGTGCGGTCAACGCATTGATGCAGTGGGTTTCTTTGTTGCCCGGTAGCAATGATGTGTTTCATCCCGACCACTTCACTAAGACGGCTATGCAAAGCTACATGGACAAGTTGGAACGCGACGGTTACAGCGCGAGCTATCGCAATGTCGTGAAGTCTGCGGCGAGTAATTTCGCAGATTGGCTCATTGATGAGAAGGGAATGTTGGAGCGTAACCCGACCCGCCGTATCCAGATTGAAGCGGAAACGATGATGGCTCCGCGTGTATTGAACTTCGACCAACGCTACGTATTGAAGAATCTGGTCGAGCGAGCTGAGGATGTGCGTGGTGCGGCATTGTTCGCGCTCGGATATTGGGCAGGATGTCGTGTGAGCGATGTATCCTATCTAATGATGAAGAATGTCCATATGAAGCCACGTTCTGGATGGATCAGAGTGGGCTACAAAGGCAACAAGATGCGCGAGATCGACCTGAGTAAGTCTGCGCGTGATGCTCTGGAGGAATATTTAGCGGCTGATCTACGTATCGACGACAGCCCCTACGTATTCACCTCTCAGAGGGCAGAGCGCCTCTCAGAGGCAGGTATTCACCACTGGCTACGTTCGTTAAAGGCGAACGCCAAGAAAGACGAGTGGGAGTTGATTGGCGACATCTCATTTCACGATCTGCGTCATGACTTTGCGCACCGTGCTCGTGACGCAGGCTGGTCGCTGGAAGAACTCGCCTATTATCTCGGACACACGACCAAACGAGGCACACCAGCGATCCAGACAACGATCCGGTACACACAGGCAAGCCGCGAGCAGGTCAAGGCGAAGCTGAAGGATATAGAGGGGTAGAAGATGGATACCTGTTCTCATTGCTTCGGAAAATCAAGTTCACGAATGCCGAGAGTGTTGATAACACACCATACGATCCGACTGAAGAGCATGAATTGATTGATGGACAGCGCTTGCGCTTCGGATTCGCTATATCGAAATGCCTAGCGAGCCGAAATATCGCCTGTGAGCGCGTGATGGACTGACCATCATTCAGGATTTGGAGGGAGGGAAGTAAAAATTCGTTCTGGGATGGTCATTGGCAATTTCCCTTCAGTAACTAGCCTGTTCCCGAATATTTTTTAGTTCTTCAATTGAATATGGAGGCATCCGTTTATGTAGCATTGCATGGCAGTTGGGACAGACGGGACGTAAATCTCCAATGGGGTCAACCTCATATTCACCATCTTGCTCAGATAAGGGTTTTAAGTGATGTACGTGGATAAAACCTTCACCGATATTGCCAAATATTTGGCCAAAATTGAAGTCGCATATATAGCAATCAGAGCCATAGTGGTTAATGCATTCTCGTCGTGCTTTAGGATTTCGTTCATATTGGTAACTGGATACCAATATTTTCCCACCTTCGCGATACGTTAATTCCATCGTTTGAGCAATAATTGCGCGGTCTTCTTCGGTCAGTTGATATGCTTTATTCTGTAAGACTTGAATAAGTTCTGCATAGTTTGAAATATTCTCTTTGACCTTTTTAGCTTCAAGAATGAAGATTGTTTCGTTGTCATAATCTTTGTAAGTTGGATTAAGATGTCGAGCTAGATGGAAAAAGCCTGGTCCGGGGCGTTTGTCATTATCATTTTTAACCACGATAACGCTAATCATGGGATAACCCGCTTCATATTGTTTAGATGAAACTTCACCAAGTAGTCCATGAAATTCATCCCGTGAAATTTTGTCTACCGGATTGACACCTGCCAGTGGATAAAGTTCACCATAAAATACCTGTAATACACCCTGACTTGCCAGTTGCATAAGATGCCGTTCTGTTTGCTCAATTGTCCACATGCGGAACGTATCCTTCCAATAATGATCCCATTTAATTTCACTTCATGCGCCACGTCAGGACTCGCAGGCGGAGGGTTGAGCCACGTTTCCCACTGAGCGACATCGGTCACGGCGTAGGTGGTGTATTCGTCCTTGGGCGCACGGACAGCCGTCGTCGAGAGCGCCGCCATTAAGTCATACATTTCTAGTATAGTGTCTTTTGTGCGATACGACCCGTAAGATGCTTCGTCATTGCGCTTAACAACGATGGGAAGGATCAACATAGGCAACATGCGAGCAGGTCAAGGCGAAGTTGAAGGCAGTGGTTTAATGTGGCTTCAGTTGAGAATTACGGCAAAAATGATACTATTAGCCGTACTCCACTTTGAGAACCACGTCATTTTACGGTGGGTAGTGATCCAGCCTCACCGTAGAAGCATCTTGCTCGGATCGAGTTGTTTCGTTATCAATTTGCTTGACAGATTAACGTTGGGATATACGCTATGGATGACAACACTTATAGCATGGGATTTACAACTTGTAGTATTCGTATTCGTGAGTCTATTCGTATTGCCGAAGTCTATGTTGAACTTCGAGATTGGAACGCAACTCGTTCGTACATAATAAATAACAACCTGTTACAACAGCGTACGACAAGTTCATCGAAAAAAATCTATCGTGAGCTTGCCTCACGTCTAAAGTTATTAACCGAGATTGAGATGCTTTACTTGGTAAATTGTACAGAAGAAGAGAAATTAACTTTGCTTTGGATCGCGGTCTGTCGAAGATATGGTTTCATACGTGAATTTGTGCTGGAAACTCTGCATGAAAGTAACCTTCTTCTCGATTATCACATCAAGCAATCGGATTTTGAAGTCTTCTTTAACTCCAAACTTGTTTCACACGAAGAATTGAACAATATATCGAGTGCGACAAAAAACAAAGTGCGACAGATTCTATTTCGTATGTTGAGCGAAGTTGGACTGATTCATGCTGATAATCGAATAGTGCGACAGTCCTTAAGTCCTGCACTGTTTGACTTGCTGAAGTCCACAGATCAAAACTCTCTTTATTTACTACCCTTATATGATGCACCGAACTTTATCCAAAGATAACCACTAGGCGGATATCATGATGCGACAAATGTCGATAACTAAAATTTACGATCACTTGTACCAGGTACTTCGTAGTGAGAGCTTTCTAAATAAAAAAGGCTTGGGAAATGAGGTGCCATTTTTTATATGCCCGCATGATCCCAGTAAAGCGGTTGAGATGGATCAGATCAGGCTACAGCTGGTCAGTCAGCTAAATGGCGAAGGAATAGATATACTTGACATCAATCTTTATGATCTCGCGATCCAGATTTTAGATGATCGCAAGATTTGGAATAAAATATTAGAAATTGAAATAACAAAAGATAAGAGTGTTTTACTTGAGTTACTTAGGAACGTTCTCGACCCAGAAACACATCTTATTCCAGCTATCGCAGATCTTATCAGTAATAAACCTGATTATCGTGTTATGTTTTTATCAGGGGTTGGAGAAATATTTCCCTATATTCGTTCACATACCGTCTTAAATAACTTGCAGAGCACTGCCAAAGATCAACCAACAGTCTTGTTTTTCCCTGGGACTTATACCCAATCTATGGAAACAGGTGCATCTCTAGACCTATTTAGTCGGTTGCATGATGACAAATATTACAGAGCGTTCAATATTCTAAATTATCAAGCCTAGGGTCAGATAATGAATCTAAATGAGATTTTCCAGAAGGCGGTCGATAGACCTATAGAAGGTGTAATCAAGGCTGACGATGAAGCCGGATTAGCAGTTGAAGTCGAAGAGTATGTACTTACGAATGAGATAGAGAAGCGTCTGGAAGCATTCCTAATCGCTTACAATAACTATAATAATGCAAATGGTGTATGGATCTCTGGCTTTTTCGGGTCAGGCAAATCTCATTTACTTAAGATGCTTGCATATCTCTTTGAAAGCAATATAAATGACGACATTTTTGCCAGTTTTGAGGAAAAATGTGGCGATAACAAAATATTGCGTGCGGAAATCAAAAAAGCTGTTTCAATCCCTTCGCAGAGTATTCTGTTTAACATTGACCAAAAAGCTGACGTGATTAGCAAAAGTGACCTAGATGCCTTACTTGGCGTATTCGTCAAGGTATTTAACGAGATGCAAGGTTATTTCGGTAAGCAAGGGTATATTGCAAAATTTGAACGTGATTTGGATGACCGAAATCTTTATCAGGCTTTCCAAGATGAATATAGGAATGTCTCTGGCAATGAATGGCAGTGGGGACGCGAGCAAAGTATTCTGGAGGCGGATAACATTGCTAAAGCATATGCAAATGTAACGGGAAGCTCAACTGATTCTTCAATTGACTTGTTAGATAAATATCGCGATTCATACAGCGTATCAATTGAAGACTTCGCAGAAATGGTAAATCACTACATTCAGCGACAAGATGGTGAATTTCGCCTCAATTTTTTCGTAGATGAGGTGGGGCAGTATATCGCTGATAATATCAAGTTAATGACTAACCTTCAGACCATTGCAGAAAGTCTGGCAACAAAATGTCGTGGACGTGCGTGGATTATTGTTACGGCACAGGAAGATATGAACACTGTTGTTGGTGAGATGAACAACCAACAAGGTAATGACTTTTCAAAAATTCAGGCGCGATTTGCCACGAGAATGAAATTAACAAGTCAGGATGTTGCCGAAGTTATCCAAAAGCGATTGCTGGCAAAGAACAATACGGGCGTAAGTGAACTAACATATCTTTACCAGGGTCAGGTAAATAACTTCAAAACGTTATTTGATTTTACCGATGGCGTGCAATTTCGGAACTATCGCGATGATGAACACTTCATAAACGCCTATCCATTTATTCCGTACCAGTTCGTCTTGTTTCAATCCGCGATCCAGAGTTTGTCCCAACACAATGCCTTTGAAGGTAAGCACAGCTCGGTTGGTGAACGATCAATGCTTGGCGTTTTTCAGCAAGTTGCCATGCACATAGGCGATCATGAAATAGGGGAACTTGCCACCTTTGACCTGATGTTTGAAGGCATCCGTAGCTCGCTTAAGGCAAACACACAACGATCAATCTTTACCGCTGAAAAGAATCTGGATAATGCGTTTGCGGTTAAATTATTGAAAGCACTCTTCCTGGTTAAATATGTAAAGGAATTTAAGGCTTCCGAGCGTAACCTAACGGTCTTGATGACTCAGAAATTTGGTCAGGATATTAGCAAATTGCGGAAGCAGATCGAGGAAGCGCTGAATATTCTTGAACAGCAAACCTATATTCAGCGCAGTGGAACGCTTTACGAATATCTGACGGACGAAGAAAAAGATGTCGAGCAGGAGATCAAGAATACAAACGTTGATAGTTCCAATGTCGTTGATGAATTGGGCACGATTGTATTTGATCGGATCATCAAAGAAACCAAATTACGCTCCGATGATGGTCCCTATTCCTATCCATTTACGCGGCTTCTGGATGGCAGGCAGTTTAGAGGGAAAGCCTACGAGCTGGCAATCAATCTAATAACGCCGTTTAACGAAAATTCGATAAATCTAAACATTTTACGCTCTCAAAGCATGGGCTTGGACACTTTATTCATCGTCATGCCCGCTGATGACCGGATTGTGCGTGATCTGACGATCCATGAGCAGACGAAGAAGTATTTTCAGCAAAACATGAACAGCACCACCAACGACCGCATTAAGTTGATTCTGAACAACAAGCAGTACCAGAACAACGAGCGTTACACCGATATTGAGCGACAGGCACGCGATTTGTTAGCTGGAGCGACCTATATCATCAACGGGCAGGATATATCCCTCAATAGCAATGACGCGCAAACTAAAGTGTTTGTCGGCTTTCAACAGTTGATTCGGACGACCTACACGCACTTGAAAATGTTGCCGAATACCGTCTTCAAAGACACCGACATTCGTCAATACCTTGAAGCAGGCAATGATCTCTTCGGTGGCGATTCGATTGAAATGACGGAACCGGAACGCGAACTGGTGAATCATATCCAGATGCAGACGAAAAACGGGCAACGCGTGACGATGCATTCGCTGGTCGAACGTTTTGAGCGTAAGCCCTATGGATGGTATCTGGCGGCGATTCAGTGCAATCTGGCGAAAATTTACGCACGGGGACGGGTGGAAATTCGGCAGGATGGCAATGCACTAGAAGGCAACGAGATCGAACAGGCGCTATTAAACACACGCTTGTACCCGAACTTGATCCTCGCGCCGGAGGAAGACTATAGCCCGGCACAGGTACGTGTCCTGAAGAAATTCTTCAACGAGTTCTTCGATAAACCGCCGACTTCTGAGGATGCCAAAGAACTGGCGACACAGACCAAAACCGAACTACAGCAACAATGGAAGGACTTAAATACGCTCGTCAGTACCCATTCATACCCGTTTTTACGGGCGCTAGAGCCGGTGATTAAACAGTTACAGGAGGTTACGGGTAAACCGTTCTCATGGTACCTGACGGACTTCGGTGAAGATGCCGATGTGTTGCTGGATATGAAAGAGGATTTCATCAGTCCCATTCGCGCATTTATGAATGGTGGACAGCGGGCTATTTATGATGAGGCGCGTGATTTCCTGAAAACACAACAGGCGAACCTGCAATCCATTGATGCGAGCGGCTATGATGATGCGCTAAAGATTCAGGTTACGCTGGATGATGTGGACTGCTTCCGTGGTGAGAACATGCGGCAGGTCAAAAAGTTGGTTACTGACCTCCAAACGCAGATTGATACCGTACTTGAAGACGCGAAATTAGCCAGTCTGGACGACTTGAAGGCACTTTACGAAAAGCTCGCACAAGAGGATCGCTTTAAGCAACTTCCCCAATTGCGTCAGGAGCATATTTATGAGTCCTTCAAGGCGAGCGCGGATCAAATCGAGAATTACAGCGTGATTGCGCTTGTCCGTGCGGAGGCGACCCGCTTCCGTGAAGTAGCCATTAGCCGAATTCTGATGCAGATAGACGAATTTCTACGGGCGGAGCAAGCGTCTAGCGGGGGAAGTGCGCCGGTTGCGGTGGCGCAATATGTACGCAGTAGTGAGATCAATATCGGCTTTGATAAGCTCACCCTGGATGATGAAACCGACCTTGAGACCTATCTACAACATTTACACGACGCTTACTTACAGCAGATCCGCAGTGGTAAGCGAATTCAGCTTTAATCTTGTGACAGAAGGATACCCTTTACGTGAACACTACCAAACTTAAAAATTTCGCGCAGGATGCCCGCCGTCGATTGTTGGAACAGGTGGCGGCACGGGTCGAAGCGGCGTTACGGATGGAAGGCGCGGCAGGCGCAGAGAACGCCAAAGCCATCACCGAGTTGAAGAAAGCGATTTTGGAGACCTCCAAAGCGGCAGTGATTGAACGGGCGGCATACACATGGTTCAATCGCTTTTGTGCTTTGCGCTTCATGGATGTGAACGGCTATTCGCTGGTGCGAACAGTCTCACCCGCTGATGGCGCGACGCAACCGGAAATCCTTGCGGAAGCCAAGCAAGGCATTATCCACGAAGATTTGCTGACCCCCAACATTCGCAAACGTGTGAATGACCTGCTGACGGGCAATTTGCGCTCGACGGATGCACAGGGCGAAGCCTACCGCCTCTTGCTGGTGGGGGTGTGCAATTACACCCACCAGACCATGCCCTATCTCTTTGAGAAAATTGATGATTACACCGAGTTATTGCTACCACTGGATTTGCTCTCGGAAGATTCGGTTTTGAGCGCGACACGCCGGGCAATGGATGAGGAAACCTGCCAGAATGTCGAGGTGATTGGCTGGCTCTATCAGTTCTACATCAGCGAGAAGAAAGACGCAGTTTTCGCCAGCAAAGATAAGGTGAGTGCCGACGACATCCCCGCCGCGACACAGTTGTTCACACCAAACTGGATTGTGCGCTATCTGGTGGAAAACTCACTTGGCAGATTGTGGATGCTCAATCATCCTGAGTCGCGCCTCGTGGAGAAGATGGATTACTACATCCAGCCCGAACAAGAGGAAGGAGATTTCCTGAAAATCAATTCGCCGGAAGCACTCCGCATCTGTGATCCTGCCTGCGGTAGTGGACACATGCTGGTTTATGCTTTTGATCTGCTCTATGCCATTTATGAAGAAGCGGGTTATGTGCCTTCGGACATTCCTACTCTAATTCTGACTCACAACCTCTATGGGATTGAGATTGACGAACGCGCTGGCGTACTGGCAGCATTTGCATTGACGATGAAAGCCCGTGAAAAATACCGCCGTTTCTTCCGTAATCCGGTACAACCGAATATTTGCGTGATGGAAAACATCAGCTTTAGTCCCGATGAAATCAACAATTACATGGCGCATGTGGGCAAAGACCTGTTTACACAGGATTTCTGGGTGACGGTGCGGCAGTTCACCGATGCCAAACACTTCGGTTCATTGATCCGTCCACAGATGAAAAACGCAGACGAGATGCGAACCCGATTGGAAGAATCTGGCGCGTTTAGCGATATGTTCCTGCACAGCACCAACACACGCATGAATAAACTGCTGGAAATGGCGGACTATCTCAGCCCGAATTACCATGTTGTCGTCGCTAACCCACCTTATATGGGTAGTCGAAGTCAGAATAGTACACTTAAAGATTTTCTCAAGGATGAATATAAAGATGTGAAATCTGATCTGTTTTCGGCATTCACAGTTCGCATTCTCGAAATGACTTTTACTGGTGGTTTCACAGGTATGATGACACCCTTCAATTGGATGTTTTTAAGCTCTTTTGAAAAACTACGTGACAAAATCTTAGACGAAACTACGCTGACTAATCTTGTTCGACCCGAATTTCATGCTTTCTTCGACAATGCATTTGTAACGGTTTGTGGCTTCACCATGTTTAACCAATACAAGCCTGAATTCAAAGGTTCATTTATCGATTTAGATGAGTTTTATGGTGCGGATTTACAACCAGTTAAAGCACTGGAGGCTATACAAAATCCGAATTGTGGTTGGTTCTACCGTGCCTCAGCCGCCGACCTCAAGAAGATTCCTGGATCACCTATTGCATATTGGGTCAGTGATCGAATACGGGAGGCGTTTGTTAGGGGTAACCCTCTACACACCTTAGCTACACCGCGTGCGGGCATGATAACTGGGGATAACACAAGATTTCTTCGCTTATGGTATGAAGTTTCAAGAACAAAAATCGGTATTGGTTACAAAGATCGACAAGCTGCCACTCAGTCGCTAAACAAATGGTTTCCATATCAAAAAGGTGGTGTTTTTAGAAAATGGTATGGTAACTGGGACTATGTTGTGCTTTGGGAAAACGACGGCTATATGCTTCGTACAACTACCAATTCTGCGGGCAAAGTTCCAGCTCATGCTTTTAATGATGAATACATATTTAAGACGAATGTAAATTGGAGCGCTGTGTCTTCAGGTAATTTTTCGACGCGCATTACAGAATACGGTGCTTTATTTGATGCTGGAGGATCCGCCGCTTTTCCACCTTCTTACGAAAAAACCTTAGTGCTTTCTGGATTATTGAACTCATATGTTATTCGTGTCTTTTTGGGAGCAATAAATCCAACATTGAATTTCCAAGCTTGGAACATTGGGAATCTGCCTGTTGTTGAAGAAGTTATCACTAGAAACAACGCAATTGGGAAGATAGTCGAAAATATGCGCCAGATTACAAAAGATGATTGGGATGCCTATGAAATATCATGGGATTTCGAAACTCTCCCAATACTCCGAGATGAATATCGAACCCAGTTACTCAATGAAACTTACACCAAGCTATGCCAACACTGGCAATCGATGACACTGGAAATGCAAAAGCTGGAAAAAGAGAACAACAGCATCTTCATCGACGCTTACAAGCTCCAGGACGAACTCACGCCCGATGTGCCGCTGGAAGAAATCACGCTGACCTGTAATCCGCATTATCGTTACGATAGCAAATCCAGCGAAGAAAAATTAGAAGCGCGTTTGCTGGAAGATACGATGCGCGAATTTGTGAGCTATGCGGTGGGCTGTATGTTCGGGCGTTATGCGCTGGAAAAAGGCGGTCTCATCCTCGCCAATCAGGGCGAAACGCTGGAAGATTATCTGCGCCGTGTGCCGAATCCGTCCTTCCCTGCCGATAAAGATAACGTCATCCCGATCTTAGATGATGTCTGGTTCAACGATGATATTGTCGAACGCTTCAATCGCTTTTTAACTCTGACTTTCGGCGCAGAAAATTTCAACGAAAATCTGCGCTTCATCGAAGAAGCTATCGGGCGTGACATCCGTTCCTATTTCGTGCGCGATTTCTACGATGACCATATCAAACGTTATAGCAAACGCCCGATTTACTGGCTGTTCTCGTCCGCCAATGGCAGTTTCAATGCGCTCGTTTATATGCACCGCTACCGCCCTGATACGGTCAGCGTGGTGCTGAATGATTATCTGCGCGAGTTCCGGCACAAGCTAGACGCGCAAATCGCCTATCTGGATAATCAAAGCGTCAGTGCGGCAACCTCCAAGAGTGATAAGACGATGGCGCTCAAGGATCTGGACAGTCTGCGGAAAATTGTGCGCGAGTTGAACGACTATGAGCGCGATGTGCTGTATCCGCTGGCGACCCGCAGTGTGAAGATCGACCTTGATGATGGCGTGAAAGTCAATTATCCGAAGTTCGGCGATGCGTTAAAGCCGGTGAAAGGCTTGAGTGACTAGGTGGCGACAGATAAGATCTCACAGGCATTACTCCGCAAGTTTGAGAAGAATCGCATCGTCTTCTGGTATGACCGCAACAGGGATCTACGCGACGAATTCGACTCGGTTCAGATCGACGATGTGGAAAAAATCGTGCTGAAGAATAACGAGTTCGGCGTGAAGTATCGTATCCTACGGGAACAGCGCAATCAAAAGTTCTTGCTCTATCACGAAGGCCCACAGCCGGAGGATAAAGATAACTGGTTGCTGGATGTTCTGCTGGCGCATGATGAGTTCCGCACCGATCAAGTGTCGATCTGGCTGGGTGAGTTGGAACTCGGCCCGGAATATGCAGAAGTCGTCAGCGCACATGAAGAATTTTTCCGTGCGGGTAAGCGGCGGGAATTGCTCAAGAAAATCATCGACAATCATGACTCGCTGGATACCGTGCGCGTCAAAATGCTGGCGGTCTGCGCGGGATCGGACACGCGTATTGATGCCGTGCTGGAAAATCTGCTGGGGGAATTGGCATACGACAAAGACGATGCGGAGAAGCTCATTGGTCGCTGTGGTCTCGACGACTTTTTGTGGGGGCGCGTCGGGCAGGATTACGGCTATCAGTCTGCGACAGCGGGCATCAAAGATTTCGCCATCGAACTGTTTAAGTCGTGCTATGCGATGGGCGTGGGCGATGATGGGAAGGTCAATCTGCGTCAGGAAGCGCGGGCGTTCTTCAATCGCTGGAAGGATAGCCGCACGCATGGGGGCGCATTCAAGACGCTTTCGGCTCGCTGTGCTGATCTGTTAAACATAGAAGCTGATCTGGGCGAGCGCAATTATCGCACGCTGATTGATCTGGACTATTTTCAACTGATTGACCGCAAAATCGTGAGTTCACTGGTGCAAGATGTGGACAACCGCACCATTACGGCGCGTGAGTGCGAAGAAATTATCCGTAAACGCCGCGATGGTAGCTGGTATGATGACTTTGCAGACCTGTATCTCGCTACTGGCTTTGCGGCAGAATTTATCAATCTACTGGATAGCGTAGACCTGACGATGTCGTCCTTGAGTGATGGCATTCAGCGCTACGTGAAAACATGGTTTCGGATTGATCAACTCTATCGGCAATTTACGTATCATGTGCGCCGTTCTAGCCAGCCAACGCTCATGAAGAATCTCTCGCCGACCATCGAAAACCTCTATAGCAATAATTATTTGCTCCCGCTAAATGACAGCTGGCAAAAGTTCGTCGATGATGCGGAGGCATGGCAAGTCGGCGGCATCAGAGGGCAGTCACAGTTTTTCGCTGACCAGATCGTGCCGTATCTTAACAAGCCGAACAAGAAAATTTATGTCATCATCTCTGATGCGTTGCGCTACGAAGTTGCCGATGAATTGGCGAGTCTTATTCGTATGGAAGATCGCTATGAGGCAGAAATTTCACCGGTGCTGTCAGTGCTTCCCAGTTATACTCAGCTGGGCATGGCGGCGTTGCTCCCGCATCGTCAGTTGGAAATCACAGCAGAAGGCGGGTCTTCTGTCGTCTATGCCGATGGTAAGTCGAGTGCGGGTACGCAAAATCGCAACGCCATTCTCGCACAGGGTACGGATGGGCGCGGTATCGCCTTGCAAGCGGAAGATTTTTTGCAGATGACTGTTGATAAAGCGCGTGAAATTGCCCGTAACCATGATGTCGTCTATCTTTATCACAATCGTATTGATGCGATGGGCGATAAGCGTGATACTGAGGAACGTGTTTTTGAAGCAGTTGCCGAAACATTTGAAGAATTGCTCAAGCTCATCAAAAAGCTAGCCAATGCGAATGCGAATAATATTATCATCACCGCAGATCATGGCTTCATCTATCAGAATAACGAGCTGGATGAAAGTGACTTTCTAAGCGCCACGCCTGATGGTCACATCATCAATGAGGATCGACGCTTTGTGATCGGTCATGAATTGCGTGAGCAGTCCAGTTTAAAGTCTTTCTCCTCGGCTCAGGTTGGCTTGTCTGGTGATGTCGAAATCCAGATTCCAAAATCCATCAACCGCTTACGAAAAAGAGGGTCAGGGAGCCGCTATGTGCATGGCGGCGCGGCATTGCAGGAAATCGTCGTGCCGTTAATCCGCATCAATAAGAAGCGTACAAGCGATGTCCGACGGGTAGAGGTTTCAATTATTCGTGGCGTAAATCAGACGATCACATCCGGTCAACTTGCTGTAAAGTTGTATCAAGAGGAGCCGGTAAACGAAAAAGTACAGGCTCGGTCAGTGCGGGTTGGGCTTTTTACCAAAGACGGTAATCTTATCTCAGATATTCATGATCTCACGTTTGATCTTGCCGATGAAAGTGAACGGGATCGTGAACGCGGGATTCGCCTACTACTGACGAAAGAGGCTGACCTAGCTAATGGGCAAAGTGTGTATGTCCGTTTAGTTGAGCGTGAAGACGGTACATCTCATGATGTTGAGTATAAATCTGTGGAATATTCTCTAAGACGCTCGTTTAACAGCGACTTCGATTTTTAGTTGAGAAGAGATCAGGTATCAATGAGTCAACTTGACCAAAAAATAAACCAATATTTTCCGGGGCTGGTCGTTCGCAAAGACCTTGTGAAGATCGTTAAAGGTAACGCCATCGTTCCCTCTTATGTGCTCGAATATTTACTGGGGCAATATTGCGCTACTGACGATGAAGATTCCATTCAGTCAGGGATCGATACGGTCAAGGAAATTCTGCGTCAACACTATGTTCACCGGAATGAAGCAGGTCTGATTCGCTCCACTATCAAAGAAAAGGGTCGTCACAAGGTCATTGACAAAATCAGCGTAGAGTTAAATGAAAAGCTGGATACCTATGAAGCTACATTTGCAAATCTGGGCATCCGCAATGTTATTGTTGACTCGTTTACCATCAAATCACATCCGAAGTTGCTCGTCGGTGGTGTCTGGTGTATCGCTGATCTTGAATATGATTTTGTTGAAGAACGCGGGAAGTCCCCGTGGGTGTTGGATACGATAAAACCGATTCAGGTATCACAGTTTGATTTTGATGGTTATGTAGAAGCCCGGAAGCACTTTACTACGGATGAGTGGATCGACTTGCTAATCCAAAGTATTGGCTTTGATCCAGAGTTCCTCGGACGTAGAAACAAACTGCATCAGTTGGTGAGACTAATTCCTTTCTGTGAGCGTAATTATAATCTCATTGAACTTGGTCCGAAGGGTACTGGAAAGTCGCATATTTATTCAGAGTTTTCTCCCCATGGGATTTTGATCTCAGGTGGAGAAGTTACTGTGCCTAAATTGTTTGTTAACAACGCCACCGGGAACATAGGTCTCGTTGGTTTTTGGGATACTGTGGCATTTGATGAGTTTGCTGGTAAGAAAAAATCCGTCAACAAGGCTTTGGTTGACATTATGAAAAACTACATGGCGAATAAATCCTTTTCCAGAGGGGTAGAAACAATCGGGGCGGAAGCGTCGATGGTTTTTGTAGGTAATACTCAACACACCGTACCATATATGTTAAAGCATTCAGATTTATTCGATGAGTTGCCAAATCAATATCACGACTCGGCGTTTCTGGATCGTATTCACTTCTATATTCCCGGTTGGGAGGTAGATATTATCCGTGGGCAGATGTTTTCTTCGGGGTATGGTTTTGTTGTTGATTATCTAGCAGAAATTCTAAGGTCACTACGTACACATGATCTTTCCGATCGTTACAATCATTACTTTTCGCTTTCGTCTGATATTTCTACTCGTGATAGGACTGGAATTACCAAGACTTTTTCAGGATTGATGAAAATTCTTTTTCCCCATAACGAGGTTAGCAAAGATGAAGTTCAGGAAATGCTTGAACTCTCAATCGAGGGTAGACGGCGAGTAAAAGATCAATTGATGCGAATTGATCCGACTTATGCTGATGTGAACTTCGCTTACACTGATGAATTAGGCATAACCCAAACTGTAAAGACTCTTGAGCAAAAACAACATGGCAAATACTACGAGCAATCCACAGAATCTTTCGATAATGTAGCGGATGAGGGGTCTTCTCAAAAAAGTCCTAGTAGAGAGAGGCATCTTGAGTTAGATGTTGAAATACTCGAAAAGCATGAGGTGTTTCCTGAAAATAGTACCGGCGTGTCTTTTGACTCATTATTCGGAGATTACATCAAAGGCGCTCACAAAATAACCCTCACTGATCCGTATATCCGCTTATATTATCAAGCACGAAACCTAATGGAATTACTTGAAACTGTTGCGAAATTTAAGTCGGACGACGAATTGGTATCGGTGCACCTAATAACATCTGAGGATGCTCAAAATGTCGATAAGCAAAGAGAATATTTAGAGGGAATCGCCCAATCTGCGACTAGCGCTGGAATAGATTTTAGTTGGGAATTCGATTCAGATAACACTATTCATGCCCGCCATATAGTTACGGATCATGGATGGAAGATTACCCTCGATCGAGGCTTAGATATATTTCAACACTACGAAATGAATGACACTTTCGCATTCTCGAATCGGTTACAGAAATTCCGTAATTGCAAGGCTTTTGAAGTGACCTACTTGAAGCTGAATCAAGAATGATGTGAACAGTAATTGCTTTAATAGTGAGTGCGTAGTTTAGGCTCACTATTTTACCTGAAACATTGTGATTTGAGGGGAGAATGAGGTGATATTCTCTGCGGGTTCAAATCTGTGCCCATCAGTCACTTAAGTTGATTGTTTGGATGTTTAAGTGGAAATTGCCTTCGTTATTTGGGTTTTGCACAACTTATTGTTCGTAATTTACTAAAATTGATTCCGCTTTGGTGATGCCCTGTCCTCGATAGGCAGTTCAAACGGATTGGACGGCATTTCGATCCCGCGAAACAGGGGCAAAATCACGTTATCCACGCGGGCTTTCTCCCAGATTTGCGTGCTCCACAAATCCGGCACCCACTCATCACCAAAACCGCTTTGCGTGCTGTGGCTCAGTTCGTTCGCTTTGATCGCGCTCCAACCCGCGCCGCTGATTTTATGTGCCAGCGCATTGGCGAACCGCTCGCTCACCCCCTGAAAGCTCTTGCCAGCCCGCAGAATCATATAGCCGTGCAGTAAATCCAGCGCCTCCAGCCGATCAAACGGACTACCGACTTCGATGCGTGGCGATTTCATAGCATCGCGTTCACTCGCCACCGGCAAGCGTTTGCGCGGAGCATCCATTGTGTCGAAAAATGTGTCTTCTTGCATAGATTTTTCTCCTGATTGTTGCTTCTGTGCGTGTACGTCGCCGAGTTCTAACCGCGCCACATCCAGACCCAGCGCATCATAGGCGCTCTTGATGGTACGGACATCTGTGCGTCGGGGTTCGGCGGGGGTCGGGGTCAGGCTACCTTCGACGATGGGCCACCGCTTAATGTGACCATCATCCGCAACCTCAACCAGATGGGGTAAACTGCCAGACGACCAGCCCAGCACCCCTTTGTCAATCAAACGCCGGATGGCATAAACGTAGCGGTGATGCAGGTCTAACTGCGCCTCCGCCCAAACGCCTGTCCCGTCGGCGGTTAATGTGTCAATCACACCGATGACATCGGCTTTCAGCGCACCGTCCAACCCGTGATGATAAAGCATCGGGCGTTGGTGATACCACTTCAAGCCAAGTTCTGTCTCCGGTGAAAAATATTCGCCCTGTAAGTCTCGATGCGTGGAATCTCCCCAGATGACAAGATACCCGCCCACGCGTCCTTCTTCGGCGTTGATGGTTTTCAATCCTGTTTGCATAAAAGCTCCTAGCTCTAAGCTGTTTGCTGTTAGCCCGTTAACCATGAGCACACTCAAGGCTAAAAGCCAATAGCTAACGGCTAATCGCTGAAATTCTGCCTCCCGTCGCCCACACGCGATTGTCTTCGATGGTGTAGACCGGAGCAGTCATGTAGATCACTAGCCTCGTTCGCCGCATCCCGTAAGATCGACGACTTACTACCCCGTGACCATTGTTAAACTACAATCAACAGGTATCACAATAGCACGGATGTTCGTAAACAATCGAGCCAAATGCTCCGCCAAAAGGACTCAATTTTGAGGGGAAAGGGAAGTTAAAAGTGCTGAGCAATGTGCAATGAGTCAAAGAGTTGTGTAGAGTGCGATCTGTTTGAGCATTGATTAAATAAGTCGATAACGATTCGGTTCGGCGGGAGACCACGCGGGCTTTCAGGGGTAGGTAATGAATTATTTTGTCGAATTTGTTCTACATTGGGCTGAAACCCCAATGCTACGACGATTTTAGAAACCCCACTCAAGTGGGCTATTTTCACAAATGTACGGGACGAATAGCCTGCTTCAGCAGGGTTTTACACTTTAGTAGCCAATGGGTTTCAGCCATTGGCGGTAAAGCTAAGAACTTAATCACAAAAAACTACCCTTGAAAGGACCACGCGGGTCTCCCCTACAAAGGCGCTCGTTTTTCGTAGGGGCGAACTGGCAGTTCGCCCATCGTCGATTCTCTATTTAATTTTTCAATCTCAATTAGGTCACCCGGAGCAATCAGAGGAAATCAAAACAGCTAAATCGTAGCAATGAGCCAACATGCTCATCTGCTTACTTACTGACGTGATTCTTGCCCGCGTAATAATCACATAGATTTTTGAGGGGACAGCGTTCGCAGGCGGGATTGGCATAAAAGCAGGTGACTCGCCCATGTTTGAGCAAACTTTTGTGGAAATTAAAAAGTACGTAGGGATCATCGCCGAGCAGAATCAGCAATTCGTCGTGGGTATTCTCCGCGCTCATTGTCGGCGAAACAATCCCCGTGCGACGACTCACACGATGCACATGCGTATCCACCGGAATCACCGGATGATGGAAGTCAAATAGAAGCACGAGACTCGCGGTTTTTCTGCCCACCCCCGGCAGAGACAACAGCCAATCGAGGGCTTCATGCGTAGGCATCTCTGCCAGAAAGTTGATCGCATAATCGCCCCGTTCGGCATAAATCCGCGCCAGAATCGCCTTGATATACGGCGCTTTGCGTTCGGGAAACGTGACTCGCTCCAGAAGGTTTAGCAATTCGTCTTCCGGCGCATCCGCCATCGCTGACCAACTGCCGTAACGTTCCCACAGCGCATCAAACGTCGCGTGTTCGTCATCGCGCTTGGTGCGATGCGAGAGTACCGTCATAATCAGCGTGCGGAGCGGGTCTTCAAATTGAGGAAGCTCACGCAAGCCATATTCCCGCGTTAATAGGTCGTAAATTTCGTGCGATTTTTCGCGCCGCGCGGCAAAATCAAACAGGTTGAACATGGTCTATGGAATCGTCCTTTAAAGTCGGAAAAGCGTAACACAACGGCTCCAAGACACGAAGAAAAACTGCTCTCATTCTTTGTGTCCTTCGTGCTTTTGTGGTTATTTTTGAATCACTGAATTCAATCGCGCCCCTACTCACACGGAATTTGCGCGGGCTGACGGGCAATATCCGCATAGCCAATCGCCGTGAGCGTCTGATCGCCGCCTGCGGCTTCGACTGCCCATCCGGTGCGCCCATCTTCAAGGCGCATCTGCCACCATGTATACCCGTCTGCATCCTGTGAGTCGCCGATAATCTCGACCTGCGTCCCGACAGGCATCGCGGTAATGGCTTGTCCGGCGATTGACGGCAATGCGCGCAAACGCAACGCCCCCTGATTGCCGCTGACTTCCGCAATCACCCCGAACGCGAGAGCATTCGGCGCATTTTCAGAGTCGATAATGACCTCGTTCTCACTCACAACAGGTCGCCATGTGGGCTGGTCGATTTGCGCCATGCCATCAACCAGCACATACGCACCGCCGCCGTTAGCATCCATCACCACGAGGCGCATATCGTCAAAATCAAGCGCGTCATACACAAACGCGAGTCGCTCACCATCCGCTGACCATGTGGGCTGACTTTCATCACCGACGAAATTGGTGATATTCCGCACATTCGAGCCATCCGCGTCGATCAGGTAAATATCATTTCCGGGATCATCTACATACGTCACGGACGCGCTAAAAGCCAGTTGTGTGCCGTCCGGTGACCATGCGATCTCGCCGAGCACATGCAGACGATCTTCGAGCACGGTCACTGTGCCACTTTCCACATCAATTACGGTAAGCGCGTTCGTCATGGTCGGGTCAATCTCCGCCTGCTGTTCGCTGACAAAAGCAATCTGCGTGCCATCCGGCGACCATGCAGGCGCAAATAGCGTATCAATGCCGTAGTCACTCGCATCGAATTGATCTTGCTCATCGTCCAAAAGCGATTCGCCATCCTGTGTCCATTGGAGCGTGCCGTCAGGATCATTTTCAACTGAAATCACCGTCTCGCCATTAGGACTAATCGCATATACCCGCGTAAACCCATTGTCACAGGTCAGCCTCACCGCGATAAAATCGCCATCCGGTATCGGTTCATCCTGCGCGGCAAGGGGCAGGGTAAGAAACATCAGCAGGCAAATTAGGGCAAGTCGGCGCATATTGAACCTTTTATCTCTCATCAGCATTTCCTACACTATTACAATCGAAGTGTTCACGACTAACAAGGGCAATCATTATGGCAAGACCGGGAATTGACGTGATCGGCGTGGGCGTGGGGGCGATGGTCTTTAATGAGTCCGGCGAGGTCTTTTTGTCTCAACGGGGCGTGGCGGCAAAAAACGAGCGCCACACATGGGAGTTCCCCGGCGGTGGCGTGCATTTTGGCGAACATCTACGCGATGCCATCCGGCGCGAATTCATGGAGGAGTACGGTATGCAGATCGACGTGGGTGAGTTGCTCGCCGTTGATGACCACATTCTACCGGATGAAGGTCAGCATTGGGTATCGCCAAGCTACCTTGCGCGGCATATCGGTGGGGAAGCGCAGATTTTAGAGCCGGAAAAATGCTCTGCGATTGGCTGGTTCCGGCTGGATAATTTACCGTCGCCACTGTCCGCAATCACACAGATGAACGTAGCGACCTATCGCGCAAAATTCGGCTGAGGGTTATTTTGGATACGTTTATGAAATGGGATTTTCGCGCACTACGCCGTCCGCAAAATCTTCTCCATCGTTTTGCCTTTGGCTAGCTCATCAATGAGTTTGTCCAGATAGCGAATTTCCCGCATAATGGGTTCTTCGATGTTTTCCACCCGCACACCACAAATCACACCCTTAATCAACGCCCGCGACGGGTTCATGTTGGGCGCTTCTTCAAAGAAGGTCTCACAGTCCGTCTGTTTTTCCAGAGTTGCTTCCAACTCGCCCTGACTATATCCCGTCAACCAGCGAATGATTTCATCGACTTCTTGTTTCGTGCGTCCTTTTCTCTCCGCCTTGTTGACATATTCGGGATAGACCCGTGCGAAACTCATGGTATAGATATGATGTTTGGTCATGACGACCTCCTCGCTTCTACGATTTCCTTTATGTTACACAAAAATATCAGCTTGGGCAAACATATGTTCTTTTCAAGCCTCTAACGACACGCCGATAGGCTAAATTTAACGGAGAATTCTCACTACCATGCTACCTTTATTTACTTTTATGTTCGCCCGCTTTGCCCGCCGGAAATTCATTGATGTCTAGCTCTAAAATGGCGCACACTTTCTCGATCACGTTGTCATCCACCAGCTTGCCTTGCTCCACCCGTGCGAGGATGGCAGGACTGGTGCGTAAACGTTTGGCAAAATCTCTCGGTGGCAACGGACCGCGTAGGGTGCGAACGGTCTTGCCGAATTTCTGACGATCATAATTCATGATGATTGTTTCCATAGTTGGTTTCAAAAAAGGTCGTGTTTGATGCGTTTTCAGTCTAATGAAATCTGCAAATACGCTTGTCGTTCACTATATCGCTTTTTGCTAACAGCTAATAGCCAAGAGCTTCAAAAGTGATGGTTTTTCACCATAAAACGTTGAATATCTTGATTATTTGTTTATCCAGACCTGAGTTCACTTACTCCTTCGGCGGACCTTGCAGAACACGCTCGCGCATAATCGCCAGATCCCAGTCACTATCCCACTCCATGCCAAAACACCACGGCGACAAATTCTCCAGCCACCATGTCATGCCCGTGTCCATAAACGGCGCGACGATCTCCACCGCACGCGCTTTGTCATCCCCCGGCGTGGGGATCCCGCGATGAACCACATCAAACGGGCTGTCATCCGCCCGATACTCGCGCACCAGATCAACCACCTCTTTCAATTGGCGTACCTGCGCGTCGCTATCGAAATCTTCTGTTTTTAGCACCGGAAACACCCCATCCCAGCGGGCGGCACGGCGCAGAGGTGCTTTATTGGGATAATTCCCCGCGATCCATACCGGAATACGTGGCGTTTGCAAAGCGGCAGGCTCAAATTGCGTTTCGGTGACGGTATGATACGCGCCCTCATATTCGAATGGTTGCCCGCTCCACAACCCCGCCAGAATATCCAGACCCTCGTCCAGCATCATCCCGCGCACTTTCGGGTCTAATTCCTCGCCGAGATTTTGCCATTCTTGCTCACGCCCACTGCCCAGACCCGCCCCGAAAATCAAGCGTCCACCCGACAGATGATCCAGCGAGGCGGTTTCCCGTGCGAGCTTCCACGGGCGGCGGCGCGGAATGGGCGTAACCATCGCACCGAGCTTAATCGTCTGTGTGGTCATTGCCGCGGCGGTCAGCGCAACACACGGATCAACCACATTCATAACATACGGACGGGCGATATGATCCCAGAGGAACAAACCATCCCATCCGGCATTTTCTGCATTCCGCGCCAGATCAGCGACGACCCGCGCCGTACCGAATGCGCCAAAGTTAGGCATATATAAGCCGTATTTCATTCAGAAGTCTCCACTGCTAAACACGCTTCATTATTGTGCAAAGCGCGACGCAATACTATAGCCCGCTTGCGGAGGGTAAAAATATCGTTGGATTTGTATCATGCCAAATCGAATTGAGATTTTCTCTAGTTTTCCAAACATTAAGGCACAAAGATGGAAAACAGGAAGTAGGATATATAAATAGTTAGTACACATAATTCACATAATTGTAAAAGGAATACCTCATGATTAAAGGAGTAATGGTCTCATTACTATTTGTTGGTTTATCACTAATGTATTATCCCGCTTTAGGGCAAACTAACTCGGATTGTGATAGTGAAACTCTTGGAACTGCCTTAAGTGATATTGCTGAAGAAATCTCCAGTGCATCATATGCGGAAATTAGCGACCTTGCTGAGGAGATTAATTTGACGGTTTCAGCTTATCTTGAGAATTGCGATGATAGCCAAGTTGCTGAAAATAGTACCTCAACCGCCAATAGTGGCGAGGTACTTTTCACGATTCAGGCTTCGGGAAACGTGAATGTTCGTAGTTGTGGTGAAACAACATGCGGTATTGTAACAACCACGGCAGATGGTCAAATCTTTTCAGTAGTTGGTCAAGATGATGACTGGTATGAAATCGATCTAGGGGATGGTGAGACCGGCTTTATTGCCTCATGGTTGACAACACCTGGACCAGATCAATTCATCGATATATATGAAGGTCATGTTGATCTGGATATCGAATGTCTTGTACAAGGGGTTATTTCTCGAAGCTCATCGAACAGCCTAGATTTCGCTATTACAGGTGAGGGAAGAAGCGAAATTGTTGTGGATATTTACCGTGCAAATGCAACAAATCCAGAACCTGTTTGGAGGCAGTTCGATAAGACATTCATTGATACCGGAGACCCGTATGTACATCAGGTATATCGGAGTTCATACTGGCCCATCGGAACATATCAACTCCACTTAGAACGGAATGGCGAGCAACGCATTTATGCGTTTGAAATTACCGAAACCGGAGAAACCACAATCTTTGTCTTATGTGAATAAGTTGTTGATGTAACACATTTCAACAAAAACAGAGCATATTATCCTTGTGCTCTGTTTTTGATTCTACTTCAAAACTTTATTTCTACAGAAGGTAATAATTATGAGTTAAGGAGGGCTTATTCACTTTGTATCGCCTTTAGAATGCAAAAAATGTTGGAATCAAAAAATTTGGCGCACCACTAAAGGCAACCTGTCAGTTGAAGGAATTTATTAGGCTAGTGCAACATCATCAGAGTTGTTTGGAGCAAATCAGGGTAAAGCGACCTATAACATGCCAGTCTGCTCTATTGACTCTGCGCTAGTAATCGGATGTGTCGCAATTACAATTTCAGGAAGATTGCAAGCTACACGGACGACTCAATAGGTATGATATTCTGAATTGGTCGCGTCGAATTGGTCGCGTCGTGCCTTGCCAAGTTCTTGTTCTAACGCCTTAAGCGACTCGACCAGTGGGTCTGTTTGAATTTTCGCTTTTCGCATCGTCAACAGAAGTTCCCTGACGCAATGTTCCAATTCATTCAGTTGTTTTCGGGTAAGGTTTTCAAGATTCATAGGGTATAAACATTCTTTTTCATTAACATTGACGATAGACTACGCGCGCATCGTGTCTCAAAAACAGGGGGATTGCACGCCGTTCCAGAAGCCCAACCACAACACCCCTGCCTTGTTAGCGCGTTACTTCTTCTTCGGGGATTTTTTCTGGTTGGAGGAGGCAAGCGGTGGCTTGTCACTCAACGCAGTAGAGTCCTCTACCTTCGGCTGTTTGATCTGTTTTGGCTTTTTACCTGAACGCTTATCCATAACCACGAACTCCCTTTTATTGATGACATCTGTCGAAACAAAAGAGTGTCTTTTTGGCTTTGTTTGGTGAGCGGGGCAGTCCTGAATCTTGCTTAAGACGATAACGAAGATTCAACAAGCATCAGCAAACTTAGGGTTTAAGAAGGAACAATCAATATCCCTCATCCTCTTATTATACTCTCCCTTTCGTTAGATTTACACTGAAACGACCAATCTCGTCAGATATTCGCCAGTCCACCTTAAAAAATGCCCCCGTTTGCGTCAAATCACTCTAGGGTTGTGCTTTTCCTTGCATCTGCGATAATAGATAATTGCCGTGCTAAAACGGCATCCTAATTTGATGTTGAGTACATGCCGAAGTAATTGGAACTTATGACCCAACTTGCCGCCGCCGAAAATTTGATGATTGATATGCAACCCGCCCTGTGGCGCTTGCTCTCCCGTAATGAACTTGGCGAAGAAACCATCATGGTTGAAATCGAGCCGGGCAGTCCCCTCCGCTATACGCCGGAATTTGCCCGCACACGTCGCCTGCCTACCAACGGAAGTATCCCCGCAGAGTTAATCCGGCAGGTCGTTTTAGGCTGGTCACAAGAAGACGAAGCATGGCATCTCGGATTGCTCTTAATGGCGGATTTAGCCGCCGCACGCGGGAGTCGCTGGTGCGAAATCGCCTCCTGGCCCGACCCCGACCGTAACGTATTTCTTGACCACGCCCAACGCGCCGGACAATCCCTATCAGAAGCGTTGAATCGCAGTTTTGGCTACATCGCGCCCAAAGTGAAACCGGTAGAGGTCGCGCCACCGCCGCCCCTGCCTGACTTGCCCATTACCGCTGGTTTGTGGCGTGTAGATCATAATGACAATGGCGACCTCACATTTGAACGCTCGCGGCGCTGGCTTGTTGGACGCATGACCCGTATGGCATGGTATACCTTGCTCGTGGTGGCGTATCTGGTCCTGTCACTCACCACCATCAACACCGATCTCGCCCTGCCGAATGCCGGTACAATGCTCCCCAATCCTGAGCTTTTGCCCTATCTCGGTCTGGTGATTGCCGGTCTGCTGGTGCTGGCGATTCTCTACATCATCTACGAAATACTGACCAAACCAAATCGCATCGTGATCGACCCAACAAACCGCACGGTTTCCGCAATGCACGGCAATCAGGTGCGCTGGTCGCATGTTGCCGAAGACATACACTCCATCTACGTCACGCAAGAGGTCAACAAACGGGGCAAAAAACGTACCATCTATCACGGTGAGATCAACTTACATCGTGGCGGCGGGCGCTTCCGTCGTATCCTCGAAAACAACGACGAGCATGAATTGCCCGATGCCCCTGATCTGGTCGATGAGGACGGTAACAAAGTGAACGCCGTTGAAGGCATCACCCCGCTAAACGGGCATAATGTATATAGCGATTTGCAGGTCGTAGCGTTATACGTCTCAGAATCATTGGGTAATCTCGCCTGCTGGTACGATCAACGCATCCGCTAAATTACAATTCTGTAATCATTACGAAAAATCTCTTAAGTTTCTTTCCCCCCTATAGTGCAATAAGCTAGTATAGTAATACTATAGCTCATTCAATAAATTAACGGACGTTTTTATGTCCCTGCACAATAAAATTTCGCCACTGACCATTGCGGTGTTACTAAGCGTAGCTCTGGCACAACTCCCGCTTGCCATCTTGCTCGCGTCCAGAAATGTTGCACCGGGTACGTGGGTGGTGCTCCTGCTGTGGTCACTTGCCCTATCCGCCGTAATTGTGCGTGTGTTCCAGCAACAACAATCCCGTGTCAACCACAAAAACACAGTGTTACACCAGGAGATCGCCTCCCTACAAGAAACACTCGCCCATCTCAAAATTGAAAATCAGCGTTTCTCCACTGTCTTTTATAAAAGCCCCGTGCCGATTGCCATCAGCACCCGTGACGATGAAGTAATCGACATCAATCAGGCTGGCTTGAATTTATTGGGCGTTTCGCGTGAAGCCTATCTAAAACCGGAAGCGCTAAAGCTCGGCAGTTGGGCGATGATACCTGATCGTGAAAAAGCGATGGGTCAATTTAACGAGTACGGCTTGCTACAACGTGTGGAAATGCCCGTACACTCTGCGGATGGACGCATTATTAACACATTGGCATTCATCGAAAGCATCGTGTTAGATAATCAACTCTGTAAGTTGATTTTCGCGCTAGATATCAATGATTATTATCATACACAGGAACGTCTGCTCCAATTCCGGCGTGATCTTCATGCTATCGCCCGCGCCTTTTCCGATCTTTACTTCCGTGTAGAGCCGGACGGCACGTTGAGCGATTACATGAGCGGTAGCATCCCCGCGCTTGGTTTAATGCCGGAGGTCTTTCTAGGAAAAAATATCGCCGACGTACTCCCCTCAGACGCGGCGAAAATCGTGCTGGATGGGATCAACATCGTGCGCCAGCAAACGGGTAACGCCCACTCATTGGCACATACAGTGGAGTATGAACTGAAATTGGATCGTCAACGTCGCCATTTTGAAATTCGGATGGTGCTAGAGGATAACCAGACGATATTGGCGATTGCGCGAGAAATCACCGAACGTAAAGAGCAAGACCTCAAGCTCATCGAAAGTGAAGAACTTTTCCGCCAATTGACGACCAACATCAACGAAGTCATGTTTATCCGTGACCTGAACCAGCAAAAACTGATCTATATTAGTGATCTTTTCTTTACCATTCGTGGCTTTGGCAATGAACAAATCGCCATGAGTTCATCATCCCTAACGCAAGACGTACACCCTGCGGATCTTAAAGCCGTGCAACTGTTGATTCGCCGTCAAAAGCGTGGCGAAGTGGACGATATTGAATATCGGGTCATCAACCCCAAAACGCAGGAAACGCGCTGGTTACGGACGCGCAATGTGCCGATTAAAAACAGCGCCGGAGAAGTTCACCGTGTCGCGGTGCTCTCAGAAGACATCACATTCCGTAAAGCATCAGAAGAAACCCTGCGCCAGAACGAGAACAAATTCCGCACCCTCACAGAAACCATGCCCGCCGCAGTCGGCATTCTACGGGAAGACTCAGTCCTCTTTGTAAACTCCGAAATGGAACGCTTAACCGGCTATTCCTTAGAAGAGATACAGGAGTCAAAGTATTTTGACATCCTTAATTCAGATGATCCCGGCTATGATCGGCAGTGGATTAGTAAACGCTTGGCAACCTCTGACGTTGAACCGACATCCTTGCTAGTCGCCAGTGTTCAGCGCATCAAGGCGAAAGATGGCGCAGAACGCTGGATTCAATACGCCACCAACATCATCGAGATGCAGGACGGCAAGGCGCTGTTGATTGTCGGTGTTGATGTGACCGCACTGCAACTCACTTCAGAAGCCCTGCGCCAGCGCGAAGAAGAATTCCGCGCCTTTGTTGAAAATAGTCCGGATCAAATCGCACGCTTTGATCGTAATTTGTGCCATCTCTACGTCAACCCGGCGTTACTCGCACGGTCACAAGCGTCACTGGAAAATTATCTTGGCAAGTCGATGCGCGAAGTGGGGGAGAGTCAAAATCGGGCGGTGCACATCGAAGGCTATAACGACAAGGTTGATCTTTGGGAAGCCGTCATGTGGAAGGTCATCGAAACCGGCGAAGAAGAGCTTATCGAGGACATACATCGCACATTTGACGGTTCAACTTTCTTCTTTGAGACGCGCTTCGTGCCGGAGTTCGGCAAAGATGGCATGGTAGAAACCTTGCTGTCCATCAGCCGCGACATCACCGAAAGTAAACGGGCGGAAAGCGAACGGCGCGAAAGCGAACTGATGTTGCGCCAATTCGCTGAAAACATGAATGAAATTCTGGTCGTGCGTGATGCACATACACAAAAAGCCATATATATCAGCCCGGCGTTCGAGAAAATTTGGGGACTGCCGTCCGCGCCGCTGATGCAAGACCCGCTTATCTATAAAGATTATGTTGTTGGCGCAGACCGTGATGCAATGCTTAAACGGGTCGCAGAAGGGCGCTACGAACCCGACATGACCTATCGTATACGCCGCCCTGATGGTGAACTGCGCTGGTTACGGACACGCACCTTCCCGATCGAGAATGATTTAGGCGAGGTCTATCGGCTGGGCGGCTTAGTAGAAGATTTTACCGGACGCAAACAAATTGAAGACACCTTGCGCGAGAATCAGGCAATATTCAATCAAATGGCGGATAACATAAAAGAGGTGTTGTTTGTAACAGACGTAGCCACTTCTAACGTCATTTATATCACACCCAGTTGTGTTGATCTATGGGGTTTAACACAGGAGCAAATCATGGAGGATAGCGGTATGTTGGTCAGCCGGATTCATCCCGAAGACTTGCCCCACATGATTGAAAAATATAGCACCCGTCAAGAAGGCTATAGCGCAGAATACCGCATCATCCGCACCGATGGGCAGGTACGATGGGTACGCTCCCGTGTTTTCCCCATTCGTGACGAAAAAGGCGAACCGTATCGCATCACCGGCATGGTTGAAGACATCACCGAGCGCAAACAAATGGACGAAGATGCCCATGAGCGTGATCGGTTGGCGATTGAACTCGAAAAACAAAAATCGTTCAACCGCATCATCAATCATTTCGTGGCGATGGTGTCGCATGAATTCCGCACGCCCTTAGCCGTCATCTTATCGTCCGGCAGAATGCTAGAAACGTATGCAGACCGGATGGAGACAGAACAGCGCGCCAACCATCTGAAAAAGATCACCGAACAAACCATCTATATGCGGCAACTTATGGAAGAGGTACTCACCTATCAGAGTATTGAATCACGTAAGAGCGAATTCACACCGGAAACCGTCAATCTGGTCTCGTATAGCGAAGAATTGATCGAACAATCCCACATAGACCGTGAAAATCCGCGTATCATCTTTACATATACGGGTGATTTACGCGAGGTGGTGATGGATAAAAAACTCCTGCGCCACATCATCACCAATTTACTCACGAACGCGCAGAAATATTCGGATGATAAACCGGTAGAATTCAGCATTGAGCGTAAGAAATCATCCGTGATTCTGGAAATCAAAGATCAAGGCATCGGCATTCCAGAAATCTATCATAATTATCTGTTCGAGCCGTTCCGTCGTGCGGAAAATGTGGGGACGCGCCGCGGCACGGGTTTGGGGTTGGCAATTGTAAAGATGAGCGTGGATGCACACAAAGGGCATATCAGCTTTCAGACGGAGATCAATGTCGGGACGACCTTCAGTGTCCACTTACCGGCGATGCCCTCCGCACCCACGCCCATCCTAACAGAAAACACCGTCCCAACAGAATTATCCTGATCTGTCGGGACGTGGTGTGAGCGTTCGTTTTGGCGCACTATCGCAATTAATCTATGATCTCTTGCCCGCCCATCTGATCTTCGCGGTAGGCTTGCAGGGCATCTAGCATCGTTTGTAAATGAAGCGAATAATCCAGAATAATCGCGTTGACATCCTGTAAGGACTCCACGTAGGTTTGCAGGGCTTGCAAATCACTACTTTCCGGCACGGGCATATCATTGAGCAATGTCGCGCCGGAAACCACCGGACTCAAGGCGTTCCGAAATTCAAACAAGATCGTCTTGAGGAAATCATCAGGATGACTATTCAGTGCCTCTATAAACTCGGCGCGGACGTTTTGCATCTCATCATCGGTGAAGCGATAAATCATCGGTTGAATCGGGATGCCGTTCTTGACCGTTGCCTCGCCGGAATTTTTAAAGCCTAATTTTTCGTAAATCGGCTGTGCATAGGATGACGATTCAACCAGAATTTCTGAGAGTCCCGGCTTGGCTTGCTTGCACATCAGCTTTACCCGATCCCATAGTTCACGGGCAATACCGCGTTGCAGATGGTCAGGGTCAACATACAGCAGAGAGAGCAACGTATGGTTACGGGTTTCCGCCATGCCAACCACTTTACCGTCTTCCACCCCTATGAAAATGAGATGATTTTGATGTTGGCGTTTTTTAAGCGCGGTAGGCGACACATAATCCAGCATTAGCTCGACCCCTGCGGATGTAAGTTCCGCCGCATTAAACGCGTTGAAACTGCGTAAGATCATCTTGCTGGTAAGTTCTGCTTCATGCGGGCGCATCAGATGATAGTCGATGGTCATGAATTCTCTTATAATCCTTCACTTAATAATCTTTAACCGCTGTGCTTATGTTTATCATTATATAGCGAGATTCGTGTTTAAGCGTAACACATCACAATGTAAGGCACAGTATCATGCAGAAAATGGTCGCCTTACGCTTGTGCAGGCTCTTTACGCGCCGGTTGTTTATGAATCACGAACCCGCTCACCACCGCCAGCGCCGCCAATAGACACCCGCTCACGAAGAACGGAATCGTCGTGCCGAATTGCTGAAACATCAGCCCGCCGGAAATCGGCGCGAGGGCGTTCGCCGCACTACCCAACGCCGCGCTGACCCCCAGAATGCGCCCATATTCACCCGCAGGCACAGATTTCGTAATCAGGCTGTTCAAACTCGGACGGATCAACCCCGCGCCGATGGATACCGGAATAATCACGATCAGCAACCATACGATTCCGCCAATGCCCCGTCCCTCTTCAGACGGCAAATCCACCGCGATTTCCCCGATGATCGACTCCGTCGAATCCGCACTTTGTTGGCGCAATTCGTTTTCGACGATCTGACGCACATAAAACGGTTGCGGGGTAGAGGGTGTGAGCGCGACAAGGATCAAGCCCACGCCCATCAACGCCAGCGCACTGTAAATGAGTTTGCGCTCGCCATACTTTCTGCTCCACCGCCCGATGAAGCGTGCCTGCACCGTCACCAGCACCACGCCCACCATCAAAAACACCAGCGCGTTACCCTGCCCCAGCAGACCCAATCGGCTGAGTGTGAACAATCCCAGCATCGCCTCAAAACCAAAGAAAACCACCTGTTGCGCGAAGAACAACACCAGCAACACGTTCACCTGTGGCATAGCGAAGGCGCGCATAATATTCGTTAAGCCACTCGTCAGGCTGGGTGTTTCTAAGGCGCGTTTTTCCGGCGGGAGCGTTTCGTCAAACACGAACAGCGTCAGCAAAATGGAGATGAACGAATATGCCGCCGCGATGAATGCCGGAATGCCGAGGTTATCCGTAAATTCCAGCGAGATCAGCGCGATGAGTGGACCGAAGATGAAGCCCAATCCGAACGCCGCGCCGATTAAGCCCAAACCCTGCGCCCGATTGTCGTCGTCGGTAATATCAGTCAACGCCGCCTGTGCTGTAGCGATATTCGCGCCGAATACACCGTCCAGCACGCGTGACAGGATGACCAGCACCAGCGAATTGGCGAAACCGAGCATAATAAAACTGAGGCAAGTCGTGATCTGGCTGATGAGCAACAAGGGTTTGCGCCCGAACCGATCAGAGAGCGCCCCCATAAACGGCACACCGATCAATTGTGCCATCGGGAACGCCGCCGCGATCAAGCCGATTTCCAGCGCACCGCCGCCGAATGCCGCACCATACAGATGCAACAACGGCAGGACAATCGTCAAGCCGAGCACATCGACGAACACGAGTGCGAAAATCGGTAGAACACGACGCATATCCAACCCTGAACGCGGACTGTCTTGCTGTGAATCAGTGGGTTGTTCCATAGAGTATTGGCGCTTTTTGGATGTAGTCAAAATTAACGCGTCTATTGTGCATCAAAACAGCGCGTTGAACGAGGGACGGTTCGGCGAAACAGTTCGGCAAACAATATCTATCACAACCTGAATTCGTCTGTGTGGATTTTCGGGACGCTCCTGTTGTGTCTTCCGCCAAAACACAGTCCCACTTACGCCGTGATCTGGCGCACATATTCGGCGGGCGTTTTGCCGATGAGCGCCTTAAAGTCTTTGATGAAATGCGCTTGATCGAAATAGCCTAGCTCCTGCGCCAACGCTGACCAATCCACACGTTCGCCGAGTGCCAGCAAATCAACCGCATCAACCAGACGATAGCGCTGAATCACCCATTTGGGATGCACCCCCACATACTGATTAAACAGGCGTTGCAGGGTGCGTTTGCTAAGGTTGAATAGGGGCAGAAGGTCGTCTACACGCTTGATCGTGCGTTCATCGCGGATGCAATCGACCATGGCATTAATCAACGCAATCGCATCGTCCATTTCAGGTTGGCGCGCCCGTAAAAATTGCTCCATACAATCCACCCTCGCAGAGGTTTCCGTCAGGCTGTGCATGTGTGCCTCAAACGAGGCGCAGTCCATCCCGAAAGTTGTCGAAAGACTCAGGCGCTTATTCGTCAGGTTAGCAATTGGCGTGTGGCAAAACGGATAAAATGCGGCAGGCTTAAACTTTACGCCAAACACCCGCCCTTCGCCTTCAAGCTGATACACAAATTTACCGTTGACGACTCCATACACGTAAGCATAATCCGGCTCAAACACCAGATGCACACAGGGATGGGGCAAATTCTCGGAGACAAACGGCGCTTCTCCGCGCAAATCCCACTCGATTATCCAATAATATTCGATAAAGGACGCTAAATCCGGAGCGGGCGGGGTTAGGGTCAGGTGAAAATTTTTCTTGCCCAACGCAGGGTTCAAAATGCCTCTTGGTTTTTGGGATACTGTCGCCATAATTTCCTATCCATTTACCAATGACCACGCCATTATTTTTAGCACAAATTTTCCATTTTGTCGCGTTTTTACAATCGTTTTGCGGTGCAATCCATTATCATACGCTTATCGTGATGAAAATATGAAACGGAGACTCTGATGTTAAGCGAACTCGAAGCCAAATGGAGCATGATCGAAGGCACACACGGTATGCGTAACGGTGTGATCGAAAAATTGACGGATGCCGAGCTTAACTTTACACCCGGTGGAAATGCGCTGACACTCGGTGAATTATGCAAGGAAATGGGCGAAACTGAACGCGCCTATACCGACTCCATCAAGAACTATACCCAAAATTTTGATTACAAACACGCGGATACAAGCGTTGCGACTGATCTGAAAAAACTTCAGGGATGGTATGAAACGCTGGACGAAGAAATGAAAGCGGCACTGGAATCTGTCTCAGAAGACGGTCTCAAGAAAATGATTGACCGTGGCGGTTTTGAAGTGCCGATTGACGTTCAAATGGATATTTATCTTCAGGCGTTACTGATTTTCCTCGGCAAGGCAACCGTTTATCTGCGTGCGATGGGCAAACCTCTGCCCGAACAAATCGCACAATGGATCGGGTAAGCTAACAAAACAAAAGGGCGACCCATAAGCCGCCCATTGTTTAGAATTTCGTAGGGGCGAACTGCCAGTTCGCCCACTGCTAGATCGCCCTTTTTTATCGTGTATTATTCTACGCGTTCGATGCTCAGTTCGATGATGGCGTTGACGTAATTTACATCCTCCACCGTCACCGTCACATCGCCCGATTCTTCCACTGTGAATTCCAGCAACAGACGCGACACCTGCCCGACGCTATTCGAGGCGAGGATTTCACCGCCCTGTTGCACCGTCACACGCGGTTCGCCACCGGAAGACAGTACCGAACGCACCGACAAGCGGATGGTCTCGCCAGCTTCCGCCTCGAAGACCGCACCAGCGAAACGTTGCTTGTCACTCAAACGGATCAACTGCACGTCATCGTTGATGGACGGCGTACCGAGATCATCAATAATCACCGTGATGTCGCCATTGTCACCCGGAATATAAGGGCTGACCACGAGGATATAGTCACCCGCTTGCGTCACCTGATAATTCAGAATTTCAGGATCAAAGCCCGCGCCGCTATCATCATCGTAGAAGTAATCATAACCATCCGGTCCGATCAGGCGTAAGGTTGTATCCACCGACCCCTCACTGACCACAGACATATTGAGTGAATCGCCCTCTTCTGCCTCGAAGCTATAGTAATGTGCCAGCGTATCATCGAAGTTGGTGTCAATTTCGTCGCCATAGACGACCTCTACCGGCACGATCCGATCTAACAGGATCGTATAATTCTGATCGAAGCCCGTTTCGTAGCTGGCAACCGTGATGAAGTACGTGCCATCCTGCGATAAGGTGACCGGACCAATGGGCTGACCACCGCCATAAGACTGTATGTCAATTTGACCATTCGCACCCGTCAACCGCGCATAGACAGAGCTACTATCAGCGGTCAGGTTGACCGTCACGATGTCGCCTGCTTCGCCTTCAAAGGTGTAAATGCCGAGCGATTCAGTTTGCGTCAACGCGCTTTCGATGCTTTGTGTATATTCGATAGGTTGCGGCGCAATCACTTCTACGCGCAAGGTATATGCCCCGCCCACAATGCCATTGTCGAACACGTTGGAGAAGCTATTGACCTGAATCGTGTACATGCCATCCGCCGGAATTTCAAACGGACCGATGCGTGAATCCAGATCGCCCGCGCTATCATCATCACGGGTGAGTTCTACGCCGTTATCGTCGAACAACAGCAGATAGGTGTCAAAGTCGAAGGAAGTCAGCGTAATCACAATCTGATCGCCCGCTTGCGCGAACAAACGATAATCCTGATACGGTTGATTGCGGACGAGTTCTGCGTCCACCACATCGCCGACCACGATCTCTGTCGGTTCGCCGACGAATTCGCTACTCGACGAGTTCAACGTCAGCGTATAATCGCCGATGCCCGGTATCGAACCACGCACCGCGCCAAATGTGCTGGCAACGATGATGTATTCGCCGGAGAACGGCAATTCGAAATCTTCAATCAGCGAGTTCAAGCCGTCCCCGCCGTCATCATTGGTGATAATTTCATTTCCGTTGGCATCCCGCAGAATCAGGTAGCTATCCAGCGTATCCGAGGTCTGGCTGATGGTGACCAGATCACCACCTACGCCGGAGAATGTAAAGACGTGTCCGGTTGCGCCTTCGGTCAACGAATTGGAGATGCTATCGCCGTAAAACAGTGTGCCGATATAAACTTCGTTCGTCGGCATTGCGGTTGGTGCGATGGCGGTAGCAGTTGGGGTCACGATTGCAGTCGGCGTTGCTGAAGGAACGTTTACAACAGCATCACCCGTTGTGATAAAGTCCAACGTGTAGCTACCACTCACGTTCGTATCGATCTGTACCCAATCATAGCTGGACACGCCGATGGTGTATTCACCAGTGAACGCTAATTCCAGATCGACAATTTGTGAATTCAAGCCGAGGCTAATGTCGTCTGCATCATCGTTAACGCCGACTGTGTCTCCGTCGTAAAAGACGAACAGATAGGTATCAAAATCTTCAGAGGTGAGCGTAATCGTTACGAGATCGCCCGCCGTGCCGTTAAAGGTGTATTCATGCGCCTGCCCGAAACCATCACCCAGTTGACCGTTCACCGTACCGGGGACGATCACGCCCATCTGCACAACTTCATCGATGGTGTTTCCGCTATCTGCGGGCGTGGGTGTGAAGGTCGGCACGAATGTTGGTGTACCCTGTGGCGGGGCAGGTGTAACTGTTACTTCTATGGCTGATCCCGCATTGAGCGCGAGCGTGTAATCGCCCGTACCGGCATCAAAACCACGCACGTTTCCATAACTACTGGCGACAATCGTATACTCGCCACTTGATGGGATGATGAAGCTAGCGATCAGTGAGTCCAGCCCACCGCCACCATCATCATTAAACGTCACCTGATTGCCTGCGCTATCGAGCAACAACAGATACGAATCAAATTGGGAGGATTCCAGCGCGATATTGACGACATCGCCGGAATTCGCACTGAACGTGTAGGCATGTGCTGGCGCATCAAGGGTCAGCGTGCCATCAACCGTTGTATTCAAGGCAATCTCACCCTGCGGCACACCAATGGTTGTTGAAGAGGATGCACTCGTTGGCACGGGACTCGGTGTAACTGATGGTCCGAATGTCGGCGACGGCGATGGCACGAACGTTGGCGCAACTGGTGTTGGCGTAACGCTCTGCGCGGTAATTGTGCCGGACTCTACCGATAGGTCGTAATCACCATAACCGGGGACGAACCCACGCGCCGCGCCATAGGTGGTCGCAACAATCGTGTAGTCGCCGTCGGCGGGAATTTCAAAATTGGCGATGAGCGAGTTCAGACCGTCGCCACCGTCATCATCAACGGAAATTTCTTCACCGTCATCGTTCAATAACATCAGATAAGTGTCGATGCTGTCGCCGACGAGCGAAATAGACACGATGTCACCCGCAGATGCGCTCAGTGTGTATTCATGCGCCGGTTCGTCTTCGGTGAGCGTGCCACTTTCGGTTTGACCTGCCAGGATTGCACCCTGAGACAAACCGGATGTAATCGGCGATGCAGTCGGTGTGAAGGTTGGCACAGGTGTGGTTTCCACCACAAAAGCGCCTTCCGTCAGGGTGACTGTGTAATCACCAAGTGGCGGCGTATTGCTGGAGATTGAACCGTAACTGGTGACATAAATGGTGTAAACGTCATCAGCAGGAATTTCATATTCAAAGATGAAGGAATTCAGTCCCTCGCCGCCATCATCATCCCGCAGGAGTTCTTCACCATTGCTGTCATACAGGATGAGATAGGTATCAAAATCCGGTGATGTTAGCTCAACGTTGATGATATCCCCCGCAGACGCGTTAAAGCCGAAGGTATGGGCGCTGTCAAATCCACTGAAGTTGATGCTTGCCGTGTCTCCAAATTCGAGACCGCCCTGTTCGACACCCTGCGCTAACGGCGTGGCTGTCGGTAAAGGCGTTAACGATGGAATAATCGTCGGTGTAGGCGTGGGTGTGAACTCGCCCTGTTCGATGGTCAGCACATAATCGCCGAAGCCTGCGGTGAAGCCCTGTGCATCGCCAAAACTTGTGGCGATGACGGTATAGTCGCCGCCAGCAACGAGTTCAAAATTGCTAATACGGGAATTTAGACCGCCCGCGCCATCATCATCGGTGGTGATTTGCTCACCAGCCGCGTCTAGCAGAATCAAATAGGCATCAAACCCGTCTGCTTCTAGCGTCAGCGTGACGTAATCACCTGCTTCTGCGGCAAATGTATATTCTGCACGGGGCATGTCTTCGCTCAGTGTACCTTCAACCACATCACCATAACTAAGCGCGTCGCCCGTCATTGTGCTGGCATCCGCTGTGGTTGTCGCACGCGGGGTGGCACTCGCACTGACTTCAGTCGCTTGTGCCTGTGCGCCCGTGACCGCAAACGTCAGCGAAAAATCACCCGTGCTGAAAAGCTCACCTTCTGAGCGATACTCACGCAGGCTTGTCGCCACAATCGTGTAATCGCCCGCGTCTAGCGTGGTTTCTATACGGGAATTCAAACGTCCGGCGCTGTCATCATCTTCAGAGACAATCTCGCCGTCTTCATCTAGTAAAAGCAAATAGGAATCAAAATCGCGCGATTCCAATGTAATGGTCGTTGGTGTAGAGGTCTCTACGCTAAAGGTATACAGCGCACGGGGGGAATCCTCACTTAGTGTAGCTGTCACACTGTCGCCGGGGGCGATTGGGGTTCCATCCGTCTGCGCTTGCACACCGAAGACTGCAACGATAAGCATCAGAAGAGTCATCGCTACTAGCAATCGTCGTGCTTGCATCATCCGAGCGTCCTTTCCCTGTATTCAAAATAAAATGTCATTTATACGGTCTATTGTACCGTGTGATTTTTAAGAAACCGTATACTGCCTTTCTATTCTATGTCATATTCTGATTTGAAGATACACGATGAAACCATTTTGTGACCGAATCAGTGGTTAAGCGTCGGGCATGTTGATTAATAGATGTGCATTCGATCTGTGCGGGGTTAATAAGGCGTTTGGATAACACAGCTCAACACCGCAAACAATCTCCAATCACAGACTCACATCCTTGCCTGTCTCACGTTATAATGAAGCGCGAACAATCACCCCTATAAACCATAGTAATGAGGCGTTATGGACTTCTTAGAACAAGCAAAAGCGATTGAAGATCAAATCGTCGATTGGCGACGCGACATCCACATGCACCCCGAACTCGGCTTTGAGGAAACCCGCACCGCCCGCAAAGTGGCGGATACCCTGCGCGGGTTCGGCATTGAGGTCGAAGTCGGCGTGGGCATCACGGGCGTGGTCGGGCGTATCGGTGATCCCAGCGAAGGTCCATCCATCGGCATCCGTGCAGATATGGACGCGCTCCCCATCGACGAGGCGAACGATGTACCCTACAAATCGCTAACCCCCGGCGTAATGCACGCCTGCGGACACGATGCCCACACCGCCATTTTGCTGGGCGTGGCGAAGATGCTAAACGAAATGCCGGATCGTCCCGGTGGCGAAATCCGCTTCCTGTTCCAGCCGAGCGAAGAAAAGTGGGACGCGGAACTCAAATCCGGCGCAACCCGCATGATTGACGATAAGGCACTGGAAGACCTTGATGCCGTTATCGCCCTGCACGTCGCCAGTTACATGCCGTCCGGTCAGGTCATCATCGGTGATGAGCACATGCTGGCGGCAGTCGACACCTTTAAAGCAGTCATCAAAGGCGAAGGCAGTCATGGCGCGTCCCCGCACATGGGTGTTGATCCGATCTGGATTCAAGCACAGGTCATTAACGCGATTCAGGCGATCCGTTCCCGCCGTTTGAACCCGCTTGCCCCGTCCGTCATTACCGTCGGCAGTGTGCACGGTGGCACCGCGCCGAACATTATCCCCAACGAAGTCACCCTCATCGGAACGATCCGCAGTTACGACGAAGACATCCGCACGCAACAGCATGAAGAATTAGAACGTGCCGTGTCTATCGCCCGTACTTTTGGCGGAGATTACACGCTGGAAATCGAACGCGGTTATCCCGCGCTCTATAATGATCCGCGTGTCGCCGAGGTAATTCGTAGCGTTGGGCGTGAAGCCGTTGGCGAGGAAAATCTGCCTCATGCAGAAGCCAGCATGGGCGCGGAAGATTTTTCCTATATGGCACAAAAAGCCCCCGGCGCGATGTTCTTCCTCGGCGCGAAATTCGACGACATGAACCGCCCGCATCACAGCCCGATCTTCGACATTGACGAAAAATCATTGCCGGTTGGCGCGGCAGTGCTGGCAGAAACAGCCGTCCGCCTATTGAAGAACAAGCCGGAATAATTCGCACCACTGGCTAAAACCGATAGGGCTAAAAATATGGTTGAAGCCTATCGTGGCAAACTCAAAAAAATCACAAACGGACAGCCTATTTCATCTGTCCGTTTTTGTTACTCTGTCGCATAAAATAAAACCAACCCCGCCACAAAAATGGTATACTCTCGCGCATACAAACTGCTGTACCAACCACTAACAACTAATGTAGAGTCTCGGAAAGTTTTAAAAAAAATTCACCACAGAGTCACAGGGATCACAGAGAATTAGAGAAAAATTGAAGATTTTTCCTTTGCGCCTTTGTCTCTCTGCGCCTTTGCGTTATGCTTTTTTTCTTGCTCTTTTCAATAAAATACTTAAAAAGGCTAGCAACCGGACATCAAACAGAAGTTCGGTCTGAAGAGAATAGGAATGGGATCATCAAAGACGAATCGTCGTTCTAACCAATCCCAGCCGACGCGAAAAATACTCAAGTCGTGGCGGTCAGTGCGGTCAACCTCGGTGT
>JAVJSU010000028.1:0-34556 GCA_040219275.1 Aggregatilineales bacterium | reverse complement strand
ACCCGGACAAGCCGGTGGTGCGGGATCGTATTTGACAGCAGAGCAAGAGGCGCAACTGATAGAGCATGCTAATGACGGCGCGTTTCGCACCGCCCGTGAAATTCAGCACTGGATTGAAGAAAAATTCAAGGTGGCATACACCCACAAAGGGGTTTACAGCTTGCTGGAACGATTAGATCTCGTCTGGAAAGTAGCCACGTCCAACAAATCCGAAAGCCGACCCTAAACAGCTAGACAGCTAGAAAAAAGGGGGCTTCAAGACGAACTAGAAGGTGCCGATTTGACCTTGAAGGATACGATCCTCGAAGTAGATGTGATGCGCTTTGGTCTTCACGGACAGATTCGACGGGTATGGGCGCAACGGGGCGTTAAAATCGTCCAACCGCGCCAATTTGAGTTTGACTATCGTTACTTTATTCTCGGCGTCAATCCACGCACAGGCACGATCCAATGGGACTGGATGGAGACCATGAAAGCAGATGATTTCGTGGTCTGTTTGCAAGACTGGCAAGCCGATGGACTCATCTGGGATGGGGCACGCAGTCATTATGCTCAGTCTGTGACCCAACTCGATTTTGAATTCATCTACCAACCGCCTGCTTCGCCAGAACTCAATCCGGTTGAACGTCTTTTTCAAGAACTGCGGCGCGAGATTGAGGGGCTGATTTATGAGAATCTCGATCAGAAACAACAGGCCTTTGAGCAGGTACTTTGTCACTGGCAACAGCATCCCGAGATTATCCGTAGTATTGCTGGCTGGCGCTGGATTTGTGAGGCGATGGACAACTTACCTGATGCAGCATAATTATAGGGTGTTGCGTATCCAAATTGGTATTAGTTAGAAATGATAATTTTTTGAGTATCTTTGAGAATATTCCGCTCTTATATCGTCTGTTGAGTATAACGATGTAAGATTCGAACCTTAATATTAGGATTGGTCCTTTGAAATCACGCAAATTGACGAAAAAAGCCCAAAAAATTAGCATTGTTCGCCGAATTCGGAACTCTCAACTTAAGGTTGTGTTGATTGTGAGACGTACGAGATTCGAACTTAGATATAAAGATCCGTGAACGCATCAAATCTCGTGCTTTACTACACACTTTTCAGGTTTATTACTAACTTTGGAGAAAAGGGGAGAGAAGATTCGAACCTAAATCACGAAATATTCGTAAGTTTTATGTAATTTTGACATGATGTTGATCCCAAAACACAAAAAATCCCGCCATTTTGACGGGATTTTGCGTTTTGACAATGTTATTGTCAAATTTCTGGGGAGATCGTGCACTAAGCGAACATTTCTCAGGGGAAAACCCCATCAAATTCCTCAAAAAACTGGCATTTCCTCAACGTGCTGACATTGCACGTATCACGACTCAAAGTTGAGTTTTAGCTTTTATGGTGAAAGGGAGAGCAACCGCCTCCCCCATCACCTTGAAGGCTTGCTGACTCGCAAAACAAGACTTCTTGACCACAGTGTAACACGGTTTCGAGAAGTCACGATTTGCGACCAGTAATTCGCCTAATCGATGAGTTGAAAAAGAGGAAATGATCATGACTCGTATCTTCGCATTAACCAACCACAAAGGGGGTGTTGGCAAATCGACATCCGCCACCAATATCGCACTCGGATTGACTGGCATCCTGAAACAGATGAATGCTCCGAATTCCCGTGTACTCCTGATCGACACGGATAGTCAATCGCACGCTACACTTGTCACTACGGGACGCAACGATTTCGGCACAGACGACAGTCTGTATTCGGTGCTCATGGCAGATCGCCAGATTGCACCACAGGTATTGTCGCAAGTCATTTTGCGTAGTCAGTGGGATGAAGACCTGCATATCCTACCCGCCTCTCCCCTGCTGGAAGGTGCGGAACGCGAACTCACAGGGATCGCGGGAGCACCCTATCGCCTTATCGATCCGCTCTCGAAGATTGCATCCCACTATGCCGCCATCGTCATTGATACCCGTCCCTCATTCTCATTGTTAACCGAAATGGCGCTCGTCGCCGCAACGGATGCAATCGTGCCAGTCGAACCCCGCTATCTGGAAACCGTTGGTCTGATGAGTGTCATTGGCAAGATCAACGACATTCGTGATGGCTGGCGCGTTCCGCATCTGCGCGTCAGTGGCATTCTTGTGACCAAAATGGATAAGCGTCTTCGCGGACATCGGCATTTGTTGGACGAACTTAAAGGACATTCGTTACTGGGGAAATTACTGTGCGGTGTGATCCCGGCAAATGAAGCAATTTCGTATGCCCATCGTAATCACCAGAGTGTCTATACCTATGATCCGAAAGCCTCCGCCAGCAAAGCATACGCCCGACTGGTCGGGTCTCTCGTACGCGGCATCTCGAAAGGCGGTGCCGCATGAGCAATAACAAACGTGATAACACCGCCAACATCGATGCCCTGCTGGCTTCGGTCACTGAAGAAATGCTCGGTGGCGATTTTGAGCTTCAATTTCAAGAACAGGGCTTGAGGGTAGAACGCATTCTGCTAGAACTCGTGCGTCCTGACCCCATCCAACCGCGCCGGGTGTTGCCCGAAAGCATCCATCAACGGTTTCATGAAAACCGACTTACGCCATCGCAAGCACTCCGAGAACTCGTGCAGTCGGCACAGATTTCCGCCCGACAACGCGGTCAACCGTTTGAAGGATTGTTGGATTTGCTTCCCGATCCAGAAGACGACACCGAACCTGATCAGAAATCGAAGAAATCACCAGAAGAAATTCTGCTGACCGATCTGGTTAATCTGGCAATTACGATCCGCGATGATGGACAGGTCAATCCGCTCACAGTGGTCGATGTCACTGAAGGGGTATCGAAACAATTTCGTATCGAAACGGGTGAGCGGCGCTACTGGGCAAGTTGGTTGCTTAGAGATTTCATTCCGGCATACGCTGGCGACGGTATGATCCCGTGTATCACCATTCCGCAGGAAATGGCTTCTCCGTTTCGTCAGGCAAAGGAAAACACCGCACGTTCAGGATTATCTGCAGTTGCGATGGCACGACAAGCGGCGCTCCTTCTGCTCACTGTTCATGGTTACGAATTGCCTGCATACTCGGTTAACAATGATTTCTACCGCCAAGCACTCGATCTCGACTTACGCGGAAAACGTGAATATACAACCGAAATCCTCTCGGCGATGGGTGGAATCAGTAAAGTACACTTCAGTCGCTTCAAGAGCTTACTGCGACTTTCGGATGAAGCTCTCGATCTTGCAGATCGATACGCCATTGATGAGGGCAAACTTCGGCATGTACTTCGGTTGTCACCTGAACATCACTTAGAAATGCTAAAGCAAATTATCGCTTTTGGGCTGACCAGTAATCAGGTCAAAGAACTTTGTGAGCAGGAATTCGATGAAGATGGAATAGAAGAATCAGATAATAGTTATCGACCATCCCGCCAATCTCTTCAATTTGCCAAATTATTTATTCAAGCATCGACTTCGTCGCCCAATGAAATTGCTCAGGTACTTTTGACTCAAGAGAATGATATTGAAATTGCGCGCGCAAGATTACAGGCAACAAAAAGACTTATCGAACAAGTAGAAGACTGTCTCAAATAAAAAAAGGTTACCACGTGGTAACCTTTTCCAATTATCGAGGTACAAAAATATGAAAACTGCACGCCCTCCTCCATAAGGAAGCAAAAAGCCCATCGGAAATGGGCTGGCGGTTGGTACTGACAATTTCATTGTGAACTCGACACTCACAATGTAACACAGTCCACGCCTGCCTGCAACTGCATAACGCCAACTTTTCCCGTTTTCTGACGGGACTCGTCTTTCTGATTCTCAGGTGGCAGATGATGACCTCAGTAAATACTGAGCTAGGTTCAACGCGCCTAGTCGACGAACCGAATAACTCGAATGAGACGCAATCGGCTGACTTGCAACGTTCATCTGCGCCTGCTGAAATTGAGGCACGACTTGGTGGCAAGTTCTCCGCTGATCTTGCCGCTCTATTAAAGAAGCAATCACCTAAGCCAATTGAAGAATCTTCTCAACTCACTCCAGATGCTTATCCCGATCATACAATCCGTCAATTTGCGCTTATCCGCATTCAGATTGGCAACATCGAGGGCGCAATCGACTTCATTCAGCGCCACGCGCCAGAAGAAATGGATTGGCTCAACGCACAGTTAAGACCTCGCCAAATTGTGCCTCCTTCAGTCAAATCCCAACCAGTGTTGACACAAATCAAGGTCATTCAGCGGACCGTACTGATCGATGCTGAAGCGGGGCGGATTGCGAAAGTCGTCGGTCAATTCGGCTTGTTCCGTGCGTGGGCGTATGCTCACGCGGTTGATAGTGGTGACGGACGGGTTGAGCGTGAGGAACTTGAAAATGTCTGGCAGGATGCAGGAGTTGCGACGAGCAAACGCCATTCGCGCCGTCTTATAAAGGAAGGCATCAATCAGGGATACTGGACACTGGATGCTCGTACAGGAAGAATTTATTTATCCGGTCAGTTGCGTGTGGCGAAACAGCTCGTTAAGTCGGCGATGAGCAGTGGATTATCGCATCTTGTTGAAACCAACAAGCCCGGCAAACGTCGTGTTGAAATTGATTTATCCGGTGGTATTCAGGAATCGTCCGCACAGCTTTATGCCGCGTGGATGGCGACAAAAGACGCAGAGCGCGAAGGGATCACGATTAGTCGCGATATGCTATGTGCGTTATGGAACGTATCGATTCCGACTCTTCTGAAATGGGAAGAGATTGCTCATATTCGCAAGCAAGCCAACTATGCCCAACAGAATGACACCTCGATTGACCATGTTCCAGCGCACGCTTACTTGACACTCAATCGCAACGGGTCACATTCTGCGGCGTGGCGATTGCCGAATACTTATACAATTACCGACAAGTCCATTCAGCAACATCCACGAACAGGAAAATCAAAGAAGGTCAGGAAAGTAGTTCAACGTGAAATCATGCAAGCCGAACGGCGTGGTGCTATAGGGGATGCCGCGTTGCCCAGTTCTAATAAGCTCTATTTCACGGAACAGAATCACTCAAAAATTGATCCGTTTCATGCTTGTAGTGATTATTTGCGTAAGGTTGGGCGACACGATGGAGACATGAAACTTCGGCGTTACTTCTATGTCGGTAAGCGGCATGGCGTGCAGATTTTCGAGCCGTATGATCTCCAAAAGAACGCACAGCAAACCTACGTCGGTCAGCGAATGATTCGGCGCGAGTCGGATTGCTGCTTCGTCGATGCGCGTGAATCCTATCATATCGCGTTACAGATGGAGGCATAAAAAACGGACAAAAAGTTTATGGACTATAGGGGTTAAAAGAAAGATGTTTTTGTGATTTTGGCGGTGAAAAATCCGCAAATCGTGTATTATCCCCTCACTTGCCCATAGCACGCACGCCGCCAACCCGCACATAGCCTGCTCACGCTGACATATAAGCCTTATTCACGAACGGCAATTCAACCACCTTTCGCGATCATGTAAAAGACATCGTTCCAGCGTAGTTCATTCTTTAAATTGTAGATACTCGTATCATTGTTGATTCGCACAAATTCGATACCAGCAATATCTGAGTAATCAGCGATATGTTCCCATGTTAGTGCTTGACTGAATCCTGTGTGATGTGCGCCACCCGCATAGATCCATGCCGCCGCACCGACTTTCAAATCCGGTTGTGGAATCCACAAGGCACATGCGACAGGGAGATTTGGCATATCGTGTTCAGCAACCACAACATCCACATCATTAACAATCATGCGGAAGCGATTGCCCATATCAACCAGTGAAGCATTAATACCTGCACCCGTAGGTGTGTTAAAGACGAGTCGTGCGGGATCATCTTTGCCACCAATGCCCAAGGGATGTACTTCTAGTGAGGGTTTACTTGAAGCAATGGACGGACAGATTTCTAGCATGTGTGCACCAAGGACGCGCATCCCGGATGGATCAAGGTGATAGGTGTAATCCTCCATGAAGGATGTCCCACCGTTTAAGCCGTGTGCCATGACTTTCATCGCACGCACAAGCGCGGCGGTTTTCCAGTCTCCTTCTCCAGCAAAACCGATGCCATTTGCCATCAGACGTTGCGGAGCAAGACCAGGTAATTGCATCATACCGTGCAGATTCTCAAAGGTAGTAGTGAATGCTTTGAAATTGCCTGCTGTTAGGAAACTTCGCAAACCGAGTTCAATGCGTCCTGCTTCAACAATTGAACCATGACGCGCACCACCTTTGCGTAAATCATCGGACATCACATAGCTATCTTGATACGTTTGCATCAGGGTATTGAGATCAGCATCCGGTACAGCGTTGATATATTCAACCAGATCACCGATACCATAGCCAGACACCTGATAGCCAAGTCGCATCTGCGCTTCGACTTTGTCGCCTTCTGTGACTGCAACCGAGCGCATATTGTCGCCAAAACGCGCTACACGCATATCCTGTGAATCTGCCCATGCACAGGCGGCGCGAGACCATACGCCCAAACGTTCCTGTACTTCAGGGTCGCTCCAATGTCCAACGACAACTTTGCGGTTCATGCGTAAGCGACTGACCATAAAACCGAATTCACGGTCACCATGAGCCGCTTGATTGAGATTCATGAAATCCATGTCGATGCTATCCCACGGAATGTCGCGGTTATACTGTGTATGCAAATGTGCCAGTGGTTTGTTGAGGATACTCAGTCCGGAAATCCAGTTCTTTGCAGGCGAAAATGTGTGCATCCACGCAATGATACCCACACAATTCATGCTGTTATTGGCTTCGCGGATGATGCCTAGAATTTCTTCTGGTGTCGTCAAAACAGGCTTGAAGACAACCTTCACCGGAATTGCTGAGGCATCATTGAGCGCAGAGGCAATCTCACTTGAGTGCACATTGACCTGCTCCAGAGTTTCAGATCCATACAGATGCTGACTACCGGTCAAAAACCAGATTTCGTAGTTCGTTAAATCAATCATTTGCAATCTTCTTTCTCTACTGACAGTAGACATTCTGGTATTGGTCATAGAGTTTATCAATATCTGTTGGATCAATCGTCAAGGGCGTACCAGGTTGCATTGCAGTCCAAACAATCGCGACATTATCTTCGGTCATTACTGCCACCTTCACAGCTTTTTCTGCACCCATTGCGGTTGCAAAACGTGCATGAGTGTGGACAATGCCCCATACATATCTTGCATATGACGATAGTAGTTATAGCAGTGCGCGGCAAGGCAACCTAAAGATAATTCTTGGTGGCAGATTGCTGAATCAAGTCTGGATTAATCTTACCGTCCATGTTGATTACTGTTTTATAGCGAACCATGGTTTGTGGACTTTCGCTAAATGGAAAAGGTCCACTATTAACGCCATGCACTGTTCCTGGTCTTGTAGAGGTGATTAGCCAATTAAGCAACTCGCTTTGTAGTTGCTGTACGATATGACCATATCGATCATCAAAATAAAGATTCTTCATTTCCCATGGGTCGGCATCCAGATCATATAATTCACCAAATCCGTTCGGATATTCATCGGGGAACATCTCACGAGGATAATAAACGAGACGGAAGTTTGCCTTACGAACACTTTTGCCCCACACAAATTCTGTAACACCGATCTGGTGTATCTCTTGTTCGTCACCCTGCAATAGTGGCGAGATATCTTTACCATCACTTGTTTCCAGTGTACTTAATCCGGCAAGGCTACAAATAGTTTGTGACACATCAATAAGTTCAATAACTTCGTCACTGATATGTCCAGACTTAAAACGTTCAGGTGACCACCAAATATGTGGCACGCGTGTAATCGCATCACTGCAAATTCCCGGAGCTTTTTCCATAACATTGTGTTCGGTAGCATAATCTCCATGATCCGACGTGTAAATCACAATCGTGTTCTTATCAAGTCCAGACTCCCTCAAAAAGTTAAGTAAAACGCCGACCGCGGCATCAACTTGGCTAACCGCGCCTAGGTAACCATGTTGCTTACGTAGACGTGCCGCCTCAAATGTTCTTGGTTCAAAAAGTGCCCAATCGCGTGTGCGCCAATCCTCCGATGTTTGAATTAAATGCGGTGATTTCAGCGCTTCTTCCATGTCATAATCAGTATTTGGGGGCAGTGTGAGTCGATTTGTTTCATATAAATCCCAAAATTCTTGAGAAGGGGTAGTACATTGATGTGGACGTGGAAAGCTGACATGCAAGAGGAATGGGTTGCTTTGCTCACTCATTTTTTTCATGAAATTTACAGCTTCGTTTGCACACCAACCCTCTTGGGATTCCTCAAATGTTAGTGGACTTGGACGACCTTCTACACTTTGGCGCCCTTTGTCACCAAATTCTGGAAGATCGCCATGATCCTCTAACTCAAGTTTTCCACGTTCTTTTAAGAACTGTGTATATTTCTTCGAGCGTCCACCGACGCTGGTACCAGTTGAGTCTTCAAAGATGTCGCAGGCATCTTCCACCCAATATTCTGGACAATGGATTTTGCCAATTGCCGCGGTTTTATAACCATATGCACGCAAATGAGTAAAAATATTAGGTAGTCCAGAAGGATTTTGCCCATGTAAACCGTAATATCCATGATTGTGGCAATACTGACCAGAAAGAAACGACACACGACTAGGGGTGCAGATTGGACTCTGCGTTACACAGTTATTAAATCGCACTCCCTCTTCAGCCATGCGATCTAGATGTGGCGTTTTTACGTCCGGATGATTATTGTATCCCGTTACTTTAGCGTTGTGTTGATCCGATACAATGAAAAGAATATTTGGTTTGCTGATCATATGATTTTCACCTTCGTATACACTTACAAGTCATCGGGCATTATGGCGTAAATCAAATTGACACAATGGGTCAAGTCAACTCTGTTGTTTTCCTGAGCATCTCATTGGGAAGTAATTTACTCTCCTTGTAAGTAATTACGCTTTCTTCCACGCTAGTTAATTCTAGTGTCTCAGCATGATGACAGGCGGCAAAACTACCCGGTGTGATCTCACGTAATGTGGGTGTCAGAACTTTACAAATGTCTGTGGTATATTTACAACGGGGATGAAAAGAACACCCTGATGGCAAATTAGCAGGATCAGCGACTTCGCCCTGGAGGAGTATGCGTTTGGTCTTAATCATGGGGTCTGGTTTTGGGACGGCAGAAAGTAGCGCTTCGCTATAAGGATGTTTTGGCTTCTGGAACAACTGCTTAACAGGTGCGATTTCTGCAATTTTACCTGCGTACATCACAGCTACACGATCGCTAATATGCTTCACGACACTGAGGTCATGGGCAACAAACAGATATGTTAAATCAAATTCGTCCTGTAAATCTTTTAATAGATTGAGTATTTGCGCCTGTATTGACACATCAAGCGCAGATACCGGCTCATCACAGATGATAAGTTTAGGATTTAAGGCAAGTGCCCGTGCAATGCCAATGCGCTGGCGTTGCCCGCCACTAAAGGCATGTGGATAACGCACCATATATTCTGGTCTTAAACCGACAATATGCAATAATTCAGCCACTCGTTCACGCAATTTTTCTCCGGTTGCGACCTTATTTGCGACAAGCGGTTCTCCAACGATCTGGAGAAGTGTCCGACGCGGGTTTAATGATGAATAGGGATCCTGAAAGATCATTTGCATGTTCTGCCGAACTTGCTTTAAATCGTGTTTTCCTAAAGTGACCGTATTTACTCGCCCCATCACCGGATCATCAAACCAGATTTCGCCTTCAGTAGGTTCGTGAGCACGCAGTATCATACGCCCGGTTGTTGTTTTCCCGGAACCGCTTTCTCCAACTAAACCCAGTGTTTCACCATGTTTGATATAAAGGCTGACATCATCCACCGCTTTTACATAGCCTGCAACGTGGCGAATTATTCCCTTATAAATTGGAAAATATTTCTTTAAATTATAGATTTCTAGCAAATCAGTCTTGTTTTGCTTATTGGTACTCATAAATTCTTACTCGACCTTAGCATAATCTTCATATAGCCAGCATCGCACATGATGCCCTTCTTCAATCTCAAAAAGTGGGACAGGTCTATCAACGTCACATTTCCCAGAAATGGCATGTGAGCAACGAGGGTGATAGGAGCATCCCTTAGGGATATTGTACGGATCAGGTACATTTCCTGTAATCGTGTACAGGCGTGTTTGTGTTGTGTCGTTTACACGCGGTATTGAGCGCAATAAATCTAGCGTATAGGGATGTGCAGGACGATAAAACAGATCTTCTGTTGCGGCATATTCAACATTTTTACCCATATACATCACCACAACATTATCTGCCATTTCTGCGATGACACCCAGATTGTGTGAAATAAAAAGGATTGCCATATTGAATTCGGTTTGAAGCGACCGCATCAGATCAAGAATCTGTGCCTCGGTTGTAACATCGAGAGCGGTCGTTGGCTCATCCGCAATCAGTAAGCTCGGGTTACATGCAAGCGCCATAGCGATCATTGCACGCTGGCGCATTCCGCCAGATAATTCAAACGGATAACTGTCATATCGATCTTCAGGCTTAGGGATGCCGACATGCCTAAGCATTTCAATAGCATGTTGCTTGGCTTGCGTTTTCCTTAATTTTTGATGAAGAATGATAACCTCAGAAATCTGATTACCGATTGTGTGAACAGGGCTTAAAGATGTCATCGGTTCCTGAAAAATCTTAGAAATTTCGTTACCTCGAATTTGGCGCATCTGACTGCTATTCGCCTTCAAATTAGTAATATTGACTTCTTCCCCGGTGTTATGTCGCAAAATAATTTTGCCATCGATAATAGTTCCCGGTGGTGGAATCAGTCGCATAATTGCTTCTGAAGTTACACTTTTACCGCATCCACTCTCGCCTACAACACCAAGCGTTTTTCCAGCTTCAATCGCAAAGCTCACACCATCTACGGCGCGGACAGTCCCCTCACGCAATTCAAAATATACCTTTAGATTTTGCAATTCAATAAGGTACTTATTTTGATTTTTTTCGTCTTTAAATTGTAATTCCTTCATCATTTGCCCGGATCCATAATTAGATTTTGAGGATTTATGATGTCAGAAACCTCTACAGGAGAGGCTTCTGACATACCTTATGTTGATATAGACCTATTGTGAAATCCAGATTTGCTCTGGCAAGTAGCTACCGATACTGCCGCAAATATCTGTTGGAACCAGTGTGTCTTCAGCAGGGAGATTTCTCAAGTTTGCGCCAATGATCCACGCCTGTGGATCGTAGCCAACAACGCCGAACCACCACAGATTTTCTGCATTGATTGTCAGAATTTGCTCACCTAAGGAGATGTAGTCTTCTGAACCGAACGGTTGTTGTGTCCATTCGTCCACAATCTGGAAAAGTTGCTGGATAATTTCTGGCGGAACTTCACCTTCTGCACCACCTGTTGTGTGCCAATTCGACCATAACAACCCTCCTTGTGCCAGGAAAGGAAAGTGCCACGGCGGAACATAGCGGATAGGGCTGATGGAATGTGCGAAAAATTCACCGGCACCGCCTCCACCCCAACTTCCGACGGCAACTTCATTAGTCTGAAGTTGTTCACGAAGCAGTTGAGGGGAAATTGGGGTAAAATCTAACCCGACACCAATTGTCGCCCAATATTGTTGCATGATTTCCCATTTGTTTGTCGAACGCTCATCGATGGGTGTTTGTATGATAAAGGGGGCTCCGCTTGGTAAGGTGCGATAGTCCTCGCCATCTTGCCATACCAGTCCCATTTCATCTAGCAATTGATTTGCAAGCTCGACATCGTACTGAGTATAGAGTTGATCAATTCCATCAACATAAAAACTGGTATCTGGTCCAGGAATAGCTTGACGGGGGATACCTAAGCCAAGATGGAATAGGTCGTTCCATTCATCACGATTGATAGAATATGAAATTGCTTGCCTAAACCGAATGTCATTAAACACGTCGCTAAGTTCAGCATCTTGTAACGTATAATTGAAGGCAAAAGCAAATCCGTCAGCTGCTGTGTTAGTTGGAGTTAGATAGACTCTAAAACCACCACGTTCTTGTTCAGCTATCGCCAGAGGAATATCTGTTAAGTTAATGAGCGAAAGATTGAATTCACCTGTTAGCGATCTGGCAAATCCAATTTCTGCGCTTTCTACCACCGTTCGCTCATAATAATCAACATAGGGTAATTGATTGCCCGCTTCATCGACTTTCCAGAAATATGGATTACGTACATAGACTTTTGTATTTGATGAATCCACTGATTCCAATACCCATGCGCGTAATACCGGAAGATCAACATTCGTCTGTGCAATCTCACTTTCAGAGATCGTACTAAAGAAATCGATCCACGTATCAAAGCCAGCATCGCTTGCAAGTTCAGCTGAGTTATCTACATAGTTCGGGTGAAATTGGCTTAGATAATGCTTCGGTGATAAGTAGATATTCTGGGACAAGTTGCTTACAAATCCAGGGTTGGGATGAGCAAAGGCAAATTGAAATGTCAAGTCATCCAGTATGATGACTTCCATAGGTACAGCTACGCCATCATCACCAACCGTGGTATAAGCTGAATCTATCGTTGGAAATAGGTCGGTATAGGTCTGAATATCATTCCACCAAAACGACACATCCTCAGTGGTTACTGGCGCGCCATCAGACCAATGTAACCCGGTGCGTAATGTCATTGTTAGTTCTTGAAGGTCGTCACTTAATTCCCAACTCGTCAAAATATTGGGTTCCAATTCCGTTGTCCGGGGATTGTAATACACAAAGCTATAGCTAGATGTTTCACGAATATTCTGTAACTGACATGCACCTGTATTGAATTGGGTATCCCATGTGACAAGCTCTCCGCCATACTCACCAATGGCATCTTCTACGGGAATGACGACGGGATCATTAGGAAGTCGTTCTTCTACAGGTGGCAAGTCGCCAGCGGCTACCATTTCAGCAAGCATTGGTGCTTCGGTATATACCGAAGCATCCTGAGCTGGTACAAGTGTAGCTACAATGGTTAGTAGCAACAGTGTGACCAAAGTAACAAAAATCTTCCTCATAATTTTTTCTCCTTAATAAATAGTAGATTTTCAGGCATTGGCATTTTTATGCCAAATGACTAACGCGTATAAGGGTCGGCGGCATCACGTAAACCATCCCCAACAAAGTTAAATGCCAGCACGACAATAATCACAGCCAAAGCTGGAAGCATTAACCATGGATATAATGCAACAATAGAGATTTGCTGTGAGGATTGTAGAAGCACACCCCAGCTAATGACCGGGTCAGATAAACCGAGTCCTAAAAAGCTCAGAGCGGTTTCAGCAAGGATCATATTTGGGATCAACAAGGTCAAACGGGCGATAAGATCGCTAAAGAACGATGGCACCAGATGAATGAAGATAATCTTTATTTCATTTGTTCCCGAGAGTTTTGCGGCCAAAACAAATTCTTCTTCACGGAGAGACAAGAATTTCCCGCGAACAACACGCGCAATACCTATCCACCCAAGTAAAGATAAAATTATCGTAATAGCGAAGTATCTACGGGTTAGTGACCAATCGACAGGCAACGCCGCGCTAAGAGTAAGCCAGAGTGGTATGGCAGGAATAGATCGTATAATTTCAATTGTTCTTTGGATGATCATATCAACAATGCCACCGTAGTAACCGGATATGCCACCCAGGAAAATACCCAGAAAAAACGATAGTACCACCCCAATTAAACCGATTGATAACGATACTCGCGCTCCATAAATGATGCGTGATAACAAATCGCGTCCCAGTTGATCTGCGCCTAGTAGCAATAGAGGTGTGTCTAAATCTTCCACACCGAACAGATGAATATCAGTTGAGATCAATCCCCATAACTCGTACTCATCACCACGTGTAAAAAGCCTAATTGGATGCTTTCCTTCAGGGTCTTCCACAAAATCAAGCGCATACGTTTCCGTATTGCGTTCTGATGTATATCCAAAAACGTGAGGGCGAAACCAGATCCGCCCATCTTCGGTTTCATCAAATAGGTAGACCTGCATTGGGGGCGCATATGAGAGGGATGCTGTATATCGCGCCGGATTATGGGGGGCAACAAAATCAGCGAACATAGCGATCATATAGGCAAGAATTAGTATTATGAGACTCACCACTGCAATCTTATGTTTTTTGAAGCGCCACCACATCAGTTGCCACTGTGATGCAGTATAGACTTTTTCTTCTGCTACCTGCATTGGTTCGATATTATTTTCCAGCGGTAAAATATCTTGAGATGTCATATGAGTTTTCTCCTCCTACATCGTCTGCCGGATGCGCGGATCCATCATCGCAAGTAGCACATCTGATAACAGGGTTCCAATTAACGTTAGGATGGTAAGTAAGAGCAGAAAACTGCCGGCAAGATACATATCTTGATTTAACAGAGCACGTAAGAGTAACGGTCCAGTTGTTGGCAAACTCAAAACCACGGAGACAATGGCAGAACCGGATATTAGCGCAGGCAATATGTCACCGATCGTGCTAAAAAATGGGTTGAGGGCGATACGTACAGGGTACTTTAATACAAGATGCCATTCAGATAACCCTTTAGACCGGGCGGTGATGACATACGGTTTACGCAGTTCATCCAATAAATTAGCTCGCAAAGTACGAATAAGTCCCGCGGTTGCGGAAGTGCCAAGGATGAGCACCGGCAACCAAATATGTTGCATCAAGTTGACAAATCTCTCCCATGACCACGGCGCATCTCTGAACTCACGTGAGAACAAACCGCCCATATCAAGCCCGAACCACGTATATCCAAGCCACATTAAAACAATAGCCAGTAGGAAATCGGGTATTGCCCGCCCCATGAACCCGATAAATGTAAATAAGTAATCAAATAGCGAATATTGATGGGTTGCTGAATAAATGCCGATGGGTATAGCGACTGCCCACGTAAACAGAATGGTAAATACCGATATAGCGGCAGTCAGGGCAAGGCGCTCCCAAATAAGTTCTGAAACAGGTCGTTCATATTCGAACGAACGCCCAAAATCACCCTCTAGAACAATGTTACTTATCCATTTGTAATACTGTGTATAGATGGGTTGATTTAATCCATAACGTTCTGTCATTGCCTCAATCCACGCAGGATCAGGTGGATTACCCTCTAATTCCATTGCGACAATCCGACTGGTAAGAAAATCACCAGGGGGCAATTGGATTAGGACAAAAACAAGTACACTAATTACTATTAGCGTAGGAAACATCCAAAAAATTCTACGAATAATATATTCAGCCAACGATATACTCCGAATAAGAAATTATTTTTTCTGGTGATTTACCTAAATGTCAAAAAAACATAGTTGATTACATATCAATTCAGTCTCATTCTTACTTTTCAATCACAATTGCCTGGTGAATGTGCAAGTGATCCAACGTGATTTGCAATAACTTATTGTGATAACGCCATTCAATCGGAACACTGTCAAAGGCGCTTTTTACGTGTTTTGGTAAGTCTTCAAGGTCAACTTCAATCTCGATATGGGTTAAGCATGGTATTTCATCAATTGCCCCTGCATGGGGATTATTCGGTAAACCGGATGTTAGGTTGATGAGATGAATGATGATGCTTTGGTCTTTTTGCCGGAGCACCATATCAATACCCGTTGGTGCAAAGAGGCGAAATTGTAGCTTGCCTAATCCGTGATCCAGCAGTTCTCCAATAAATTGCCGTACCATTGGGTAGCGTACTTGATGGAACCATGTGAAAATGTCACATGGGATGAAGATCACACGACCTTTGCCAAAAGCGTTAATCACCGCGGCAGGATAGTCAATTAAGTAGTCATCAAGTGCAGATGTGGTGCCAAGTTGTCCATAAGGGAGACCGGTAGTTGGCTCTAGTAATCGCCATTTTGCACTGGCGATAGGTACGGCACCATCTTCAACAGCTACATGATAGACGCTCTCATTTTCCACTGCCACACTAGCCGCTCCTAGAAAATCAGCACCAAAACGTTCGTAGGCATCACTACCTGTGACAAGCAAACACCCGCCGCCTACTACATAATCTTTTAGGGCATTAACCATCGTTTGAGACATATTGTTTCGCTCTGGAGCAACAACTAATGGGAAGTTAGACAAACGCGGTAGTAGCGCCCATTCATCCATAATATCTACAGCATAGTGATTCTCTAAAAGCGCACATGTTGCGGCTTCTACCGGAGAAGAGTTATTGTTGAAAAAAGGGAATGGCTCGGTTGCGCCCGCATAATAGTGTGTCTCAGAATGTAAAATAGCGACCTGTGGGATCGTTTCCGTATGCTGGCATATCGATTGGCGCTGTTTTACAAACTTACCAACTTCGCCAAGTCGTTTCATGCGCCATAATGGAATCCGACCATCTCTTACATAACCACCATTTTCATAAATTTGTACAGCACCGCCGAAGGCAAGTGTAATTGCGGCTTCTTGCTGAAGCATCTGAACCGGTTTCATCGTCCAGGGTATCATTTCATCTCTTGGTGTTCCGCCTAGCTTATAAAAGCTCCATAGCATGATATCCCAACGCTTGCCCCGTGTAGAAATAAAGCGCGCTTCGCATCGACTACCATCTATGCTCCATACCCATGCGTTATCTCCGCTTATCCAGTCAGTACCAATATCTGGTTTACCCGGATGGCGAAACGTATGTAACCAATTTGAGCAGACCAATACACCCTGTTTGTGATTATGTACCGCATCACAATATATCTGCACATATCTCGCAAAACTATCTCGATTAAACTGCATCCACCGATGCCAATTAGGGTGATCAGGATCAGTCGGGACAGATTGGTGACCAGTTTCTTCTATAAACTTTGCTTTGCTCTTCTCTCCATAATCAGCGTGAACTGCCCATATCTCACCGTCAATCCAGAATCCATCGACCTGATAGCGATCAATAAGTTCAATCAATTGTGGCAACATGAGTTTATACAAATAATCACCATGCGGTGACATAATGTCATTGGCAGGCCAGGCTTCGTCGCCTGTATATTGTGGGTCTAATGGTTGGTTGTCTCTATCAACCATGCACCATTCTGGATGTTTTTGCGCGGCGGCACCATCACGAATTCCTGAATAGTGACAATGTAAAGGGAGGTTCAATGCGCTGGTAGCCTTGCGCCAACCTAATAAGGCATCATTGACAATACCGGGACTTACGGAAGCCTCTGGAACCTGACTAAACCAGCTAGTATAGCCCCCATGTCCTTTACAATCAGTCTGTACCCACTCTGGATTCATCAACTCAAACATTGGCATCAGCGTGTCGGAATCAACATTTTTTCCGAGTACACTGTCACCTAAACCCGCATGAAGATCATAGTGAAGACCAAAGTACCGATCATCACTATGCCATTGTGATCCATTTCTTTTAATCATTTCTTAAACCAAATATTCTTACTATATTTATCCAAAAGTTAACTGTTTGCTTTTTGAAAACGTGTTTAACATAAATAACTGATTTACAAAACGATACCACTGGTCTTACCAAAAGTCAACCGATTATACAAATTATATTGATTGGCGATAAAATTCGTGATACCATTGGTAAGACCAGCGCAAATTTTTACTCAATTGTATGGAGTTTTATGAAACGATGTTTGAAGACGATGCACCAAGTAACCACACGCATATTGTCAATTCTCTTTTAAGGCGTGTTATTTTAGAAGAATATCAACCGGGAACATTCCTACCATCGGAGCGAGCACTTCAAACTGAATTTGGAGTGAGCCGCCCTATTATTCGTGAAGCATTGCAGACCTTATCGGCTATGGGTGTTATTTCCTCGTCCCCTCGAAAAGGAGCGATAGTTAGCTCGGACGTTACCACCCCTGTTGAAAACGCTTTGTTACTAGCACTATCACGTAGCGGAGTTTATACCACGGATGTGATTGCTACACGCTTGTTGATTGAAACACAAGTAGCAGCACTCGCGGCTGAAAAAGCAACTGACGCGCAGGTGCGCCAGTTACTTTTCCTTTGTCAACAATTTGAATCAATAAAGATTGATGCGGATACATTTTCCAGTAATAACGAAAAAGAAGGACATCAATGGCGAGAGCTAGATATGAAATTTCATGTTGCGCTGGCACGCGCGACACAAAATCCAATGATGGTCTTATTGATCGATGCCGTGGTGGCAATTATTTGGGATCAAATGATCCACCAACAATCGCGGATACTCTCGACTAATTCCCTACGTGAGGCAGTTATTCAACATAAGCAAATTGCGGATGCCGTGGCGGCGCGTGATAAAGAAGCGGCGAAGGACGCAATGTACACACATCTAATCACTACACTTGCAAATGAATCAGAATTACAAAAAGTTAAACTTTCAATCATGGGCTAGGACGAATTAATGCCGTCAACACTTATTACTGACTATTCTGTTACCCGATTTGCTTTTCCGCGTGAGCGCGTTATTGGTGACTCACAAGTTCGTATTGATATGTTTTACACAGCGGTGCTGGAGTTACATACAAATACTGGATGTATTGGAACAGGGTTCATGTTTAGCCTGTTTCACTCTATACCTAACCAAAAAACCATAACTACAATAATTGACGATGAAATTAAGCCAACTTTCTTGAATAAGAGTCCAATTCAGATTGTGAATCTTATCAGGCGTGCCCGCGGTGGTAATCAAAAAAGTCTTCCGCTAAAGGCTGATCAGGCAATCAACCAGGCCGCATGGGATATCGTTGCCCAGGAGGCTGGATTGCCCCTTTATCAGATATTAGGCGGTACTGATAATCAAGTAACTGCCTATGCCAGTGGGCTTGAGTATCATTTAAGTGATGATGAAATTATTGAGTTTTATGAAACTGCAAAAACACAAGGATTCAAAGCATACAAGGTTAAAGTGGGTCATCCTGATCTGGAATGGGATATACAGCGTCTAAGGTTTATCCAGAATATTATGGGAACCGAAGCAAGATTAATGATTGATGCCAATGAAGCATGGTCACCGAAAGAAGCTATACGTCGATTATGGGCTTACCGTGAAGCAGGATTTAATGTCTACTGGGCGGAAGATCCCTGTTTGCGCGATGATTATGAGGGCTTGAAGCAAGTCTCGGATGCAATTCCCTTTACACACATTAACACGGGTGAGTATCTTGATTTAGACGGTAAACGACAACTCCTTGAAACACGCGCTGTTGATATACTCAACTTGCATGGTCACATTACGGAGGGAATGCGCGCAGGTTGGTTAGCTTCGGAATATGGTGTTCCCGTATCTATAGGGAATACACCTTTCAATATTGGCATTCATCTCGCCGCTGCCTTACCAGAAGTTCGTGGTTTTGAGATGTCGTTTCAAGGTTTTGACTATCTTGTGGAAAATCAGATTCAGGTTAAGGATGGCATTGCATTTGCGCCGGATATTCCAGGACATGGTGTTAATTTGTCTGGTTCTGCCCGTCAAGAATTTGCTTTGAAAGATTGACTTTATCAACGACCATCATCTTGAATTCCAGAACATAAGTCGTGTTTTCCTTGCAATGAAAGGATTAACGAATGCAAGACTCACATCCTAATTTTATCTATATTGTCTGCCACGATCTTGGTAAGCATCTTGGCAGTTATGGGGTAAATGTTCTCACGCCAAATCTTGATCGTTTTGCAAAAAACGGAGCGTTATTTACACAATCTTACTGCTCATCTCCTGCATGTAGCCCTTCTCGGGGATGTGCTATGACTGGACAATATGCACATACCAATGGTTTGATGGGACTTGTCAACAATGGTTGGAGTTTACCAGAAGAAACCATGACTATTGTCGATCATTTGAACAGCGCCGGTTATGAAACGGTTCATTTTGGATTACAACATGAACGCGCTTATGCGGAACAGAATCGTTATCAGATCGAAGGCAATCATTATTCCCCTGATGATTACATTAATCGTCCAAAAGATTGGGTAGAAAATGTAGTCGATGATGCGATCACATATCTTGAAAAACGTAGATCACAGGATACGCCGTTCTATCTCAATATAGGAACCATCGAGGTGCATAGCTCCAGATGGCAAGGTGGTCTTGAAGACGGGCATCCACAAAATCGTTCCATTAACTATGGCATCGACCCCTCAGAACGGGTTGATGTGCCGAATTATGTGCCCGATATACCCCAGATCAGACAAGGGTTAGGGCGCTTTCAAGGGGCTATTCGCTATTTAGATGTACATTTACAGCGGTTGTTTGATGCTGTGGAACGCCTTGGGTATTCTGAAAACACACTGATTATTTTTACGACTGACCATGGTATTGCCAATATGAGAGCCAAGACATGGCTTTATGATCGGGGCGTAGAAATTGCACTAATGCTACAAATGCCAGGCACAATTCCTGCTGGTATAGTTATTGATGATCTTATCCCAAATATTGATCTTGTTCCAACGATACTTGAGGCGGCAGGTGTAACCATCCCGGATAGCATACAGGGGCGTTCATTCTGGAAGAAATTGATCGGTGAGACGTATTCGCCACACGACTATATTATTACTGAGCGCAATTGGCATGATAGCTTTGATCCAATGAGAGCCGTACGTACTAAACAATATCACTATATTCGTAATTTTGACCGCACGGCAAAAAAAGCGTGGTTGCCACATGATGTACCTACCATGAACGAGTCATACAGCTATTGGTACACAGAACTCTGGCCTCCGTTAGAACTGGAACGCCCACAAGAAGAACTCTATGACACGTTTGCAGACCCCGAAGAAATTAATAATCTGGCTGATAATGATGCCTATCACTCAAGAAAATCGGAACTATCAACAATACTTGATCAATGGATGCAAGATACGGATGATCCTATTTTGAAGGGTGCCATCCCGGACAAGCTGAATGGTTGGTATACATAAACTCGTCGAATATTTGTCATTTTCTATTTACTAATTACTAGGATGAGAAAGTCTAAACATATGTCCATAACATTGGCGCAGAGTTATATTGTTTACCAGCGTGAAGATTGTGTCTGTGTACGTGGTCAGGTTGACAATGAAGAACATATCACAAGCCTTGATGCGTGTGAAGCAATTCAACATGCGATTGATTTACTGCCCGTTGGCGGTGGTGAGGTCAACATACAACCCGGAAATTACTTGCTAAGTGAGCCACTCCAATTACGAGATAATATCAGTTTACGGGGACAAAGTCGCGGGACTAAGTTAATCATAGATCATTCCGGTTCGGGATTATTAGTCGACTCATGCAAGGGTGTTGAAATCTCAAATCTGATGATCGCGAACTGCAAAAGTAAACAAGCATCATCAGGAATTGTGCTAAATGGTTGTGTTGATTGTAAAGTACATGATCTATTTTGTGTTGGGTTTGCAGAATATGGAATCTGGGTAAGAAACGAGTCTATATTATGTGAAATCAGAGGATGTAGCCTGGCAGGAAATGGCAAGGCTAACCTATTTTTCGACCATCATCGACGAGGTATTCATGGTGATTTTGTCCCCAATCTAGTGAGTAATTGTGTTATTTATGGCGGCGGAAAAGGCATCGAATGTGCTGAAACAACCGTACTTAATATTATCGCCTGTATTGTTTACCAGACAACGGACATTGCTTTTCATCTACACGGTGCAAGCTACAGTGTGCTTATATCCGGCTGTCGCACATTTCAAATTGGTGGGGATGCGGTTGTGGTGGAAAACTGTGGAGAGCTAAATTTATCTAGCAATATCTTCTGCTGGCATATCGGCAATGGTATTGTGGTGAAAAACTGTGGCTGGGGTACCATAAGCGGAAATGAAATCATTGATAGTGGATCTTATAATCCGAATGCAAAAGATTTCTCTACTAGAATCGATGAAGTTCCACCAGAGGTCGAGTTAGCGCATGGTCTCAGTTTGCATAACGTCTGTGGTTTTAGCATTACTGGCAATACGATTTTCAATTGGCCACAAGCCCGACGAATGGCTGTGGGCATTTATGAAGATGGTGAATGCCAGAATAATACAATTGTTGCCAACAACATTAATTACTATGCGGGTGACGGCATTGTTTCAGACGGTAACGAAACAATTGTTGCAAGAAATACGCTTGAAAAAGACGTGCCACATCGTGGAAATTCTGAGCAGGTCATGTTGCAGAGTTTTGAATGGCGTTTGACAAAGGATTTGATTGAAGAACTTGCCTCATTAAAATGATTACCATTTCCCAGCATCTATGTTTATAGACTGCTATCAGACGGTGAATCCCGCCAACTATATTTTGCTTTGAACCCGATAAGATCATAAGCAAGCTGACAATTTAACAATGACTCAAATGTATCAATATGATGTTTAAAATGCATGTCGCAAAAATACTCATCTGTTAGCTGTAAGGTTGGCTCAGGCATAATTGTATCTTTGGCGGCAATAAGCATCGAGGTTACACCTTGATAATCAGATTCGATTGCAAGCCGAACACTTTCTGCCGCATCGCGAATATCAATATAACTCCAGAGGTTAATTTTGCGGATCGCTGGATCAGCATGTAGCCTTGGAAGGAGGTTTCGATATTGGTCAGGCAAAATTAGATTTGATAGACGCAAGCCAATAATCGGAATTTTACTTGAATTGTGCAGATGTGTTGACATATTTTCCCCCAATACTTTTGCAAGAGCGTATCCGGAGGTTGGGCGACAAGCATGGGCATCATCCAGGGGAAAATAATCGGGTGGATTAATCACGAATGGATATCCGAAAACGGTCTCGCTCGATGCCCAAATAATACGCTCCATTCCGAGGGCAAGAGCGGCATTAAATACGTTATAGGTACTGAGCATATTGTTGTGAAAGCGTTGTGCGGCACTTTGATGGTCTACGTCAGGGCGTGGGTCAGCGGCGAGATGCACAACAATATCGGCACCGTGTATACCCGCAAATACGGCACCATAATCCGTAAGATCAACCTGACGAAAAGCTGTTCCACTATAGTCGGGTTTAATGCGATCAAGAGACCACACAGCGTAGTGATTCTCACTTAGATTTTCGGATACGTAATGCCCTAACTTGCCACTTCCACCTGTAATAACGACTTTTTTTGTCATAATTTCCTCAATTACCAATTCGTAAATGTTCCGTCTTCACGTTTTAGCATCGGAAGATGAGTTAAATCGAATGCATATTTCTCTAGAACATTCAGATTAATCTCTATCCCTAATCCAGGAGCCTCAGGGGGTAATAAGTACCCATCTTCCCATTGAGGCTGGTTTAGAATAAGATCAGGAAGACTCTCTCCGGGGCGACGGGGAAGTTCCTGGACACCAAAATTCGGCAAACTTAGATTAAGATGCAAACATGCAGAAGTACTGACGGGACCAATCGGATTGTGTACAGCAATGCGTATATAATGGGTTTCACACCAACCTGCAATTTTCTTTGCTTCGGTAATTCCACCGCAAATTGCGAGGTCAATACGGGCGTAGTCGATTAGTTCATGCTCAATGACTTCACGAAACTCCCATTTACTACTGTATTGTTCGCCCGCCGCCAGCGGAACAGTGGTTCGCTCACGTAACGACTTATAAGACATCGAATTTTCAACCCGTAGAGGATCTTCAATGAAGTAAGGGTGAAATTGTTCGACTTCACGGCACAGGGTCACCGCATCACTTAGATCAAGTCGAGTGTGTACATCAAAACATAGATGAATGTCCTCACCTACTTCGCGCCTCACTACTTCAAATTGGCGGATTGCCTCCCTTATTGAGCGATGTGGCTCAAGAATATCATTGGGCTGTTGAGGCAAGCCCCACCGAATAAACTTCCAACCTTCATCCACCTGTTTACGGCATGATTCTGCAAGTGTTTCAAGTGGACGGGATGCAGTATGTGGGTAACAGACAACTTTATCACGTACACGCCCACCTAATAGTTGATAAACAGGAACATCTAGCGCCTTCCCTTTAATATCCCATAGTGCCATATCAATGGCGGCAATTACTGAAGTAATAATACGTTGAGCAGGAAAAAAACCACCGCGAAACAACATTTGCCAGATATGCTCAGTTGCAAATGCATCTAAGCCAATTATCAAAGGTTTGATGTGATTCAGTGCGCCGAGCATTGCTAACTCACGCCCGGTTAATCCCGCCTCTCCGATGCCATAAATGCCTGCATCTGTCTCTACTACAATAAAGAGAAATGTGCGCCATTCTTTTAATACATAGCCATTTACATCGACAATTTTCATGAGGTAATTTCTTTCATAAGTTGACAAGCCACAATCAACGAAGTGTATCGCTGAAAATATTGCTAGTGACGTGATATTGGCGTATCTTTCGATAAGAGTTTACGCATAGTGGGCAATAAATTTTGTGCAATGGTTATCATACCTAAGTCGGAGGGATGCAAAATATCGTCGGTAAGCCCGCTGAACGCAGGTAACAAATCTGTACCTTCCACTAGATGCACGTTGTCGTGTGGACAGTCCGCAACGACATGGCGTACGATGTCGCGAAAAGTATTTGATTTCCAATTTTCCTGTTCATCTAGATCACGAAAATACGGGAACAAGGTTATACATACAATCGAACGGTTAGGGTTGCTGTTGGCGATAGTGTTAATCAAGTAAGTGACACGCGCTTCAAAGTCTTCTGCTGAGAAAAGCGCAACCATATTGACCGATAATCCGAGGGTGGCAATGTCCCAATCTGTACGCCCCGCGATATAATCTGCTAATTCTTTTTCGCAGTATGCAGAACCTCCCATGCCCAAGTTAATCAGGTCAGCATTTAATGCCTGTGCCACCAAGCTTACCCATGAAAGATGAGGACGGCTCGCTGAATATCCCTGTGTAATTGACGTTCCATAGGCAATGTAGCGGATTTCGGGTAAGTTTTGTGGAGTTGGTGGGCGAACATTTGCCATAGCAATGTCATGGATGAACAATCGCGGCATTTCTGGTTGATTGAGTCCGAAAACCAGACGCACTACATCGAGTGAAAAACCGCTATCTACAGTCAAACTTGTACGAAACAATTTATGACGGTCAAAAGGTCTTATTAGGAATGTTTGCGGTTCAGTGGTGATGGTCAACGACTCTTTGTGTAGGTAATTTCCAAAAAATACAGATAGCGGCGTTTCGCTTTCAGCAGATAGCGTGATTCTAGCTTCCTCGTCTATCATGATGAAGCGTAACTCGACATTTGCAGGCATTAAAGATTGTAATTGTGCGCGGGGGTTTAATATCTGCCGGATGTGTTCTGGCACACGTTGTACTGAAATCACCTGATCGGATATATGTGTGATCTCCTCAACATTATGAAGCTCAACTGTCTCATAAATCATCGACTGTGCTCGTTTCGTTGATTAACGATACCACGTCAAATAGACCAAAAGACAAGTCAATCGATCTACTAAAAATTTACTTAAATTATAGATGGATCATGGAAGGTCGTCAAATGTTCACAGTGGTTTCATCAAGTTGGTTGACTTTTGGTAATACCAGTGGTAAAATATTATAGATATTATGTTTTAAGAAAAATATTCTCATGATTAGAACTCCGCAGAACGTTGAACAGCCCGTCATAAACCGGCGACTGACAAACTACAATCCCTATTTATGGTTCAGCCAACATATCAGAAACCCGTTATTGGTATCTCTGATGATTCTACAGGGTCTACTTCTGGTCTCAACCGTCATCTTCTACCCGGTGCTTCCAAGAATCTGGTTGAGCTTCAATAAATACCATCTGCTACGCATTCATCTGGGTCAACAGTGGGCTGAGCTTGACCAATACGCTAAGCTAATCGATGAGCCAATTTTCTGAATTTGATAGAGTAATACGATCCTCGTTAGCCTCGGCAACGTGCTATTATCCACCGTTTATACATGGGATGATTGTACCGTTAATACTGCACCGGATCGTCAGGGGACGTACACTGTATAGAACGTTTCTAGGCGACATCACGCCTGCTAAACGCGGATACGCCAATTTCAGCCCTGGAAGAAACGCTAGAAACGAACAGTTAAGAAATAATGCTTTGATGGGCTAATGTCACTGTGAGTACGGCATTACTTTATTGCATGGGGGAATAATGTCGAAACCGAATTTGCTCTACATTCACACGGACCAACACAGCCCGCATGTCACTGGTTGCTATGGAGATCCACTGGTGGAAACACCAAATCTGGATGCTCTAGCAAAGGGCGGATCCATATTCACCAACGCCTACTGCACATCACCGATCTGCGTGCCCTCGCGAATGTCGATGCTGAGCGGGCTTCATCCCTATCAAAACGAGGTCTGGACCAACCGTCATATTTTGAATAGTGGTATTCCAACTCATGCACATGCATTAGGGGCGGCAGGTTACCAGCCAGTGCTTGCAGGGCGTATGCATGCACTTGGTCCTGACCAGCTACATGGCTATGTCGAACGCTATGTCGGCGATCACAATCCAAACTTCATTGGGGCACCGGGTCCTGATCGTGGCGTGTTAAACGGCACCGCCGGACCTAATCACGTTAGTCTTGAGAAATCCGGAGCAGGGCAGAGTGGTTATCAGGTTCATGATGAATATGTAACAGCGGCGGCAATTGATGTACTAAACCGTGCCGGTATCGCACGGCGATCCGGTCAGAATGATGCACCGTTCTGCCTAACCATTGGCTATATGTTGCCTCATGCACCATTTGTAGCTCGACGGGAAGATTTTGAGCGCTATGCATCGAGGATCAATCTGCCGCGCATACGCGAACAATATAGTGAGAATTTGCATCCCCACATCCAATGGTGGCGCACATACACTAATAGTGAGACCGTCAGTGAATTGGAAATTTTGCGGGCGCGTACTGCATACTGGGGGCTGGTGCATCGCATCGATGTGATGGTTGGTCAGGTGATGGACACCCTTCGCCAGAACAATTTACTGGACAATACCCTGATCGTCTATACATCCGATCACGGCGAAATGGTCGGGGAGCATGACCTCTGGTGGAAACACACATTTTATGAGCAATCCGCCCGCGTACCGTTGATCCTCAACTGGCCCGGACGGATCGACGCAGGACAGACGATCAATGCTGTAGTAAGTGCGCTGGATGTTACCGCTACGCTTATTGATGCGGTGAATGGACCGTCACTGCCGGAGTCATCCGGACGCAGTTTACTACCACTCGTCGATGGTCGTACCGCACCGGATTGGGAAAATGTCTCATTTTCGGAATATTGCTCGGATGAATTTTGCCCCGAGGGTGGTTGTTACCAGCGGATGATCCGCTATGAAGAATGGAAGTATATTTACTATCATCGTCAACCGCCACAGTTATTCAATTTAGCAGAAGACCCCGACGAACTACACAACTTGGCAGGGAACCTGGCTCAGAGAGAGATCCAACTCGAATTACACAATCGTGTCCTTGACGACTGGGATCCGGATAATATAGCCGCTAGGATGACCGCCAAGCGCAAGCAAAGCAATATTTTAGAAAAATGGGCATTAAATACCAACCCTCCTGAACAGTATCGCTGGCCGCTAAAAGGTGAAATGAATTGGTTAGATGATTATGATTGAGAAGGTGCGTTACGGTATTCTTGGTACTGCAAACATCGCGCGCAAGCGCCACATGCCAGCGTTTCGTAAGACGGGGAACGCTGAAGTCGTCGCCGTAGCCAGTCGTAACGCTGACCGTGCGCGGGTGTTTGCCGCTGAGTTTGATATTCATTCAGCATATGGCAATTACGATGACTTACTTGCGGACTCGCAGATAGACGCGGTGATAGTCGCATTGCCTAACAGCCTGCACCGTGACTGGGTCATCAAGGCGGCAACCGCAGGCAAACATGTGCTTTGCGAGAAACCACTCGCCATGAATGAAGATGAAGTTCAGGCGATGATTGATGCCGCCAGTAAGAATAACGTCCTCTTGATGGAAGGATTTATGTATCGCTTCCACCCACAGCATGATTACGTACAGGAAGTTATCCAATCGGGGGGTATCGGTAAAGTGCAAGCAGTACGTGCAGAACTTACCTATACACTGCCTGATTGGAAAAACGATTCCCGTGGGCAGAAAGAGCTGGGCGGTGGCGCGTTGTTCGATGCAGGGTGTTATTGCGTGAACGCTGTGCGCTTCCTGATGGGCGTAGAGCCAGTCAGTGTGCAAGCATACTATAGCCTACATGCAGTGAATGGTGTTGATAAAACGACCGTCGCCATCCTTAAATTTCCCGATGATCGCATGGCGTACATCGCTACAAGCATGGAGCAACCGTTCAAAAACACATATGAAGTTACTGGTCTGCGAGGGCGTATCATCGTGCCGAATGCATTTCCCGGCGGTATGAATCCAACTACCGTGCTAGTTCACAGTGAAAGGGGCGAAGTAACGAAATCCTATGATGCGTGCGATCATTTCCAAAACGAAATTGAGCATTTCTCGGACTGTATTCTAAACAACAAGCGTCCGTTGTTAGGATTACGGGATTCGAAGAACAACACAATCGTCTTGCAGGCTATCGCTCGGGCCGCACGGATCGGAAAAGTGATCGAATTATAACAGTTTAGCAATCAGATCATGTATAAAAGTCGGTTGAGAACTTTGTTGGATAGTAACTACTGTCGATGATCTTGTTTCCTGCGATCGTCAGTTAATGAACGTCGCAATTACACATAAATGAAAAGGCATCGTTATGTCTAAATTAATCTCTTTAAAACAAGCGGCAGAACTCATCCCTGATAATGTCGTCATCTCGATCAGTTCGTCCAGCGGCTTAGGTTGCCCTGACTCAGTGCTACAGGCAATCGGCGAACGCTTTGCAGAAACCGGCTACCCACAAAAGCTGACCACCATTCATCCTATTGCCGCAGGGGACATGTATGGCATTAAGGGCGTTGACCATCTTGCACATGTCGGTTTGCTTAAACGCGTCATTTCAGGATCGTATCCCAGTGGTCCCTCATCCATGCCATCACCGCGCATCTGGCAGATGATTCATAAGAACGAAATTGAAGCCTACAACTTACCCAGTGGCGTACTCTTCCATATGCACCGCGAAGCCGCCGCTCATCGACCGGGCGTGTTAACAAAAGTCGGGTGGGATACGGTGGTCGATCCGCGCCATAAGGGTGGGCGAATGAACGATGTGACAGTGGATGAAATCGTCTCGGTGGTGGAGTTTGATGATGAAGAATGGTTGTACTTCAAATCTATTCCGGTTGATGTCGCCATTATCCGGGGTACAACCGCGGACGAAAACGGCAATATCACGATGGAACATGAGGGCGCGTATCTCGGTGCATTAGATCAGGCGCTCGCCGCCCGAAATAATAATGGGATCGTGATTGCACAGGTAAAACGCATCGCTGATGCAGGCTCTCTTCCGCCGCAATCGGTACGCATCCCCGGTAATCTTGTCGATTATCTGGTGCTCGACGATCAACAGATGCAAACCACCCAGACGCACTATGAACCCGCCATCAGTGGCGAAATCAAACGCCCACTGCACACCTTCCAGCCCGTTGAATGGGGTATTGCGAAGGTGATTGCACGGCGCGCCGCGATGGAACTCCTTTCAGGCGAGGCGGTCAATCTCGGCTTCGGCATCTCTGCATTAGTCCCGTATATTTTGCTGGAAGAAGGTCTTCAGGATGCGATTACATGGGTGATTGAACAGGGCGCAGTCGGTGGCATTCCGCTTCAAGACTTTCAGTTCGGCTGTTCGTCCAATCTTGAAGCCATCATGTCATCGCCAGATCAGTTTACCTATTTTCAGGGTGCGGGATTTGATCGTAGTTTGTTGTCATTCATGCAAGTGAATGAGTACGGAAGCGTCAACGTCTCCAAATTGGGTCTAAAACCGCATGTTACGGCAGGCATTGGCGGATTTATCGACATCACAGCACAGGCGCGTAACCTTGTGTTTAGCGGCTTTTTCACTGCCGGAGGGCTGAAATTATCCATTGAGAATCAACAACTGTGCATTCAACAAGAGGGACGCTTCAAGAAATTCGTCAGCACGATAGAGGAAACGACCTTCAGTGGTCGTCGCGCTCAATCGATTCAGCAGAATGTCACCTATATCACCGAACGCTGTGTGATTCGATTAGAAAAAGAGGGCTTAACCGTAACCGAGATTGCGCCGGGGGTACGTCTGCAAGAAGATGTGCTCGATCAAGCAGAATTCCCCTTGAGGGTTCATGCTGAGTGTAAGGAAATGGACAAACGGCTATTTTCGCCAGACCTGATGAGACTTGACCTACCATCAAAAAGATTACGATCATTATGAGTAAGATAACATTAGAGATAGATCATTTTGTTGCCACAATCACACTTAATCGACCTGAAAAATTGAATGCGCTTGACGTTGAGATGCTTGATGATCTGCTGAACATCTTTGATCGGATAGAAGCCGACCATAGCATTCGCCTTGTCCTGTTATGTGGCGCGGGCGATAAAGCATTTTGCGTCGGCGCAGACATCACCGCATGGATGGCGTTAGAGCCGCTCGATATGTGGCGACATTGGATTATCAGAGGACATCGGGTTTTTGATCGTCTATATCATCTGCGCCAACCTGTGATCGCTCTGCTCAATGGCTACACATTCGGCGGTGGTCTGGAAATCGCCTTAGCGGCCGATATTCGCCTCTCGGCAGATCATGCAGAATTTGCCCTGCCGGAAGTTAAGTTAGCCACTGTACCCGGATGGGGTGGCACATCACGCTTGCCAGCACTCATCGGTAGCGCCCGTGCCAAGCAGATGATCTTTTCGGGTGAACGGATTGACGCTAAAACTGCCCACCAATGGGGACTTATTAACGAGATTCACCCGCAAGAAACGATACATGCACGCGCTCTGGAAATCGCGACCCAAATTGTCGCAAATGCTCCCATCGCGGTACAGCTCGCCAAGCAAGCAATAAATACAAAACTCTCAAATTCCAGCTTAGAAGCACTCGCAGGCGCACTTTCCGCCACTTCAGAAGATGCAAAAGAAGGGTTAGCCGCATTTCAAGAACGGCGAACACCCCACTTTACCGGCAAATAATCCGGAGGAGAACATGATGTCATTACCAGAAAAACCATATCAGTATCAAATGCTCATTAATGGTCAATTTGTTGACGCAAAAAGCGGAGAGCGTTATCAAATCAACAGTCCCGCGCACGAGATTCCGGTGGGCGATTATCCACTTGCCGATAAAGACGATGTTGACCGCGCAGTCGCCGCCGCACGCGCCGCCTTTGACAGCGGATCATGGGCAAATCTATCCGGTAAAGACCGTGCGAAGGTTCTGCTTCGCGTGGCGGAAGGCATCGCCCAACAACAAGAAGAACTGGCACTTATCGAAGTGCTTGAAAGCGGGAAACCGATCAGCCAATCCCGTGATGAAATGGCAGGGGTGGTTGGATTATGGGAATACGCGGCGACTCTCGCACAGCATACCTACGGCGATAGCTATAATGCGCTCGGCAACGACATGATGGGCTTCACCCTGCGCGAACCAATTGGCGTGGTGGGTATGATTACCCCGTGGAACTTCCCACTACTCATTATCAGCCAGAAGTTACCCTTTGCACTGGCGGTAGGGTGTACCGCCGTCATCAAACCAAGCGAACTCACCCCCGGTACAACCCTGCGTTTAGGACAAATTATGCAAGATGCCGGAATGCCGGAGGGCGTTGTCAACATTGTCACGGGCTATGGTGATCCTGTCGGCGCACGCATCGCGGATCATCCGGATGTTGATATGATTTCCTTCACCGGATCGACCAATGTCGGCAAACAGATTGTGCGTGCTTCTGCCGGAAACTTGAAAAAAGTGGAGCTTGAACTGGGCGGGAAAAATCCCCAGATTGTGTTTGACGATGCCAAGCTAGAAGAAGCACTCGACGCGGTGGTGTTTGGTGTGTATTTCAATATGGGTGAATGTTGTAACAGTGGCAGTCGCTTATTGGTACAAAGCGGAGTTGCGGATGAATTCGTGGCGGCAGTCATTGAACGCGCAAAAACCGTACAAATCGGCGATCCGCTAGACGAAAAAACCAAAGTTGGCGCAATCATCAACGACGCACAATTTAACAAAATCCAGAATTATGTTCATGCCGGTCAGCAGGAAGGCGCGGTATTAGAAATCGGCGGGGATCGCCTTCAATCTGAACAGGGACGCTATTTTCAGGCGACGATCTTTGATAATGTCCGTCCGACAATGCAAATTGCCCGTGAAGAAATCTTCGGTCCGGTACTCTCCATTTTGAAGTTTGACACAGTAGAAGAAGCCATTCACATCGCCAACGATACGCTTTACGGATTATCCGCAGGGATATGGACGGCAAATGTGGATACCGCATTCAGCGCGGCACGGCGCATCCGCGCAGGCACGATCTGGATCAATAGTTTCATGGATGGTTATCCTGAACTTTCATTTGGCGGGTATCGTGAAAGTGGTTTAGGGCGTGAATTAGGACGCTTTGCCATCGACGAATTTACCGAACTTAAGACGATTCAACTGCATCTCGGTCCGCGCACTGGATGGTGGCTTCCAAAATCATGAGTAATTCAAGAAAGTATGTTGAATAATGGACAATATGCTACTCCAAAATTTAGAAATTTATATACACGGCACGCAGATTAAAGTCCGTGGCTGTATCGATCATCATGAATACCATGCGAGTGAAAACGCGTCATCCGCTCTACAAACTGCGATTGATACGCTGAGCGAAAATGGTGGTGGAGACATTTATCTACATCCAGGCAACTACCTAATAACTGAGCCAATAAAACTTGCCAGCAACATCACCCTGCGCGGGAGCAATCGCGGAACGTGGCTTTCGATTCAGTGTGAAACCGGCTTACTGTTGGATACGGTTGATGGGGTAACGATATGTGACCTTGCCGTAACCAACGACGGACAGGCGAAAAATGGGATCGTTGTGGATAATTGTGGCGATTGCGTGGTGCGAGATGTGTTCTGTTCCGGGTTCACTGATTATGGCATCTGGGTTAGGAATAATAGCTTTTTATGCGAGCTACGCGGATGCAAATTAGCAGATAACGGCAAGTCAAATCTGTATTTTGATACACTCGCCAAAGACGGTCGCGGGGGCGATTTTGTCCCAAATCTAGCCACCAATTGCATTACATATGGCGGCGGAACAGGCATCGAGACGAAGAATGCCATCGTACTAAACTTGATTGCGTGCGTGGTTTTCCAGCCACAAAATATAGGGTTTCATATCCATTCTATCAGCAATAGCGTGTTGATTTCAGGTTGCAGGACGTTTCAATGTGAGCAACAGGCGGTTGTAGTCGATGAATCGCACGAGATCAATATTTCGAGCAACGTTTTCTGCTGGCATCGCGGTGATGGCATCGTCCTGCGTAATGTCGCCTGGGGTACGATCACTGGCAACGAAATTATCGATTCTGGTGTGCGTGTGCGACAACCACCTTACACCATCGGCATCGTCTTGGAAGGTGAAACACGCGGGGTACAGGTTACTGGAAACACCATCTTCAACTGGGGCGATCAAGTGCCGATGCGTGGCGGGATCAAAGAGGAAGCCACCTGCCACGATAACATTTTGAGTATCAACAACATCAACTATTATGAAGACTTTGACATCATTTCCGAAGGCAAAAATACGCAACGCGCCGCCAATCATGCGTCCATACCGGCGTTTGTTGGTCTCGAAAACGATGGTTTTCCTGATTATAACCGTGAACGGATACAGAATTTTATCGCCCAATTAATGCCTAAACCGCGCAAAACGGTGTAACGCTGATGCGCGGAATCATGTTTGTTGAAAAAGGCAAAGCGGCGATCATTGATGAAGCGATGCCTGTGATGGACGCTGACAGTATGTTACTGAAAACGCGCTATTCAGGGCTTTCCAATGGCACAGAGCGCAGTTTTTTGATGGATGGCAGTTACGGGCATACCCTCCCTTACCCGAAACGCATCGCTTACCAGCATGTATCTGAGGTAGTAGAGTGTGGCGAAAATATCACACGCTTCAAAGTGGGAGATATGGTTTTTTCTAGCACGTATCCCGGTCATGTTGAATATCATGTGCTTAAAGATAATGACCTCGTCATCAAGCTAACACCGGACACTGATCTGGAATGTGCCGCCCTGTTCGGTGTGGCATCGGTGGCATTTCATAATGTGGGACGGGCATCGGTTAATGAAGCCGATTCCGTGCTGGTCATCGGTGATGGCTTAATCGGGCAATTTGTCGCGCAGTTTGCACGGGTGCTCGGTGCAAGGGTGATGATGGGTGGTCATCATGATGATCGTCTGGCTATTGCTCAAGCCTGTGGCGTGGAGGCCGTCACCAACACAAGCCACACCATGCAACCAATCTCTGATAACGCGCCGTACACGGTGATCTTTGAATGTTCCGGCGCAGATATTCTGGATAATCTGCTGGAACTAGTCGGTGTACGTTCGCACGCACGTCTGGTTCTCGTTGCCGGACGATTTGATGTCCGTTACAACTTCAATAAAGCCGGGCGGGCAGAAGTCAACATCTTACACACACAACACTTTAACCATGACGATCTTGAAAACGTCGCCGATCTGGTTGCACAACAAGCCGTACACATCCGCCCGTTGATCCGTGA
>JAVJSU010000027.1:0-171784 GCA_040219275.1 Aggregatilineales bacterium | reverse complement strand
AGGACAAGTTCGTCTTCGAGTTGTTGATAACACCAAAGCTATTACCTTGCTTGCCCATGCCCACCAATTTACGCAGGGTGAAGCCATCGTGAACACCGACGAATACCAAAGCTATAAAGGCATTGATCGTGACCATGATACCGTGTCTCATGGCGCGAAAGAATATGCCCGTGATGACGATGGTGATGGTTTTTATGAAGTTCACTGCAATACGGTTGAAGGGATGTGGACTGATGTCCGTAACTTCCTCCGACCTTTCAAAGGCATTCATAAACGCTATCTCTTTGGCTACATTGCCATCTGTGAATTTCGCCGTAATTTGAAGCATGTTACTCCGGCTTTCATCTCTAAATTAGTCCGTACTCACACTTTCTACATATGAGCCTTGTTTTTATCAAGATGCGTCAATAACTAATTGCACATATTAGGTTTATTGATTTGAACTGAACGTTTGGACGACCCATTACTTTTCACATTTAATTTATTTCACTAAAGCATAGATCGTTACATCTGATAGGGACTAAGATTTGAATGTCTCGGTTTTCCTTATCTCGATGACATGTGCATCAACATACTGTATTCCCAAGAATCTGTTGACTGAAACCCGATGATTGCCATCAATCACATAGAAATTGCTATCCAGTTGATACACATCAATGGGTGGTAGATCGATCCCATGTATCAGAAGTTTGAAAATGTGTTGCCATTTCTTCTCGATATGGTCGTTAATTGGCATATAATCACGATCAAATTCGTTAAAGCGCCCAACCGATCCAACGATATTATGGATTGGAATAGGTTGAATGCCCTTATCGGTCTGATCAAAGGACTTGAAGCTATCCCGCAACGCTTCAAAATTGACTAATTGTGTTGGTTGGCGATGTAATTTACGTCTCAGGCGATTCCAGAAACCACGGCGCATCGCACTTTCAAAGGAGCTGTGGTTAGATTTTGTTGTGAGCATGATAAAGCTCATGATTTGATGCCTTTCTTGCATACTGAATTTGTCATCGGGAGTGACATCATGTCTGTCACCCCCGGAATAGTCGGCTACCTGTTCGGATAGGTCTGTAACAGAACCGTACTGACCATCACATCTACGAAATGATCCGGTTCATCCCAGCTGGGTGTGTGGGCAGAATCTTCAAACCAGATTAATTCCTTGTGGGGCGCATCCAAAAGGGCGAAATATTCTTCGAGTAGCGAATTGCTGGCGTTCATATCCCAGCGACCTTTGATGAAATACACCGGGACTTCTAGCTCAGTTGCTTGCGTGCGGAAGTCCACATCGTTGAGTTGCGTGTAGACATGGGGAAAGGTATTCAGCAAAGACAGTCCCCAGTAGACTTTATCCAGCAAACCATATTCCTGCGCGGCGAGCGAATCAAACATCAAATTATGACCGGTACCTTCGCCCTGAGCGTGAGAGTCCATATAGTCATTTACTACACCATTCATCGTGCCGAATCTACCAATAAGCGATCCACTATCATAAGGTGGTGAACCGTTACGGTGCAGTGCTTCGACAGTACCAGTGCGATCCTGCGCTACAGCTTGCTCAATAGCAAATTCGTACATCAGGATGTCATTTTCGACCACATCGACCATTTGCCCGGTGGTGATAAGCGCATGGAACAATTCAGGATACTGCTGTACCAGCCATACGCCCAGAATACTGCCCCACGATTCGCCAAATATATAGATTTTTTCCTCGTCAAAGCGTTCGCGTAGATAAAGCGTCAGCGCGTGGGCATCTTCTACATAGCGCTCCGGTGTTAGGTCATCAAAAGCAACCGCGTTATAAGATTTGCCTGTGCCGGGTTGATCCCAGTTGACGACGATGAAGTGTTCTTCGAGTTCTGCCAGATAGCGGCGAGTCATGACGAGTTCGCTACCACCGGGACCTCCTGCTAAGAAAAGGAGCACCGGAAGGTCTTCACTATGCCCTCGAATGGTCATCCATTGGGTACTGCCGTTGAGTTCGATGCTTTCCAGTGTTGCGATACTGCCAGAAACCACATTACCATCAGCATCTCTGATAGAGGGTGTAGACGCGAACTGCTGAGATAGGAAAATCGCCAATAACGCGACTGCGATCCAACCAACCGTAGCACTGATTACCAATGTAGGGGTTCGATCATAGCGGATCACCACAACAATGATGCCTAAATTCATGAGTGTAAGTGCCAGGGCAATCGCTACAGGCACTGAGGTCACGAAATAAAGCAAGAAAACTGGTAGTGCGCTGAAGAGAGCGATTAGCACGGCGATGGCAGTAAGTAGAGCCTTACCCAGTCGATACACTACATTGCGACGTTTCACGGGTTGCTGATCTTCAGTAGCCAGACTTGAATGATTTAGCGTAATTGAGTCAGTCATTTTCATAATCTCCTTTTGGGAGGTTCAGGTTTAGAAATCAATGGTTTCAACTGTACTTAGTCCATCATTACTCAGGATGTGCAGGCGAGTCGGCTCAACTCTGGTTGTTATCTGCCATTCATGAGGTGCGATAATGTCTTTGGTGATTACACCCTTTCCATACAATTTCCATGCGGGTGAGAGCAGGGCAAGCGCCTGTTCCGATTCCAGATTAAAAAGATGGTCAGAACTGTGTGGAATAAACAGATACAAGCGCAGATTCTGTACGTGAAACGCTACGACACTGATCTGTATCCCCGCTTGTCCACAGGTCGCCAATGTCGCACGATCATAGAGGGCGAGGAGGGCTTCGATACGTTGTTGTAGGTGCTTGTTCATTGTCGCCACCGGTTTCTATCTATAGATCACTCAACGCTGTTGTGAAGAAGTTAATGAGCCGTTGTTCGTATTCAGTGCGATTCCGTGTAAAGCCCTGTGTGTGCCCCACATCCGGGATGATCCATAGTTCACTACGATCTGCCACCTCGTGATGAAACATCTCGTTATAGTCGATTTCTTCGCCAACATTGCCAGCGGCGATAAACAGGAAAGATGTGGAGTCCGCCGCCCGAATTGAGTTAAGCAGGGTGGGTGAAGGTTGTTGGTCGCCTGTAAAAACGCTGACCATGAATGTGAAAATGCCGGTGACCATATTGCGGTAAAGTGGGCGATTTGATGGCAAACTGACATAATCATCAACCGCACGGAAGGTCGCACCATCGGCGACAATCGCCCCTATGATCGGGTATTGAGATGCCGCACCGAGTAATATTTCGCCACCCATGGACAGCCCCAAAGCGCCAATAAAGTCGACATTGTCGCGTCCCGAAAGGTAATCCACCGCCGCGCCAACATCCAGAGACCCATCCCATCCAAGACGATTGATACGTCCCGTGCTGTCGCCGTGTCCGCGTAAATTCATAGCGAGTACCCCGAAGCCGTTTTCGTGGAGCATAAGGGCATGTTCACGCACGTCTTCGCGTTCGTTACCCGCACCATGAAGCAAAATGATGACTGCGCCGTTTTCAGGTTCTGCATACCATGCCGCTAGCTGAACGTCATCACGGGTGGTGAGTGTGACATTCGTGAAGCCTTCCGGTGGCTCACCGGTGTTGTCAGCATCTGGCATGATAACGCCCACTGCCATAATCGTTGGCAATCCGATATAAATTGCGACGATCAATAGCACCAGCACGATGCCACTTAACCGCATTAGTTTTCCTCGTTTGGTGATTAGTTTTTTCATCATGTCCTCGCATGTATTGTTCAAGATAGGTCTTGTTTCTTAACGTGGCTAAAGTGCATGTAAAGTGGTTCTACGCTCTCTGCTACAAGCTCACGGCTTCCAACAAATTCACTCTGCGCTAAGTTAGTTAGGTCTATAGAGATCATCAGTGGTTCCTGATAAAACGCTGGTTGGATGGCTACCCTGAGATCTTCGTCATCTGATTGGATAGTCAACTGACCGTTAGCCCTCTGCATCACCGTGACATGTGCATCTACATAAATTACTATCGCTGTGAACCCGATCCGAGTCCGGTCAACATTCGCGACGCGTCCTGAGCTATTGCTTATCGAGACACTGGCTTCAATAAATGTCTGGCAAGTCGCAAACGTTAGTACAGTTACCAGCATCACAAACGTATAAAGTTGATATTTCATGGCAATCGCTCCAAAAATTGATAAACGATTATTGAGTGATTTTCAGACGCTCCCACATCTTCCCTTCGGCGGGATGTGGGGTATTTGGTTCTCTAATGAATAGATTGGATAAACGTATCAACCGACTCATCGTCCCATTGCGTCACGGGCTGGTTGAAGACGAGTAGGGCGGTGCCTTCACGTCCAGAAAAAACCAGATTTGCGCTACGATACCGCTGTCCCTCGCCGTTTGTGCGTTCACTGATCGTCAGCGTAGCAGGTTGATCGCGGATAGTACGTTGTTCAGTAGATAAGACGGTTGTGGCGTGCCAATCCGCATGACGCGACGTATTTGGAATGTAACCAGCGATGACCGATTCATTCGGGATAATGCCGGAGGGTCCCTGCACAAAAACCAGATGTGTCTGTTCGTCATCGGATTTATAGGCGGCGATGGTGTAATCCAGCACGTCAACCGCGTAATCGGTTTGATAGCCTGCCGGAAGGTCGAAATCTGCAATGCGATGCGCGATAGTTTCCACGCGATCAGAATCTGTTAGTTGCTGAACGAGCGCGACAGTCAATGCACAGCTCAGCGTTAAGACGAGTGCGATACCGATAAGAATGTTCTTGCTCATGATGTAGCCTTTCAGGTGTTTATCTGTAACTTTCTATCTTCACGATAGCCGTAAACCACCGGTGGCTGTCATCAACCAGAAGTTAGATTTTGATAATTTCAGGCGTAGAAACGATCAGAATCGAGGTGTAAACGTGAAATGAAATATGGGATAAAAATATCGTCCCGAAATATTACTTTTATCATTTCAATAGCTGAGATTCATCACTTGGCAGGGCGCTATAGAGATCGGAGAATTAACGTAAGTACAAGTTGTAAGGCGATAAGAAAATGTCACAAGCGTTACTAAATAACCAACAAAAAAGTGCTCTACGACAAGAAACACGGCTAAACATTCCCTTCTACCTCTGGCTGACTGTACCGGTTGCCATCAGCACATTGATTGTCGCGCTGTCGGGTGTAATCAACCCTGCGGATGTGTATAAGAATTCGGAAAGTCTCGCCGCGCAAGGGCAGGCACAGGACCTCGTTACGTTGATCGTGGCACTGCCTGCATTGTTACTTAGCACATGGTATGTGGCACACGAGTCCATTCGGGGGCGCATTGTCTGGCTCGGTACGATGACTTATCTCGCATATACCTATGCCATCTCTGCATTTCAGGTGGAGTTTAATCAGCTGTTTCTGTTTTATGTGCTCATATTGGGCGGTGCATTTTACGGCACCTTATTGGGTTTCTTGAACATTAAACTGGACGATGTGCGCCTTAGTGAAAAAACGCCTGTTCGTGTGGTGAGTTTGATCGCGGGCTTCATCGCTTTTGCGTACTACGGACTGTGGCTGAGTGATCTGATTCCCGCAGTACTGAATAACACCGTTCCCGAAGCGGTCATCACGGATAAAATTCCCACATCAGCAGTTCATGTGCTCGATATGGGCTTCTACTTACCGCTTCTGTTGGTCGGAGCAGTGCTACTCTGGCAACGTAAACCTATGGGCTTGGTAATTACCGGAGCAACCCTTTCATTCGGGGTTATCATGGGCCTTGCAGTGGGCGCAATGGTCGTTAATCAGGCGCGTTGGGAGGTTATAGACAGCCTCGCACCTGTGATAATTTTTGCAGTAACAACCATCCTCATCGGTGGTGCGCTGATCGGATTACTACGCAATGTGGAGGCATAAAGATCAGATATTCTGGTTAATTTAGTCACGAACAGGTTTTCCCCATAGGGATTAAGGAAATAAAAAATGTGGATTGTAGTGCTTGTCTTGTTGCTTTTAGGCGCACAACTCAACCTCAGTGCGCTGGTTCCGCTTCAAGTTGGTGATGCGCCACCACCATGGTGGGTAGGTGGTCGATTAATCTGGCCCTTTGCGGAGGAAACAAAAACACTGCTTTCATCTGGCGACCTTCTGAATACACTCACGCCTGTTCTGGCGGCAACGTCTACATTGTGCTTTCTTATGGCGGCGGCGGCTCTTATGAAGTGGGTCGTGCCAGATCAGTGGTTCGTATGGTTAATCATTGTCGGTGCTATGCTCTCGATTTTCCTACAGATCATCTGGTTCTCTGGCTGGGCGATTTTCCCGCTTCTGGTGGATATTGTGCTACTTTGGGCGGTGTTGGGTAGGCACATTACCGTCATTAGCCTCCGACCCTAATGGACATAATGATGTTCAGGAAAACGTTGGGTTGGGGTATTCCCGGAATAATCATGGCGGTTGTGCTCGGTTCGCCAGCTTATCTGCGTGATATACGTCTGGCATATCAACGGGTCAGCAGGAAGAGTAAAGTCATCACTTCACCCTTCGATGATATTTGTTGATGGCTGTTGAGCAGGTAACGATTAGCAGGGCGATACAGAACCATATTGTAGATGCCGGATTTTGAACCGCCAAATCACAATGCTAATTATCCTCTTTAAGGATCGTTAAACTTCGGGCTTTGCTAACTGCCTCGGTGCGATTTTGTGCATCGAGTTTGTTCATGATGTGGTGGATGTGGCTTTTGACTGTGCCTAAACTGATGACCAGCGACTCCGCAATGTCCTGATTGCTGGCTCCCCCGGCGATGTGCTCTAGAACTTCAATTTCACGGTCAGTGAGCACATCGGCAGGATGCTGAAAATCGTCAGATTGATTGGCAAGCTCAAGCAGATAACCAGCGTAATCCGGTTTAATCTGATGATTGATTGCAGAGCGCAGAAGCCTAACAATGGGTTTGCCTATATCCAGAAATACGCGCACAAAATTATGGGGTTGTGCGAGTGTTAGCGCCTCGTCAATGCTTTCAAGAGCTTTGTCATGCTCGCCGGATAATTGGTATGTGAGCGCCCGTAATATCTCACCGAGGATGACGTATTTCATGCGACCTGCACGCTTTGCTTCTTCCGTTAATTGCGTCAGCAGGGATAAGGCTTCTGCCGTGTTGCCCTGTGCCAGAAACACCTGCGCCAGAATGACGTTTTCATGATCTTGATGATTGTCAGTCTTCTCGATTTGCTGATAATCATTTGCCCAATCAGTTGCCCTGTCTATCTGACCGGACGCTAGCAATATTCGCGCTTCTGCGGCGCGGACAAATGAGGTCATCATCGGGCTACTATATCGGCTCACTATTGACCATGCCTTGTTGATACACACCTCCGCTTCTTCGGTTTCACCACGAGCCAAAAGCACATCTGCCAATAAGACATGGCTGAACCACAGTGCATCAGGAATGTTGCCCTGCCTTGCTAAAGTGATGGCATCACGCAGGATAGATTCAGCCTCAACGATGTGATTGCGTTGATAATGTACAGATGCTAACGGCAACATGATAATACTGAGCGGGTTAATCTTTGATGTGTATCGTGCCATTACCTTCTCACAACGATCATGCACAGCTTGCAACGCGCCCGCTAACAGATCAATCTGAGCAAGATAGTAGTGAGCGTCCAACAGCAGGTAATGATGATTGATTCGGTTAGCCAGCGTTAAAGCGTGCTCATAGGCTTGTCGTGCGCTCGGAACATCGCCAATCAGATAATACAAGAATGCATCTGTATTCATGATCCTGACTTGATCGACACCATCGACGAATTGCTGTAGTGCTTTCGCCTGTTTAATCCAATACATTCCCGTCGTTACATCGCCATGATAAGCAGAGAGAGTCGCCTTATAGTTATAGGCGATTGCTTGAAGTGACTCCCGATTTTGAATAGCGTCGGGGTTATTTTCTAGTGCATCCATGCCAATCTGTAAATAGTTCTGAGATCCATCAACATCACCTGTCAGGTAAAGTGCCCGTGAGAAGTAAAGACATAAGCGCGGATGTCGCTCCAATGCCTCGACTGGGTAGGATTTTAACCACGTCATGATGGTCATAATCTCACCGCGGGCCGTCAACGTTTCCCATGCATAGTTTTCGATGAGGCGGGCTGAAAAATCGAAGTCTTCAGATGCCAGAGCATGATGCACTGCCTCAACAAGGTCATCCTGTTCAGCATACCATTGTGCCGCTAGCCGATGCTGTTTTCGGAAATATCCAGCGTCTTGCATTTGCAGATATTGCCGTAAGAATTGCTCAAACAAATGATGATAACGATAGATCGGCTCACTCACTGAAAGGGGGATGACGAATAAACTTTCGGTAGCAATCTGGTTTAACAACAGGGGGGCTGAATGATTATCGGTCAGCGTACTGCATAGGTTCGGGTACAAACGATTGAGTACACATGTGTCTAGTAGAAAGTGTTGTACATTATCTGATTGTTGCTCGAAGACTTCCCGCGCAAAGTAGTCAAAGATATGACGTTGAGACAGCGAATAACGCGTAAGCTGGTTTTCAAGCGCCTGTTCATCGGAGTGGGATTGGCTCATCATGATAAGTGCTAATGCGGCCGCCCAACCTTCCGTTAGTCCATCAAGTTGCGTAAGCACCTGTGTCGACGGACTCCAGCCTAATGTCGTTTGTAGCCAGTGTTTGGTCTCCTCCGTAGTGAAACGCAAATCAGCCATCCGAACTTCGGTGATCTCGCCCTGTGCGCGTAGGCGGGCTAATTGTATCGGTGGGTCGGCACGGGTTCCAAGGGCGAGACGCATGTTTGGTGGCATATATTCGCATAGGCGACTGATCGCATCGTGGATTTGAGGGGTCGTGATGAGATGATAGTCATCCAACAAAAGAACTACGGGTTTAGCAAATTCAGTAACGGAATTGAGGATATAATTTGCTGATTCTTGGATCGTAATTTGTTGATCTGCATCGGGCAACGCTGGCAAGGGAATATCAAGGATACTGAACGCCTTAAGTAGATAGGCGGTGAAGCGTACCGGGTCGTTGTCCTGCTCATCTAGCGCATACCACGCCACCGCAACATCACGTTGACGTAATGTATGCGCCCATTCGATCAAGCAAGATGACTTGCCAAATCCGGCAGGGGCTGAAACCAGAATAAGACGCGATTCATTCTTTGCATTCAATTTTTGCAAAACGCGATCACGGTAAATGTGTTGTGTGCGGATAGGCGGTATCTGGATTTTGGTACGCAATAAAGGCGGCATATCATGTCTCGCTTCCCGATCACTACACATTGTAACAGGAGGCTGAGATTTTATTGAAATGCTTTATGTAACATAAAATCCAGTAAATGTTCGTGTCTATTTGGTAAATGTTTGTCATCTGATCCGGCTGACATGGATGATCGCCTCTATCTCAACATCCTCTTTGGCATGGCGAAGCGTGAAGCGGCGGTCATCGCCAAGCGGAGCATGAACGGCATGTTGTCGAAATTGCTGAAAGGCGGTTGGCCATGGCGCGCTCCGGATGGCTACCTGAACAAAGAAGCACGGGTCTCTGGATTGGAAAACGCCACCGAGCAGGATCGACACGGACACGCCAAATACAAACGCTGGGTAGAAATCGATCCGGAGCAGGCGAAAGTCTGGCGTTATGCGTGGGATTTATTGCTGACTGACCGATACACACTGGCGGAAATTTGCGAGAAACTCTACGAGCGCGGCTACCGCCTCAAAAATGGCAAGCCGTTCGTGACAGTTAAGGCGAATGGTGAACGTGAGCAGTATGTGCAGTTTCTGTCGCGGGTATTCCATAACTGGCATTATGCAGGCTGGGTGGTCATGGAAAACGACTGGGCGCAGATCCCACCGAAAACAGTGAAAGCGGAGTGGGAGCCGGTGGTCAGCACTGAAGAATTTGAACGTGGATTGGGTATTCTGGCGAAGCGCAATTTCATGCCTGCGCCGAAGAAACGCCATTTCTACCTGTTGCAGGCGCTGGTTTATCTTCAGCATGACGATGGCAGAATCCAGAAACTGCGCTGTGCCATGCCAAATGCGAACCGTAAACGCGGCGGTGTGGCGTACTATTGCATCGAATCCAGCAACCAGAACTTTCTGTGCTGGAAAGTCGATGAACAGATTCCAGAACACTTGCGGGCAATTCAAGTTGATCCTGAGCTGATTCCTGAAATTCGCAAAGTCTATCTGGCAGACATGAGCAAATACACCAACAACCGTCAGCGCGAATCACAGGCACTGCAAACTGCCATCAAGAAGTTGGAAGAAAAGGAACTTAATCTCTGGCGAGCATTCACAGAACACGGAATGCGTCCACAGATTTTCGAGCAGTTATCACGCGAATATGAAGACGAACGTCAGCGCATTGCCGCCGCTGTCGAACTCATTCATCAGGAGCAGGGCGATGTGGTTGATGATCTGGATGCGGCGTTGACAGTCATTTCAGAAATTGCAGATCGGTATCAAGAACACACAGCACAGCGACAACGTGATATACTGAAACAGATGGTCAAACGGATTGTCATTAATCCGGAGGGTAGGATCATCCGCATGGAGTTGAAGCCACCGTTTAATTATCTTGACGCACTCGTTCAGGGTGGTCAGGACGGTGGACGAGGCGAGGGTCTGTCGGCTGGAACAAAAAGAACCGGCATCATCGACACCGGTTCATTACATCTCAGCCAAAGTGACCCCAGTAGGACTCGAACGTCGATACGAAGCTCTATTAAGAAACGCTTTAAGTTAATCCCCGGACGAATTATCTGAGTTATTACAAAATTTGCACATTTATTACTTACTAACTTTGCAATACTGAGGGGTGATTGGATTCGAACCTATTATTACGTAAAACCCGTGAAAACTTTGTCATTTGTCGCCACATTTACGATCTAAAAAACAAAAAATCCCGCCAATTTGACGGGATTTTGCGTTTTGACAATGTCATTGTCAAATTTCTGGGAGACCTGGACTCGAACCAAGAACGACGGAACCAGAATCCGTAGTTTTGCCAATTAAACTATCTCCCACGGACTTTGAAATCGTATCAAACTAGATTTCGCTCGTCAAGCCCTATTCAAGCAATTTAGCCACAAGTTGAATGCGTCGGCGAGTTTCTTCGCGTCCCAAAATCTCCATTGTTTCAAATGTGGGTGTGGAGATCGTCTGTCCGGTGACGGCAACGCGTTGTGCGCCGAATACCTGACCGTTCTTTAGACCAAGTTCACCGACAAGCTCTTTCATGCGTTCATAGAGCGTTGTATGGTCAAATGGCTCAATCGTCGCCAATACTTCATCGGTTGCCAGTAGCAAGTCCCGCGTCTGTGCCGCATCCATTTTCTTCTGGATGACATCTTCAGGGGTAGGTGGCTTAAAGTCTTCGCTGAAGAAAAAACCCGCCAGATCAACCACATCGTTAAAGGTTTTGATGCGCGTCTTCACGATCGGGACAATCTGTTTTAGTACGTCAAGATCAACTGTATAACCTGCCGCCTCTAAGGGTTTCTGTAGTTCAGTGACGAGTTCATCATCCGTCATTTTCTCACGGATATAAATGCCATTCAGCCAGTCCAATTTTTCAATCGGGTAAACGCTATTGGCGGGATTTACAGTCGTGATGTCAAATCGTTCAATCGCTTCTTCCACATCGAAGACTTCGCGCTCATCGCCGAAATTCCAGCCTATGTTCGTCAGGAAGTTGACCACAGCCGGTGCATAATAGCCCGCATCTTCAAATTCTTTGGTTAATACAAGAATCTGTTTTCCGTCTTCACTAAAACCTGCATGGCGCTTGCTCAGTTTGCCTTTTCCGTTTGGGTTTAGCAGAACGGGCAGATGTGCATATTGCGGCATCTCCCAACCGAATGCCTGCCACAAATGAGTATGTAGTGGCAGAGACGGGAACCATTCAATCGAACGCGTCACATGGGAAATTTCCATAAAGTGATCGTCAATGATGACCGCAAGATGATACGTGGGGAAGCCGTCGGATTTTAGCAGAACGGTATCCTGTAAGGTACTATTGTCAAATTCCACCTCACCACGAATCAGGTCTTTGACGACAATTTTGCCTTCTTGGGGCGTTTTAAAGCGGATGACCGGCTTGCGTCCCTCGGCGATGAAGGCTTCTTCCTGCTCAGGACTCAGGTTGCGATGGCGACCATCATAACCGGGTGGTAACTTCCGTGCGCGTAGTTCGTTGTTGATCGCGTCCAATTCTTCCGGCGTATCATAAGCGCGGTAGGCTTTGTCATTATCGAGCAACCATTGCGCCCATTTCTGATAGAGGTCGAGCCGTTCTGACTGTGTATAGGGTCCATAAGGTCCGCCTTTATCCGGTCCTTCGTCCCAATCTAAGCCGAGCCACGATAAGCCATTTTTCACGAGATCAACCGAACCTTCAACGAAGCGGGTTTGATCTGTGTCTTCGATGCGTAGAATGAACTGCCCGCCATAATGACGCGCCAATAACCAGCCGAACAGCGCGGTTCTCGCACCGCCAATATGTAATGGACCTGTTGGGCTAGGTCCGAAGCGAGTCCGCACGGGTTTTGTTTCAGACAATGTGTTACTCCTTAAAATTGCGATTGATGCAATAAATGATGATGATTGATTATGACACGCGACGACGGCGCACGATCACACTTTGCGCCAGACCCACACCCGTTAGCATTGATAAAAGTGATGTACCGCCGGAGCTAATGAAGGGTAGGGTTAAACCGGTTACCGGCAACAAGCCCAGATTCATGCCAATAGACACGACCGTTTGGAAGAAAATCATCGCCGCGATTCCATAACAGATCATACTGCCCAGCGGATCAATGGCGAGACGCGCCCCCCGCAAGATACGGAAAATGACAATACCAATCAGCGACATTACGGTTAATCCGCCGAGCAAGCCAAATTCTTCCGCAATCACGCTGAAGATAAAATCGGTATGGCGCACACGTAAGAATCGCCCGATGTTCTGCGTGCCGTTGGCGTAACCTTTTCCAAATATACCGCCAGAGCTAATGCTGATTTCTGCCTGAATAATGTTGTAGCGCGATCCACGATCTTCATCAACATCTTCCGCCGGTAAGACGAAATTGGTGATACGTTGTTGCTGATAAGGTTGCATTTGTGACCAGATCAACGGTGCAGAAATAACGCCAACCACAACAAAAATAACAATATGCCGGATACGTAAACCTGCCGCCCAAACAAGCGTAAACCATAACACACCGAACACGATGGTTGTTCCGAGATCAGGCTGGATGAAGATTAATGCCACAACCGGCGCGATATAAAGCATTGAACCGAGCACGGTGGTTAGTTTGTCCATCTGGTCAAAGCGTTCAGAAAGCCAATGCCCAAGCCCGATCACGATGATGATTTTGCCCAATTCTGATGGCTGAATCAGGATACCCACGTTAATCCAACGGCGCGCACCGGCATCACCCACGGTCCCGATGATCGGCACGAGGAGCAATAAAATCATCAGCGCCAGATACAGCCACATATGAACACCGCCTAACAGGCGATAATCAACCGCAGTGAGCACGAAAATAAGCACCACGCCAATGGTGCCATATAAAATTTGATCTGGAACACGGCTGATTAAATCAGTGTCAACGGCATCAAGGGTGGCACTACGAATCATTAAGATGCCAAAGATCATTAGGGCGATGGTTACGCCAAAGAGAACAAGATCAAAGCGTCGCCAGATCGCTAGTGGATTACTCATACTGAGAATTACCCATCTAAATTACACGCTATAGACAGGCATTATATCGGAAGTTGCAGATTCGGTGAAGGTCAGTCATGAATGGCGTAGGGGATGCACAGGTAACGTGGACGACGACAATATACAGCCTCATCTCAGAGAATCGACCTTGATCGACGTAAAAATGAAGCGAGTAGGGTTCATTCTTTTGAACATTGAACAGAGATTATGTGGTGGTGTTATCTCCGCAAGTCAATCGTTTAGCGTGCGGCTTAATCGTCGTCGAAATCGCCCAAATCGCCATCTACCGCATTATCTGTTGCCGCCATATTGCGTCGTGTTTCCATGATGTCGTCATCATCATCGAGTAAAAGATCATCGTTTTCATCAAGCATCAGCTTACTCGTGGCGGTGTGTCTACTTGGATGCGTGTCGTCTTTTTTATCGATACTTTTGGAGAACGGTATCTCTGCGATGAGCCTGTTCTGGTTACGGTCACGCTGTTCGAGCGCAATATCTACCTCATCACTGGCAACGGCAACGTATTTAGAGATGACGGCGAGAATTTCTTCCTTCATCTCTTTCAAACGCTCCGGTGGCAGATTGATGCGATCATGCACAAGGACAAATTGTAATCGTTCTTTGGCTTTGCTCGCGGTTGGCTCTTTGCCACGCCCCAACATTCGATCAAAAAATCCGGTCATGATTGTGTCCCCACTACTCGTTACCTTGTCCACCGGCGAACAGACGCGTTAGGCGCTGGAATATCCCACCGGAGTTATCTAACGACATAAAATCGACTTTTTCGCCGTTTAATCTGCGGGCAATATTGCGGAAAGCAACACCCGCACGAGAATTTTCATTAAGAGTAACAGGTACACCACTATTGGATGCCGGGATCACATTTTCATCTTCCGGTACGATCCCGATGATGCTAATTGCGAGGATGTCGGTTACATCTTCCGCAGAGAGCATTTCACCCCTTTTAATCATTTCCATCTTGACGCGATTCAAGATCAGGCGTGCCGGACCTTTGTTCTCCGCTTCGATCAACCCGATGATACGGTCTGCATCGCGCACGGCAGAGACTTCTGGATTGGTCACGATCAACACTTCATCTGCGGGAGCAATGGCGTTTCGAAATCCACGCTCAATACCGGCAGGGGAGTCAATCAGCACGAAGTCAAATTCTTCACGTAGTTTGTTGCAAATCGTCACCATATCTGAAGGGCTAACCGCGGTTTTATCACGGGTTTGCGCCGCCGGAATCAGATACAGATCAGGGAATTGTTTGTGTTTAATCATTGCCTGACGCAATTTACTGCGTCCTTCTACGACATCCACGAGATCATAAACGATGCGATTTTCCAACCCCATCACGACATCAAGGTTGCGTAAGCCGATGTCAGCATCTATCACCACGACTCGCTTATTTAAGCGTGCTAAAGACACCCCTAAATTCGCCGTTGTGGTTGTTTTGCCGACCCCGCCCTTCCCGGACGTGACTGTTATGACTTTCGCCCCCATCCTATCAGGTCCTTTCCTTACTTATTCCAGGCTTCCACGACAATTTGTTCGTCACGGATAAATGCAATTTCTGGTTTAATTTCTCGCCGTTTTTCTGTTGGTGAGGTTGTAATATAACCGGCGATTCTCAATTGGGTTGGGATCATATCCAGCGCACAAACGATGGCGCTTTCATCCCCATTCGCGCCGGCATGAACATTGCCACGAAGTTTCCCCCAGACGATAACATCCCCTCCGGCAACGATCTCCGCCCCCGGATTCACATCGCCAAACACCACGACATGCCCATCATTGTGTATCGTGCGACCGCTTCGCAACGTGCGCTTTACTAAAACCCCCATTGTTCCCTCTTCTTCAGGGTTGATGGGTAGGGTTTCATTCGGTTCTCTACCGGGTGTATGCACAGCAGATGTTGTGCGTAAATCAAGCGCGTCGGCGGCATCCATTGTGGTCTGGCTATCGCTCAATACGATGTTGAGTGATAACCCGCGCCGTTCTAACAATGCTTTAAGCGACGTAAGCTCATATTTCGGCACAGCCCGTGCACCCAAATCCACTGTAATCTGTGCACCGGCGAAAAAATCGGCTTTTTCGTCAATCCGTTCCGCAAGTTCGCGGGTAATCATCAACCATTCTTCTGATTGACTTAACGTGACCAGTAATCCGTCTTTAACGCCTTTGATGCTGACGTTGCCGTCTGTCATGACTTGGCATCGCTCCGTGACTGCATAGAAATAAACAAATCCAACAAATTCTTAATGAGGATAAGTATATTCTACATTGAGCCGTCGCGCCATGTGTTCATTGTTTGACAATGCGTTGCCGAAGCGTGTCTATTAGCCGATAGCGTGTTCCCGATTTAATAACCTCTTAAATAATAACCTGATTGAAGTGTCGGTAGTGTTTGATTCTGGTTTGTATACAGTGAATCGATAACAAAAATCGGCATGATTGTTACATCATACCGATTTTGAGCGATTTACCGATTTAACCTATGCCTGAAAATTACGGGTTTTCGTCATTAGGAAGCTCTTCTGTTTGCTCATTTTGCTGGAAGACGGAATTTGAGAAATCAGGCACTTGCCATTCAAATCCCGGCGGTGGCGGTTCATTACTGGGGATAAAAATGTTGGGTGTCAATTGTGTAAAGTCAACTTCCGGTAGGGGCTGATTTTCACGCTCTGCTTGTAAGCGGAAGTAAGCATCCATTGTTTCTACCACTACCGGAAGCGCGTTTCTTGATCCCTCACCTGCGTTATAAATAAAGCCGATAATCAAAATTTCTGGATCACTATACGGGGCATAGGCATTGAACCACGCATGGGAGGGCCACGCACCCTGTACGCACAATCCGAGCGGGTAGGCGATGTTGTCGCAATATTCCGCTGTACCGGTTTTCCCCGCAACTTCGACATAAGGAAGGTTCGCGCCACCTGCCGTTCCGGTGACCACTGTCTGACGCATCCCCTCACGTACAATTTGCAACGTATCTGTACTCAAAAAAGCCGGAGTGTAATTGGAGTCAAAACGCAGAGAATCGCAGATGGATGTGAAGGCAAAATTGAATGTGTCCGGTACGAATACCGTGTAATCACGCCATTCTTCTTCGAACTGAGCGGGGTTAATATCCACACGGTTGATATAGCTGTCTGGATTACAACGATTCGCATTATAGAAATCACTAGAAGGTTCACAATAACAGGTGAGGCTATTGGGTCCTTGAATGATCATGTCTTCGAGCATATGCAGACGAATGGGTTGATCTTCTGGAATGCCCTCAAGATTGACATTCCGCATCACCTGTGGCTCAAACGGTTCAATCACATTGCCTTCACCATCCAGAAATTCACGGATGAGCGTTGGTTGATAGATCGTACCGTTATTGACGAGACCCGCAACGGAATTAATCAGTTGGAGCGGCGTAACATTCAGGAATCCCTGTCCGAACGCGGCATTGTAAGTATCACCGGTAGACCAATTCTCCCCGGCAATGCGGCGTTTCCAATCAGGGTCGGGCATTCGGGTTGCCACTTCGCCATACAATTCGACACCTGTGTACGAGCCGATGCCAAGCGCGGTTGCATATCGGAACAGATCATCAATCCCTAGCCCTTCGGGACGGAGCCGTTCTGCCGAGAGACCCGGACTACCACCCCCTACCTGATAGAAATACACATTGCAACTATTGGCAATCGCGCCACGCATATCTAAAGCCCCATGCCCCTCACGATTCCAACAGACAAAGCGTTGATCTGCCCCACGATCATTTTCTGCGTAGAAATTTGCAACCAATAAATCACCAGGGTCATACAGCGTACTGTATTGATCGATTACATTTTCTTCCAATGCGCCTGCCGCTGTGATGAGCTTCCAACCGGAACCGGGTGGATACACCGAGCCGACGGCATGATTCACCAGTGGCGTAAGCGGGTCGTTCAGGACTTGCAAATAATAATCAGCGTCAATTTCACGGGCGAAGCGAGAGTTATCGTAGCTAGGGTAGCTGACCAGCGCCAGAATTTCCCCCGTCATCGGGTTCATAGCGATGACCACACCGGTTTGTGTACGAATAAAGCCTTCGTCAGCGTTGATAAAGTTGATCCGATTTTGTAGAGCTTGTTGCGCCGCCGCCTGTAATTCGGCATCAATCGTCAGGCGTACATTTTCCCCCGGAATTGAGGGTTCACGTCGTAGCACACTCAGAATTTCACCGGCAACATCAATTTCACGTAATTCTGAACCCCGTTCACCAGCGACTACATTTTCTAACGAGGCTTCTAGTCCATCGTAACCGATACGATCAAAGTTTGGATTGTATCCAAGATCGATTAGTTCAAGTGCTTCTTCCGGTCCGATGGGTCCCGTATACCCGATAACATGAGACAGTAGCTCGCCATACGGATATTCACGTACCGCCGCCACCTCGATGCCTACACCCGGCATTTCGATGGATTCTTCACGGATTTGCAACGCGACACGGCGCGGAATATCGAGCGCGACGACCACAGGATTAAACGGGCGAATACCTTCACCCTCGGCGACGAGTTCCTCGATGCTACGTACATTCGACCCGGACGCATTAGCGATGGCGCGGGTGGGCGGCACATCTACCAGTGAGGAGATTCGACGATAAATTTCTAGTGTTTCTTCAAGACTGTCCGGTAATGCCGCCGGGATGATGGTGACGTTGTACGCGGGCGAGTTGCCTGCGAGGATAGTGCCATAGCGGTCAAAAACTACACCACGATCTGACGGGATAGGAAATTCTGTCAGCCGATTTTCTTCTGCGGCGGCGAAGGCTTCGTCATAATTGACGACCTGCCACTGATACATGCGGATGCTAAAGATGAGAAAAACCGCAACAATGGTGCCCTGAAAAAACGTTAAGCGCCATCCTTGGAAAGGCTCTAAATAGCGCATGGGCGGATTACTCCATAACTCATTTTACGAAAGTGGGTCGGGGCGGATACCCCGTTGAGTGCGCCGGACAAACCAATAGACGGGGAGAATGAGAAGCAGATTGTAAAAGATCGTCGGCGCGACGATATAAGTCAGATCAACCAGCCAATTAATATGCCAGCCAGTAAACCACAGGATAATCATAATCAAGATTTGTTGCAAGAGTGTTCCGATTAGCACCATGCCGACCAGAACCACGAATCCGGTGCGATAGACTTGCCGACCAATACCACTAATGGCAAATACAATCAGCAACATGCCCACCACAGATGTACCAACTGGGGCGGCGGAAAGCAAATCCTGACAGATCCCACCGACGAATGCCCAGATGACACTTTCTTCCAGATCAGCATTAATCGCCCATGCCAGAACCAGCAAAAAAACAAGATCGGGACCACCACCTAATAATCTGATTTGTGGCACAAAACTGGCTTGTAGCGCGGCGGCGATGATTAAGATTGGCAGACTGAGGAATCGTCCCATAGGTGCTTATTGGGCTTCGTCGAATACAGAGAGATCAATGGGCTGGAAGCTCGTAATCACCAGAACAATCTCTAATGTGCCGAAATCGACCAGACTACGCACTTCGGCTTCTTGATTCAGTTCAAACTCTAGCTGACGGTTGCTCTCGACCTGTCCAATTGTTAAGTTTGGCGGGAAATTACCGCCTAGACCGGAGGTTACGACAATATCACCGACCTGAACATTGGCAGTCAACGGAATATCGATCATACGCAGGTTACCGGCGAGGTTACCCTGCACGCTACCTTCTTCGCGGCTGGTTTGCAGGCGGGCGCTCACGAAGCTAGATTCATCCGTGACAAGGAGCACGCGTGAGGCGTTGGCGCTTACATCCAGAATACGCCCGATTAGCCCCTGACGGGTGACAACAGGCATATTCTCGGCGATACCATCGCGTGCGCCACGATTAATGACAATCGTGCGTAGACGGGCATTCTGATCGAAATTAATGACATCCGCCGGAACGAATTCTTGATCGGGCGATGCGGTTGTATATTCCAACAAATCGGCGATGCGCTGATAGTCACTCGCAATTTCACGCAAATCAACCAATTCAGCTTGAAATTGCGCCAGGGCTTCTTCTAGCTCGGCATTACGCTGGCGCAAAGTTTGAATTTCAGTGAGGTCACCGGTTAATGTGTTGGCACGTTGGGCGATGTTATTAAAAAAGCCGGAGACAAAATTCAACGGTGTAGAAGCGGTATCCTCGGCAACAGCGAGTGATCCCGCCGCGCTAACGAGGATGAGTCCGCCACAGAGGAACAGGCAGAAGATCAAAAACACTATCCGGTTCGCTGTCCAGTTGCCACGCATAGACTCTTCCAGCACACGTTATTTAAGCGCGAAACGTGCATAGTTAAACAGTCACACAAGCCAGAAAAAAATGCCTCGCTTATGTGATTGTTATTATAACAGATGCACAAGTTGCTTTGGGAAGTGTCAATTTAAGCGTACCTAATGGCGGGTACTACCACGCTCAACACCCACGAGTAAACGACGTAAATTGTTGTAATCTTCAAGGATACGTACCGCACCACGCACCACACAGGTCATCGGATCATCGGCGATCCATGTGCGGATGTTGACTTCTTCGCTCATGCGATCTGCCAGACCTTTTAGCAATGCACCACCACCAGCAAGGCAAATACCACTTTGCATTAAATCCGCGACCAGTTCAGGCGGGGTATCGTCCAGCGCATCTTTGACCGTATCCACGAGAATATTGACCGAGCCGGAGATTGCCTCACGGATTTCAATCGTGCTGACTTCAACGGTGTAGGGAAGTCCGGTCACGAGGTTACGTCCACTCACTTTTCTAGTGGTTTCTTGCGTTAAGGAAAAGGCGGAACCAATTTCTTCTTTTACTTTTTGAGCGGTGGGTTCACCGATCAGCAAATTATGCTTGGTACGCATATATTGCACGATGTCTTCGTCCATTTCGTCGCCTGCCACACGGATCGAACGGCTGATGACGATACCGCCGAGCGAGAAGATAGCGATTTCCGTCGTGCCACCGCCAATATCGATAATCATACTGCCGCGTGTCTCGATGACGGGTAACCCCGCGCCAATCGCCGCCGCTACAGGCTCTTCGATCAGGTAGACTTCTCTTGCACCGGCACTCACCGAGGCATCAAACACCGCGCGTTTTTCAACTTCCGTCACACCACTTGGAATCCCGACCACCACACGCGGACGCGGAATAGGCACCCACGAATGTTCGTGTGCTTTATGAATCAAATGGGTGAGCATCGCTTCGGTAATTTCGAATTCGCTAATCACACCATCACGTAATGGGCGCACGATAAGGATGTCTTTTGGATTCTTGCTCCACATCTCCTTGGCGCGTGCACCAACCTCACGCGGGGTGCGTGTCTTTTTATCTACCGCGACGAACGAAGGCTCATTGATAACAATGCCTTTGCTTCGTACGCCTACTAGCGTATTAGCTGTCCCTAGATCAATACCAATATCCAGAGAGAAAAGACCGAAGAAATAATCTAGTGGACTTAACACACAAATCGCTCCTACACGCGTAAATCGCCCACAAAAGAGGGACTAAGGCGCTCAATTGGGCGGGCAGGATTATAGCACATCCTCGCCCGATGAAAACATCAACCGTCTATCATGTGGTCTATAATAGGATTAAGTCAAGTCAAAAGGTCGAAAATTTAAGCTAGTGTTAACCGAATCGCTTATTCTACATGTTCGTAAATTTTTTGAGCAACAAGAATCCATTGTACCTATAAATCCGCTGATTGTCGCTGTTTCCGGTGGAATCGATTCGCTGGCGTTGATGCACATTTTGTCGCAAATCAGCAAATCCATGCCCCTCAATTTGTACGTTGCCACGCTCGATCACGGCTTGCGCGGGGACGCAGGGCAGGCAGATCGTGAAGTTGTGGAAGCGTTGGCAGATCGGTGGGGAATCGTCTGTATTGGTGGTTCGGCGGATGTCGTTGCATTAGCGCAGGCGTGGCAGACAAGTATTGAAAACGCCGCAAGACGCGCACGCTACACTTTTTTGGCGGAAGTTGCACGTCAAACAGGCGCAAAGACGATTGTTACTGCTCATCATGCGGGCGATCAGGCGGAAACGGTCTTGATGCGATTGCTACGGGGGGCGGGTACTGCTGGATTAGGGGGCATGAAGGCGATTGCGCCATTGCCGTATCAGCCGGAACTTAGCCTTTTGCGTCCGTTATTAGCGATCACCAAAGCCGATTTAGCCGCCTATTGCGCCGAAAATGACCTCATCCCGCGCCATGATGCGACAAATGATGACGATAAACCGCTACGCAACTTCGTTCGACTGCGTGTTTTACCCAAATTGCGAGAGCATAATCCAAACATTGAGACAACACTTGGGCGCATCGCGCAGACCGCACAGCTTGATGAATCCTTTATTGAGTCTCAATATGTGCAGATAGTTGTGCCACATTTGACCAATCAAGATGGGGCTGTTTTGATTGATCGTACGCAATTCATGAGGTGGCATCCGGCATTGCAACGGCGTTGTGTTGCGCGAAATGTCTCTAAACTGTTGTCTGATCTTGCGGATGATTCCGCACATCCGCAGTTTGAACATATTATTCACGCGGTTGATGTGGGAATGACGGGGCAGGTCGGTACACAGGCTCAATTTTCGGGTGGTATTCACTTGCGGGTGGATTACGAGTATCTTGTGATTGAAGCGATAAATTCGCCATATTCCGCCTCAATCTATCCTCAATTGCCTGAAAAACTTGAGATATTGCTTGAAATTGAAAAAAACTTAACCATGCAGGGTGCAGGGTGGGAACTTTATCTTTCTGCTACGCCAATCGAGGATGCCAACGCAATGTTATTCGTCCCTGATGGCGCGCAAATCCTGCTGAGGACACGGCGCGAAGGAGACCGCTTTGCGCCCATCGGCATGAAAGGGCATTCACGTAGACTTAAATCGTGGCTGATTGACCAGAAAATCCCGCGACAATATCGTGATTTATTGCCATTATTGACGATTAATGGAGAAATTGCGGCAATCTTAACGTATAAGCGTTGGTTCTTGAGTGAAAATTTCCGTTATCCCACGTCTGACTCAACGAAAATCTATTTTTTCGTAAATTCTTTATGATTCATTGTGATGTAATGGTTGCAAAAATAGTACACCTAATGTATTCTTGAGAAAGAATAAGGGAACTGTGAATAACCGGAGTTCATATGGACATCAATGCAACGCCCTCCAGTGAAGTTGCACAAGTTTTAGTTGTTGATGACGAAGGTGCAAATCGCTACTCCGTCAGTAAGACCTTGCAACGGGTTGGTTATACCGTTAATGAAGCGGCAAGTGGTGAAGAAGCCCTTGAATCGCTCCAGAAAAACCATTATGACGTGATCCTAACCGATATTCGGATGCCGGGCATTGATGGTGTGGAACTTCTGCGCCGAATCAAAGAAGAAGCACCGGATGCAATTGTGATTTTGATGACCGGTTATGCCAGCCTCGGTACAGCGGTTGAAGCCTTAAGATTAGGCGCTCATGATTATTTGATTAAACCAAGTTCTAGCCAGGATATTCGCCAGAGTGTGTCCCGTGGTGTTGAACGCGCACGCAACTTGAAGCGTCGCCGTACTTTGCTTGATGCCATTCGCAACGATGTGTTTGAATTGACGCAGTCTGAGCCGGATGTGCCGGTAAATACGTTTGACTATTCAGATAGTGACATTCCTCGTCCGCGTGAAGTCATCCCTGAACCGATCAATAACAGTATGCAACTCGGTCCGTTGACGGTTTATCCGGGCGCTTATCAGATTTCTATCGGCGATCAGGATATTGACCTGACCCCAACGGAATTTGATTTACTACTTTATCTCGCGGCGCATCGTGGGCGCGTGGTTCCGTGCCATGAATTGGTGCGAGAAGTGCGCGGGTATGCGGTTGATGAAGCGGAAGCACGGGAAGTGATTCGTCCGCATGTCAGCAATCTGCGCCGTAAGCTGAAATCTGCGGAACAAGATGCAGATTTGATTGTCAATGTGCGTGGCATCGGTTATCGACTGAGCGAACGGGCGAATAGCGCCAGCTAAATACGTTAAGAATATTTGGCTTATTCATTCCCTACGAAACCCATACGATTAAACTTTCAACGCAGTTGGGACTTATACCCCGACTGCGTTTTCGTTTATAGTTGACCCTCGTAAAAACTTCCAAAATAAGGTCAACCATCACGATGAAATTCCGGTTGTTTAGTGTGTTACTTCTGCTTTCATCTCTATTGATAATCGCATTAACGGGCGTTCCTGTGCAGTCGCAGGTGGATTGTGGCGAAACACAGGGGCGCACCGAGCGTACTTTTTACGTAGCTGTGCAAACCCAAATGGCGTACACGGTCTATTTGCCTCCGTGTTATGACAGCACCACAAACACGTATCCGGTCATCTATTTGATGCACGGCTCTAACGACGATGATGGGCAATGGATGCGCCTCGGTTTAGGGGACATCCTTGATGCGGGAATCACCTCCGGCGAGATTCCGCCCTTGATCGCGGTCTTTCCGTTTGGGAATTGGATGGCAAACGAGAACGAATTTGACCGCGAAGGGTGGGGGCAGGTTTTTATGGACGAAGTGATGCCCCGTGTGGAAGACACTTATCGCATTGATGCCCGCAGAGAATCACGTGCGATGGGTGGCATCTCTCGCGGCGGATTCTGGGCATTCCATATCGCGCTCCGTAATCCAGATTTATTCAGTGCGTTGGGCGGTCACAGCGCCTTCTTCGATCAATATCATGCAACGGCGGAAAACAACCCGCTTGATCTGGTCACCGTTCCCGAAAATACCGCGAATCTACGGATTTATCTGGATCGTGGGGGCGACGATTATGCCGCGCCGGGGCTAGATTTGATGGACGAACGCTTGAATGAAGCGAATGTCCCGCATGAATACACCGTGCACCCCACCGGACAACATGCCAACAGCTATTGGCGCGAACACGTCGCTGAATATGTGCAATTTTATGTTCAGGCGTGGCGAGAAGCGCCTGTCGTACGACCAACTTCCAGTATTTTCGTGACGAACACGCCCGCAAATCGCGTTACGCCGATCATTCAACCAACTGAAACACCTGCGCCAACTCAGGTCGCCACCGAAACAGCCGAAAACGTCTCTGAAGCGATTCGTCTGTATGTGCCTGCCGTATTTTTCCAGAGTATCGAATCAAATGTTACGGCGGAAATGTTGGCAAATATTCGTGACGGTGGCGCGGATTCACGGTTGATATTGAGTGTATCGAATGCAAGCGCGCTCATGGCGGATGGTGTGGCACTTTCGCCGGATATTCGTATCGTCGACGATGGTGCGCTACGCAACACGCTATTTAGCAATCGAAATCTATTCACACTCTTGCCCTTCGATCAACTCAATACCAATTACCGCATCATGTCCATTGATGACGTGCATCCCATTGATATGGATTTGAGCACGTATCCATTCGCGTTCATGACAGGTACGCCCAATTTTGATCGCTCACGCCTGACCACGCTCACGATGTCCGGCGTGACGGCGATCACACGCGGCATGATTCCCGCACTGGATGCCAACGGATTGGAGTGGTCAGTGGAGGCAATTTTGCCGTATGTCGAAAATACGGATTATTTCCACACCAGTAACGAAGTTTCATTTTATGAAAATTGCCCGCAATTCAATAATGATACGCTCGGCGGGACAACCAGTTTTTGTAGCAAGCCGCAGCACTTCGAGCTATTCAACCTGTTGGATGTCGACATCGTGGAGCTTTCCGGCAATCACAACAACGACTTTGGCTATGACCTGTATCGGCAGTCGCTGGCATGGTTTCATGAGAATGATATTGCGACCATTGGTGGTGGCGAAACAATGGCAGAAGCCCGCACACCGTTGATTCTTGAGCATAATGGCAGTCGGATTGCGATGCTCGCCTGTAATTGGGTGGGTCCATATTACGCGATTGTCAACGAAGACCCTACACTCACAGGCGGCGTGCGTCCCGGCGCGGCGGCATGTAGTAGGGCATGGCTACAACCGACCCTCGCGCAACTCTCTGCTGAAAATGATCTCGTGATCGTCAGCGTGCAATATCAGGAAGTTGATGAATATACCCCACCGGAAGACCAGCAATTTGATTTTCGTGCGCTGGCAGATTGGGGCGCGGATGTCGTGATCGGCACATCATCGCATTTTCCACAGCCCGTAGAATTTTATGGTGATGCTTTTATCCATTATGGACTCGGCAATTTCCTATTCGATCAGCAATTTTTCGCTGGCGTACATTTTTTCATGGATCGCCTGCTGATTTATGATGGCGTGCTGGTCAATGTTGATTTATTCACGGGGATTATTGAGGATCAGGGTCGTCCACGCCCGATGACAGCCGAGGAACGACGCAACTTCTTATTCCTGTTGTTTAACGAACATAGTGAATTCTAGCGCGAACGGGTGAGTTGGGGCATAGTTATGAGAATGTGATTTAGGGTCGTAACTATTTTATCTGTTTAACGGTAGTAGGCTTATCAGGGGTGGATTGTTTAACACCGTTGTTTGTATGGTCTATTGAGTTTTTTAACGTAATTGCCAATTTTTGGCATCTTTGAGGATTCGTATGATCGACTTATGGGAGCGCGTCAGCCCGATCTTTACCGCCGTTGATGGCGCACAGCCGGAAATCAGTGTGGAGAATATTTCCGCAGGGGCGATGCGTTACCTCATCAACCATGTTTTACACCAATCCAAATCATTGGATGCGGGCTTACGGGGTGTGCAACCGCCACATCCTGAAGTGATGGTGACGTTGCCGGATGCAGTGGCAGAGGTCGTTTTGCAGGGGTTGGTGCTTGGTCCGTTGATCGTCGAAACCCGCGTGGACGGCTATACCTTGCCGACAATTGGCTTATTTTTCCTCGATACAGACGCGCTGTTTATCAGCTATCAGATGGGCGAACACTGGACTCCGCTGAGTGTAATGGCGTTGTTTGAGTTATTCCGCATGATTAAAACCAATGATAGCGATGTGCGAATCCGCCTCAGTCGGGAGCATTTCAACGGCTCATGGCGGGTGCAATTTGATACGGCGTTGCGTGATTATCTTGCAGAGCGGGTTGGCTAACGTGCATCGATTTTTACACACTTTTATAAGTTTTTGCCTCGTCTGGATTTCACTCAGCCTCAATATCTCCGCACAGTCCGAAAATCGTATCGACTCTTTGCTGGCTTCCATGACATTGGAGCAAAAGGTCGGGCAAATGTTCATGGTCAACCTCTACGGCGACAGCCTGACCTTTGCCGGACGCGATCTCCTGGAAACGTGGCAACCGGGCGCGGTGGTGCTTTTCGGGAGCAACATCACCACGCCGGAACGCATCGCCGGGCTGACCAACAGCTATCAAGAAACCATGATTAACGCGGGTGGAGTACCCTTATTCGTGGCTGTCGATCAAGAAGGCGGAATCATCGCCCACTTACGCGAGGGATTCACGATCTTTCCTGTGCCGATGTTGCTCACGGCAACCGCTAACTCTGAATTAGCATTTGATGTTGGCACGGCGATGGCGCATGAACTGCGCGCTGTTGGCGTGAATATGAACCTTGCGCCGGTAGCAGACCTGAATACGAACATCAACAATCCGATCATCGGGCGACGCTCACCGGGGACGAATCCCGAACTGGTTTCAATGGCGTTAGCAGAGGTGGTGCAGGGGATGCAATCTGCGGGTGTGATGGCGACGGTCAAGCATTTTCCGGGGCATGGCGATACTGGCGAAGATTCGCATACGCAACTTCCTATAGTCAGCAATGATCGGGCGCGGTTGGACGCAATAGAATTACCCCCATTTATCGCCGCCATAAATGCTGATGTCGGCGCGGTGATGGTCTCGCACATCTGGTATACGCAACTCGAACCCCAACCGAATACACCCGCCTCGTTATCACAAAGTATCGTCACCGGCTTGTTACGCGAAGAACTGGGCTATGAAGGCATCATCATGACCGACGCGCTTGATATGGATGCGATTGATACGGTGCTTTCTCCTGAAGAAGCCTCGCTCGCGGCGATCTATGCAGGCAATGACCTGATCGCTATTGGTGCGAACGTGGGTGAACAGATGCAAGCCCGCTCCATGCAAGCTGTGGTGGACGCGGTACGCAATGGCGAGCTTGCCGAATCACGGATTGATGCCTCTGTCCGACGTATATTAGAGGCAAAAGCCCGTTTCGGCGTGCTGGACTGGTCTCCGCTCGATACGACACAAATCGACCTCAATCCACCGGAAAACGCGCCTCTGATCGAAACATTATTCGCGCAGGGAATCACCGTTTTGCAGGATGACGAAAATCCACTCGTGCCGCTTGACCCGACGCGCACCGTAGGCATTGTTTTTCCCGGCAATGAAATCCGTGTCGGGCAATTTTGCACTGCGGAAAATGTGCGTTTGCTGGCAATCACCGATCATCCGGTGCAGGATGAAATCAACGCCGTCGTGACGTTGAGTACACAGGTCGATACTATCGTTGTTTTCACCAGAGATGCCTATTATGACGATGCGCAATCCTCGCTCGTTAATGCGCTCCCACCAGATCGCACCATCGTCGTGGCGTTGCAATCCATTTACGATTGGTTGCGCTTTCCTGATGTTGCAGGCTACATGATGACCTACAGCCCCATCGCACCCGCATCGCAAATCGCCTGTGAAATTTTGCTCGGTGAGCGCCCTGCAATGGGTGAATCTGCGGTTGATCTGAGCGCCTTCCTCTACGCCAACCCTACGCCTTGACGACGATCTAAACGCTTCGCCTACTGCCGTCCTACGCCGTAGTGCAAGTCTATATATGAGGCGGTACTATCAGCCTAAGTTAATTTTAGGTTGGTGGAGCGTATCGGCATGGACAGGAGGCAAAGTTCTAAACCCCAAATCATGGTATTTTTCATGGGCATGGTCGTCGTCTTTGCGATGCTCTATGCGGGTAGGGTCATCAGCGAAAACGCCAGCACAGATCATGCACAAGCTAGCATCGTCGTCGAAGAACCGATGTCCTCAACCGAGTTTGTCCGTGCGGAAGCCAGTTTGCTGGAACAAATCCGCGCCGAACCGGATAGCCCCGCCTTATATCGCGCATTAGGCGAATTGTATGCCCACGTCGGGCGTTATGACCGTGCCGTGAGCATTTATTCGCAGGCGATTGCGCTGGATACCACCCATGCCCGCACCTATTTATTGCGCGGGATTGCCTCTGTGGGATCATCCGCCCTGACGAACGCCGCCACCGATTTTGAACGGGCACTCGGTCTCGATCCAACACTGACGCGTGCTGTCGCCGCCGAGTATGTCAACCTCGCCCATCACACGCAGGATTCCAGACTAGCGCTCGGTTATTTGACCCGTGCGCTGGAACTCGCCCCATCACAGCCCATGTATACAGAACGTGGTCTGGTATATGCCGCCCTCGGTGATTTGACGAATGCCTCTGCCGATTATGAACAGGCGGTTGCGTTGACAGATCAGCCGTCCACTTTCGCCGCACAATTTTATGCGCTCGGTCAGATGGCGTTCGATTCTGGTCTATTCAACGATGCGCTGACCTATTTTAGCCGTGCCATCGCGCTTGAAGATAACGAAGCCGTTTACTATTACATGCGTGCCCGCACCCATGAATCGCTTAATGATGTCGCCGCGTCTGCCACCGATTATGAGCAAGCCGCGTTGCTCGATGCCTCGTTGTCGCCTGTCGTTCTGCGTGATCTCGCCAACGCCGCCTATGCACGGTCAGATTATCCCGCCGCCGTGACCTATTACACACGTCTGACAACCGCTAATCCTGACGATTTCGATGCTCAGTTTGGATTGATCTTGAGCACGCAATCCGCTGGAAATCCTGAAACGGCTTATGCCCTGTTCACGCAGATGGTCACGCGCTTCAACACCGATCTTGAACAGGTGCGTAATCTCGCACAATTGGCGGTACGATTGGGCTGGCAGGAGCAAGTTATTTCGCTATACGGCGCGGTTTTGCAGGTTGACCCGTCCGATGCGGATGCCTATGTACAGATTGGCTATGCCTATATGATGCTTGGTGATCGCACGCGCGGGTTGCAATATGCGGAGCAGGGTGTGCAAATCGCGCCGAACAACGCCACGTTGCAATTTTCACTCGGCAGGATGTATTTTATGGCTGGCAACAGCGAACAAGCGCAGGCGGCGTTTTTACGTGCGGGGCAACTCGCACCCGCCAACGCTCAAATTTTTGCCAATCTCGGCGAGGTCACTTCTGTTATGGGTGAAACGCAACAGGCAATCAGCTATTATGAGCAGGCGTTGCGCCTAGACCCCAATCTACTTTCCGCACGGCAACACCTTGCTAACATTTATACCGAAGACGGTGAATATGCGCTGGCACGCGCTCATCTGGAAGTCGCGCTCAGCCTTGCGCCGAACGATGCAACCCTCTATCAGGATAGCGCCCGTCTGCAAGCCCTGCTCGGTGATTCTGCGGGTGCGGTGGCGATGTATCAACGGGCGATAGAACTCAAACCCGACGATCCGCAACCCTATGATGTGCTGGCACAATATTTCGTGTCTATCGAGGATTATCCAAACGCGATTACCTATTTTACTTTTGCGCTGGATCATGATTTTAACGGCTCGGATGTGGAGGGTGGGGTATACGGCGTGGTGGAACGCCTAGCAGAGACGTTCAACGCGCAGGGTGATCTGATCAACGCCATTAATTATTACGAATATCTGGTCAATGCACAGGTGAACGTAAACGCCCGCTTGAGCGAACTTTACCGTGTGCGTGGCGGAAAATTTACACGAGACGGACGCACAGACCTCGCCATCGCCGATTATGAACGCGGATTTTCGCTCAATCCAGAAGACCCCGACATTTACGATTCGCTGGTACGCCTGCATTTTGATCGTGGCATTAATGCCTATTTAGCGCAGAATTATGACGTTGCGATTGTTGATCTTGGACGTTTGATGCAGTTGAATGTTACATCGCCCGAAATCGAACTGTCTGCCATGCTTCATGATGCCTATTATCAGCGGGCGCAAGGACTTGAAGATCAGGGTAATTTTCAACTCGCTATCGAGGACTATCTGCGCGCATCCCAATATCAAGCCTTCGCGCCCACCGTGCAATTGCATCTCGGCGACCTGTATTATCGGCTTGGCGCACACGAACAATCACTCACGGCGTATCGGAGTTATATCCAACTGACGCGATCCAGCCCACCGAATCAATAAGCAGAGAATTTGCAACTTAGACGGCTAGAATTTCGTATCCATGCTATACTGCCCGCAGACCGTACTGCGTGTTTTTGATTCACCTGTAAAGCCCAATTTATGTTTCCGCACATCGTATCTACGGCGATTTTCGATGCGCCTGCCTCTCCATATGGGTAGGGTTATGTGGCTTGCCGGATGCTACATCTTGTTCAGGAAACGTTTTCGGGTTAATTTTAAAGAGTGCAATGGATAACAACCGGGAAAAAATTCTATGAGTGGTACGCTAAACCCCGACTTACTGGCAAAAGACACCGACGAGATCATGAATGACGCGGTGGCGCTTCGTGATTCGTATAATAAGAAGGTCATCACGCCGGAGATGGTTTTGCTGGCGTTGTTACGGCGACCCAATACCGCCGCCGCCCGCCTATTTGAGATCTTCAAGACAACGCGCAAGGTTGATCTGGAACGGCTAGATCGGCAGGTGCATCTTGCGATTGAGAGCCGGAATGACCAGAGCGGAAATTTGAGCTTCGTGGCGAAAGGTAATCGGCAAGTGTCGATGTCGCGCCAGACGATTATTTTGCTGGATGACGCGCTGACCGTTGCCAGTAGCAACAATGAAGTTCGCATCAATACTGATCATGTGGTGACGGTATTAAGCGAAAGTTCGATGAGTACCAGTGGCTTGTTGCGCCAACACGGCATTACGCCCAAAGCGATTAATGACATCGTGATGGAAAATAGCGTGATCCGTCGCCGTCCAGATGGCACAACGCGTGATTTTGTCGCCAATGCCAAAGCCGGAGATTTGCGCCCCGTGTACTATCGGGAAGATTTACTCCGCGAGATCATCAACATTTTGTCGCAATCCATCAATCGCCATGTGATTCTGCTCGGTCCTGATGGCGTGGGCAAACGCACCCTCGCCTATAGTCTTGCGTTATTAATGGCGGAAAACAGAGGTCCTGTCGGGCTAAAAAATCTGGTGCAGATTGACGAAACCGCGCTGTTGGATAGCGACCAGAAAGCCATCCGTGCGGGCTTGAGCAAAGCGGCGGGTGGCATCCTGTTCATTCCGCACATTCACCGTTTCTTCGGCGGTCCGATCAAATCTGAATTCGGCAAATCCATGCCCATGATCCAGAAAGCCTTTCTCGATAGCGATCCGGTGTTGATTACGACCACCACCGAGCACGAATATTCGCAACGTCTGGCGGGGATTAATGCTATTGTCGAGAACAGTCAGGTGATCCGTGTGCCGGAAGCCTCCGAAGCGGAAACCATTGAAATGCTGAAAATCAGCAAAGCACGTTTTGAATCCGAATATGACATTGAGATCAAAGACGCGGCGGTGGAATTAACCGCGAAATTGGCGAAGCGTTATATGTCTTCTGTGCCATTGCCCCTCAGCGCGGAACAATTGCTTCATCGTTCCGCCGCGATGGTGACGATGAGCCAGCAGAGTCATCTCGCCTATCGTCCTGAGATGAAAGACGCGGTGCTTGATAGCGAAGACGTAACGCTCACCGCCAGCCAGATGACCGGCATTCCGGTGAGCAAGCTCGGCGAAGATGAGCGTCTGCGTTATGCCAGCATGGTGGAGCATCTCCAAGAGAGCATCATCGGGCAGGATGAAGCAGTATTGGCGGTCAGCCGTTCGATCAAAACAGCGCGTGTCGGATTAAAAGACCCCAAACGTCCGATTGGCGCATTCTTGTTCCTTGGTCCGACGGGTGTGGGTAAATCCGAACTGGCGAAAACGCTGGCGCAATTCATGTTCGGCAGTGAAGATGCCATGCTTGCGCTGGATATGAGCGAATTCAAAGACGAGAGCAGTCTGAATCGTCTGCTCGGCTCGCCCAGCGGCTATGTGGATAGCGAAGCCGGCGGTCAACTCACCGAGCGCGTGAAGCAACAGCCTTATATCATCGTGCTGTTCGACGAGGTGGAAAAAGCCCATCCGCGCATCCTCGATATTTTGTTGCAGGTCATTGAAGAGGGTAGGTTAACCGACGGGCGCGGTAATCCGGTGACGTTCAGTGAAACGGTGATTATCCTCACCAGTAACCTCGGCTCTGAATATTTATCTGTGCCGGTAATTAGCGATGAAGTACGCGAAGAGGTGATGGAGGATGTGCGCTCGTACTTCCGTCCAGAATTTATCAACCGTCTTGACGAAGTGATTATGTTCAACGCCCTCAGTAACGAAAATCTCGGCATGATTCTACGCTTGATGCTTAAGAAAGAAAACAAGATGGCGGAAGAGCGTGGCTTACCGCTTGAATTCACCGAGAAGGCGATTCAGTGGATGCTTGACCAGAACGACGAGCCGGAATATGGTGCGCGTCCGCTCCGCCGGATCATCCGTAGAAGTGTGCGTGAACCATTGGCGGATTTCTTATTGCAAGAAAATCCTGCGCCCGGCACGCAAATTGTGATTGATGCAGTGGGTGGCAAAAACGCCCGCCTCAAGTTCACTGCAACCGTAGATGGCAAAGAAGTCAAAATTAAGAAATAGCGGCGGACTCTATGCGACGATTTTTGGGGAATGTGTTCGGTTTTGGCGCCGCGATTTTCGGCTTGCTGATCGTCCTTAAGCGCGTCAATCGTAGCGTATGGACGTTGCAACTCTTCTTGAATGAATTTTCGTGGTCGGTTGTCCTCTTAGGATTGTTTAGTGGCGGCTGGGCAAAATCAGGATCGGGCAAATTGTTCGGGCTGGCAGGCGCGGCATTGGCAACAGTGCCGTTAACCGGAGTCCCTCTGGCACGGCGTGATATGCAAAAAATGATGTGCGAGGGATTGGGTGACGATTACGAGACTCAGATACCGCCTGCGCTACGGATGCGCCTCACACCACAGCAATGGTCACTTCCGGCGACTTTTGGTGCGGGCTATCGTGAAAATAATGTGACTGTGACGCATGATGTGCCTTATGTTGAACGCGATTCACGCACGCTCAAAGTGGATATTTATCGTCCGAATTCACTGCCTCCTGTGGGCGAACGTTACCCTATCATTCTGTCGTTTCATGGTGGGGGCTGGCACAATGGCGACAAAGGCAAATATTTCGCCGGACATCATCGTTATCTAGCCGCGCAGGGCTATGTGGTGATTGATGCTCAATATCGCTTCACACTGGAACCGGATCATGTACGGTGGGATGCCCAATTGGATGATGTTCGTAGCGCGATCCGCTGGGTGAAGGCGAACGCTGATGATTTCAACGGCGATCCCGCCCGTATCGCCTTGTTAGGGCGTTCCGCAGGTGCTCAGATGGTACTGAGTGCGGCATATCGGGCGACGGATGATTATGCGGATACAACCGTGCAGGCGGTCATCGGCTACTATGCGCCGACGTATCTCTTCTTGATGGGACGCGAACCGGATTATCGGGTGCTGGCATTATTGGGCGATACCAGTTATAACAGACCTAAAATATATGCGGATGCCAGCCCGTTTGAATTTGCCAGCGTCGATTCCCCGCCTACATTATTATTACATGGCTATGCGGATGGTCTAGTGTCTCCGGTACACACTGAACTGTTGTATAACAAGTTGCGTGGCTATGGTGTGCCGGTGGTGGCGTTGCGCGTTCCCTGGGGCAGACACGCCTTTGATGTGTCGATGGCAGGGTTAGGCGCACAGATGACGCAATATCATCTGGATCGCTTCCTCGCATGGGCGTTATATAGCAAGCATAGTCCGTAATTTACGGGAAAAGTGTCTCAGGTAACTATGGCAAAAGACAGCTTACGTGCTTTTACTGGTTGGATGGCATGGCAAGGGACAATCGGTTATATCTGTAAACATCACAGCCCTGACGCGGTGCTCTATCTCAAAGCGACCCCGTTTGATGACGGGAGCTTGATGTGGAGTGCGGGTGTTGAATGGGGCGAAGTGCGCGAATATGTCGAGGCGGCGAGTTCGCTTTCACTGGCGTTAATGACTCTCTGGAAACATGTGGATGAGCGCCACCGGATTTTCCTTTCGCCGGAAGATTTTAAACGCTCGCCTGCAAATTATGACGAGCATGATTGGCTGGACTTACCGACACAGGACAGCCTGCATCGCTTAATCTGGACGACCCGCGATGTGTATCAGACGGGTTGGAAGCTGGTTATTATGTATCAGCCCATAGAGGAGCCTCAATCACGCGTGGAAATGGTGCTCAGCACACCCGATGATACGCCAGATTTGACGGTACGTGGTAACACTCTGCTTGATGCGTGTCGCCGTCTGTTCCGTGATGCCGCCCCGCATTTTGTCCTCTATTCACAAAATTTAACTACTATTGCGCTTCAGGACGAAGACTCGCACGATAGTCTGTAAACCGTTCTGCTTTCACCGTTGACCCTGCTGTTCGCATTACTCGCTAGTGAGGTGGCTTTTGCGTACAGAGGCGTTAAAATAGCATTTAAAGAATCTTTGTTATAATCAACCTCAAGAAGAAATTTTTGATCTCGCGCAAAGGAAGCTATCTATGACAGATGAAATGCCAGATATTCAAATTGACCCCTCAGTGTTTCGTAAATATGACATTCGCGGCACCGTTACTGGAGACAACCCACAGATTTCGCCCGATCTTGCCCGTCTGGTCGGTATGGCGTTAGGCACGTACTTGCCCAAAGAATTCCACACAGATCAGATGTTTGTCGGCTGTGATAATCGTCAGTCTTCCGGGGCTATCAAACAAGCGATGATCGAAGGTGTGGCATCGACCGGCTTAAATGTGACCGACATCGGCGAAGTGCTGACCCCTACCGTCTATTTTGCCTCCGCAAGTTATGGTCAGCATGGCGCGGGCGTGATGATTACGGGTAGTCACCTTGATACGCGCTATAACGGCATCAAAATGGCATATGGTCGCCTCGCGCTTTCCGGCGATCAAATTCAAGATTTGCTACAGATGATTCAAGACAGCGTGTTTATGGGTGGCGAGGGCACAATCACCGAAGACTTCGACATGATTAACAAACATATGGAAAAAATCGCCAGCATGGTGAAGCTGGAAAAACCACTCAAGGTCGTGATGGACTCCGGCAACGGACTTTCCGGTACCTATGTTCCGGCGGTGCTGGAAAAATTGGGTGTGGATTTGACCTGCTTGTATTGCGAATCTGATGGCACGTATCCGAATCATCTGCCCAACCCTGAAGACCCCGAAATGACCAAAGACCTTGAAGCGAAAGTGGTCGAGGTCGGTGCTGATCTTGGACTGGCGTTTGATGGTGACAGTGACCGTTGCGGATTTATCGACAATCACGGGCATCATATCGCGGCGGATCGGTTGCTGGCGTTGCTTGCACGGGATTTACTGTCGCGTCATCCGGGCAATCCGATTGTCTTCGACGTGAAGGCATCACAGGCACTACCGGACGAAATCAAAAAGTATGGTGGCGAGCCGGTCATGTGGAAATCCGGTCATAGTCTCATGAAAAAGAAGATGAACGAAATTGGCTCACTGCTTGGCGGGGAAGTCAGCGGGCATCTGTTCGTCGGTGAGAATTATTTCGGCTTCGATGATGCGCCACTGGTTGCGCTCAAGACGCTGGAAATTATGTCCCGTAGCAAAAAGAGCGTTGCTGAACTCTTTGACGAAATTCCCAAGCTGGTCGCCACGCCGGAAATTATCCTCTCCGCGCCGGATAACATCAAGTTCGCCATCATTGAAGAAATTCAGCACGAACTTGAGAAAGACTATGAAGTCATTACCGTTGACGGGGCGCGTGCCGTCTTTGAAAACGGCTGGGGTTTGGTGCGGGCGAGCAATACACAACCCGCGATCACATTGCGCTTTGAAGCCTACGAGAAATCACAAATCGTCGAATACATGAAGCGTTTTAAAGCACTCCTGGATTCCCATCCGGAAATTGACCAGAGTAAATTCGTTGAGCAGATCAAGAACTTTAGCAAATAAGTCGATTTTCTGAACATAACAATGTATCAATAATTGACGTTACACACAGGGTTGTAACAAGGCACTTTGGATAATTTTTACTGCCAATGGCTGAAACCCATTGGCTAAATTGAAGGTAAAACCCTGCTGAAGCAGGCTGTCCTTCCCGAACATTTGTGAAAATAGCCCACTTCAGTGGGGTTTAAGAAATGCCCTAGCGATGAGGTTTTAGCTCATCGCGGACAAGTTCTCAAAAAGAATGTTCATGCGTAACGTCAATAAATAATATGGGCATGGGCGCAAGGATTTGTGTCCATGCTTTCCTGAATCTGTAGTCATTTTGAGAGGTAGCACATGCAAACACGACGGCTTGGACGTACCGAAAATCAGAGCAGTGTTGTTATTTTTGGCTCGGCGGCGTTCTGGGAAATTGGGCAGGACGAAGCTAATGCCGCGCTTGAATTGGCGCTAGAATCAGGCATTAATCATATTGATGTCGCGCCACAATATGGGCAGGCAGAGGAACGTGTCGGCGCATGGCTCGCCCCGCATCGTGATGAATTCTTTCTTGGTTGTAAAACGCTAGAACGTGAGCGTGGCGCGGCATGGGATGAATTACACGTTTCGCTGAAGAAGCTGAACACCGAACAATTCGACCTCTATCAGCTTCACGCCGTCACCTCAATGGATGAACTGAATAAAGCGTTTGCATCTGGCGGGGCGATAGAAGCCCTGCAACAGGCACGCGATGCAGGTCTGACGAAATATCTCGGCATTACCGGACATGGCTTGGATGTGCCAAACGTGTTTATTGAAGCTCTCGAACGCTTCGACTTTGATACAGTGATGTTCCCGATTTATCCGGCGCTGTATGCCAACGCAGACTATCGCCAACAGACCGAACGCCTGCTTGAGATGTGCGTGGCGCGGGATGTGGGTGTGATGATTATCAAAGCGGTTGCCAAACAAGGGTGGGGCGGGCGCGAAAAAGTCTACAACACATGGTATGAACCCTACGATATGCAAGATCGCATTAATCAGAGTGTGCGTTTTGCATTATCGCAACCGGGTGTGACGGGTATCCCTTCCGCCGGAGACACGCGTATCCTGCCGATGGTCATCAACGCAGTGGAACAATTCACGCCCATGCCTGCTGATGAGCAAGAGGCTTTAATCGCTGATACCGGTGATTTAATTCCCGTATTTGAATAGAGGCGGAACCATGCCCGATCATTTTAAAGACGTTTATCGCAATCAATCCGAAATGTATGATGCGATGGTTGACCGCGAAGATTATACGGGCAATCTGCTGATGAAGTTGGGGGAATTTTGCACCTTTGATGAGGCAGATGTGATCGAATTCGGCGCGGGTACGGGGCGGGTGACCCGTTTGCTTACGCCAATGGTCAAGTCCATCACCGCGTTTGACTTTATGCCATCTATGCTTATCACAGCACGACAAACCTTATCTTCCACCAATGATAATTGGGCGCTAGCGGCGGCAGATAACGGTGCGATGCCGGTCAGATCAGGTGTCGCGGATATTGCGCTTGAGGGGTGGAGCTTCGGACATGCTACGGGCTGGTTTCCTGATACATGGCAATCCGTGATTGATGCCTACATTGCGGAGATGATGCGCCTGCTCAAACCCGGTGGAACGGCAATTATGCTTGAGACGATGGGAACGGGAAACGAAACCCCCATGCCCCCCGTTGAATCGCTTGCGGCATGTTATCAGTATATCGAATCCGCGCACGGCTTTAATTACACGTGGACGCGCACCGACTACGAGTTTGACTCCGTGAAAGAAGCCGAGCACTTAACGCGTTTTTTCTTCGGCGACGAACTGGCAGATCGCATAGTGCGCGAAAAATTGACCATATTGCCAGAATGCACAGGAATTTGGTGGAAGACGAAAACTTAGCCAATCAGCGTTCGATAAAGTTGTAAGAAATCATCGACAGTATGCTGGATGGTATACGTTGATTTAATGGCTTTACGGGCTGATGTTGTCAGTTCAGCGCGTTTTTCGTCGTCATTCAGTAGGGTATTAATAGCATCAGCTAAAGCGACATCATCCCCGACGGGTACGGTGACTCCCATTTCCGGCACATCGGGCAATAAGCCAACATGGGTGCTGATGGTTGGTACGCCACATGCCGCCGCCTCTAACGTCACCATTCCCAATCCTTCATGGCGTGATGTCAGGACGTTTAGCGCCGCCGTTTGATAATGGCGCGGTAGCTCAAGATGGTGGATTGCACCCGCAAATGTCACCCTCTGCGTGATGTGCAAATTTTTCGCTAAGGCTTGCAGGTCTGCGCGTAAATTGCCTTCACCGATAATCAGCAGTTCAGTTTCCGGCAAACGCGCAACCGCACGGAGCAAGGTCGCTTGATCTTTTACGCCAACCAGTGATGCGGCATGAATCAGGCGATTCTTGACCGTTTTGACTTTCGCATCAGGACGAAAGACGTTCGTATCCACGCCAAGCGCGATAGTGTGGATTTTGTCGGGCGGGATGCGATACCCGCGTTGTATCAGTAAATTTTCCACATAATCGCAGGCGACCACCACAGCATCCGCGCCATAGAGTGCCTGCGCCACCGTCCATCGACTGAACGCACTCCTCTGCAAGCCGTAATTGATGTCCTTAAAGCCGACCAACTCACCGCCTGCGATAGACACGACCACCGGAATATTCAGCCACTTTCCCGCCCAATTTGCCAATAAGCCGGTTTCATCCGCCCACATCGCATGGAGCACATCGAAGGGGCGCTTTTTATGCAATCGCCGGATTAACCGGAGGGTATCACGCCATAATCTGAATCGTGCTAATTTTCGCGCCCATGCCCCTGCACCCAACGGATACACCTCCGCGCCATGCACCGCATAGGGCGTTTGTGTGTGCGGATAACGGGTGGCGATGACCCGCACATCAGCGTGTTTCGCCATTTCGCGCACCAGATTTTGCTGAACGGGAATTGCCCAATCGTGTTCGTCCGCACTGAAGCCGGGCAGGAGGATGCCTACATTTAATCGTCTCTTCATCCTGCCTCTATCCCGCCACCCTGAACAAGGTGTAGTAATCATATCGCTCGATAAAGGTCAAGCCACGCTCATCGCGCAACCAATGATAGGCGATTTGGGGTTCACGCCCGTCCCATTGATTCTCGATCTGCCACACATTAATCAGCAGATAATCCGTCCTCCCATGTTGCCAATTTTCCGCGAGGGTTTGTGGCGTTTCGTAATAGATTTCATAGACCTCAAACGGGGTGTAATGTTGCAAGGTAAGCGTCAATCCGAACGTATAGAGATGGGCGTTATTGGGTAGTTGATCTTCCACCCAGAACGCCGCGTTTTTATCCCGTTGTTGATTGCTGATGAATGTGTTTACCAGTGCGCCGGAGTGTGTTTGCATGGTGACGATACCGTACATGACGAGGGATACAATAATGCCTAATCCGATCCATGATCTTCTGTAGAGACGACCTGCTAGGTCGCCATTAGATTGATTTCTAACCCAGTCAACCACTTTATCCACGCCCATCCCCACCAGCACAAACACGGCAGGCATGACGATTAGCGGGAAGCGGATATTTTGAAGCGGAATACCGATCAAAAACATATAGGGAATCAGCATCCATGCGAGTAACAGAATCGCCGGAATAAGTTCTCTTTTGCGCCACAATGCCCACAATCCTAGCGCAAGCAGGGGCGTAAAAATTGGCGTGAGATAGTGCGCTTCGTAAAAGACCTGTGCATAATAGATCGCGTTGATATTCTCGTAGAAAAATTGCCCGTCGATGTTGACGAAATTTTGCTCTAAAGCGTTGCTGATTGACCAGCCTTCCACCCACGCATGATTCAGTGTCGGGTAAGGGCTGTTGATGCTAAAGGCGACCTGTGGCAGAAAAATCAGCGCAACGGTCAGCAGAACGATAGCACTATCAACCACGCGAATCCGCCCGCGCCACTGCACAAGCACAACAACCGCCCACAAAGGCGCGAGTAGCAGGTAAATCCAACGGCTGAGGATGGCGAATGTCAGCAAAATCGCCGCGAGAATCAGCCAGCGTTGTAGCATATTTTTTCGCCAGAGGAGCAAGCAAATCGCGCTTAACGTCGCCCAGAATAGCGCCGGAATATCTGCCATGACGACGACGCTTGATTGTATCGCTTGCCCGCAGACGATCATCAATGCGCCCGCCCCAAACGCGCTAAATGAGGTGATGTTGAGCAGACGCGCCAGTATGTAAACCAAAGACGCGAGCATTGCGCCCATGAGTATGCTTATCCCCTGCGCGACGTGGGGAGCTTCTCCGCCGAGTGTGAATCCGGTTAGTAGAAGCGCAGGATAACCGAGCGACCAGAAAAATGACGGTGGGGCGGTATTGGTGCGAATCGCATCACCCAGATCGCCCGCGAAATCATAATAGGCATAAGCATCCTGACCGTAAAGACCATCAAAGCCGGAGGGCAGTACAAACGCTAACCGAACGATCAGCGCGGCGACAAACAGCGCCAATAGCAAAACAAAATCATTACGGCGCACACTCATTCGTTTTTGCCTACCAGTAACGCCAGAAACATACCCGTTTCGGTCAATAAAATCACCCATGCCAACCCCAGCGCCCCCTGCGACGGAATCAGCCACAGACTCAGTGCAATTTGTAAGATTAACCCGCCGAAAGTAATCGCATTGACGCGCTGTTCGCCGCCGCGTGCATACCAGTATAATGTTTGCCCACTTCGTAAGATTGCGGGTAAAAATCCCCATGCTAGCACAATCAGCACACCTCCTGCCACCGTAAATGCCTCGCCGTAGATCACCATGATAATCGTTCCGGCAAGCGGTGTGCAAATCAGCATGACCAACCCCCCGAAGCCAGTTAATCCCAGCGTGATCTGACGAAAGGTACGGTTCAGCGCAGGTTGATCGCTACTGAGGGATGCCAGCAAGGGGAATAATGCGCCGAAAAAGGCATTCGGGAGCATTCGCACACCTTCTATTACCCGGTTCGCCGCCGCAAAATAACCGACTTCGCCCGTATTCGTGAGTTGTTCCAGCAGAATATACCCGACGCGTGTCGTCAATGCCGCCAATACCGCCGCTACTGCGAACGGGTAGGCACGGCGCAAGATGTGGTAAAAATTCATTGCATTGTCATCGTAGGGGCGACCTGACGGAGGGCGACCTAGCAGGTCGCCCCTACTGTCTTCTACTGGCGTAATATTTTGCGCCCCTACGGTATCGATTATGATTCGTCGATTAGAAAAATACACCCACCATATCCCCGCAAAAATCATCTGTCCGGCGGAGGTAAGTGTGTTGACCATCAGCGCATCCAGCACATCGCCATCGGTGGCAAATACCCATGCTGTAAAGACTACCTGTGCGATTAACATGCCAAGATTGAGCACGGCAATCGGCAACATGATCTGTCGTGCGCGGAACAGGGCGGTAAATGTGCCATACAGCGGATTAATCACGACCAAGGGTGCGGCGATGATGAGTCCGCGTGAAACCGCGTCAGATGTGCTTAGAAGCGGCGCAGTAACGAGCAAAATAAGCAGAATCACACCACCAAAAACGAAACGTTCCCAGAGAGCGAGGCGCAGATAGGCGTTGCTGAGTGTTGGTTGTACGGCGACATCCCGCGTGATGAGCGTGCCGATGCCGAATTCCACGACCAGCGACAGTGGAAATACCCACGCCAGTGCCGCCGTGTAGATACCGAGTCCGTCTTCACCGAGCGCTCGCCCGATGAGCGCCGCCAGCACAAATGACAAAATCGCACTTCCGGCATTGCTGACGATCAGTGTGAAGGTGTTGCGACGTAAAAGGCGGAGTAAGGGCATGAAATCCGGCTAAGTACCGTTTTCGACTATTTCTAGCAACCACATATTGCGATCAACCGCGTTCTGAAAGACGATGCGCGAGCCATCCGCAGAGACATCCCAATCGCCATTCATGATCGTAAACGCCAGTGTATCCGGCGTGGTCAGGAGGCGATTTTCACCCGTTGAAATGTGGTAATAGCCGAGCGAATGAAATGGCGAACCGGGATTTAATGGCAGATAATACACACTTTCCGCATCGCGCCAGCGCCATCCACCAAACCAATCCAGACGTTGTGGTGTTACGCCTGCACTCGTTGAGAGTAAATAGGTGCCGTCAATTTCCGGGGCGGCGGTATTATTTTCACCCTGCCACATCAGCATGAACATCAGATAATCACCACCGGGGGAGGTGCTCAATTGTCGCAGGTTGCGCCATGAACCTAATTCGATGGTCGTGCCGTCCTGCGTATCATGCACATAAAGCGTGGTGATGCGTCCGACCTGTGGCACGCTAACCAGCAAACGCGTTGCATCCAACCAGCGTGCAGACGCACCCGGCTCATCCACGATGATGCGCGCATTTTCGCCAGTGATGTCGCTGATCCAGACCGCAGAACTCGGCGATGCCGCACCGGGTAAGGTCACACCGCCACGTACCATCCAGACAAGTTGACGATTGTCTGTGCTCAGGGCAGGGGTCGCGCCCTGTGTGCTAACGAGGTATTCCGTGCCGTCCAGTGTATTGACGATGCGACTTGTGCCACCATTGTTGTATACATAATGTGTACCATCCGGTGAGGTGACGGGTGGTGGCGCGGCGAAAAGCACATTCGTCATTGCGCCACTCATCGCCGACCATGTGAACACACTCGCGGGCTGACCGTTTGCGCCATCAACAACCGTGATCGTATCGGGATCAGTCGGGTGAAAATCATGCAACCAGCAACAGCCATCAAAGCCGATTTGTCGCGTTCCCCACGTTACATTGTCTGGCAGAGGCGCGAGTTCAACAGGCATCGGTGGATTTTCCGGCGGGCGCAACTCCGAGGGGAGGGGCCAAACGCTCGAATAACGATTCAAGCGTGCGCCACCAAAAGACACATCCGGCTGATCTTCCAGCGTCATCCATCTGCGGGCGTTCATCATATCACCCTGAAAGAGCGGTGTACCGAAAGCCACCGTGCTGGCGAGACTGTGCCAATTCGCGTCGATGTAATCAAACGGATTATAGGTCGTGCGGTAATCCAATGAGCGGATTTCTAAATGCAGATGCGGGCGGGAGACACAGGTCGAATCAGGATCGCCGGAATAGCCCACAAGCTGACCCTGTGTGACGAATTGACCCTGTGTTACGGGTGCGGGATCAAGCAGATGCCCGTAGAGCGTGGTCAAGCCAAGATCGGGATGGCGCAGGATTAAATTATGTGGCGCGGAGCCGAAGCTCAAATTATCGACAAAGGCGACCTGACCATCCGCCACCGCGACGAGGGGCGTACCGCAGGGCATGGCGAGATCAATGCCGAAGTGCAAGCCCTGTCCGGCGCTATACCACGCGTCGCCGAAGTTATACGCGCCGGTGGTATTGCCATAGGCTTGACCAAACAGCCATGTTGATGCCCCCGGTGGTTCGGCAACAGGCAGAATCATCGGGCGGGCGCTGTTCTGCGCGGAAGTTGTTACAAAGTTGAGTGCTAAGAGACAGAAAATCAGAGTAAAAATACCAATAAGACGTTGTTTCATCACATTGTCATCCAATAAATCGCTTACTTGATTGTCGATTTTACTGCATTCACCCCGTTAATCGAAATAGACGATTGCCCTATGGTTACGCCTCCTGAAATTCCATGATTAAGGTGCGATCATTTACTGAATTTCTACAGCTTAGAATTGTTTCTTCAAAATAGGCGATTTTTAGGCGCTAGATTTTTATTATGGTAAACATCGCAATCAATCATTTTCGCAGGAGATCATCACCGTGACATTAACCGATACACAAAAACAACTGGTTACTGAAAGTTTTGGCAAAGTCGAATCCATTGCCGAGCAAGCCGCCGGCTTATTTTACAATCGCCTGTGGGAAATCGCGCCGGAGACGAAAGCCCTCTTCTCCGATACAAACATGCGTCAACAGGGCATCAAATTAATGCAAACGCTCAAAGTGGCGGTGGGTGCGTTAAATGATCTGGATGCGCTCGTTCCGGTGGTGTATAACCTCGGCAAACGCCACATCAATTATGGCGTGACGAAAGAACATTATGCGATTGTCGGCGAGGCGTTGCTCTGGACGCTCGGACAGGGACTCGGTGAAGCCTTTACGCCGGAAGTCGAAGAAGCGTGGACGGAAGTCTATGGTGTGGTCGCGTCTGTAGCAACAAGCGCCTATGATGAGCAAGATCAACCGAAGGCTGTGTAAGCCACCTTTTTTCATATCAGCGAAATCACCATTTATGGGCATAGGGGAATTATCCTGCGCCCATTTTTGTTGTGTATTTCGCTATAATAAGCTAAACGACAAATGATGTTTGGCGGTATGTAATGGATGTGTTACACGACCCAATGCGATTGGCTGATTGGCTGGCAATGTCAGAGACTGAGCAGGAAGACAATTTAATTCTGCTGTGGGAGACGTTCAAGAGGACGCCACGCGATGTTGAAAGCCAAGGGAAAAGTAATTTTGTGGGGATGTTGGATGCGTACAGAGGCATTGATCCTGATATAACGTCGCATCGGCAGTTCGGTAAAAGTCTTTTTAATCTACTTGAGAAACGACTTGCTGAATTGCCAGATAATGATGAAAAAAGCATTTTAGAGATACTCTACGATATTGGTAAATGGCAACACAGTTGTCCAGAAAAAGCACGGGAAATTGTGACTGCGTTTCTCGAGTCGCACGATAAATTGTCGGAAAACGTTGTTTTCAATGCCAAGCGTGCGAAGGATGGTACATATTTGCACAGTAAACTGCGGGACACTTTCGTGGAGAAGATCGAACGGGCTTTCGCAGATGTGCCGTACCCGGAAGATGGTCGTATTGTGGATGATAGGTTTCATTGTTATGAGTGTGAGGATATGCACAACGCCTTTGTCGACAAGCAGTGGCAATCACTGACCGATGCGGTGTATCTGCGTCATCACAAGGAGATGTCGATTCTTACTCCTGCCGCGTTCCGTTATTTTCTGCCTGCGTATATGCGTGCGGCGGTTGTTGATCCGGTCCAAGCGGATCTGGCGGCAGATTATATTGTGTATAGTTTGACACCGCCGAGCGAGCGTCAGGATGAAATCCACAAAGCAAACGAAATGAAATCTTATAGGAAATTGCTTTATACCGATGAACAACGTGTTGAGAAAAATAAGCGCGCTACCCAACGTCTTGTTGATTTCAATTTTAATCGTGAACAGATTGAAGTCATTTGTGATTACATATGGCTTGATCTACGACTTTACGAATTCGATTACGAATTTGCTTCGACAGGGACACTGCTCGCGCTGGAGTACTGGCAGGAACAATTGGAGTCAACCTTGTGATGTAGATTGTAGCAGGGTATCATCCCCCTCATGATACGATTAGGCATACTCGGTGGTGGTCAACTTGCCCAGATGACCGCCCAAGCCGCAATCTCATTGGGCGTAGAAATTGTGATCTTCGAGCGCAAGCCGGATAGTCCTGCCTCGCGTTTGACGCACCATCAGGTCGTCGGCGCGTGGGATGATGACTCGGCGTTGGAAGAATTTATCAGTCTGTGTGACGTGATTACGCTGGAAAACGAATTCGTCGATGCGTCCGTTCTTGAAACTATCGAAGAAGCAGGTGTTCCGGTGTATCCATCCTCGGCTACGCTTGCCAGAGTGCAGGATAAGCTCATTCAGAAGACAACCATGCGCGAAGCAGGGATTCCTGTACCGGATTTTCTGGGTGTGGAGTCGCCGGATTCGATACGCATTGCCGCAGATCAATTCGGGTATCCGATGTTGCTCAAGGCGCGTCGTGATGGCTACGATGGCTACGGCAATTTTACGCTTGAATCAGAAGACGACATCGAAACCGCGTGGGAAGAACTCGGCGGCAATGATGGACGTGGGTTGATGATCGAAAAATTCGTGCCGTTTGAGTATGAACTTGCCGTGATGGTGTTACGCGGGCGTGATGGTGAAATTCGTACGTATCCGGTGGTGGAAACGGTGCAAAGAGATCATATTTGTCATGTGGTACGCGCTCCGGCAAATGTACCCGCTGATAGCGTGCAAATCGCTGAAGAAATCGCCCGAAAAGCCGTGACTGCGATTGATGGAGTCGGCGTGTTCGGTGTGGAATTGTTCAAGCTGAAAGATAGCACAATTCTCTATAACGAGATCGCTCCCCGTCCGCACAATTCCGGGCATTACACGATTGAAGCCTGTGTCACTTCGCAATTTGAAAATCATATCCGCACGGTGCTTGGCTGGTCATTGGGTGCAACATCGCTCGTCACGCCGTCTGCGGTGATGGTCAATTTGCTTGGCGAACGTGACGGTGAAGCGGAAGCGGAAGGTATCCGCGATGCGCTGGCGATTGCAGGCGCGCATGTGCATATTTATAGCAAACGTGCTGTGCGTCCGGGGCGCAAAATGGGACATATCACCGTATTAGCGGACTCCATTGAAGAAGCTGAAGCCCGCGCCCGTCAAGCGGCGGATTTAGTGAATTTATAACTGACATTACGCAGAGTAAATATTAGGATGATGTTAGGCATGAAGTAGATGCTCAAACATGAGTAAGTCAGCTGGTCAGGTAATCAGTTTGTCAGAAAATACATACTGCCAACGTGCAATGAATGTTCTTGCTGAAATGCTGATTTACTGAAGTACTGATTTACTTACCGTTGTTTACTGTTTACAAGTTAAATATCCTGATTGATTATTTTTACGTAACATCACTTTATTACTGAAAATCCTCACAGAAAGCGACTTATGACAACACAACCCCTCATCGGCATCATCATGGGCAGTGATAGCGATTTGCCGACCATGCAAGCGGCAATTGACATCTGTAAGGCGTTTGATGTGGCATGTGAAGTCAGGATCGTTTCCGCCCATCGTACACCGGATGACATGGCGACGTATGGCAAGACCGCTCATGAGCGTGGGTTCAAAGTGATTATCGCCGGAGCGGGTGGGGCGGCGCATTTACCGGGGATGGTTGCGGCGTACTCACCTCTACCGGTGATCGGCGTTCCCGTGCAAAGTCGTGCTCTAAGTGGATTAGATTCGCTTCTGTCGATTGTCCAGATGCCCGGTGGTGTTCCGGTGGCGACGGTGGCGATTGGTCAGGCGAAGAACGCGGGCTTGCTGGCGATTCAAATTCTAGCCACATGTGATGAGGCTCTGCTGGGAAAAATGCTCGCTTATAAATCGACAATGGCAGAAGAAAGCCGCGCCAAGAACGACAACTTCGCTTGAGAAGTGCCAGAATACTCTAAAACATTTAACTAAATTGATGGGTGAGTTTACTCTGCCACCTCAGGCATCGTCTATCCAATCCATCGTTGGGGCAGGGGTGGTTGTGCGCGCAAACTCGACCAATGCCTGTAATGCCAGATATTTAGGGACAGTATGGATACGCTTATAGGCAGATTTTTTCCCTTGAAGCATCAGATGAATCACATCTTCAGGATTGCTTGCCTGATGATCTAGCAGGTGTTTGGTTGATTTTTCTAGGTCTTCGGGTACATAGTTCACCCGTACGCGTCCATCTTCTCCTCCACAAGCGATCATGCTACATAATCCGCGTGCATCCAGCGCAACCATCGTATGCGTTTCATTATCTAGCTCGTCAATAAGTTCTTCGATAAGTTCGGCTGTGGGTTCATTGGTCGCGTATTTCTTGCCATCGGCATCCCAGATGAGGCGCATATAGGTCTCTCCTTACGTTCTATCAAGTAGCTATCCGGCGAAACTCGATCCAGTAATGATCGGCTAATAATGCCAACTTTCCGGTGTTACGCGCCGCGTGTTCCAGTTGCATCAATCGCTTAAGTAATGCCGGACGTTTTTCAATCACCCCGTAGACATCGCTCGGTGGCAGAAAAACGCCTAAGGGACGCACCGTGATGTGCTGGAAAAACGGCGAAAAATCTTGCGAGAGTCGCCGAATCGTCGGATACGTTATGTTTAGTGATTCTAGCATACTATCCGGCGAGAAAACCGTATGGGTTCTTAAGCGTCGGGTTGCCGTATTGAAGTTCAGGTGTGCGCCGTGCCACAGCATTTCCCAGATGCAAAACGGTGACATAATACCAAATCCCACTACACCCGCAGGTGCAATGCGCTGTGCTAACCACGTTGCTAGAGGTCGCCAATCGTCCAGACAATTCAACACGCCAAAGTTAGAGAACCCACCACTGAATTGTGCTCCATCGTAATTTGGATTGAGTTGACGCAAATCCATTTGTTTAAAATCTATCATCTCAAGCATCTGGTTTTTGGCGCGTGCCATCACTAGCATTTTTTCACTGGCATCTGTTGCGGTGACGTGAATACCATTTTCCGCCAAATAGCGCGCATCTTCGCCCGTCCCACAACCGAGTTCCAGCACATGATCGCCCGCGTTGAAATGTGTGAGCAGACGATCATGGACGCGACCACGCAAATATTGTCCGATTTGCGTGTTCGTAAAATCATCATCATAGGTGGGGGCAAGGGCATCGAATGTGTTTGGCATGGGTCAGTGCGCTTAATTGACGACTTCTACATTAGACGCTAACGGATGAATAAGTGTTCCCTGTGTTTCTTGCTGTCCCTGTGTGAGCGCCATGCCGAGGCGACCCAATTTGATGTTCGCCCACATTTTTGCTTGATGATGCAGGGGAACACCGCCATTTTTACGTGCACGGTTCAACGCCACTTCGTTGACCATCCAGCGCGTAGCGAAGCTATAGAAGCGTTTGGAATAGCGTCCGGCAATAGTCAAATCACGGTCTGCGCTCTCTGCCCAGTTGCCATCGCGTAACACCCGTGACTCAACTTCAGCGTAATAGTGCGTGCCTTTGATGGGATAGGCAACCGTCGTCAGGAAAATATCAGGATTGCTAATTTTGAGATGGTCAACTGTTTCTATCAAATCTTGCATTGTCTCGCCATCATAACCGAGCATGATGAACATCCCCGTTTCGATGCTGTATTTTTGCAGGAGGTGCGTCTTTTCCTGCACATCCACCGCATCTACTTTGCGTTGCATCGCGTCCAGAATGCGCTGACTCCCGCTTTCGGAGCCATTCCACAGGCGATAACACCCCATTTCAGCCAGCGTTTGTACCACTTTTTCATTGAGGCGATCCGCACGGCTGATGCACTCAAAGGGAATGCGAACACCACGCTTTTGTAATTCCTCAGCGTATTGAAAAAACCAGCGATGATTGATCGTAAATACATCGTCTGCATACCAGATCAAATCGGGATTGTAGCGTTCTTTGATCCACAGGACTTCTTCGGCGGCATCTTCCGGTGTCCTGCGGCGGTGGGTATTGCCGAACACGCTATGACTGCACCATGTACAGGTATATGGGCATCCCCGCGCTTGAATCACTGAGACAGAACTTTGTCCGTGATTGTCTTTCCATACGCGCATGTACTGTTCGATGTCGATGGCTTCTCTATCGGGCCAGGGATGGGCGCTCAGGTCTTGAATTTGTGGGCGCGGGAATGTCTCGACGGTGTTGCCTTGTTCATCAAGATAGGCAATGCCCAGAATTCCACCGAGATCATTCAACCCTTTTTGGGCGAGATGCGGCAGGAGTTCTTCGAGTGTTAATTCCCCTTCGCCCCGGATGACAATATCCGCGCCATGTGCCAGATAGTCGGCGGCATAATAGGCGGGGTCAGGTCCACCGAGGACGACAGATGCGCCAATTTGCTTGCAGAGCGTGACCATCTTTAGTACGTTACGCTTGGTCATCATATTGGTGTAGAGTCCAACCACAGACGGACGTTCCGCCTGAAGATACGCCGCAAATTCGATCATACTGGCGAACGTACTATCAAACACGCCCACCTCAAAGCCTGTGCTCTTGAGGTATGACGAGATATACAAAATGCCGAGCGGCGGGTAGGGGCGCATGACTTTCATTTCATGCGGATCTTCGTACAAAAAGTAGCCGTGTGCTAACAGGATGTCCATTACGATAAGTCTCTTGTCTATTGACTATAAGGGGCGGATTTTATTGTTCATCTAAATTGAGTTCACGTTTTACATCGTCTAAGCTGAAAAACTGACCTTTTTCTTCCATCGGTAATTTTAAGAAGACTTCTACTACTGGCTTCAATTTCCAGCTATCTTCTTCGTCTTCAATCCATAATGCAATCGCTTCATTGATGTTTTCGAGTGCTTGCGCTTCGGTTTCTCCCTGACTAAGGCAACCGGATAAACTTAGACATTCTGCTACCCAATAACCATCCTCACCCGGATAGATAATCACCTGTCGCATAGATGATGTCTCCTTCTAATACACTCCGTTGATAATACCCGTTTACCATGTTTCGCCACCAACCATCGCTACGACAAAGTGACGTTAGACAATCCCTGTGCCTGCTGAGATTGCTTCGTCGGGAGTTGCGCCAGTCGGTCAAGTCGTGCTTCTGCAATCGGCAACGTCAGCCGATGATAGACCATCGCCGCCGCCTGCCGGAAATGGGATGGGCGGATATTTTTGTGGATATTCTTAGGATCATTCGCCAGCGTTTTGAGCACATTCCACGTTTTGCGCGAGCGGTAATCCTTATGCACGATGGTATGCAGTTGACGATAAAATTGTGTGGCGAACGGACCTTCATAGAGCATCGCAAGGTCTTCACTATCCACCCAATTGGCGCGGTCACCCAGTTCCAACTTCACGCGCTCATGAAACGGTGTGCCGGGTAGCGGATAACTGACGCTAATGCCAATGTCATCGGGCATCAAATCCCGCACCATCTGAAGCGTCTTTTCGATGTCTTCGCGAGTTTCTCCTGGATAGCCGAATTGCAAGAAGAAGGCGACCTTGATGCCGTGTTCGTGCATTTTGCGCGTGGCTTCGTAAATTTGCTCGACCTGAGTGCCTTTATCCATCGCATCAAGGATTTTCTGACTGCCACTTTCCGCGCCAATCCACACAATCTGTGCGCCTGCGCGTGCCAATGCAGGGATCGTCTTGCCACGTAGAAGTAAATCCGCACGATTGAGACTCTTGAACGGGATGTGGAGCTTACGTTCGTCTAATTCATCGGCGAATTCTTCAATCCATTTGTCCTGAATGCCCATGATGTCATCCATAAACCAGATTTGATCGGGATTGAAGCTCTCTTTTAGCCATGCCATTTCGCTGACCACATTTTCTGCACTACGGACCTTATAGCGCTGTCCCCAGATCGGTTTGGCGCACCAATTACAATGAAACGGGCATCCACGCGTCGTCACCATATTGATGCTGGTATAGCCGTGTTTTTCCATCCAGACGGTGCGATATTTTTCGTAATCGACTAAATCCCATGCGGGGAAGGGCATATTATCCAGATTGCGAATCACCGGACGGGGCAACGTTTTGACGATCTCATCGTTATCCATAAAAACAATGCCGGGAATTTCAGGAAGAATGCGCGCATCTTTACCTTCAAGATGATAAATCAAATCGCCGAGGGTTTCCTCACCTTCGCCGACGATCACATAATCCGCGCCTTTTTCGACATACATTTCCGCATGGTCGGTCATATCCGCGCCGGCAACGATGACGATACAGCCGTGTTCCCGCGCAATGTCCATCATCTCAAACGCCGCATCGCGCATCCGTAAGAGGGACATTTTGCTGAGATAATTGAAGTTATCCTCAAAAATAACGGCATAACGGGGCTTATAGTAGTCGAGGTGGCGTGTCCATTCATGCACACCCTCGCTCAACATCGCATCAAACAACCCAACTTCAAACCCGCGCTGACGCATATAAGAGGCGGCGTAGAGCGTTCCAAGCGGCGGGTAGGGCTGCATGGCTTTCCATAATTTGCTATCAAAGCGCAGATAATAGGATTGTCCGAATAAAATATCCATACCGATAAGTCCTTTTTGCTCGTTAACAGTACACTATACTCGATTTTTCTTACGTGATGTTAAATGTCGGGCATTCTTGTCGTTAGTAATCATCTGCTAAACACCCCGCCAAATAAGGTTCTGCGCGGAACTTCCAGCAATTCTAAGCCGGGTTCTTTGAGCGTACATCTGGCGATTTGGCGTGCAAGGTTGACATTGATGGCTTTCGGTATGCCGTCGAGCGTGGCGGGAACGGTTTCGGTACGCGGAAATTTCGCCATCAACTCCGGATCGCCAATTTGCGGGATGCCGCCGCGAATGATGAGTTGCAGGTTTTTTCGTCGATGCTCGCCAACAATCAGATCTGCCCGCGCACCGATGTTTAGATGCCCAACATCTGATAGTCCTAAAATATGCGCTGGATGACATCTGATGGCTTCTTCAACGCAATTCACATCACAACCACTTTCATCGCGTGCAAAGAGTGCTTCTTCCACAAAATCGCCGTCCGCAGTCAATCGGGAATCACTACCAATCGCAACATAACCGCCGAGTTGTCGCCAATCGGAGATTAATTTGGTTGTTTCTCCGAGCAAATAATGATTGGTGGATGGACACCACACCAGACCTCGCACCTGCTGAACTGCATCAGCTATGTCTTCCAGCGTCATACCCACACCATGCACGATGACTGTTTTTTTTCCGACACATCCAAGTGCTTTTAATCGAGCGTACTCTGACTTTGCGACTTCATCCGTGCCTTCCGCCAGATGGATGAACCAGGGGAAATTATGTGGCGTGTTGCGGTAGGATGCGACGACTTCTGATTCTGTGTTGAAGTGCAAAGAGTGCGCCCACCCATATTTTTTAAGCACGCGCACGGGAAAGTTTGGGCGAAAGAGCGGTTTATGTGGCGGTCCATGATGCGCTACCGTCGTCGCGCCACACAGCAAGTTTTTCAGTCCGCCAATGAAACAACGATCCCACAGCGGATAGGCGCGTAGCGATTTATACGGTTCGGTGTTCAGCCGTGCATTCACATCCTCGCCCCATTGATGCGCGTTGTCGTATTTCTCGCGGAATTTTGTGCGCGGGTAGTGGTTGAGTTCGAGATGATCGTGGGCGTTGACCATGCCGGGGAATACCGTGTAGCCAGTGAGGTCAATGGTCAGCGCGTCTGAAGTGGGCGACTCTAAAACGCGCTCATCAAAATACAGATCGCGCTGTTCGCTGATATGCCCGTTCCACACGGCGGCATGTTGAATTGTAATGGGTTGGACTTTTGCCATAAACAACCGGACTTATGCACTCACGTCATACGCCTGATTATAATTTGGTTGGGGCTTTGTTGCGAATTTGGGCGGGAATAAAAGATATTAGAAGATAGATATTGGATTGAAAGACATTCAAAAGCATAACGCAAAGGCACAATGACTCAGAGACGCAAAGAAAGATACGCTAAAATCGAGAAATTACTGTCTTTTTTGCCTAAAATCTATGATCTAATTTCTAAAGTCTACTCTCTACCGCCCAAATACCTCGACCTCGAAGCCGGCTTCTTGCTGAATTTGTACCGTCGCATCGCCGCCGAAATGCTCCTCAATCGCCGCTTTTACGGCATTCACACCCGCTTGCCAGATATCGTCCGGCATGTCCCATGTGCTTGACCATGCGCGGCTCTCCACGCGATCCAAGAAGTCTTGCGGTGTGGTTAGCGTTTGATAGCGATACGATTGCGCAGGCTTTTGGGAAGACCAGCCGTTTTCCTGCATTAACACATCCACATTGCGCCACAAGTCCCGCGCACTGCGAACTTTGCGGGTGGCGTGCAACCACGCATCATTGAGCGGTGTGGTGGCATCCTGCTGGACGTTCGTTTGATTCTGGCATTTTAGCACCACGCCGTCGGGATTGAGTACACGCCCGACTTCTGCCAACACTTTGTCCGGGTCTTTGACGAGATGCAACACATGGACGATCACCACCGCGTCAAATATGCCATTCGCAAAAGGCAGGCGCATCGCATCGCCAACGCTGACGAAAACGGCTTCATCGGTTTGCTTTTGGCGCAATCTTTCGAGCATCTTTTCGGAAATGTCGATGCCGTAAAACTCGCCCATGGTACGCGACAGGGGCAGAGCGATGCGCCCCGTGCCGATGCCGATTTCTAGTACACGGGCGTTCGAAGGCAATCCGGCAACATCCGCCACAAACTTAGCGACATGCTGATCTTCACCTTCAGGGAAGCCACGCGTTGCATCGTAAAAATCTGCCGCACGATCAAAATTAACGGATGAATCGCGCATCGGTTAACCCTCGCCGCCGGTTTTCATGTTGAGTGTGGGCGCGTGTTTATTCACCATGTCTTCGCCAAGTTTATCCACCAATTTCTTGCGGAGCTTAGGCGTTTCTTCTGCCCATTTCTCCTGAATTTGCTCTTTGCTGGCGTTTTTGCCATCTCCCGGATGGGCGTTCATGCCTTTGGCGATGCGTGGCGCTTGCGTGATAATGCGCTGAATGCCAATATGCCCACAATTCGGGCAGGGCGGGGCATCTGCGCTAAAGCTATGGTGAATTTCAAAGCGTTCTTCACAGGCTGGACATTTGTAATCATAGAGGGGCATACGCTGGAATCCCTTCGTTTGAGACGAACGATGAGTCATTGAATTTGTTGTGGCGAACGCGTTAGAAAATGTTCGCCACGTCTATAGTATAAGCGCGCTTACGTTAATTTTGTGCAAAATTAGCCCTGAAGTGGCACAACGGATACCGTAACCATCGCCTTAGAGATCAATTTTACATCGTCGCCGTTGTGGGCATAAACTTCACTTTCCACCACGCTTAGATGACTGCCGGCTTTGAGAATGGTTGATTTGCAGGTGAGTTTTTCGCCTTTGCCTGCCCGCAAAAAGTTGATTTTGAATTCCGCCGTGAGCACCATTTGATCCGCCGCGATGACCGTTCCCGCCGCCGCCGCGCCTGTATAATCGGCGATGGTGGCTTGCACCCCGCCATGAATAAAGCCGTTGTGCTGTAGGTGTTTTTCGGTGATTGGCATTTCGCTCTCACAGATACCCGGCTCGATGACTGTCGGCACCATGCCAAGATCAACCACGAATGGTGCAAATGCGAACGCGGCGCGGATGACCTCTTTGTAAGCACGATTTTGTATGTTCATCAAGTCTATTTCACTCCAAATGTAAATTTATTCCAACCGGATACGCGGATTGAGCAGACCGTAAAGCACATCGGCGGCGAGGTTCGCCAGTGCGAATGCCAGCACGATCAGCATGACAATCGCCTGAATCATCGGGATATTTTTCGCCTGTACCGCGTCGACCAATTCCTTACCCAAACCCGGAAAGTTAAAGACTTCCTCTATCACTACCAGACCACCAATTAACCAGCCAATGCTAATGGCGATGACCGTGATCGTCGGCAAAAGGGCGTTGCGGAGCACATGCTTAAAAATCACCTGCCGCTGTGGGATGCCTTTTAAGATGGCTGTACGCACGTAGGGCTTTTTCAGTTCGTCGATCACGCCTGCACGCGTCATGCGCGAGACATAACCGAGCAAAACGAGTGTCGCCGTCATCGCGGGCAAAGTTAGCACATTGATCCATTCGCCGAAGGTAAAGCCATCTCTGACAATAGAGGTCGTTGGAAACCAGCCTGTTCCATGCGCGAATACGTTGATAAAGATAATCCCCGTGACGAATTCCGGTAAGCCCACGACCGAGAGCGACACCAGCGAGATGATGCTATCGACAATTGTGTTTTCCCGTAACGCCGCCAGCACGCCGAGCAAAATCGAAATCGGGATGCTGATGATGAGGGTCATCAAGCCGAGTTTGACAGTGTTGTTGAGTCGGTCAATCACCAGTGGGCGCACCGGCGGATTGCCGCGATTGTAAGACACGCCCCAATCCCCTGTGACGAAACCGCCCAGCCAATCCGCGTATTGCGTTAGAAACGGGCTATCCAAACCGAGCCGTTCCCGTTCCCGTTGCAGGGCTTCTTCGCTGGCTTCACGCCCAAGATTGATGCGGGCGATGTCTCCCGGCAGAAGTTGAGTCAGACTAAAGATGATGAACGACGTGACGAACAGAGTCAATATGAGCAGTAAGAATCGGCGCAAAATAAAGCGTGTCATGATGACGTTCCCTCCTTATTTGCGTGTCCGTTTTCTGCGCGGACGGGCGGTTTTTCGTTATTTTGTAATTCGCGCAATTCATCTACTGGAATGTGGCACAGGATAAAATGCCCATTTCCAGCATCCCGCCATGGTGGTTCTTCGTGTTTACAAATATCTCCTAGATAACGTGGGCAACGCGTATGAAAACGGCAACCCGTCGGGATGTCTTTCGCGCTCGGCACTTCACCCTCAAGCCGGATGATCCCGCCTTTTTGTGCTGGATCAGGCAGAGGAATGGCAGAAATCAGCGCTTCGGTATACGGATGCGAAGGCGCGTTATAGACTTCCGCGTTCGGTCCTTCTTCGACGATTTGACCGAGATACATCACGGCGATCCAATCCGCGAGATAGGCGATTACGTCCAGATCATGCGAGATGAGCATATAAGACGCGCCCCGTTCTGCCCGCAAATCTTTGAGCATGTTGAGGATGACCGCCTGCACTGACACATCCAATGAAGAGGTCGGTTCGTCGGCAACGATCAGCGCGGGATTGGCGGCGAAAGCGCGGGCAATGGCGACACGTTGTTTTTCGCCACCGCTTAATTCTGCCGGATAGCGGTCTGCATATTCCGGCGTGAGGCGCACCGCTTGCAATAATTCCAGCACACGCGTGCGAATGTCTTCTACGGTTTGTTGTTCGCCCAATAATTTTAGCGTTCTTCCGATGGCTTGCCCGACTGTTTGATAAGGATTCAGGGCATCATTCGGATTTTGAAAGACCATGCGTAGGTTTCGCAGGGCTTCTTTGCCACGTTTCTCTAAGCGATTGTCGATCTCTACGCCACACAACTCGATTTCGCCGGAGTTGGCGGGGTCTAACGCCACGATTGCGCGGGCGAGGGTGCTTTTCCCGCTCCCACTTTCGCCTACCAGGCCGAACGTCGAACGTTCCTGAATGGTGATGGACACATCATCGACGGCATGGACGGGGTTGAATGCTTTCCCTGTGAGGCGATCAAACAGACTCTGTGAGCCGAATTGCTTCTCGATGTGGGTGGTGGCGAGAACGTGTGCTTTACGAGGGGCAACCTCCGCGGGTGTTGCCTGTGGTTTGTTCATCACGGTGATGTCACCGGTTGCGATTTCCTGCCAGCGCCAGCAACGTATTAAACGATTACCTTCTACAGCTTCGAGTGGCGGTTTTTCGCTGTGGCATTTATCAATGGCAACGGGGCAACGGGGCGCAAATACGCAGGCGGACGGTCTTTCTGCTAATGAAGGCGCAGTGCCGCTAATGGTGGAAAGGCGCGTGTCCGATTCGACGCTGTGACGGGGCAAACTCGCCAGCAAACCAATCGTATAGGGATGGGTCGGGCGGGCGAATAGATCATCAACGGCGGCGGTTTCCATCACTTCGCCACCATAGAGCACCGTCACCTTGTCGCATAATTGCGCGACTGTACCGAGATCATGCGAGACATACAGCGCACCACCGCCAGATTTAAACACCGTCTGATCGTGCACCAGATCGCGGAATAGATCGAGAATGACCGCCTGTGTGGTGACATCCAGCGCCGTCGTTGGCTCATCGAGCACCAGCAGGCGTGGCTGTGTGCTGAGCGCCATCGCAATCATCACACGTTGGATCATGCCCCCGCTGAGTTGATGCGGGTAGCGTTTCATGACATCTTCAGCATCGGCGATTTTGACTTTGGCGAGCATCTCTACTGCATGGGCGTGCGCCTCTTGGCGGTTCATACCGCTTTTCTGCATCGTGAGTTCCGCCATTTGATTGCCGATGGTGTAGGCGGGGTTGAGCGATGAGAGCGGGTCTTGCGGGACAAGGTTGATCTGGTCGCCCCATAATTTTCGCATGTTGGCGGGTGACGATTCGGTAATATTTTGTCCGTCAAAGGTGATTGTCCCGCTAGAGATGCGGGCGTTATTCGCCATGTAGCGCAGGAGTGCCATCGCTAAGGTGCTTTTACCGCTCCCACTTTCGCCCACCAAGCCATGAATTTGCAACGGTTCGATGCGAAGTGACACATCATGGATGACATTGAACCATTCTTTTTTCAGGCGATAATCCACCGAAAGGCTTTTCGCCTCGATGACGGCTTGTGTTGTCGGGTCGCTCATACGGTGCTCCCTTCATAACGGAAAATCCGGCGCAATCCGTCCGCCATCAAATTCACACCAATAACCAGCGTGGCAATGGCGAGTGTGGGATACCACAGCGTCCACGGGGTACGGGTGAATTCGCCGCGTGCCTCCGCGACCATCCGACCCCAATCCGGTGAAGGAGGTTGCACACCCAAGCCCAAAAAGCCGAGCGAGGCGGTCAAAAAGATAGCGTAAGAAAACCGGAGCGCCGCTTCTACCGCGAGGGCAGGCAGTACGCTCGGTAAAATTTCCCGGAATAAAATATAAGTGGTGGATTCGCCCCGTAAGCGTGCCGCCTCGACATAACCGAGTGAGCGCACGCCAAGCGTGGCACTACGAATAACCCGCGTCACAATCGGCGTATATAGCAGGACGACCACAGCGATGATACCGATGTCCGTTGGTCCCGCGATTCCAAGCATCACTAGCGCCAGCACGAGCGCAGGAATGGATAATAAACTGTCTAATGCACGGGAGACGACTTCATCAACCCAGCCGCCATAATAGCCAATCGTCATGCCGATGATCGCGCCGAGTGTTACAGAGATTGCCGTTGCGATGCCGGGTAGGGTGATGATTTCACGCGCTCCCCAGATGACGCGGCTAAACACATCATACCCACGACGATCTGTGCCAAACGGATGGCTGAGAGACGGTGCTTCACGGGTGACGATGCTATTGGTGTCATCGCGGATCACCTCGTCAAAATCATAGGGGGCGATGAATGGACCAAGCGCGGCAAGCAAGAAAAACAACGCGACGATGAGCGTGCCAATCAGCGATAGGGGTTGTTTGGCAAGTTGGCGAAAAAATGACCACGCCCCTTGTAACCAGCGGACAATAAATGAACGCGGAGTCCCGGAGGACTCCACGCTATTGCTTATGGTTGACATGATGGGTTAGTCAGTGGTGACAGACACGGTACGGAAATCAGTGCTTCCGGGGAAGGGTGCCATAACCAGCCCTTCCACATTGTCGCTGTATGCGCCGACAACAGAGGAGAACCACGGCACGATCACCGGACCGCGTTCTTCAAAGATTTCTGCGATTTGTGTATAGAGGTCGCGGCGGGTGGCAGTATCGACAGTCTGATTCGCCTGAGCGACGAGTGAAGCGACTTCTTCATCGGCGAAGTGGGTTTCATTGAAAGGTGCACCTTCAATGAAGGCTTCTACGAAGTAGCTCGGAACCGGACGATCTCCCCAGCCGGTAATGCCGAGGTCAACTTCCAGCCATTCGCCATCACCATAGTAAATGCCGGGGTCGCGTTCGATGACTTCCACATCGATACAGCCCTGTGACCATTGGTCACGCAATGCCAGACCCAGATCGCCATAATTAGCGAAGTCTAGCGAGACATAGAAATCGGAGGAAATGCGTTCTTCTCCGGTAGCTTCCAGAATGAGTGCACAGGCGGCTTCGGGATCGTAAACATCTTCACTGACATCTACATAGAAATCGCCATACTTCGGACCAAGCGGGTTATTATTGCCGACCACGCCCAGACCTTCTTGCACCACGTCCAGCAGTTCTTGACGATTGGTTGTCAGGCGGAAGGCTTGCAGAATGCGCGGGTCTTCGCCCAATGCGCCTTCGTCGGCGCGGATACGCACGAGCGGATGCTGATTTGTGGCTTGTTGGGTGATGACGATGCCATCTTGCCCTCCAAGGGTTGCCAATTCGCTTGATGTGATCTTAAAGATGAAATCAACCACGCCACTACTCAGGGCATCAACACGCGCCTGTGAGTCGCCGATGAATAGAAATTCTACGGCATCCAATGTGGGTTGACCTTCGATCCAATAATTTTCATTGGCGGTAAAAATTGCGCTTTCACCGGGGCTATAGTCACTGAGAACGAACGGACCTGTACCGTTGAAATTAGCATAAGGCGCATCACCTTCTGCAATTACGTTTGGTTCAGTAGTGCCATCTTTGAGGATGGAGGCGAAACGTGACGCGATGCCATATAGGAAATCAGCGTTGATTTGTGGGACGACGAATTGCACGGTGGTGTCATCTATTGCTTCTACAGTGAATTCACCGAGCAGACCGACTGCTGACGATTCTAGCTCGACCAGACGGTTGAATGTGAAGACCACATCCGCCGCCGTGAAGGGCGAACCGTCGTGGAAGGTAACACCTTCTACCAGATTGAAGGTATAGGTCAAACCGTCTTCTGAGATTGTCCAATCCTGTGCGAGGTTCGGGGCGAGTGTGCCATCCGGCAACACGTCGATAAGGCGATCATAGATTTGTCCGTTAAAGAGGACTTCAGGATCGTTGGTGCCGAGCGCGGGGTCAAGTGTTTCTACCGAGGGTAACCCGACAATGAGTGTACCGCCATCATCTTGCGCGGTAACGGAAATGGCGAGTACTGACAAAATCAGTACGATGAGCGAGGTGAACATAATACGACTTATGCCACTACGCCCGGTGAGGTGTCTAATATTCAAAAACATATCTCCTCCAGTATGAATTGGATTGTAAAAGTGGTGCGCGTTTTGCACACCAGAGCATACTTAACCGGACTAGCTATTCTTCGTAGAACAACGTGCCCGGAGTATCCTTTAGACAGGACGTGATGTAGAACAAATTTCTTACTAGGCTTCCGTAGAATCGGTCTTTTCGACTTCCAGCAGAACCGAATCTGACTGAACAGAATCCCCTACAGCGTAATGAATTTTCCCTACTACGCCATGATACGGTGCTTGAATGCGATGTTCCATTTTCATGGCTTCCAACGTCATCAGTATAGCACCCGCCTCGACCTGCTGACCTTTTTCTACACGCACGCTAATGATCTGTCCCGGCATCGGTGCGCGGAGCGACCCTTCTGCGACAGCTTCTTTGCCGGGTATGGGCAGGGGCGTTTGCCACAGCAGTTGATAAACGCCCTGTTGCGTGTGTACCCACCACACATCCGCGTTGTGCGCGACGAAAACGTGTTGGCGATGCCCGTCTAAGATCAGTGTGAGTTGCCCATCTGTGAGGAAACCATCTTTTTCTAACGGAAGTATTAAATCGTGCGAATTGCCATCAATGACCACCGTCATCCGGTTCGACTTACCCGGCGTGAGCAAAATCTCATACTGCCTGTCGCCATGTGAAAAAGTGTGTTTGATGGGGCGATTGGGATTATTGCGCCATTGAGTTAAGCCGTTAGCAGAGTGTGAATCTGCGCGTTGATGGCTGATCGCCGCTGAGACGAGCGCCACCGCCGGAATTGTTCCCGTTGGTGGGTGTAGCTCAGGGTGTGCGTCAATAAATTGGGTAGTTGTCTCGCCCGCGATGAAATCCGCATGAGTGAGCACACGCCGCAAAAATTGGATGTTGTTACGCACACCGAGCAAGCGCGTATTTGCCAGCGCGTAATCGAGTTTGCGAATCGCTTCTGTGCGCGTATCACCCCATGCGATGATTTTGGCGATCATGGGATCATAATGAATCGTGATTTCGTCGCCGGTACGAATACCGGAATCTACCCGTTGACCGGAAGCCGACCAATCGAGAATCGTACCCGTGCTTGGCAGAAAGCCGTTATCAGGGTCTTCTGCATACACGCGTACCTCGATGGCGTGGCGATTTGGTGGGATTTCACCTGTTTCATAGCGCCAATATGTCCCGAACAGGTCAATTTGCGAATCGGGATCGGCGGCGAGAATTTGCCAGCGCACCAGATCAACGCCGTAAACGCTTTCAGTCACCGGATGCTCGACCTGTAAACGGGTGTTCATCTCCATAAAGTAGAAATTTTTCTCGGAATCAACCAGAAATTCCACCGTCCCCGCATTGGAATAGCCGAGTTGCTCACCGATGCTGACCGCGACCTCGCATATTTGCTTCCGCAGGGCAGGGTCTAAAAATGGAGATGGCGCTTCTTCGATGATTTTCTGGTGGCGACGTTGGATGCTACATTCACGTTCACCGAGCGCGATGACCTTGCCGTGCCCATCGCCGAAAATTTGCACCTCGATGTGGCGCGGATTTTCCACCAATTTTTCCAGAATCAGCGTGTCATCCCCGAAGGCTTGTTTGGCTTCTCTGCGGGCAGTGGCGAGTTCTTCTGGCAAATTTGCAGGCACATCCACACGGCGCATCCCCTTACCGCCACCCCCCGCGGAGGCTTTAACCATGATCGGGTAGCCTATGTTTTCCGCCGCTTTGATGAGCGCATCGTCAGATTGATCGTCACCCTCATAACCGGGGACGAGTGGCACACCTTTTAGCATCAGTTTGGCTTCGCGCTTTTTTCCCATCGCTTCAATGGCAGACACGGGCGGACCAATCCAGATCAGTCCGGCATCCATAACTGCCTGTGCAAAGGCGCTATTTTCCGCCAGAAAGCCATAGCCGGGATGGATCGCATCTGCACCCGTCATTTGGGCGGCGGTGATTATTTTTTCGATGTTCAGATAACTCTCGCTTGCCGTGTTGCCACCCAGCGCAACCGCTTCATCGGCGCTTTCAACATGCAGGGCGGTCGCGTCTATGTCGGAATACACGGCGACAGTAGCGATGCCCATATCGCGGCAGGTGCGGATGATTCTACAGGTGATTTCCCCGCGATTGGCAATCAATATTTTACGGATCATTATTCCCCGTCTCCTTTATCATCAGCTGTTGCCCACGCAGGTTTACGCCGACCCATAAACGCGGCAATGCCTTCCTGTGCATCATCCCCTGCACGGAGTGATTGCAGAAGATTGGCGCGGTAGGTCACGGTTTCGTCGAATGATTTATCCTTGACGGCAAAAATGAGTGATTTAATGGCGCGGACGGCATTCGGGCTACAATCGCGCAGGTCGTTCAGGATTTGCGTGATGCGTGCGTCAATGTTATCTTGCGGGACGACTTCATGGACTAAGCCGTACGCGTGCGCCGTTGCCCCGTCGAAGCGCCGACCCGTTAGCATCAATTCACGGGAGCGAGTTAAGCCGATGCGCTGAATCACATAGGGGGAAATGAATGCCGGTGCAATGCCGAGCTTAACCTCCGGCAGACCCATCAGGGCGGTATCGCTGGCAATCGCAATATCCGAGACGCACACCATGCCAAATCCGCCACCCATCGCCGCGCCTTCGATTTTGGCGACGACCACCTGTGGCGCTTCGTTGATGGCAATCAACAACGCTTCAAAGTCGAGGTCGCTGGACTCAGTGCTATCGTTGAACGCCTCGCGCATCTCTTTCAGGTCGCCCCCCGCGCAGAACGTCCCACCCGCGCCGGAAAGCAAAATTGCGCGGATGTCTTTGTTGTCCTGCAAGGTCTTGAAGGCTTCTAGCAATTCACGGGTCAATTGGCGACTGAGGGCGTTTTTTACTTCGGGACGGTTGAGCGTGATATAAGCAAAAGGTGGTTCGAGGCGGAAATCAACAGTTTCGAACATATATCGTTTGTCCTTATTATAAGTTTTGTGCCGTAGTTCTCTAGTGAGGGCGACCTAGCAGGTCTCCCCTACAAAATGATCGGCATACTAAGTTTTAAATCAATCTCTATACACATGGCTTTTTGCCGTGACGACAAAGGTATCTCCGCTTTTAATCGACAGCGAGTAATTATCGCCTTCTTTAGGATCAACCTGATCGGGAAAGATGCGTAAGGTCGCGCCGTTGTCGAAGCTCATGGTCAAATCCATACCCGGAACGGTCACCTCTGCGACGATGATCTTACATCCCATCAAGCTCCCCAATCCCATGACAATCGGTCCTTTCGGGTCGTTATGATCGAGCCATGACGCGATCACAGCATCTTCACCATCCAAGCGCCACGGGCAATCTTCGATATAGAGCACAAATTCGCCACGAAATTTATGCTCATCCGGCGTGAGTTGCGTGTTCGGGTAGGGCAGAGGCTTATCCAGCGGGACTTTCGCGCCGATGTGCAAACTCGCCATGGAGCCAATCGCCCCGGCTTTGACGTTCCAGCACTCCATCCCGATTAAATTTGCGATTGCGTCCCGAAATGCTTCGATTGTATCAGGCATCAAATTATCTTTGCTTGGTAAGCGGTTCTGAGTTTGTCATCTTTTTATGATGAACTCATCGCTTCTTATTGTCCACACCCACCGCGCAGGCGCAAAGATTTAAACACTTTTCTTATTCAGCATCGGCAATCGGCAGATCAAAGGTGAAGGTGATGGTGTGGTCAGCGACGATGGCGTGTACCTCAATTTGGTTTTGTGACAGAATCAACTTTCCTATATGAGCAAATTCAGGGACGAAGTATTTTTTATAATCTGAAAGCGGACTAAAAATACTATCTTGTGAGTAGACATGATTTATCGTGATATAGAGACGATTTCCTGAGACATCATAGTCGGCAAAAAATTGAGACGAGAGTTTCTTTATCCCTGTTGGGCGAAGCATACATACACAAAGGTCCCTAATACCCACTATTGATGAATACGATATGCCTACTTTCACACTTTCTGGAACTTCATCAATTGCATACGAAATTGGGGCATACTCTCTCCAATGTTCATATTCAAATTGATGCTTTATTTGCTCAATCAACTCGTGGAGGGTGAATTTTTTGATCTCGTCTTGCCATAACCACTGTGTATAAGAGAGTCGTGCCCATGTCAAACTTATTAGCATATAAGATCGCGCATTAGTGGACTGTCGGAAGATCAGATCGAATATTTTTTCAAGTCCTAGTGTTTTGAGAAAGTGCTCCTTTAATTGAGGCGTATTCATGCCTTTAGAGTATGTCCGTACTGGTGTCAGCGAATCCGTGACATCGTGATCTACCTGACTTAACTGTAGCGTTAAATCACTTACCGCAAACGCCAGTGCTTGATGCACGTCCTCAAGTTCGAGGGTGGGGTAGGCATCAAGCACAGCCTGCACAGATTTTTCGCCACTGACAATCGGGCGCACCACATCCGAAACCGTGATTCCCGTGTCGCGGATGGTCGGCAAACCGAAAGGTTCGCTTGATTGGGTGGTGATGCGCTCAAAATGGTTCATTTCAACGCGCTTTATTCCTCCACAGGTAGCATCAACTGTATCGCTTGTGGCACGACGGTCAGGTGGAGCGGAAAATTGTCGAAAACTTCGCCGTCACCGAGCACTTCCTGTTTCGGGTCGCAGTCGATGTGAGCTTCTTTTACCTGCCAATGGTCAAAGTCGAACGCCGCACCATCTTTGAGTTTTGCCAATTCTGCCAGCGCACCCAGCAGGCTTTCATGCACATTCTTGATGATGAAGACATCCAGCAGACCATCATCGGGCTTTACATCTTTGTGGAACGTCAGGTTCAACGCGCCAATGGAATTGGTATTGGCGACCACACAACCCACGCCTTCGACTTCGACCTCTTCGCCATCGAGAGTCATTTTGTAGGTGGCGTTCGGTGGATTTTGTACCTGTTGAATGCCAGAAATCACATAAGCAAAAATCCCGAACTGATCTTTTAAATCACGCGGGGCGCTGGTGGTGGCGTTGGCGGAGATGCCCATTGCCGTCCGCAAAATAAAGTGCCGTCCGGTTTGCGTTTTGCCGAGGTCGATGCCGTGTGGTTTGCATTCGAAGATTTTTTCAAGCGCCTCTCTAAGCGTCAGCGGAAGGTTGAAGGCTTTCGCCAATCCATTGCCTGTGCCACCGGGGAGGATCATCAAAGGCATTTTTGAATCGACCAATCCGTTGGCGACATCGGCAATCGTCCCATCACCCCCATAGGCGGCGATGAGGTCGGTTTTTCCGGCTTTGGCGACCTCCCGCGCGAATTTTTCCCCGTCGCCGTGCGCTTTCGTGAGGCTAATATCCCATTCAATTTCCTTTTCGTACAGAACATCATTGATGGTATTCAAGATCGGCTCGTCGTTGCCCGCCGCAGGATTAATGATGAAGTGAATGTGTTTGATTTTGCTCATGGTCGTAGGCATTCCCTTGTACTTGAACAATGTGTGTCAACAAAAGTATATCTGACAAAAATAGGAGTCTGCTGTGTATTTGCTCAAGGCTTGCTCATGCAAACTTTATGCGTGCTCATCTTCATCTAATGGAATGTAAAGTACCGCGCCCGCCAGAGATTTGCCCAGACCATCAATCCGCAGGGAGCGCGTCCCGCCACCGTCCAATGCGCCGTACATGACGAAATTAAAGGCTTCAATGTTATCTAGCTCATAGCGCATAACCTCGCCAGTTACGAGTTCGCGCATGTGTGCCTTCACTTTGTCGGTGGTCAATTTCTGCTTCAGTTCCTGATACGCTTCCGATGAACGGGCGATCACACTCACGTTGAGGATGTCACCTTTATCACCGGAGCGCCCGAACGCGAGATCATAAACACGTTTCGTCATAATTTTTCGATCCTTAAATCCTCACATAAGTTTAAATAAACGATCATTCACATACAGCACGGTCATCGCCGTTCCCATCACGGGCAAGGGCTTATCCTTGAGGTCGGGGCGGATCTGATGCGTTGTGCGCGCAATGTTCTTGCCGGAGGGCGTGCTGAAATGATATTCGACGTTGATGCGATGTCGGCGGGCATTGCCTCCGGTGGGGTAGGCGTTGATGAGTTTTGCTTTGAGCAATGCTCCCTCGCGCTCCAAGCGTTGATTACGTTGTGATGGAATGATGAGCCAGAACACGATCACATAAACCAATAGTATGAACAGCAGACCGAGCAAAATCAATGTGCCACGCACCTGCTCAAAAAAGCGCGTTTCTCCCACTACCAGTTCCGCATCAAATGGCGTGAGTGGTAGATAACGTACCTGTACCGTGTCTTCACCTTCGATTTTGCGGAAGGTGTTCAGCGGAATGTCGCGCTCGTCGGTGTAATTGTTGCCGTCTTCGTCTTGATAGCGATAGACGACAAAATAGGAAATGGGTGAGGTCGTCAGGTCTTCTTCTGCGGTGATGATCTGTGCCTCAGTAGTGATGGCGATGTCATCCGTGTTGATGATCTCCGTCAGCACCAGACCAATACAGATGGTGACCAGCAGAAAGATGAGGATACGCTGAAAATTCGAAAGTGACCCGTCCAATAGATAGGGCGCGTCGCCCGTCACGTAAGCATCGTGACGCGGGTCAAGCAAAAACACAGTATCGCCCTCTAATTCGACAAACATCTACACCTCAAAATATGTGATTTCCGGCTGAACGTGTTCCCGCGAAATGAGCGTCGGGAATAAGCCGAGCACGATGCGCGGGTCTGCGCCGATAGTCGTGCCGGAAATGCTCATGCCTGCCGGTCCGCTCAAGCCATTGTTCATCATCTTGCGGACGGCAGTTTTGAGCGTGTTTTCATCTTTAGCGGTGAACATCACGCGTAAAATTACCTCCATCGGATCGTCGGGTAGCGGTGCAATTGACCCGAACAGGCTGTTTACGCCCAGATATTGATACTCCACGCGGTCAATCGGTAAGCCGTCCCATGTCGCGGCGATCATGGCTTTCATCTGCGCCACTTTGTCCCATGCACGCGGATAACCCACCGTGAAAATGAGTTCACGCAGGTAGCCTTCGATGCGTCCGAAGTTGAGCTTAAGTTTTTCAGGGCGGGGCTTGCCCGTCACCCCACTGACGCGCACCTGATTTTCTACGACTTGTTCCAAACTGAGCGTGGTGAAATCGACAACTACATCCGGCGTGATGTAATTGGCGGGATCGTGAATTTCGTAGAGTAGTTGCTCTTTCACGGTATTTATTGTGACCGTTCCAGCGGAATCCGGCGTTTTGCTGAGCATAAACGAGCCGTCTGCTTCTACATGGGCGATGGGGTAGCCAAAGTTTGGGGACTCCGCCAGATTGATCGTGTCGATCTCGGCGAGGCTGTTCCCGCCGACGACCTGCCCTGTGCATTCCAGCAGATGTCCGGCGATGATGCCACTTGCCAGCTTATCCCAATCCGTCCACGCCCAGCCGTAATGGGCGATGAGTGGCGCGAGATATAAACAGGGATCGGCGACGCGTCCCGTGATGACCATATCTGCGCCGTTTTGCAGTGCTTCTACAATCGGCGCGGCACCAATATAAACGTTCGCGTTCACGGGTATATAGTCGCCTGCGTTGAAGGATTCGCCCGTTTCGATATGTGCCAGCGATTCGCCATTTTCTTGCAAATCGGTAACGCGCGTCAGCATGTCGTCGCCCGTCACCGCCGCGATTTTGAGTCCGGTTAAGCCTAATTTTGCGGCTGTTTCCCGCACCGCTTCTGCCGCCGCCAATGGATTTAAACCGCCACCGTTGGTAATCAGCGGAATTTTGCGCTTGAAGGCTTCCGGTAAAATTTTGCTGGCGATGATGTGAATATCGAATGTAAAGCCGCGTTTGGGGTCTTTGAGGCGATCTTTTTGTAAAATGGCGAGAGTCAACTCTGCGAGTGCTTCAAAACAGACCACATCCACATGCTCGCCGAGGATCATCGGCAAGGCTTTGGTCACATCGTCGCCGTAAAAGCCTTCCGCAGAACCAATTCTATACGTCATATTTTGTACAATCCTTTTTCGAAAAAATTAGATTTATGTTGTGTGAATTACGGCATCATGTGGCAAGCGAGCATGAACACCTTTAACGCCGTTGACGATTTGCGTGATGTGCATATCAACTGCAACACTTGCCAGCGATAGCGCTTCCTTGCGGGTGATTCCATATTCTTCTATCAGTAAATCCAGCATCGCGTTCAGGGCGATCATCGTGGCTTCGTCAAGGTCTTCGTCGAATCCAAGCGTGATCCATCCCTCAGGGGTATAGGCTCGCGGGGTGGTGAGGTGCATCTCAGGGTGGAGGGTGAAGGTTAGATCGACGCGATCCATGCAACATTCAATCGCCGTGCCGCTCACTTCGCCATCGCCCTGTACAGCGTGACCGTCGCCAACGGAGAACAAACCGCCATCCACCGCGATGGGCAAGAATAGTCGACTGCCAACGGTCAGCAATTTACAATCCATGTTACCACCGGTTATGCGCGGCGGTGTGGTAGAAAGTTGTCCCGCTTCGTTAGTAGGCATTCCCATCACACCCATAAACGGCGATAAGGCGACGGATAAGCCATAATCGCCGGTTGCCACATTGTTCGCCTTATCAAGCGCCCATGTGATGTTACGCGCCGGAGGTTCCCCCACGCCGAGCTTCACCCAGAAATCCCAATCGCCACCGCCACCGCGATTCCAGCCTTTTTCTGCAACTTCCAGATGATCCACGCGGATTTCCAGCACCATGCCCGCTTTCGCACCTTCGATGGCAACGGGTCCACACAGCGCATGACCTTTCAGCGGGTCGTTCGCCATTGCCGGATGTGCGATAAATTCCGCACGATCATCGTCGTAACTCAGCCAATTTGCGTCAATCGTGCTAAATCGTACCGATTCACCGGAGTTTATCGTCAGGATGGGTGCTAAATCACGCGAAAAATAGCCGTGAAGTGAGTTTTCGTCAGGGGTGATGGTGTGCATAGATTAGTCGTCTCCAAAAATGGTGATTAATGCGCGATCAAGGATGCGTTGCCAGTTGGTGTTATTATGCCCGCCGCTAAATTGCTGGAACGTTGCCTGAAAACCATGTTTGTTCAGCATATCGGTGGTTTCCTGCTGGATGCGCGGATTGGTTTCATAAGTGCCAATGTCGAACCAGAATTTGAGCGGATATTGCGTTGGATCAAGGCTGTTTATCAGCGCTTTTATCGGCGAATGTGGATCATTGTGAAATAAGAAGAGCGAAGAAGATTGGCAAATCGCCCGCCCGAAAATGTGCGGAAAACGTAACGCGGAATAATATGCCATCAGCCCGCCCATAGACGCGCCACATACCCCAAACGCGCCATGGTGGGTCTCAATATCCAGTAAATCGAGCTTTTCTTTTGCCAGCGATAACACATCCTCGGTGACAACTTTAAGCATCGCGTCGCCCGCCATATACTCGACGATTCGCATATCTTCGCCGCTATCAATCATAGCGAGTGCAATCGGCGGGATGCTTTTTTGCGCGATGAGCCGATCCACGATGCGAGTGATTTCGATCTGCTTCAGGTATTGGTAGCCATCATAGACGACCAGAAGAGGCGTGGGTTCGGTTGTGACGATGGGCTGGTATAGCCAAACGTCACGTTCACCACCCGCTAAAAATAGCTTGTTCGTGATGACATGACGGGAAAGCACGCCTTGTGGCAGGCTGTGTCCCTCACGGACAATTGGCGCGAGTTCGGCATCCGGCATATAGAAGAAATTGTTCAACTCTTTCATGCCGTTATCCACCAGATTTGGGTTGAGTGGATCGGGTATGCGGGCTTCGTCATCGTCCACATCGGTTGTAAGAAGATATTCGATATAGGCATCACGCGGGAGGGTGATGGTTTTTGTCCACACTTTCGGCGCGATTTGCGTCATCAGTATCGCATTTTCGTCGTCCGCATGACCCCAACTGTTAAAGTCCCCCAATAGGAACGGTGCTTCTTCTCCCTCCCAGACGAATGTCACCGTGTCGCCCTCTATAATGGGATTGCCATCTGCTTGTGCGCGTGCGAGAAGATGGTGAATCGGTTCTTCACTCATAAAGATATTTGCCATTCGTAGTTAATAAGAGCCGCCAGCATTGGATTATACCAGCGGCAATATCAGAAAGGCAGTCATTAGCGTGGATTGAAATTTTCCAATTTGGCGATGATGCCGAGCATGATTTCATCTGCGCCGCCACCAATTGAGGTTAAACGGGCATCGCGGAAATAGCGCGAGATAGGCGTTTCTTCCATGTAGCCCATGCCGCCATAAAATTGCAAACATGTATCCGCAACTTCGCGCATTAACCGTCCGGCTTTGAGCTTGCACATGCTGGCAATACGCGTGATTTCTGACCCATCCGCGCCGGATTCGATCAGGCTGGCACAATAATAATTGAGTTGTTTTGCCGCTTCGATCTCGGTGAGTAATTCGCCCAGTTTGAATTGTATCCACTGATTGGCGATCAACGGTTTACCGAAAGCATGGCGTTGCTGACAGTATTCGATGGTATCGCGTACCGCACATTCTGCTCCAGCTACGCCACCGATCGCGCCGACGATGCGCTCCACCTGAAATTGCTCCATTTGATAATAGAAGCCCATGCCTTCGTCGCCGATGCGATTGCTCACCGGAACGCGCACATTTTCAAAGCTGAGGACGGCGGTATCACTGCTATGATTGCCGAGCTTTTTGAGTTTTTTGCTGACCGTAAAGCCCTCGACATCCGTCGGCACAACGATCAATGACATGCCCTGATAGCCCTCACCGGGGGAGGTACGCGCCAGCAAGCACAACCAATCCGCCTGTGTGCCGTTGGTGATATACATTTTACTGCCGTTGATGACGTATTCATCGCCATCGCGCTCGGCACGGGTGATGATTCCCGCCACATCAGAGCCGGCGTTGGGTTCCGTCACGGCGATAGAGCAGACCATCTCACCACTGATTGCCGGTGCGAGATATTTTTTCTTGAGTTCGTGTGAGCCGTGTTTCGCCAGCGCCGGACTCGCCATATCGGTCTGCACGAAGATCGCCATTGGCACCCCGCCCGCACCACAGCGTGCGAGTTCCTCTCCCAGCACAACGGTAAACCAGATGTCCGCCTCTGCGCCGCCGTAGTCTGCGGAATAATTCAAACCGAGAAAGCCGAGATTGCCCATCTTCTTGAAAATGTCGTGCAGTGGGGCGATTTCTGCCTGTTCCCATGCCTCGATATGGGGTGTGATTTCCTTTTCGACAAAGGAACGCACCGATTTACGAAACATTTTATGTTCTTCTGTAAAGGGATTATAGGGATTTTGCATAGCCGTAGGGGATGATGCAACCATACTAAATTCTCCAAAAATCGAATCTCTATTTAATTAGTTGTCCCATATCGTACCAAGATTCGGCGTTTGAGGCTATACACTTGTCATCTGCTTCTCTGCGACGATGCCATACATAAACGGCAAACCCTGTGGTTTGTCTTTCGGTGGATACATACGCCGATTTTCGCCCTCCACCATATCAGGGTAGGGCTTCCAGCCATTTGTATAAGGATATTCGCGGAAGGTTTTGAGCGTCAATCCGGCTTCTAATAAGGCGGTAATCACGTCCGCCAATCCCCATGTAAATTCATGCGCGGGGTTGGGATTGTGGAACGGTTCGGTAATGATGATCGGTTTTCCATCTTTGGTTAAGCCACCACCGGAGTCCGCGACGTAATCGCCCACGCCATCATCCCATGCGATATGCCCGCCGCCCATGTAATCATAAGTTAGCGTCCAATCGCGTTCCATGATGAGGGGCAGGGGATGGAATTCCATCAATACATAATGCCCACCCGCTTTGAGTGCCTTCGCCACGCCCTTCGCCCATGTCTTTAAATCCGAAAGCCAGACCAATGTGCCATAAGACATAAACACGATGTCAAATTGCGTCTCGTTTGCGTCCAGCCAATCATACACATCACTACGAAAAAAGGTAGCGGGGATGCCACTATCAGCCGAGAGTTGACGTGCAAAATTGATCGCCTCATCGCTAATGTCTACGCCGGTGACCGTCGCGTTAAATTTTTGGGCAATGCTCAACGTGTCCTGACCGGAATTGCATTGGAGGTGCAGGATGGTTTTGCCGTTTGCATCCCCCAATAATTCGACATCTTCCGGCGGTAAAGTGGAACCACCCTCGCGCAAAAATGCCGCCTGATCGCCTTTATGTGCATTGTGCTGTTTGGTGGCGGCATTCCACGAAATCCGATTCGCTTCGTGTAGGTCTTTTTTGACCATTATTCGTTGCTCCTTAGCCTACACATCCTCGTGCGGATTGAGAATCAGGTGATAAAACGCCCGATCATCTTCTTTTTTGTAGCCGGGGAGTTTGCCACCACGCGAATAGATGAGTGAGTACAGCGTCGGTGAATAATAGCGGTTTGCGAGTTGGAAGAACACACCGCCAAGCGTCCGCTTGCGACTGCCATCCAGTGTGAGCATTCCGTCGCCCTCATAAATTTCTTTCGCTTCTTTCAGCACTGCTTCGACGAAACTATAGCCACAGACGAGCATCATTGTGTGTATTCGGCGCACCTGTTTACGGTAATGTTCGTCCAATGTGTTGCAGACCGCCTCCGCATTTTGACGTGCCTTTGCCGAAAGCCCCATTTCATAATATTTAGGGTCAGGCGTGGGGTAGCTGATGTAGATATACCGATCCTCAAAGGTCGTGCCGTTGAGCGTGTGCATGGCTTTGGTGGCGGATTTTTCCGCAGACATCGTCACTAAAGCGTTCCGAACATCGAATCTTAGGCTATCGCCAATTTCGATATGGTCAACATCCCCGAACTGCCCGAACAACTCCCGCAGATGGTCTTCTGTGACGTGTTCTGCAAAATTAGAGACATAAAGTATTTCGCGTGCCATACTACCTTACTCCACAATGACTTCATCAAATAATTCAGTAACTTTAACGGAGAAGTCAGGGGCAACCTCACCGCCATTAATTTCGTCGTCGCCACTTTTCATCCAGAATTGATTGCGTTTATCCGACGTGTGAGCGTTTATTATTCGCAAATCCTCGTGAATGATCCACACAAGTTTTTTCCCGTTTTTAAACGCTGATTCAAGCGCATCTTGAACTTCAGAATGAGTCATTTCTCCAGAGATAATCGCTTCAAAGTCAGGTGATTGCGGTAGCCGACTCTTGTTTACTACATACGTAACATAAGGGACATCTTTTTCGATTTCAACCGTGTTATAGCCTTTACCGTTGAGATAAATGGCGACGGGCTGTTTCAGGTTATGATAAACATCATCCCACGAAGCCTCAAAAATGAGTAACAGGGGCGAGTACGCTTTTCGACAATAGGCGCGGGCTTCCGTTTCCGTCTCAAAGCTACTGCCTTCAATTTTTTCGTTGAGATTTAAGGTGATAAACGCCATGATTTATGTTCAGTCCTTCGCTCTTACTTACATCCTGAAGTTGCCGTAACGCGGTGCGCCTTCGCTGACCCAATCGCGGTTATAGCTCATGGATAAGCCCACCGTCAGCGCGTCACGGGTGTCTCGCGGGTCAATGATGCCATCATCCCACAGGCGCGCTGTGCCATAATAGGGGTCGGATTCTTCCTCGAATTTATAGTGCACCATCGCCTTCATGCCTTCGATTTGCTCCATATCCGGCTCTTGCCCGCGCCCACGCATAGACGCTTCCTGCACGATTCCAAGCACGCCCGCCGCTTGCTCCGCGCCCATGACCGCCGTCCGGCTGGTGGGCCACGCGAAGATCAAACGCGGATCATAAGGGCGACCACACATCGCATAATATCCCGCGCCGTATGCACCGCCGATGAGCACGGTAAATTGTGGCACGGTGCTGTTGGCGACGGCGTTAATCATCTGTGCGCCGTGCTTGATGATCCCGCCCGTTTCGGCTTTTTCGCCGACCATAAAGCCGGTAATATTTTGTAAATAAATCAGCGGAGTGCGGCTGTGATTACAGAGTTGGATAAACTGGGAGGCTTTGTTGGCGCTCTCGCTGAATAATACGCCGTTATTGGCGATAATGCCCACCGGAAAGCCGTTAATGTGGGCGTGTCCGGTGATAAGTGTGTTGCCATAATCCGGCTTGAATTCATGTAGACGTGAGCCATCCACGATGCGGGCAATGACCTGACGCATATCGAGTGGTTTACGGATGGTATCAATCGGGACGATGCCGAGCAATTCATCAGGGTCATATAACGGGGCTTCCGGCGCACGTAAATCTGCATGGACGGTCTTGCGCCAATTCAGTTGTTTGACGATCTCGCGCCCGATACGAATTGCGTCTGCGTCATCTTCTGCAACATAATCCGCCAAGCCAGAAATTTGCGCGTGCATATCCGTCCCGCCGAGCGTTTCTTCATCGACTTCTTCGCCTGTTGCCATTTTGACAAGTGGAGGTCCGCCGAGAAATGCTAATGCCTTACCCCGCACGAACACGGTGTAATCACTCAAGCCGGGGATGTACGCGCCGCCTGCTGTGCTGTTGCCGAAAACCAGCGCGATCTGCGGGATGCCCATGCCACTCATAATTGCCTGATTCGCAAATCCCCGCCCACCTTTGACGAATAACTCTGATTGATGGGGCAGGTTCGCGCCACCCGATTCGACAAGGTAAATGCAGGGCAGATGGTTAATCGTGGCGATTTCCTGCGCGCGCAGACTTTTATCAACAGTGATGGGATAACTTGTGCCGCCTTTAACGGTGGCTTCATTGCAACTGACGATGACTTCCACACCATTCACCACGCCAATTCCAGCAATCACGCCCGCGCCGGGAGTCTCATCATTATACATATCCCATGCGGCGAGGGTGCTCAATTCGAGAAAGGGCGTACCGGGATCAAGAAGCAGTTCGACTCGTTCGCGTGGCAGAATCTTCCCGCGATCAAGATGGCGTTGGCGGGCGCGTTCGCTACCACCTTCACGCACTTTTGCCTGCCGTGCCTGTAAGGTTTCGATGAGCTGGCAATTGTGGTCATAATTTTGACGATAATCGTCACTTTTTGGATTTACTTTAGAGGTAATAACGGTCATTTTTCGCTCAAAAGGCTTGTTTATGTAAAAGAGTGTTTCTGGATAATACCGTTAGCAGTCCCGTCCTGCCATTGTTTCGTAGGGTTGACACAATGCGCCAAACCCCCAATGATTGGGCATTACGAAATAACACTATTTTAAAAACCTCTAGATGTAGAGTAATATTTATAGGTGGGTCTCGTTTTTTATGGTGAGACCTTTTTTGCTGTCTCCAGGCTGAAGACAATTAAGGAAATATCTGAATGTTCGGTTTCAAAAATTATATCAACCCCGAAGAGCGCAGAGAAGCTGACCGCAAGGTGCCGCGCCTTGCCGTAGAAGGTTTGTTGCTCGGCGGTGCAGGGCTGGGTATTTTCGCGCTCATTTTCGAGATCGCCTCGGATGCGTTCAGCGTCGCCGCCTATCAAACATTGCTTGCCATCGAAGGCGCACACGGGTATCACGAAGTCGCAATGCTGGCGTTCGCCACGTTAGCCATCATGCTGTTTTTTGGGATTGTGCCTGCTTATAAAGCCGGTGCATACCTCAGGCCGAATGCAGGCGGTAGTGGTCCCCTTGTAGAGGCAATCGGTCCCCCAAGGATGCGCTGGCTCTCGTGGGTGGGGACGAGTATGTTCTTCATTGACGCGGTGCTGACGATTATCATCAGTTCTATCGCCGCGACAGATGCAACATTGCTCATCTTGCCAGAACTTGCGCCCCAACGCGTGATTATGTCGGAAATCTACGCCTTCTTTATTATGGCGGTATTGGTATCCGTCGGACCACGTCGGGCAGTACCGATGTTTTTGCTAGGTGGTGGTGCGTTTACCGTCTTCACACTTTTTACCCTGAGCTACGTCTCTTTTACTGCACTCACCGATCCTTCGCTAGGCGATAAAGTGGGTATGATTGTGCATGGGCTGGAATCATCCGGTATTGTCGATCATGTGGTGCCGGAACTTGCCCAACAAAATGGAACCTATGTAACGCAGGTTGCCAGCGATCTCGAACCGTTGACGATCACGCTATTCTTTCAATATTTCCTGCGCTCGATGAGTAGTGCGATGCTTGGCTTTTCTGGCTATGAAGTGATTCCTGCCAGCGGTAAGCACGCGGCACGTCCAAAGTGGAAGGTCATCAACACGGCGCTGATTCTGGCGGCGATTTTCCTAATTGGCACCGGCATTATGCAACTACTTGCCGCCCAACAGTGGAACATTCCGGCGACTGAAGGCTACAGTACGTTGCTCATTCAATACGAAATCGTCTTCGGAACGGGGTCGGTGATGCTATTGATTGCGGGTGTGTTGCTGGCGATTATCCTGCTCCTGGCGCAGGGCGGTGGTTACGTTGGGGGGGCGGCGGTTGCGGCGAATGCGGCTCGACTTGGGCGCTTGCCGCGTGCTTTTGAGGATGATCGGATCGGTATTGTCGTCATCTGGATTGCGGCGGCGATCTTTATACCCGCAATTCCCAGTGTGACGCTGGTTGAGGCTTATTATGCGTTCGGCTTTGTAAGCGCCTTTGTAATTACCAGTACGACGATTTTCTTCGTCCGTGACGATGTGTTGCTAGATCGTGGCATTCAACCAGGGTCGCCAGAGGCACGTACCTTACGCTTTGCAGGATTGCGCGGGATGTTTGCCAGCTACTTTATGGCGATTGTATTGATCACGCAGAAAACTGCCGCGCTCCCGCCGATTATCTTTTTTGCGGCGCTGATTACGGTGTTTCAACTGTTCATCTATCGCGGTAGTTTACGCCGTATCTTCCCCATTAATGATGAAGAAATCGCCATGTCACAACTACCGGGTAGGCAACGTCTCTATGGCAGTGGTAATGATCGTGCGGAAGACGAGGCACGCCAGCACGGTATCGCTGAATTGGTTGAAATGATGATCGATAGTGGCACACTCGTAAAATTTAACGTCGCGCCGGAAAGCATTCGCCGATTAATTAGCCATACCTATGATATCTTGCCGATCACATGGGAAGAAACCCATGAAGTACGCCATCATGGGGAACGCTTTGAAGAGCCGAGTATCCATCTTGAAGATGTGTATATGGATGGCTACCACATGAAAAATGATGTATTGACCACGATTGAGCATTATTCTCATTATGGTATCTTCACATTCATTGATAAGTACAGCCATAACTGGGAAAGCCATTGTCGGACTGTAGAAGATGTACAGAAAGCGATGATTAAGGCGCTGTTCCCGCGCACACCTGCGGATGAAGTCTGGCAAGAGTTTAGTAACTATCAGTGGATTAAACAACCGGAAGAAGTCTGGCAATTTGCGCGTCAACGCTATGTATGGGCGAAAGACCAATGGCCCAATGTAAGCGGACGGATAACCACCGTCTGGACGTTGCAAGACCTCGGTCTGGTGGATGAGGTCAAGGAAGAAATCATCGAGAAAATTATGACGGTGAAACCACTCCCGACTACCGAAGCAGAGCGGAAAGCAATTTACGGTATAGAAGATGGTGAAACCGCCACCGATGAAACGTTCGGTACAGAAGGCAACGGTTAGCGAACTAACGGTTAACTTTTGCATTTTCGCTCAGTAAGTTTCATCAAAACAATATTGAAAATAGAACGCCTTATCCTGATTGTTGGATAGGGCGTTTTTATAAAATCTTGATACGCTTTATCTTGACGCGCTATAAAGGCAGGAGTATGCTAATTAAAGAATACTATGGAGTGAAAGCATCTCCCGATGGTGGATGACTATAACAATAAATCAGGTATAGATGCGCTAACGATTTCTCGTTTGGCACGCTCATTCCACATGCCTATTTGCGACCTCCATTCACATTCTCCTCCCCAAACTTCCTAACCATTCAGGTACGAATCTTTAGAATTCGCTCCCTTTGAAGTGTAACCTTCCAGGGTTTTTTATGTTTGTATGGTCGTTGGTGGTTGATGCTGTTTCAAACCCGTAAAGATGTAGTCAATGTGTATGAGAATAATGAAGGAGAAACGTTTCGATGCAAGTGGTCAATTTGCGGCGTATGATTATTGGCGAGCCGCTCGCTACCCATCAACTTATTCATCAGCGGTTAAGCAAGATCAAGGCGCTGGCGGTCTTTTCGTCCGATGCACTTTCGTCCAGTGCGTATGCCACTGAAGCCATTTTGCTCGTGTTGATTGGCGCGGGAACAGGGGCGTTAGGGGTATCGTGGTCTATCGCGCTCGGTATTTCTGCGCTGTTGTTGATCGTCGCCTTCTCTTATTTTCAAACCATCCACGCCTATCCGAATGGCGGTGGTGCGTATATCGTCGCCAAGGATAATCTCGGCATTCTCCCCGGCTTAACTGCCGCGTCATCGTTGCTGATTGATTATATTTTGACTGTCGCGGTGAGCGTGTCTGCGGGTGTGGCGGCGTTGACCTCTGCATTTGAAGGGCTAGCACCTTATCGTATTGAAATTGCGCTGGCGATTGTTGTGTTTATCACCATTATGAATCTACGCGGTGTTCAAGAGAGCGGGACATTTTTCTCGATCCCGACATACGCGTTTGTATTCGGCATCCTTGCGATGATCCTGTATGGTGTTTTCCGTGTGATTTCTGGCGACATCCCTGTACCTACGGGCAATCAGGTGGAAGCGGCGACTGAGAGTGCGACTGCCTTGAGCGGGTTGACACTTTTTATTGCGCTCCGTGCGTATGCGGCGGGATGTACAGCCTTAACGGGTATCGAAGCGATCTCTAATGGTATTCCTGCCTTTAAAGTGCCGGAAAGCAAGAATGCCGGTCAGACATTGATCGTTATGGTCTTCTTGCTCTGTACCATGTTCATCGGCATCACTTTTCTGGCAAATAACTTTCCGGTAGTCATCGAAGAAGGCATGGAAACTACCGTGCTTTCACAGGTCAGCCGTGAAATCTTCGGCGAGGGGAGTGTCCTTTTCTACTATATTCAATTCTCGACACTGCTGATTTTGTCGCTTGCGGCGAACACAGCTTTCGCAGATTTTCCCCGCCTCGCGTCATTAATCGCCGCAGATCGTTACCTACCACGTCAACTCACCAATTGGGGTGATCGTCTGGTGTATAGCAACGGGATTATCGCGCTATCGGTGATCGCGGGTATTTTGATCGTCATGTTCCGCGCCCGTGAGCATAACTTACTGCCGCTTTATGCCGTCGGTGTGTTTATCAGCTTTACGCTGTCACAATCCGGTATGGTCATTCACTGGCTAAAAGAACGCGATAAAGAGGGCTTTAAGCCAGATTTTATGTGGCGTTTCCGTCTGAGCTTAAACGCGTTTGGTGCGTTGTGTACAGCAGTGGTCGGTCTCATCCTGATGGTGACCAAATTTGCTGAAGGTGCGTGGATTGTTATGCTCGCCATTCCATTGCTGATGACCCTGTTCATCCAAATTCACAAGCATTATCTGAGCGTGGCACACTCGTTGACACTTGATGGCATCAAACCGGGTCCGATCCGTGTTCGGACTAAAGCGACAGGCAGTGTTCCGGTTGTTGTATTGATGAATAGCCTCAATCGTTGTTCATTGCAGGCGCTGGAATATGCGATGAGTGTCTCTGATAACGTTCATGCCTGTGCGATTGCCGTAGAACCGGAAGCCGTCGAAGTGCTGGAACAACGCTGGCATGAATGGAATCTACATAGTGTGACGCTCGATGTGGTGGAGTCGCCTTATCGTGAAATCGCCCGTCCGTTGATCGAATATTTGCATGAATTTGACGAAGAAAGCCACATGCACATCCCGACGATGGTCGTTATTCCCGAATTCGTTGTTGAGCATTGGTGGGAACGCCTGTTGCACAATGGGACGAGTGTAACCATCCGTGAGGCGCTGTATCGGGATCAAATCGCCCGTGGTCGCGGTCGTCCGGTCATTAATGTGCCGTATCGCATTGGTGATGAACTCTATTCACCGGAGACGATAACAGGAAAAACGGGTAAATTGTCACCCCAAAAAGTGACCGAATCGAAACCTGTTTCAACACCGGAAGATGCGTCGCTTTAATCAGTTGTCTTGAAAATAAAATCCCGTCATCATTTGGTGGCGGGATCTTAATTTTCATTTTCCGAACGGCGATTTGTAATTTCTCTCGACTTTTTCCTACCCGTTAACATCCTCGCTGAGGGGTAGGGTAACGTAAAAGGTCGTCCCTTCGCCCAGCGTGCTTTCCAGCCGGATCGTTCCTTGATGCGCTTCAATGAGTGTTTTGACGATTGCCAGACCCAAACCGGTGCCGTCAATGCTTTCAGTTTCCGGGCGGCGCACACGATAGAATCGCTCGAAGATGTGTGCTTGATCTTCCGGGCTGATTCCCAAGCCATTGTCCTGCACAGATACGCGTACTGAATCCCCCCGTTTTTCCATTTTGATGTCTACCTTGCCTTCCGGCGGGGTATATTTGATGGCGTTCCCGATGAGGTTATTAAAGATTTGATGGAGGCGATTTTGTTCACCTTTGACCATCATCAAATTTTCCGACAAGTCGGTGTTCACGGTCATGGATTTTTGAATTGCCGTACTGCTGTTGGTTTCTACCACTTCAGTGATGAGTGCATTCAATGAGACCGGTTCTAATGACAGATCAATTCCGGATTCGATTTTGGCGAGGTCGAGCAAATCATCAATCAGTTGGCGCATATTCTGGATAGAACGGTCAATCATATTGACGAAGTTTTCTGAGGAGGTATCAAATGTATTCTTCATCTGGAGCAAATCCAGATACCCGCGCATCACGCTTAACGGTTGCTTCAGGTCATGAGACACGGTAGCGATCAGTTCACTCTTGAGGCGATCCATCTCTTTCATAGGGTGTGACATCCTGCATCACAATAAGCCAGCCAACGCCTTCGTGCAATTCTGCTTTGGTATAGAACACGCGGTTGTTCGGCATGGTAATTTCTTCGGTTAGGGGTTCGTTTGTGTCGCGTGCTTTATGATAGATATTGATTAACGGACGGAAATCAATCGCTTCGTCGAAGATTCGCCCGATATAGTCCGTATCTGAATACAAGCGCAAGGCAGAGATCGCCGATTGATTCATCAACACGATGCGCCCCTCAGGGCTAATGACGATGACGATGTCCACAATGTTCCGCAAAATGTGGGATACTTTGTTACGTTCGCGCTCAGACTCGGTATATAAGCGGGCATTATCAATGGCGACTGCGGCTCGGTTTGCCAGATTTTTGACAAAACTCAGATGATCGTCCGTATAAGCGTTGAGTTTCTTGCTTTCTAACGTCAATACCGCGATGACTTGCTCCTCACGCAAGACCGGCACAGACATCTGTGAAATGATATTTTGTTCCACCGGTTGATAATCCATATCAATCGAAACATCAGGCACGACTTCTGCGCGTCCGGTACGTGCCACGCGATAAGCGATACTACTTTTTGTTTGCCCGCGTAAGGATTCAATTTCCTCATCGGTGATCGAATAGCCGTAATTAAACATAGTACGCAGGGTATCGTTATCTTCTTCGTAAAGCGCAATCGACGCGGCGTTGGCGTTCGAGAAGCGCAATGCCCAGTCACACGTCATATTAAAGACGGTACTCAGCTCGATGGTATCGTTGAGTTCCTGATCGATTTGTTGCAGGATACTCATTTCGTTCATTTTGGCGGCAAGTTGTTGAACTGTGCCTTCCTGAGTGCGCTTATTATTCAAGCTCACGGCAAGGTTTGTCGCCAACACAGCGAGAATCCGCTTATCTGTGTCGTTGAGGGGTGTTTGGGGATTCACCTCTAGCACAATCAGACCGATCAGTGTTTCCTTAAAAAGTAGCGGCAACAGATAGAGATGATCTATGTTGAGTAACGATGCCAGATCACTAAATGGGGTATCTGTAGTGGTGATGTTATCAAGCGCTACGGCTGTATTTTCAATAAGTTTTTTCACCGTTTCGTCGTCACTATTAAAGATTTTGATGGTGCTATTAAGTAAGCGCTCTTCGGCTTCGTCGTCGTCTAGCGGTTGGCTAATACCTGCGAAATTTAGCCCAATTTTCTCGTCATTGAGCAAAAAGAGTAAGATACGCCGTTGTTCAAACAGGGCGCTTACTTCTTTGAGGAGTTGTGTCTTAAGATCGCTGAAAGACGCTAATGCCCCGAGCTTCGCTGTGATGCGTTGAATCGAATAAAGACGCTCAATTTCCCCGTTTTTAGGCGTATTCATGAGAGTTTCTTCGTTGGGTTTAGCCTCTGACATTTTGGGTTGATCCTGCTGTACATCGGTCATAAGGTTAGTTTCGTTATTGAGATACTTATATAATTATAAGCGTTTATGGCAAATATGAAACAAAGATTACAAATAACAATGGTTGTATAATTGTTTTAATATACAAATGCCAGATAAACAATGAAGATGTGGCTGGTTGCTCCTATTCTATCTAGCGTCTATAATTTGTACTGTGAGATGTGTCGCAGAAGGGGTAAGTTGAGATGAGTTTTGATGATATCGCCGCAAAGATGAAAGCGAAGCGGGCGCAACAACAAGCGGAATCGGGGGAAGATCAACCGTATGATTTCTCCCAATCCTACGCGATTCGCGGGAAGATGCTTGGCGTGCTTCTGCGGGACGCACGATTGTCGGCGGTGCGAACAATCGAGGATTGTGCCCGATTGTTGCGTGTTCCCCCACAGACTGTTGAATCGTGGGAGCACGGTGATGATGTGCCGAGTTTGCCCCAATTGGAGCTATTGGCATACTATCTTGACGTTCCCATTAGTCATTTCTGGGGCGCAGAAACACTCAAAAGTTCACGTAATGAAACCAACCAGAAACAGCCGGAATATATCAATTTGCGGAATCGCATGATCGGTGGTTTGTTGCGCCAGGCACGGGAAGAAACGGGTGTCACGTTTGAGGAACTCAATGAATTGAGCGGCATTCCTATAGAGACACTCAAACAATATGAATTGGGTGAATTACCTGTTCCGATGCACGAACTTTCTGTGCTGGCGAGTGGTGTGAAGCAAAATATCAGTTACTTTCTAGAATCGAGTAGTCATATTGGGGAATTGTTGGTCATGCGTGAAGCATGGAAACACTTCGCTAACTTGCCGGAAGATGTCCGCGCCTTTGCATCTAATCCGGTCAATATCGGCTTTATCCATATTGCTTTAATGCTCAGCCAGATGCCTACCGATAGATTACGGCAGGTCGGTGCGAGCATTGTTGATATAACGATGTAAAGCGAGGTTGAAAACCATTATGAGTAGCGCAAAAGAATTACAAGATCAGGGCGTGAAGCTCTACGAACAGCAAGATTATGAAGCGGCGGCACGCATCTTTAAGCAAGCGATGGATGCTTACGGCGAAGAGGGTCAGCCGGATATGGGGGCGGAGATGCAGACCAATATCGGTCTCGTCCACCGTGCGCTCGGTGAGCAACAGCAGGCACTTGACATCATGCAACAGGCGTTACACACGTTTCAGGAGCAAGGGGACTCGCGTCGTGCGGCGCAGGTACTCGGTAATCTTGGCGGCGTGTATCTTGAATTAGGCGATAAAGAGCAAGCCTACAATTGCTATCGTCAGGCGGCAGATATGTTTCAGGAAATCGGCGAGAAGAAGCTCTACGGTGAAACTCTGCTAGCGATGGGCGCGATGCAAGTCCGCGATGGTAAGTTGTGGGCGGGTGCGGCGACCTATGAGGTTGGGCTTGATAATCTCGATAAACTTTCCGCCACCCAAAAAGTCCTTAAGGGCTTAATCGGGGTGAAAAATCGCCTCAGTGGAAGCGGTGGTGGCGTTTAGATTAGTTCGTCCCGCAAATCAACACTCGCTTAACGTTTGAAACAGCCTAGTATGACGAGCCATTCTGAATAAAGAATGGCTCGTTTTGTCTCTTTAATGTGATAGATATACTGGAAGATAAAAGTCTTAGTGAACTCTTAAGTAAGTGCGGATATTGTCCCTTATACTTAGACGGCGTTTCCGCCTGTGGACAACGGGTGTTAGGTTTGTGTGTGTCTGCTTCTAAATCCAATTAAGACCACTCACAACCCTTAAAGATTTATGATAATAGGTATTTCGCTCTGAAAATTGACAGTATTGGATGAGGTGAATGTCAGCCGAATTTATTGTTGAACCAAAATACCGCTCGGATCATCGCTCCGCCGGTAGATTTATCTGGTCAAATGTAAAACAGCACCCGTTGTTAGCATTCGGGCTGGTCCTGGGTGCGTTTATTAATGCGCTTTTAGCGGCGATTGTGCCGAACTTCATCGGCGAAGCGTTTAATGCTATGGTCAATAGCGACAACACAGACTTGAAGACTGTGGGCGCGATGGCGATTGCCGTGTTGATTTCACAGGGGGCGCGTTCTGTGGTGCAATTTGTGCGCAACGGTTCTGCCGCGGCGTTTGCACAACGTATTGAACGTGATGTCCGTGATGAGTTATACGCCAGCTTGCTCGGTAAAAGTATGTCATTCCACGATTCAATTCCCGTGGGCGAAACGATGGCACGCGTAACGAATGATGTGCGTGAACTCAACCTTATGATGTATCCGGGCGTGAATCTGATTATAGGCTCAGGTATGTTCCTGATCGCGCCATTGATTTCCACTCCGTTTATTCACCCTTCACTCTTGCTTGTGCCGATTTTGTTCCTTGTTTGTCATGTGATCGTACAATTCCGCTTTGTGCGACAAGCCTATCCGGTGGCGCAACGAGTACGCTCTAGCTTTGGTCGGATGAATGCCAGCCTCGCGGAATCGCTGGATGGTGTCGAAGTGGTTAAAGGCGCGGCGCAAGAAGATCAGGAAATACATAATTTTAGCGCCCTTGCCGATGAAGTGCGGGATAATTTTGTCGCGCAAGGACGGATTGAAGCTAAGTATCTTTCTTATCTATTGCTGGGTCTGTCCTTTGTCTTCGGCTTTATGCACAGTGTCTATCTCTATCAACTTGGCTGGATTCAGATCGGTGATATTGTTGCATTTACCTCGTTACTGGGATTATTTGGCTTTCCCGTTTTTACATCGCTGAATGCCCTATCACGGATTGCACTTGGATATGCCAGCGCCGGACGCATCCTCGATGTCATCACAGCGGAAACCTCGCTAGATCGTGACCGCGAGCATCATAAAGAACCGATGCAAGGCGCGATAACATTTGAAAACGTGACTTTTGGCTATGTTGGCGTAGACGGGTCTGAAGAAGAGCCGATTTTGCACGATATTTCCTTTACTGTGTATACCGGACATACCGTTGCCATCGTCGGGCAGACGGGGTCGGGTAAGAGTACCCTCACCAAGCTCATTAACCGCATCTATGATCCTACTGCTGGAAGGGTGTTGATCGACGGTATTGATCTAAAAGAATGGGATTTGCAATCGCTCCGTTCGCAGATCAGTATTATCGAGCAGGACATCTTCTTGTTTAGCCGGACAATTGCGGAAAATATTGCCTTCGGGCATCCTGATGCGACCAAAGAGCAGATTATCGAGGCGGCGAAAAAAGCACAGGCACATGATTTTATTTTGAGCTTCCCTGATGGCTACGAGACAGAAATCGGTCAGCGTGGCGTAACGCTTTCAGGCGGTCAGCGTCAGCGTTTGGCGATTGCCCGTGCCTTCCTGACGAATCCGCCGGTGCTTATCCTCGATGATAGTACCAGCGCGATTGATAGCGCGACGGAAGATAAAATTCAGAAAGCGATCTGGTCTGCGGCGGAGGGACGGACAACCTTACTCATCACGCATCGACTGTCACAGATTCGCTGGGCAGATCATATCGTGGTGTTGCGTCGTGGTCGGATCGTGGCGCAGGGTACGCACGACCACCTGCTGAAAAATTCCGAGTCCTATCAGCGCATTTTCGCCCGTTACGAATCATCCGAAACGCAAAAACAGCGTTCCGTTTAGTTCGGCTAGTCGTACAAATCGTGTAAACGAAAACAGGAGTTGCCCCCATTATGGTCGCTATAATGAGCGGTCTTGAAGAAGATAATTATGATCGTCAATATACAGACGGTTATCTGATTAAACGTATTTATAGCTATTTCGCGCCCTATAAGAAGCAATTATGGGTGGTGCTGTTCGCTTTTATGGTGTTGTCATTTGTATCTGCGTTGCCGCCGGTGCTGGTCGCGCAAGGTGTGGACGAATTACAGAAAAATTCTCAGAGTAACACTGTGGTGATTATTCTGGGTGCGTTGTTTGTAGCGGCGGTACTGCAATATCTTGCGAACTGGACACGTCGCTATCTGCTGAGTCTGGTGCTCGGTAACACCATCAGCAAGATGCGTAAAGATGCTTTTGACGCGGCGATGAACCGTGATATGGCGTTTTATGATACGCATAAATCCGGTACGGTGATTAGCCGTATTACCACCGATACGCAGGAATTCGGCGATGTGATGTTGCTGACAAGCGACGTAATCGCTCAAATGTTTCAGGTGGTTATTCTGGTTGTGGTGCTGTTCAGTCGCTCGGTTGAACTCACCATCATTCTCATTGGCACAATGCCGGTTATTGTGTTGGCGGCAATGCTCTTTCGCGGGATGGCGCGCCGTGTGACGCGACAGGGTGCACGGGTGATGGGGCTGGTTAACGGCATGATTCAGGAAAGTGTTGCCGGAATCAGCGTTGCCAAGAACTTCCGCAAAGAGGAAATGATCTACGACGAATTTGTTGATGTCAATAATCGGTCGTATACGATTAACCTGAGGCGTGATCTGGTGTTGGCGCTGATCTTCCCCGTGATGAACGCGCTGTCCGGTATTGCCATCGCCATTATTCTCTACGTTGGGGCGCAGTACGTCTCATGGGGACGCGTGGATATTGGCTCATGGTTCCTGTTTATTCAGGGTGTGGATCGGTTCTGGTTTCCCTTTATCAGTCTCGCGGCAATCTGGAGCCAATTTCAGCAAGCGTTAAGTGCATCGGAGCGCATCTTCGGGTTGATTGATGCCGATAATACGATTGTTCAGACTGCTAATGTGTCCGCAAAAGGGTTGACGGGTAAGGTTGAATTTAAGGATGTAACCTTCGGCTATGAAGATGACCAACCAGTACTGAAAAACTTCGATCTGAAGATTGAACGCGGGGAAAGTGTCGCCTTCGTCGGGCATACCGGCGCGGGAAAATCGACCATCGCCAAGCTCATCACACGTTTTTATGAATTCCAGAAGGGGACGATTCTGATTGACGGGCAGGACATTCGCTCGTTTGATCTCCATACATATCGGGCGCGTTTGGGGATTGTCCCGCAACAACCGTTTTTATTTAGTGGGACGGTATTGGATAACATCCGCTACGGACGACCCGATGCCACCGATGCCGAGGTAACGGAAGTGGCGAATAGCGTTGGCAATGGCGAATGGCTTGAGACCTTACCGGAAGGCTTAAATTCTGATGTCGGGGAGCGTGGCTCACGCCTGAGCATGGGGCAACGTCAACTGGTCAGTTTGATGCGCGTTCTGCTGGAAAAACCATCTATCTTTATTCTGGATGAAGCGACTGCCAGCATTGATCCCTTTACCGAAACCCAAATTCAAGAGGCGCTTGATCTCATTCTGGCAAAATCAACCTCCATCCTGATTGCACATCGCTTAAGTACGGTACGGAATGCGGATCGCATCATCGTGTTGCGTGACGGCGCGATCATCGAAGGCGGTAGCCATGAACAATTGATGGAGCAGGGCGGGCATTATGCTGAACTGTATAATACTTACTTCCGCCATCAATCACTGGATTACATCGAAAACGCCCGCGAGATGTTGTCTGAAGTGGGTGATTAATACATACTGGAAACCATGCTAATATAGTAGAATAGTAGTATGAGAAATTTCCTAGAGGTCAAGTAATGTCTGAACCAAAACTTACCCAAAAGACGACTACCCAAACCGAAGATGAATGGGATGTTCAAGTCTTAGAAGAAGCCCTGAAGGACGTGATTAGTTCTAATGGCGTTATAGACTTTGATGTATTGCGTGAACGTGGCACACCATTAACGCTGGATGATCTCGATCCTGAAGGTACGTTGGGCGATGAGTCGTAATCCGCCTCATAAATGGTTACTGAATATACAACCGAATGCACAGAAAAGATTTAATAGCTTATCAATAACTGAAAAACGAGGTGTTTTTCGCCGAATCCGGGAGCTATTGAATGCGGATGATCCCTATGCCGCACCGTTTATAGAAATGCTCAAGGAAAAGAAATTTGAGCGAGTCCGTAAATTTCGAGTCGGCAATTATCGTGTATTTATGGTGATCGAATTCGCCGAGATAACGCATCAAGAACATACTTATCGGGGAACGCTGTTTCTTCTCGATATTCGGGATCGCAAAGAAGCGTATTAATTAAAAGGCTGATGACAATCTGCACCAGCCTTTTTTGTTACAATTTGCGGCAATATCCTCGCTGTTAGTTGGCGCTGATGATGTGGTAAAGTTCTTCAAAAGCGCGCTCTAAATCACGGGCATTGAATTGCATGTGCGTGACGGCACGTTTGATCGTCCCTGCGTCTTCGAGCACGAGATGTGCCGCCTCTCGCTGACGGTCTTTTTCCTTGAGTGCCATCTGCTCCGGTGTGAGTCCTGCGAAAAGTTGCTCGTAGATGGCTTCTCCCTCTTCAAGTCGCGTTCGGGTAATATCCAATAATTCACGCAGGCGCATAATCTCCTGACGTGCTTTTTCTACAGACTCAGCTGTTGGTACTGTGGACATCATTCTACCCCTTAAAATAATATTTCATCCGCCATAAAGCTGGCGAAAACTTGCTATTCTAGTTCCACCGCCATCGCAACTGCTTCCGCACCGCCGAGGCATAACGCCGCTAATCCACGCTTTAACCCGCGATCTTGCAGAGCATGAATCAGCGTGACGAGCACCCGCGCACCACTCGCGCCGAGAGGATGCCCGATGGCAATCGCGCCACCGTTCACATTAACTTTTTCCATCGGCAAGTGATAGCCGTCGCGTTCCAAACCGTTACGGTCTGCCAATACCTGTGACGCAAAGGCTTCGTTAATCTCGAATAAATCTACGTCATCCATCGTCCAGCCTGCACGCTCTAGCGCAATCGGGATAGCTTTGACAGGTGCGTAGAAAATCCATGCGGGTTCGACTGCCGCCTGCCCGTAGCCTACAATCCGCGCAACCGGCGCATGACCGTTTTTCTCCGCGTAGGCACGGCTACCGACGATCAACGCCGCCGCGCCATCATTCATGCCCGGTGCGTTGCCTGCCGTCACATTACCATCGGCTTCAAAGGCGGGGCGTAATTTGCTCAGCGCTTCGATGGTGGTATCGGGGCGGATCGGTTCGTCGCTATCAATAATGATTTCACCCTTTCGCGTTTGGATCGTCACAGGCGCGATCTCCGCCTTGAAGCGTCCGGCGGCGGTGGCTTCTGCGGCTTTGCGATGGCTATGATAGGCAAATTCGTCCATTTCTTCGCGGCTGACTTCGAGTTGCTTGCCGATGAATTCCGCCGCGTTGCCCATGCCCCAATCACACAAAGAACACCATAACCCGTCATTTTGTAGCGAATCACGTAGTTGGATGTGTCCGTATTTATTGCCTTTGCGGACAGAATCATTCAAATAGGGCGCATTGCTCATGCTTTCCACACCGCCCGCGATGAACAACTCGCCGTCGCCTGCTTTCACCATGCTTGATGCCAGCATGACTGTTTTTAAGCCACTGCCACACACTTTGTTTACGGTGATTCCGCCGACGGTATCCGGCACGCCCGCGTTAATGCTGATCTGACGCGGTAAGGCTTGCCCTGTGCCCGCGCTGACCACGTTACCGAGCAAGACCTCGTTCACATCTCCGGCGTTGATCCCGCTTCGTTCAACCGCCGCCTTCACCGCAACCTGACCGATTTCTGATGCAGAAAGGGACGACAGTGCGCCCAGAAATTTCCCCTGTGGTGTGCGTGCGCTACCGAGGATGACCACATCGCGCCCATTTTTTCCGTTCATCGCCATACGTAAAATGTCCTTTTATAAACGTGTTGGTATCAGTTTATTGACGCGTTGAAACGTCCAAATTTAACCAAATTATCATTAGATTATGTTTACTCTCATTATACGAGAATGGACAGCATTCGTTCAAGCACCGAAAAAACCATTCAAGCATGGTAGAATTCAACACATAGTTGATGATATAAGAAAGTACGCCCCTTTCGGATGACACTTACCGCAGAAAGTTTAGCAAATGCGCTCAATCAGCGTCCTCACCAATTTTACGCACAGGTGAGCAGTACGCAGGATATCGCCTTCGATTGGCTAAAAAACGATGCTCCGGCGGGCGCAGTCGTCATCGCCGATGAACAGGTGGGCGGGCGCGGGCGGCAAGGGCGGGGCTGGCATAATCCGGCGGGGCAGGCGATTGCGCTCTCAATGATCCTCAAGCCGCAACCGTCCCAGCTTTCGCAAATTACGATGCTCGGCGCGCTGGCGATTAGCGATGTGTTGCGAGGACTTGGCGCACAGGATGTCGGCATTAAGTGGCCCAACGATGTACTCCTGAACGGAAAAAAAGTGTGTGGTGTGTTGCCGGAAGCCCTGTGGGATGGCGATAAATTGCGCGGAGTCGTGCTTGGCATGGGCATGAACGTGCGTGTTGATTTTACCGGAACAGAACTTGCGGAACGCGCGATCAGCGTAGAGACCGCACTCGGAAAATCCGTTGAACGGACTGCAATCGTCGCGCAAGTGTTGGTGCGTCTGGATCATTGGCGAAATCTGCTGGGGTCTGAGGCACTTTTGCAGGCATGGAAAGCACGTTTGGTCTCGCTTAGTCAGCGGGTAATAGTGGGTGAAGTCACCGGAATTGCCGAAAATGTGGACGATGAGGGCGCGTTGCTCATCCGCACAGAAGACGGCATTCTGCGGCGTGTGGTGGCAGGTGAATTGACGACGGGGTAAGTCTTATGCCCGTTTAGCGTTAATCTGGACGAGTTTGGAGAAAACCATTGGGTATTCGGTTTGATTGGGAAATTGAAGCGGAACAAAATACATTTGTTGCGGGGGAAGACCCTGCGGCGGCAAAGCGACGGCGTGGACTGCGATTTCGTTTATTGCTGATGGTCGCCCTTGTATTTATGATTATCGGCGCAATTGTCGTTTTGATTGCCACTCGTGCCGATCAAATCCAACAAGAAGAGGAAAACACACTGCGGGCAACGGTTGATGCCGAAGTTGCCGCCTTGCGTATTGGTAATCGAAGCGAGTTTTTATCGGTGCAACGGAGCGCAACCGATGTCTGGTTACAAACGCAAGATCGCACATTTGACGCGTATCAGCAATTGAAACTGGAAAGTGACATTCGCCTGACGGGACAAGTTCAGGATATTGAAATTAGCGAACGTCGCGGGCGGGTAAAAGTTGAAGAAGTCATTGACGGTGTGCCTTATCAGAGGATGTGGTTTTATTGGCGCTACGATCCCGTACTCAACGATCAAGGTGTAGAAATTGAGCCGGGTGGCTGGTTTCATGTTCCGCCGGATTACACCTTCTGGGGTGATACGCAACTTTATGAAGGCGAACAGGTGCGTATTAGCTATCGAGAAGTGGACTCCGCGTTGGCGCAATCAATGGGCGCACAGCTAGAAAGTTGGCTCACAACTGCCTGTAACGCGCTGACCTGTTCGGAAGTGCCAACGCTGGCGGTCAGCATCGAAGTTGACGACGCGCTCAGTTTGCGCTGGGCAGAAGAAAATGAGTGGCAGTTGCGTTTGCCGTCGCCGTATATCAACCGTGCTCGTACCGATATGCCGTTTTCGCCGGAATTGCGAATCGAGATTGCGGCGTTATTGGCGGAACGTCTGGTCAATACGACGACCAATAATTTACAGATTCAATTCGCCTCTGATGCCGATTTTCTGCGCCAATCTGTTGTGTCATGGTTGGTGGGGCAATTCGTGCAGGTCAATCCAGAAACGTATCTGATTGCTAGCCTAGCTACACAATACGGTGCGCCGGTCATCGGGCAAATGTTGACCGCACTCGCGCCGGAGTCATCTATTGCGATCCTGAGCACTGCAACAGGCGTGGAGTCACTCGCGCAGTTGAGCGTCGATTGGCGGGACTTCCTGACGTGGCGCTTAACGCTGGAAAATCAATTGATCCGTGCAGGCGACATTGACTCATTGCTCCGCTGGTATGATGTGCGGGATGAGGCGATTAACACGCTGGTTTATGATCGCTATAATCAGAACATCGTGATAGAAAATCCGCTGGTGTTGTTGGTGCAGGATGCTGGTGTGGGCGCGGATGGATCGCCACAATTATTGGCAACGGTGCAAAGTGGTGCTGAGGGAGCGACCACCCAACAGGAGGTCACATTCAGGCTGATTGATAATGTGTGGAAGCGCATCAATTAAGCGCATCTATCAAGCCTTAATGGTGTTACAATTTTATATGCCAACTTAGAATAAACACCTGTGCTACAATCTAATGAATAGTGTGTGTTTGGGGGCTACAACTTATGCTTGATGATCTTCGCCGCGACGTAAATGATGGTGATGATTTTTTTGATGATTCGGATGATGATTTTGAGGATGTCGTCAGTGATAACAGTTCCACGCTGTTTTTGGGGATGACCCCGGTGGAGCGGATGTTCCTCTCAATCTTCCTATTCATGAACGTCACCGTGTTGGGTCTTGCGCTACTTTTAGCGACAGGGCGCATCGGCTAAAAGGGATACCTGAAGTCTCGTGTATCCCTCCTAGCACCAGTGTTCAACCTTTGATTACTCTTCCGGTAGCAGAGTTAGCGTACTAACAACTGCCGCTTCTACCTGTTCACGCGTCCACAACATCGGATGATATTGAATATTGCGCCATGACTCGATCATGTCGTCGTAATGGTCGCTGTACGGATGTCCGCTTTGTCCGGTGGTGTGCATGGACATGCTCTGTGACCAATCACTCGCATCATACACGACCCGTTCCGAAGGTCCACTGCGCGTAGAGAAATCATCCCGTCCGGCGCTCCATGCGTTTGCATTCACCGCATTACCCGTACCACTTGTTTCTACCGGTCCACGATTCACGATATTTTCAACTAAGCTAATGCCACTCGCGCCCAGCGGGTTGCTGACGAAGGTTGTACCGTGCAATGCGCCCCAGCGCCACGCATCACGGTCATCGCCCAATGCCTCAACCGTGGCTTCGTGTCCCTGTTGGAATGACCGCACCACGATTTCATCACGGGTTTCTGTTTCGCTGGTCGTAACGTCATCCCACCATGCGTTTTCGCTATCTTGCATCAGCAGATTCATCGCCCACCATTCGGGGTTGTTCCCGCCAGATTCGTTCAAGTCGCCGAATTCATCATTAAATACGTTAGAAACCAATTGCTTCCAGAATTGTGCATAGAGCGCCGCCTGCGGGCTATCCATATGCATTTGATAATCCCAATCGACCAACCAATCGCGTGCATCATTCAGCACATCATCGCCCATGTCAATTTCAGCGACGAACGGCAGAATTTCCGCCGCGCTACCGTCGTAGTTATCACCATGAATTTGCTGGAAGGTTTCATACGTGTGGGGCGTGAGTTCTTCAATCAACGTATTGATGCGATCCCCACGATAGCCATACGCCCATTGACGGCTAATGGTGTAATCAGCATCATCGCCGAATTGTGAGTCGAGTTCTTCCGCCAATTGATCGTAATAGGCGAGGGGTACAAGGGCTTGATTGGCGCTTGCAATGTAACCCCGTTCAGGATTCCAGATGCGTGGCAGACTGTCATAGGGGATATAGCCGCGCCATTCATATTCATCCGTCCAACCGGGGATGGGCAATAAACCGGTATGACCTTCTGCACGGATGGGCAGGCGACCCGGTGTTTGATAGCCGATATTGCCTTCGGTATCTGCGTAAATCACGTTTTGCGAAGGACCATCCCACAACGCCAGTGCCGCACGGAACTCTTCCCAGTTTTGCGCCAAATTTAAGCCGAGCATTCCCTCAAGCAGTGTGCCGGGTTCAAGTGATGTCCAGCGCATAGCGAGAGGATCCTCGTTGTTGAAGCCGAGCAATTCACCCGTGTCTTCATCGCGCTGATTGTCGTTGATGATCGGTCCTAGATGGGTGATACGGACTTGAAATTCGATTGGATCCGCGCCGTTGCCAAAATTCAGCGTTTCGTCACGGACTTCCATATCGCGCCATTCGCCATTCCATTCGTATTGCAGAGGGTTATCTGGATTGACGCGAATCTGATACAGGTCCTGCACATCCGGTCCCACGTTGGTATGCGCCCATGAAATATAGTCGTTGTGTCCGGCGGTTACACCCGGCGAAGGCGTAAATACAAATCCGGTCACATTATAGGGGCAAGCATCAGAAACGGGCTGGCAATGCAAGCCGATTTCGTACCAGATGGACGGCATTTGAATGCTGAGGTGCATATCATTCGCCATTAGTGGCATTCCGCTTTCGGTCAAGTCACCACTCACGACCCAATTGTTACTGCCGATGCCTTCACCATAACCGATAGGCAAGGCGGCGAGATCGTTGGTCGTGAAGTTTCCGGCGAATTGCGTGTTGATGCCGACGATGCCCGCGCCAATGGGGTTATTTTGTGCTGTGGGTGCGTTGGCTTCGGTGATTGGCAAATCAGCGTCCCAGACGATAGTTGGTTTTTCACCGTAGGGCCACGCCACGAACCAATCGTTGACGAGGTCTTCGTCCAATTCGCCGTATAGATCAGAGAGCAATTGCTCATTATCATAATTGCCGCCGAGTGAGAGCGCCATCACCTTGCCCCAGATAATCGTATCTACAGGTGTCCACGGCTCAACATCAATGCTCACGCCGGTAATGCCAAGCGTGCTGTATTCCAGCGCAAGATCACCATTTGGGCGATCCCCGATGTAGGCATTTACCCCGTCGGCGAAGGCTTGCAAAATGGCAACTGCTTCAGGACTATAGGTTTCGGCGAGTTCGCGTTCGGCAACTTCACGGAAGCCGAGCGTCCGCAAAAATACATCCGTACCCATGAGGCTATCGGTTTGTCCGGTGAGTTCTTGAATCGTCCCGCTTCCGGTGTGACGGAAAAATTCCATCTGCCACCAGCGATCCTGCGCGTGGCTATAGCCTTGCGCGAAGAATAAATCGTAGGTATTGCTGGCGTAAATATGTGGCACGCCCCATTCATCGCGCAAGATTTCTACACGATCATTGAGTCCTGCCACGGTGAGTTCGCCTTCGTGTTCGGGCAGGGGACTCTGGGTTAACGCTTGAAAAAACATGAACCCGCCGACCAGTCCGACAACAATCACCAGCACCAATATCAATAACCCTATTCGTATTAACCGTTTCATAATTTCGTTTTCCTAAAGCAATAGTTATTCACAAGATTGTAGCCAATTGCATTGATTTCAACGACTACTGTTTTATCTTTTGAATTTTACTCTGAATTAATCGCCCAATGCCTCCATTTCCGCGCGGATTGAGTCTGCGTAACGGGTGGCATCGTCCGCATGGTCGCCATTCGGGGCAATTTCGAGGTAGCGTTCAAAGTCAGCGAGGGCATCTTCGCGGAAGAGATTTGTATAGTACAAAATGCCACGATAGAAATAGGCAGGGGCATAATTCGGGTCAATCTCTAGCGCGGTGTTGTAATTTTCCGCGACGCGATTCCACTCGTACAGCAAAAGCACCATCTGCCCGCGCAGAACGTACAGTTCCGGATTATCGGGGTCAAGTGCAATCGCAGAATCCATGTCGGCAATCGCCGAATCATAATCGAAGTTCAGCGCATGTAACTGTGCGCGGAAGATTAACAGTTCAATAACTTGATTGTATTCTTGAAATAACTTGTGAAATTCAATGCCCTTTGTGATGAACAAGAATGCCTCTTCCTGTTGACCCACCTGTAGAGATGTCCACGCATAGTTCCAACCTCGAAAATTACCGAAATTATCAAAAATAAGATCATCCAAATACGTTACGGCAGTATCGAAATCATATTGTGCAAGGTAACAATTGCCAATAAATATTGAGAGGATATTCTGGATATTGTTCTCGGATGGCACATGAGCTATGAAATACGGTAACTGTTCTTGAATCAGGTCACATCGATTCACCGAGTAACCGAGGAGCGCCGCCAAGAGAGGGGCGGTACTATTTCGTGACAACTCTAAATAAATACCCCGATTGCTATGTAACAATGGTGATATTTCCTCAAGGAAATCCGCCTGAGTCGTGATGCTTATACCTGTATCAATGATGATGCGATCCCAAGTGAAAACATCCGAAAAATAGAGATACGTGTCTACTGTATTATCTATTTGCTTTGGACGTGGGAAGATTTCTATAAAATCGACAGTAAGACCATACGAACTTTCCACTATGTAACTGACTTCGCGGAAGAAAGGTTCTAGAGTGCGGGTTCTAAAATAGTCAAAATCTTGTACAGAGCCAATGGTGTAGCCGACGATAATATCATGGGGATTATCTCTAAGTTGATTACTCTGATCCCTGATCTGAGCAGAAATCGCCGTCCCTGTGATTAGCATTAAGATTAAACCAAAGAGTGTTAATCGCAGATATTTTTTCATACTTCCCATTATCCTACCCGAAACCCACCTGATACAAGCCAGACCTCAAAATCGTATAGAAACCGTCAGATTGAATGTCTTACAGCAATCCACGCTTTCTCACGGCGAGAATATCCCAAAGTTATCCCAAATGTGAAGTTTATCCCAAAGTTATCCCAAAACAGTTGGGATAATATCCCGCTTACCTGTGGGTTATCACACATTCCACACTCGCATTTTAGACGTTTTTTGAGTATAATATTGTTAGAAAAACTATTCGAATATAGAAATTATTTTCTCCCTGTGCGGGTGCAATCAATGACTAAACTTTATGGACAAACAGGATACAAAATTCCCCGCTTTGCACCCGATTAGCATACCCATTGGCAAAAAAAGACAAAGGAGAGCGTGCCTCGCAAATAGTGTGAAGGCATACAGCAGTCTATGGATATGAATGGAAACTCAAATGGAAATGAAGATGGCGCAGTCCCTGGTGGCATCGGTGTCGTTCGTTCCATAAATATCAACGAAGAAATGCGCGGCAGTTATCTTGATTATGCGATGAGCGTGATCGTCTCCCGTGCCTTGCCGGATGCCCGTGATGGCATGAAGCCGGTGCATCGTCGTATTTTGTTTGCGATGTATGACATGGGTTTACGCCCGAATACCTCGCACAAAAAGAGCGCCCGTATCGTCGGTGAAGTGCTAGGTAAATATCACCCGCACGGTGATAGCGCCGTGTACGATTCAATGGCGCGTATGGCACAGACTTTCTCTTTGCGCTATCCACTGGTGGATGGGCAGGGCAACTTCGGTAGTATCGACGGCGACAGTCCGGCGGCGATGCGTTATACCGAAGCGCGTATGGCGCAAATTGCCGATGAAATGCTCACAGACATCAACATGGATACGGTGGATTTCGTCGATAATTATGATGGCACACAGCAAGAACCGTCTGTGTTGCCGGCGCGTTTGCCGAACCTTCTGCTGAATGGCGCGAGTGGTATCGCAGTCGGTATGGCAACGAGCATTCCGCCACACAATCTGCGTGAAATCAACGCCGCCATCACCCATATCATCGACAATTATGATCGTATTGATGAGGTGACAGTTGACGACTTGCTAGAATTCGTCAAAGGTCCGGATTTCCCGACGGGCGCACAGATCATCGCCAACGAAGAGCTTAAAGAAGCCTATGCCACCGGCAAGGGGCGGGTCGCCATGCGTGCGAACGCTACCGTCGAGGAACACAACGAAATGTTCCGGCTGGTCTTTAGTTCGATTCCCTATCAGGTCAGTAAAACAGGCATTATCGAGCGTATCGTCATGCTTGTGCGTGAAGGACGTTTGGAAGGTATCCGTGACCTGCGTGATGAATCTGATCGTAACGGGATGCGTCTGGTCGTCGAACTTAAACGGGGTGCACAACCACAGACTATCCTAAACAGGCTCTATAAGCATACCCAATTGCAAAGCACGTTCAGCATTCAGATTCTGGCGCTGGTTAATGGTGAACCACGTACCCTCAGCTTGAAACGCTGTTTACAAATTTACATCGAGCATCGTTATGATGTTATTGTCCGTCGTTCTGAATTTGAACTGGGTCGTCGGCGTGCGCGTGCACATATTCTGGAAGGTTTGCTGAAAGCCGTCACCAATATTGATCTGGTAATTCAGACCATTCGCGCCTCGCCGGATGCGGAAACAGCCCGTATTCAGTTGATGAATCGCTTTGAACTTTCCGAAGCGCAGGCAGAAGCCATCCTTGAATTGCAATTGCGTCGTCTGGCGGCGCTGGAACGTCAAAAATTGCAGAGCGAATTTGATGATGTGCAATCACGGATCGAATATCTGGAAGATTTGCTGAATTCGCCCGTCAAAATTCTGGCACTCATCCGTGATGATCTGGGTGAATTGAGCGCAACCTTCGGGGATGATCGCCAGACGGAAATCATTTACGGTAATGCGGATTTCGACGAAAGCGATCTCGTCCGTGAAGAAGATGTCGTGATTTCGCTGACGATGAATGGTTACATCAAGCGTGTACCGTCCTCCGCCTATCGCGCCCAACGGCGTGGTGGTAAGGGTGTGATGGGCATGGCAACCAAAGACGAAGATGTGCTGGTTGATATTTTCAACGCCAATAGTCTGGATACCATTCTGTTCTTCAGCGATAAGGGCAAGGTCTATTCAGAAAAAGCCTATCGCATCCCTGAAACCGGACGCGCTAACAAGGGCACGCTGATTCACGTCACATTGCCGCTCGATCAGGATGAGCGCATCACGGCGATTTTGCCCGTCTCCGATTTTGAACTGGATGGCGATTGGTACTTCGTCATGGCGACCCGTTATGGACGCATCAAGCGCGTTGCCTTGCAAGAATTTGCAGGTGTGCGCCCCAGCGGGTTAATCGCTATGGGCTTAAACGAGGGTGATTATCTTGGCTGGGTGAAATATACCAATGGCGATCAAGATGTTATTCTGGCAACCGAACACGGGCAGAGCATTCGCTTCCATGAAGAACGCGTGCGTGTGATGGGTCGTCCGGCAGGTGGTGTGAACGCCATCAAACTCAACGATGATGATCGTGTGGCGGGTATGGATGTCATCACGACAGAGCACTCCCATTTGCTGGTGGTGACCAGTGGCGGGTATGGTAAACGTACTGCACTTGAACAATATCCACGCCAGAGCCGTTACGGTCTGGGCGTGCGTACCATTGCCAGAAATGAACGTACCGGCAATGTTGTCGCCATGCGGTGTATCAAAGATGACGATGAAATCATGCTCGTTACCCGTAGCGGTATCGTGCTTCGTACCAGCCTTGACCAAATCCGTGAGACCGGACGCAGTACGCAGGGCGTAACAGTCATGAAATTCAGCAAGGGTGATGAAGTTGTTGGCGTGGCGCTCATGAAGAAAGAAGAAGAATTTGGATTGGGCGAGGGCGAAGTTGTTGTCGATGAAGAGGGAAACGTCATTAGTAACGGTCATGTAGACGGTGAAGTTGAGGCTTACATTGAAAATGGCACGACAGATGTGGTAGAGCCATCCGAAAACGGCAATCTACCTGAAGAACTCCCCGACGAGGATGACGAGTAACTAGCCGAATATACACACTATTGAAGTCAATTGCACGATAAACAAAACGGGACACGCCATTTCTGACGTGTCCCGTTTTTGATTGTTTAAGTTACGTTGAAGCTACAAATACCTGCCGGAAAGTGATGCTCCGACGGATTATTCGTCGTCTTCGTCGTCTTCGTCTCTACCCTTGCTGATAACTTCTGGCTCCGCACTGGTGCTTGCCATTTCGATGTCAGCGTCCATGCCCTCAAGCATTTCCGAACGTGCCGCAGAGGTCTGGCTGACACGGGCGATCATTTCTTCTGGGTCGCTCAAAATGGTGATGTTTTCATCAAGTTTCAAATCAGCGACGGTGATGGTATCACCCACTTCTTTCAAGATACTCAGATCAACGACGACTTCGTTGATGAGGTTGCTTGGCAATGTTTCGATGGTGACTGTGTTTGTACCGGTTAGCAAAATGCCTTCACGCGCTTCAACAGCCGGGCTTTCATTGATGAGTGTGATCGGTACATCGGTGGTGATCTTGGTCATCATATCGACTGCAACGAAATCAACATGCAGGATGGTGCCTTTCAGAACATTGCGTTGCACGTCACGCGCCAGCACAACATGATTTGTACTGCCCACGTTGAGGTCAATCAAATTGGTACCACCGGCTTTCATCAGCGCCACTTCTAGCGGGCGATACGGCACCTGTAAGCTGACCGGTTCAATTTTCGATCCATAAACGGTAATAGGAACGAGACCTTCTGCGCGCAGGGTTTTCACCTTTTTACCGATAATGGTGCGCTCTTGCGCTTCGATTGTGTAATCCGCCACTGTAAAACTCCTTGTCCAAAACACCCGCGTATGGTTTATCAGAGAGGGTGTGTGCTTCGTTCGGGTTGGTTCAATTAAAAGTTGCTCGTAAAAAGCAAAAAAATAAGCGCCGGATGCGCTCGTACAACATCCAAAACATTCTAGCGGTGCTTACGTGATGCGTCAATGCTGAAGACGAACGCTAGACAACAAAAATGCCCATCCATTTAATGATGGGCAAGAGCGGGTAACGGGACTCGAACCCGTGACATTTTGCTTGGGAAGCAAACGCTCTACCAACTGAGCTACACCCGCAAGTGATTCAAATTATAGCAGTGGGCGGGTTTCTGTCAAGATGGGGTGGTTGGGGGTGCAGTGTTTTATAAACTAGGGGAAACTCTAACAGCAGTCAGACAAACGTAGCCAAACCGCACACTTCACGCATTTTGTCGCGTGATATAATATCGTGTCTTGAGTCTGTATCAGAGGGTCGCAACGCTTTGACACGATACATAAAATATCTGGCAATCGGCATCGTCGCTAGCATCGGTGCGATTGTGTTTATCTCCACCCAAATTGATTTTGACCTTTTTAGCGACGCATGGAGTCAGGCACGGTATCTGTATGTTGTGCCGTGTGTTGTCTTTCTGGTGGTGGGTTTATTGGCACGCGCTCAACGCTGGCGCATCTTGCTCAATGAACGTCTCCCGTATTGGCGCTCATTTAGCATCCTCAATGTCGCTTATCTCATCAATGGGTTTATCCCCTTTCGCATCGGTGAACTGGCGCGTATCTGGCTGGCATCCCGTAGCGATCCGCCGATTGCTTATTTGACGACGGGCGGAACGATTATCGTCGAGCGTCTGCTGGATTTGCTGGCGGTGGTGCTGATGCTGGCGTTCGCGTTGGCGGCGGGACCTGTGCCGGAATGGTTGCGCGTTGCGGGCGTGACGAGTGGCATCACGGCGCTGACTGGCTTCCTGATTCTGGTGTTTTTATCCCGTCGGCGCGATATTTCTCACAAAATCCTCGCATTGGTGACGAAGTTCGTTCCCATTCTGCGCGAATTGCGTCTGGAAACGTGGCTCGATCACTTTTTAGATGGTCTATTACCCCTCGCAAAACTGCGAACTTTGCTGTTAGCCTTCATCTGGACAGGATTGAGTTGGGGATTTTCGATCCTTGCGGGGTATATACTCATGTTCACCTTCTTTGAACAGGCGAGCTTTGCCGCCACATGCCTATATATCGCCGCCGCCGCTTTTGCGATTGCCGTGCCTGCGGTGCCGGGAAATATCGGTACATATGAGGGCGCGATTTTGCTGGCACTCAGCGCGGTGGGTTATGCGGAGAACATCAACACGGCGACGGCGTTCGCGGTAACAGTCCATACCGTCAATGTGATCGTCCATGCCGCCACCGGAGTCATCGGCTTTGTGCAAGAAGGTGTGTCGATAGATCAATTATCTCAGGGTGTGCGTCAGGTGACGACAGTGACGGACGCGACAGAACCGATGACAGAACCGAACGAAGTAAGGTCAGTTTAATGACGGATAACAGCCGTAAACTCAAGATTCTATTTTGCATTCTCTATTATTTGCCCCATCGCACCGGAATGCCGATTTATGTGCAACGCGTGGCGGAAGAATTGGTGCAACGCGGGCATGAAGTGACCGTTTTATGTGTGCGTCATCAACCGTATCTTAAGCGTGATGAAACGGTCAACGGTGTGCGGATTGTGCGCTTATGGGCACCGCCGATTCCGATTAGTCGCGGGATGATTATGCCGATGTATCCTTTTGCGGCATATTTGCTGATGCGCCAACACGATGTTGTCAGCGTCCATACGCCGATGCTAGAAACTGGCTTATTGAGCGTGCTGGGAATGCTCACCGGACGTAAGCTCATCCCCACGCATCACGGTGATTTAATTTTGCCAGACGGCGCGGTGAACAAATTTATCCGCAATACCATGTTCGCGCTGTATAAATTTATGGCAAATCGTGCACCTAAAATTGTTGCCTATAGTGATGATTATGCTGATAATTCGTATTATTTGAAGCCCTTCCGTGAAAAAGTACACGTCATCTATCCGCCCATTCATATGCCTCCGGTAAATCCGGAACGCGCCGCCCAATTGCGTGCAGAATGGTCACATGAGGGTGGTCCGGTGATCGGTTATGGTGGACGTTTCGTGCAGGAAAAACGCCCCGATTTGCTGATTAAATCGCTGGAAATCATCAATCAGAAATACCCGAATGCCCGCATCGTTTTTGCGGGTGAATTTGACATCCCTTACGAAGATACATGGGAAAAATATCAGCCGATTGTTCAGCAATATAAAGATCAACTCATCTTCCTCGGCAGGATTGATGATATGTCCTACATGGCGGATTTCTTCGCCGCCTGTGACATTATGGCATTGACCAGCCAGAGTGAGTGTTTTGCGCTGGTACAGGTGGAGGCGATGCTTTCCGGTACACCGGTTATTATGACGGATATTCCGGGGGGACGTGTTCCAGTAACAGTCACAGGGATGGGCAAGCTGGCAAATGCAGGTGATTGGCAGAGCATCGGCGAAACCATCGTTGACGTGCTCGATGATCCAGAAAAATATCAACATACAAAAGCCGAAATTGAAGCCAAATTCTCATTTAAAGAGACAGTGGACCGTTACGAGGCGTTATTCCGGGAGTATTCAGCGAACAATGGCTAGGGCTAATGAGCTAAATCACATGGTAGACGATGCAACGCTGGAGATCATGACGCGCAACGAAGCGGATATGGCGTTCAAAAAGCGTGTGCGCACCATTTTCGAGTGGACGAATCCACAAAAAGGCGATCTCATCCTCGATATGCCGTGCGGACGGGGCTTTTATGTCAATATGCTCCGCTATGCAACGGAAGCGACCATCATCGGCGCGGAACTCGATTGGGATGTAATGGTTAAAGCAAAGCGCAATGTCGGGCATCTGCCGGATACGATGCTGAACAATGCCAATATTTACACACTACCTTATGCTGAAAACACCTTTGATTCTGCCATTCTCTCTGAAGTGCTGGAACATCTCGATGATGATGTCGCCGGACTCAAGGAGATTTTTCGGGTACTCAAGCCGGGTGGGGTGGTGGCGATTACCGTCCCGAATGCAAATTATCCCTTCTGGTGGGATCCGATCAACAAAACGTTAGAAACATTATTCGGCGTGCATATTCAACACGGCACATTCGCTGGAATCTGGGCGAACCATGTGCGCTTATATACCGCCGCGCAACTCAAACTGGCGGTGATGGATGCCGGTTTTGAGGTGGAAGAAGAACGCGCCTTTACGCATTATTCATTCCCGTTTATTCATAACATTGTCTACGGTTTCGGCAAACCTCTGTTAGAATCTGGCATGTTGCCGGAAACCATGGCAAACGCGGCGGATCGCACCACATTTGATAAAAATGACGGCAAATTATTTAATCCGATCAATCTGGGATTAAAGGTGTTTAACTATTTCGATAGGCGCAATGTCATCAGTGAACCGCCGGGACGTTCAACCGTCAACCTGTGCATCAAAGGACGCAAACCGCTATGACCACCCACGACGAACACGAATTTCCACAGGACGATAATCAACCCGATGATTTTGACGTTGATGATTCAGGTGACATTTCATCCGACGAAATAGTCGATGAACAGCCCGACAATAACACCGACTCGGAAAATGGCGAATGGCTGGACGCGGCGCTAAATGAGACTGTGCTTGATGAGACTGAATCATCCGACGAAGCCGAGTTTAATGACTTCAATTCATCGCCTCCGGTTGAAATACCGAATGACCTAGAGCATGAAGTTGAAGCGGATGAGTCGGCAATTGCGGTTATTGATCCGGTTGATGCGTCTCAAAATGAGCAGGATTTCGAGGAATTATCCCTCGCGCAACTCACCGGACAATTATTTCGTGCCCCACGACGCACATTTTTTGCGGTTGCTGATGTCGTCCTTACGCCTGTCTGGTCTGAACCAAAATCCACGCCACTGATGTCTCCACCGCAGAGTACCGACCAAATACCACCACGCCGGATTGGTTTTTTCCAATCAGGTGAGTCGCCGTCAAATTTGGTAACGGAAACGCCGACGCATGAAATGGCTGAAGCTGTAGAAGAAGCGCAGGAACAGGTCGATAGTGCGCGGGAGTTAATCCGCCTCAGCCTCTACATCATTGCTTTTGCACTGGCATGGTATGGCAATAATGTGTTTATCAGCGGTGGCATGAACAATCGCTCTGAAGCCAACCAATTGGCGGCAGGCATCCCGTATCTCATTTTCGGATTTATCGTGTGGCTTGGCGCGGAAGGCTTTTATCATTGGGAATCGCTCAAAAATTGGGCAGAAACCCGCCGAACCCGTGTAAAGCCGATTGATACGGATGACATAAAACCTCAGGCGAGATCATTTTCTGCTTATGAGGATGTGCCATTGTTGCGGGTCGCGTTGATGGGTGGGGCGGTGCTCTTCGGCGGGCTGGCGTGGGTCGGCACGAGCAATAATTCTTTCTCATTTACCGGCTTCTGGACGTGGGTAATAAGTATTGTGTTGATGGTGCTGGCGTTATTGCCCGCAGAATGGTCGCTTTTTGAGACGTGGCGACGCTTCCGTTCGGCGTTACGCTTGCCATCGTTTCGTATGACCCCCACATTTGCCGCCATCATCGCCATTATGATTGTCGGCGCGTATTTTCGCTTGAATCATTTCGATAGCGTTCCACCGGAGATGACCAGCGATCATGTTGAAAAATTGCTGGATTCTCAGCGTGTCGTAAACGGGGATCGAGATGTCTTTTTCGCCAATAATGGTGGGCGCGAACCGTTCCAGATGTATGCCATCGCCTTATTGACCCGTCTGCCGGGTTTCGACATGGATCATGCGACCTTACTCATTCTCGCAGTGATCGAATCGCTCGTTACGTTGCCCGTGCTTTTCTGGATGGGGCGTGAACTCATCGGCGAACGTGACCGTAAATTGGGCACTGCCGTTGGTCTGGTGCTGATGTTACTAGTGGCGGTTAGTTATTGGCATGTATCCATTACACGGCTTGCGCTTCGCATTGTCCTGACTCCACTGGTGACGGCATTGTTGATGATCTATCTCAGCCGTGCCATGCGCCACAATCGCCGAATTGATTTTATCATTGCTGGCTTGATTCTCGGTTTTGGGATGTACACCTATCAAGCGGTACGCATGTTGCCGGTGGTGGTGGTCGTCGGTGTTTTTCTGGCATTGATCTTCCGCGCTAGCACCATGCGGATGCGCGGACGTTTCGTGTTGAATCTCGCCGCACTGGTGCTGGTTTCGGGCGCGGTATTCGTGCCATTAGGACGTTTCTGGTATCAATACCCGGAGGTGTTCTGGCAACGTACCGCCGGAAGGTTGCTCGGTGATGATGTGATTCAAGAGTTCGACGCAGAAGGCAACATTATCAGCGAACGCAACGCCACGATCTCCGAACGGATTGACGCATTTGGTGCCAATATGTCCGCATTAGCAGATAATGTCCGTACCGCCGTCCTCATGTATAACTGGAAGGGCGACGTTGCGTGGATTAACGGCGCGCCCAATCAACCCATAATGGATCCATTTACGGGCGGGTTGCTCATTATCGGGTTGGCGGCGTGGCTTGCCTTGCTGATTCAACGTCGGGATGCCGCCTTATTGCTCGTCCCGATTGCCATATTTATCATGCTGTTGCCGTCAGCGTTAGCCATCGCCGCGCCGATTGAGAATCCGAGCGCCACGCGCACAAGTGGATCGTTGCCGGAAGCCTATCTCATCGCCGCCTTGCCGCTAGCCCTCATTGCCATTGCGATGCGTCGTGCGATTCGGGGCAAAATGGGCACGCTTGCGGCATTATCACTGGTCATGCTGGTGGCGTTGGGCGCATATACCGTCAATTCCGCCCGTTATTTTGATGATTTTCAGCAGTCATATGTGACTTCATCCTTGCCATATAGCGAGGCAGGGCGTATCTTGCATGGCTTCGCGGAGAGTGACGGCGCGTATGGCAATGCCTTTATCGTTGCTTATCAACATTGGTGGGATCATCGCGCAGTGGGCATCGAAGCGGGTGTGATTGATTGGCCCAACGGCATCGTCAGCCGTGAAGAGGTTCCGAATTTTCTGTATGATGTTTGGCGTTGTGGCGATCATCGCTATCGGCTGGATGTGACGCGAGATCTGCTATTTTTCTACAATCAGAACGATAGTGAAACCGAATCCTATTTGCGGCGCTTGTTCCCGGACGGGCGTTCTACGTTGATCGACAGTTATCAGAATGGGGACGATTTTTATGTGTTCCGCGCACCGCCATTAACGGTAGATGGCATGGTTGAGTTTGATATTGACTATGTAACAACCAGACGCTGTTGATCTTTTGCGGACATTTGAGGAAAATGCAGGATTGCTGTGTAAGTAGTGTGGCGCGTATCGGGTGTAAACGATTATTGGTAAACATATGCAAAGCGCAATAACAGAAAATCAAATTTCTACCAGCACACGACCGATGACAATCACACGGCATGATGCGATTGTTGCCGTTCTGCTGGTATTCGTAATGTTACTTGGCGGGTATTTCCGGTTTACGGGGCTAAATTGGGATGATTTCGTACGCTTTCATCCTGACGAACGCTTCTTAACAGGCAATACCGCGCCGTCATTAAATCGTAATTTCCTTAGCTTCACCGGCACCGAACCGGGTGAAGAACAGTATCAACGCTGTCTTGAACGCTACCCTGAATCCAGCGGCATTGGCGGATATTTTGATTCACAATGCTCAGATTGGAACCCGCATAATGTGGGGCAGGGGTTATACGTCTATGGCACTCTGCCACTCTTTACTGCGCGGATTGTCGCTGAGGTCGTCGCGGATGTAAACAATGATGCCATCTGGACGGGTTACGACGGCATCTTCCTCATCTGGCGGACAATTTCTGCCATTTCGGATATGTTTGTGATTCTGCTGGTGTTCTTCATTGGCAGGCAGATGCACAATCGCTGGGTGGGGCTACTCGCGGCGGCGCTCTATGCCTTTGCTGTTTTTCCGATTCAGCAGGCGCACTTTGGCACTGCTGATCCCATGTCCAATTTATTCGTCACCCTGTCGATTCTATTCGCCGTGCGGACGCAAGATAGCGGTAAGCTGTTTGATTATGGTGGCTTCGGGCTGGCGTTCGGTCTGGCGCTGTCAAGCCGGATCAACATTTTGCCGGTGGTCGGGCTGATTCTCGTCGTGGCGGTGTTACGAATCCTGCCGATTTTCTTCGGCAATGTTTCCCCGCGTGAGCGTGACCGCATCTTGATGACCAATTTCGCCGGATTGTTCCTTGCCGGCGCGATTACATTTTTTGTCTTCCGCCTCTTAAATCCCTATGCCTTTCAAGGTCCCGGCTTTTTCGGGATTTTGCCGAATGATCGCTGGCTACAGGACATCAGTGAGGCGCAACATCTCGTCAGTGGTAATGCCGATAGTCCGCCGAATTTTCAATGGGTAAACCGGATTGATTATCTGTTCCCGTGGCAAAATATGGTGCTGTGGGGCATGGGCATCGCGCTTGGCTTAACGGGCTGGATTGCATGGGTGTGGTCTGGTTGGCGCGTGGTGTTTGGTAAAACGGGCGCAACCCGTAATTTATTGGTCTTCGGCTGGATACTGGTGTATTTTGGCTGGCTGGGTGGCAATTGGGTCGCTTCGATGCGTTATTTCCTGCCGTTGTATGCGCCGTTTGCGGTGCTGGCGGCGTGGATGATCTGGGAATTAATTCAGCGCACAGACCGCCCGAGGATCCGCGCATGGCGACGTTTTGCCGCGGTGGGTTTCGGCGCTTTTGTGCTGATTTTTACCCTGCTGTGGGCGCTGATGTATACCAATGTGTATCGTCATCAGGCGACCTTCGTGCAGGCATCGCACTGGGTCTGGGAAAACGTCCCCGGTGATTTTGCCATGCGGATTGATGGCGCGGACGACGATGTGCCTCTGCTCAATGTCGCGTTCAGAAATACCCTGCTAGATCGTGACCATCCAATAGAAACGTATGTGCTCGATGGGGCATCGCAATATGTGGATAATGTGCCACAGACGACGACCTTCACCGCTTACGGCAGTGGCACGGTGTCGCTGGTTCATGCGCCTCATCTGGGTGAACTCAATGCCGACGAAGCGCCGGAAACAGTGACGATTACGGTGACGCAGTCCTCTGAGGATGATAATTCAATTACCGTGCTGGCAAGAGCCACCCTGATTGATAATTTATCGCGCACCGACCACATCCTCGGTAATCCCTATGACATCCTGTTTGACCAGCCGTTTGAGGTGGTTGAGGGCGAAACGTATAACTTCAACGTCAGTGTTTCCGGTGGACCGATTGTGACCGGTTCGATCATGGCATATGAATCCCAATGGGAAGAATCGATGCCCGCCAAAGTGTGCCAGATGCCGGATGGTTTGACCTTAGCGGATGATCCCCCCTCAGGCTTGAACTCCGCCCGCGATTGCAATGGGCGTGCGCCGTGGGAAGGCTTGCTCAATATGTATTCGTTCAATACAGATTGGGAAGATGTCGACTTTAAGCGCGATCGCATGTTGACCATCCTTGAGCAAACCGATTACATCATCGTGCCGACCAATCGCCGCTACGATTCACAATCCCGTAACCCGTCGCGTTGGCCCCTGACGACTGCCTTTTATGACGCGCTTTTTAACGAAGAACTCGGCTTTGAACTGGTGACGTATTTTCAGGAAACATTCGAGTTCGGTCCGTTGCGCGTTTCCGATCAGCATTTGCCAATTTATGACTCACCGGATTGGCTGAACGAATTTGAGCCGGAAGAAGCCTTTACGGTTTACGATCATCCGGTGGTGTTTATCTTCCAGAAAACCGCCGATTATGACAGTCAGGCAGTCACCGAGTTTTTGTTCGGTGTGCCACTCACACGCGTGAACTCTGGCTATTATGGCATTTACACCGATCCGAATATCGCCGATGTTGTTGTACGCGATTCATATACAGCAGATCAAGCGCCCTCGTTGTTAGAATACACGCCAGATATGCTTGAATTACAGCAAGACAGCGGCACATGGTCAGATCGTTTTGACCGTGAAAGCTGGATCAACACTAGTGGGATGATCGTCACGGTTGTCGTGTGGTGGCTGGTCGTCGTCCTCATCGGCTTGATCGTCTATCCGTTGTTGTGGTTATTGTTGCCCGGTCTGGCAGATCGTGGCTACGGATTCGCAAAATTCCTCGGCATGTTGCTGGCGGGTTGGGCGACATGGTATCTGGCGACGTTGCGTGTGCCGGTCTGGTCACAATCCGGTTTGATTGGCGCGTTTGCTATTCTCGCGTGCATTAGCGGGGTAATTATCTGGCGTAGACGCGCCGATATGATCGCTTATTTGCGGGCGCGCTGGCGATTACTGGTGATTATCGAGGGCTTGTCGCTCTTGCTGTTTGTGCTGTTTATTTTCGTCCGCCTGACCAATCCTGATCTGTGGGAAGTCACGTTCGGCGGTGAAAAACCGATGGACTTCGCCTACTTCAACGGCGTGCTCCGCAGTACTATCTTCCCGCCGATTGATCCCTGGTTTGCGGGTGGCTACATCAATTATTATTACTTTGGCTATGTGATCGTCGGTGTGCCTACGCTCATCACAGGCATCGTCCCGTCCGTCGCCTATAATTTGATCGTGCCGACGCTGTTCTCGATTACCGGATTAGCCGCCTTCTCGATGGCATATAGCATTGTCAATGGTTGGCGCGTCACTGTGAATGAAGTCGTGGCTGATGAAAATGCACCCGACGAAAATATTCTTGACGAAGTAACCTCTGAAGAAATCGCGCAGGACGAATCGTCGTCTATTGTGGACGGTTTGGCGCAGGATACCGATGAAGATAATGCGGTAGTCGTACAACCTGTTCCTGCATCCCGACCCCGTAGACGCACCGTGGGCAACCCGTTAATCGCGGGCATCGTTGCGCTGATTCTGGCGATAGGTGTGGGCAATCTGGATACCATCCGCGTGTTTGGCAATGCCATCGCCCAACTTGGCGGATATGAAATTCCGCAGGGCTTACAGAAATATATTGTCGATGACTTGAGCGATGATTACTTTAACACCTACCGAGTTCAACCGGGTGATGAGGCGCTAGGGTCAATCTTAGAGCAAGCGAGATTCCGCGTCGAAGAGAATCGCCTTAGTGATCGCGTGAATTATGAGATTGACAAAATCACCTCGCTCGTTAGTGGTTTTGGGCGCGGAGTCGGGCGAATGCTCAATGGCGAGTCGCCGAATATTTCGCCGAATCGCTGGTTCTGGGCACCCACCCGCGTGATTACCGAAATTCCAACTGTGGGCGGGGGTGCAATCAACGAAATGCCGTACTTCACCTTCCTTTATGGTGATTTGCACGCGCATATGATCGCCATGCCCTTGATTTTGTTCGCGGCGTTGTTCGTCTTTCACGAAATTTTGCTGGCGGGCAATGATCCCCGTAGCTGGAAAACGCGCTATTTAACGCTGGCGCTCGGTGGAATCGCTGTGGGGATGTCTAAGGCGGTCAATACGTGGGACTATCCAACCCTGATGATCCTCGCGTTTGTCGGTTTGGGTTATGCGTGGTGGTTGCGCTGGGAGAAGATTACCCGCAGAAGTTTGCTCGATATGTTGCTTTATGTCGGCGGTTTCGGCATTTTCAGCGCGATTGCGATTGCACCGTATGATATGTGGTTCGCCACCGCTTATACGCAATTGTTGCCGTGGGAAGGTGGTAAAACGCCGATCTGGGCATATCTGGATATTCATGGCTTGTTCCTGTTCCTTGCTGTGTCCTTGCTGGTATGGGAAACGGCGCGCTGGTTAAGGGTCGTCAAAGTGCGTGATTTGCGCGGGCGTGGCTTGCCGTTGCTGGCGGGATTATTCGTGTTTCTGGTTGCCTTGCTCATCGGCGTGATTTTCTTCCTGCGTGGTGAGCGGGTCACGTTGATCGTCGTGCCACTGCTGGCGTGGATTGGCATGTTGTTCTTCCGCCCGAAGCAATCCCGCGTGATGCAATTCGTGCTGGTGCTGATTGGCTTGTCGTTGTGTATCACTTTAGGCGTGGAGTTCTTCGTCCTTAGTGGTGATAACGGACGACAGAACATGGTCTTCAAGTTTTACATGCAGGTCTGGCTACTCCTGAGTGTGGCGGGCGGAGCGGCGTTTTCGTGGATCATCAGCAACTCGGATTTCTGGCGCGGGCGTTTGCGTGGATTCTGGTTCGGCGTGGCGGGATTGTTATTCTTCCTTGCGGCACTGTATCCCATCATGGCGACGCAGGGTAAAGCCGCTTATCGCATGGCTCCTGATACGCCCGTAACGCTTGATGGCATGGAATTCATGCGTTATGCCCAACACTGGGAAGGTGGGCTGATTCCGGGGGAATTCGTCCAGCTGATTAACGATTACAACGCGATTCGCTGGTTGCAGGATAATGTGCAGGGATCGCCTGTCATCATGGAAGCACAATCATTGGGATCGTTGTATCGCTGGGGTGGGCGCATCTCCATTCACACTGGCTTGCCGTCTGTGGTCGGGTGGGATCATCATCAGACACAACAACGGTCACTGGAGCCAATGCCCGGTCTGGTGCGTCAGCGTGCGGCGAATGTGAATGCCTTCTATCAAACGCAGGATATTTATTCCGCCGCGCAGATTTTACGTTTCTATAACGTTGAATATGTGATTCTGACGGATTACGAACGCGGACGCTATAGCGAATCCGGTGGGCTGGACAAGTTCGATTTCATGGTCGAAGACGGTATGCTGGAAATTGCATACAAAGAGGGCGATGCGACCATTTATCAGGTTATTCAAGAGGCATTGCCACAACCTTCGCTTGCCTTTTCATTAGAAAGTGGTGGTTAAACGGTGATTTTTGATTGGATCTCCCGCGAGGGTTGGATAGTTCTAAATTGGTGGTTGCTCGTCTCGCTGGCGGGTGCGGCGGTGCTCCCGATGATGGTGCGCGTATTCGCCGGATTTCCTGATCGGGGTTACACCCTGGCGCGTCCGGCGGGGGTATTATTGACCTCGTTCGTGTTCTGGTTGCTGGCGAGTTTCGGTTTCTTTGAAAACACTGCCGGAAACATCGTATTTTCGTGGGTTATCGTGCTGGTGATTTCCCTCTTCGTGTACTTCCGTCTAAAAGACAGTATCAATAAGCCATTTGATTGGCGGGCATGGTGGACTGAAAATCGCCGTGTGGTGATCGTCACCGAAGTGCTGTTTGCTGTGCTTCTGGTGGGGTGGGCAATCGTCCGCGCTCATCAAAACGGCATTTACGCTACCGAAAAGCCGATGGATTTAGCCTTCATGAGCGCTATCTTCCGTAGCGAATCTTTCCCGCCCAATGACCCGTGGCTGTCTGATTATTCCATCAGTTACTACTATTTCGGCTACGTGATGGCGGCGATGCTCTCCAAAGTAAGCGGCGTGTGGACGACCATCGGCTATAACATGCACATCGCTATGCTGTTCGCCATGACGGGCACGGCGGCGTTCGGTGTAACTTATAATCTGATTCGCTCACGGGCATTTCGCTTTGTTCGCGTCGGTGAATTTTCTTTGCTGGATAGAGCACCGTCGAAAAATGTTGCAATCGGTTTCGGTGTGCTCGCTATGATCTTCGTGATTTTTCTCGGCAATTTCCAGACCCCACTGGTCGAATATCCCTATCAATCCGGTCAGGCAAGCCAGAGCTATCTTGAATTCTGGGATATGAAAAATCGCTGGGAGCCATTGCCGGAAGATGGCGGCACATCTGATTTGACACGCTGGGAATATTGGTGGTGGTTTGATGCCGCCCGCACGATTAGCGATCAAAATTTGCTTGACCCTGCGCAATTTACGCGCAGTGAGCGCCATGTAGAAGCGATTGCGGAGTTCCCCCAATTCAGCTTCTTGCTGGCAGATAGTCACCCACATGTGATGACGTTGCCGTACGTTTTGCTGGCAATTGGCATCGCGCTGAACGTGTTGCTAATCGGGCAAAATCCAGATGCGTTGCGCGTGCTGTTTTATGGCATTTGTGTGGGGGCGCTGGTTTTCCTCAACACATGGGACGCGCCCATTTATATCTCGGCGGTAATCGGTGCGGATGTCTTGCGGCGTTTGATCCGGCATAAACGTCTGGCAATAGATGACTGGATTCAGGTCATCGTGTTTGGCGTGGCGCTGGTCGTCATCATGATCGTGGCGTATCTGCCATTTCTGGTGGGTTTCCGCTCACAGTTGGGCGGTGTCTTACCGAATCTGATTTACCCGACGCACTCACCGCAATTTTTCCTGATGTTCGGTCCGTTTATATTGCTTCTGCCGTTGTTCCTCGGTGTTGAGGTGTGGCGTGCACGACGCGACGGACGCATGAACTGGTCACTCGGTGGGCAGACAATTGTCTTTATTTTCGCCATCCTCTTCGGAATCCTGATTTTTTTCACAGCGTTCGGCTTACTCAGCGATGCGGTTCGTCAGGATGCGTTGCGTTATATCGACGAAAACGGCGGACTGGGTGAACTCATGCCGGAATTGGTGAGTCGCCGCCTGGGTAGCGTGCCGATGCTGGCGTTGTTGTTGATCGGCTTCTGGCTGGTAATCGGGCGGTTATTCCCGCGCCGTCCGCCTGCCGAGTCAGTGGACACTTCGGACGGTTTTGCTTATGCACCCGCAACGGGTTTCGCGTTGATGCTAGTTGGTGTGGGCTTGTCCCTGACGGTCATTCCTGAGTTTGTCTATCTACGGGATAACTTCTCAACACGGATGAACACGGTCTTCAAGTTTTATTATCAGGCGTGGATCGTCGTCAGCATTGGCACGGCATATGGGTTATATATCGTCTTCGCAGATCGGCAATCACGCCCTACACCGCTCCCTGTCAAAGCATTGGCGGGCGTGGTGTTAGCAATTGTGCTCTTCCTCGGCGCATGGTATCCGGTCTTGGGTATCTATAATCGTATGTTTATGGAAACCGGCAGGCGCATCTCGCAAGACCCTGCGCCCCTTACGCTGGATGGCGGGCGGAGTGCTGTGAGCGTATCTCAGGACGATTACAACGTGCTGATGTGCTTGAACGATCTCGTTGAGGGAGATGATGTAATCGTGGGTGAAGCAACCGGCGGATCGTATGATATTCAAGGGTCGGGTCGGGTCGGTGGCTTAACCGGCTTACCGGTGGTGATTGGCTGGCAAGGTCATGAGGGGCAGTGGCGCGGAACCTCCTATTTTTCGGTGGTTGGCTCCCGTCCACAAGATATTCAACGTCTTTACGAAGACCTGCGCTATGATATTGTGCAGGAAATCATCGACCAATATGGCATTGACTATATCATTTACGGCACGGCGGAGCGTAATCATTACGGCGGCGCGGGTGATGAGAAATTTAGAGATCAACTCGATGTAGTGTGTGAGTCCGGTGATAGCCGTATTTATCGTGTGAATTCGCAACTTGCATCCTTAAATCCATAAGGTTTGGAGCGTTATGCAACAGGCAGTCGTTGAATCAACTCAAAGTTCGGATGTGTTTCCGGCAAGGTCAAGCGGGCGTGTGATGATTTCAGGTGAGGTGCTTATCTACCTGATTATCATTGTTTTTTCACTGGCGCTTCGTACCGCCGATTTAGACACCGTGCCGATAGCATCATCTGAAACGCACAATGCACTGGCGGCATTCCATGCGGCGTATCCAGCAAATGGCGTTGAACCTTTAACTTCCGATAGCGCGGTGACCTTCTGGTTGCAACGACTCGCATTCACGACCTTTGATACAGGTGAGGCGGGTGCACGGGTGTTTACTGCCTTAGCGGGTGTTGCGCTCGGTTTGTTGCCCCTGTTATTCCGCGATTTGCTAGGGCGGGTGCGGGTTTTCATCATGGTCATCCTATTGACTTTTTCGCCTGTGCTTCTCGTCGATTCACGGATGAGTAGCGACATTGTGTGGGCGATGCTTTTTGCCGGAATCGGATTATGGGCATTATGGCGCTATTCACTGGCTGATTCTCAAGAAGAGAGCAACAACACATTAGCCGTTGTCGCCGTCATCAGCTTCACATCCATGGCATTCCTCGCCGGACCTTCGGGATTGATGCTGGCGTTGATTTTGCTGTTCGCTGGGAGCATCGCGCTCGGCTTTACCTCATTAGATGCCAACGAAACGGACGAAACCCCACCGGACGATTATTTGATGCGGGTGAGAACACGTATCATTACGATGCCGTGGTCAACCGCGATTCCCGCGGCACTGTTGACGGTCTTTATCGTCAGCACAGGCTTCATGTTTTACCCGTCGGGGTTGAGTATGGTCGGCGAAACTGTCGGCGGATTTTTTGCGCTGTTTACCGGGCGTATCGCGGGTGCGCCTGCATTTTTCCCGCTGATTGCCTCCATTTTTTATGAACCGTGGTTATGGCTCCTGGGTGGTATCAGCTTATTTCTGATTATCCGGCGGGGCGGGTTGACGTTTGTCGAACGCTTCTTCATCTTCTGGCTGATCGGCGGGGTGTTCGCGTCGATCTTCATGCGTGGCGCAGATGCAGATTATGCGCTGTGGTTGGTCGTGCCGTTGATCGGCTTGGTCTCTTATCTAGGTGAAGATTTGCTGAAAACTGAACATTTGCCTGCGCTCTGGCTCGACAATTTAATGGAAGAAGAAGCGGCGACTACGAGCTTAAATTGGAGCAAATGGGTGCTGGCGATTGCCGGTGCGACTCTGACGTTTATGTTTATGTTGCATCTGCAAATTATCGCACGAGGATTCTTAAAAGTATCGAATGGATCACTGGTAGAGTTACTATCCCGCCTGAGCGAAGCACCATTCGCACTGACCGCCAATAGCCTTATCTGGTTGCTCATTACACTGATGTTCTCCGTGGTCGGGTTTTTCCTCGCGGCGAGCATCTGGGGCAATGGCGCGACTTTGCGTGGCGCAGGCTTGGGCGTGCTGGCGTTCGCTTTGATGAGCGGATTGGCGACGGGCTGGAATACCGCCGTTTCCCGCGCAGATGATCCCGTAGAATTGTGGCACATCGCGCCCGTAACATCGGATGCGACCATGCTACGCACAATGATGATTGAGCTAGACCTGCGTGAAGCCCGCGGTGAGCGTGAATTGCCGATTTACGTCGAGGGGCGTTCTGATAGCTTAATCGGCTGGCTCTTGCGTGATTTTCCGGATGTAGTTTACGTGACCGATAGCAGTGCGGCGTATCAGCAAGAGGTGATTATCCTCGCCGGACACAACACCGAGGTTGATCTTGGTGGCAGTTATGTCGGCAGACCGATCTCGCTGACCCGCGTGTGGTCACCGTCGGCGGTGCTGAATGGTTTTGACTTTCTGCCGTGGTTGCTTTCCCGCGATGTACGGGCGGAGCCGGGCGCTTCTGATTTGATGACGTTGTGGGTGCGTCAGGATGTGTATGATAGCGTGCCTTATGTGCCACCTGCGCCGGAAGATAACAGCGTGGGGTAGGCGAAGTCACAATAACACGCGATCCCCACAAATTTTCAAATTGGCAATGAAATTGAGGAATTTGTAAGGACTGTGTGTATAGATTAAGGTACATACTTTGACGGTTTGGCAGGGCATGGCATGGAACAACAGCATCCACAATCTAATGATGAGACAACCGTAAACACAACTTCACGCGAAGAACCGGAAATTCTTGATGCAATCGCACGCGGTATTGCGGGCGATCAATCCGGCTTTGCTGATCTCTACGCGCATTATGCCAGCGGAGTTTATCGTCTGTGCTATAGCCTGTTGCTTAATCATCAAGATGCCGAAGATGTGGTGCAAGAAGTCTTCGTGTATGCCTTCAAAAATCTGCATCGCTATGATCCAGACCGTGCGGCGTTTAAAACATGGTTATACACCATCACCGTTAGCCGTTGCCGGAATGTCTATCGTCGTCAGCGTCCTCTTTTGGTGACGCTCGCACAACTTTTTCAGACGAATATTTCAGCGCCGCGCTCAGAAAGACCGGAAGCGATGATGGCGGAACGCGCCGCACAGGATGCGCTGGTATCTGCATTGGCGGCGTTATCGTCAAATTTGCGTGAGGCGGTCATGTTGCGTTATGGGCATGGCTTGACCTACCGTGAAATTGCCGAGGTGATGAATTGCCCGCAGAAAACAGCGGAAAGTCGGGTTCGGTTAGCGCATGAGCGTCTGCGCGGTGTGTTAGAACCTGTGGGCGAGGGATTATTACAGGAATTGATGGGCTTTTAATGGGATATTTCAGCGTGAACCTTCATTCTAATTTGATGACTCAATGGAAACTTCGCTACTGCAAAACACGCATGGTCGCATTCATCAATGGGGATTTGCCGGAAAAATCGCGTCGTCGTATCGGGCGCTATATTGACGATTGTCCGGCGTGCTATGATGAATATGTGAATCAGCGACGGGCATTGCAGGAGCTAAAACCGGAATTGAAACGGGTCGGTATGCCACGCCCCGAACAACTTGACCGCATCTGGAATGCGATTCAAACGGAAATGACACCGGAGATGAGTAAACCTGTGAGCCGTCCGCCTGCCCGTGCGCGTCTTGCCTATCAGCGGACAAGTTACGCAGTGGCGATGCTGGTGACGATTTTGCTGGTGGTCGTTCCGTTGATGCTCGGCAATAGTGGGGTTTCTCTGGCGGCAGATACGACCTTGCCGGAACCTGCCCAACGACTCACCCTTGCACGGACGGATGCTCCTGAAGACAATGTACAGTCTGTCGCGGCGGCAACTGCGGAAGCAAATATTATCACGACAGAAAATTTAGGCACGACCTTACAGGCAACCCCGCGTCCGGTTTTAGAGCCGGGCGAAAACAACTAAGTGAATGTTGATGCATATAAACGTAACCCGCATACATAGAATGCGATGATTGAGGGCTTATGGCGACAACGGTAAATCAGGAATTTGGACACGATAGAGCGCAGGACGATAATGTGCTCAATACGGTTTTTGCGCGGTCATTTACGCTGAATTGGCAGGTAATTTTATTTACCACGATTTTGCTATTGGCGATTTTTACGCGCTTTTATGATCTTGGTGAGCGGGTGATGAGCCATGATGAGAGCTTACACACGCAATATTCCTATAATCTCTATACAGATGGACAATTCGAGCACACGCCGTTGATGCACGGACCGATCCTGTTTCATTTTACGGCGCTGTCGTATTTCCTGTTTGGCGATAGCGATTTTACATCACGCATTTACCCCGCATTGCTAGGCGTGTTGCTGGTGATGTCGCCTTTGCTTTTCCGGCGATGGCTGGGAAGGTGGGGGACGATTCTCGCGTCGTTGATGTTCCTCGTTTCACCTTTATTGATGTACTACAATCGCTATTTGCGCCATGATACACCGTCTATTCTTTCGGCGGTGATTATGGCATGGGCGATTATGATGTACCTCAGCGGACCGGAGACTCAGCGACGGCGAGCGCACTGGTTATACATTATCGCCGCGTCGATGATCTGGAATCTCGGCTCGAAAGAAACGGCGTTCATTTATATCGCCATTTTCGGCGCATTCCTGACCATTTATTGGCTGGTACGGATGGCGCAACATTTCTTCATGGTCAACGGTAAGCCGCTATTTGAAACGATCATAATGGGCTTTTCGCTGGCAGGTATGTTCTCCTTGCTGATGATTCTCGTTTTCACAGTGGGTTTGGGCAATGTCGGTGTGATCGGTGGCGAGTCGCTCTCCGCACGCATGAACTTTATCGGAGATCAGTTCGGGGTGCTCCTGAGTGGGCAAGCCGTGACAACGGATTTCGCTACCTTTCTCAGTTGGCTTGGTCTGTCAGTCGTCTTTTTGTTAGCGACGACTATCGGCACCGGCATCTGGGTTTTCCGCCGTCGGGAAAGTAATTTTCAGCCCACAGACGCGATTATCATACTGATTAATGTGCTCCTCTTATGGGCGCTTTCCATATTGACCTCGCTGGCGGTTGCCCTGATCGTTGTGATGTCAATTAGCCTGTTGTATGCCGCTTTACGCTTCCGGTCATTTATCCCCTTTGGACGACCCCTGCTGGCGGTGCTTGGCATTGTGCTGGTGATAGGCGCGGGACTTCTGGTATTCGAAGAACTGTCCCATGAACCGGCGCGTGCAGATAGCACTGAAGTGCAACAACAGCCTGTGCCGGGGCAAGAAACAGAAACCGTCATTGTCGAGTCCGACTTCACGCTTTTGCCGATTGTCGCAATCTGGCTTGGCGCGTTCTTAGTCGTGGGTGGCTTGTTGTATGCGCGGACCGCGGGGTGGTTCGACATTCTCGACCAATTTCCCGAATTTGATATTCTGATCGTCATGGGTTCGCTGATCTTGCCCTGGCTGACGGCATTTTTCATCTATGCAACCAACCCGGACGCACAGGCGTATGCGAATATTGCCAATGGGTTGCCAACATTTTTGTATAATTTGATCCCGACGGGTTCCATCTCCACTGATCTGGAAGCGGCACGGGTGGGACGGGTGTTAATCGGTCTCCTCGCGTGGATTCCGATGATGTCGATTGCGGTGGTCGCTGGTTTAACGTGGAATTGGCGACGCTGGATTATCTGCTTTGCGATTTTCCACATCATTTTCGCCTTCTTTTTCACCACCGTGTTCACCAACATTCAAGGTCTGGCAACAGGCATGATTTATAGCCTAGAATACTGGCTGGAACAACAGGGCGAACGGCGCGGTAGCCAACCGCAATATTATTATCTGCTGGTGATTATGCCGATGTATGAGTTCTTGCCTATCATCGGCAGTGTGCTGGCAATGTTCGGCGGGATGATCGTCTTCTGGCGACGTAAGCGCGAGTATGTTGAGAGTTACCTATTTAATACTGGCAACTCAGCCAACCTCGACCCGTTTGAAGAGGATGCCGAAATCGCGGAGGCGACTGAGTCCGAAGTCAACGAAAAAGTGAAAAATGATGAAGCTGTAGTACGCGAAGTTGATCCTCGCTGGCGCTTAGACCGTTTGCCATTCTTGCTGTTTGTGGCGTTCTGGGCGGTGCTCAATCTGTATGCGTACACGCTCTCCGGCGAAAAAATGCCGTGGCTTGGCACCCATATGACCGTGCCGATGATTCTGCTCGCTGGATGGTACTTCGGGCGCATTATTGATCGCATTGACCTCCATGTGTTAATGCAACGGCGCGGCTGGATTTATTTCATCTTGCTACCGTTGGGTCTTGTGGTGGCATTCCAGATTATTTCGCCGTTCTTCGGCACAGAAGCGCCGTTTCAGGGGAATTCTCGCCTGTTCCAAACGTGGACATATCAATGGCTGGCGGTGGTTTTTGTCGGCGGATTGGTGTTATACGCGGTGTTGCGTCTGCTGGAAACAACCGGATGGGGACATTTACGGCGCATGTTCGCGGTGGCGGTTGTTGCCTTGTTAGCGGTGGTGACGTTCCGCTCGGCATGGGTCGCGTCGTTTATCAATTATGATGAAGCGACGGAATTTCTGGTCTATGCACATGGCGGTTCTGGTAACGGCTATATGGTTGATGCCCTGCGTGATCTGAGCATCCGCACGACAGGCGGTCTGGATTTACGCTTTGGCTATGATGACGGCATGTCGTGGCCCGGTAGCTGGTATTTCCGTGATTTTTCCGGTGCAACCTATTATGGGAGCAATCCGACCCTGCGTCAGATCGAAGAATTACAGGCAGTCGTTGTCCGTGATGATGGACGTGCAGAAGTTGAACCCCTCCTCGGCGATGCCTTTATGCGCTTCGATTATGTGCGTATGGTCTGGCCCATGCAGGATTACTACAATCTGAATGCCTCGCGTATCAATAATTTGCTCGATTTTTCCAGCGATAATATGGGTGCGGCGGCAACCCGACGCGGTATTTTCGACATCTGGTGGGCGCGTGACTACGATGAATATGCCATAGCAACGGGTAATCCTGATCGCTTTGATTTAACTACATGGCCCGTGCGTGATGATCTCTCCCTCTATGTAAGGAAGGACATCGCCGCGCAGGTTTGGCCCTATGGTGTGGGCGATGGTAGCCCGTTAACCGTGCTGAATCAGGTTGAAGAAAACTTATGCCTCTCCAACTGGCAACAAATTCCGGCGAGTGTGGTTTTCGATACCATCAACTCACCGCTCACCCGCCCGATTGGTATTGATGTGACCGATGATGGTCTGGTTTACATAGCGCAAGAGGGCAACACCCAGACCGGCACAGGAATGCAGGTCAGCGTGTTCGATACAAACGGAAACTTTGTCGGCGCGTTTGGTGAGCGCGGGCAGGTGGGGCAAGAAGGCGCGTTCTTCGAGCGTCCGCATAGCGTTGCAGTGGGCGATAACGGATTGATTTACGTCGCGGATACATGGAATTATCTAATCCGCGTATTCAATGAAAATTATGAGCAGGTCAATGCCTGGGGACAACCGTTCTCGGCAGGCATTGATGCGCCGGTTGAGCCTGAAACCGGATTCTGGGGACCGCGTGATGTGGCAATTGATGACGGTGGGCGCGTCTATGTGGCGGATACCGGTAACAAGCGCATCCGTGTGTATGATGCGGACGGGAATTACTTGCTTGATATTGGCACGGGCGGCAGTGGCGAAGGTCAATTGGATGAACCTGCTGGCATCGCCTTACATCCTGACGGACGCGTGTTTGTGGCAGACACATGGAATCGCCGTGTATCGATCTTCCTGCGTGATGGTACATCTATGTCGAGCTTTACCGTTCGTGGCTGGGCAAGTGAGCCACTGAATCGTCCCTATCTTGCGATAGATGTTGCGCGGGATATGCTCTATGTCACTGATCCTGATGCGGGACGGATACTGGTTTATAACACGGAAGGTAATTGTATCGGCGCGTTCGGGCAATTTAATGCAGAATTTCCGGACAGTACACAATTTTCCGGCTTAGGTGGTATTACCGTCGATCAAGCAGGCAACATCTATGTAGCGGATACGGTCTCAGGACGTGTTATGCGCTTTGATCCGTTCCCCATGCCTGAAGTGACCGAGGTCGAGGAAAGCAACCCTGTGGAAGTGATTGATCCTGCTGAGGGTGGGGCGATAGATGCCGTCCTCAATAGCCTTGAGTTGACAGAAGAAGTTGGCTTATCAATCCCAGGTATGGAAGAAACGGTTGAACTGAGCTTCCCTGAACGGGAGTTGCCAGACGGTGAAACAACTGCCGAAAGCGAATAGGAGATAATCGCTTTCGGCTAAGATTAGCGCTAATTCAGAGAGGTGTACAAACAGGTATGCCTCTCTTTTGTTTGTGACATGCGCCAAATTTTACGCTGAATAGGGTTCGTTAAGCGTCAATCCCGATGATTAATTGGGGGTAATGTACCGTTTAATATTCGTTTATCATCGCTTGACACTGAATTACGCGCATGTTACAATTTTTGTGATGTTCTGGCAAAAAGTGGGTTTCAACCCGCTTTTCTTTTTAAATAGTGCCATTCATCTATCTGAAGTCCACTGCCACATATGGATTGAAGAGCGTTTCCGAACGAACTTTATCCAGCTGGCACATCACCCCGTTATATCGTGGGAGAAGACGTAGATTACACATGAGAAACGAGTTTGAAGTAGCCTTCAACGAAATCGCAGAGTTGCGATCACTACCATCTGAGGTCGTGTTGGAAGCTCTGCAAACGGCGTTAATATCCGCGTACCGCCGTGATTCCGGTGTTAGCGCCGCGCAGAAAGTGGATGCTTCCATTGATCCGATGACGGGACGTGCCCGTATTTTCGTTGAAAAAGAAGTGGTTGAGGACGTTGACGAACATTTTAACGTGCTCACTGAAGTTGATTTAGAAAAAGCCCGCTATTATGACCCCGAATGTAATGTCGGGGATACCATCATGGTACAGGTAGAGGGTACAACCAAAAAATTTGGGCGCATTGCCGCTCAAACTGCCAAGCAAGTTATTCTACAAAAAATTCGTGAAGCGGAACGTAATTCGCTTTATGAAGAATTCATTGATAAAGAGGGGGACATCCTCACCGGTAAGGTGCAGAGCGTCAACGCATCGGTGGCGACCCTCAGCTTAGGGCGTACCGAGGCAATTTTGCCCCGCGCCCAGCAAATCCCTAGCGAACGCTACAAACCGCATGACACCATTCGCGTGTATGTGCTAGAAGTAAAACGCAGTAATCGCGGTCCGCAGATCGTTGTGAGCCGTAGCCACCGTAATATGCTCCGCCGTTTGTTAGAATTTGAAGTACCAGAAATCTATAACGGTCAGGTCGAGATCAAGAATATTGCGCGTGAGGCAGGCTATCGCTCCAAAGTAGCCGTCGCCGCGTTGCAAGAAGGGATTGATCCGGTAGGGGCGTGTGTGGGGATGCGCGGTATTCGTATTCAGAATATCGTCAAGGAACTGCACGACGAAAAAATTGACATTATCGAGTGGAATCCTAATCAGGAAGCCTTTATCGCCAAAGCCTTAAGTCCGGCACGCGTAACCGGCGTTTATCTTGATGATGACCCTGATGCGGGACGTACCGCGATTGTGGTCGTCCCTGATGAAGACCTTTCATTAGCCATCGGGCGTGAAGGGCAGAACGCACGGCTTGCCGCGAAATTAACTGGCTGGCGTATTGACATCAAGAGTGTGACGGAATCTGTAGAAACAGCCCTCCTGCACATTGATGAACCGCCATTGTTCGCACTTCAGGAATCACATGCTGAAATGCTTGAGCAGATTGTGGCGATTATGACGAAGAAAGCGAATAAGCTGACCGTCATGCCGGAAGATTACCGATTGCTGGGTAACTTCGCTGATGTTGCTGAGCGCCGTTTCCTCGCCGCTCGTTTGGAAGCACGTCAGGCACGTCTGGCAGAGATCAACGCAGTTAAATCGACCTTGCCGCAAGAAGCCTTCAAAGTGCCGGTGCAAAAACTTGATCTTCCTGATGAAATCATCGAATCGTTGCAACCGCTGGAAAATGTCGGCGAGATTATGTTGCGCTTCTTAATTGATGAAAACCGTTTGCGACGTTTGCTGGGCGGGAATTCTGAAAAATCCTTGTTGAAAGTTCAGGATGCACTGGATAAACTCTTCTCTCAACCTGATGAGATGATGGAACTCGCCGCGGAAGCTGTGGAGGCAGAAGCCGAGGCAGTCGCGGAACTTGAAGCCGCCGCTGAACTCGAAGCAGTTGCAGAAGCACCCGCCGAGCCGGAAGTTTTGGAAGCGCCGGTTGCGGAGGTTGCAAAGATTGAAGACGTGGAAGCGGAAGACGATGAAGAAGAAGTTGTCGTTCCAGTAGCCGCGGAGTCGAAAGTTGTTCGTAAGGTTCAAGAGAAAACTGAACCGGAAGAGTTGCTGGTTGCCTTCCCGGATGAAATTCCTGAAGAAGACGAAGCGAGAGAACGTCGGCGTAAGGCGAAGCTAGCGGCTACTACCGCCGCCCCTGAAGAAGAGTTCGAAGCTGAAGATTTCGATGATCCAAATTCTAAAGAGAAACAGAAGAAAGATCGTGAGAAGCGTCGTCAGCTAGTGTTTGACGAAGAATTGGGTAAAACAGTTGCGCGCCGCCGTCGTAAGGGTGGACGTAAACGTGATAGCTGGTCAGACGAGTATTAGACAATAAGTACAGACAGCCATGCACAACAAACCGCTATTCTCAGAGAGTACCCCGAAAAATAACCTGGGACGGCACCCTGGCGGGGATCCAGTGCCGGAATACGAAGACGAAAATCGTATTGATTGGGATAGAAAGCAACGTCATAAACGCAAGGACGATAAGCCAGCACCCGTCCTACCTGTGCTTGACGAGCCGTTATTGGATGATCTTGAAGTTTCGCCCGAAAAGAAAAACGGGAAGAAAGATCATCGTAAGAAACGTCGTCAATATATATATGACGAAGAGCTTGGGCAGGTTGTTGTTAAGCGTCGCCGCCGCAAAAGCCGCCATGCAAATGGTGACTTAGAGGATGAGTGGGGCTGATTACGCTGAATTTATTTGACGAAAAAGACTGGATGGGGGATAGGAAACTATCCCTCAGCTAAATTATGAAGATGATGCCGAAGAAGCAGACCCAACAACACCTTAAACGCGTTCCAATTCGTATGTGCGTCGTCTGTAGAGAAAAAGACGAAAAGCGCCAATTAATGCGATTGGTACGTACGCCGGATGGAATACAGGTGGATACAGGTGGTAAAATGAATGGGCGAGGCGCATACATCTGTGAAAAGATAGACTGTTGGGAACGCATTTTACGGACGGATATTCTCAGCCGGGCTTTAAAAATGAAACTAACTAATCAGGATCGTGAACGCCTACAACGGGCGATGCCGTAACCATGACACACTTAGATGGGTTATACGGCACTTTCCAAGTAAATGAATATGGTTGCGGTGGTCTAGGATGATATCTTAACCGGATTGTCCTGTTGCCATCGCTACCTTCCTGTAAACACTATGGAGGTTTGGATGGCTAAAGAACAACAGGTTATATTGGTACCGGATTACATCACTGTCCGCGAATTGGCGGAATTGATTGATGCTAGCCCGATTGAAGTGATGAAGAAACTCATCGCTAACGGGATCATGGCATCCATTAATCAACAAATTGATTTTGATACAGCGGCAATCGTCATCGAAGAAATGGGTTTTGAAGCCCAATCTGAGAGCGCAATTGTCGCCGCACAAGCCGCAGAAGAACGCGCCGCAAATAGCACACAGACGTGGCGCACAATTTATGCGGATGAAAACCCCGATGATCTCATCACCCGCCCGCCAGTCGTGACCATTCTCGGTCATGTTGACCACGGCAAAACCACCCTGCTTGATACAATCCGTAACGCACACGTTGTCGATGGTGAAGCAGGCGGTATTACCCAGCACATCGGTGCTTATCGTGCTTATCATAATGGTCGGCAGATCACCTTTCTAGACACCCCCGGTCATGAGGCGTTCACAGCGATGCGTGCGCGTGGTGCGCAGGGTGCGGATATTGCGGTGTTAGTCGTCGCGGCGGATGATGGCGTAATGCCGACCACCCGCGAAGCACTGGATCATGCCCGTGCGGCGAACGTGCCGATAGTCGTGGCAATTACCAAAGTTGATAAGCGTAACTCCAGCGTTGAAACCGTAAAGCAAGGGTTAGCTGAGCTTGAACTGATCGCTGATGATTGGGATGGCGATACGCTGATGGTTCCCGTTGCCGCGCTTAAGGGCGAAGGCATCGAAGATTTGCTTGAGGCGATTTTGCTGGTGGCGGATGATACCCGGATTGTCGCCAACCCGAACGCGGATGCGGGTGGGATTGTCGTCGAATCTGAGGTTGATAAAACGCGTGGCACAATGGCGACTTTGCTGGTGCTAAACGGTACCCTCAAACGTGGCGATACCATCGTTGCTGGTGAAGCTTATGGGCGCATCAAGGCGATGTTTGATGAAGCTGGAAAGCCAGTTCAAGAAGCCAGTTCTTCCTCACCTGTCGCGGTTTTGGGGCTAAACGGAACACCACAACCCGGTGATCGCTTTGAATTTGTGAAGAACGAAAAAGAAGCACGCTCAATCGTAGACGGGCGTATTTCCGACGCACAGGAAATCGCCACTGGCGGTGGTCGTAGCTTTACGCTTGAAGATGTCTTTGCACAATTCGCCGCGGGTGAAACTAAAGAGTTGAACCTTATCATCAAGGCGGATGTTCAGGGATCGCTTGAGCCGATCATCAATGAGCTAAAGGCGCTTTCTGGTAAAAATCGTGAAGGAATCGGCATTCGTATTCTTTCATCAAGCATCGGTAATGTGAGCGAAAACGATGTGATGCTTGCTAGCTCATCCAGTGCGATCATCATTGCCTTTAATGTCGATGTTGATAATGCTTCCCGCAAAGCCGCAGAGTCCCAGCATGTAGACATTCGTAAATACACGATCATCTACAAACTGCTGGAATCTATCAACCTTGCGCTTGAAGGTATGCTGGAACCGGTTTATGAACCGAAAACGATTGGCGTTGCGGAAGTGCGTCAGGTATTTAACATCTCACGCGGGAACATCGCCGGTTGTTATGTAACGACAGGCGAAATCAAGCGTGGTGGTGGGACGAAGGTGCGCGTGATGCGTCGTGGTCAGATGATTGCGGAAAATCGCGGTGTCGCCTCGCTCAAGCGCATTAAGGATGATGTCCGTGAAGTGCGTCAGGGCTTTGAGTGTGGTATTAGCCTTGATGGGTTTAACGACTTTGAAGAAGGCGATCATCTCGAATTCTACGTGATGGAACGCACAAACTAGACACAGTTATGAGGTGCGGAGCCTGTTTCCGTGCCTCTTTTTGGCTCAATCTATGTAACTGAACATAGTCGATCACGCAACATGCGCGGTCTACTATCTGTCCCATTGCGGACAATCAAAAAAAACGAAAGGCAAATCATGTCAATAAAACAGGAGCGAATGTCTGAACAGATACGCGCTATCCTGAGCACGCTCCTCTTAAGAGAAGTCAGTGATCCACGTTTACAGGGTGTGACAGTCACCGAAGTACGCCTCGACCCTGAGCTAATGTTTGCAGATATTTATGTGAATGCGCTCGGCGATGAAACCCGTAAACCGGAAGTCATGGATGGTCTGGGACGTGCGAATGGTTTTTTGCGCCGTGCTGTAGGCAAGCGGGTACACCTCAGAAATACACCAGAACTACATTTCCATTGGGATAATATGCTAGAACGTGGCGAGCGGATGAATCAAATTCTGGACGGACTCGATATTCCTCCCGCTGATGAAGAGGACGAAGGCAACGATGACGATCTCTAAAGTCGATTGGCAATCTGCCGCGCAGTTGGTAGAAAATGCTGAAACTATTCTCGTCGTGACCCATGTTTCGCCGGATGGTGATGCCATCGGTTCGTTGCTCGGTATGGGCAATGCGCTCCGTCAACTTGGCAAAAAAGTGGATGTCGCCGTTGATGAAGGCGTGCCGGATTTCGTCGAATTTTTGCCCGGCTCGGATATGGTTAAGCGTAAATTAACCGTGGGTGAGTGGGATTTGATGATTTCTGTAGATGCCAGCGACGAAGTGCGTACAGGCAAAGTGGGTGCATTTGGGCGTGAGCGTAGTAAAAAGGTAATAAACCTTGACCATCACGCCACCAATACACTTTTCGGTGACGAGCAACTGGTAATGTCTAACGCCGTTTCTGCCACCGAGGTGATTTATCATTGGTTGGATGCGATTGATTTCGCCTTTACGCCGGATGTCGCCACACCGTTGTTGGCTGGATTGGTGACGGATACGTTGGGCTTTCGTACCAGCAACGTCACCTCAGAAACCCTCTATATCGCCCAATCTTTAATGGAATGTGGCGCGTCGCTCACCGAAATCACCGAACGCACGCTTGATACAAAATCGATTCACGTCGTCAATCTCTGGAAAACCGCGCTGGCTTCCGCCGAAATCTACGAAGGTGGGGTCATCGCCGCGAATGTCACTCAGGAAGACCTGAAACGTGCTGGTTTGCGTGATGTGACTGATGGCGGTCTGGTCGGTTTTCTGGTCAAGGTCAATGAAGCGATGATCGCCGTTGTGTTTAAAGAATTAGCGGATAGCAAAGTGGAAATTAGCCTGCGCTCTAAACCGGGCTATGATGTGAGCGAGGTAGCGTTTGCGGTTGGCGGTGGTGGACACAAACAGGCATCCGGCGCAACCATTGACGGTCCTTTAGAAGAGGCACGTAAACGGATTTTGCCGCTTTTGATTGTCGCCGCGAAGAAAGGCAAGCTCATCATTGCCTAAGCCACCGGAGCTTTTCGGTTTTTTTAATATTGATAAACCCGCCGGAATGACCAGCCATGATGTCATCAATAAAATCCGGCGTGGTTTACGCATCAAAAAAGCCGGTCATGCAGGCACGCTTGACCCGCTGGCGACAGGTATCCTGATTGTCTGCGTCGGTGCGGGAACGCGCCTCAGTGAATATGCGATGGCTTCACAAAAACGCTATCGTGCACGGGTACTCCTCGGCAAAGAAACCGATACCTATGATGCCGAAGGGGAGGTCGTCGCAGAACACGATCCCTCTCACATCACACAGAATCAAGTTGAGGCATTACTCCCCCAATTTACGGGCGATATTCAGCAATTCCCGCCGATGTATAGCGCCATCAAACGCGAAGGCAAAAAGCTGTACGAACTCGCCCGCGAAGGCAAGACTGTTGAGTTAGAAGCCCGCGCCGTGACCATTTCCGCATTAACCCTTTCCGAGTGGCAACTGCCGGAATTCACGCTGGACATCACCTGTGGTTCAGGCACATATATTCGCAGTCTCGCGCATGACATCGGCGCGAATCTCGGCGTAGGCGCACATCTTTCCGCCTTAACCCGTACTGCGAGTGGCGCATTTACGCTGGAAAATGCGGTTGGGCTGGACACTCTCCTGAATACCGAAAACTGGCGCGACTTTTTACTCCCGCCGGATACCGCGTTGATGCACATGCCCGACGTTCATCTTGATGCAGATGATTTCGTCCATATTCAGCATGGACGCACCCCACAGGCAATTGCTCCTGCGCCGCCGGATGCACCTTTCGCCCGCTGTTATTCCCCTGACGGCGACTTCATTGCAATTCTTCGTGCGGAGGATGGTATCTGGCATCCGCATAAGGTATTCTTGAACACGGATTCCTGAACACAGAGCGACTTTTATGCCCAAAAACCACATTTATGATCTTGCCCATGCTCACGTCGATCAACCGTCTGTCGTCACGATTGGCGTATTTGATGGCGTGCATGTCGGACATCAATATCTCATTCGACGCGTCGTTGAAGAAGCTCATGCGCGGGACATGAAAGCGGTGGTGTTGACCTTTTTTCCGCATCCCGATATTGTGATTCGTGGTTTAGAGGGGCGTTATTATCTGACCACGCCGGAACAACGGGCGGAACAATTGCTGAAATTGGGTGTGGATGTGGTCGTCACGCAGACCTTTGATGATTCCATTCGCCATGTCCGTGCGGAGGACTTTGTGGATCGTCTGCTTAAGCACCTCAACATGAAAGTTCTGCGCGTCGGTGCGGATTTTGCAATGGGGTATCAACGTGAAGGCAATGTCCCGTTTTTGACGGCACTTGGGGTTGAAAAAGCCTTTACTGTGGAGCCGATTGAGCTTGTTCAGAGCGAAAATAATGCTGAAGTGATTAGTAGTAGTCGCATCCGCGAGGCGTTGGATGCAGGTGATATGGCACAGGTTCGCGCTTATTTGGGGCGGGGTTATGCGCTCGGTGGTGAAGTGATTCATGGCAAGAAACGCGGGCGTTCGATTGGCTTCCCGACGGCGAATATTGATGTGTGGAGTGAGCAAATCATCCCGCGCAACGGAGTCTACGCGGGATGGGCATATCTTGGGGAGGACCGTTCGCCGGAAAATCGCCTTATGGCAATGACCAACATCGGCATCAGCCCGACCTTCATGAATTCTGACATCACCGTAGAAGCCTATTTGCTGGATTTTGACCGCGATATTTACGGGCAAAACCTGACGATCACCTTCGAGAAATATTTGCGTCCAGAAGCCAAATTTGACGGTCTGGACGCGCTTATCGCTCAGATCGGGCAGGACGTTGACGATGGGCGTGCCTATCTACAAACTTTGGAGACGGCGCGTTAAATGGTCTAGTTGTCTTTCGGCACAAAGTAACCGAGTCGGCGCATCAGCGCGTCATCACTGCGCCAATTTTTGAGCACCTTCACCCGTAAATCCAGAAACACCTTATGACCAAGTGCGCGGGCGATTTCTTTACGCGCTTCCATGCCGAGTTGTTTAATCATGTCGCCATTTTTGCCGATGATGATTCCCTTTTGTGAATCACGTTCCACGTAAATGATCGCGCTGATATAGGTGAGTTGCTCGGTGCGTTCTTTATATTCCTCGATCTCCACGGCAACAGAATGCGGAATTTCTTTTTCGGTGTGCAGGATAATCTTCTCGCGGATCATCTCCGATGCAATAAAGCGCAAATTAACTTCGCTCACCTGATCGGCAGGGTAATAGCGTGGTCCCTGTGGCAGAAGCTCCATCAGTTGCTTAACGAGATGCTTCACACGGATGCCTTCCGCGCCACTCACAGTTTCGGCAAGCGTGTATTCAATCAATCCGAGATGTGTTTCCGGTGCTGTGCCGGGATTTTCCAGCAGGTCGGCTTTGTTCAGCGCTAGAATAATCGGCGTGTTGCCCTTAAATCGTTTAAGCGTCTCGGCAATAAATTCATCGGGACGTTGTGGCAATTCGGACGCATCCATCACCCATAAAATCAAATCCGCGTCTTTGATGGCTTGTTCCGCCACATTGACCATATATTCGCCTAATTTATGGTGGGGGTCATGCAAGCCGGGCGTATCCACAAACAGGATTTGCCCGCGATCATTGGTATAAATCCCCAATTGTTGCTTGCGGGTCGTCTGTGGCTTGTTGGTGACAATCGCAATTTTCTGGTCAAGGATGCGATTAATCAACGTAGATTTGCCGACATTCGGGCGACCAACAACCGCAATCACGCCGGAGCGATGATCTTCCGGTAAATCGTCCTCGAAGATGCTATCGAGCAATTCGTTTTCTGGTAATTCTGTGGGGGTAAAATCGTCACTCATGAGTCTATCTGTTTCTGCCGCCATGCGGCGATTGTTTCGTATTGGGTGGTATTTTCACGTAAGCGGTCTGGTAAATTGCTCTCCGTTGAGCCATTTTGCGGGAGGATCACGCTGTTGATCTGTGCTAGCGGAACGGTACTCTCAGCATCGGCATAAACCAGCACATGCAAGGGCAGGGCAAGATCAAGCCATTTCAGCACGATCATGTCGTCTACGCCATCGTTACGATACCCGATGGCATCCGAACGAGGATAGAGGTTGCTCTTGTGAAGTATAAAGTTAAAGGCGTCTTCACCGTTGAGGATTTCCCCATAATCAAGCGCCAGCAACCCCGGCACAATTGAAAGATGTGGCTTACCCAGATAGGCAATGCCGTAGCGTATCGTAAAATCACCCTGTTTGACGAGGGTGAAGGTCTCTTGTTCCGTGTCTTCAACGTCTGCTGAAAGCGCCAGCAGATAAGATGTATTCAGCCTCAGCAACGCACCATGCACCGAATCCCCGATGGGCAGGCGGTCTGGAATTTGCTTAGTGGGCATCTGTTATGTGCGCGTCGTCGTCATGATGTTCTTCATGACCATGATATTGCGCTTCGTTGATATTGTCGAAGTGCTCCCACGGGCGGGTAAGTCCTGCCCAACCGGCGATGCCACTCACTAGCGTCATCCCACCGGCGACCAGCAAAACACCGATGATGTCACCATTTGCATTGCCGTCCACCACACCCCATGCGAGCGCAATAATCATCACGGTCAGTCCGAAACCTGCAATCAATGCGAGGCTCAACGTGAGTGAAGTTTGTCCGGTACGGGGATTTGGTACTGGTCCGTCATGAACGGCTTCTAATTCAGGGGCTTCTATAAGTTCGGTTGCCACTGCTTATTCTCCTATTTTCGGATGGTAGTTCAATATAGGTCAATTATACGTTGATTCTGCCCTTAACTGAATGACGAGTCAAGGATTTTGCGCGTTTCTTCAGAATTATCCCATCATTCATGTCTTGTCGGTGCAAATTTTGTTGTGAGTCATCTGTAAAATTTGCGTTTAGAGATGGCGAACCGCTTAACGTGCATCACAAACTTCATGATTAAGACACTGTGTAGGAATTTTGATGCCATTGTTAAGACACTTTGTTGTACATAATTTCACAAACCTGCTGTAGAATGTGAAGCAAGTCACAAATTATATTTTTTGCACAAGGATAGGTACTCATGAAAACGCACTTCAAACACTTCCCTCAAGTTCGATCTCATAGCCGCGTAGTTGGCGATGTTTCCCGTGTCGCTGTACATAGCTAACCTTTAAACTGTACCAACGCTCACAATTAAAGACCCGGCAAATTGCCCCATCGCAAGACCAATTGCTATGCCGCGATTTGTGCAGGGTGTACTATTTACTCAGATGAACAGCATCATGAGCTAGGCTTTTATTTCTTTAAAATCTGTTAAAGAGAGGTTGGTTATGCAATCCGAAATATTAGGCGACGTGGAGGTTAAAGGGGCTATGTCCGCTGAGTTTGAGACGATCCTCACACCGGAAGCGCAGGCATTCGTGGCTAAGTTAGCGCGGGCGTTTGCGTCTCGCCGAAACGCACTTTTGCAAATGCGTGTAGATCGTCAGACGGCGATTGATGCCGGAGAGATGCCGGATTTTCTCGCAGAGACCGCACATATCCGTGAAGGGGATTGGCAGGTTGCGCCCGTTCCGGCAGATTTACAGGATCGGCGCGTAGAAATCACCGGACCGACAGACCGCAAAATGGTCATCAACGCGCTGAATAGTGGGGCGAAGGTCTTTATGGCGGATTTTGAAGACTCCAACGCGCCGACATGGGCAAACATGGTCGAAGGTCAGATCAACCTGCGCGATGCGGTGCGCCGGACGATCACCTTTACCAACGCAGATAACGGCAAATTTTACGAATTGAACCCGCAAACGGCGACGTTGATGGTGCGTCCGCGTGGCTGGCATCTCGACGAGAAGCATTTTCTGGTGGATGGCAAACCCGTTCCCGCTGGCATCTTCGACTTCGGCTTGTACTTTTATCATAACGCGCAGGAATTACTGAAACGCGGTTCAGGACCGTACTTTTACTTGCCGAAACTTGAAAGCCGTTTAGAGGCGCGTCTGTGGAATAGCGTGTTTGAGATGGCACAGGACGAACTCGGTATTCCGCGGGGAACGATCAAGGCGACAGTATTGATCGAGACCATCCTCGGCACGTTTGAGGCGGAAGAAATCCTGTATGAACTGCGCGAGCATTCCGCCGGATTAAATTGTGGACGCTGGGATTATATCTTCAGTTACATCAAGAAGTTCCGCAACAAGCCAGAATTCGTATTGCCAGATCGCGCTCAGGTGACAATGGGCGTACCGTTCATGAAAAATTATGCGCTCAATGTCATCAAAGTGTGTCATCGGCGCGGCGCACATGCGATGGGGGGGATGGCGGCGCAAATCCCGATCAAGAACGATCCGGAAGCCAACGAGAAAGCCTTTGAAAAAGTCCGGCAGGATAAATTACGTGAAGCACAAGCCGGACACGACGGTACATGGGTCGCCCATCCCGGTCTGGTGCAGGTAGCGATGGATATTTTCGATGAATTTATGCCGGAAGCCAATCAGTTGCATCGCCAACGGGAGGATGTCAACGTCACCGCCGCTGATTTGCTTACGCCGAACGACGGCACGATCACCGAACACGGTTTGCGCTGGAATCTCAAAGTCGGGATTCAATATCTGGAATCGTGGCTCGGTGGCAACGGCTGTGTCCCGCTGTATTACCTGATGGAAGACGCGGCAACGGCGGAAATCAGCCGGACGCAGATCTGGCAATGGTTACATCACAACGCCACTTTAGAAGATGGGCGTGAAGTGACAGAAGCCCTTTTTGAGCAATTTTTTGATGAGGAAATGGACGCGATCCGTGAAGAAGTCGGCGCGGAACGCTTCGATGGTGGAAAGTTTATTATCGCGGGTGGGATGTTTAAGCAGATGATCGTCGATAAGGACTTCACCGATTTCCTGACCTTACCCGCCTACGATTATCTCTAAGTAAATTCTGGATTGGGCGGGAATTTATGCGAACCCGCCCGCACAAAATACGGTTTCACTGGATGTTGGCGATTTGCTTTCAACCGGATTGCTAACATCTTTTATCTAACTTGTAGTATTTAAAATTCAAGGAGTTGCGACATGCAGGATCAGATCACCGCTTTACAGCACGACTGGGACACAAATCCGCGCTGGCAGGGCATCAACCGTCCCTATACGCCGGAAGATGTGTTGAAATTGCGCGGCAAAGTTCGCATCGAATACACATTGGCGCGAATGGGTGCGGAAAAATTGTGGGATTTACTCCACACAGAAGACTACATCAACACACTCGGCGCTATGACGGGCAATCAAGCCATCCAACAGGTACAAGCCGGTTTGCGCGCCATTTACATCAGTGGTTGGCAGACCGCCGCAGATGCCAATATCGCCGGACAAATGTATCCCGATCAGAGTTTGTATCCTGCCAATAGCGTGCCGGAATTGGTGCGACGGATCAATAATGCGCTAATGCGTGCCGATCAAATTAGCACCTTGCAGAATGATGACACCGATTGGTTCGCGCCAATGGTTGCTGATGCCGAAGCCGGATTTGGCGGTAACTTAAATGCTTTTGAACTAATGAAAGCGATGATTGATGCGGGCGCGGCGGGTGTGCATTTTGAGGATCAACTGTCCTCAGCCAAAAAATGCGGTCATCTGGGTGGTAAGGTGCTTGTCCCCACGCAGGAAGCAGTCAATAAATTGGTGGCGGCACGTCTTGCGGCGGATGTGATGGATGTACCTACGCTGGTGATTGCCCGTACTGATGCGGACGCGGCGACCCTCATCACCACAGATGTTGACCCGCGTGATCGTGAATTTATCACCGACGAACGCACGGCTGAAGGTTTCTTTGGTGTGCGGAATGGCTTACAGGCGGCAATCGCCCGTGGATTAGCCTACGCACCTTATGCAGATATGATCTGGTGCGAAACCTCACATCCTGATCTGGACGAAGCGCGAGATTTTGCGGAAGCGATCCATGCACAGTTTCCCGGCAAATTGCTGGCATACAACTGCTCACCGTCGTTTAATTGGACTGCTAACCTCAACACAGCGACCATAGCGAAGTTTCAGCGCGAGTTAGGGGCGATGGGCTATAAATTCCAATTCATCACGCTGGCGGGCTTCCACGCACTTAACCTGAGCATGTATGAATTGGCGCTTGGGTACCGTGATGTGGGTATGACTGCTTATTCTGCGCTACAAGATCGTGAATTTGAAATGCAGAAAGCGGAAAATTACAAAGCGGTTAAACATCAAACGTTTGTTGGCACAGGCTACTTTGATGCCGTTCAGCAAGCCGTAACAGGGGGGACTTCTTCAACCACAGCGATGGCTGGCTCAACCGAAACTGAACAATTCACGACGCAAACTGCGAAATCTGCATAACCGACAAATCCATAACGGAGGAGGCTCTCATCCTGTGTCCGCAGGGTGAGGGTCTCTGAAGTCCCGAAGTCGTAATATACCACAAGTTAGGTATGGAATTGATGTGTTTAATCATTAGATAGTGGATCAGAGTAGCGCTGAAAATCTGAAAGCACTATTGACGATTATGCCGATTACCGAAAATAATGTAAATAATGCACAACAAAATGCTTGTATTTATTGTGCTTTTTGTATAATAAACTTATCAGAGTGACATTCGTCACCCATAGATAACGACGAAGTTCCGTAGGAAACGTTTCGTTAATCCTCTAGAATTGTCTTTGGTTGCACAAATCATAATGACATTCAAAGGAGGCGATTACTTTGATGGTCATTTATAAGGAGATGCGACCCCATGATCGACGATAATCAGATAACAGAACAATCTGGAGAAGAAATGTACGCAAAAGAACACGTCCATAGCAAAATTGGTCTTGAGAGTGTCGGGCTAAAAGCCACCGATGTTAAGAAATTACACGTTCACTGGAATTTGAATCCCTCTGAACTCTACGAGCATATCGTTAAGAACGACGAAGGCGTATTAACTGATAATGGTGCTATCCGTATTTTAACCGGACAATATACCGGACGTAGCCCAAAGGATAAGTTCATCGTTGAACAACCCGCGACCAAAGACGAAGTTTGGTGGGGTCCGATTAATCAGCCCGTCAGCGAAGAAGTTTTCGATCATATGTACCATAAGGTATTAGATCACCTCAGCCATCAAAATGATCTTTACGTGGTGGATGCTTTCGCCGGGACAGACCCCAATTATCGACTGCCGGTACGCGTTGTCAGTGAAGTGGCTTATCATGCGTTGTTCTCATGGAATATGTTCGTGCGGGCAACCGTAGAAGAACTCGCCGTGCATTCACCGGAGTTTACCGTGCTTGCCGCGCCGACCTTGATTGCCAAACCGGATGAAGATGGCACCCGTACCGGAACGTTTATCGGCGTGAACATGGAAAAACGCCTCATCATCGTTGTCGGATCAATGTACTCCGGCGAAGTCAAGAAGGGTATTTTCGGCGTGATGAATCATCTTCTGCCGGAACGTGGCGTGATGCCGATGCACTGCTCGGCGAATGTGAGCAAAGAGGGCGAATCTGCCGTGTACTTCGGACTGAGCGGTACGGGCAAGACGACCCTCAGCGCGGACGCTTCCCGCACGCTCATCGGTGATGACGAACATGGTTGGAGCGATGACGGTATTTTCAACTTCGAGGGCGGTTGCTATGCGAAGACGATCAACCTTAGCCCTGAAGGTGAACCGGAAATTTATGCGACAACTCAGATGTTTGGCACGATCTTAGAAAATGTGCCGCTCCGGGAAGATCGCTCACCGGATTTTGACGACACCCGTTACACACAAAATACACGGTGCTCGTATCCGATTAACTACATCCCGAATGCGAGTGAAACCGGACTTGCCGGACATCCAAAGAATGTCATTTTCCTGACAGCAGATGCGTTCGGTGTGTTGCCTCCGATTTCCAAACTCTCACCGGAACAGGCGATGTATCATTTCATCAGCGGGTATACCGCCAAGGTTGCCGGTACAGAACGCGGTGTGACCGAACCAACCGCCACCTTTAGCGCCTGCTTTGGTGCGCCGTTTATGCCCCTGCACCCGACAGTCTATGCGGAATTGCTGGCGCAGAAGATCAAAGAACACGGCTCACAGGTCTGGTTGATTAACACGGGCTGGCAGGGTGAACCCGGCACGGACGAAAGCAAACGTATGAAATTGGCATACACCCGCAGAATGGTCAATGCCGCACTGAATGGGGAATTGGATGATGTCGATTATCAGGAAGAACGCTTCTTCGGTATGATGATCCCGACGGAAGTACCGGATGTTCCGGCAGAATTCCTGAACCCGCGCAATCGCTGGGCAAATAAAGAAGCCTATGATGCGAAAGCGGAACAATTGGCGACGATGTTCAAGCAAAATTTCACCAAATTTGTGGATCGCGCCTCTGAAGACATTCTCTCCGGTGGACCAAAGGTCTAAGAAGTTGGTTAAAGCGCAGGTTCGGACTCAAGTCCTGTGCTGAACTACGGTAAAATAAGCAGAGATCAGAGACACGTTCTGGTCTCTGCTTTTTGATGGCTACCTTATCTACTTAAATGCTTGAGGAGAATAATCCAATGAATACTCCGATTCGTGTAGCGGTGACCGGCGGCGCTGGTCAGATCGCTTATAGTTTGCTGTTTCGTATTGGTAATGGTGAAGTTTTTGGTGAAGATCAGCCTGTGATCCTGCAAATTCTGGAAATCCCGCAGGCGCTGGAAGCACTTAAAGGTGTGGTTATGGAGTTAAACGACTCCGCGCAACCGCTGGTGCATGACATTATCGCTACAGATGATGCCAATGTGGCTTTCAAAGATGCCAACTGGGTGATTCTCGTGGGTGGTAAACCGCGTGGTCCCGGCATGGAACGCGCTGATTTGCTTTCGCAGAATGGTCAAATTTTCGTGGGTCAGGGCAAGGCAATTAACGATAACGCCGCCTCTGATGTGCGTATCGTCGTGGTTGCGAACCCCTGCAATACCAATTGCCTCGTCGCTAAATCCAACGCGCCCGATATTCCTGCGGATCGCTGGTTCGCTATGACCCGTCTGGATGAAAATCGCGCCAAGGCACAACTTGCCGCCAAAGCCGGTGTGCTGACCACACAGGTCACCAACGTCGGCATCTGGGGCAACCACAGCGCGACTCAATTCCCGAACTTCGAGCACGCTCAGATTAGCGGCAAACCTGCCGAAGAAGTCATCGGTGATCGTGATTGGCTGGAAGGTCAGTTCATCACCACCGTGCAAAAACGCGGTGCGGAAATCATCGCGGCGCGTGGTAAAAGCTCTGCGGCGAGTGCGGCAAATGCGGCACTGGATACCATCCGCTCACTCATCAACCCCACTGCGGAAGGCGATTGGTTCAGCGCGGCGATCTATAGTGATGGCAACCCATATGGCATCGCGGAAGGCATTTTCTATTCCTTCCCGCTTCGTAGCAAGGGTGACGGCACGTTTGAAATTGTCGAAGGTCTCACGCTCAGCGATTACGCCAAAGATAAAGCCGGCGTGACCGAAGCCGAACTCCTGAGCGAACGCGAAGATGTGAAGTCCATGCTGTAGATTGCTATTGGCGATTTTGCCACGAGCGATGGGCTTTAATTTTAGAGAAGGCACGGTGAAATTTATGCCGTGTCTTTTTTATTCGTCTGTCAACTTGTTTTTGAGGCGCACTAGTTCCGCTGTATTGCGCCACCATGTTTGTTTCTGGCGAAAACATTCCCGATATTCTGGAAATAAGTACATTCTTGGTTGAGTGAATGGATAGCGAAGCTCGTATAAAGTCTCGAAATGTTTCCAGTAGATGAAATCATCAACATGCTGGTGTGTTAGTGCGTCCATAATTTGTGTGTTGGGAGTTAAACGTTTGCAGTCAATGGACGCGACGAAAAATTGATGGAGTAGTTCCGATGACGTTGAAGCGATACTTTCAATAGTGCTCACTTCATCTTCAGACAGTGTGTATTCGCGATAGAACGAGTTCCAATCGGGGTCGCGCTCACTTTCCCAGACTGCACCGCCTTGTGATGTGAGTTTGTAAGAAAATCCCCATTGTTCGCTAGTTTGACTGATCAAATATCCAAGTTCAACAAACTTATCGAGTGTTATTTGAATTTCGTCATCTGAAAATCGGTGCGAGTATTTGACGTTATTGCTCTCCCGAAAGTATCTTCTTGTCAGGTTGCCGATGGATAACGCACAGTTATCGTCAAAGAACGTGTCAAGTATGATGAGTTCATCAGTGCTGAGTTCAGTCACGTTTGTTCTGTAAAATCCATCAAAGCAACCTAGTTTGTCTTCTAATTGTCGCAAATAGTCGCTAGTGCCATCTTCGCCTTCGAGGGGGGCGAAGGGCGCGAATTGCTTATGTGTCGCCGCATCATACGGACCCTGAATGATTTCCAGCACGGCAGAAGGTGCAAGGGCGACCATCGTGTGATAGGTGCGTGGTGGAATATCCACGATTTTGTTGTCTTCATGCTTGCCTATAATGTGAATTTCCTTGACTTCGCCCGAATCAGTGAATTGAATCAGCGCCACCCGACCAAAAAGAATGGACATCAACTCCACTTTATCGGGATTTTCGTGCTTGTGCGGCGTGATATATGTCCCCGGCACAAGCGCGTTGACCATGCGCTGAACGGGTTCGTCATGCTCATGCAGGCGAAAAATCGTGCGTTTGCGTTCGGACTTTTCCGCCTCTTCGATCAACGCCTTGATTTGTGTTTGGGTGATAGTTCGCATAGTCAATTAAACTGAACTAATCATCCTCTCCGAGCTGGGAGCCGATGAAATCATCATAACCGCGCACAAAATCGTCAATGTGGACAGGTGTTTTGCCCTCTAGTTGAACCTTCGTCGGGTAAAACAGTTGATCTTTACCTGTGCCAATGGCGACGCGCCCTTTAAAGGTTGTCACCTGACCGGGCTTGACGATATTCGCGGTCAAATCTGCGAGATTGATGGGGCGGGTTTCGGTTGTGCGCGTATAACCTTCCAAGACTTTCAGCATCTTGCCTTGCCACATGCTATACGTGCTTGGCCACGGTGTATAAGCGCGGATCAATTGCTCGATTCCATCCGCGTCAAGATTCCAGTCGATGCGCCCATCTTCGCGTTTGAGCTGTGGCGCGTAGGTAATGCCCTTTTCAGATTGTGGCACAGGCTCAATCGCGCCGGAGATATACCCCGGAATAGTGTGAATCAGTAAATTCGCCCCCAGTGTCGAAAGGCGATCATGCAAGGATTGTCCGGTTTCATAAAGGTCAATGACTGTCGTACCCTGTGAGAGCATCGGTCCGGTATCTAATCCTGCATCCATTTTCATGATCGTGATGCCGGTTTCGGTATCGCCTGCACGGATGCTCGCCTGAATGGGTGCGGCACCCCGCCAACGCGGAAGCAATGATCCATGAATGTTAATCGACCCATGCTTGGGAATATCGAGCACCTCTTGCGGTAGGATTTGCCCGAAAGCCGCGACGACATATAAATCTGCTTCCCATTGCTTTAATTCAGTTATCGCATCCGGCTTACGGATTTTTTCTGGCTGAAAGACAGGGATATTATGTTCTAATGCCAACTGTTTAATCGGTGACAATTGAATTTCCTGTTTACGACCTACGGGGCGATCCGGCTGTGTAACAACCCCGATAACCTCGTGAAATTTAATGAGTGCGTTGAGTGTCGGTACGGCGAATTCCGGCGTACCCATAAACACGATTTTAGCCATTGTATAATTTCCTGATTACGCCTTGTTCATCCTTACAGTATCGTATGATTTACCGTTCTATGCAAAGCAATGTTTCACAAAGACTATCAATCCGTCAGCTTGCCATCGGTTGTAACCGTAAAAAGCTCATGGTAACATGCTTGACTACAATTTGAATATAGCTAAAGAAGGTGAATTTTATGGCACAAAAGACGGCGTTGGTAACAGGCATCACCGGACAGGATGGCTCTTATCTGGCGGATTTGCTCTTGGAGAAGGGCTATCACGTTGTTGGCATATTGCGTCGCTCCACCAATTATCGTTATCCGAATATTGACCATCTCATTGGCAAAATCACGCTGGAATACGGTGATCTCATCGACGGTGAAAATTTTTCTATGCTCGTTGCAAAATATCAGCCGGACGAAGTTTATAATATCGCCGCGCAATCTGTTCCGGCGGATAGCTGGACGCAACCGATTGTCACGGCGGAAGTGACGGCGGTGGGTGCCGTTCGGGTTTTAGAGGCTGTCCGGCGGGTGAAGCCAGATGCCCGTGTATATCAGGCGACCAGCCGTGAGATTTTTGGTGGCGTAGAGCAAGAAATCGTCGACGAGAACACGTCCTTTGAAGCTAATAATCCCTATGGTATCGCCAAATTATATGCCCACCTGATGACCAAAAATTATCGTGAATCCTACGATATGTTCGCGTGTGGTGGGATTCTGTTTAATCATGAAAGCCCGCGCCGCAGTTTGCATTTCGTCACGCGTAAAGTGACGATGGCAGTGGCGTGCATCTATTTAGGCATTACGCATCCGCCGATCAACGAAGCTGGTGAACCGCTGGTTGCCAATAATATGCTTAAACTGGGCAATCTGGATGCTGTCCGTGATTGGGGTTATGCCAAAGAATATGTTGAGGCGATGTGGTTGATGCTTCAACAGGATACACCGTCAGATTATGTGATCGCCACCAATACTGCCTTTACCGTGCGTGATTTATGCCGTGTGGCGTTTGAGCATGTCGGGCTGGATTGGGAAAAGCATACTGAAACCGATCCGCGTTTTATGCGCCCGACGGAAATTGCCGCCTCTCGCGGGGATTATTCCAAGGCGAAATCCGAACTTGGCTGGGAACCCCACACCTCATTTGAAGCCCTGATACAATTGATGGTCGATGCGGATGTTGCCTTGCTCAAAAAACAGCATCATCTGGAATAAGTGGGCAAGACCACTTACATCGGTTATCTTTAAAGACTGAATAAATGATGAGACAGGGTAGTTTTATATGCTGCCAAAACGGTGGTTAATTGCGGAAGCCGCCGCGCCGGAATACTTGCATCGTTATACCTCGGTGCATCCGGTTGTGGCGCAGATACTTTACAATCGTGGATATGATACACCGGAAGCCGCACATCGCTTCCTCTATGCAAAAGCGGATTTAAACAGCCCTTTTGTTTTGCAAGGGATGACTGACGCTGTCGGGCGCATCCGCATGGCGATCAAAAAGCGTGAGCCGATGATCGTCTACGGCGATTTTGACGCGGACGGCGTGACTTCTACCGCGCTCTTAGTCACGACATTGCGAAAATTGGGCGCGAATGTACATCCATATATCCCGCATCGCGTGGACGAAGGCTACGGGCTGAACAGTCCGGCGCTACAGCAAATCGCCAAAAAAGGCTTTAAGCTGGTCGTCACGGTGGATTGTGGTATTCGCTCGGTTGCGGAAGTTGAAGAAGGCAAAGCGGCGGGTCTGGATATTATTGTGACCGATCATCATTCGCTCGGTCCTGAAGTGCCGGACGCGTTCGCGGTGGTCAACCCTCAGCGCGAAGAAAATCCGCTGATGCTGGCGGGCGTGGGGGTAGCCTATATGCTATCGCGGGCGCTGGTGCTGGCGGAGCGTAACAACGGCAAACGCGACAAATCGGCAGATTTTGACCCCGATGAATTGCTTGATCTGGTGGCGATTGGCACGGTAGCAGATTTGATGCCCTTGAATCGGGTGGAAAATCGTGTGCTGGTGCGACGTGGCTTAGAGATGTTGAATTACGCCAAGCGCCCCGGCATCCGGGCATTGCTAGACGTAATCGGCACGGAACCCGGATCGGTTACGGCATCGACCATTGGCTTTGGCTTAGGTCCGCGGATTAACGCCGCCGGACGGTTGGATAGCGCCATGATCGCCTATAAATTGCTGATGTCGCCGAATATGGACGAGGCTCGTAAATGGGCAGATCGCCTGCAAGAACTCAATACATTGCGGCAAGAATACACACGTACCGCGCAGGAAACCGCAAAAGGGCATCTGGCAGAGTACGATAAAACGCTTCCACTGATTTTCGCCTCTGATACCAGTTTCCAGCCGGGAATTGTCGGTTTGGTGGCGGGGCGCTTGGCGGAGGAGTATTTCCGTCCGGCAGTCGTCGTGGAGCAGGGTGACATTGAAAGTCATGCCTCGTGCCGGAGCATCCCACAATTCAATATCACCACCGCGCTTGACCAATGTGCGGATTTATTGGTGCGTCATGGTGGACACGCGCTGGCGGCGGGCTTCACTGTGATGAACGAAAATCTACCTGCGTTGCGGGAGCGCCTCGTAACGATGGCGGAGGACATCCTTAGCGGGCAAGTACTTAAGCCGGTGCTGGAAATTGACGGCGAACTGGATATTCATCGGCTGGAAGAATCCCTTGTACACGAACTCGCCACGCTCGAACCCTGTGGCAATGGTAATCCGGTGCCGGTATTCATGACGCGCAATGTGCATGTGGCGGAATGCCGAACAGTGGGGCGCGAAGGCAAGCATCTTAAGCTCAAAGTGTCACGCGCTAGCCAACCTCCGTTAGATGCGATTGGCTTCGGGCTGGGCGAATGGACGAATAATATGCCAGACCGTATCGACATCGCCTATCAGCTAGAGATCAACGAATGGAATGGGCGGCAATCGCTACAGGCGAATTTGCAGGATGTTCGTCCAGCGGAGTAGGTGTGGTTTGAACAAACCGAATTTCAGACAACTCTTTTCACTAGTTTGGATGTTATCTTGGGGCGGTTTTCGTAAGGGCGATTTTTGTAGGGGCGACCTGTCAGGTCGCCCTCATAATATCTTTACCTTTATACCTCGCCCTCATGATATTTTTCGGTTGCAATTTCGTCGCCTGCAAAAAAGGCACAATGTCTACCTGACTCTATGCTGTTTTCTGTTGTTATCCTCTTTTTTCGTCACCGCGCAGGACGACGAATCGCCTGACCAAACGCCACCCATCAGCAATCCATTTGGCATCATCGAGGGGATGTGGTTTCCTGAGCTAACCTGCGACCTCAATCCGGGATGGGAACGCCTGATCTTTGATTGGAGCGCTCATCAACCGCAAAGCACGGAGGATTGGGTGCCGTTTCTCAATATCCCTGATGAATGGTTGTGGTCTGCCAATGATTGCAACCGTGAAGTGGTGGCGGTGGTCAAAAATACGCCGGCTTGGGCAACCGATGGCTTACCCGGCGCAGGGTTGCCGCGTGGCTTGTATCTGCCGATTGATGATCCTGATAATGTGTGGGCGAGTTTTATGCGCCGTACTGCGGAATATTATGCCAGCAGAGGCGTGCATCGGTTTATTATCTGGAATGAACCCGATATAGACCGTGAAACCTATGGCTTTGAATTTGAAGGCGATCTTGAAGATTATTTCCAGATGGTCAAAGTGGCGTATCTTGCCGCCAAACAGGGCAACTCGGACGCGGCGATCCATCTCGCAGGGACGACCTACTGGCATGATATTAATTCCGGCGAACGTTTGTATACGGATCGTCTGCTGGAGCGCATTTCTCAAGACCCCGAAGGCGCAGAGCACAATTATTATTTCGACTCATTGAGCTTACATATTTACTTCCGCACGGATACGGTTTATGACATCGTGCGCGTGTACCGTGATCTGCTCGATCAACACGGTTTCGCGGATAAAGCCATCTGGATTACTGAGACGAACGCCAGCCCAAATCTTGATCCCGATTGGCTCGTCACCCGTCCACAATTTCAAATCACGGTGGAACAACAAGCCGCATTTGTGGTGCAATCCGCCGCGTTGGGCTTGGCGGCTGGCGCGGAACGTATCGCCGTGTATAAACTTTACGATCAACAATTGCCGGAAGGGGGCGAATCGTTCGGGTTACTTTATCCCGCAGATGCCACCCCGCGCCCTGCATTTTATGCGTGGCAAACGGTGATTGAGCACTTCACGGCGATCACATCCGCACGATTGGCACAGACGGAAACGGTCAATGTGGTGCGCTTGGCGCAGTTGAACGATCAGGAAACGTTAATCGCATGGACGCGCACCGAAGATCCACAAACACTGACGATCAGCGCGACAGGCGTTAAAGCCTATCTCATCGACCAGTACGGCAACACGCAGATCATACGCCCCGATAATGGCTTGTACACACTTTCATTGGCGGGCGCGGTTTGTGAAGAAAATGAAGGTTGTCCCGTCGGTGGGAATGTTTTGATGCTCGTGCAACCCGACGGCGATGTGACAATAACCCAAAGTGGGCAGGAAGATGCACTCGAATTTAATTAACTGCTGGAAATCCCTGACATTTCGTTGAATAATGATGACATGATGAAATTTTGAGATAGGCTTAAATCAATGAGTACGGATAATGTACATGCTTCACTAGAAAAACCCGTTAACGAAATGCAATTTTCATATGGCGGGCAGGCAGTAATTGAAGGGGTCATGATGCGTGGCGCACACTCGTTCGCTGTTGCCGCCCGTGATCCAGAAGGTCGCATCGTCATTCATGAGCAACCGCTTAATCAAACACTCTATCGTGGATGGATCAGCAAAACGCCGTTTGTACGCGGGATTGTCGGCTTGTGGGACGCGCTCGGCTTAGGCACACGGGCGCTCATGTGGGCGGCAGATATTGCGCTCGGTGAAGAAGAAGACGTAAACTTTAACGGTCCTATCGGCTTTGCGACGGTGGCATTTTCGCTGGTTCTTGGCGTGGGCTTGTTTTTCTTACTACCAACCTCCGCCGCGACAGGTATCGGCACATGGTTAGGCTTGACCACTGGCGACGGCGGTTCTGCCAACATCGGGGTAAATTCCACCATCATCAACCTGATCGAAGGTGTGATTCAGCTGGCTATCCTCATCGCCTATATCTGGCTGATCGGGCGGATGGAAGATGTGAAGCGGCTGTTTGGCTATCATGGCGCAGAACACAAGACGATCAACGCTTATGAAGCCGGTGCAGAACTCACACCGGAAATCGTAGCAAAATACCCGATTGAGCATCCGCGCTGTGGGACGGCATTTTTGCTGACCGTCGTTTTCGTCAGTGTGCTGGTGTTCTCTTTGCTCGGCAGACCGCCATTCTTACTGCTGATTCTGTCCCGTGTGTTGTTCATTCCGGTCATCGCAGGTATCGCTTATGAACTCCTGCGCTGGACTGCCCGCAACATCGAAAAGCCATGGGTACGGACGATGGTACGCCCGAATCTCGCCCTGCAACATCTGACTACCCGCCAACCCGATCTTGATATGATTGAAGTGGCGATTGCCGCATTTAAGCGCGTTCTGCTTTCAGAAAGTCTGATTTCCGAGGAAGAAGCGGCAGTTCCGACAGAACTAAAACCGCAACAAACAACCTTCTCAAAACCAGCCGCCGCTGATTAAACGATGACATGGTTTGACCAGCACGCTTACGAGATTCGCTGTGAATGGGGCGCAGAAGGCATAGACCATCTCGCCCCGGTGACTGATGTTTTCGTAATCGTTGATGTCATGTCGTTTTCAAGCTGTGTGAGCATTGCAACGGGGCGTGGTGCGGTTGTTTACCCCTTCGCCTCGTTGGATCAAGTCGCCCACGCTTTTGCAACATCCCAAAACGCGATTCTTGCCACACGGGAAAATGGCTTGCTCCTCAGTCCGTCGGCGTTGATGACACTTGAAGCCGACACAAGACTCGTCCTACCCTCCCCGAATGGCTCAACGTTGACCACACTCACAGGTGACAGCACAACATTAACGGGCTGTTTGCGGAATGCCGCCGCTGTCGCTGAACGTGCCGGATCATTGAGTGGTCCGGTGACCGTGATTCCGGCTGGAGAACGTTGGAAAGGCACCGGAACATTGCGCCCAGCTATCGAAGATTGGATCGGTGCAGGGGCGATTATCCACCATATGCACGGCAAAAAATCGCCCGAAGCGCAACTCGCTGAACAGGCATTTCTGTTTGCACAAAATAATCTGGCGGAGTTCCTTTTAGAAAGTAGCTCCGCCAGAGAATTGCTAGAGCGCGGCGGTGATGCAGACCTCGCGCTTATCCTCGATTTAAACGCTGATAGCTGTGCGCCGCTTCTGGTTGATGGTGCTTATACGGTATAAACTACGTTTCCGCGTCTGCGTCGCCTTGAATTTCACTGATGAGTACGATGGCTTCGTCTTGATCGGGATGACCGTCTGAATCAGCAACCGCCTTGAGCAGGGCAAGCGTTTCTACAATGTGTCCGCTGGCGTATTGTTGGCGGGCGTTGAGATAATCCAGATGCAATTTCAAATCGAGTGCTAACGGCTCAAAGCGTTCATCAGATTGTTGCTCCGCGATGCCAATTCCCCGTGCAATCTCATTGGAATCGCTCGATTCGATCAGTCGAACCAGCTGGTTAAAAACAACTTGTGTGTTGAGTTGCGCCTTTACCGCATCTTTTAGCGCGGGATAATCCGTGACTTCTGCCAGCACTTCCTGTGGGAAATGCTCCAATTGGGTCAGTAATTCTCCGGCACGTTCCAGATTTGTGTCCAATTGCTGGCGAATATTTTCACTAAGGCGACGGGCGTTTTGCACATTTTCGCGGTGCTTTTGTACTTCGCCGTTCATGGCATCTAAGCGTGCCAATGACGCATCAAAGGCGGGGTCTTTTTCCGTATAGTTGTGGATTGCGCTCCGATACAATTGCTCAAAGCGATCAAAATTACGCCCGTCATAAGCGGTCTCGGCATCCAAAACCAGCCGTTCTAACTGTGCCGTCATCGTCTTGATGATGCTGTTACGGGTGGCGTGCAGACCGGGTGCGCCGGGGTAGATGTGATAGGCTTCGGCGTAAATATCCCACGCGCCAATCGGGTTTTCTTCGGCGAGGCGCTGGGCTTGCCGTGCGCGTCGTTCCGCTTGTTCAAGGCGTTGTAAGTCATCATGGGCACGTTGGTCAAGTTGTTTGAATGCCTCAACCAGTGGCACATCAATAAACCGCTCCAGCGTATGCCACACATCTAGCGCGTCAATCGCCACCTGTGGCTGATAATTGTGCAGGGCTTCATCGGCACGCGCAATCCGCGTTTCGGCAACATCCTGCGCCCAGATCCGCGCAAATCGCACTAATTCTTCGCGTGCGGCAGTCAGCGTTATCATACGATCAAAACGGGTGTATTCCGGCGCGTCCGGTTCGGTGACGACTGCATAATGCGGGACGAGAATGTGCGCTGGAAGGGTCGCCAATTCGTCTAGCACCTCTGCATAACCGTCTTCTTCAAGGGCAACTTTGTAAGCACGATTGACGATGCGTTTATTCGCCTGCATCGTTTCTGCCTGTTGCAAGAGCGAACTCAACTCCGCATTGTCCGGTGTTTCCGCAGAGCTTGATCTGGCGATATTCACCGCACGATCAACCTGATTTTTCATGATGAATTCCGGCTTGGGCGGTTTTTCGCTGGTTTCCAAGCGTGCCGCTTCTGCCCACAACGCTTCACAATGGGCGATTGCACCGCACACCTGTAGCTCGATTTGTTTTTCGCGTGTGCGTTCCGCGATGCGTTCAGTATAAAACGTATGATCGCGTTCGTCTTCCGGCGCGGCGGTTTGCCACTGTGCAAGGCGATCTTTGGCGGATTTTGCGTCGAACGTCAGCAGATCACCACGCAGAGCAGTATCCAACCAATCGCGCACATCACGGCGCGTCCAACTTGCGAGTGTGGTTTGCAAGGCGCTGATGTGTTGCAGGGCGTTTTGTAGGTCATCGTTGGTGAGGGCGGTGCGGATGTGATCGAGTGTTTCTAAGGCGCGTTCACGGGTCAAGTCACGGGACTCGGTCATTCAGGACGGCTCCTAAAAGGGTGAAGGTTAGCGAATGGTTGGTATTGTACCGCGTTTCTCAGGCATTAGGGAAATTACAAAAGGGTTTCTTGTTCTCCTAATCCAATTTCATAGATGTCTAACAGTTGATGCAATATTAGGTTAATGTCACTCAGGTAAGCCACGTCCTTCAATCGGGCGACTAACTCAGGTTCAAGAGGTAAGTTAAGAAAAGGGTGCTGACTATAGCGATCAAGCTGAACGTTGTGGATTTCATGCCACTTTTCGCGTAACTGTTTAAGGTATTCGGATGTTAGCGGTTTTCCAATGGGTTTGCCAGATCGACTGTAGTCGTTGGCGCTGTTTTCCATGGTAGTCTCTGTCTTTTCAAAATAGGCTTTCTCGCCCGTAGTTCTTAGCATTTCGCCAATAAAGTCTGCACCAAATGGGTCTAAACCATGGAGCAGGATTTCATGACTAGTTTGAATATCCTTCATAAATCCTTTTCCCATCATAATCATATAGGCTCGAAAGTTATCAAATCTCGCCGGATTTGACCATGAACTGGTTACAATATAAACGCCCCTGAGCCAATTGTCGTATGTCTCTTCTAGAAGGTCGATTAAGATCGCATCGAATTCAATGATCTCATCAGGTGGAAGCGCAATAAGTGAATGGTGAAGGTTTTGCTCCATCGCTGAGATAACCCGATCAATCTGCAAGTTATTCGCAAGCGCACTTTTGCGGGCTGAATCAATGATTGACCAGAATTGATTACGCTCCACTCTTGATTTCCCCCATCTTCGCACGAATTTTGCGCTGGTCATCGTCTGTATATGCGGCGAAATTCGCCGGATCGTTCGCCGTGTCGCTGAATATCTGTGAAAAGGCGCGGGAACTTGAAAAAGTGGTGTTATAGACCTCTCCAAAATCGGCACGAACGGTGTCCTGACCATTCAACGGAATCTCAAGAACCGGAAGATTATCCAACACGCCAAATCCATAAACCGATGTTAAGCCTTTTTCCAATGTGGGGCGCGGATCACTCACGATAAGCATATAGGGATAGGCTCTCGCATGGCGATCACGATAGCTCGGAATTTCAGGGATGATCGGCTGTGTGGTATGCAGAAAATCAATTTCGACCAATCGCAGACCACTTTTTAGCGTGTCGTCGCGCTTTGAGATGTACTGATTATAGTGCTTGTAAGTGGGTTTATTAGAGGGCGACAGGAGTTCAATTCGCGTAACAGGTTTACGATTTTCGCCATAAATAATGACAGCGGTATAGGGTTCATCCTCATTCACAATCGTTTCAATGACAGGCATAGTGAGTGTTGGAGTCGTGACAGTGCTCTGCGTTGGTAAATCGTCTTTATGCTTGCCCACGTAGTAAATGCTAATATCCGGCTCTGTGAGAATACGCTTCTCAAGATCAGGATAGTAAGCCGTGATTTGAAGCGAATCTTCCGGCATGGTGTAGTAATTACCCGGCAAAATTGTTTCTAGATAATCAGTGAGATGCGTAATATGTTTACTGTGAAAAGTTTTCCAACCACCTTCTGCCAGTAAATAACTATTTAAATGTGGATTAATGCCCGGATAGGGATTTTCAGACATTGTGTGCTCCAATCACTCTATGACTATCTTAGCACGGACTTACCCGCCTGCCATTTTCTTGAGTTCGTAGAGTTTGGTCAGGGCTTCAATCGGGCTGAGGTTGTCCACATCAATACCACGCAATGCGTCCAGCGCGGGATTTTCCGGCTCGGTGAAGAAGCTCATCTGCTGTGTATCGCTTTTCTTAGATTTCGGCGCGGTGTTGGGCATCGGTAGCGTAAATGTGCTTCCGTCGCGTTCAAGTTGTGCCAGCAATTCACGCGCACGTTCCACCACCGGACGGGGCATTCCCGCCAATTGTGCCACATGCACCCCATAACTTTGATCTGCACCACCGGGTAATACTTTGTGCAAAAAGACGATCTCGTCGCCGCGCTCCGTCACGCCGACGTTGAAATTACGTGAGCGCGGCAGAATGTCGGGCAGGGCGGTCAGTTCATGATAATGGGTGGCGAACAGTGTGCGACAATTCAGGCGCGGATTGTTGTGTATGTATTCGATGACCGAACGTGCGATGGCAAGTCCATCGTACGTGGATGTCCCGCGCCCCACTTCGTCCAGAATGACCAGACTGCGCCGTGTACTGCCGGAGAGCAAACGCGCCGTTTCCACCATTTCCACCATAAACGTGCTCTGTCCTGCGTGGATTTCATCCTGTGCGCCGATGCGGGCGAAGATGCGATCCACCAGACCTATAGTCGCCTCGTCCGCAGGCACGAAACTGCCAATTTGCGCCATGAGGGTGATAATCGCCACCTGTCGGATATATGTCGATTTACCGGACATATTCGGTCCAGTGATGATGTGAATACGAGACATGCTATCAAAATGCGTCTCGTTCGGCACATAGCGCACCCCACCCTCCAGCAATTTCTCCACCACCGGATGTCGACCATCACGCACGACCAGCATGTCGTCCTCGATGAGGTCGGGGCGGATATAGCCTTCACGCACGGCGACCTCTGCCAGCGACAAGAATGCGTCCAGATGAGCGATCATCCGGGCGGAATCTAGCAGACGCGTAGCTTCTTTTGCCAATGTGCCGCACAACACTTCAAAGATTTCGCGCTCAATCGCTAGAATTTCTTCTTCAGCATTCAGCACGAGCGTTTCATATTCCTTGAGTTCCGGCGTGATGTAACGTTCTGCATTGACGAGCGTTTGCTTACGGATGTAATCGTCCGGCACGTTTGAGGATTGCGCGTGCGTGACTTCGATATAGTAGCCGAATACCTTGTTGTAGCCGACCTTTAGCGTGGCAATCCCTGTCCGGCGACGTTCGTGCGGTTCGAGGTTTTTGATCCACTCACGCGCATTTTTGCTCGATGCCAGAATGTCGTCGAGTTCCTGTGCATAACCGGGGCGGATGATGCCAATATTGTTGAGCGTCGCGGGTGGTTCATCCGTCAGTGCCTTGCCGATCAAATCATGCACGTCTTCGCAGGCATCCATGCGCTCGGCTAACGTGGCAAGCGCGGGGATTTTGCCGATGAGCGATTGTATGTGTGGAATCACGCTCAGGCTGGTTCGCAATCCGAGCAGATCACGCGGACCGGCTTTACCGATCAATAAACGGTTGGTCAGTCGTTCAATGTCTGAGACAGATTTGAGCAAGTCTGTGACTTCAACCCGCAAAACTTCATCATCCACCAGCGCCTGTACCGCATCCAGACGGGCATTCAAGCGGTTGAGTTGGAGTAGCGGTTGGTTCAGCCATGTACGGAGCAAACGCGCCCCCATCGCCGTGACGGTGTGATCTAATATGCCCAGCAAACTCCCGCGTGTTTTACCACTGCGGATCGTCTCCGTCAGTTCGAGATTGCGCCGCGTGAATTGATCCAGCACCATAAAATCAGCGGTAGAGTAGGCACGTAAACTGGTTAATTGGGCAAGGGTGTTTTTCTGGGTATCGCGAAGATAACTGAGCGCACCACCCGCCGCGCTGATCGCAAACGGACGATCTCGCAAGCCGAATCCATCCAGCGTTTTGACGTGAAAATGATTACAAAGTACCGTTTCTGAACTCCGAGTTTCAAAGCGCCAATCAGGAACAGGCGACAGGTGAATGCCCTCAGGTAGAGATACACCACGCTCCACCCACGTTTCCGGCATGATGACCTCACGCGGAGACAGGCGGGCGAGTTCTTCCAATACCAGCATTCCGGTGTTTTCGGCTTCTAGCTGGGTAGCGGCGAATTCACCTGTGGAAATATCGACATAGGCGATGCCTGCCTGTCGCCATTCACCGGTTGCAGGATCACCCACCGGCACAATCGCCATCAGATAATTGGGCTTATCTTCGGAGAGCAATTCCGGCTCGATGATCGTCCCTGGTGTGATGACGCGCACAACTTCCCGATCCACCGGACCGCGCCCATTCGGTTCGCTCATCTGGTCGCAGACCGCCACATGATAGCCTTTTTCGATCAGGCGGGCGATGTAATTTTCAATCGCGTGATGCGGTACACCCGCCATCGGCGACTTTGGACCATCTTTATTAAAACTGCGCCCCGTCAGCGTCAGATCAAGTTCGCGGGCGGCGATTTCCGCATCTTCGTCGAACATCTCGTAAAAATCGCCCATACGAAAAAGCAGAATGCAATCTTCATAAGCGGCTTTGATGTCTAAATATTGCTGGCGAACCGGAGTCACTCGTGCCATTGTTGCGTCCTAGTTTTATCTATTTATTGCGTGGGTTTCATGAATAAGTGTATGTTATTGTAGCCTGCATGTGAATGCAAGAACAAATGTGTTAATGAGTGGATTTTAGAGGATGACTAATGCGATTAGCAAGGTATGCAGTGGTTTTGTTTGTTATTACAGTTGTCTTTTGTGCCATAGACGCGCAGATTATCGACGAAATCCGTGACACTCCATTTTCCGCCAGCCCAAATTATGCAACATGGTTATCAAATAGCGAGTGGTTTACGTATATTGACCCGACCCTTGAAATCGACGGACTCGAAGGTTTGACTACATGGGTTGCGTATTCTCCATCCACCAGCCGATACATTGTTGGCGATCAATGGTTCCCTCAAACCGCACTATCGCCCGAAGAAGCCTCTCTCATCAATACCACCGATATTGTTCGAGCCTCACCGGACAATTCTCTACTAGTATTCAGTTCACGTATAAATGACGATCCGGTTCCGCCCGGATTCACGTTTCAGTTATTCAGGCGTTCGGACAATGTGTTAATTGATACCGGGATTCAAAGTTTTGGTGCTACAACTACTCGTCAACCTGTGAATGTAATATGGAGTGAAAGAAACAATGCGCTCTCTTTATTTGTCACGGATAGTTTTGGGTTGGTTCATATTTACTATTTCCCGGATGCAAGTTCAATGAACCCATATTGGATTGAGTTTGATGGGCTTATTTGCAACGATACTGAGTATGCGCCCTTTGAATCTTATCGTCATTCTTTGTTCGACATAAGTGAAGACGGTGGCAAATTATTGTTAACTGTAGAAGAATTATCCACTGTTTATCCAAACTTGAACTATCTCGTCATATGGAAGCCAGAACAACCAGAAAACAGCCATATGATTACAACGTTTGATGGGGATTCAGTGCTTGCGAGTGCATTTTCTCCAGATGATAGTGGAAATGTGCTTGTGGTACTGGATGATGGTTCTATAAATTTGTATGATCCGAACACGGGTCACGTAGAAACACTTGCCACACTTAACCTTCCACCTATGACTCCCGATAATCCGGGCGCACCCCAATTTTCGCCTAACGGTGAATGGCTGGCGTTCTTTTCAATCAGGGATCGTGTTGCTGAACTTGATTTTGTGGATATTTCTGCGCTATTAAGCGATAGAAACTAACCGATTTTTAGCGTATCACCTATCAAATGTCACTTTGCGATAAACATCTGCTAAAGGCAGAATACACCCGATTGACGCTAATTCGATCTGTGCATCTAATCCATCAATATCGGTGAGCGCCCATGTGTTATCGGTTCGGCGGGCATAGTATTCTATATGCGGACTATCCTGCGCGATGAGTAAATATTCTTTCAATGATGGCAATTTCCGATACTGACGAAATTTATCGGTACGATCATAGTTTGCTGTCGATGGCGAAAGTACTTCTATCAGCACAATAGGGTTCAGCAAAGTATCAAATGTGTCATCAGCAAATTCAGAATCGCCACAGACAATACTTATGTCTGGATAGGCATAGCGTGCCTGCGCGACCTTAAGGCGCATATCAGATGGGTAGACTTCACATGGCTTATCGCCGAGTGCGTTGACGAGTGCGGCAATCGTATACGCACAAATCAAATTATGCGTATGGCTAGCACCTGTCATTGCAAAAACGTCGCCATTGACGTATTCATGCTTGCCTTCACTGCCGCGCTCGAAGGCTAAATATTCATCTTCTGACATTTGTTTGATGTGATGAGGTAGGGCAGACATTAAGTTTAATCCAAAATTTGATACCCAAATTAAGTGTAGCATATTCTCCATAACGTATCACTTTTGTAATGCGTTAAGCAAGAAATCATAGAGTCCCTTATAATGAGACTATCGCTGATCGCAAATTATCAGGGGGGATAATGGCACAGAATTCACTCGTCGCTATCGTCAACATTAAGCATAAACAGATGTTTGAACTGTATGGCATCTTAAAGCAAGTACAAAACCCATACCGTCCAGATAATCCCTACATTCGTTTTGGCAATACCGCACATTTTGTCCGTCTTATGATCGTACCGGGCAAGAACGAAGATACAGTTATCTACGCGGGCGAAGACCAGGATCGCGGTCAAGAAGATCGCCATCATCGCCTCGCCTTCTGGGGTGTTTTTGACGGCACGGTAGAAGCATTCATCAACGACATCGTGACCCTGTCGCCGGATATGGACGCAATCTGGAGCAAGTGTGAAGGCTACAATGGCAATCTACTCCAATTTTTGACGGATGACAAACATCGCGTTAAGGAAAACATTTTTTATTCCACCTTTCCGGATGATACCGTCGCCACGCTAAACGAAAAGCGTGACCTGCGTCAGAAGATCGAAGCGATTCTGGATAAATCGCCCGATAATGCCGCCGCGCTCAAAGAAATCAAGAAACTCAACAAGATCAGCTTCAACAAAACCTACCCGATGCGTAAAAACCTGACGTTTGCCGCCATCGGTGCGCTTCTGCTGGGGGTGTTGATTCTGTGCTTCGTATTCCCGTTGACGATTCTGGTGGTTGGCGGAGCAATCGGATTTCTTTATCTGCTATTGGCACAACCCTATAAAGAATCGAATGCGCCCTTTGCCGGACAAACCGGCGCGTTGGAAGATGAACTTGCGTCAATAGAAACAAAAGCCCTCGTCGCAATGGACGTGAACCGTGTAGAAACCATGCGGCTGTATTCGCGTGAAAATGTGATTGCCCAGAATCAGTTTAATCTGTACCTGACGTTCAAGACAGACAATCGCTGGTTACGGGTGTTGCGGATGCGCGTTATCATGTTTTATATCGGGTTAGCGGGCAAATATTTATTGCCTCCGGGGTCATTGGGCGGCTTGAGCACCGTGCATTTCGGCGTGTGGGCGCTGATTGATGATAACCGTCGCTTGCTTTTTATGACCTGCTACGATGGCACATGGGAAAATTACATCGCAGATTTCGTCAATCATATTCATCCCATTCTCGATATTGAATTACACAATTTTGTTGGCTTTTCGCCTTATGGTACGCGGGATATTGCGTCATTCCGGCGGTGGTTGCGCCGGGTACAGATTCAATCCAGCGTGTTCTATAGCGGCTATCCTGATCTCACTGTTCGCAACATGAGCCGCGATGACCGCATGAATGATGGTTTTCCATCCGGCATGTTCAGTGGCAATGCGGAAAGTTGGCTTGAACGGTTTTAAAGTATCCTATGCTCTGGATAGCCTGAACCCATGAAAACAATGATAAGTAAAAGTTAGTTAAATTGAGGACTGATATGATTCCACAGCCAAGAACTGTTCCAGAACTCACCAATGACCAATGGACGGACATACAGGGATTTATTGTTTACGGTTACGGCATCCTACCGTATGCTCGTTATTTGTTCCTGCATGTGCAAGACGTGACCAGAGCAAAAGCATGGTTGCGGGAGCTAACCGACGAAATCATGACGGTGCAACATTGGTATGACCGTGTTGATCGTGATGTGGCGCTTAATGTTGCCGTGACCTATCAAGGCTTGAAAAAGTTACAGGTTCCGCTGGCGACACTGGAGACATTTGCCAGAGAATTCATTGATGGTATCTACGAAGAAACCCGTGCTCAACTGCTCGGTGATACGGGCGAAAGCTCACCGGAAACATGGCAGGTGGGTAACCCGTTGAAGATCGGCACGGAGGCGGAAGAGCATATTGTCGTGCTGATTAACGCCAAAACTAAAGCCCTGCTTGAGACCACTATGGACTCGCCGCTTTTTAAGGAAATTGGCGCAGATAGTAGCGTCACCTCCGCAAGTGGTGTTTACATCGTGAACGATCAGACGGGGTCTACACCGGAAAGCAAAAAGGAACCTTTTGGCTTCCGTGATGGCATTTCCAACCCGTGGATCGCCAATACGCGTGATCTCGTTTTGGATCAACGACAGATCGTCAAGAATCGTAATGGCAAGCAGGTGGTTATCGGCTTAGAAGATGATCCGGTCATCAAGACGGGCGAATTCATTCTCGGTTATGAAGATGAATACGGACAATTAGCATCCTCACCGTTGTTGCTCAATGAACCCCACGCCGGATTGCCGGAAGTCGAATTGCCAACCTTACCGCCGGATGTCAACACGGTGATGGACTTCGGGCGGAATGGCTCCTATGTCGTTTATCGTAAGTTGGAGCAAGACATTGATGCCTTCTGGAAATACATGCGCGATCAGGCGGAAACCCTGTATGGTGGCGCTGATCCTGATCGGATGTCATGGCTTGGCGCGAAGTGTGTCGGGCGTTGGACAAGCGGTGTCCCGATGGCACTCGCACCGGATAAAGATGACCCCGAATTGGCGAAACGTGCCATTGACGAACGCAATAATAGCCTCATCAATAACTTCCATTACATCAATCAAGGCGCAGATGACAAAATTGACGATGAGCTTGGGTTTGGCTGTCCGTGGGGGTCGCATATCCGCCGCAATCACCCGCGAGATTCGCTGATTGACAGTATGCACCTGACGGATATTCCCGCCCGTTCTGCCAGTTCGCGCCAGCATCGCATCATGCGCCGTTCGGTTTCGTGGGGCAAGTTGGCAGATTATCAGGTGCATGAGCCGGACTTCATCGAAAATAAAGGCGCACCGCTTGAAATCACCTTTGATAAGGATCATGATTATGGCTCTGATGAAGAGGGGCGGGGGATTCACTTCTTCGGCGTAAATTCGAACATTCAACGTCAATTTGAATTCATTATGCACGCATGGACAAATGATGAACGCTTTAATGGCATATATGACAATAAAGACCCCATTTTAGGCGATGCCAGCACACCCACAGACCCGACCCACATGACGATTCCAGAGAAAGGAACATTCCGCAAACGTCTGCCGGAAGTACCGCGCTTTGTGCATGTACGGGGCGGTGCATATCTATTCATGCCGGGGATTGCCGCTCTGCGCTTCATCGCCAAATAGCACATCAACAACGCACCGAATTAGAAGGGTGAATCGTCAAGATTTACCCTTTTTTGTTGCCTTTTTACGTGCTAATATGTCTTTATTGATCCTTTGTGGTTCTTTGTGAATTTATTTGACACAGAATGAAAAGAGAATGCAAGATGACAATTTGCTATGAGACAGAACGATTGCAGGTGCGACATTTAACGCCGGATGATGTGGACGATTTAACCGCCCTGTGTAGTGATCCGGTAGCTATGCAATACATGGATGATGGTAGTGTCATGACGCGTGAAGAATGCGCGGGATGGATTGACGTATGTCAGGGTAAGTATGCCAATCGAGGTTATGGTACATCCGGCGTATTCGAGCGTAAAACCGGCAATTTTATCGGCATTTGTGGTGTAGTCCGCCCGCCTGAGAACGAGTTTGATGAAATTATCTACGCGTTTAATCAGCCGTATTGGGGCAAGGGCTACGCAACTGAAGCCAGTTCCGCCATGCTAGATTACGTGTTTGGCATCTCAGAATTAGACGAAATTTACGCCACAATCACCCCCGAAAATATCGCCTCGCAGAAAATCATGCCCAAAATAGGGATGTCCTTCGTGGAAGATCGTCCTAATGAGGATGGTACAGTGACCCGCGTGTATGTGATCCGCCGTAAAAAGGCTGAATAAGCGATTGTAAAGTCTCATATTGCCTCAAAATGTTGTCAATGATGACAAACATCAGTCGATTTACCCTGTGAAATGTTTTACAATCATGGGTAATTACAACACGCGAAAAGGGGCATTTTATGGCGAATGAGATCATTGGCGTAGATTTAGGCGGGACGCGTGTACGTGCCGCCTTACTTGATAAATCCTTACGTATTATCCGGCGAGAAGAAACACTCACCCTCGCAGAAGGTGGCTTAGACGCAACACTAGATAGGATCAAAGCACTGATTCATCTGGTTTTGCCGACTGATGGTAAACCCGCTGGCATTGGCATTTCCGCACCCGGTCCATTGAATCCCAAAACAGGCGTTGTAGTCGCCCCACCGAATCTACCCGGCTGGCATGATGTTCCGTTAGGGGATATTTTGTCTAAAGAATTTGGCGTGCCGGTTTATGTGGGCAATGATGCCAATGTCGCGGCACTCGCAGAAGCAGTACGCGGGGCGGCATATGGTTATCGTCATGCCATCTATCTGACGGTAAGCACAGGTATCGGTAGCGGAATCATCACCGATGGGCGCTTATTGCTTGGTCGGTCAGGCTTGGCGGCAGAAGCCGGACACATGGTTATGCTCGTCGGCGATCGCACCTCCACACTTGAGCTTGAAGCGGCTGGACCGGATATGGCGACCCATGCCGTCAAGCGCATCAAAGCGGGTGAAAAATCGAGCATTGTTGATCTTGTCGACGGCGAACTGGATAAGGTTCAGGGCGCTACAGTGGGTATTGCGGCGCATCAAGGGGATGCACTGGCGTTGGATGTCGTCAGGCGCTCATGGTCAATTATTGGTTCGGGGATTGTGACGCTATTACACCTGTTTAACCCCGATATCATCGTGATCGGTGGTGGCGTGACCGCCAACCTGCATGATATTGCCTTTGAACCGATGTGGGACGCAATTAAAGCACAATCCATTGACGACGATTACTGGAAGGATTTGAAAATTGTCCTCCCCGTGCTTGGCGAAGATGTGAGCGTCATCGGGGCAGGCGTACTCGTGGCGACAAACGGTGGCGTGGCAGACTTAACAGAAGTCACCCGTCGCTTTGAGGGCTAACGGAACATTCGAATTTTTGTGCGGCTTATGGTGTGAGTCTGGCTGAATCCCTGCTAGAATAGATTTGCTTGCTAATAAAGGCTTTACCAAACTCAGCATATGAGACTTACACTTTTATTTGTAAACGCACCAAAATTAGAGACTGCTTCCGCGCATGATGTTTTTCGCACTGTGTTTGAATTGCCCGATGAAGTCGCCACTTTGCCGGACTTTGAGCAAATTATAACCGAATGGTGCGGTCAAATCGCGGAGATGACAACCGTCAGCTTCTACGTGACCTGCCGTGCATTACGCTGGAACATGAAGCTATTCCGGGAGATTACCCGCCGTGAATTGCGTCGTGCCGTCTGGAATGCCGCGATCTTCGGCTTTGACCAGCAAAATACAACTGAGAGTTTGCGCGGACGTTACTTAAAAATCCCATTTTCGATTACGCCACCGTTTGCCCTGTTCCTCTTCAGGGGAACGCGTAAACGGGGATCATTGCGGCGGGCGGTGCGCCAACCCTTAACCGTCTTTAACGAAGAGCAATCCGAATATATGGCGCGGGTACAATCCATTGCCCAAACTGGCATAACCCTCTTAAACACCCATCCGGCGCAAACATGGACGTATGCGGGTTTTCATCCCGATCGCTTTGATGTCAGCTTATATAAGCAATATGCCCGCAATGAAGACTTGATGGAACGTTTGCGTCTGCCCGAATATGCGTATGTGGGTGAAGGTAGTGGTAGCACACAATCGACCTTTACCGAATACGTTTATTTCATTCAGCAAGGCGACAACGGACCGATCAAAATTGGCTACTCTGCTGAACCGGAAAAGCGCCTGCAAACCCTCAGCACCGCCTCTCCCTATCCTTTACGCATCCTCAAAACGCTGAAAGGTGGTAAAGCGCTGGAACAAGAGCTACACACGCGCTTTGCAAACCATCAACTTGAAGGCGAATGGTTCGCGCCGGATGACGATTTGATGGACTTTATCAGCGAGATCGACGACTAATTCCTCCCTCGTGTTAATTTTTTATCAGAATATGATGCTTTAATACGCTTCAAACAGTAGCCGTGCTACAATTTACGCATGTTAATGCTACCTGATTATCGAGTTCGCCAGCGGGACTTTCTGCTGGAAATATCCCGCGCCATCACCGAACAGCTTGATCTGGGCGAGGTGTTGCGTCGCGTTCTGAATGCCTCTGTGGTAATGCTGGCAGGCAAGGTTGGTTTTATTGCTCTGCGCGAACCGGATGAGCATTTTCATGTACGTGCGGGCAGTGGCTTAACGCCTGAGCAAGTGACGATGATTAACGCCCATTTGCTTGATCTATTCACCCACGAAGCCCCCGTAAATACCGAAACCCTCAACAAGCGTCTGCGAGTCATGTCTGCGGATATTGACGACAAATTACGCCAATCTATTGCATTGCCGTTGATTTTCGCGGATGAGCCGCTGGGCGTGATTGTCGTTTTTCGGACTTATATGGGCACGGCATCCGATAACGACTTACAGATTCTACAGAGCTTTGCAGATCAAGCCGCGATTGGTGTGCATAACGCGCAACTTTACGAAAAAATTGACCATGAACGCCGTCGTTTGGGGGCGATTCTGGAATATAGCGGTGATGGCGTGATGATCCTAAACGCTGATCTGGAAATTATGCGGATGAACCGCGCACTTGAGCGTATGACCTCATGGAATTCTGTGGATGCGATTGGCTTGCATCAGGATGATGTGATCGTCTGGGATAAGCTGGAAAATATTGATCTGGCGACTGCATTGGGGCGAGGTTGGTTAAAAGACATTGAAGGCGACACGGACAACAGCGATAAAGGTGAGGATATCACGCTTTACGTCGAAGGTGATCTTAAACGCGCAGATGGCTTAACGCTAAGTATCGGCATAACATACGCGCCACTATTTACGCCGGAAGGTAAGCTCGCCAATATCATCGCCAATGTGCGCGATATTACCAATTTCCGCAAAGCACAGGAGATGCAAAGCACCTTTATCTCCGTAGTGTCGCACGAACTGAAAACGCCTGTTGCCATCATCAAAGGGTACGCGGCAACGTTACGCCGCTCTGATGCCCACTGGGAACCTTCCGTGATTCAAGAGAACCTCGCTGTGATTGAAGACGAAGCGGATCGCCTGAATGCGTTGATCCAGAATTTGCTTACGGCAAGCAAGTTACAGGTCGAGCGCGAAATGATGCTTGATATTGGTGAGGTGTGGCTGGATGAATTGGTCAAGCGGGCGGTTGATCGCGTAGAAAATCAGACGGATAAGCATCATTTTGTCATCAAATTCCAACCAAAATTCCCGATTATCTATGCCGATGAAACCCGTTTACGACAGGTGCTGGATAACTTATTGAGCAATGCCATAAAATATTCACCGGATGGCGGGAAAATTTTCATCAAAGGGTCTTTCGACGAAGATCATGCCGCAATTAGTGTGACCGATCATGGTGTGGGCTTATCATTGGAGGATCAGGAACGCGTTTTTGAGCGTTTCTACCGCGTGGATGGCAAGTTAAGCAGAAAAACACAGGGTACGGGGTTGGGCTTATATTTATCACGGGCGATTATTGAAGCGCATGGTGGTACAATGCACGTGGATAGCAAACCCGGTCAGGGCGCGACTTTTACCTTTACTATCCCCCTTAAACATCTATCAAACAATTGACTGGAGCGATTATGCCAGCATTAACCCCTATTAGCGTGACTTGTTCCGCCTGCGGTCAGCCGTTTACCGCACAAATACGTACGATGATCGATGCCGTAGAAGACCCACAGGGCAAAGTCCTGTTGCTCGGTGGTCGGCTTAATACGGCACCCTGCCCGAATTGTGGCACACAGAACGCCATAGCCGCATCGCTCTTGTATCATGATCCTGAAAAAGAACTGCTTGTCGCGCACATCCCGATGGAACTCGGTGTAAATAAAGATCAGCAAGAAAAAATCATCGGCAATATGATGAACGCCTTGCCGAAAGAGAACTTTAAAGCCTATATGTTCTCACCGAAGCGTGCGCTGACCATGCAAAATCTCATCGAGCAAATTCTCGAAGCAGAAGGCGTGACGAAAGAGATGATGGAACAGCAGAAACAACGCGTGCAGTTGGTGCAAGATTTTGTCTCCGCGCCGGATACGCAGATAGAAGCGATGGTCAAGACGCATGATGCCGAGATCGACGAGCAATTCTTCCAGATGATGGTCATGTTTATCCAGCGCATGATGGAAGACGGGCGCATGGATGTTGCACAGCGCATCGCCCATATCCAGAATCAGATCGCTGAATTGTCTACAACCGGTAAGAAATTACTTGCCGAGCAGGAAGAACAAGAACGTGCAATCGAGGAAGTGACTCATGAGCTTGAGGCGCTGGCTGAAGATGCCGGACGTGAAGAATTTATGGAATTGACCTTGCGCTATGCCGATGACGACCAAAAATTACAGGCGTTAGTCGGGATGGTGCGTCCGGTGTTTGATTATGATTTTCTGCAAGACCTCTCGGTAAAGATCGGGCAAGCTCCGGCGGATGAGCGCGATTTTCTGACGGGCTTACGGGATCGCATCGTACAATTGACAGCACTCATTGACCAACAGCAACAAGCCGCGATGCAAAATGCCGCTGGATTTTTGCAGGCGCTCCTCAATCATCCCAATCCTGAGCAGATGTTACAGGAAAACCCGCAGATGATTGATGACACCCTGATGGCGGTCATTTCTGCTAATATTCAGCACGCGGAACAAACCAAAGACATTGCCGCATCCAGCAAATTGAAATCCATTTACGATTTGATCGTGCGGATGTTGCAAACCACGATGCAACCGGAATTGATCTTCGTCAATGAATTGCTGTCTACGGCGACTGATGACGAAGCACGTAAACTCATTGCAGAACGCGCCCCTGAATTTGGAAATGATCTGTTGGATGTGATGGACGCAGTTGAACGGGTGCTTGAGGGGCAGGGTGAGCAAGCTATGCAAGACCGCCTGAGCATTCTTCGTAAAGAAGTTGTACACGTTCTCGCTTAGTCCATAATAACACCTAAAAATTCCTCTACGATCAGCCTACGCTTGCTGGTAAAATTACCGGCATGTGGTAGGCTATCTGTTTGTTTGGCGACTTTTGGTCGCTTCTTTTTTGCAACGGGTTAAAATCTACCAGAAATTGGTATAATATCTGTGTGCAATGTTCTGTAAGTATATCCGTAACATGAGGTAGAGGGTTTAAATATATGCTGAAAAATATGAGTGTTCGGGGTCATGGCGTAGGCTTAAAGGGCATCGTTGCCATACTCTTCGTCGCTTTAGTCCTGTCTATAAATTTTGGCGGCGTACTGGCACAGGAATCAACGCCAGAACCGTCGGTTGCCGATCCTGTTTGGCGGGCATTTCGCGCTGTGCGTGATGTGCTTGAAGAAGAATTCTCCACAGATTTAACTTATGTTCAAAGCTATGCCTACGAGCAAAATATCTGGCTCGATAGCATTGATAGCTGTGATTCGGAAATTTTCGAAAACGATTATCGTGAATATTATACCGGTTGGACATTCCGCATCGTTGCGCTCAATGGCGCACAATATCAATCACGCGTCAGCTTTGATCTTGATGCGGTGACGATTTGTGATGAATTCAGTGATTCCGGTTCAGAACTGACAGTCGATGCCGCTCCTGATCCAAGTTTGCCCGCGCCGGTTGCCGGTAGTGGTGCGGCTGGTTCATTCGAGCTTGGAGGTCATATTTTGGGTCTCGGTGGCGATACGGTGACTGCGATGCGTAGTGCAGGCATGACATGGGTCAAGAGCCAATTGCGCTACAGTGTGGGTAATGGGACGGGTCTGGCACAGGATTACATCAGTCAGGCAGATGCACAGGGCTTCAAAATCTTACTCGGTGTGGTCGGTGAGCCGTCACAAATGGGTGATTTCGATAGCTATGTGACACAATTCGCTAGCTTCCTCGGTCAGGTTGCGGCGCTTGGACCGGACGCGATTGAAGTCTGGAATGAACCGAATATCGGACGTGAATGGCCCACAGGCACCATCAGCGGTGCGCGTTATACGCAATTGCTGGCGGCGGCTTATAATGCCATTAAATCAGTCAACCCGAACATCATCGTCATCAGCGGCGCACCCGCCCCGACTGGCGCTGAAGGCATTGACCCTGCCAACATCATGAACGATGATCGCTTCATGGCGGAAATGGCGGCGGCTGGCGCAGGCGCTTATATGGATTGCGTCGGTCTGCACTATAACGAGGGTGTTGTTTCACCGTCAGTCAGCAGTGGTGATCCGCGTGATGATTACCCGACACGTTACTTCAACGGAATGCTAGGACGTGCCAGCGTATTCCCGAATAAGCCGATCTGTTGGACGGAACTCGGTTTCCTGACACCGGAAGGCTTCGGTCAACCGTTACCTGCGGCATTTGCATGGGCACAAAACGTCACGGTTGCCCAACATGCGGCATATCTGGCGGAGGCGGCAAGTCGCTCTGCACAGAGTGGACGGGTACGCTTGATGATTGTCTGGAATGTGAACTTCACACAATATGCGGGCGATCCGATGGGGGGCTTTGCCATCAGACGACCGGATGGAACCTGCCCGGCGTGTTCGACACTCGGCGCGGTGATGGGCGGTTAGGTTAGACCACACCATCATATAAATAACTGCTAATCAAAAAGGTGAGACGCGATTGTGTCTCACCTTTTTTGTTACTTAAAATTATGGAATTTAGTCGCCAGCCAGTGGCAAATCTTCCAATTCATATTGGGCAAGGCGATGCTGATATTCCCTGAGCACGAGATGCCCGTAATCTTTGAAATGTCCCTTGACCTGTGTTTCGTCTAACTTTGCATTTTCGTTTGCCGATTGTAGGTCTTTCTGGAATTGCCGGATCTTACGTTTGCGTTCCCACTCTTCCAACCATGTGCCGAACCGCCCGCTCAGAAGCCATTCAACAGTTGACTTAATCGAGTTCCATAGCCGCCCATGTTGCCATTCTGTTTCCTGATAGAACGGTGCTCCTGCGTTGGGTAAATGCTCCGCCGCCCACCGATTTTGGTCGCGCATGTCATCGTAGATTGCTAGTCCATAAATGGGAATCATCTGGACGATTTCATGGGCAATATACAAATCCTGCCGATTTTGCTCCAGCGCGTTTGCGGCAAGTACGTAATTCGGGCAGACGGTCACGCCCCGTAATTTGCCGTAGCGCACCAATAAAATGGCGAATGCCCGCGCCATCCATACGCGACCCGGTTCGGTAATTAGCAGATAATCGAAATCGTCTGTTTCCTTCCCGTTCCGCATGGCAAGCGCACCCGTAATGGCGACCATCCGCACGAACGGCAGGCGAGCCAGATGATACCCGTAGCGTTGAATACCGGACCAGATATTGCCCGTTGCTTGCTCCCGCTGATGTCGAATCGTGATGAGGTCTTCGCGTCCGCTACAAGCAATATAGGTGTCTGTGATGTGAAGTACCTGAGCGAGATAGGCTGAAGAATATAGCGTTTCTTTGACCGTCTTGAGGCTAACGGGTGTGTCGTGGATCAGAAAGTGATGTATTTCTGTGGGGGTCATCGCAAAGTTGAATACATCTCCGTAAAGAATCGTGCGTACTATAGCCGTTTCTACTGTATTTTTACCCATAAACCCCCGAAATTAGCACTCACTTTAGCCCCATTGTAGCGAAAATTTGTAAACTATGCTGTTATATTTGGGACGAATTCTGGAAATTGTTGGTGTTATTCTCCTAAATTCCAGAGCCATGTGTCTGTAAACGCACAGGTTGATTCTGCTGGCTCGAAGTTAATCAGCACATTGCCCACCTGACCCATAAGCGGTTCAAGCGGCATTGCACCCGCATAATTTCCGTTGACGTAATAGTGTAAGGTGCCGGCATTCACTGCAACGATCATTGTATTGGCAGTTTCCGTGATCCATGTCTCGCTTTCGCCATAAATACCGGCTTCAAAAGACTCCCCGTCACGCTCAGATACGCCGTATCCGTTCGCATTGTCAACGTAGGCGACCATGTAATTTGTATCTCCCGTCAAGCGAAAGAGCAAACCACATCCTGCGAGGTCAGGGCGTAGATTCTGGGTCAATGTGGCGGTGGTGCCAATCACAAAATTGGTATAGGTTGCGCCACGTCCAAGCGCGACCTGTGCGATTCCGGGTGTCCGACTATCTGCAAAACTCTCCGGCACATTTAAGGGCAAATTGCCGCCGGGCTGAATCACCCCGCGTCGCTCTAATTCTTGTATGATCTGGCGTGGTGTGCCGAGCACGATGGATTGTGGCATAACACGTTCGCCTTGAAGCAATCGGGGTTGCGTGATGCCAAAATTATCAAGTTGAGCGGTCAATGTGCTACCGACAGCATTCGCGGTCTGTATGACCACACCGACCCCGCCACCATCAGAGATCGCGGTATCTACCACCTGACCCATAAATTGCCCGTTATAAAAGACATCAAATCCAGCAGAATTCGCCAGCACGCCGAGCGTAAACGATGTTTCTCCGCCGACAATTGCGGGGTGGGGTGTGTAATCACGGATAAGCCGTTCTACCCCGTCTTCTACGGCTAAAAAGCGCCACAATCCCTGTGAATTGACGCTATATTGATAAAAGGTGTCTGTGTCTGATTGTCGCCGCAAGCTCAAGCCAACTTCCCAGCCATTACGCCCGACAATCGAGACATAATCAACCTGTGCATAAAAGTCGTTGAACGTATTTACGGACGAACTGCCCGCAAGTCCGCGTACCTGTACGCCCTCCAGAGATAGATTTAGCACGCCATCACTGACAGTGAGACCCAAATCGTCCGTTTGTGCTTGCCATGAGTTTGTCCCCTCGAATGTTTGCCGTTGTGCCTGTTCACCATATCCAGGCAATAGGGTGATTCGGTAACTTCCGGTACTGTTGCCATAACCGGAAACAACGACTTCATAAGTGCCACTTCTTGGGATGGTGATGGCTTCTACATTTGCATTGGTGTCATCGGGGTAGGCAAAATCATCCGCTCTTAAGATCGTGCGTCCATTTTCGTCAATAATCTGAAGCACGGAATCAAAAAATGGGACGGTTGGCTCAATGATAATAGACAGGGCTTCATCGGCGAGTGCCTCAAATGTCCATATCTGCGACTCACCGATTCGGCTAATGTTACCCTGTTCAGTTTCAAAGCGAGTCAGTTCATTATCTGACGTTTGCGCGCTGATAATGAACGTTAGGGCAGTGCCAAACGAAATAAGAATCAGCCCCATAAGGAGGCGGTTCAGGGGATATTTTAAGCTCATGTATTGCTCTTAGGCATCCAACGGGGAAATTGAGTTTCAAGCTCGCTCAGGAATGCGTTGAAATCTTCGATACTCATTTCAGAACCATCTAAACCGCGTGCACTTTCTGCGACGTGCAAACGCCGTTGCTGACCGGCAAGGCGCAGATCATTATTTGCAGGGGTGCGTTTTTTGCTCTGTAATTGTGTGAAGTTGTTACGTAAGGGTTCGAAGGTAGTCGGGTCGATCAGCGCATAAACTGGCAGATAAATTTCATCTTGTTCCAGCGCACAGGCGACGACATGCCATCCCTTCGGCACTCGGCTCCGTTTTTCTACCGTGAAATACCACTTAAATACATTGACTTGCTGACGCGGATCAATCTCACGGAAAAGGTTTTCGCCATGATTTACCGTGATTGCATTTTGATTGACCGTCAGAAAGCGTGTGCGTGGCCATCTTGCTTTGAGCGGCTTTTCCAATAGTTGTAATGTGACCGCACCGAACACAATCGCCCCGAATATCGCGATCAGATTAAACCCGCTTGTATTCATCACGACGGTAATGATGAAATAGCCGATGATGGTCGTGAGAATGAGAATGCCAATCATCGTCAGACGCAAATTGAATGGTTCAGGGTCTATCGGAAATTGAATACTGTCGTTCGATGGTTGTTTTTCGATGTTGCTTACTACTTCTTGTTCTTCTTGCATAGTGTGTCCTATAGCTCACTGTTTTGTGGCAATAAAGAACACGCGTAACGTACCCGGTGTTGGGGTATTGAGGCGGTTAAAATTTTCATTGAGTAAGGTTGATATTTCAAAACCGCTTCTCCGCAACAGCACCGCCACTGCCTGAACTGGAAATGAACGAAGTTTGCGGGTGCCATTGCCGCGCGCCCATTCGCCTTCTACTTGATTAAAAATCGTGGCTCAACTCTAGAAAGTGTGAGTTGAATGAATTAAAGTAGATGATATGAGATTTCCAATTACCGAGTTACTAGATCAAAGAGACTGTGAAAGCTGGCTATTGGAGTATTTTCATCCCGAAGGGTTGAAATGTCCAAAA
>JAVJSU010000026.1:0-21309 GCA_040219275.1 Aggregatilineales bacterium | reverse complement strand
GGAAGCTCGCACCCAGAAAATTAAGTAATTTATACCTCTATTTCCCCCGTCAACACCGTTCTAACACCCCTTGTTCGTCTGTGGTCACGATGTTACTACGTCATTTAAGGACACAACCGAGAAAAACCATACACTCGATGTCATAAAACAATTCACTTCGTTGCACACTTCTTAAACTAACGCCTAAAAGGAGAGCATCGGAATTTGAATGCTCTCCTTTAGGTGTTGGCTTAGAATGTATAGCTACGTATCAATAAGATGCGTTAGCCACCATTGGGCGACGGGATGACGATTATCCCCTGTTCGTTCGTTTGTGGCGCACCACTAGGAGGAGGAATGACAATGATGCCATTGTTTTCCACCGGCGCAACCGGAATGGTTGTGTTTTCTACAGGCGGTACTTCACGCGTATCTGAACCTGGAATTGTAACGCTTTGTGCGCTTACACCTTGCGGTTCAGCACTAACGATATAGGAGGTGCCTGCACTGCTGAACCCGGAAGCCGGAAGCGTCACCTGCCCTGCCGGGAAGCTCTGGCTATAAACCACACGGGAGAGCGTTGTATTGTTAAAGTCTTGTCCCACAAGGTTTAAGCCCGTCAGCGTCCAGCTAGAGAGCCATGACGGTGCTGGATAACGACTATCCCATGCCACATAGACAGTCGCATTCGCCGTGAGTGTGAAGGTTAAGAAGTTCGGATTCGAGACCGTTTTATCATCATTTGCCGTGCGAATGAACTCATCCCCATTGAGCGCCGCAGGAACACTTGTGAAGGTATAGTTCCGGTCAATGTAGATGTTTTCGCCCACAGCAAGGGTATCCTGCTGATAGGTCTTTCCGTTGGCGACCTGTATGTTGGTTATGAGGTTGCCGGTTGGCGGTGGTGTAACAACCCCACCTGCCTGAATTGTGAAATTGATGGTAAGGGGGGTACCCGCTGTACCGCTACCATTTGATCCGCTATACGGAGTCGCTGTGAGTGTGTAACTGCCCGCGACCGGTGTCCAGTCGAAGTAGTTACCCGAGTTATCGCTGAAGAGTGCGTACGGCGCACCGTTTTCTGTTTGCGTCTGATTCACCGCTCCCGTCATAGAGAAGACGACGCTCCCCACAGTTGCCGGCGTGGTGTTCGCACGGACATTGATAGCCGCGGGCAGTGTGCTGATGTTCAGAACGGCATTGTTCGCCAACGGACCAATCGCCGAATCTGTATTCGCATTGATGAGCGAGAAACTGCTTAACGCTGAACCACTTTGTGCCGGAGCGGTCACGTTGATGGTGGTTGCAGACGGTGCAGATGATGCGCCATCATCGTCGATCACGATCAAGGAGACACTGTTTGCGCCGTCATTCAAGTTGACGGACGGTGTGGGGGTATTCTGGTTGACAGGCGACCCGTTAACCGTCCAGTTATAGGTGGCGATGGTGCCGTCAGGATCATTACTGCCGGAGCCAGCCAGCGTGACTGTTTCGCCCGCCACGCCGTTTGTGTCTTCGATGGTGGCATACATACCCACATTGGCTGTTGGTGTCTGATTCTGTGGCGTTGGCGCAGTGACATTGATGGTGGTAGAGGACGTTGTTGAAGACGCGCCATCATCATCAATGACGATAAGAGAGACCGTATTCGCACCATCAGTCAGGTTGACGGACGGGTTCGGGGTATTCTGACCGAGCGGCGTACCGTTGACCGTCCAGTTATAGGTGACGATGTTACCGTCAGGATCATTACTGGCCGTACCGTTCAGCAAGATCGTTTCGCCCGGTTGCCCGTTGTTATCTGTAACAGTGCCGTAGCTACCGGCATTTGCCGTCGGGGCGATGTTGGTGGGCTGTCCACCCACCAACTCAAGTTGAACTTTATCCAGTCGAGCGCCATCTTCACGGAGTGCGAAGACAATTTCGACCTCACCGGCAGGTAGGTTCACCTGTAACGGATTGCCCACGCCACGTCCATTCACATAGTCCGGATCGTAGTTTGTGTTCATCATCCCGTCCCAGATGTAGCTTTCACCACCGACGTTAACGAAGAACGAGTCACTACCGCTGTCATTTGCCCAGATCCAACCGATCATCTGGTAGGTGCCCGCCTGCGGAACGGTGAAGCACAGGGTGACGTTGTTATTGTTCGTCGGAACCGAAGCGTTGCCCGAAAGTTGCGGCGCATGGACGTACTGACCGCCACTGGTATTCGCATCGTTGCCGATGACGAAGGTGCCGGACAGTTCCCCATCTTCAGCCTCGACCACCAGACCGCCACAGGTGCCCCCTGTCGGAACATACGGTTCGACATTAATGGTGACATTTGCCGGTGCGGATGACGTGCTGTCGTCGTCAATCACGATGAGCGAGACGGTGTTGGCGCCGTCATTCAGAGTGACGGACGGTGTTGCCGTGTTTTGTCCCACCGCGACACTATTGACCGTCCAGTTGTAGGTGACGATGTTACCGTCAGGATCATTACTGGCTGTGCCGTCCAATTCGATGGTCTCGCCCGGTGCGTTATCACTTTCTGCAACAGTGCCGTAGCTACCGGCATTCGCCGTCGGCGGGAGGTTGGTGGGCTGTCCGCCCACCAACTCTAGTCCGATGGTATCCAACCAAGAGCCATCTTCGCGGACGGTCACCACGACGGTGAGTTGCTGTCCGGCGGTCAGGTTCAGTTGGATGGGGTCTGAGCCACTACGATTGTTCACGTAGTCTTGCACGAAGCCCGCAGTTAAAGGCATATCCCACAGGTAGTTACTGCCGAGTACCTGTACCCAGAAGGTGTTGCCCTGACTCTTGCCCGATACCTGTGCGGTGATCTGGTAAGTGCCTGTTTGCGCCACAGTGAAGCAATAGGTCGCTGTTGTCGATCCACTTGGCGAACCCATTGAGTCACCGGAGCCGTTCGGGGTCAGGATGTATTGACCACCACTTGCAGAACCACTTGCCGCTGTAGTGAAGTTGCCCGTCAACGTACCATTTTCGGCTTGTTGGGTCAGCGTTCCACAGGTCGGCGGTGTGATGACAGGCGCTTCTACGGTAATCGTCGTTGTTGACGGGGTTGATGAAGCACCTTCGTCGTCAATCACAATCAAGGAAACACTGTTCGCACCGTCATTCAAACTGACCGATGGTGTGTCGGTATTCTGATTGACCGGCGACCCGTTGACCGTCCAGTTGTAGGTGTTGATTGTGCCGTCTGGATCGTCACTGCCAGAGCCATCCAGCGTGACTGTTTCGCCCGCCACACCGTTGCTATCTGCAACCGTGATGTACGAACCCACATTGGCTATCGGTGCTTGATTTTGTGGCGTGGGTGCGCTCACATTGATGGTCGTTGATGATGCGGTTGATGATGCGCCGTCGTCGTCAATCACGATCAAGGAGACGGTATTTGCGCCATCGTTCAGGTTGACCGACGGTGTGTCGGTATTCTGATTCAGCGGAGTCCCGTTGACCGTCCAGTTATAGGTGGCGATTGTGCCGTCTGGATCGTCACTGCCAGAGCCATCCAGCGTTACCGTTTCACCCGCTATGCCGTTGTTATCCGCAATCGTGCCATACACGCCGACATTGGCTGTCGGGGCGATGTTGGTGGGTTGCCCACCCACCAACTCGAGTCCGATGGTATCCAACCAAGCGCCATCTTCACGGACGGTCACCACGACGGTGAGTTGCTGTCCGGCGGTCAGGTTGAGTTGGACGGGGTCTGCCCCACCACGATTGTTCACGAAGTCCTGTACAAAGCCCGTGGTTATAGGCATGTCCCACAGATAGTTATTGCCCAGTACCTGTATCCAGAACGTGTTGCCCTGGCTCTTACCCGATACCTGTCCGGTGATCTGGTAAGTGCCCGTTTGCGCCACAGTGAAGCAGTACGTCGCTGTTGTGGTCGCGCTCGGCGCACCATTGCTACTGCCAGAGCCGTTCGGCGTAAGGATATATTGACCACCACTTGCAGAGCCGCTTGCCGCCGTGGTGAAGTTGCCAGCCAGCGTGCCATTTTCGGCTTGTTGGGTCAGCGGTCCACAGGTCGGCGGTGTGATGACAGGCGCGGTCACATTGACTGCCGTGATGGACGGCGCGGAGGATGCACCGTCATTGTCAACCACGATCAAGCTCACTTGATTGCTACCATCACTCAGGTTGACCGCCGGTGTGGGTGTATTCTGTCCCACCGCGATACCGTTGATCGCCCAGATATAGGTGACGATGTTGCCGTCAGGATCATTACTGTCCGTGCCGTCCAGTACGAAAGGCTCACCGGGTAGTCCGTTGCTATCTGCGACAGTGCCGTAGCTACCGGCATCCGCAGTCGGCAGGAGGTTGGTGGGCTGTCCACCCACCAACTCAAGTTGAACTTTATCCAGTCGAGCGCCATCTTCACGGACTGCGAAGGTAATTTCGACCTCACCGGCAGGCAGATTAACCTGTAACGGATTGCCAACACCACGTCCATTGACATAGTTCTGGGCGTAAGTCGTGTTTATCAAAACATCCCAGATGTAGCTTTGGCCGCCAACATTGACGAAGAATGAGTCGCCACCGTCGTCACTCGCCCAGACCCAACCGATCATCTGGTAGGTACCTACCTGCGGAACAGTGAAGCACAGGGTGACATGATGATTGTTGCTCGGAACAGACGAGTTCCCCGAAAGTTGTGGAGCATGGACGTATTGTCCACCGCTGGCGTTCGCATCGTTGCCGATGACGAAGTTGCCGGAAAGTTCGCCGGATTCTGCTTCAACAACCAGACCGCCACATTCACCTGGTGGTACGTATGCCTGAATGTTGATAGTGGTTGCAGACGGTGCAGATGATGCGCCATCGTCGTCGATCACGATTAACGAGACGGTATTCGCGCCATCATTTAAGTTGACTGTTGGTGTGTCGGTATTCTGGTTGACGGGCGACCCATTGACTGTCCAATTATAGGTGACGATCGTGCCGTCGCTATCGCTACTGCCGGAGCCGTCGAGTATGACCGTTTCACCCACTAAGGTGTCGGTATCGAGGATCGGGTTCGCGTAGCTACCTACATTGGCTGTCGGTGCGACATTTTCAACAACTACGTCGGTTGTGACGTTCCATTGGAATTCGGTGATGGTCACACCAATCGGTGTACCGTTGTCGATCACGGTGATTTCCACATCGTAGGTGCAATTGTCACTGCCACCCTGTTGTTCACGCTGTGATATCGGAACGTTCAGGCTGGTTGCCTGACCCTGGCTGTAGCTACTGTTGTAGAGTACCCAGCGATCCAACTTATGTAGTGTGGAGCGTGCTGAGAATTCAACTGTGTAGACACCGGCGGTTGCAAAGTCAAAGTAGATCTGGTGGGCATCATTGTCCACTGTATTGGCGACCCACGCCCAATTGTTTCCAGAAGAATTCTGGTAAACCTTGATCCAGCCCTGACCGTTGCCGATCTGGATTTCTGTTGAACCCTGAACGCCAACTGCATCACTGCCTGCGCCCGTCACGCGTACCCATGTGTCGTTGTGTTCTGTGCTGTTGGGTGCGGCGGTGCGCCACAGGAAGCGATAGCGTCCGGGTGTTTCGATTTCGACCGGGTAAGAGAGTACACCCTGTCCCGGTTGGACGATTCCAGTGAAGGTGCTACCGTTTTGCCATTCGTAGTAATCACCGCTGGCACCATTAACCGCAGTTTCGATTGTCCAATCATCCGTTGGCGGGACAGATTCCACTTCTATAGAGAAGAGACCGGATTGTGATTCCTGGAATGCGCCAGCGCCACCTACAACCGCGCACGTTGGTGTGCCACTGATGACACCCGTGCCGGGGTTGATGCTCAGACCCTGCGGCAAGCCAGTTGCGCTGAACGCCAGTGTCTGGTCGATTTCCGGTGCTGTCGCGACGATCTGAAGCGGTGTAATCGGAACACCGGATTGGCTGGTTTGTGTACCCGGATTGGTCACGACGGGCGGTGTGTTATTACCACCATTAAAGTTCGGATCATATTCGACGACGAGTACGTTACTCGTCCCGCTGGTTTGACCATTCAGACCGTTGATCACCGCGATGAAGTGGTTGATGCCACCATCGGGTCCACCATAAGTCTGGGTTGTGAGTAACAGGTTCAACGGAACCATCGCCACACCGGAGCCATTCAGCGTACCGGTATAAACGGACTTGCCGATTGATTCATTGGCTTCATACGGGTCAATGTCATATCCATTCGGATAGTCACCGTTCGCAGAGCCGCTGTCGATGTGCAGACGACCATCAACCTGTAACAGGGTGAAGGGGGCATTCGGCGTACCGAGTACCTGAACCATCTGGCTTAAGACGTTGGTTGTTGTTGGTGTGGTCAAGCCCACCATCGAGATGCTCGGCGCAACTGGCGCGAACTGCCCGATGACGACGCGTCCACCCGCGTTACTCTGAACGCCGTCTAACCAGACCGGGGCGGTGATGATTGTGCCATCTTCGAAGGTCACGGTGACGGTAGAGCCGATGAGTTCCATACCGGAGATACCACCGGAACCGCCCGGCGTGGTGTCCCCCTTGATACTACTGGGGTCCATATCGACCGAGAAGCCGAAGAGTTCAGTCGGATTGAAGTCGTCGAAGGTAATTGTTAAGCCGAAGTAACCCGCGTCAGGATCGGTATCACCCGCTTGTTGATCGAGGTTCGGCAGACCGAACGGCGGAACACCACATGCGCCATCAGCAGTCACGAGACCGACTGTCGCCGCGCCCGTGTTTGCATCGAAGCACTTGGCGACCGTATCACCACCATGGGCAACCGGATCAAACACGATGTCCGGCATGTAGGTTGTGGATACATTGAAGGCAACCGATGTGATATTGACATCACCTGTGTTTTGGATTGTGAATGAGTCGCCGCCGTAGGTGCTGGTATCGTTCCAGCTCTGGAGGTTGTCCGTCACACCATCGGTGATCAGAATTTCCGCAGACGGTTCGTTCTCGCTGACCGGAATGACGTAGACAAGGAAAGTCTCTGTCGCTACCGGGTTCACGCCGTCATCTGCTGAGACAGTGACTGTGTACACGTCACCCGCATCACCCACCACTGTTGGGATGGAGATGGAGGCGGTGTTATTGCCGTTGTCGACGATAGTCGCGCTAACCGGAGCCGCGAGTGCATCTTCGACTGTCGCGCTCAGGCTCACGATTTCTGAGTCAAACGCGCTCACTGTTGTTGCGAAGATTTCGCCTTCGCTGACCGTTGCATCGGCAATCGGGTTGATCGTCGGCGCGATGTTGCCACCACCCGTTACCGGAGTGACACACAGGGCAGAGATCTTCGCCTGATCGACGGACGGTGTGAAGTTGATGTTCAACTGGCTATCACTGACCGTGAAGATGCCCTGATGCAAAACCACTGTTTCCGGTCCAACATCGGCATTCAAGTCGTAATCATCCAGCAGAAGCACTTCGTTAGCAGTACCCGGTTCAACTGTCAGGTCGAACACGCGCTGACCGTCATTCGGGTCGCGTCCACCGCCACCAGTTGCACCGAAATAAATATCGGCAAAGTACATCTGGACGAGGTACTGACCGGGGTTTACGTCTAGTGCGAAGTTAAACGGTACCAGATTTGCCGTTGCGCTACGTTCTGTAGTGAACAGCGGCGGATTGTTGCTATTTGTTAAGACGATGCTCGGATTAGTAAAGGTTGATTTACTACCACTATCGAAATACGGCGACACATTGGTGCTATCCGCAAGGAATTCGACACCAGCAGGGAAGAAGCTGTCTGCTACGGTTGTGTAGGCAGGACCACCCGCGTTGATACAAATTGCCTGACTGGAAACCGTACCTACGGTGACCGAAACTTGCATGTTGACTGGCAGATAACCAGCCGCACTTGCCGTTACGGTCGCGGTGTAGAGACCATCACTCAATCCGGTGGTATCAACTGTCAGATTTTGCGCCACGCCTGTGTCTGTCGTCGCCGGGATCGTCAACCATGCAGGCGCACTGAGCGTCGCATCTTCAGCAGTCAGTGCGACACCCGTTACTACCGAGCTATCACTGGTGCTGACGACGAACGAATCGCCGGTGATGATGTCCGCTTGTACGGCGAAGGCGAGCGTTTCCGGTGTGATGACCAGAGCCGGTCCGGTGTAATCAGGATCGTATTTCAGGATGACGGTATTGCTCGTCTGGCTGGTTTGTTCACCGACACCGCTTTCAATAACTGCGATGAAGTGATTCAGACCACCATCCGGCGTACCTGTCGCGCCTGCGGTTTGTAAGAGTGTGACCGGAATGGAGAGCGTGCCATCAAGTCCGATTGTGCCGGTATAAACAGTCTTGCCACTCATGGCTTCGTTAGCGTAGAAGGTCGTGTCGCTCACGTTGAATGCAGGGTTACCGCTTGCGATGTACAAGCGTGCGTCCATCTGGAGCAAGCTGACACTCGCGCCCGGTGTGCCTGTGACGATAACCGTCTGATTGAGTGTATTGACGATTGCCGGTGTCGGGCTGACACCCAGAACGGCGATGCCCGGTGTCGCGGGTGCATTTGCCGCCGCTACCGCGCTACCACCGCCGAGGCTACCATCCTCGAACAGGCTGGTTGTTACAACGCTACCGTCGCTAAAGCTCACTGTGACGGTGCTACCGATGAGTTCATAACCGGAGACCGCACCCGCGTTTCCTGCGCCCGGTACACCCTGAATGCTATTCGGGTCAATATCGGTGGAGAAGCTGAAGTTCTCACCGGGGTCAAAGCCCGTGAAGTTTAAGGTGATGACATCAAAGCCACCCTGACGCGGCACGCTGAACGGTGTCACGCAAGGATCAGCCGGTGTAACCAAGCCCACCGTTGTGGCGGCACCACTTGCGGTAAAGCACTGGGCAGTAGCATCACCACCTGTACCAATCGGGTCCCAGACCATATCAGGCAGGATACCTGTACCGAGGTCAATGCTGATGCTCGTGATTTGAACACCGCTTCCTGCTGGTGAGTTATTGCTAATCTGAAGTTTATCAGTGCCGCCGTAAACGGTTGAACCCAAACCACCGCCCGGTGTGATGGAGACTGTTGCTACGCCATCACCAGCAGTTTCGACCACATTGAGCGTGATCGGCAGGATGCCAATTTCATAACCAGCGACTGTGCCTTCCAAACGTCCCGTGAGGGTTGTTCCGGCGACCAGACTGGTTGCATCAATGGTGAGTTCATACGATACGCCTTGTGTCATGGCGGAGGTTGTACTCAGCCAATCGGCATCAAGGTTGGTCGCATCATCGAAGTCAAGGATAGCTACCGGACTCGGCAGGGTGCTGGCATCACTACTGTCTGCGGTGATGTCAATTGTTGTGCTTTCACCCGCGACCACATTTACGGTGATCGTCGCCGGATCGAAGACGATTCCCGGTGACACGAGATCAGGATCATATTTGACGACAAGGAAATTGCTCGTCTGGCTGACAAGTGTATCCGCCGCGTACGGTGCATCACTGAGGACAGCGACGATTCTGTTCAAGCCACCGTCCGGTGTTGCATCGCCACTTGCGGTTTGGAGCAACGTGACCGGAACATTGAGCGTACCACCTGCCGGAATGACACCTGTGTACAGGGTTTTGCCGGACATGGCTTCATTCGCATAGTAGGTTGTATCGGTCACGCCGAAGGGTGGTGCGCCTGTAGCGATATAGAGACGGGTATCCATCAGCAGAAGGCTGACGTTCGCGCCCGGTGTGCCTGTGACCTGAACCGTTTGTGCGGTGTCGTTCACCGTGACCGGGGTTGTCGGATAGCCGAGTAGGGCGATGGTCGGTGCGTCGAGTGCGTCATTGGCAACCACTGCCTGACCACCACCGAGGCTACCATCTTCATAGATGCTGGCTACCAGAATTTGTTCTGATGACCCGTCGCTGAAGGTCACGGTGACGGTGCTACCGGTCAATTCATAACCGGAGACCGCACCCGCGTTACCCGCACCCGGTACATCCTTAATGCTGTTGGGGTCAACATCTGTCGTAAAGGCGAAGTATTCACCTGCGCCAAAGTCGGTAAACGCGAGTGTCATCACATCGAAACCGCCATTGCGCGGTACGGTGTAAGGATCAACACACGGGTCAGCGGGTGCAACCACGCCGACTGCTGCGCCGCCCACATTGGCGGTGAAACAACTGGCAGTGGCATCACCACCTGCGCCGACAGGATCAAAGACCATATCCGGCAAGATGGCGGTGCTGAAGTCGATGCTGATGCCGGTGATATTCACACCATCAGCAGAGTTGTTGGTGATCTGGATGGAGCTACCACCGAAGGTACTCGCACCTAATCCACCACCCGGCGTAATTTCTACGAGTGCAGAGGCATCGAGCACAATATCAGTCGCTTCCACCGTTGTAATCGCCTGATTACTGGCGACGGTATCGGCATTGTCTGCGCTGACGATTGCTGTGTTGGTGATGATGGACGGTTCGTTTGTCGTCACTTCGACAGTGGCAAACTTCGTCACGCCCGGCGCAGTTGAGCCGAAGCTACAGGTAATCGTATTGTTGTTTTCATTGAAAACACACTGATCGGACGGCACCACATTCACGAATGTTAAGCTATCCGGGATGGTGTGCGTCAGTGTCAGGTTTGGCACAGTGAAAGGTGCGCTGTTGGTCGCGGAGAGTTGATAGAATTGCGATGCGGACACCGCTTCTACCGTGATTTCGATTGTCTCCGTTTCACCCGCGCCAATTTGTGCGATGTTACAGATGACAACACCGTTCACTTCGGAGCAGATCGGGTCTGCGGGGTTGAAGGAAACGAATTCCACGCCACCCGGCAGAATATCAGTGATCTTCACATCCTGTGCAATTGCCAGACCATTGTTGGTCACGTCAATCGTGTAGATGAACTGATCGCCGACCAGCACACTTTGCGGTGCAGTCTTGATGACACTGATGTTGGTATCAGAGCTAGAGACGATCACCGTGAAGGTAAACGGTGTCGATGCCGCTTCGTTGTCGGTTGCGGTAATCGTAACGGTAGATTCACCGACGATTCCGCCGTATGTCAGGATAAGATCGCTACCGAGGACATTGGCGCTTGTGATGAGTGCGGCATTGCCGACATCCGTCACGGCGAGTGCCAGTGTCGCATCGTCCTGTTCAACATCTGTGAACAAGCCGACGAGCGAGATGATATTGTCTTCTGCGCCCAGTTCATATTCCGTCGGATCGGTCAGCGGGTTGGCGACCGTCGGCGGGGTATTGGCGGGTGCGTTGATCGTCACAACGAAGCTATCATCCACGAAACCACCGTTAGAGTCGAAGGCGCGGACGGTGAGCGTCGCACTGCTAACGACATTCGGTGTGTAGGTTAAGGTCAGGTCTGTGCCGCTGATGCTGGCATCTACCAGACCAAGATTGCTGTTCGAGAGTACGACGAGGTTCAGCGGTGTCGGGATGTCATCATCTTCAACATCTGCGAAGACATCCGTCAGGTCGATGATTTCGCTCGTCACTTCGTTCACGATATGGGAAACATCCAGTATCGGACTTACGACAGTGGGCGGGTTGTTGTCCGGTGTGTCGTCCGGTTGGACGGTCACCGCGAAGGTATTGGTCGCGCTTAAGCCACCATTATCCGTCGCACGCACCGTGATATTGGATGTGCCGGAAACGCCCGTCGCGTAGGTGATTTCAAGCGTTGACCCGTTGACTGTTACATTGTCGAACAGGGTCAGGTTGCTGATGCCCAGAATACCTAGCGTCAGCGTCGCATCATCCTGCTCGGCATCAGTGAAGACATCCGTTAGCGGGATGTTATCGCTGGTTGTGCCGAACGGTTGCACGATGTCGTTGATAGCGTCGGCAACAGTCGGCGGGGTGTTGACCACATCCGGCGGTGTAACCGTCACGATAAACGTATCGGTTGCGCTTGCTCCGGCTTCGTCTGTGGCTTTCAGGCTGATCGCCGCGATGCCCGATTCATCTGTGCCGAGTGTCAGTTCCAGATCAGTACCGTTCAGTACGGCATCTACCAGCGTATCGTTGGTGCTGAGTACGCTCAAGGTCAGTGTGTCAGTTGGCAGATCCGCATCATCAAAGACGTTGCTCACGTCGATGGTGGCAATCGTGCCGTTTTCTTCTACGCTGATGTCGTCAATCGGATTGATGACAGTCGGTGGGGTGTTAGTGTTATTTACTGGTGCTTCCAGAATTTCGATGGCGTTGATCTTCGGATTTTCAATCACACCATGAACAAACTCAATGTTGACAATCCCGTCAATCACAGTCACGGGGACAGATTCGACAACGGCGATATTGGTACCACCTGCCGCTACGAAAATATCATAGTCATCCAGTGTTAATGCACCTTCAACATTGACATCGAAAACGCGTGCGCCACTGGCTGTTGCAAAGGCTTCTACAAAGTATAGATTGACGATGTAATCGCCATTGGCTACCGGGAATTCCCATTGCATGGTCGGGGCAGATGTATTGTCCCAACGCTCATTTTGGAATACGGGGGTTGGCGCGCTGGTTGGATTACCAGCAGAAGCTCCCGAGCCACCGCCATACGTGTTATTACAATTACCACAAGTGCCCAAAATTACATAAGGCGACGGACTACCGGATGTATCCGCTGACCAGTCGGGTCCACTATCCGTAGAAGCGACCAGATCACCACCCGCGTTGACGCGATAGAGTATTTCGGGTAAATCTTGTTCTGCGTTGACCGTAACTAAGAATATGTCTTCAGCGAACAGCGTACCGCTATCGGTTGCACGGACGGTGATGGCAGACATGCCACTTGCGCCTGCGGCAAAGCTCAGGCTGATTTCACCGGATGTACCAATGTTGCTATCGTCCACGGTGACCAGCGCAGAGTTCGTGTTGTTTTCTACGCTGAGAGTCAGGTTTGATCCATCTTCGAGATCAGTGAAGACCGCGCTCAGATCAAGCAATTCATCTGCGCTATCCTGCGCTACCGTCACATTCGGGATCGGGTTGGCGACTGTCGGCGGGGTGTTGCCAGCCGGTGCTTCAAGGATTTCAATACCCTTGATCGCTGGATTGTCATTACCGAGATGGAGGAATTCAATGTCAATCATGCCATCACTGGTTACGATGACGGAGCGCATAAACGCACCATCTGCACCTGCAATTGCTGTGGGATTGATGTCATCTAACTGTGGCGGGATGTTACCCTCAACCGAGACATCGAACACGCGCAGGCTAACCTGATTGTATATTTCAGCGAAGTATAGGCGTACTTCGACCTCTGTACCATTATCGACCGGGAATTCCCACTTCATTTCAGCACCGTTGGCATTATCCCAACGTTCCGTCTGGAAAAGTGCCGCCGGGGCAGGTCCACCCGCAACTGAAGGATCGCTCATGTTGATGGGATCCGTGCCAGTAGAAATGTTGGTGCTCCCCGCTACGCGATACGGTGAGGGAGTTGTATTGTTATCAACTGACCAAACAGGCAATGACCCGTCTGCTGCTGGCAATTCTGGTCCGCCGGTGTTGACGCGGAAGAAGACCTGACGGTCATCAACTTCATTGACGACAACGGCGAAAACAGTATCTACTGTTTCACCCTGATTGTCTTCCGCGGTGACGGTGATTGCCGCCACACCGAAGCTATCCGGTGTGTAGATCAGTGTTAAGTCTGTGCCGCTTACAGTTGCACCGACTAGCGCGCCGTTATTGCTTACCGCGCTAACGTTGAGTGTATTGGCGGGTTGTTGCGCGTCGAAGAATACCGTGCTGATGTCGATGACGGTATCTGCGCTGTTTTCGTTGACGGTTACTTCGTCAATCGGGTTCACCACAATCGGGGCGGTGTTGTCTACCGGATCAGGTTCAATGACCGTGACGGAGAAGGTATCACTGACAGATTGTGCCTCGGAGTCAGTTGCCGTGATCGTCACGACAGCGACACCGGAAGTATCAGTTGTGTAGCTCAGGGTGAGGGTGCTATCCGTGATGGACGCATTCACCAGACCAGCCGGGCTACTGCTGACAACGTTCGCGCCGTAAGACAATGCCAATGCTTCAGGATCGCTGAAGTAGTCATCAAGGTTGATGATCGTATCCGCAGAATTCACGAATACTTCTACATCTTCAAGCGGAGCATCCACAGTTGGGGGCATATTCGCAGGCGGTGCACCCAACAGGATGACCTCAATACCCTTGATGGATGGGTTGTTTGCAGGGGTCTTGATGAAATCCAGATCAAGTGTGCCATCTGTAATTTCGACATAGATGCTTTCCACAACCGCTGTATTAATCGCGCCTGCGGCGACAAATACATCGTAATTATCCAGAACGGTGTTGCCTTCAATCTGAACATCGAAAACACGGACACCGGCAGTTTGTGCGCCTGTCCAGTTTTCGGCAAAGTACAGATTGACCTGATACCAGCCGGATTGTGTTGCCGGGAATTCCCATTGCATATTATTCGGGTTGGCTACCGCGCTATAACGCTCGGTGGCGAACAATGTAGGTGGTGCAGTTGTGTTGTCGTTATTGATGGTGAAGGTATCAGGTGCGAAAGTCGTATCTCCACTGGCGACATTCACGAGATAGGGTGAAGGCGTTCCCGGATTTGCCGGTCCATTAGCGTTCCCTGCCGTTGCCGCCTGATCTTCAGACCAATCAATCGGTGTGTCGGTGATTACCGGTCCACCGTTATTGACGCGATAGAGCACAATATCCTGTGGATCATATTCATTGACCGTCAGGACGAAGAGATCGGGTGTGCTGGTTGCGCCTTCGGTGTCGGTGGCTGTCACGCTGATATTCGCCGTGCCGAACATATCGGTGGCAAGCGTCAGGGTGAGATCGCCAGCGACGATATTTGTGCTGACCAATGGCAAGTTGGTGTTACCTACCACGTTAAAGGTTAGGTCTACATCAGCATCCTCAACATCAGAGAAGTAATCGCCCAGCGCGATGGTGATGGGACCGTCGTTTTCTTCTGCTGTTTCGTCAGGGATACCGCCATTATCGGCTACCGGAGCAAAGTTATCCGGGACTTCATTCACGGTTACCGTAAAGGTATCGGTGATGGATTGACCGAGTTCATCTTCTGCTTTGACCTCAATATCAGCTGTACCGAACATATCGGCGCTGAAGGTGAGGGTTAACTCTGTGCCACTGATGCCTGTGCCAACCAGCGGTAAGTTGCTGTTGCTCATCACCGAGTAGTCGAGATCGGCATCAAGGGTAACATCGTCTTCGAAGGCGGCGGCGAGATCAACGATTACCGGAGCGGCATTTTCATCCACCGTTACATCAAGGATTTCAACCTCAACAACTGGCGGATTATCCGTGTCGTCTACTTCGACGGTAACGAGGAATGTATCTGTGCCGATCAACCCTTCGCTATCTTCAGCAGTCACGGTGATATTCGCCGTGCCTGTTCCATTACCTACAGTAAAGCTAAGTGTGGTTGTATCAACGCTCACATCGACAAGTGCGATGTTATCTGAGGATGCGTCATAGAGCATATACGGTGCGCCATCAACATCATCTTCAAACACCTGCGGAGCAAGCAAGTTGATGTCAGAAATTGTTTCGTTTTCAAGGATGGTGATGTCCGGGATTGCATTCAAGACAGTCGGTGCTTCGTTACCGCCTGTTGGGGTTACGTCGATTATTTCAATCGCCTTAACTGCCGGATTCTCTGTGCCATGAATGAATTCAAGGTTGAGTACGCCATCGGTGATTTCAGTGATATAGGATACCATTGAGCCAACATCTTGCTGATTTCCAGCAAGTGAATACGGTTCGAGATCTGTAAAGATTGCTGGAACAGTACCTTCTACTGAAACATCAAATACGCGACCACCTACGACTGCTGTTGTTGCAAAGACCTCTGCAAAATACAGGCGAACTTCTACGGTTGTTCCGCTAACAACGGGGAATGCCCATTGCATTTCCGGGGCGGCGAGCGGATCCCAACGTTCTGTCTGGAATAAGCTGGCTGGGATACCCGCAGGGACACTATCAGCAAGTGTAACTGTCGCGTCAGTTGCATAGGCATTATTTGTATCAGGGCTGTTGACATAGGGTGAAGGTGTACCCGTTACGGCGCTTCCACCTGTAGTTCCACCCTCAGGAACCTGATCTTCACTCCATACAGGTCCACCATCTAGGGCGGCAACTTCTGGACCACCGTTATTGACGCGATAAAGGATTGCGCCACTTATATTGGGGTCAAGTACATTCCATACAAAGTTGAATTCAACGGGCGAGTTTACGCCATCATCCACGCTGATGGTCACGTTGTAGGGGCTATTCCCCGCCGCACCGTCCGCAATTGTGCCGAAGATGTGACCATTGGTGATTTCCATATCAAGACCGGTTGGTAAACCAGTCGCACCAAAAGTCATGCTCGCGCCATCATCGGTTGCTTCAACATACAGGTCAGGGGTATCACCTTCATTGTTGGTTTGGGTGCCAAAGGCATTCACAACCGGCGGGTTATCAACGTTGCCGTCCGTCACGCCGAGGATTTCAATACCCTTGATTGCCGGATTCTCTACATCGTGAATAAAGACAAGATCAATATCCCCATCAGGTCCGACGGTGACGGTGGTTTCCACCATGATCGCGCCTTTTGCACCCGCAGTGGCGAAGGCATCAACGTTATTAAATGCAGAGGGAACACTACCCTCTACTGAAACATCGAACACACGCTGACCTGCACCTGTGACTCCCGTGAACAACTCGGCAAAGTAGAGGCGGACAGTTGCCTGTGAACCGGCTGTTGCGGGGAAGGCATAGGTCATTTCTGGCGCGGCGGTAGGATCCCAACGTTCGATTTCGAAAATATCCGAAGGTACGCCTGACGGCAGGGAGGGGTCGGTCATTATGACAGGTCCAGTATAGACTGAGCCACCGCTTGGCCCGAAGGTATTGTCGCCCCCTTCAACAAGATACGTCGCGCCTTGACCGGAAACGTCCGTAATCCAGTCGGGTCCGTCATCAATTGTCGCAATGGTCGGACCGCCTGTGTTTAGACGATACAAAATCGGTGCTTCATCGAGCACAGTCACCAGGAAGGTATCAGATGCGGATTCACCCGCGCCGTTCTCGTCCGTCGCGGTGATGGTGATTTCCGATGTGCCGACGGCATCTATGGCGAAGGACAAATTTAGAGAGATTGTATCACCCGATTGGCTAATGTTCGGTTGCGGGTCAAACAGGGAAGGATTCTGTACGTTGCTCACGCTGAAATCCAGATTACCCAGACCACCATCATCAACGAACACATTGTTCAGCTCAATTGCCAGCGGGTCGCTATTGACCAGCACTTCGACATCCGTCAGCGGTTTATCCACCGCAGGTCCGGATTCCAGCACCGTCAGGAAAGCCCACGAACCGCCGACCTCACGGTCAGTGCCGCCGGTGGAGGTGGAGATCAAGCCGACTGCCAGCCCCTGATCGTCGTTGGGGTCCAGCCAGCCTGCGGGCAGGTTAATCGGGCTACCCAGAGAAACCAGGGTCGCGCCACCATCCAGTGAATAGGCGGGTTGGGCGGTGCCGTTGCTCCCGGCGGAAGGATCGACCTGGAAGAACAGATCGAGCGAACCTTCAATCAGGATATTGGCGACGTTGTAATTGTTCTGTGAGGTCGCGCCGCCGTTTTCCAGCAAGACCTGGAAGCCCACGCCACTGTTGTTTCCGCGCAGGACGATTTTCAGGTAATTATCCTGGTCGCCCGTGCCGATGTACATGCCGTAAGATTCGTAGTTTTCCGGTGTAGTGCCTGTGCCGGTATCGGTCAGGACGAAGTAATCACTTTCCAACTGTGTGTGGACGGTGAACGGGTTGGAATTGTTATCCACATTCACGCCGACCTGGAAAGCATAATCCTGATCGTTAACAGCCTGATGGGCATCACCATCGGTGAAGGCATCAATGGTGAATTTACCACCCGCGCCACCTACGGTCATGTTTTCAGGATCAAACATATCCAGATAATCGGTGGTGCCGTTGGTCATCAACCCGGTTAAACCAATGCCAAAGAATCCGGTGCCGGGGTCATTGTTCTGGAAGGGCAGGTTCAGTGGCAGGTTGGTGGTCAAGCCGTTGTTCGGGTCAATCTGGAAGGCATCGTCCACATCCAGCACGCCGTCATTATCATCGTCATTATCTAATAAATCGGACTCAAGGTCACCGTCGACATCCGCTGGTTTATCACCACCATTACATGGGCTGGTACCATTGAGGATTTCATCGGCGTTGTCATAGCCGTCAAAATCTTCATCCAGATTCGGGTCATTCGTCCCTTCACATTCGCCATAATCCGCTGGTTCAAACACCATGACGTTGCTCGCGCCGTGGGTCGCCGCCCAGATCGTGCCGGGGAAGATGTCGTCATCGCCCTGCGCGGTCACATCCAGCGGGTTGTTCGGCAAACCGGAGAATAAGGCGCTACCAGTGCTACTGAAATCAGCAGGATCAGCATCCCCATTCTCGTCCAGTTGCACCAGATAAATGTTGTCATTAAAGGAAGCGGCTAATAAATCGCCCTGCATTCCACCATCGAAGTTGCTGGCGGTGTATTCCGTCAAACCATTGGTAGAAGCATTCACAATTGCTAAATAGCGATCACTGTCATTGGATGTATATGTACATTCTACAGGGTTATTGGGGAACCATGAGGAGAAGCTATAGCCGGAAGCGTTCGTCACGTAATCCGGGAGCAGGTCTTCAAAGTCATAGGTGGGACCCACCTGCACCCAGTTGCCGTTACCCTGTTCCATATAAGCAATCACACCAGCCAGACCGGGGAAGGCACGGATCGGCGTGGGATGCCCGCCATAATAGCCGGGTCCGGTCACGAATGCCAGCGGGTCGCCATGACCATTGCTGACATTCTCATTAAATTCATTGGTACAGTAAACTCCACTTCCTGGTTGATACGCGGTCTCATATGTGGCTTCAGTCGTGTAATTGACGAGATTGTCGCCACTATCACGCAAGACGGGTAAACCACCCCAACCACCGTTCGGACCATTATCCCATGTGTAAAGCCGTTCGGCTTCCGTAAACACCACATCATACCCATTACGGTAGCCCGGTGAATAAATTTGTACCGGTCCATCGGGGATGGTGATGGCTTGATTTAAACCGTTGTTACCGCCAAAGGGATCACCCGGATCAACCATTTCATTATAGAGAGGGTGATTAGATGGATACCCATTGGCTGACCCTAAAATATTTGTACGGGTCGGATCATCCAGATTGGGTAAATCATAAACGAACTGTGTGTTAGTGCGGGAGTCTGTATAAACAGGCATCGCATTGAGCGCGTCCAGATCAACCGAGAGCATCGCGGCGGATGTCCAGTATTCCGGCGTGCCGGAGAGGTTGTTGCCGGGTGCGCCCTTGTTGGCATGACCGCCGGACATCACATACAGCGTGTTGGTGCTTTCGTCCAGCGCCATGCCGTTGGTGGAATGGTTTTCCTCTGAACGGGCGAGCCCACGCACCAGATCAACCTTATCCCAGCTAGAGCCGTTCCACGTCAGGCGGGTCAACACGCCGGAGTTGGTGTCCAATCCTACGTCATCACCAACGGCGATGCGCCAGTCCGAAGATGTGACGTACAGCACCGGGTTGGTCGCTGTCCCTGCGACGAGGATACCCGTCACCTGGCGATTGGTGGTGCCGTTGGGGGTGCCATCATCGTTGTGGTTCGGCGTATTGAACTTAATAAGATTAATCGTTTCCACACTGGAGACGGTGTATTCACCGAAACCCGGCGCGGCATTATCACGCTCAATCGTATAAGCGTAAATCACCGCATTCTGCTGGGAAATATACAGACGATTATCGGGCCCGAACTGGAGTGAAGTCGGGTTACTGACTGTCTCCCCGTTCAGCGTGTCGCTTGAGAATGGGAACTGATCGGAAAGTGATTGCCCCTGTGCGGAAGCTGTGCCTGAAATACTCAGGCTGAGTATTGATAGGATAACGACGAAAAGGCTTATCGTAATAAGCCGTGTTTTTCGCCACCGTGTTATTGCAGTATATTTGTGGTGTGGCTGTCTTAGCATGATATCTCCGAATTCAATAAATGTGTCATTTATGAAGTTTGAATGTGTCGCATTATGGAATTTGTGCTTGTAGTGGTGGCTCACAGTTGCCCTCAGGGCACCACTCCAATAGGATGGGGGTTACATCTTCGGGAATCGCAAAACGCACCAGACCAAGCACACTTTCCCCTTCAGCAAGTTCTGCCGAAACCATCGGGGGCTGTGTACTGTCATCCGGCGCTTCCGGTGAATAGCGATTGCCCTGTGCATCCAATAATGTGAGGTGTTCAGCGTTAACAGTGACGGTATCACCCGCATCATTCCTGAGCGTACCGACCACGATAAGCCAGCGTTCACCATCCGGGGGTGCGCCGAAGGAATCATTATCCGGCGCTTCTGTAGTGTAGCTCACGTCTATCCCATAAGCTCCATCCGGACTATTGGAAATCACCTGCGTGGCTTCTTCTGTAACAGAAATATCCACCTCTTGGGTGGCTTCTTCGGTTACCGGAATTTCTTGCGGTGTGTTTTCTGGTGTGGATGTCGCTGTATTGTCGTTGTCTGAGTTACTACTAGAACAGGCAGTAACCATCAACAAGCAAATACAAACTAACACCACTAATCTCATAGTGGGTTTCAAGTTTCCCCCTCATTAAACAGGTTGGATGTCAGGATAACTATTCGGTTGGAATTTTTTGTTTCAATAAATTAGCAGGCTAAAAATCACACGATCATGATTTATTTGTAGGACAGCAAGATAGCGTCAATGTGATCTGAATGTTTACTACTGCTAATTACGGGCGGTTTATCCGAAATCAATCAATATATTTACTTGTGACTTACTTACTGAGCGTAAGGTTATCACATTTTTTTAGTAGTTGCCTGCATTTGCCTCTAAAAAAGTTAGCAATATACAACATTTTTACAACTTTCATAAATTCTGAGGGATGATTGCGTTTGATCCACATAAAAAAACTAAATGTTATGAAGAACGTAAATGTTTAATTGAGTGTAATGTAACAGAAAGTAGGCGAAATGTTTGTGTTATCTTGGCATAATATCGTTAGGACGTTTAATAGCCTGCTAGGTAGTGGTTAAAAGGTAAGTGGTGAGAGTGATTTGATACACTTACCGCATGATACAAGAAACCATTACATATACTTGTCGTTCATGCGGCAGTGATAACATCATTAAAAACGGAACGAACAAATGTGGCAACCCACAATATCATTGCAAGGCGTGTGGGGTGTACCGTGTGCTCAAGCCCAAAGAGGGTCATTCCCAAGCAAGACGGGAACAGGTGTTGAAAGCCGCCCAG
>JAVJSU010000025.1:0-19858 GCA_040219275.1 Aggregatilineales bacterium | reverse complement strand
GAGAAAGTATCTCTCCCCCATCACCTTGAAGTACCGTCGCGGAGGCTAACGCTACTCCCACCTAAGAGCATATCACAGGTCGGGCAATCGTTGGTTTTTGAGACGGTTTCGTTCAAATAACTGCGCTAAGCGGAGGAATTTATCATCATGACTCGTTCACTTGTTTTGACGAATCACAAGGGCGGTGTGGGCAAATCCACATCCGCGACGAATATTGCGTTTGGATTGGTGCAACTTCTGCGCCATATCAAAGCGGTCAATTCACGGGTGTTGCTTATCGACACCGACAGTCAGGGGCACGCCTCACTCGTGACCACCGGACGCAACGATTTCGGTGCCGACAACAGTCTTTATACCGTGCTGATGGCGGATCGCAAAGATGCCTCCAATGTGATGCTGGATTGCATTGTTGAGAGCGCGTGGGATCCCGACTTACATGTGCTACCTGCCTCATCCATGCTCGAAGGTGCAGAACGTGAGTTGACTGGAACAGCCGGAGCACCTTATCGGATCGCCGACCCATTAGGCAAAATCGCTCCCCATTATGCCGCCATCGTGATCGACACCCGCCCATCGTTTTCGCTAATGACCGAGATGGGCTTACTCGCGGCTACCGATGCGATTGTGCCAGTGGAACCACGTTATCTGGAAACCGTCGGGTTGCTCAGCGTTATCAACAAAATCAACGATATTCGTGACGGTTGGCGACATCCGAGTTTGCACGTCAGCGGCATCATCGTCACCAAGATGGACACGCGCATTCGTGGACACAACCAACTGCTCGAAGAACTCAAATCGCATAGCATTCTCGGTCCGTTACTGTGTGGTGTGATCCCCCAAAACGAAGCAGTTTCCTATTCGCATCATCACCACATGAGCATTTTCCATTACGATCCACAGGCTTCAGCAAGTGGCGCTTATGGTGAAGTCGTTGCCAATCTCTTGCGGCATCTGGCTCAACGGAAGGCGGTGTAACTGATGACACGTAAAAAACGTGAGATCAACACCAGCCTGCTCGATAGCGTCACCGCTGATATGCTCGGTGGCGGCGACAACCTCGACTTTTTCCACGATGATAGTGTTCGTGTGGAACGGATTTTATTGGAACTTGTGCGCCCGGATCCGATCCAGCCGCGTCGTGTGTTGCCAGAGCAACTCCACTACAAATTCCACAATAATCAACTCACGCCAACCCAATCATTGCGTGAATTGGTGCAGATGGCGCAGGTTTCCGCACGTCAGCAAGGTCGACCCTTTAGCAATGTCCTTGAGTTGTTGCCTGATTCCGAAAGTGAGTCTGAAACCAGCGATCATAAATTCTCACCCGAAGAAGACACACTCCGCGATCTGGTTCATCTTGCCGTCACTATCCGCGATGATGGGCAGGTGAATCCGTTGACGGTGGTGGATATGTCGCAGGGCGTGGTGCGCCAGTATCGCATCGAGACAGGCGAACGGCGTTATTGGGCGGCGTGGATTCTACGCGATTTCATCCCCGGCTACGAGAGCAACGGCATGATCGATTGCATCGTCGTGCCTGCGGAAGGTTCATCTGTGTTCCGTCAGGCAAAGGAAAACACTGCCCGAAAAGGACTCACCGCGATTGCGATGGCACGTCAGGCGGCGCTTCTCTTGCTGACCGTTCATGGCTACGAAATCCCCAATCACGCGGTGAATAATGACTTTTACAGGCAGGCGCTAGACCTTGATCTACGCGGCAAACGCGAATATACCGAAGCGATTTTGTCGGCGATGGGTGGGATCAAACGCTCCTATTTTAGTTACTACAAATCACTGCTGAAGCTATCTGATGAAGCCATGGAACTCGCTGATCGTCATAATATTGATGAGAAGAAATTGAGGAGTGTGGCAACAATTCCGCCAGAATCACAGTTTGAGCTACTGAGACAAGTCATCGATTTTGATTTAACAAGTGCTCAGATTAAACAACTCATAGAGTCGGATCCGCATGAAGTAATCGACGCTGACGAATCAGCATTTTCTCGTTATTCATTGAAGGTAGCTAAGTCTGTACGTGATGTGAATAAAACAAACGGCAATGAGCTGGCACAGGCATTATTGGCTCAAGAGAAAGACGTGCATATCGCTTTGGCAAGATTGAGAGCCATGCAACAGTTACTGAATGAGGCAGAACAAGAGTTATTAGACGCGTAATTGTTGACCCGGGTCAACAATTCTGGAGGTTTTAATGCAAGCTAGGGAACCACCTTAAGAAAAACAAATGCCCACTCGAAGATGCGCGGGTGGGCGGGACGAAGGTGATAGATTTAACTTAAGCACTTAAACTCTATCACAGTCTCCCGTCGCCTGCAACTGCATACAGTCACTTTTTCCCGTTTTCGAACGTGAGTAGTCCTTCAGATTCTCAGGTGACAGGTCATGACCTCAGGACAGGCTGAGCTAGGTTCAACGCGCCTAGTCAACGAACCGAATAGCCCGAATGAAACGCAATCAGCTGAATTGCAACGTTCGTCTGCGCCTGATGAAATTGAAACGAGACTTGGCGGTAAATACTCTGCGGATCTCGCCGCCTTATTAAAGAAGCAACCGTCTGAAACAACCGAAGAATCTGCCCATCTCAAAATAGACGCTCAACCAGATCATACGATGCGCCAATTCGCACTGCTACGCATTCAGATTGGCAACGTGGAGGGTGCAATCGACTTCATTCAACGACATGCGCCTGAAGAGATAGATTGGCTCAACGCGCAGTTAAAGCACCACAAAGTTACTCCCCCTTCAATCAACCCTGAACGATCATTGTCCAAAATTAAAGTCGTTTATCAGACCGTTCTCATTGATGCTGAAGCGGGTCGCATCGCAAAAGTTATCGGTCACTTCGGACTATTTCGGGCATGGGCATATGCTCATGCGATTGATGACGGGGACGGACGGGTTGAGCGGGACGCACTCGAAAACATTTGGAAGGATGCAGGAATTGCGATTAGCAAACGGCACTCGCGACGACTTATAAAGGAAGGTATCAATCAGGGATACTGGACACTCGATACCAGAACGGGTCGAATTTATTTGTCCGGTCAATTGAGAGTTGCAAAACAGCTGGTTAAGTCGGCAATTCAAAGCGGATTGTCGCACATCGTGGAAACCAATAAGCCCGGAAAACGCCGTGTGGAAGTCGACTTGTCAGGCGGTGTTCAGGAAGCATCGGCGAATCTTTATGCGGCATGGATGGCAACCAAAGATCAGGAGCGCGAAGGGATCACGATCAGTAGGGATATGCTGTGTTCATTGTGGGATGTGTCGATTCCGACATTATTGAAATGGGAAGACATCGCTCATGTCCGTAAGCATTCCAACTACGCCCAACAAAACGATACGTCGATTGACAAAGTTCCAAGTCACGCCTACTTGACGCTCAATCGAGATGGGTCACATTCTGCCGCGTGGCGATTGTCGAATACTTATACGATTACCGATAAGTCCATTCAGCAACATCATCGAACAGGAAAAGCAAAGAAGGTTAGGAAAGCAGTTCAGCGTGAAATTTTGCAAGCCGAACAGCGTGGTGCTATAGGGGATGCCGCGTTGCCCGTTTCTGGTAAGCTCTATTTCACACAAAAGGCAATTTCTTCGGTTGATCCATTTCATGCCTGTAGCGACTATCTGCGTAAGGTCGGACGACGGAATGGAGACCTGAAATCACGCCGATACTTTTACGTTGGCAAGCGACATGGTGTTCAGATTTTTGAGCCTTATAACCCTGTGACTAATGCGCCAGCAACGTATCTTTCTCAACGCCTAATCTGGCGGGAGTCAGATGATTGGTTCAAGCATACGCAGGCGAATTATGGGCGTGCTGTAAAAAATGAGGGCTGATATGCGGACAAAAAGTTTATGGTCTATAGGGGCTAATTGCTAGTAAATGCGTTTATGAAAAATCGCTAGAATGAGTTTGCTGAAAACGAGACATCTAGGATACTTCCATGGACGCGCTCTTCATTATCAAGACGTACTGCCTACTTGACGATACACTTAAGTTGATGGGACATTGCGATCATCATCATGCCATAATCAGCACCGCGGAAATTCTGACAGTCGGCATCATCGCGGCTAAGTATTTCCAAAATCACCACGAGCGCACCTTGTATGTGCTGTGTCAACTGGGCTATCTTCCCCACATGAGCATGTCACGCTTTAATCGGCGTTGGCACCAGGCGTGGAACCTCCTGACTGAGATGTTGGACTATTGGTCCGGCCAACGCGTAACGGTGAGTCATTATGTCGTTGATGCGATGCCTGTACCCGTGTGTCGTATGTATTATGCGGATCAATGTCGCAAAATTCCCCAAACATCTGGCTATATCGGGCGTAATGCCGCTAAGAAACAATGGTTTTGCGGCTGGCGCTTACATTGGGTGTGTGACATCGAAGGCTTTCCGATTGCCTTTGATCTTGTACCTGCATTATGGCATGAACTCACACCACTTCAACTGTTGCTCACATCCTTACCAGAAGGAAGCTCCCTTTTCGGCGATGGTGCTTATATTAGCCGTGAGCATGAGATACTCGCTTTCTTAGGGGGGATTCGTCTCATTCCTGAACGTCATATGCAGATGAACCACCAAAATCCTGAGTGGCAGATGCTTAAACTTAAACACTATCGTGCCAAAATCGAAAGCCAACACGGTGTCCTCGAAAGCATGGGCGTTCAGAGGTTACGTGCCGTCACACCTGCTGGCTTCGCCTTAAAAGTCTACGCTTCATTGGCTGTTCTTGCTGTGAACCTTATGGACTAATCTCTATTTACTAGCAATTAGCCCTTAAACACCCTGTCAACAGGTCAAAACAATTCGTCCAACGAATCAAAGTGCAGTAAAAACAAGTTAACCCCATTTAATTCGATGATGCCACCACCTTCAGCATGAAGTTGAAAGGGCGCGAGGGTTTGTCGAACTGATTGAACGTACCGGCCATGTACAGCTTCTGGCCCGGCACATAGAACGCAAATGATCCGCTTGACCCCGAGTGGCCGATCAGTTCCGGCGTTTGGCGGAACAAAGTCATCCAGCGCGGCAACTTGAAGCGCATTAAGCCGTAGCCGTACTGCATCGGGAAGAACAGCGCATTCCATTGATAAATACGCTCAAAGTGCGCTTGATTAAACAGTTCACCTTCGAAGTAGGCACGTAGGAATGTCAAGTTATCCGCTAGTGTGGAGACAATTCCGCCCGCACCGCGCTCGGATGTCAGCGCCAGCGGCAGTGATAGCCGCAGATCACGCTCGTACAACGGCAGAGGTGCCACTGGACGCGGTTGATTGCAGTCGTACAGATAGGTATCGGACAATCCAAGCCGGTCGAAGATGTGTACCTGGAACACCTCGGCCAATCCCTGCCCGGTGATCGCTTCGACAATCGCACCAAGAAGCTGGTAATTGGTGTCCGAATAATGAGATTTGCCACTGTCTGGTGCGGCTGTTGGTGATCCCTGACTGGCAATTGCCACCACATCGGCAACACTATAGACCCTGTCGTGGTTCTGCTTGAAGTCCTCGGCAAGCCGACCCTCGAAGTAATCCGGCAGGCCGCTGGTCTGGTGGATGAGTTGGTAGACTTTCAGACTGCGGCTGTAATCCCTGCCCTGGTAAATATGAACGTCATCCAGCAGATCACCCGGTAAATAGTTTGTGATCGGCGCATCGAGATCAAGCCGACCCTCATCCACCAATTGCATAATGACTGTTGCCGTAAACATCTTGGTGACGCTGGCAATGAAGTAGGGACTATCCGGGGCAGCATTCCCTGCCGCGCCTTGGAAGTTCACGCCCCCGTTCGCAGATTGCACACTGAGCAAAACGCTGTGCGTATTGGCTTTGCGGCTCTCTTTGTCGATGAGCGCCTGTAACTTCTGATCTGTTGTGGTCATAGCTGTTATCCTGTGATGTGCATACCTATCGATTACATTCATCAGTCTACGCGATTAAGGGCCGCCTTGTAGGCAACCGAAGGTTCTATTGGCGGGTGTATTTCGATGGATCATAGGCGATGAGCAGGTCGCCGTGATCTTCGATTTTTGTAGCGCGGGGCAGCCCTAACAACCAGAAAACCGCCATAAAATCGCCCCCTGCCGCCGCAGCGTTCGCCACCGTTGGGATGAACACCCAGGCCAGTGCGGTTACTGGCGCGATCGCTATCAGAAGTAGACCAAGCGCGGAGATAACGACAAACGGGGCCAGTGCGTTGACCAGCATGGCGCTGCGTGTGTTCAGGTACCCTTCAGCCGAGGCGAAGATGATCGGACCACGAATGCCGATCCGGGGCGGTGCGCCACTGTGAAGATAGAACGCGCTGGCGTGGATGAGTTCATGTAGCCACAGCACAAAGATAACGACGAAGATGATCAAGCCGATGCTGACAACATCTGGTATGTCACTAATGGCGATGGTCACCAGTGATTCAAACGTCAGTCCGGCATCGGGGTGGATGGCGTTCGCTGCTGCGTAGAACAGTCCGCCGAAGATCACCGCACCGAGCGCACGTAGCATGTAGCTGATGATCGCGACTTTCTGGAAATCGAGTGTGGAAATCTGTTTCTTGGTCTTGTGTGGGTAGGAAATTGTGGTCATGATGATTCCTCCAGATTAGTGATTTATGCGAATGTGTAGTGGGTGGCACCACCTCTGAGGTGGTACCACCCGATCAATATGCGTTAGCTGTTGCTGCGGACAAGCACCACGCCAGCCCAGATGTACCAGGCGATGATGCCCAGCCCGAAGATCGCTCCGACATCAGCCAGCGGTGGCACCAGTGTGACAATCCCCGCAGCGCCGACCAGCATCCCGGTGAAGTTGAGGGCCTTCGGCAGTGCACCGCGCAATCCGGCCATACTCGCCAGAAGCACCCACAGCCCACCGACGATCTCATTACCGCCACCCATGCCCTTGTACACGCTGTCGATGGTCGCCCAGACAGTTCCCGCCTGGGTCGGATCGGTCGCGTACAGGTCGATGACGGCTGCCGCGCCGACATTGGCGACCATGCCGCTCGCAATAACCAGCCCCGACCAGATCAAGCCAAGTGCCGCTGTAATCTGCACGATGCCAGGTGCGACGGACTTCAGGCGGTCAGCCAGGGCGAGTGTCAGGACGGCCTGCACGACACCGAACAGCACGTAAATGACGAGGTTCCACACGTAGAAGATGGTCTGGTTGTCTTTCAGGAATTCGACGGTTTCGACCGAGCTGAGTTCGCCTGTGGTCAGCGGCTCAAAGGTGGTCACGAACAGGGCGAAGCCGAACAGGAAGGTCAGCGCGGCGATGATCCCGGCGAGGCCGCCCATACGTTGCAGGCTGGCGGGCTGTGTATCCGTGCGAGTGAAGGTGTTGTTTGAATTCTGTGCAATTGCGGTCATAATGGTTTCTCCTAGTTTGATAGATTTGCGATATGAAATGGATACGGCTTTCAGCGTTTATGCTGAGCGCCGGTAATACACGATTTGTGATGCGAACTTGACGATTTCTGCCAGCAGGAAAGTGCCCATCAGCAGGCTGCCCATCTCAAACGGCGTGAAATCAGCGAACATGCTGGCGAAGGTGGCGAATACGCCGATGTTCATCACCAGATAGGCGTTACGCGCTGCCTTTGCGTTGACCACTTTGTCCTGTTCGTCTTCTTCTTCGATTTTGCCCGCACCGATGAACAGCACGATTTGCAGCACGGCTTGCACAATAGCGATCAGGACGATGGTGACAATCGTCAGGCGGAGTGCGCCATCTGGTACGGCTTGCTCACTGGGCAGCAGAGTCAGCAAGTTGGCGATGAAATAGCTGCCGATTGCCAGAATAACGACCAGGGATACCCCGGCACTCTTGATGTGAAAGGGTGCGTTGATCTCTTGCTTACCGCGTTTCAGGATGTTTTGTGACATGATTTTCTCCTCCTGTAATTGATATAGTCAATCGTTGTTAAATGTGATTGCGAAAGAAAAGCTAACCTTAAAATGGGCAATTGTGATCTGGAAAAATGCTTTCATGCTATTCCCCTTTCCCTATACGGTCAGAGCATACGGAATCCCGTGATGATGTCTCGGTTTTCGCTGCTTCCAGCAGTCGCTCAATTGTGGCAACTAACTGGCTCACTGGTGTGCCCTCGATAAACACGTGCTCGGCACCCTCTGTACGGGCATGTGCCTGTTCTGCTTGATCCACAACCAGTACGATGACCTCTGCATTACAATGGTCAGGCACTACGCTAAAAAGCTGGAAGTCCGCCAGTACCACTGCCGGGCAGTGTGCTTCGAGTAGTTCACCTGCAACGTCGTCACTGTCTGCCAGATCGATCACATCAAACCGTTTGAGTGACTCCAGCAGGGCGTACAGGGCATCACGGCGTTCAGTTGATTTGACGGCTATCAGTGTCCTCACAGTCTCATTCATCTCGTTCTTCGCTTCTCGCTTATCAGTGTTCCGTTGATCTGACTCAAGGTTAGCCGAGTTGAGCCTGCGGCAAATCGGCGTAACGACGCGCCTTTTCCACGACAAAAAGCCACTCTCAGAGTGGCTTGTGCGCGTCAAAAATCCAGTTGTCTACGACAAATGTCTTATACGGCTAATCCGTTTCCAGGTCGCTGATACCTTTACGAAGCGCGTAAAGTGCCGCCTGGGTACGGTTGGCGAGGTGAAGTTTATCGAGGATGTGACTGACATGGGCGCGGACAGTGCGCTCACTGAGGACGAGGTTATCCGCAATCTGTTGGTTGGAGTGTCCCTGCGCCACCTGTTTCAGTACCTCGACCTCACGCTCGGTGAGGGGTTCTTCTGTCAGCGGTTGACTGGGAGGCTGGTTCAATTCCATGATGAGTTTGCGAGCGATCGTCGGGTGTAGAGAGGATTCACCCCGGTATACATCGCGGATCGCCTGGAGCAGTTGATCGGGGGAGGAGTCTTTGAGGATGTAACCCAGCGCACCTGCTTTGATTGCCGGGAACACCTTTTCGTCTTCGGCAAAACTGGTCAGTACAAGTATGCGTGCATCAGGGCGTTCGGCTTTGATCTGCTTAATTGTTTCCAGCCCGTCCTGGCGCGGCATGACCATATCCAGCAGAATGACGTCGGGTTGATGCTGGCGGGCTTTGAGCGCCGCTTCGCCGCCATCTTTCGCTTCATCGATCAGCGTCATGCCCGCTTCGGTGTCGATCAGGGCACGTAAGCCCTGACGAACAATGGCATGGTCATCAGCCATCAGGATAGTGATTGTTTCGTCGGTCAAAATAGACATCCTCTCTAATTCGTGTCGTGTTTAAGCACGACAATGATTTGTGTTCCACTCCGCTCGTTGGAGGTTATCTCCAACGAAGCGCCCAGCCCTTCACAACGCTCTCGAATACTCCGCAGCCCCATGCCCCCGCTGGATGCCGCCGATGGTAGGTCAAATCCACAGCCATCATCTTTGATGAACAATCGAACATAATCCGCTTCAATCGCAACCTGAACCGTGACTGCACTCGCGTTGGCATGTTTAAGTGTATTATTCAGAGCTTCCTGGGCGACGCGATACAATGCTTCTTCCACTGTTGGCGGGAGTTCAATAATGTCATTGACCAGTAGCTGTGTCGCGACCCCGGCCCGCCCTTCGACGGCATCCAATCGCTGCTGTAATGCACCAATCAACCCGACCTCTTCCAGCGCCACCGGGCGCAGTTCATACACCAGCAGGCGCATCTCTTTCAACGCTTGCTGTGCAGTTTCGCCCACCTGCGTCAGATAACCGTTCGCTCGCTCAAAGTCGCCGCTGTTTACAAGCCGTTGGCTGGCTTCGGCAAACAGCGTCAGGCTGTAGAGTGATTGTGTCACCGAGTCGTGCAGGTCTCGTGCCAGCCGATTACGCTCTTCAAGGATCGCCTTTTCCGCCGCTTGTTGGCGCAGAATCTCGTTCTCGCGTATCTGGCTTTCCAGATCGGTATTGATCCTCACCAGTTGTTCGGCTTGCTGACGCAACTCGACCATGACGCTCTCGATCCGTTCCGACTGCTCAACAACAACCTGCTCCTGAACCTCGACCATTTGGCGCAGGCTACCAGTTTCGGAGCGTAGCTGCATCAACGTCTTTTCGGGATGTAATGGCGTTGTTTTCACAGAATCATCAAAAACGGCGACTTCATCAAAAGGCAGAATTGCCAGTTTGACATTAAACGCCAGTGTTTTGAAGGGCATTACGATGTCACGCGGTACAAGAGTTCTGGTGAAAATCACGACCGAGAAGACCTGACTGCTCGGCAGCATCCCAAAAAACCCCAGGACGGAGCGTATTCCATACGGAATAACAAAGTGTTTTTGGTCGGGGATGTACTCGCTGTCATGTGCGTCCGGTACATGAAAGACGTTGTAACTGTGCTGTTCTAGCTCCGCGATCAGTGCTGGATCAGGCGTGATGGAGCGATCCAGCACCACACCGAATGTCTCGGCAAACTGGACATACATCGGGTTGGCATCGAGGATTTCAGGGGTTAGCGGCAGGGTCTTGTAGTAGTTCGACTTGCGCCGATCATTCCATGCCGGCTCTATACCAACCGTCGCCAGCAGTGTTTGACAACGCAACTGCGCATCGACTGGCACATCACCTAACAGCTTCTGGGCATGGCGTTGGTTATCTTCGTCGAGGTCGCTGTAGGGCATCGTGATGAAGAACCGTGTCAGCACGCAGACTCTTTCACCGTTTTTATCTATCAACGAATCGTAAAGATAGCGCACGATACGATTGGCAGTTTCTTCCATGCTATGGGCATCAACGCCAAGATCGCGCAATGCCGCACCGCACTGCGTCATATCTTTCAGGCTGAATTGGGTGATGTCGAACACGCCATCCTCAACAAGTATAATCTCCGTAGACAGTCCAGATTATAGCGTCTGATTTCCAGTCCATAAACTGTACTGCACGTGCTGTTTGTTGTCTCAGGTCACCGATCCGGTAGAATATACTCATGTCTGCACAAATTCTTGCCACGAAACTGTATATACCCGTGCTGCGCTCCGGCTCGGTTCTCCGTGCGAGACTGCTTGACCGAATGAACGGAGGCTTACGCGGTAAATTAACCCTCATCTCCGCGCCTGCCGGATTTGGCAAGACAACGCTGGTCACAGGATGGATCGCCAGCGATGAGCGTCCGGCTGCATGGCTCTCGCTGGACGAAGCCGATAGCGACCCGGTGCGCTTCATCACGCACTTCATCGCCGCACTGCGAACGATTGAACCAGAGATTGGTGCAGGGCTTCTGAAGCTGCTCGAATCGCCGCAACCGCCGCCCATCGACTCACTGCTGACACCGCTACTCAACGAACTGGCGGCAATTCAACAAGATTTTGTGCTGGTACTGGATGATTATCACATTCTAGACAGTCATGAGATCGACAATTCTCTGGCATTTCTGATTGACAACCAGCCGCCCCAGATGCACCTGATCATCACCACCCGCGAGGACCCGCGCCTGCCGCTGGCACGTTTACGGGCACGCGCTCAGTTAACCGAACTGCGCGCCGCTGACCTGCGCTTCACAGCAGACGAAGCAGCAGCATTTCTAAATAGCGCGATGGGATTAAATCTGTCTGGTGAAGACATCATCGCATTGGAGCGGCGCACCGAAGGTTGGATTGCTGGACTTCAATTAGCGGCTATTTCCATGCAAGGACAACCAGACACACACACCTTTGTCCAATTATTCACCGGTACCCACCGCTTCATCGTGGATTATCTGGTTGAGGAAGTGCTGGATCATCAGCCGGACCCTGTGCGGGATTTTCTGTTTCAGACATCGATACTGGATCGGCTCTGTGCCTCACTATGTGATGCGGTGACCGGTCGAGATGACAGTCAGGCGATGCTGGAGCAATTGGAACGGAGCAATATGCTCCTCGTGCCTTTGGATAATCAGCGGCAGTGGTACCGCTATCACCATTTGTTTGCCGAGGTCTTGCAGACCTATGCCCGCAAAGCCGATCCAGATAGCGTCGCGGATTGGCAAAAACGCGCGAGCCTCTGGCACGAGCAAAACGGATTCCGTTCAGTCGCTGTCCGCTATGCCTTTGCCGCAAATGACTTTGAGCAAGCGGCAAACTTAATTGAGTTATCGTGGCCTTTCGTTGCACAGAATATACAGCCTACAGAATTTCTCAGATGGGTACAGAAGATGCCTGATGAAATTCTGGAAGTGCGTCCCGTTCTCATTGTTGCCTATGCGTGGGCATTGCTCGATACCAGGAATCTGGATACGGTAGATTATTATCTAGAAAAAGCTGAGAGGTGGCTGGAAATCATTGATGAGCGCGTCGATCATGAGGCGATTATTGTCAATCAAGCACAGTTTGAGTTACTTGCTGGAACAACCGCAACTGCCCGTGCCTATTTATCGCAAGCACGCCAGAATATCGAAGAGACGATTTATCACGCACAACGCGCATTGACATTGTTGGCGCACGATCAACATTACTGGATGGGTCTAACATCGCTATTTTTGGGTCTGGCACAATGGGCAAATAGTGATCTCGGTGATGCTTATGATGCCATTACAGATAGCTTACAGAGTTTTGTTGCGGCAGATAACCTCTATTTTCAGGTATACGGAACCGTTGTCCTTGCCGAAATTAGGGTGCTACAGGGTAAATTACGTCAGGCACATGACCGTTATCATGAGGCACTGAAACTGGCAAAATCTGCTGATAGTCGTGCCATTCCGATGAGCATCAGCTTTTACGTGGGATTAGGCGCACTATATCTTGAGTGGAACGATCTTGAAACCGCAGAACAACAGATCAATACCGGCGCGAAACAGTTGTCGAGAGCACTCATCGGGTTTGATGCGTATCGCTCAAAAGTTGTGCTAGCACAGATTCGTGTTGCGGCAGGTCACTATGACGATGCAATGGCTCTGCTGGAAGATGCTAAAAACGATTTCAAGTTAGGAACGCCTCCGAATATATCTCCCCCTGAATCGCTGAGAGCAAGGTTTTTACTGAAACAGGGACGATTAGATGACGCACTGGATTGGATACAGCGACGTGACTTATCGACAGAGGATGTCCTCCATGTCTCCGATGAGTTTGACCACATCACATTGGCACGGGTCAAACTCGCGCAACACCAACGACAACCGGATGAACACGGGCTTGAGGTTCTTCTGGATTTCCTTGATCGACTGCGACACGCCGCCAGTGATGGCGGTAGAGCCGGGCGCGTACTTGAAATCCTGATATTGCAGGCACTGGCATCTTCTGCCAATGGGGATTCATCTGCCGCGTTGTTGTCGTTAGATAAGGCGATCACATTAGCCGAGCCAGAAGGGTATATCCGCATATTCGTCGATGAAGGCGAGGCGATTCAACCGTTACTTGCTCGTTGTCTATCGCACGGCAACCACGTCGCTTACGTCAAAAAACTACTTGAAAACTTGCAGCCGCATAGCGATGCTAAGTCTCCGAACCAACTTCTGATCGAACCCCTGAGTGAGCGCGAACTCGATGTCTTAAATCTGATGGCAAATGGTCAGACCAACCAGGCTATCGCAGATGAATTGTTTATTGCGCTCAGCACGGTGAAGAAGCACATCAACAACATCTACGGCAAGCTGAATGTCCCCAATCGCACGCAGGCGATCAACCGTGCCCGCGATCTCGGTATCCTGAGTTAGAACCAGCCTCACCCACATTACACCCCCCAATAGAACCTTCGGTTGCCTACAAGCCAACCCCAATCTCATAGACTGATGAATGTAATCGATTGGTGCAACTCTGGATAGATGGCACCGCAATAGAAAGTCAGATCTTAGGGAATGTCGGATCATCAGGACAACAAAACTCAAACCCCGATCTACCAGTTCAGGATTGAAGGTCACCTTGGTGAGCACTGGGCTGATGTGTTTGACGGGCTGGACATGACCCTGACGGACGACGGCGATACCCTGCTGCACGGTCTGGTTGTGGATCAGGCGGCACTGCACGGTTTGCTGCGACGTATTCGCGACTCCGGCATGACGCTGGTTTCTGTCATACGCCTGTCTGATCACCAATAACGAAGGTAAGTCATCAAATGTCAGGATGGAGGATGGCATGGTAGCACGACGTATTTTGTCCGGAAAACTATCAACTGGTCGTACCCATCGAGCCAGTCTATTCGACTCAGTACTGAATGGCGTGCAGCAGTTACCGGTTTCCATCTGGGTGATCTATCTGTTAGTGCTGGGTCTGTTGATTGTGGCTTTCAACGCACTGGCATGGGTCGCTGGGTTAACACCTGTGGGCACCTTTGATCTCTATCGCTCATCAATCCCTTGTTATCCCATTGGCTCGATCATGTTGATCGAATATCTGAATCGTGTTGCACGGCGGGCATTAGCAACATTTCGACCCGCCCTGACGATCAGTGACCATGAATATCTGTATCTTGAGTATCAACTGATCACCATGCCACGACGAGGCGTACATATCACGCTACTTCTCTCGCTCGGGTTGGTTACCGTCTATATCATCAACACACCCTACATCCGCACATTGTTTCAAACATCGCCACTCATTGCCATCATCGAGTGCCTGTTTTATGTCTTTACGTTTGCTGTTATGGCAATTTACTTCTACCACATCTTATGGCAGCTACGTATGGTAAGTCGCATTCACACAATGTTGACACACATTGATCTGTTCAATCGTGAACCGCTTTACGCCTTCTCTCGACTATCGTCCCATGCGGGTATCAGCCTCCTGTTGATGAATTTCTTCGGTATTGTCACCGACCCGGCGACGTTCTCAAATATCGCCCTCATCAACATAACGATTATGGCATTTACCCTGGCCGTTCTGAGTTTTCTCTTGCCAATGCAGGGAATATATCGTCGCGTCATTGCCGAGAAACGCCGTGTAACGCAAGCAATAGACGAAGAACTTGGCACCCTCATTCAGCAAGTCTACGCCAACAGTGACACCCCGGTGTCCGCCAATGTCATGCAACAAACCGTCAAGTTAAACAGCCTGGCAACGATACGCAAAACGATAGAAGACATCCCGACGCTACCGTTGGAAAGGGGCACGCTTATCAGTTTTGTCTCCGTGTTCTTATTGACTTTTCTGGGACGAGTCATAGTGGCTGCTGTTGCCACCTTGATCGTTTGAATTGACCTTCTCTATCACAGAATACAACCCCAGGTAGAACTTTGGGTTGCTTATCGATTACATCCGATCTCATAGACTCTCGTATGTAGATGATTGAGTTTCATAAAGATGGAAAACAAGACAAGGAGATAACAGTATGACCATTCTATTGACCTATGCCAGCCGCAGCGGATCGACCGCCGAAATCGCTGAAGCAATCGGGGGAACATTTACAGAACACGATATCTCGGTCGATGCCCGACCAATGACGGAAGTGACAGGGGTCGCACAGTATCAGGCAGTCGTCGCGGGCAGCGCGGTACGTCAGCAGCAGTGGCTACCCGAAGCGATGCAATTCCTCGAAACACACCAGCGTGAACTTGTTCGGAAACCAGTAGCGACGTTCCTCGTTTGCATGGCGTTGGCAACCAAAAACCCCACACGCTATCAGAATGGGTTGCGCGCGGCATCGGCATGGATGGCACCAGCACGCCAGCTTGTCAACCCGGTGAGCGAAGGCTACTTCGCGGGTGTGCTGGAACTGAAGAAGATCAAAGAACTGCGCTTTCGCATCGCTCTGGGCGCGATGGTCAGGCTCGGGCTGTTTCCCGAAGGGGACCACCGCGACTGGGACGCAATCGACAATTGGGCCAATACTCTGCCCGCAAAGCTAATGACACAGACAGCCAAAATTCTTTAATGATCGACTGACCTGCATTCAAAATGTTTAGACAGTCGCAAACAAAACAGGAGTAAATCATGTTACAGAAGTCCACAAAATCTACAGGCTGCCTGGTAAGAATTGGGCAGATCGCAGTCATCATCATTTTTCTGGTCGTATTGGGCCTTTTTGCTGGTGCATTCTACCAACAATCGGCAGCGGCGCGTGACCGCGAGGCGTATGTAACGAGCGACAATCTCGTTACAGTCGATGACGTTGAGATGCATATCCGGTGCAAGGGGACGGGAAGCCCTACTGTTGTATTCGAATCCGGCGCGGGGACGCCATACCTGAACTGGTGGGAAATACAGGAAGCGATCTCACAGAATGTTCGGACATGTGTCTATGACCGCCAGAATATCGGTTGGAGTGCGTACACAGGCGAGTTGCCGACCCCAAATGCTGTTGCACGAACCTTGCACACGCTGCTGGGGAACGCTGGAGAATCAGCACCCTACGTTCTAGTGGGTCATTCGCTGGGCGGTGTTTATGTCCGGGAGTATGCCGCCATATACCCTGATGACATCGTCGGGATGGTACTCATCGACTCGTCGCATGAGCAGCAGCAAACGCGATTACCACAAGCGTATACAACGTGGGCGGCAGGTGCCCAGGAGCCTACCCTGAACCTGTGTCGCATATTGGCACCAACGGGAATTCTACGCATTTTGAATATGGGTGCACAAAGCGCGCAGTTTGCAGAGGACACTCCGGTTTATGAAGAAGAAATCGCGGTATTTAATCAATCACACTTCTGTGCGGGCATCCGTGCAGATCTAGCGGGCATCGATAATCTGAACGCCTCAACTGTTCCTGCCGCGCTGGGCGATTTGCCACTGGTTGTCCTGACGGCAGACGCTAAACAAGCGGATAATCCAGACGCATTCCCGGCGGAGTTCTCGTTGGAGATGTTGCAGCAGGCGGATCGTGTGTGGCTCGAGTTGCAGGAGGAACTGGCTGGACTATCGACCAATAGCGACTGGATCGTGGTGGAAGATGCTGCTCACTACATCCACCTAGACCAGCCTCAGGTCGTCATCACCACTATACGGGATATCCTAACGCAAGTCGCTGTTCGCTAAACGTCTATCAATCACACTTAAGGAGCAAATATCATGATCGAAAGCATCTTTCCCATCGTACTCGTCAGCGCGACCCTGCTGGTTTCACTCGTTGCCGGATTTCTCTTCGCCTTTGCTGTTGTCGCCATGCCGGGACTGAAGAAGCTGAATGACGGTGAATTCATCCGCGCCTTTCAGGGGATAGACGGCATCATCCAGAACAATCATCCGCTGTTCATGCTTGTATGGATGGGGTCCGTATTGTTCCTCATCGCTGCGGCAGTCCTCGGTTTTACACAATTGGAATCCCTGCAGCGCAATTTTCTACTGGTGGCAACCGTACTCTACATCATCGGTGTGCAGGCTCCGACGATTGCCATCAACGTTCCACGCAATAATGCCATCCAAACCGTGAATGTGGATACCACGAACGTGACAGCCCTGAGACAAGCGCGTATCGCGTTTGAAGATGGCTGGAATCGCTCGAATCAATTCCGTACTGTGATGGCAATTACTGTAACAGCCATCCTACTCAGTCTGATTCTGTGGCTGTGAGCAGCAGATCCATCGCAATCACCGGGATGTATACACACTTGTATCAAATTCGGCATCTGGGATCGGTCATAAATAGCCGGATGAGCGAACATCGTGTCACAGCACTTTTGCAGAAGCTCATACCGATTTCAACAATCACACATTAATTAACACATTCTAAGATGAGGAATATCATGAAAACTCAAATTCGGCTCATAATCATTATCAGTATCCTACTGTCACTACCATTATTGTGGTCTGTGTCAGTTAATGCACATGCTGTATCGTCAACGTTCACTGACCCTAATGGAAAATACACATTTGCTATGCCAGCAGATTGGATTGATGAAAGCACACCGAATTTTAACGCCTTCCGTAATGGAGAAAATATCTATACCTATCTTGTTGCTGTTCCGGCGGAAAATGTAGATCAGGGCATTGATACCGCGCTGAACATCACACGCCCAGAACTGGACTCTGAGCCAGTACAAACGACCACAGCGAACGCGCCCAACGGTACCTGGAAGCAAAAGGTTTACATAACCGCAGATGTTGCTATGACTGTGGCAGTGGGTCAGTTTGTGGATGATGCAGCTTACGTACTCATCCTACAAGCCCCTGATGAGGAGTCCATACAAGCGGTCAGCGATGATTTCACCAGCATATTGCTCAGTTTCACCATTGGCACAACGCTTGATCTGACGAATGCACAGTCGCAGCCGATCACGCCGGATATGCTGGCTGACCTTGAAAACTACCTTCACAGCATCAGTGCGTTTTATGAGGTGCCAGGAGCATCCGTCGCCATTGTGCAAGGTGGAGAGATCATCTATTCACAGGGTTTTGGTGTGGTAGAAATGGGCACAGAACAGGCTGTCACCTCTGATACACTGTTCATGATTGGTTCAATTGGTAAATCAATGACGACGATGATGATGGGGTCACTGGTAGATGACGGGATTCTGAGTTGGGACACCCCGGCACAGGCTATTTTCCCGGACTTCAGCTTATCCACTGAGGACGCGGCAGATCAAATCCGCATCCGTGATTTTGTGAATAATATGAGTGGGGTGTCAACATACAATGTACCGCGATACCTCATCAACCAGACACCCGAACAGGTCATTGAATCGCTTGCAACAGTCCCTATGATTGCACTTCCAGGACAAGCGTATAGTTACAGTAATCTGATGTTTGCAACCGGAGGATATGCCGCCGCCCGCATGGTTGCCGATAGTGATGGTACTGATCTTCACAGCGCGTATACGACACTGATGCAGGAACGCATCTTCGACCCGATTGGGATGTCGAACACAACTTTCGATTTTGATGCTGTCATAAGCAACGGAAACCATGCATTGCCTCATACATTTGATGTTATTGAGCGCAATCTTTACGTGATTCCGATTAATTGGGAACGATTTCTCGTACCAGTTGCTCCGGCAGGTTCATCATGGTCAAATATCGAAGATATGGCTCTATATCTGACAACACAGCTTGATCGGGGCATCACACCAGATGGCACAATGATCGTATCCGAAGCAAATCTCAGCGAAACCCAACAGGGAGTAATCAACATTGTTGGTGATATTTACTACGGCATGGGCTGGATCATTGACTCCTACAATAGTATACCGCTTATCTGGCATAACGGTGGTACACAGGGATTCACATCTGATATTGCCTTCCTACCGGATTCTGATCTGGGTGTGGTTGTTTTGAGCAACAAAGGAAATGCCCATAACTTCACCCGTTCTATTCGTGAATATGTGTTTGAACTTAGCTTTGGCCTGTCACATGAAGCGGATTCACGCTATCGTGCCGCGCAATCTGCATCTGATGCCACGCTTGCAGAGCTATTGCAAAGCATAGAATTTGTGTCGGTTGATGAAGATAGTATCCGTGCCTATGTAGGCGAGTACAACATGGATATAGCTCTTAGTTACGATGCGACGGATGGGTTTATACTTGCTACGGATTATGGTGATATTTCGCTGGTCGCTATAATAGGGATGCAGGAAACTTTTTATGCAAGCAACGGTCTAATCCTGACATTTTCTCAGGATAGCGAAGGTGCTGTAACGCTCAGCATCGGTATGCTTGATGATCCTTTGCAGACTGTTGTTTTGCATAAGCGGATGGAGTGATATTAGACACCAACAAATCTCAGAACGATCAATCAAATTCCATAGTCTAAAAGATGCGCTTCGCAGGACACTATAGATAAACAACTGTGTCTTACCGGAGCGCATTCCAGTCACCGGGTGTTGTTCTAGTAAATGTGTTTCGACACCAGGGTAATCGCATCAAAATAGGAAAAGAGAGACAATGGGGCGAAAAAGGAAAGCCTCATGTCAACAGAATTCGGTGCGAGTATAGAACAGTGCTTTGGTGACTTGCCGGATCCGCGTGTGCGGGGTCGTTGCGACC
>JAVJSU010000024.1:0-273693 GCA_040219275.1 Aggregatilineales bacterium | reverse complement strand
TGGTTGATTTCTCTGCTTCCGCTACTGGCGGCGACGGCAACTACACGATTGCGTGGGACTTCGGTGATGGCAATGTTGGTAATGGCGCAACCACACAACACACCTATGCCGCTGGTGGTACCTATACTGTCAACGTGACGGTTACGGATACCGCAAATTCCACACCGGCTACAGCTTCACAACAGGTCACGGTTACGGAAGCCCTTGCTCCGCTTCAAATCAGCTTCACGGCAACCGAATCTACGCCACTCGTGGTTGATTTCTCTGCTTCCGCTACTGGCGGCGACGGCAACTACACGATTGCGTGGGACTTCGGTGATGGCAATGTTGGCAATGGCGCGACCACACAACACACCTATGACGATGGTGATACCTATACCGTCAACGTAACCGTTACGGATACCGCAAATTCCACACCGGCTACAGCTTCACAACAGGTCACGGTCACTGAACCTGTTGTACTCGACCCAATTCAGGTCAACTTCACCGCCACGGAATTGTCACCGTTGCTTGGAGATTTCTCCGCTTCGGCTACTGGTGGTGATGGCAATTATTCTTATGCATGGGACTTCGGTGATGGCAATGTTGGCAATGGCGCGACCACACAGCATACTTACGGCGCTGGTGGCACCTATACCGTCAACCTGACTGTTACGGATACAGCAAATTCAACACCGGCAACCTCATCACAACAAATCACGGTTACGGAGCCGGTTGTTCTTGACCCGCTTCAAATCAGCTTTACTGCAACGGAATCTACGCCCCTCGTCGTCGATTTTTCAGCTACGCCTTCAGGTGGGGATGGAAACTACACAGTCGCATGGGACTTCGGTGATGGCAATGTTGGCAATGGCGCGACCACACAGCATACCTATGCCGCGGGTGGTACGTATACTGTCAATGTTACGGTGACGGATACAGCAAATTCAACGCCAGCCACCTCTTCACAACAGGTTACGGTGACTGAGCCGGTCGTCCTTGATCCGCTTCAAATCAGCTTTACTGCAACGGAATCCTCACCACTTGTGGTCGATTTCTCAGCCATGCCTTCCGGCGGTGATGGTAACTACACTGTTGCATGGGACTTTGGGGACGGTAATATCGGCAACGGCGCTACCACACAACACACCTATGCCGCTGGTGGCACCTATACCGTGAATGTCACGGTCACAGATACGGCAAATTCCACACCTGCTACGGCTTCTCAACAGGTCACTGTAACTGAACCGGTCACCCTAGATCCGCTTCAAATTAACTTTACAGCAACTGAATCTTCACCGCTTGTAGTCGACTTCTCCGCTTCTGCTACAGGTGGCGATGGTATTTATACTGTCGCGTGGGACTTTGGGGACGGTAATATCGGCAACGGCGCGACCACACAACACACCTATACCGCAGGTGGCACTTATACCGTGAATGTCACGGTCACAGATACAGCAAATTCCACACCTGCTACGTCTTCTCAACAGGTTACCGTCACTGAAGCATCAACGCCCAGCATTGTGGAAACATCACCGATTGTTCCTGATATGAATAACTTTATGAGTAATCTCATTCGTGTGTATCAGGGCGGGATCGCACAGGGACGTAACGCAGATGCCTTTGCGTTGATTGGCGATCAAACGGCAGTAAATCCGCAATATCTTGATCCGTTCGATGATACAGACCCGTCAACTTTCGCACTGGAACCGGGCACGAGCGATTTCTTACAGAATGTCATCAATGCATACAATACTGATATGGCGGATGCTACCTCTAGCTTTAGCCGTTCCAGCGTTGCAACAGGTGATTTACTCATCGCAGATCTACAACGTCCAGGGAGCGATTTTAGTCCGATTTGTAGTGAACCGGGGGAAACACTCCTCGCTTGTGAGCTACGCATCGCAAATGCCAGCGTAGCCATCATCAATATCGGCTACCGTGATGCTCTGGAAGGAACTGATCCAGCGGCATTTGAAGCCAATCTCCAGCAGGTCATTAATACGATTCTGGGTAGCAATGTCATTCCGGTTGTGAACACAATCTATCCACGCCTCGGAGATCAAGGCATTATTGACCGTACGCTAACACTCAATGAAGCCATCTTCAACACAGCAAATGCCTTAGGCATGCCGGTATTCAACCAGTGGCGCGTCTTCAATGAACTTGCCAACAGCGGGTTAAATGGAGATAACGTCTCACCAAGTGTTGCGCCAGAAGGTGCAGGTAGTCTTGCAGGCTCAGGCTTGCAATACGGGGCAAATGCGAGAAACTTCTATACACTCGCGCTTCTCGAAAATCTAAGAACGAGTATCTTCAGATAAACTGAAACCATAATTCAAAAATGGATGACCGGATTATTCTGGTCATCCATTTCATCCGTTCATCCCAATAAGCAGGAGAAACTCAATCGATACGCAGTTATTCACGTTTGAGGCAGAAGTAAGTACTGGTCTCGAACATATCGCGGAAGACGAAATTAAAGTAATTTCTAAGCCAAACTCAATCCAGTGCGTATCCGGCGCGGTACGATTTACGTCTCCTTATTTACCGAAGTTAATGCAGTTACGCACAATCAACAGCCTATACATATCACTTTACTTCGATGTTCCTCGCCCCAAAGCCTTGCTTGGACATCAACATTTTCATCGGTTGCTCGATGAAATCCGTGATGTTTATAAATTACAAAAAACGACATTCGATAATTTCTACATTAGTGCCGCAGGATCAGAATCATCAGTAATGCAACGTCTCAAACGAGAATTAGGTGATGCCTTAAATCTTCCAGAAGGCAGTGAAAACGGTGATCTGCTGATCCGCTTGCGCCGAGCAAACAAGGGCTGGGAAATCTTAATTCGCATCACACCCAGACCTCATGCAACACGATTATGGCGTGTCTGCAACTTTGAAGGTGCACTAAACGGTCCTGTCGCGTCATCAATGATACAACTCTCAAAACCATCACGGGAAGACATCGTTGTCAATCTTGCCTGCGGTTCTGGCACGATAATGATCGAACGACTACTGTCTACCGGGGTATCTAAAATTATCGGGTGTGATAATGACGAATTAGCACTCGCCTGTGCGCGTGAAAACCTTAATGCAAGTTTCGTTACCGGAACAGACCTTGAACTAATTCGTACCGACGTAAAATCGTTACCTTTGCCATCAAATTTCGCTAATCGTCTCTATGCAGATTTGCCTTTTGGACAGCTTGTCGGCTCACATCAAGACAATATCAAACAATACCCGCAAATATTCGACGAGGCCGCACGAATCGCCACACCGGATGCAATATTTACAGTGATTACGCATGAGGTAAAATTGATAGAAAGCGTGTTGGCGAATAATCGCTCATGGTACGCACAGCAAATTATCAAAGTTTCCCTACGTGGACTGCATCCGCGTATTTATGTCTTGAGTAAACGTAATGGTAGTCAGTGATCCTATGAAAAATCTACTAAAACTTCTTATCTTCATCACATTGCTCGCAGTCGGTTGCACCCCGGAACAAGAAGTACAACCGATCCTGGTCTCTTTAGTGGTTGACGGGCGTGTTCAAACATACAGCCATACAGAACCGATTACGGTTGGGCAATTTCTGCGAGAGGTAGACGTTGAGCTTGGTCCACTTGACCGTCCCAATCCCCCTCTTGTCACACAGATCAGCGATGGTATTCGCATCACGGTAGTACGCGTTTCGGAAGAGACCAGTTGTGAAAATGTGGAGATACCCTATCGATCAATCACAAATCAAATTGATGGTCTCGCTCCAGACGAAGTACGTGTTGGGAGATCTGGCGTAAATGGTGAAGAGCAGGTATGTTACCGCACGACCATTGTCGACGGGGAACCGAGTGAGCGCGTTGAAATTCGGCGTAACGTGACGGTCAATCCACAAGATGAAATTATTTATGTCGCTCCCACAACGGATTTAGAGCCTGTGCCCATCACAGGAACAATTGCCTATATCAGCAATCAGAACGTATGGATTATGCGTGGCAGTAATAATGCCCGCCGCGCGCTTACCGAATCTGGAAATTTGGATGATAGAATACTCAGCCTTTCGGCAGATGGGCGGCAATTACTCTTTGCCACTTTGCCTGACGATTCCGATGAGACAATACTGAATGAGCTATGGGTTATCGCCGATACTACAGTCCCATTGCCGAATGCGACTCAACTTCGAGTACAGGATGTGCTATTCGCAGAATGGGTTCCGGAACGCGCAAATACAATCAGTTATTCGCAAGGAGAAGTTCACCCTGCCGCTCCCGGCTGGCAAGCCTTTAACGACCTATGGCTCATGCGAATTGATCTGGATACCGGAGAAGCCTTGAACATTGAGCAAATCTTGGATGATCCGAACGCTGGTCCTTATGGCTGGTGGGGAATGCAATTTGAATGGTCGCCAAATGGTGAACGGGTCGCATGGATACGCGCAGATTCCATCGGTTTGGTCAATCTTGATGAAGGTCAGCTTGGAGAACCACTCGTCTCATATGCCGCACTAAGCACATTCCGCGATTGGTCATGGAGAACAACAGTCTCCTGGTCACCGGATAGCAACCTGATTGCGACAACTGTACATGGTCCACCCATTGGTGGTGAAGATGAAGCGGCAAGCCCGGTCTTCAACGTGGCGGTAACTTCTACCGATGGCACATTTAATGCCGATATCGTTGATCGTGCAGGAATCTGGTCACAACCTAAATTTTCACCGGAGATCACTGATCCCAGTTCCCAGTATCCACGCGGCTACATCGCTTATTTACAAGCACGCGATTGGGAAAGTAGCATTACCGCGAGCGACTATGATCTTGTGGTCGCAGATCGTGACGGAAGTAATGCAAGTATCATCTTCCCTGAACAGGGTCAACAAGGTTTGAATTCACAGGAATTCGTGTGGAGCCCTGATGGTCGGCAGATTGCATTCATTTATCAGGACAATTTATGGATTGTTGATGTTGAATCTGGCGTTGCACATCAGCTAACACAGGGAGGCGCTTCGCATCCCATCTGGACACGCTAATGCGACAGTGGTTACTGCTCATCTTTTCTATCGTTGCGTTTTGTGGTGCCATAGTCGCCGCATTCGCAACGATCTCTGCCAGAAATACAACGCTACATGGATATGTCAACCCTACGAGTACGACAGAACTTCCATTTCGTGTGCCACAATTTGGGGTAAATCGTAACTTATTAACACTGAATCAAGATCAGCTAATTAGTGAACTTGAGCAATTAAATGCGTCAAATGTCTATTGGATTCGACAGGTGGCTGATTGGGCAGAAATTGAAACCAATGCGGGCGAATTCCAGTGGTCTGAATGGGATCGAATAACACAAGCTGTCTCAGCCTATCCCGATATTCAGCTTATTGCGGTCATCAGGGGAATACCACAATGGGCGCAAGCAGATACTGGCAGTGTGCTAGTCCAAAATCCCATAGAATTCGCCCAATTCGCCGGACAATTCGCATCCAGATATAACGAGCAGATTGATTATTACCAAGTATGGGATGGACTCGATTTTCAGGATAATGAAGCTCAAGAATCCCCCACCTTAACTGAATATATAGCGATGCTTGAACCCACCTATTCTGCTATCCATGATGCGGACGCGTGGGCTTTCGTACTAAGTGCAGAGTTCCCGCCATCAGCGGATAATAAATCCAACTCTAGAGTAAATCATGCAGGGAACATTCGCGAATTCTACGCCCTTGGCGGCGGCGATTTTGTAGATGGCATCGCAACCACTTTTTTCAATTTTTATCACCTACCCCAATATCGGGATGTGATGATCGATTATGGAGACAGCCAGAAACCAATCTGGCTAACAAGTGTCAGCGTCGATACTCAAGACGCAGAAGACGCTATTCAAAATATCCTCAACGATCTACACGAATGGGCGTGGCTTGGCGGACTCATCCTGAGTGAAGGTGCGGCGGTCATTGATTTCGCAAATCTCGATACCGCAATAAATGGACTGTATCCCGCGCAAAATCCCTACACATCCTATAGTGGCATATGGAATTTTGATACACAAGGAGCGGACGCAGGCTGGGTCAATGACAGTCAACTCACTTTTGATTTTGTAGGCAGTGATGTTGCTGTGCTCGTGCATGAGGGTAATTATTCCACATATTTTTACGCGACAATTGACAATAAACCCGCGAATGCCCTTCCACAGGATAGTGACGGAAATGCCTATCTACTCCTGACGAGCGATACGCTTCAACCGGAAACGAATTCAGTGACCATCGCAACTAACTTAGACAAAGGCTCACACCAACTTCGCATCGTGGTAAACGAACTCATCCCGGATAGTGATATCTCAACTTATCCATTGATCGGATTTGCTATCAGTTCGGGAAATCAGCATAGGTTATTTCAGCAACAAATCAACGTTGCATGGATAACTTCGCTAGTTGCGTTTATCAGTATCATATTTTCCGTAGCACACTTATCCAACCATGCTAACTTCAACGGGATTATCTTCTTCACAAAATGGATAAGCTATCCGTTTCGATTCATTTTTGGATTTATCACCTCGATTTTGCTGATGATCGGCATGGTGCTCACATGGGGAAACGCCACACCACAAATTTTCCGACGTGATGAAATTCAGCTGACTATCGCCCTCATTTCTGCGGGCTTGATTTATTTACAGCCACCATTTGTTTTCACGATTCTCGCCGGCTTAACCCTCTTTATCATTATTTACAACCATCTTGAATTTGGAATCATGTTGACCTTATTTTGGTCTCCATTTTTCCTGTTTCCGGTTGAGCTATACCGTTTCGCCTTTCCAACTGCTGAGATTATCCTTTTCATCACCGCCACAGCGTGGATATTGCAGATGGTGATTTTATGGGCAAGAAATTATCAACAACGCGAAACAATGCTTCCTCATCTATCATTTCGCCATCTACATCCCTTAGATTACGCAGTCATCGCATGGATGGTTCTAGGCATTCTAGCCTTTAGTTGGTCAACTTACCGTAACGTGGCGATAACCGAGCTACGAACCATTATCATTCAACCTGCGCTGTACTACATGATTTTCCGCACCCTACCCCAAGACAAAAAAAGTCGTGTAGTAGATATGCTGATCTTTGCAGGCGTTATGGTTGCGACAATCGGTCTAGTGCAATACGCGTTAGGTGAATCGATTATCGAAGCAGAAGGAGGCGCAAATCGTTTAGCGAGTGTATACGGTTCACCCAACAACGTATCACTTTTTCTAGGACGTTGCATTCCTTTCGCACTTGCCTTCGTGCTTATTCCAATAAATAGGTTCAGAACCTATTTATCAGGTTTCGCATTAGGCATCATGGCTATCGCGCTGATATTGACCCAAAGTGTCGGTGCATTGTTTATCGGAATTCCAATCACCGTCAGTACAATGCTTATTTTGATTTACCGACGTAAAGCACTTCTACCCCTTATCATCCTTGGTGTTATTGGTGTCATTGGCATCTTGTTCGCTTTACAATTTCCCAGGTTTAACAACATTCTGGACTTCACACAGGGAACAAACTTCTATCGTTTGCGCGTTTGGGACAGCGGAATCAATATTATAAAGGATCACCCGATCACCGGACTTGGACTGGACCAATTTCTATACGCGTTTCGCGGAATATACATTTTGCCGGACGCGTGGCAAGAACCAAATCTATCACACCCACACAATTTCTTGCTTGATATCTGGATAAGATTAGGCATTTTCGGCGTTATCTGGTTTACCTTCACCCAATTTTTATTCTGGAGAACCTTATTTAGGCACTTATCGACTGTTAACGAGCGCGACCGTATTCAAATTGCTATTATCATAGGTGCTATGGGCGCAATGATTGACATACTCGCACACGGATTGGTCGATAATAGTCTGTTTGTGATTGATCTTGCTTATGTGTTCATGACGCTACTGGCAATCGCAACAACATCACCGAACATCAGTGCTATTGACGCAACAACCTGAACAATGGTGTAATTAAGCAAATCAGTCAGGAGTGTTTTCATCATGAAAGCGAAGGTGAACAAAGTTTCAATTGAAGTCATACAGGGAAACCAATTAGCACTCACCACCGATGCGATTGTCATTCCTGCAAATACCACCCTCGATCTTTCTGACGAAATGATTGCGCTTGTTGGTGAGAGTGTTCAGCATGAATGCAGACAAATTGGTTGGTGTGATGTTGGTTCCGCCGTCATTACAACCGCGGGCAATCTCCAAAACGCGACGAAACTTATCCACACGGTAGGACCACATTGGGGAGAAGGTGCCGAACGCGGAAAACTCGCTAATGCAACATGGCGTTGTCTAGAATTAGCAGAAGAAAATCAAATTGCCTCGCTCAGTTTTCCAGCAATTTCCGTAGGTACACTGGGTTACCCTGTAGAAAATTGTGCGAGAACTATGCTAGAAAAAATAATAGATTTTACATTTGAGCCTCTGAAATCGGTACGCCATGTGACCTTATGTTTCAGCGAAAAAGTCACTTTTGATATTTTCGAAGAAGAGTTTAACCGTCAGTTAGAAAACCTCAAAGAAAGTGGCGAAGGAAAAGTCCGCGTCTAAAATCCCAAATTTCATAAATAATTGATATATAACTTTCCATATAAATGATACAATGCCTACGGTTTAGTCCTAAGTTCATTAAGCATGGGGGTGTCATTTGCGCGTTTTAATTACTGGTGGTGCGGGTTTTCTGGGATCTCATCTATGTGATCGCTTTCTTAAAGAAGGTCACGAAGTCGTTGCAATGGATAGCTTGATTACCGGAAGCACAAAAAACATCGCTCACCTTGTTGGTAATCCATCGTTTACTTTCATAAAACACGATATTGCAAATTATATCTACGTTGCGGGTGAAATTGATGCTGTTCTCCATTTTGCGTCACCAGCTAGCCCGATTGACTATCTAAAATTCCCGATTCAAACACTCAAAGTTGGTAGTCTTGGCACACACAACGCGCTGGGTCTTGCGCTTGCAAAAGGGGCTAAGTTCCTGCTAGCATCCACGTCAGAAATTTATGGTGATCCGTTAGAGCATCCGCAAAAAGAGACGTATGTCGGCAATGTAGACACAATCGGACCGCGTGGCGTGTATGACGAAGCAAAACGCTTCTCAGAAGCATTAACAATGGCATATCACCGCACGCATAGCGTAGATACACGCATCGTACGTATTTTCAACACCTATGGTCCGCGTATGCGGTTGGATGACGGTCGTGTTGTACCCAACTTCATCGGTCAAGCACTGAGAGAAGAACCGCTTACTATTTATGGCGACGGTTCACAAACACGTAGTTTCCAGTATGTTGATGATCTTATAGAAGGGCTTTATCGCCTGCTAGAATCTGACTTCAACGAACCGGTTAACATCGGCAATCCTCATGAAATGTCGATCAAACAATTTGCTGAAATCGTCAACGAAATTACGGATAATCCCGCAGGCACGGTCTATAAAAATGATGATCGAATCAAGGGTGATCCCCAAACTAGACAACCTGACATTACCCGCGCACGGGAAGTGTTAAAATGGGAACCCAAGGTAGAGCTTGCCGAAGGTTTAATTAAGACGATTGAATATTTTCGTGGGGTCGTGTGATATTCACACAGATAACAACTAAGCATTCAACGTACAATTGGATGCACGCACTAGTCACAGTTATCGCCATTTTTTCAGGTATTGTGGTGGCCACCCAACCACTAAATGGGGTTGCCACCGCTTTTGCAACCATCGCATTTTTACTTCTTTTCGCGATCTCTCCACTCTCAGCAATGGTGATAGTGCTTATTTTCGCGCCATTGAGAGCGTTAATTTCTGCGGAATCTATCATCAATCCGCCGCTTGATATTGGACAAATTACTGCACTTATCTTTGTCGCAACATGGACTGTTCACCGTATCAGAATCCAGCACCGCCTAACAAATCTAACGTGGTCAAATAATTTTATCCCAATCATCATATTCATTGCCTGTTCTGGTATTTCGGTGTTTACCGCACACTCCTTAGGCGCATGGCTAAGTGAATGGCTCAAGTGGCTTTTTGTGTTGATATTTGCAGTGATTGTTTTGGATGTAGGCAAAAAACACGATTGGCAATATATTGTTTTCGCACTGGTGATCGCTGGAGCGGCAAACGCCCTAATTGGTCTTTATATCTTCTTAGGTGGCAGTGGAGCAGATCACTTCAGGATCAATGACAGCTTCTTCAGAGCATTCGGCACATTTGGGCAACCCAATCCATTTGGTGGTTTTATGGGGTTGTTGGCACCCATCGCGCTATTGATGGCGTATGCCTATTTCTGGATCAATATTGAACAATGGCATAAAAGTCGGGCAATTTCTTTATCTGCATTAGGCTATTTTTCGTTCTATGGACTATCTGCGGGCTTACTCATACTCGCCCTTGTCGCCTCTTGGAGTCGTGGCGCGTGGCTGAGTTTTGCCGTATCGATGGGTGTTATCAGTATTGCCCTTCCTCGAAAATTATGGCAGTCAATTGGAGTTGCTGGAATAGTTTTTGTTTCTGTATTTCTATTATGGTCATCTAATCGAATACCGGCATCCATCATGGATCGAATTGAAAGTGCCACGCGGGACATCATCGCTGTAGACGACATCCGGGGTGTAGATATTACAACGGAAAATTATGCTGTTGTCGAACGCCTCGCGCACTGGCAAGCCGCAACAAATATGATCAGTGAAGAATTATGGATGGGTGTAGGATTTGGCAATTACGAAGCCGTCTACAATGATTATCGCCTTATCAACTGGGACGAACCTCTCGGACATGCTCACAATTACTACTTGAATGTTCTTGCGGAGACTGGCATCATTGGTTTTCTGGGGTATATGTTTATGTGGCTAGGGATTGTATGGTTCACATGGCGGTGCCGGAGTCATCCTGATCTGATCTCAAGGTGTGTTTCTATCGGCCTATTAGGAACGTGGACATATTTATCGGTTCATAGCCTGACAGACAATTTATTTGTTAACAATATTTTTCTGCATATTGGGGTTATGATTGGTATAGTCGCAATACTTTACGCACAAACGTCGAATGCGTATAGGTTCAAAAGGTAATGAATCAATCAACTATGACAGTCGTTGAAACTGAAGCAAAGCGAAACATTCAAGTCCGTAATCCGCTAGACTTGCCAATCGAACTCGTCGCAAGACGCTTCGGCAATAAAGCGAAAGAAGTAGAACGCTTCTTGCGCTTTGCCGTTGTAGGTGTAAGTGGTGCAATGGTAGATTTTGGCGTATTGATTATCTTGCAGGCGACCATTCTCGAACCAACCCACATTTTTGGCAGTCACCTCTTCCATGATACTGCAACAGCAAATATACTCCACCTTGATGAGGTTTTGAATATTCCCGTAGCAAGCAATGTGGCAATTGCTACGAGTATCGCATTTATACTCGCAGTCATCAGCAACTTTATCTGGACACAGATGTGGGTTTATCCGGAATCCCGTGCGAATTCAATGCGCCGCCAGCTTGCCCAGTTTACACTTATCAGCGTTACAGGTGGTTTCGCACGATCCGTTTGGGTCACAACGATGTCGTTCCGCTTAGGACCGATAATTCTACCGACCTTGCTTCCGTTAATTCACATATTTAACGCCTCGTATGATCCCAATCCTACCGCTGAGGCAAAGCTTGGATCAATCGTTGCACAGCTTATCGGTATGGCAGTGATTATGTTGTGGAATTTCTTCGCAAATCGCTATTGGACTTATGGCGACGTAAAATAACGTGCCCAACTCAACGATCACAATAGATTACACGCCTGCATTTGAGCAAGGTGCGGGCATTGGGCGTTATGTGCGTGAACTTACCCACGCACTCGCCCGTCATGACACAGATACACGCTATAAGCTTTTCGTGTCTGGTGCTTCCAAATCAGCATTGCCACAACAATTAGGCGATAATTTTCATTGGCGGAACACGCGTATTTCACCAAAATGGCTGGCGCGTCTCTGGTTTCGTGCCAATGCAAAATTTCCTATCGAAATGATGATTGGTGAAACACGCATTTATCATGCAACAGATTTCGTACTCCCCCCTACCCGACCAAAAACCCGAACACTCTTAACAGTTCACGATCTATCGTTTATTCGAGTACCGGAAGCGGCGAGTCCTGCACTAAAAGCCTATCTTGACCGCGTCGTTCCGGATTCTATTAGACGTGCAGATCATATTCTGGCAGATTCACAGGCAACTAAAAACGACATCATTGAATTTTATGGATCATCTGCTGATAAAATTACAGTTTTGCTATCAGGTGTAGATAAACGTTTTAAACCAGTTTCGGATGCTGGCATGACTATACGAAGTAAATATAGAATTCCGAAACGCCCGTTTATTCTGTCCGTTGGAACGGTTCAACCACGTAAAAACTATCAGCGGCTCATACATGCGCTCGCCAATCTTCGTAAAAACGGCATAGACATTGATTTTGTGATTGCTGGCGGTAAGGGCTGGCTAGAAGATCCTATTTTCGAGACGATTTCCAAAACAGGATTGTCAGATCATGTGCATCTCATCGGATTTGTAGATGACATTGACTTACCTGCTTTATACAGCGCCGCCAACTGTGTTGCCTTCCCATCACTTTATGAGGGATTTGGCTTTCCAGTTCTGGAAGGTATGGCGTGCGGAACGCCCGTTTTAACATCTAGTGTGTCATCTTTACCGGAGGTAGCTGGTGATGCGACGGTATTGGTCAACCCATACGACTTAGATGCAATTGTTGATGGATTACAACGACTTATCACTGATGACACACTCCGAAAATCTTTGATCGTAAAAGGCTTTACCCAGGCAAAACAATTTACGTGGGAACGCTCCGCACAGCATCTTAAAGAAATATATGATTCGATGCTTTAAGTCTATACGCGCATTACGCTATACTTAAGCTCACATAAACTTTACTTTATGGAAATTCAACTTATGACTGAACAACTTAAGCGAATTGAAGATTCAGCAGTGACACTCAGCGTGATGATGGGTCCGCAAGACACCAACGGTTTAGGTAATGTACACGGTGGTGTTATCATGAAACTTGTCGATGAAGCCGCAGGTTTAGCCACAATGCGCCACGCAGGTCATCCCACTGTTACCGTAGCGATAGACTCCATGACATTTTTAGAACCCATGCGGGTTGGTATGTTTGTGCAATTTCAAGCAGAACTGACGTATGTCGGAAGAACATCAATGGAAGCACGCGTAGAAGTCATTGCGGAGCACCCGATTGAACGCAGTACAATTGTCACCAATACCGCCTATCTGGTATTTGTCGCGCTAGACGAGGCAGGTCGCCCTACCCCGGTGCCACCAATCACATATGAAACTGACCAACAACGATTACGGGCGGAACAAGCTCAAAAACGACAAGAACACCGCAAACAACAACGCGCACTCGAAAAGGCACAATCTACATGAGTGACTCACATGCGGCACCGTCAACACTGCTTAAACTCCTTAACGAAGCCGGCGCAAAGTCGATTTTATCGGTTGAATCAACTGATCTTGGTCTTGCCGAACATCGCCCGTTTCCGTTTATGGCAATCGTCGGTCAAGTCGAAATGCGTACCGCGCTCATCTTGTCCGTCGTTAATCCATCAATCGGGGGCGTATTGCTCATCGGTCCTCGTGGGATCGCTAAAACCACTGCTGTACGTGGATTAACAGGCATTCTACCGGACATCGAAGTGAGCGATTGCGAAGAAGGTGTGCTACCGGACGATCTAAAATCTGAAGATGCGAAATATCTATATCCAGATTGTTACGAGCTATTCAGCAAGAACGAACCAATTTCGCACTATGAATCCGTCAAATTGGTTGAGTTACCGTTAAATGCCCGTTTAGAAGATGTGGTTGGTGGCATTAATGAGCGTGTCGCCGTACAGCGTAATCAAATCCGGCTAGAAAAAGGTATTCTTGCCCGCGCAGATAATAATCTACTTTACGTAGACGAAGTGAATCTGCTAGATGACCAGATTGTGGATGCAATATTGGATGCTTCTGCTCAAGGGAGCTATACTGTTCGACGGGGCGCAATGTCTGGAACGTATCGTTCACGCTTTGTCCTAATAGGCTCTATGAATCCTGAAGAAGGTAGACTTCGCCCACAAATTCTTGATCGCTTTGGATTACGTGTTAACGTGCGGGGCGTAACAGACAAGCAGGAACGTTTAGAAATCTATAAACGTGTGTACGCTTACAGGAAAAATCCAACACAGTTCATTCGGCAATGGGAGATGGAGACCAGCATCGCATTGGAAGAAGTCATCGTCTCGCGTGAACTACTTAAAGAAACGACGCTCACAGATGATGCGATTGCACTTGGTTTAGGCTTAGTCCACGATCTCGAAATCGATTCTCATCGCGCTGAATATACAATGTTTGAAGCGGCGCGCGCTCATGCGGCCACAGATGGACGTATGCAGGCAACTGCTGATGATATTCGTGCTGTCGCAAGATTGGCATTAAGGCAACGTCGCAGTGAGTTTATGAGTAACTTTTTTGACGCACAAGAAAAAGAAGATACACAAATCCTTGAAAAAATTGAACAATTCAATAAGTAATCAAAAATTAAAAATCTCATTTTGGTTGAGTCTAGTTTTACTTGCAGTCGCCTATAATTTACCCTGGCTGATGAGCAATGGCGCTGGATTAACAATGGATGGCTTTGATCTTGCAGAATGGGCGAGCTTGCACCCTGATGTTGTACATAGCACACCGGGTCTACTTACATCATTATTTTTGAGAATCATTCCAGTCATTGTGATTGCGATCGTAGCTACCAATACACCTCCTTATCCATCAAATCGTCGCTTATGGTTGTCTAGCGCATTTATAACAATCATTGTCGCGGTAATGCTGTTCCCCCCGTTTGAATTTCTCACTTCTGAACGGGGCAACATGAATTATCGACAAATGTTCGTTATCTCAATCTCATGCTTGGTTGGCGGGGGCGTTGGACTGAGTGGCATATTCTATCGAATGCGTTTCTATGTCATGATGGTTGGCGGAATATGTGGGGTACTTGTCAGTACATTTGGTTTGAGCCAGGTATTTCAACTATATGCAGATTTTTATTTACCGCGTCAGGTTGCAATCGGCGGAATATTAACCATTTTAGCATTTGCTATGATCGTTATTGTTGGAGTTCAGCATATTTTGAGCAAAAGAAAAAGGGTAGCCGTTTAAGCTACCCTCAGTTATTTTATACCTCAATGAACACTAAGTCATACGTGTCCCGATATAAGTAACTGCCTGCCCTACTGTTTCAATTTGTTGGGCATCTTCATCAGTAATTTCCCCACCAAATTCTTCTTCAAACGCCATAATCAACTCAACCAGGTCGAGTGAATCCGCTTCAAGATCATCACGGAAATGAGCTTCCGGTACTACACGATCTTCCTCTACACCAAGTAGATCGATGACAATGCTCTTAACACGATCTTCGACAGATGCCATAATGAGACCTCCCAACGGGAATAGTTTTGCTTCAGATTAAACAGCGTCACATTATATACCGAGAGTTATATACACTGCCACCCCCATTGACAGACCTAACAAGAAGGGCTAGCATAGCATTTTATTTAACTGTATGAGCATTGATTTTAATGGCAGACATTACTGATTCCCCAACGACAGAGAGTCGAAAAGCCGATCATATTCGCATTAACCTTGAAGAAAATGTGCAGTTCCCAAACATCACAACCGGCTTGGAACACTACCGTTTTATGCACAATGCTATACCGGAAATCAACTTATCCGAAGTCGATACTACAGTCAATGTATTCGGCAAAACACTAAATTCTCCCATTCTGATTTCCTCAATGACCGGTGGAACAGACATCGCTCGCAAGCTCAACCGCAGACTTGCTGAAATGGCACAGAAACATAACATTGCGATGGGGCTAGGGTCCCAACGTGCCGCTATAGAAGATGTGCTACTCAATGACAGTTATTATGTGCGAGACATTGCGCCTGATATAATGTTATTTGGTAATATCGGCGCTGTTCAGCTAAATTACGGATATGGCATTGACCAGTGTCGTCGTGCGGTTGAGTTGGTCGAAGCGAACGCACTAATTTTGCATTTCAATGTGCTTCAAGAAGCTGTACAGCCAGAAGGAGACGTAAATTTCGCCGGTTTACTCAGCAAGGTTGAAGCGATCTGTAAAAAGCTAGATGTTCCCGTGATTGCAAAAGAAGTGGGTTGGGGATTTTCTGAACAAAATGCACGCGATTTAGCGAATGCGGGTGTGAGTGCGATAGATGTTGCCGGTTCAGGCGGCACATCCTGGAGCGAAGTTGAATATTATCGTGCACCAACAGCGTTTCATGCGCGTGTTGCCGCCAGTTTTGCGGATTGGGGCATCCCTACAGCAGATGCAATTCAATATGCGAAGCGAGGCGCGCCGGAGTTACCAATTTTTGCCAGTGGTGGATTGCGAAACGGGATTGACATCGCCAAGAGTGTGGCGCTAGGGGCAACATTAGGCGGGTTTGCAGGTCCATTCCTGAAAGCCGCCGATCAATCTATTGAAGCACTTGACCAACTCATCCGTGAAATCCATACTGAGCTAAAAGTTGCTATGCTTTGCAGTGGCAATAATAATATATCGACGTTACAAAATGCCAAACTTGTGACATCGAAATAGCCTTATAGGTGTCAACAGTTCGAAAACCTTAATTTTGAGAAAAAATCTACATCAAGGTAAACTTTGTCATAATACACAGGATAAAGTCATGATCGACGATGTAAACCTCCATTTGCAAGGTCAAGAACAATTTTCGAGGGCACATTCAAAAGCCTTTTGGAGTGATATTATTGCCCATTTATTAGGAAAATCCACCGAGTTGTGGAGTTTTGACGATGTCAAAGGACGATTACGCTTAAATCAAGAGGTCTATAAGGGCTTAGAGGATGTTCCACTTGATCGTATCGTTGGTAGCGTAGGCAGATATCACGACTTCACGAACAAATTCCTCCCCAAAAAGCACAATATGTCAGATCGATGGGGTCGCATCTATGCTCTTTACAATGGTTTGGAGGGACTCCCCCCAGTAGAGTTATACAAAGTCGATGATGTGTATTTTGTACGTGACGGCAACCACCGGGTATCAGTTGCGCGGCAATTAGGCTTTAAGTTTATTCAAGCCTATGTCATTGAACTGCAAACACCGATTGATCTCGAACCTAATATGTCCTCGAAACAGTGGGAATCGGCAGAGGCATACGCAAAATTTCTGGATGATACCGGACTTGATGCTACACGCCCTAAGCAGGAACGAATTGTACTGACTGAACCATCCCGCTATCAAGATTTACTTGAGCATATTCATCTTTATCAGACGGTGCTTGAGTATCAAAATGAGGGTGATCCACTTTCGATGAATGAGGTATCTACCAGATGGTATGATACGATTTATGCACCTGCGGTTTATCTCATTCGCAAGTACAACATTCTGAAATACACGCCAAAACGGACTGAAGCGGATCTTTTTCTCTGGATCGTGGAGAATTTGCGCTACATCGCAGAAGAACAGGGTGTCGCACCGGAAGCGATGAAACTGAGTGAGATTTTAACGAGTTTCCTGGAAAAACAACATATTCCAGTTCCAGATGCACTACGCCATGAAGAGGATAGTCCGGTAGTAGACAACAACACAGATTAGACTAACTCCCTAAAAATTAGGTTGGAGAGCAACCTACCCTGTGGTGTAATTTTGATAGATTCAGAATCTATGGTCATTAGTTTATGTTCAACAAACTTCGTTAGACGGTCGCCATAGTAGTCTGCCATGTCAACGCCAAAGCGATTGAAAAAAGTTTTGCGGATTATGCCCTCATCCAATAATCGCAAACCGGTAATAACCGTTTCGGCAATTTCAGCTTCTCGATCAATCAATACCAAGTTAGCAATCACCGGATTTTCTGGAAATTCGAAAGTTTCACTATTATCATGCAGGCGTTTAATATACCTTTGCGGCGACAGGATAGTGGAATAACGTTTTTGACCAGCAAATCCGTGTGCGCCCGGACCTAACCCAATATAGGGTAGGTTTCGCCAATATTGCATGTTGTGTTGACAAGCATATCCCGGTTTTGACCAATTACTAATTTCGTACTGTGTATACCCTCGTTCAGCCATTTGAGTTGTCGCAAGATCATACATATCAGCGGCGAGGTCATCATCAGGTGACGCAAGAGCACCATTTTCGACCCAATTCTTAAGCGGAGTGCCATCTTCTAAGCCAAGTGCATACAGAGAAATATGTTCGGGCTTTAGCAGAAGGGCATATTCCAAACTATGTCGCCAATCATCAACTTTTTGAGCCGGCAACCCATAAATTAAGTCAAGGTTCACATTCTCAAAACCAGCTTGTCGTGCACAATCGAAAGCACCCTCTACTTCTGATACATCATGGCGACGGTCGAATAATTTAAGCTCATGTGGGTTCGCGGATTGCATCCCGATACTCAAACGATTGATTCCAAACGCACGTAGTTGTCTCAAATAGCCTAAGTTCAAATCATTCGGATTTGCCTCAAAGCTAATTTCGCAAGATTTCTTAATGGGGAAATTCATATAAAGTGCGTCTAAAATAGAATCAAGCTCCAACGGTGAGAGCAAACTAGGGGTTCCACCACCAAAATAAATTGAACTTACATCCCGATACGGGTTGCTAGCACCTACAATCACAATCTCCTTAATGAGAGATTCTACAAATTGTGGGATCAATTGTTGGAGGTTTGTATAAGTATTGAAAGCACAATAGGTACATTTTGTCGTACAAAAGGGAATATGGAGGTAAATAGCTAATGATTCGTCAATTTTCACGGATGTTATTCAAATACAAACAATATGCCTAATTGCGGTATTGTCTCAGGTTCAATATAATATTTCAAGGAAACATAATCTTTTTCTCATCGCTTTCATTCTTGTAATCTAGTCATTAACGAGCAGTATTATGCCAGATACAACTCAGTTCGGGGATATTGAAGACAATTTTAGTGAAGCCACACTAAAGCCAAATACGGTACTGATTAGTCGTTATCGTATTATTGGCGAACTCGGCGGCGGTGGACAGGGTGCGGTATATCAAGCACGCGACCTTAACTTCCCCGAAGCAAAACGTTTAGTTGCAATTAAGGAAATGCACTATCCAAGCGCAGATCCAAACCAACGTTCAGCGACATTTAAGACGTTCCAACGAGAAGCGAATATTCTCGCTACCCTCGCGCATCCAGCCATTCCGAAAATCTTCGACTTTTTCGATCAGAACAGTCGCGCTTATTTGGTTATGGAATATATCAATGGGAGTGATCTCGAAGTCTTGCTAACAAAGACCAAAGAATTGCCGATTGATAAGATCATGGAATGGGCAAGCGAACTCTGTGATGTACTAGACTATCTACATGGTCAACAGCCTGAGCCGATCATTTTCCGTGATATTAAGCCCGCCAATATCATGGTAGATAGTCGCGGGAATGTACGGTTGATCGACTTTGGTATCGCGAAGAAATTCGTCAGTGGTACAAAACACACAATGATTGGTACTGAAGGGTATTCCGCACCGGAGCAATATCGTGGTGATGTGAACCCCCTCAGTGATGTTTATAGTCTTGGCGCTACGCTACATCACATCATCACCCGTGAAGACCCACGACTAGCACCACCGTTTAGTTTTAATGAGCGTCCTATAAAAGATTACAATTCATCAGTCCCCAGTGGATTTGTTGAGATTATCAATCGTGCGCTAGAAATGGAACCGAGCAAACGATTCCAATCCTGTGCACAGATGAAAGAAGCCATCCTCAAAGTTCGCTACGGTGGTGGTGGCGGAATGATCGCTGTTAACGGCACTGATGATGGTTCCCCAAAAGGCACCGAACTTTTCCCAAACATGGAAAACTTTGGTATCGAGGCACGCTGGACATTCAAAACAGAAGATGAGATTCGTGCTAGCCCCACCGGATATCGTAATTATGCCTTCGTCGGTTCCTATGACACCAATGTCTGGGCAGTAGACCTAACAAATGGCGAATTTGCATGGAAGTTCCCAACACAGGGCGGTATTGCCTCCAGCCCGGTAATGGACACCTCCAGTAAATTAGTTCTGTTCGGTTCGGAAGATCACACGTTCAATGCAGTTGATTTTTCATCCGGACGCATCAACTGGTCATATACCACTAAGGGCCGCATTCGTGGCACACCACGCGTTGCTCACGATCACGTCTTCTTCGGAAGTGATGATGGACGTATTTATGCACTTGTCGCCGCCAACGGTCGCTATCTGTGGGAATATGACATGGGTGAAGCCGTTCGTAGCCGCCCATTTGTCACCAACGAATTGGTCATCGCTGGCAGTGATTCAGGCGAAGTTGTCGCACTCGAACTCTCTGGAAATAAGAAATGGGGGTTTCGTGCAAAACGCGGCGTAATGTCTTCGCCGATCGTTGACGATCAAGGCATCTGCTTTTTTGGTTCATTTGACGGTCATATGTACGCCATTGATTCAGGTAGCGGGTATAGTATGTGGCGTTTCAGAACCACTGGTCCGATTGTATCATCCCCCGCAATCCTGGATGATTTGGTATACTTTGGTTCAACTGATGGTCACTTTTACGCAATCAACGCTGAAAGTTCACGCGAGAAATGGAAATTTAACGCAGAGTCGCCAATTGTCTCCTCACCAGTAATTTATAAGGATAATGTGTATTTCGGGAGCAACGACGGCAAATTTCACTGCCTAGATACAAATTCTGGCAAGGAAAAGTGGGTCTATGAAACCAAGGGGGCAATCACTGCCGCCGCCCACATCATGGAAAATGTTATCCTTGTTGGATCAACCGATAATTCTGTATACGCATTACCACTAATCGACTAGGTTATATCATAATAAAGGCGTTTGGAGACAAACATGGGATTATTTCGACGCATCTTTGGCAAGGTCGGTGATGAAGGGGACACTCCTGAAGCATCTACCACTTCTACCAAGGACACAGAAGCAAAAAATGAAGAAGAGAGTCAAGAAGAAACTTCAGTCTCTGAACAGATTTCTGAAGACGTAAAAAATGAAGATTTTATCGCAACAGTTGAAGTAGCAGTTACCGGCGAAGATGCCCTGGAAGAACACTTTGACTCAGCAACTAAACCGATAGCGACTGCCCCATTACCACAACGGAGCATCATCGATGGCGCAACCCGCCCTCTCGCGCCGGATCAGATGTATCCTATGCAAGAAGATATCGCAGGGATTGATGTCCTAACTTATGGTGTATCCAGCGATGTTGGCAGGGTACGTAGCAATAATCAGGATGCGGCACAAGCTTTTTTCGTAACAGGCATTAGTGCGGACGATCATCCAGATTTTGGTATGTTCATTGTCGCTGACGGAATGGGTGGTCATCATGATGGTGAAAAAGCATCGGCGATTACAGTACGGACCGTAACTGCACAAATCATGAAATCAATCTATTTACCGATGTTTGGAGGCGATGAAAAGACTGAGCGTGTGCCGATTACAGAAGCACTCATCGCCGCAATTCAAAGCGCAAATAAAGAAGTCATGACCAACGTACCCGACGGTGGTACTACCGCTACAGTCGTCTCCATAATCGGTGATCTAGCACATTTTGCACATGTTGGTGATAGTCGAGCGTATCTAATCAGCCGTGAAGGAATAGATCAGGTGACGCGAGACCACTCTCTAGTGCAACGTTTGATTGAATTGGGTCAACTCACGCAGGAAGAAGCGGAAGAACATCCACAAAAGAATGTTCTATATCGAGCCTTGGGTCAAAATGAAACACTGGAAGTGGATGCCATGACACGTCGGCTTCCCGCAAATTCACGGTTGCTCCTTTGTAGCGATGGCTTGTGGGGACTTATTCCGGAGCGTGACATTTATGAAACTGTGATGAATACAAGTGACCCACAGCAAGCCTGCGAAAAATTGGTTGCACAGGCAAATGCAAAAGGCGGACTTGACAATATCACAGCTGTTCTGATCAAAGTTTCAAAATAGCTAACTAACAAGTAATGAGTCTTTCATGGCACTAGAATTTGACCCATATAGCGTTCTCGGCGTTTCTGCTGATGCAAGCGTTGATGATATTAAAGCTGCATATCGGCGTATTGCTCGTCGCTTGCATCCTGATGTAAATCCGAATCATCTCGGCGCAAAAGCGCAGTTCCAGGATGTGACTAGCGCACAGGACTTGCTTCTCGATCCTCTCAAACGCAGAACATACGATGAGCGAGCCGCAAGACAAGCAGATAGCGATGGCTTGTACTATAGCTTGCAACTTACGCCTAGCAAACGCACAATCACCCCACTAAAAGAACCTCAAGTATTGTATTTACTTGCTGAAATATTTCCTGATCCACGGGCGCAAGAGTCTATAAAGACGAGGGAAACCCGTCTCAACCTGACTCTCGTATTGGATCACAGTAATTCAATGAAGGGTGTGCGGATGGAGAAAGTTAAGATCGCCGCACATCAGATTATCGACAATCTGGCGGATGCGGATATCATCTCCGTCATCGCATTTAATGATCGCGCTACAACGGTAATTGCGGCAACTACTGCGCAGGATAAGCCAGCACTTAAAGCAAAAGTTAGTATGATTGCGCCTTCCGGCGGGACTGAAATCTTTCAAGGACTCAATGAAGGTGTAAAGCAGAATCGCCAGTTTCTGGGACCCAAGTTGGTCAATCATGTGATCCTCCTTACCGATGGTCATACCTATGGCGATCAAGAGAAGTGCGTTGAACTAGCGAGTCAGGCAAATACAGAAGGCATTAGTATCAGTGCAATGGGTTTGGGCAATGATTGGAATGATGAATTTCTCGATGAGCTTGCATCCAAAACAGGGGGCAACTCTATGTACATTGATTCCGCTAACTCAGTTGTGCGCTTCTTAAATGATCACGTCCGCAACTTAAGTAATGCCTTTGCCGAGCGTCTATCGCTCTCAATCGCACCTGATCCTGATGTACAGCTAGAACTCGCATTCAAACTGTCTCCTCATCCGCAACCACTTGATTTTGCAACAGGAATAATTCCGCTCGGTAGTATGCAGGCAAACCGTCCAGTCTCAGTATTGTTTCAACTTCAAATGCCGGGAGAAATGAAGGACGGATTTCGTTCTATTGCCCGTTTGGTAGCATCAGGTGATATTCTTGAGAATGAAGTCCAACATATGCAAATCGTGAGTGATATCTCACTTGAAGTTACGCAACAACAAACCCATGATGAACCGCCATCCGCAATTCTTGATGCGTTAAGCAAATTAACCCTTTATAGATTACAGGAACGGGCACAAGAGGCATTAGAGCGCGGCGACGTGGCGGAGGCTACACGCAGGTTGGAAAATCTCGCTACACGGCTCCTTGAACGTGGAGAAGAAGGTCTCGCCAATCAAGCATTGCTTGAAGCACGACGGGTCGCTCATACAAGTGGTCTCTCTGACAAGGGACGCAAGGCGCTAAAATATCAAACTCGACATCTGCTTCTTAGCTCATCAAATGAGGATCCAACATGATTCTTTGCCCATACTGTGGAAACGAAAATCGTGAAGGGACGCTCTTCTGTGAAAATTGCGGACAAGGTCTGACTGATGCAACATCAGGAGCAACCCTACCCACTAGACAACTTGAACAAATGCCTGGTGAATTATCTGCGCGTGCAACATGGGGAACAGCAAGTATAGGAGAAAAAACATCCCTGATTGTTCATATTAGAGATGTTGATGATCCCGTAACCGTGCAGTTGCGTGATAGAACTGTTATTGGACGGAGCGACACCACCAGTCCACGAAAACCAGATGTAGACCTTTCCCCTTATGGCGCATTAGAAAAAGGGGTCTCACGAATGCACGCTACAATTGAACGTAATGAAGATACACTCACGTTGGTGGATATGGGAAGTTCAAACGGAACGCATCTCAACGGTCAGCGATTAAGCCCTGACCAACCCCGTGTATTACGTGATGGTGATGAAATTCGATTTGGTAAGCTCATAACGCATATTTACTTTAAATGATTTACGGAGTGTCTATTCGATGATTACCCTACTCCTGCACGTCGCTAATTCTGAACCTATCAAAGTTGATGTGGACGAAATGCCAAAACCCACAGATACGAATATTGTAGGTAAGAATCCACGCGAACGGAGCGACAAAGAATTAACGATATTCGACGACGGTGTTACCACTGTCATCTTCCCGTGGTGGCGAATCAACTACATCCAGGTATTGCCAAGTGATGAAGATGAGATCGAATTCGAAATGCCATTCCGTTAACTATCTCATATCAATTGAAACAAAGTAGTTAAATATCTATGACAAGTAAACTACCCGGCACGAAATCACGAGAAAGCAAGCGTATTCTCGTGGTTGATGATGAACCGCGTATGATCGGGTTCATCCGAATGAATCTTGAACTTGAAGGGCATCAAGTGATTGAAGCCCATAGTGGACTAGAGGCATTGGACGCAATCCGAACTAAACTGCCTGATGTGGTTCTGTTAGACGTAATGATGCCAGATTTAGATGGCTTTGAAACGCTTCGAATGCTCAGGGAATTCTCTAACACGCCCGTCATTATGCTAACCGCTAAAGGCGAAGAAAATGATAAAGTTTATGGGCTTGAATTGGGTGCAGATGATTATGTAACCAAGCCATTCGGTCCACGGGAACTTTCAAGCAGAATCAAAGCTGTATTGCGTCGCCATGAAATGCCGTCTAGCTCGCCAGATCAAGCTATTCTCAAAATTGATGATCGACTTCAAGTAGACTTTAATCGTCGTGAAGTAATCGTCAATGGCGAACATATCAAACTCAGACCAACTGAATACCGCCTCCTCTATCATCTGATTGAGAACGCAGGTTGGACTGTTCCGCATGATCAGTTGCTCGCAAAAGTTTGGGGCTACGAATACCGTGACGAAGCCCACTATGTCCGTTTGTATGTCAATTATCTCCGTGAGAAAATCGAAGAAGATCCATCAAATCCGAAATACATTCTCACGGAACGTGGCGTAGGTTATCGCTTTATTGACTTCAAGCGGATGCTGTCATAAGACAATTTCATGATCAATTCTGGAACGGGTGTCACTATGGCACCCGTTTGATTTAATCGTTTCGCCTTATTCTTGCGACATCCCCCAATTCGACGTACAATGAAGTTATAGAGTTATTTCGTAATCCATCAATCACTCCCTCAAGGAGGGGTCGTGTCCAATTACAAAATTGTTGTCACCGGGCCATTCAACTCCGGCAAAACTGAGTTCATCAAAACAATCTCTGACATAGAAGTTGTTTCCACCGAGCGCAAAATCACTACAGAAGATCGCGGGATCAAAGCAGAGACAACTGTTGCCATGGATTATGGTCGGGCGAAGTTTGGTGAAGATACACTCTATCTTTATGGCACCCCCGGACAAACTCGCTTTGATTTCATGTGGGAAATACTATCAAGCGAAATGAATGCGTTCATTGTCATCGTTGATAGCACAGACACCCCATCGTTTCCGGAAGCCGCCGAACTTATCGAACAGTTTTCTGGCTTCGTGAACGTACCGTACATTATTGTCGCAAACAAAAACGATCTTGATGGCTCCGCGGGACTTGCACAAGTAAGGCGAGGCACCAAAGCAGGCAATGACATTACCATAATGCCATGCGTCGCTCTGCAAAAAACCAGCGTGCGTCAAGTCCTCCTGCAAGTTGTTGAGCTGTTAAAGCGTGAAAGTGCGAAAAGCTAATTTTCTCACTCATCAAAAATTCACACCAAGCCGGATAACTACCGGCTTATTTTTTGCAACCATCCACCCCGATTCACGTAATAATCTTTAGATATGACGTATTTTAGGGAGTAACTTATAATGCCTGAAGAAAAATTCGATCCGGTAAAGGAATTTATTAGTCTTCGTGACTCACTGAGCAAAGCCGTCGAAAAACAAATCAAGAATGTGGCGGGTATTACCGCGACGAGTAGTTATCCGCCGATGGATATATATGAAACAGATGACGCTGTTTACATCCGAACGGCATTCGTAAACGGTTTAAAGCCAGAGAGCATGGAGATCAGTGTGGAAAATCAAGTGCTCACACTGAGCGGTGAGACAATCGACACAATTTACAACGATGATGAACAGGTCAAATTTCTCCAACGTGAACTCGCCTTTGGCTCATTTTCCCGAAGCGTCGCCATCCCACGCGAAGTGGTCGCAGATGATGCAACCGCAAGTTTTAAGAAAGGCGTTTTGACGATTAAGCTCCCCAAAACAAGCAGTGATTCATCGAGAATCATCAACGTGACGCATACCGACTAAACAAAAAAAGACCGTCAGATTCAATGACGGTCTTTTGCTTTAGATGTTTCTCCAAATTATGTTATCGTTTCAGACTTGGATACGATAAGTTCATCTTTCAAACGGGCATATTCTTGCTGAAAGTCATTGAGCATGGCTTCTTTATCTTCATCTGGCAAGAAGCTAAACCGAACTGCGTTCAAGGCAATTTCTTCAAGCTCTTCTATGGTCAAGCCCACTTCATTTACAAGATGCTCATATTCATCCGTGATGGATGTACCATAGTAAGACGGCATATCAGAACTGAGGGTAAGTTTAACGTTTTCATCGTAGAGACGTTTTATCGGATGTTCTGCGTAAGATTTATACCAACCCAGTTTCACCCCGCGTGCAAGACACACATCTACAGAGATGTTATTACTTACAATTTTTTCAATGATGTCGGATTCAGACTCAACACCACGCGCGTCCACCAGTCGGGTGGGTTCCAGTTCTTGAATAACTTCACCAACGCCCTCTGCGCCCAATTTTTGACCGACAAAAGCGGCAGTCGGCAGAAACTTTTTCTTTGCATTGGTAAAAGCACGGGCAAACTGACCAACAGGCTGTGTGCTATCATCACCACTGAGGATAATGCCGACGATACCGGCTTTTTTGCCAGACGCATTCGTAGCCCAACGCACAGTATCATCAGCACGACGCGGCTCATCCCATGGAATATTAAGCAACCAGTTAATGCGAATACCCCAGCCGCGTTCTGCACGATCACGCCCATCATTAATTACACCCATGAATTCGTCAAATGTCATGCCAGATTGCATGAATAACACTGGATTTACGATGACTTCTACATATTTTACGTTTTGTTTAGACAGAATTACACCCAGATCATAAACAATCCGGCTTAAATCGTCTGGAGCCTGTAACCACTGGCTTACAAATTGCACTGTTTCGTCAATCTTTGAACCATCAGGTTCATCTAAACGGGTAACCCAATCATCAAATTTCTTGACAGTTGCACGGATTTCATTTTGTTCGGCAATCATTAGCAACGTATCTTTGCGAAAAATACCTTCGAGGCGTAATCTTAATTCCGCTTTGGGCATTTTCTGAATAAATTCACTTACTGACATACGCTATGTACCTTAACTCTACGAGTCCAATGTTTCTTTTACTTGCTTATCAGGCGAAATATATCCGTTTTCAGAATCGGATGTAGATAGTTTCATCTTCCCACGATGCGTGACCGCCGCTTCAACGAATGCACGAAATAGTGGATGCGGCAAATTAGGACGGCTAGCGAACTCAGGGTGAAATTGTGAACCCACCATAAATGGATGATCTTTAATCTCAACAATTTCGACAAGTCGACCATCAGGGCTTAAACCGCTAAAAATCGCACCGTTTTCTTCAAATACGGTGCGAAAGTCATTATTGAACTCAAAACGATGACGATGACGTTCATTCACGCTTTCAGCTTCATTGTAGGATTTCCACGCGTTTGTGCCTTCTTTTAGCGAACATGGGTAAATCCCTAGACGCATCGTCCCACCCATGTCAATAATATCACGTTGATCGGGCATCAGATCAATCACGCTATGCTCGCTTGTCACGTCGAACTCTGAACTGTTTGCGTCCTCATAACCCAGCGCATGGCGTGCAAATTCAATACAAAGTGTCTGCATCCCTAAACACAATCCGAGGTACGGGACATTACGCTCACGGGCATACCGCGCCGCGAGGATTTTTCCCTCTACCCCACGATAGCCAAATCCACCGGGAACAATGATTCCGTCGACGCTATCAAGCTTGTCCCAGCCCTTATCTTTTTCCAGCGAACCAGAATGTATCCACTCGATCTCAAGATTTTTCCCCAGTGAGCTAGCGGCATGATAAGCGGCTTCTTTTACACTCATGTACGCATCATGAAGTTCGACGTATTTACCAACGACCCCAATACGTACGGTATCGTTTGCGGCGCGCATCTTCTTAATCATGTTGCGCCAATCTGTGAGGTCAGATGGTTTCGCGTCCAACTTTAATTGCTCAACGATATAGTCCCCTAAGCCACTATCTTCAAGTACCAAAGGCACATCATACAGCAAATCAGTTGTTTCCAGCGCAATCACCGCTTCAGGATCAACATCACAGAACAAAGCAATTTTCTGCACGACTTCCTTGCTAACCGGATAATCTGTCCGGGCGATAATTACGTTCGGTTGAATACCTGTACTGCGAAGGTCACGTACACTATGCTGTGTCGGTTTGGTTTTTAGTTCTCCAGTAGCGCCAATATACGGCAAAAATGTAACGTGAACGTAAAGCGTATCGTTGCGCTGTAAGCTCGTACGTATCTGTCGGATAGCTTCTAAGAAGGGTTGACCTTCAATGTCGCCAACAGTTCCGCCTACTTCAACAATAACCACATCAGCATTTGATTCCTTACCGACCAAGCCAATCCGGCGTTTAATCTCATTGGTGATATGGGGAATCACCTGAATTGTCCCACCGAGATAATCACCACGCCGTTCTTTCTCGATGACATGCCCATAAACCTGCCCTGCGGTGACATTGCAGGTGCGATCCAAATTTTCATCGACAAAACGCTCATAATGACCCAGATCAAGATCCGTTTCTGCGCCATCTGCCGTCACAAAAACTTCACCATGTTGATAGGGACTCATTGTTCCAGGATCAACATTCAAATATGGATCAAGTTTTTGGATTGCCACTTTTAGCCCACGCGCCTTTAAGATGCGCCCAATCGCCGCCGCAGTAACGCCCTTACCTACAGAACTTACTACACCGCCGGTACAGAATATATACTTAGGTTGTGACATTATTCTCACCTATATCAAAAACAAAAACTGCGGCGGGAAGATTGCTCATCCCGCCGTTCAGTGAGGTAAATTATCGCGTGTGGTATTATTACACACTAAAATGCTAACAAAAGTTATACGAGTTGTTCGAGGTCGTCAGCGGTTCGGCGCATATCCAGAAAGATCAAACCAAGTTTCGCGCCTTCACGCACCAATGTCGTTAAAACCGCTTCCTCACCAACAGACATCAGGATAACATAACCAAGCTTACCCTTGATATAAACCTGATCGAGCAGACCGCGTCCGAGTTCACCGGAGATACGTTCGCCAAGTGAAAGCATTGCCGCAGACATAGCCGATACGCGATCTTCCTCGATACCTGCCGGTAGCGACGATGCCATAATAAGACCATCAACACTCACTACGGCGGAAGCATCAATTTCCGGTGTTGTGGCTTGGAGGTCCCGCAGACGATCCACCATCAGTTCAGTCCGCGATTTCGCCATAGTCTTGCTCCTCTCAAAAAGTGACCCGGTGAAAATGCCGGGTGAAAGTTATCCGAGTATCATCACCAAAGAGACAATTAAAGTACATCTCTATATAAACAAGTATAATCCGAAACAACAAACTTAGGAATAAGAGAACTTAAACTGCTTTTACCCTTGCATATTATACTAAACCTGAGTTAAACAGCAAGTCACCACAGGTCTAGTGATACAAATTCACCCGCATAGGTTAAGCCTGTTCACAATAGGAACTTCCATTATACTGTTGAGGGTGTATCGTAGGGCAGACGTAAGGTGAATTTTCTACGATTATCGTAAGCTAAGAGGTGCTTATAGCAATCTCTGAAAATAAAGTGAGCATTATGGCTGAAAATACCCGTCCATCAAATGAACAACTCAATATCAGCATTATTCAAAGCGTCGCTGAACGAATTTCCCAGAGTGTTGGGCAAGTTATCATCGGTAAGCGCAATGAAATCCGCCTAACCGTATTAGGACTTATCAGTAAGGGACATATCTTGATAGAAGATATTCCCGGCGTTGGTAAAACGATGATGGCGAAAGCACTTGCCAAGTCAATTGGCGCGTCGTTCAATCGTATTCAGTTCACACCGGATATGCTCCCATCCGATGTGACCGGTATATCGATGTTTAACCAGCAATCGCGTGAGTTCGAATATCGCGCCGGTCCTATCATGTCGCAAATCGTCCTTGCGGATGAAATCAATCGTGCGACACCAAAAACCCAGGCGGCGCTTTTGGAAGCAATGGAAGAACGGCAAGTCACTGTTGATGGTACCACCTACCCTATGCTTGATCCGTTCCTGATTTTAGCAACACAAAATCCTATTGAGTATGAAGGAACGTTCCCGCTCCCTGAAGCGCAACTTGATCGTTTCCTGATGCGTATCCAACTCGGATATCCGAGCGCGGCAGAAGAATTGGTTGTCCTCTCCGCCCAACAATACGAACATCCACTCAATACCATGCAAAAAGTAGTCTCTGTTGAAGATTTGCTTCTTGCACAGCGCGCAACCCGCGAAGTTTATGTCGCCGAAGAAGTGAAAAAATATATCATCGATCTCGTCACCGCGACTCGTAAACATCCTGATGTCTATCTTGGTAGTAGCCCTCGCGGTTCACTTGCCCTTTTTAGAACATCACAAACGCGAGCGGCAATGGCAGGCAGAGATTATGTCATACCAGATGACGTAAAAGCCTTAGCTGAAGTCACACTGGCGCACCGTGTCATCGTTGGACCAGCGGCACGTATTAAAGACATCTCATCACGCACAATTGTTCAGGATGTGCTAACGACGACCCCCGTACCCGGTGCATCGGCGCGGTAATTACCTATGCAAAGTCGTCGAAATGTCATCTATATGCTGTCCATTTTATGCCTGTTAGCAGGCATGGGGACGGGGCGAACATTTTTCTTCAATCTGGCGTATGTTTTCGGCGGATTACTTTTACTTTCTTACCTCTGGGCATGGTCATCTGTTAGATGGCTAGTCATCAGCAGGAAGACTAGATCACGCAGGGCGCAGGTCGGACGCAATCTAAATGAAGTTTTTGCAGTAAAAAACACCAGTATTCTGCCAAAACTCTGGTTAGAAGTGCGCGACCATTCCGACCTACCCGGTCATCGCGCAAGTCACATCGTACCGGCGTTAGGTGGTCGCTCTACATACCGATGGGATGTCTCTACACCCTGCTTAACACGTGGTGAATTTCGACTAGGTCCCATCACCCTTTTAAGTGGCGACCCCTTCGGATTGTTCCTTTCGCCCCGCCGTGTTGATGCTACCTCCCGTGTAATTGTCTATCCGGCGACGGTAAGTATCAGCAAGTTTGAATTGCCTATGGGCGCGTTATCCGGTGGTGAAGCACAACGTCGGCGCAGCCATTATGTAACCACCAATGCCGCTGGTGTACGCGATTATGTTCCCGGTGATAGTTTTAACCGTATTCATTGGCGTACTACCGCACGCAGAGATCGCCTTGTTGTTAAAGAATTTGAAATTGATCCGCTGGTAGACATCTGGCTATTCACAGATTTTTCAGCATCGTCACTTGTAGAAGCCCCCGGTATTCAACGCATCGGGCAAACCGGCGCAATCATTCCAACATCAAGCGGTATTCCGCCTTCGAGCGAAGAATATGCTGTCGTCATTACGGCATCGCTGGTCAAGCATTTCGTAGAACAAGAACGTGCGCTTGGCTTTGCGGCATACACCCCGAACCGTGAAGTGCATCAACCGGAACGTGGCAACCGCCAGTTGACCCGTGTATTAGAGACACTGGCTGTCGCACGTAGTTTCTCTAAATATTCACTGGCGCAAATGTTGACGCTAGAAACGCCCTACTTTACACGTGGGACAACACTCGTCATTATTACGTCATCGATAGATCAGTCATGGGTCACGGAAGCGCAAATACTTGGCAGACGTGGAATTCAAACAATGTGCATCTTGATTGATCCCGAATCATTTGGCGGCAGATCATCAGAAGAAACACGCGGAATCTTGCGCTTATTACGAATACCTACGATTGTTGTCCGGCGTGATGACGACCTCTCAGTCGTTCTGGCACAACGCCCTCTATAAATTGTTTAATTCTCGCCTATAGAGCCTTTATATGCGCCCTAATCTAGGCTATCATTAGTGGCATGAATACAGTCACTAATAATCAATCAACACCCCAAAACTCACCTCCGGCAAAAAACGGTTATCTTTACATAGCCGTTTTCACAAGTGGTATGGTCACACTTGCCGTCGAGCTTTCCGCATCACGCCTACTTGGCAACGTCTTTGGTACAAGCAACATCGTCTGGGCGAACGTTATTGGGCTGATTTTGCTTTACCTCACTATTGGCTATTTTGTCGGTGGTCGTTGGGCAGATCGGTCTCCCTATCGCTTAACGATGTACCAGATTCTAATCTGGGGCGCGTTTTTAAGTGCGTTGATTCCAATGATTTCTCGTCCAGTGGTACAGGCGGCGGCATCCGCAGTGGTAGATGCAGATGCGGCACTTGCGATTGGCTCATTCATTTCGATCCTGATCTTATTTTCTATACCTATCACACTTTTGGGTTGTGTTTCGCCCTTTGCTATTCGTCTGGCAATCCAGGATCCACTACAAGTCGGCAAAATTTCAGGGCAAATTTACGCCATTGGCACACTTGGTAGTTTAGTGGGAACGTTTCTGCCTGTTCTATTTATCATTCCAGAGCTTGGCACATTTCGAACCTTTCTACTTTTTGCGGGTATTCTCTATATCGTTGGATTAATTGGACTAATGCGCGAAGGCGGACGCATCCTATATTGGCTATGGATGCCCGTCATCATCGCATTGCTGTCACTATGGGCACTCAACGGTCCCCTGCGTTCACCGCTTGCGAATGCCACCTTGCTCTATGACGATGAAAGTGCCTACAACTATATTCAAGTTCAAGAAGACACGAACGGTTACCGTTACCTCTATTTGAATGAGGGTCAAGGTGTACACAGCATCTGGCATCCAACCGATTATATTTACGGCGGAACATGGGATTATTTCCTTACAGCGCCCTACTTTAATGCCCCTCCACATGTGCCCGGTGACGTTGACTCATTACTGGTCATAGGCTTAGCAACCGGCACTATACCGAGACAATATATTGAGGTATATGGGGATATTCCGATGGATGGTGTAGAAATTGACCCTGAAATCATTAATGCTGGTGCTCGTTATTTTGATATGAACACAACGATGATGCCCAATCTAACCGTCCATGCTGAAGACGGAAGGTATGTACTCAGGCATTTAGATCGTCTATATAGTGTGATCGCCATTGATGCTTACCGACCGCCTTATATTCCATGGCATTTAACGACTGTTGAATTTTTCGAAGAAATTCGAGATCATCTCTCATCGGATGGCGTGGTAGCAATTAATGTTGGTAGAACAGCAACTGACCGCCGTCTTGTTGATGCAATGACGACAACAATGAGTTATGTATTCCCGACTATTCATGCAATTGATGTACCCAATTCTTTTAACACAATATTGTATGCGACAGTGCAATCGACAGATTCAGCAAATCTACAACTAAATCTCGATGCGATGGATGTTGACGCCCACCCTATTCTGGCAGAAGTTATGGGGACGAGTATTCCCGCACTTGTACCCATTCAACGATCAAACACCGTATTTACCGATGATCGCGCACCGGTTGAAACATTGGTTGACTCATTGGTCATCAATTTTCTATTATCAGGAAACACGGATCAATTGCGGTAATTCTGTACCCTATTTTGGAGCAACCACTTTGGTTGATAGCACTGCAACTCATCAAGTAGAAAAAGTCACCTATAGAGTAAACCCTTTTGTACGGGGTCTCTTACGCCTATTCCTGACCATCTCTGTACCGATTTTGCTCATTCTGATTAGCGTGCGGCTTGTAATGAGTCCTCTATTTCTACAAGTCGAATATAATCGCCCTGGCTTCCCTGAAGATATCTATGGCTTTACTACAGATGACCGCCTTGAATATGCGCCCTATGCCTTAGATTATCTGCTCAACGATTCGGATATTAGTTATCTAGGTGATTTGACTTTTCCCGATGGCTCATCGCTTTATAACTCAAGCGAACTGCATCACATGGAAGATGTCAAAGTTGTGACTCGCAGTGCCTATTTGCTTCTGGTCATCATAGCGATTGCCTTCACAATCACTTCAATTGGCATGTGGAGACAGAAATCCCTTCGTGCGGATTTGCAAATTGGCTTATTTAACGGGGCTTTATTTACAATATGTCTGTTGGTGTCAATTATTTTCTTCGCGCTTTTTGCATGGGATTTATTCTTCGATACGTTCCATGAGATGTTCTTTGAAGCCGGAACATGGCGTTTTGCCTTTTCAGACACTCTAATAAGGCTCTTTCCTGAGCAATTCTGGTTCGATGCCGCCCTTGTTATTGGTGGAATGACACTTATAGTGGCGACGATCATCCTATTCTCTACGTGGCGATGGGGTAGAATAGCCAACTAATGGTTAAACTTCACGTCATCTTTAAATGGTTTACGCTAGGCATAGGGATCAAACGTTGGTTGATTCTGGCAACACTGGGCGTGGGTTTGGTCGCGCTTGGCATCGCGCTGATTTTGCTGGAGACCTTCAGGACAACTCTTAACACTAGCGAGGTAAACTGGCTCAATATTGTTTTGAGCATTTGTGTGGGTAGCGCGATAGTTTCAATAAGTCTGGTTAAGCTCACAAATAATTTGCTTGCCCCTTATCGTCGCCACCAATCTGGTCATGTCATCGATGTCGTTTATGCCCACAGTAAACGCCAAAAAGGGTTACGTGTTGTTGCACTTGGTGGCGGAACAGGCTTACCATCGGTTTTGAGAGGCATAAAACCCTTTACGAGTAACATCACAGCCGTGGTCACTGTTGCGGATGATGGTGGCAGTTCTGGCAGGTTACGGCGTGAATTGGGTGTGCTACCACCCGGTGATTTAAGAAACAATATCGCCGCGCTTGCTGATGACGAGAGCTTGATGACTCAATTGTTCCAATATCGCTTTGAAAATGGTGATCTGGGCGGACATTCATTCGGAAACCTGTTCATCGCCGCTTTAGCAGGGGTTAGTGGCGGCTTAGAAACCGCGCTGACCGAAGTGGAGCGGGTTTTAAATATCCAAGGTCGGGTCTTGCCGGCAACGCTCGAAGATATTAACCTTGTCGCATCAATCAAAGTGCCGGGAAAATCAAACCCGCTCAAAATTCAAGGTGAATCGAAAATCAGCGAAGTGGGCGGACAAATTGAGCAACTGAGCATCATCCCTGAGGATGCTGAAGCGTTTCCAGGCAGTGTGGATGCTATCCTGGATGCGGATATTATTGTAATAGGTCCGGGAAGCCTCTATACCAGTATCATCCCCAACATGCTCGTAAAGGGTATTGCGGATGCACTCAGGGCGACTAGCGCTTATAAAATCTATATTTGTAATGTTGCCACCCAACCCGGAGAAACCACAGCTTTCACCGTGGCAGATCACGTACTTGCTCTCGAGAAACACATCGGAAGAGGTGTCTTTCAGGCAGTGCTAGCAAATAACGCATATCCATCGGAAAACGCAGGACAGAACACATTTTACGTCACACCTGTCCCGGAAAATCATGAGATTTTACAGCGTTATGAGGTGCGTTATACTGATTTAACAGACGAAGAACGCCCGTGGCGACATGATCCCAAAAAACTCGCACAGGCAATTCTACGCCTCAATAATGCAGAAAAGAGCGGCAGTATAATCGCTGATCCGATCTTTGTTAATGGATAACGGTAAAAATACGAAAGGAAGATAGTAATATGGCTATCCGCGTAGGAATTAACGGTTTTGGACGCATTGGTCGTCAGGTATTGAAAGCCATGCGTGAAACATATGGCAATGAGATTGATATTGTAGCATTTAATGACCTTGGCAATTTAGACACAATGGCGCATCTGTTCCGTTATGACTCAAACTACGGTCGCTATCCCGGAACTGTAGAAGTTAAAGACGGCAACTTAATCGTTGATGGCGATGTCATCAGGGCATTATCAGAACGTGACCCCGCAAACCTGCCCTGGGGCGAAATGAATGTTGATGTTGTAATCGAAAGCACGGGTATTTTCACCAATCGTGACGATGCCGCCAAGCATCTTTCCGCTGGTGCAAAGAAGGTCATCATTTCTGCCCCGGCAAAGAAAGAAGATTTGACGATTGTGCTTGGCGTAAATGAAGACAAATACGATCCTGCCAATCATCATGTCATTTCTAATGCCTCCTGCACCACAAACTGTCTTGCACCCGCCGCGAAGGTCGTGAATGATAGTTTCGGCATCGTAAAAGCATTTATGACAACCATTCATAGCTATACCAACGATCAGCAAATTCTTGACCTGCCCCACAAAGATTTGCGTCGTGCGCGTGCCGCCGCCTTGAATATCATCCCGACAACAACCGGCGCGGCAAAAGCAGTATCTCTGGTTATCCCTGACCTTGAAGGAAAATTCGACGGTATGGCAGTCCGCGTTCCCACACCAACTGTTTCATTGGTTGACTTTGTCGCCATCGTCGAAAAAGAAACCACAAAAGACGAATTGATGGCGGCATTCGATACCGCCGCTGAGGGTCCGTTGAAGGGTATTCTGGGCGTTTCCTACGAACCGCTCGTCTCAATGGATTACAAGGGTGATCCACGTTCCAGCATCATTGACGCAGATTCCTGTGCAGTTGATGGCAACCTCGTGAAAGTCATCACATGGTACGACAACGAATGGGGCTATTCCATGCGTACAGCCGATTTGACCAAATTCATCGGCGATAAGCTCTAACTAAATAACTTGACCCCACGAGAGGCGAGCTAACCACTCGCCTCTTTTTGAAATCCATCATAGAATGACCCATAGGAGGAGTAATTATGAACAAGCAAACTGTTCGTGATGCTGACTTTAACAATAAACGCGTGCTCGTCCGCGTAGATTTTAACGTTCCGCTTGATGGCGAAATGATTACAGACGATACTCGTATTCGTGCGGCAGTGCCGACACTCAAATACATTCTCGATCAAAATCCAAAAGCGGTGATTTTGATGTCCCATCTAGGTCGTCCAAAAGGTGAACCTGATCCTAAATATTCGCTCGCTCCCGTTGCACCTGCACTGGGCAAACTTTTGGATATGGATGTCCATTTCGCATCCGATTGTGTTGGTGATGTTGCCGAAAAAGCAGTCGCAGAATTACCTGAAGGTGGCGTATTACTGCTAGAAAATACACGATTCCATGCCGGAGAGACGAAAAACGACTCCGATCTCTCCGCACAAATGGCAAAACTTGGCGATGTTTTCGTAAACGACGCTTTTGGTTCTGCACATCGCGCACATTCATCTACTGTTGGTGTAACAGAGCATCTACAGGCGGTTGCAGGGCTTCTGCTAGAAAAAGAGATCGACTACCTTGGCAACGCGCTAGAAAACCCACAACGCCCATTTGTTGCCATTCTCGGTGGGGCAAAGGTCTCCGATAAGATCAAGGTTATCGAAGCCCTGCTCAATAAGGTGGATAAACTGCTCATCGGTGGCGGCATGGCGAATACCTTCTTCAAGGCACGGGGTCATGAAATGGGCGATTCGCTTGTTGAAGCGGATGCAATTGAAACGGCTAAATCCCTACTAGAAAATAGCGGTGATAAACTCGTTTTACCGACGGATGTCGTCATCGCCGATAAATTTGACAATAACGCCGGGCGCAAGACCGTTAATGTGAGTGATGGCATTCCCGTAGGTTGGAGCGCGCTAGACATTGGAGAAAAGTCAATCGAAATCTTCGGCGATGTGCTTGATGGCGCAAAAACAGTCGTCTGGAATGGTCCTATGGGCGTTTTCGAGATGTCCAATTTTGCCAAAGGGACATTTGCCATTGCTAAAATGCTCGCTGATCAAACCGCGAAAGGCGCAGTAACCATCATCGGTGGCGGGGACTCCGCGGCGGCAGTTGAAGATTCTGGTCTTGCAGATAAAATCACCCATATTTCTACTGGTGGTGGTGCAAGCCTAGAAATGCTCGAAGGTCAAACTTTGCCCGGTCTTGCGGCACTTGCTGATAAATAACCCGGCACATAATTTGTTGAAAATAACTCTGAAGGACACCTACTATGCGAACACCGATCATCGCAGGCAATTGGAAAATGCACAAAACGGTTAGCGAATCCGTTGAATTCGTAAATGCGCTCGCCCCAAAACTCGCCGCTTTTACAGGCGTAGAACGTGTTGTCGCGCCGGTATTTCTGGCAATTCCTGGCGTTGCGGATGCACTGAAAAACACAGATATTAAAGTAAGCGCCCAGAACGTTCACTGGGAAGATAGTGGCGCGTTCACCTCACAAGTCTCTCCTGCCATGCTTCAGGGGTTGGTCGAATATGTCATCATCGGACATTCGGAATGTCGTGAATACCTCGGCGATACCGACGAAATGGTGAATAAGAAAGCCAAAGCCCTGCTTGCTCATGGTTTAAAACCGATTATCTGCTGTGGCGAAAGCCTCGCACAAAACGAAGCCGGTGAAACGGAATCCTTCGTTGGCGGGCAAGTTCGCGGTGCATTGGAAGGCATCAGCGCAGACGAAATGGCAAATATTGTTATTGCCTATGAACCGATCTGGGCAATTGGCACAGGTAAAAGCGCCAGTGGCGAATTAGCCAACAGCATCATCAGCACAATTAGGGGTACAATACGTAATCTCTACGATGAAACTGTCGCGGACGCATTACGTATACAATATGGGGGCAGTGTTAAGCCAGGCAACATGGCAGAATATATGTCTCAACCCGATATTGATGGCGCGTTGGTGGGTGGCGCGGCGCTTAAAGTAGACGATTTCACAGCACTGGTCGAAATCGCACAGCAGGAGAAAGGTAGTTAGTTCTGTCTGGTAGCTTAGATGTCCTGCTTGCAGGCATATTGGTCATATTTTTCTTCAGCCTGTTGCGCCAGCTTGAGGTATGGCTTCATCAGCATATCTTTAAAGTTGGCTGGTTGGTGACCAAAAATTATCAGACGACGACCATCTTATATTACACATTCTTCATTCCTGGTGTCGCGCTCTATGAGTTTGTCATCTGGTTGATTGCAGGTTTACTCAATGTTCGGGCGGAACGTTCCTTCAACTTGCCAGAAAAGCAGGAAATTGGGGAACTCCGCCTGAATTTCGTCAAGCTCTCAAGAAAAACGACACCGTATAAAGCCGCGATTATTAACATCTCGCCACTCATTTTTGGCATCGCTATCATCTGGTTCGTCGCGAATTATGTCATCAACATTCAAGATGCACTCAGTTTGATGAATGACGGTACGCTCAACAATCTTGACGAAAGCATTCGCCAACTTACCCTTAAGCCAGATTTTTGGCTGTGGATTTACATCATGTTCACAGTCACCAACACAATGATGCCCGATCAAGGGGTTATTCGGTTGTGGTTGCGTGGTGGAGCATTCGTCATTATCGCTCTCGGTGTGATTTTTCTGTTTGGCGCAAATACATTGGTAAATGATGAAATATTCTCTCCATTTATCAGTGGCTTAAATGCGCTCTCTAGCGTATTTGCGTTTATGATTGCGCTGAATGTTTTCGGAGTCGCCATACTCGCGATCATAGAAAACACGATTGAGTGGATTACAGGTGATAGCGCAACCTTCAAAGATGGCAAGATGATTACCTTAAGCCGTGAAGAAGCGAAAGCAATGCGCCTCCAACAACGCCAAAAAGACTTACAACTCCGCCAACAGCAAAAACGTAGTTCTCTAACGGCTGGTCCTCCCTCTGTTTACAAATTGGAACTTCCCATCCCTGCCGCACCCGGAGAGAGCGAACCCCTCACCCAACGACCAACGAGGATTATTTCATCGACTGATGAACCACTAGTTATTGAACCGCCAAGCCGCCAACGTGAGGAACCACGAATTATTACCGGGATTGCCCGCCCATCCAGAGAAGAGGAAGCGACGGAAGCGAAACCGGACAAAGAACGCTTCGTCATCAACACGCCGAGAAGCAACATAGATGTAGACGAGGTGGACGAAGACGATGGCGATTTTGAGGATGACGAGGACACCGGAACAGAGGATGATGAGACATTAAGCTACGAAGACTTTGAAGATCCTGCTTGATTGAGACGCATAAGCCACAAGAATGCGCCTAAAATTAATAACAACATCACGCCAAAGGCGATAAACTTAAACAATTGACTGGTAAGGACCAAAGTCAACACACCGAAGAACGCACAGAAAAAATAATAAACGATTACAATCTGACGTTGCGAATAGCCTGCATCCTGTAATCGAAAATGCAAATGCCCCCGATCCCCATGCATCGGATTGCGCCCCTCGCTCATACGGCGCACAACCTGCCAGGCGAGATCCATCAGAGGCAATCCCATCACGAGCAAAATCGTTGCCATTTTCGCGCCGCCGATGACGCTCAACGTCCCTAAAATATAGCCGAGATAAATCGCCCCGCCGCCCAAAAATATCCGTGCCGGAAAGAAGTTGAACATCAAAAATCCCGCGGAAGTTCCCATCAACGCCAATGGAAGCAGGCTCACGCTGATCTGGGGCGGATTCAATTTAAACACACCATTGATAAATAACATCGCGCCGGCAATAAACGCAACGCCCGCAACTAATCCGTCAAGACCGTCCATAAAGTTAACAGTATTCATCATCAATCCGAACCAGAACATGCTAAGAACGACAGTGATGACATATGCCCATGGATCGGTTTGTTGTCCAGTCAATGGGTTGTTTACATATTCAATGAATATCTGAAAAACAATGGCGATCCCTGCGGCAATAATCTGGCAAATGCCCAATGTAACGGCATTTAGCTCATAGATGTCGTCTAACACGCCCACGATAATGATAAACGTGCCGCCAATGATTAAACCGGAAAGCCGGATAACTTCAGAGGAATCAAAACGCGGGACGTTTAAATATTGCGCCACGATAATGGTAACGGTGAACCCCAAGTAAACGGCAACCCCGCCTAATTTTGAGACCTGATTAACATCACCCTGACTAACACGCCTTCCACCAACACGAGAAACGATGCGGTACCGCTTACCAATCTGTATCATAAGCGGCGTAAAAAGTATTGTAAGACTGAAAGATAGAATAAATACAATCAGAAACGCACTGAGGTCAACAATCGACATTAAAATTTACGTTCCAAATTGACGATCACCAGCATCACCCAGTCCGGGGACAATAAAGCCAATATCGTTCAGCTTTTCATCCACTGCCGCCACATGAATAGGCACATCAGGATGCGCCTCACTTAAACGGGCTACCCCTTCCGGCGCGGCAAGCAAACCAACATATTTGATGCGCTTTGCACCCCATCGCTTCAAAATGTCAATTGTCGCTACCGCTGAACCACCCGTAGCTAGCATCGGATCAAGAACTAGACAAACTTGCACAGTGGGATCGGTAGGTAGTTTATTGTAATACTCTACAGGGCGTAGTGTTTCTTCATCACGATACAAACCGATATGCCAGACCTGTACATTTGGCAATAATTCAAGCATACCGTCTACCAATCCCAACCCAGCACGCAAAACAGGCACCAAGCCAATCGTCTCCGCCGCTTCATGCCCTGCCGCCTCGCCCATTGGTGTTGTAACAGTCTTATCAACCAGTTGTAAGTCCTGTGTTGCCTCATAACACAAAAGCAATGCCAACTCATAAACCAGTTCACGAAATGCACGATGATTGGTTTTTGTATCCCTGAGTAAGGTCAATTTATGTTTGACGAGCGGGTGTTGTGAAATGTGAACCAGTGACATAGGGAGTTCCTCCTGAGCTTCGCAAACTGCATTTTACGCGCTCCCATCGTGTGTGTCAAAGCAAGGATTGCACACAAGGGGTTTAACGCTATACTAGAACATATTATCAACGTAGGAGAAGCATGTATGTCCGATGATGGACGCATGGTTGGCGGCAACTCACAACGCAACGAACGCGATAATATTGCCCTGCGCCCCAAACTCTTAAAGGACATCGTCGGGCAAGATCGCGTACGAGAAAACTTAAAAATCATCATTGATGCCGCACAGGGGCGTGAAGAACCTGTAGACCATATTTTGTTTTATGGTCCACCGGGACTAGGAAAAACCTCACTTGCCCACGTTATCGCCAATGAAATGAATACCAATATTCGCATCACAGCCGGACCTTCAATTGAGCGTGCCGGTGATCTTGCGGCAATTCTGACACATCTCAAAAAGAACGATATTTTGTTTATCGACGAAGTTCATCGTCTTGGGCGTGCCGTAGAGGAAATCCTCTATCCTGCGATGGAAGACTTTGTGCTTGATATTGTCATCGGCAAAGGACCAGCGGCGAAAAACGTCCGTTTAAACTTGCCCCGTTTTACTGTGATTGGTGCCACAACAAGGCTATCATTGCTTGCTGGACCCTTGCGGGATCGCTTTGGCGCACGTTTTCGGCTCGATTATTACGACCAGCAAGCAATGGAGTACATCATCACACGCGCCGCCAGTATGCTGAATGTGGAAATAAAGCAGGAAGGCACGCAGGAAATCGCACGGCGTTCAAGAGGTACGCCACGAGTAGGATTACGTTTATTACGACGTGTGCGCGATTATGCAGAAACGCGTGCCAATGGCATCATTACCGGCGCAGTTTCCGGCGATGCTCTGGAACTTATGGAAATTGACCATCTTGGTTTGGATGATGTGGATCGTCGCATATTGCGAACGATTATCGAGAAATTTGATGGTGGACCGGTCGGTTTAGATACTATCGGAGCGGCAATTAGTGAAGACAGTGCCACCATTATGGATGTTTACGAGCCGTATTTGTTACAGCTAGGATTTATTGATCGTACCCCACGGGGACGCGTAACCACACCGCACGCCTATGAACACCTCGGTATCCCCTACGTAACACGCGATTACAGAGAAAACACCGACTCAGACCAGCCAAATCTCTTCTAAATAAAAGTGGACTTTAGATAAGCTAAAGTCCACTTTTTAATTTCATTGAATTTTTCACATCATCAATCACGAACGGCTAGCTGATTAGCTATATTTTGCGTCGTCGAGAGCTTCAAAATCCGTAAATAGGAAATGATCGTGATAATAATGAATCCACAGGAACGATAGAATCGATGTGTAATAGGCAACATCGAAGCGCCAATTAGATAATGCGCGCGGATCAGTCGCATCAATCGTACCTGGAGTGATGATATGTGCGATTGCATAAACCACGGCAAACACAGCCAAAGAGCCGAGAAGCATAATCGCGCTTAACATATATAACCCGCGCGAATCCTTACCCTGACTAAACCGGGCAACTAGAGGCGCACTTGATTCAAGATTTCCGTATTGCTGTTTGATCTTGATGATATAAAACGTGATGGCAAGATACTGGAATGAATGCCATGTGTTCAAGCCCTGAAACGCCGTATCAAGATTTGGCAAGGCAGGCATTGTGAAAGCTACGATTACGGTGAATGAAATAAATACCGTCTTGGGCCAATTGATATACCCACCACGATATTCCTGCACCGTTTTCCAGATATAGGCGCTTAATGCCGAGAAGAAAATCACGGACATCATCACAAAAAACCACGTCTGCTGGAATACGCCCGGAATGACCGATGTGAGGTCATTTACACCCACATCAAATGATCCACGGCTAATTTTGAACGCCGCTAATGGGAACAAGCACGTCAGGATCACCGCGTAATCAATGGCGCGTGCTTGCAAGCTCACCGCACTCCCCTGCCGGATATGATGATGTTCTTTGTGGTTATATAATTCCACAATATAAGTCACTTGATGCAACACATGAAGCGATGCCCAGAAGAAAAACACCGTCAACAGAAGCGTAAGGTTTAAGAATGCTAAAGACACAACGACAATCGGGATTATGATGGACGAGCGCAATAACATAGGATAACGCGTCTTGAAGCCTTCATCCAAGCCCGTACGGAGGAAGGTAGACATCATATGTGGTCCGCCTACAGCAACAGCCACAAAGCCATTGACCGCGTTACGGCTAACGTCTTCATCCATTCCAAACCGCACACACAAGAGATAAACAAAATATGGTAGCGGCACAACAATGACGCTGAATGTAATAAACAATAAATCCCAACGCCGATCACGCAACCAAAACTCAGACTTTGTTCCGGTTGTTGTCTGCGTTGTACCGGGTAACGGAGCCGCCGATACGCCCATAACACTTGACCTTTCACTCTTTCTTTAACTAACATAACACAAAATACGTATGCCAGTTACTTAGCGATGCAAAGTAATTTTAACAACAAATTTACTTTGCCGCTAGATTAGTTTCTTTTTCCTCACGCGGTACATAGTGATGATCTCTACAACGCGCCTCGTATGCCTCTTTAGCACCTACCATAATAATCGGATCATCGTACTTTGCAGGATACCCGTTAACCAACCGTTGAGTCCGGCTTGCCTCTTCGCCACATTCAACACAGATCGCATGTAATTTCGTCACATCTTCCGCACTGCATAGCAAGCCTGGCATAGACCCAAATGGCTCTCCCCTAAAATCCAAATCTAAGCCCGCTACGATGACCCGAATTCCCCGATTAGCCAGCTCCTCAACGATTTCACAGACACCCGCATCAAAAAATTGCGCTTCATCAATGGCTACAACGGTCGTATCAGGCGACAATTTGTTCAGGATTTTCGCGCTTGATTCGACAGATACTGCCTCAACATTCTGTCCATTATGGCTCGTTACATGCTGTAAGCTGTAGCGATCATCAATACTTGGCTTAAAGACCTGAATCTTCTGCTTGGCAATCACCGCACGACGAACACGTCGAATCAGTTCTTCAGTTTTGCCACAAAACATACTTCCACAGATGACCTCAATGCGTCCGCTATGATGCCGCATTTTACGTACTCCCTCACTTACTAACCCAAAAACAACTTTTTCCAGAAAATAATACAGGCAGTCTCACTTAAGCAAGACTGCCTGTAAAAATATGAAATATTCGTCCGATTTATTCGGATTCTGCGATCTCGTAACCGCGTGCACGGAGAGTTTTCTTTAAATCAGCAAGGATCTTACGACCAATTCCCGCCAATTCCAGAAATCCTTCTTCGCCACCATCAGCCATTTTATCGAAGTAATCTTGAACGGTGATCACACCATGTTCTTCGAGGGTCGTTAGCGCGCGCTTTGTCAATTCAAGCTCCGCAAGCGGGAGGTCTGAAGGGGTTTTTGATGCTTCACGAGCATCTGCTTCGTCACGAATGCGATCACGCGATTGCAAACGTTTCAGGAAGCGGTCAACCTGACCTTCGGTATCAACGATACGCTGTTCACCGGTATAAAACGGATGGCAAGCCGAGCAAATATCCGTACGGATCTCTTCTTGTGTCGCACCTGTTTTCCAGGTATTGCCACACGCACAGACAACCGTCGCTTCATGAAACCACGCCGGGTGAATTCCTTCTTTCATCTTTAAGTCTCCTTGTTCACTACACGGCTCCCGCGTCTCAAGATTTTGGCGGGGTGGCGTGAAGTAATAAAAATAGGGTTTTATAACGCTAGTCAGCCGCGGCAGTTTCCGGCAGTTCAGCATAAACGCTAATCTGCTTCTGACCATCACGCCCACGCAAACGCTCGAAGACCACGTAGCCTTCAATCGTTGCAAAAATTGTATGATCACGACCGATGCCGACATTATTTCCGACGCGGAAGTGAGTACCACGCTGACGCACAATGATGTTGCCGGGGATTACGTACTCACCACCAAATTTTTTAACGCCTAAACGTTTTGCATTACTGTCGCGTCCGTTTTTACTAGAACCAGCGCCTTTTTTATGTGCCATTGTTCAGCAGTCCTTTCACTTCACTAATTGCTTAATTGACGGAAATATCGTCGATACGCAAACGCGTATAATATTGACGATGCCCACGTTTACGACGGAAATTAGTGCGCTGGCGATATTTGAAAACAATCACTTTCTTTGCACGAAATTGTTTTACAACCGTTGCCTTCACAATTGCACCATCAACATTTGGCTGACCGATGAGTGTATTATCACCATCACCAATCATCAAAACGTCCGTCAACTCAATACTATCGTCAACTTCGTTGTCTTTCATGCGATCAACATCTAGATGCTGACCTGCTTCAACACGATACTGACGACCGCCTGTACGAATTACTGCATACACGATTTTTTGCTCCAATCTTCGCTTACCACCGCCGCTGTCGCCGCTTTAAGACACAGCAAACGGGGAAAATTGGCAGAATTGCCTAGCGATCAATAAACATAGAAAAACCCCAATGGGGTCGTTATGGTCTGTCATTATAGGCGAGCAGACATATAGAAGTCAACGTCAAATCGTCAAAAAAACGTGAAGTCTACTTAATCAACATCGCATCGCCGAAAGAAAAGAAGCGATATTGATGATCTTTTGCCATTTCATAGGCCTTCAACACGAATTCCCTACCCGCAAACGAGCTTATCATCATTAATAATGTGGACTTCGGTAGATGAAAATTTGTAATCATCGCATCCACAACACGCCACTGATAACCAGGATAGATAAATAAACGCGTATCTTTCTCAAACGCAATCACAGGTCGCCATGCACAAATATCGCCAATGGCTTCGGGATGTTCGGGGTCACCGCCAGCACTGAGTATCGCCGCGCTTTCTAGCGTGCGTGTGGTGGTCGTGCCAACAGCGATCACCTTTTTTCCAGCCAGTTTCGCTTGATTGATGATACTCGCATTCTCCGCCGTCAGAATTGCCCACTCACTATGGATTTTATGATTCTGTATATCATCCACCTTGACCGGCTGAAATGTATCCAAACCAATATGCAACACACAATAGGCGAATTGCACGCCTTTTTCTCGTAATGCAAGAAATAGCTCAGGGGTGAAGTGCAAGCCCGCTGTTGGTGCGGCGGCTGAACCCTCTTGTCGACTATAAATTGTCTGGTAACGTTCGCCATCTTCAAGCCGGTGATGGATATACGGTGGTAAGGGCATTTCGCCAAGTGCATCTAATTCATTGCTCACCTCGCGATTAAAACGAACAATACGCTCCGCCGCCTCAAGTACTTCTGTAACTTCAGCCTCTAAATCGCTCCCTTCAAAAGCAATTTTCGTACCTACGTTCGCCCGCTTTCCACCTATTAGCACCCGCCAATGAAATTCATCGAGTTTGCGGAGCAACAAAATCTCTAATTTGCCACGAGTATCCGACTTAAACGCCGGAATCCTCGCCGGAATGACCCGCGTGGTGTTCATCACTAACACATCGCCGGGGTCAAGATAATCAACAATATCGCGAAAATGGCGATGCTCAATCATTTGTGATACCCGGTCAAGCACCATCAATTTTGAAGTGTCACGGGGTTCTACCGGCTCCTGTGCAATAAAAGACTCCGGTAGTTCATAATCAAAACTATCCAACTTCATCAAACTATTCCTCAAAATACCAATACGTTGCAATTGTTACGGAAAGGCTTGTTGTACCCATTGCATCGGGTCAACCTGCACACCATTCACCCATAATTCCCAATGCAAATGTGCACCCGTTGCCCGTCCCGTAGAACCGACTGTGCCTATCATCTGCCCCACCGTAACAAAATCACCGATCTGTACATAACGTTCGGTCATATGTGCATAATGAGTATAGATGCCCCAGCCATGGTCGATCATCACCGAGATACCGCGAATATTTAACGTATCTGCTAGAACCACTCGCCCTGATGCGGCGGCTAAGATCGGCGAACCAGGCGCACCTGCAAAATCCGCACCACTATGATAACGATCGAATGCGCTACCATTATACGAACGACGCGTACCAAATGGAGAGTTCATCGCGGCGGCGGCAGGCAGGCTCATCGGACCGTCAAAATAACGCTCCGGTGTGACACCACTAGCGGTATTTCGCAAAATCGCAAGCTCGTTATCTTCTACAGCCGTACTGAGTAGCTCAATTCGATCTTGTGGCAATGTGATGTATTGACTTCCATAAGGACCGGCACGAACTTGTAGATTCGCACTGAAAGTTTCCATAGCGCCACTGGTTGGCGTTACCGTAATCTGAATCGGATAAATACCACCTGCCGTCCAAATAGGGATCGCCAGAAACACAATAAAGTTTTGATCATCGTTGGTCAGCACCGGTACATTTTGGTTATTAAACGTCACACTAACACTAGCAGGCGAAAGTGTCGTTAATCTAACCTCTCCGGTTTGTCCTTCAGTCAAGCTCAGGGGAGTAACCTGCAAATTGCTGATGCTTGCCGGTAAATCGAGAGCAACTTGCGTTTGCACACCCGGAATGACCAACTCCTGCCCTGCAAAGATGACCGTTGGATCGCTAATCCCATTTGCCTGTTGCAGATCAGAAACCGTTAAGCCGTAACTTGTAGCGATACGGAATAAGGTCTCACCAGAACTCACTACATGAACGCCATTGATTGCTATAGCTGTTTCAGGCAACGCCGATTCTGTTGAATTTTCAATAGAAGACTCCCCGTTAAGAGCAATATCTGCCGTTGGAATTTGCAAAACCTGTCCAATAAAAATCGTGTTGGCATCAACAATACTATTTGCACTTAAGACTGACTCAGAACTCACACCATAAAGCTGTGCAATACTGCCAAGTGACTCCCCTGGTTGAATTACATGAATTATGGGCACGGGATCGGCTTGTGGAGAGTCAAGTGGGATAAGAAGCCTCTGCCCCACCTGAATGCTCGCCGTATTTGTGATGCCATTGATGCGTGCGATATCATCAATCGTCAGTGCATAACTTTGCGCGATACGATAAAGATTTTCGCCACGTTGTACCACATGGATGGTTACGCCGGGTGTTTCTACCGGAGACTCTTCCTGTGCCAGCGAAACTGCGGAAAGCAAAAATAAGAGGCTGAAAATTGTAAGAAATCTATGGAGGGTTCGAAGATATGACAAAGGTTTCACCTGAGACAGCACTTAACATATCTGCCTATAATGAAACCTTTGTGAGAAGTCGTCAAGTCGTTTCTTCATCAAATGTCAAAATGTGACCAATTTCAACACGATCCAACACATCTGTATTGGCTTCAATGTAGTATTGCGCGGGCTTCGCAGGTGTATAAAGTGGTCGCCACGGCTTGGCTAACTGCTTGTCTACGACCTGCCCTTTAGCATCTAACCAGACTACCCCGATGCTAAACAGCATAAAAAACATATGGATTGCGGAACCGGGACGACTTTCCGCCCCGGTCACGAATAATAAACCCTGCTTAGGTGGTAAACTCCGAACAAGTTGCAAGCCTCTAAAATGGCACCAGAAACTCTGGCACCATCGTGCTCGTTCTAACACAATCTGTCCGGATGTCTCATTTTTTATGATCCGCCACTTTACGCTCATGGGATAATTAACGTCTGTCCCCAATAAATCAGGCTGATATTGCTAATCCCATTCACTTCTGCGAGACGCTGTGCATTCACGCCGAAGCGGAAGGCGATGCGGAACAGATTATCCCCGTATTGAATAACATAGGTGCGCTGTTCCGGTGCTTGTGGCACTTCTACAGGCGGCACAGCGGGATCACCTACACCCGGCACTCTCAACACCTGACCCACTTGAATAAGATTGACATTCACAATGCCATTCAAGCGAGCTAATGCCGCCACGCTCGTATTGTAGCGCACGGCAACACGATATAGCGTGTCTCCCGGACTGACGGTATAGGTATTCACATTTGCATCTCCGCCACCCGATTGTCCGGGCTGTCCCCCTTCTTGAGGGATCGGAGTTGGTGTACGAGTTGCAGGTGCGGCGAGACGCACAGGAATAATCAACCGTTGGTCGATGTTGATCAGATTGTTCGCCGGCAAATCATTGGCTGAACGAATGGCTTCAATGGTAGAGCCGTATAAAGTTGCCAATTGTCCGACTGTTTCACCACGTTGCACCACATGGACGAGCGTATTCGGAAACTCGTCAGTTATAGGACCTGTAGAAGTCGGCTCAACAACAGCAGTTGACTCACTCGTTGGTTCCTGTGCATCTGTAGTTGGAACAGCCGTGTTCGTCACCACCGGTTCACTTGTGTTGGTGGCTACTGGCTCAGATGTATTGGTCGGATTAAGCGGAATCGCTGTATTTGTTGGGACAAATCCTTCTGCGGTTGGTGTGGGATCAGTTCCAGTGCCACTATCCACAGTTGTGGCTGTTGGAATTGCCGTATTGGTCGCAGGTACTAAGGTATTTGTCGGTTGAGTCGTATTCGTTGCGACAGGTTGTGATGTGTTGGTTGGCACAACAACGACTGTATTGGTTGCGGCGGGTTGCGATGTATTGGTTGGGATGGGATTTGATTGATCGGTAGAAACAGCCAGTGTCGCATCATCAAGATAAATATGATTGTTTTCTACTGCAACAGACACTTGAGAACGCACAAAAACGGTGACTGCATTACTAGCCGCTGTCGCACTGATGGCATAATTGCGATAGGCATCATATTGCTCAGCAGGTAATGACCAGACGATATTTGTGCTCGTTCCATCAGTTCCGCCGGTTGGATCAATACCTACCTGTACGATTACCCCACCAGGGCGATCACTATCCTCACCATCACTAAATGTAGACGACCAGACATAGGCATAAACATCAAACCGCATCTCGGTTCCGGGCGTAATACCGGTTACACGTTGAAAGACCCCACCCTGATGAGTCGCAAAATATGAGAAATAATGTTGTGCGTTATTACCATTACGAACTCTCAAGCTATTTGGTGCTGTCTGTACATATTCCGGTTGCTGATTCTGATATGAGGCTTGTCCTACCGTCGCTTGAACATGCCACGGTGTCCAACCCTGGGCGACCATACGGGCAGGATTACCACCACGATCAACATATGGGTTCTCAAATCCAGGATTCTCCAGCAAGTTTGGTGCTTGCGCCTGAACCACACCCCCACTCAAAACGAGGATGCTTATCAGTAAAAGGAGAACATAACGATAAGGATGAATTTCTCTTTTCATCGACTGCTCCTATTGGGGTGCGGACGTAAATCAATTGCACGCTCACACACAATTTATGATTCACACTAAAAGACTTAATATCCAGTATAGCGCATACAGAAAACCAACGCTATTCACGATTGCACTATGTCGCAACACAACATCATTGAGTATACTCTGAGACTGCGCATTATAAGTCAAATTAGAGCGCCTTAATGAATTATGTCTAAAGCACACATTTGTCTCTGTACCTTAACGATCCATCTGCCCGGACTAACTTCCCTGAAACAGAAACGTGGTATATTGAAGTCGTTGATCGCAAAAACACAAAATAAGTTCAACGTGTCTATTGCCGAAGTTGCAGAGAATGATAAGTGGCAACTCGCGCAATTAGCACTCGTCATGGTAAGTAACTCCACGTCTCATAATCAGAGCGCAATGGACAGGATCATTAATTTCATTGAAGACAGTTTCGGCGACATTATCATCACACATCAAGATATTGAAATGATCTGATCCAGAAAATCTACACAAGTATATCAGCTAAAAACATACGGATTTTTGTGTTGAGACTGCAAGATTTTCAATCTAAACACCAGTTACAAAAATGTGGAATTCCCACCGTATTAGGGCGACTTGCCTTTACACCGGATGAGGTGCTGGAAATCGCCAGCGATCTCAATCAACCTGTTGTTATCAAAGCACAGGTTCTCTCTGTTGACCGAAATCGATCACAGGGGGTCGAATATGCCGCCACGCCGGAAGAAGCGAAAGAAAAGGCGAGCAATCTTTTTTCACAAAAAGTTCAGGGACTTGACGTAAAACAGGTCTTGGTCGAGCCTAAAATCTATCTAAAGAGAAAAGTCTATCTCGGCATCACTTATGACCGTGCGTTGGGTCGTCCTGTCCTTGTTGCTTCAAATGACCGTGCCACGGTTGATGAAAATATACCAAGAAACGCACCCGTTGATGTGATCCGTCAATATATTAAACCCATCCTCGGCTTACGCTCATACCAGATCACTAATATCGCCAGCATGTTAGAGTTACCGCGTCATCTGTGGGAGCCATTTCGCAATTTAACGCATGGTCTGTACACTTGCTATACCGAGTCTGACGCGCTATTGGCAGAATTAAACCCACTTGTCGTAACACATAAAGACGAATTAATTGCACTTGATGCCACGTTGGTCATAGATGATAACGCACTCTATAGGCAACCTGAACTTGCCCTTATGCAAGAACCTACCGATCACAAATTTGCCAATGAAGAAGGTCTTAACTACGTCAAACTTGATGGGCAAATTGGATGTATGGTCAATGGTACGGGTTTAGCAATGACGACTATGGACATGATTATTCAGCATGGCAATGGGAGCATTCGCCCTGCAAATTACTTAGACATCGGCGATGGTGCAACTGCTGATCGGGTCGCGGAAGGTCTACAACTCATTTTGAAAGATGCTGACGTGAAATCAATTCTCATCAATATTTTTGGCGGATTAACGCGCTGTGACGAAGTCGCTAACGGTATCATAAAGGTGTGCTCTGAAAAGGTACCAACGCAACCCATCGTTGTAAGATTACAGGGTACAAATGCCCCTCAAGGGTTAGACATCTTAAGAAATGCGACTATTCCCAACTTATTTACAGCACGACATCTTCCGGAAGCAGTCTTAGTAGCAATCCAAAAAGTGATGGTAAACGAGTAATGGCAATCCTGACTCATCCGCATATGCGCGTACTAGTGCAAGGAATGACCGGACATGAGGGAAGTTTTCATACGCGCCAGATGATTGATTTTGGCACAAACATTGTAGGAGGCGTTACCCCCGGTAAAGGTGGAGAGTGGATTTCCGGTAAACCCGTGTTTGACTCCGTAATCGCGGCTATAGAAGCCACAGAAGCAAATACGAGCGTCATTTTCGTACCGCCGGAACATGCGTCAGACGCAATCTATGAAGCCATTGATGCCGGCATTGATCTGATTGTTTGTATCACTGAGGGTATTCCGGTTCAAGATACGATGAGACTCTATGATTACCTTAAACAGAGCAACAGCAGGCTACTTGGTCCGAACTGTCCGGGTATCCTTACGCCTTCTGGCATCAGTATAGGCATTATTCCAGGTTACATCACGAAAAAAGGCACTATCGGAGTTGCTTCCCGGAGCAGTACCCTCACCTACGAGATGATTTATCACTTAAGTGAAAATGGTCTAGGACAATCAACCTGTGTTGGCATCGGTGGAGATCCGATTATCGGTACCAGTTTTGTTGATGTGTTGGAGATGTTCGAAAACGACCCTGATACCGAAAAAATCCTCCTAATAGGGGAAATCGGCGGACGTGCTGAAATTGATGCGGCATCTTACATAAAAGCTCATATGACAAAGCCCGTTGCCGCCTTCATTGCCGGAAAAAGCGCACCAATAAGCGAACGCATGGGATATGCTGGTGCAATCATCGAGCAAGGTCACGGAACAGCCGAAGAAAAAATCATGGCACTTGCTCAAGCGGGGGTACGTATTGCAAATAATCCAGACCATCTGGTGGAACTTCTTCGCTAGCCCTCAAGTGGATTGATCGCATCACGAAGAACCCAACCTTCTCGTCCATCTCCTAAAGAAAACCTCGCCCAATTATCCTGTACGTCATCTAACCGTAACTCCGCCGCAGAGAACAATCGGTATAATGGCAGATAATCCTCCCCCGGACCACTCATTACTTGTATCACTGGCGACGTAACCACTGCTACCCCGCGAAATTCACGAATAAACATACGGGTCGTCATAAACACCAAAAATAACACCATTAGCACGCCAGACACCCACTGTAAAATCCGAATCCGCAGGCGAAGGGATGGCGATATAAAAAATATACCCCACAAAGCGAACCAGAACGACCACACAACGAGTGTGATAATTTGGAGTTCTCTAAGCGATATTATTGTTATGGTTGCAGAGCCGAGAACATTAACCACGTCATTCGATTCGGGCAAATAATCAACCCTTTCAGCACGAATACGCGCAATATTAAGGTTCAACGCCTGTGATCGTGGATTCAGCAATTGTGCTTCCAAAAAATAGCTTAACGCTAGCCCCAAATCCCCATTTTGATAATACGCACTGCCAGCGTTGTAATAGACCGTAAAATCACGCACACCACTTTCGATGAGCCGCGTGTACAACACACTCGCCTGTGCATAATCACCATTTAAATAGGCGAGTTCAGCTTGTCGCGCCCATTCCGTCCAGTCAGTGTCCTGTGCAAGAACAGGGGACGAAAGGAGTGAGCTAACCATGATGACCAACCCTAAAATCGTTAGGATACGCGCCATGAACGGTCAATCTTTCTCATCGTATCAACAACATCATTGACGTAAAGTTTGCGCGAGGATTGATAATCTTGAGGCACGTAACGTAAAGATTGTGCTTCCGTAAAATGACGCAGGAATAAATCAACTCCATCTCGCGTAATATTTTCCTTCAATATCGATTCCGCTTCAAGTAAAGTCTGCAAAGATTTGCCGCTTTTATCAGATACGAAATCGAGGAGTATTTGCTCTGCGTGCGTCGAAAAATCATCAGCAGGGAGATCAATTGATGAAGTTAATCTCTGCGAAAATCTTGAAATCGCCAGTGCTTGCCGTTGAGTCCTGTTTCGGCGTGAAACATAGTCACGCAGAAATAGCATCCCGCCAATCCCAAAACTTGCGAACGGGGCAATGCCCCACAATAGCCAGAACAATATTCCCTGACTATTAGATTCGGTGCGGAGTACTCCAATAACCGGAAAAATCGCAAGGCTATTATCTTCGACTTCAAACTGTCTCGGTGACCGACGCTCGCCGGATGCAGTAGGAAACACCTCAATACTAAAGGATTCGCCGGTCAACGTGACAAAGCTTTGAGATTGTGGGCTAAAATATGAGAATATTATCGGTGGCAAGACCTGTGTGCCTGCGTTATCGGGAATCAATAACCACTCAAATGTCTTCTCACCGAGCCGTAAACCGCCAATATCACTACTTCGATAGCCTGTCTCGCTTCGATATGCACGCCAACCCTCAATTACAGGAAGTTGTGGTGCGGTAAGGCGCTCCAAACTACCCGCCCCGTTTATCGTGACAGAGAGGCTGATTGGCTGACCGATCATTGTGGTCGTTTCACTGATGGTCACCGCCATATCATATTGCCCGACTGCACCAAAAAAATTATCCGGCGCGTCCTCCGGTAGTGGCTGAACGTTCACGACGACCTGGTTCGTTTGTAGCATTGTCGCATCATCAAAAAGCGTTTCCGGTACATCAAGCACACCCGGTTCAATAATCAACTGTCCGGCACGCAACGGAGATAACACAGCGAAAACTTCCATAACGCTATATTGACGGTTATTGATTGTTTCCACACGGGGAGTTACCAATTGTGAGACTTCAGATAACCAGAAGCCTTCGAAATCGGGTAAATCATCATATATGCCCGCCGTCAAATTAAAGGCATAGTACCTGAAAATATAAGTCACTTCTTCACCGACAAAGGGCGTGACGTTAGAAACCTCTGCCTCAACAAAATAATCTGCATTCAGATCAGATTGCAGAGTATCCTGTGCGTTATTAACGCTCTGCATCCACCCCACTAGAACCATGGATATAAACCACAACCAACGATATCGCATCTTACCAATCTTTCTCAATTGGTTCGCCGGAAGTCGACTCATCTTCAAGGTATTCGGTAAGTGTTTCTTGATCCTGTTCAACGGAATCCAGCAGAAGTTCAGCGTCTTCAATTGTCATTTCACCGTCAGACCGTGGCAGAGCAGTGGAAGATTGCACCCCATCAGTTGCCGCATCACCTGCCACAGGCGTTTCTGAAGGATCAGGGGGTGCTTCTTGCGGTGGCGGTGTGGGTGAGGGTCCGTCAAATCCGCCGGGGTTATCGGTTGGCGTAACCTCAGGATCACTCTGCCCCTGCTCCGGTTCAGTTTGTTGTTCAATTGCGGTTGCCGTTGGCGGAACGTAGCGTTGTATTGCCAACTCAAGATTAAAGCGAGTATCTTCGTCGTCAGGGCGCAGGAGTAATGACTCGCGGAAGGCAAGAATAGCCGATTGGTAATCAGCCATGAAAAAGTACACATTGCCGAGATTATGATAGGCTTCTGCGGTTAAGGCTTCATCAGCCGTCACCAGCGCTTGCTCTAATGCGGCGCGGGCTTGATCGAGATCATTGACTGCCAGATAAGCAGATGCGGCATTATAATACGCAACCGGATCATTTGGAGACTCAACCTGTGCGGATTGATATGCCCGTAACGCCTGCTCAAAATCCTCATTTTGGTAACTACGATTCCCGTCATTATTACGGGTCGCTGAATACCCGACACAACTTGCAAGCAGAACGCACAGAAAGATTAAACCACCTAGCCTCTGCATCAAGGCACTCTCTTCGCTTCTGGAATGAACATTTCAAGGCTTAAGAATACCACCGCCAATAACACAAAAATACCGAAACGTTCAATTTGGCGCACCTGTAAACTTTCTTCCAATGTACCGGAGTCAATCGTATCAATCGCGTTTATCAGATCAATCACTTCAATGCCACTTTCGCCTGCGCGTTGATATGTGCCAGATGTAATCGTCGCAATCTCCTGTAAAATGTCCTCATCAAGGCGGGTGAGCACGAGATTTCCCGCGCGATCAGATTTGTAGGTGATTACCTCCCCACTTTCGTCCCGTACAGGAATCGGCACACCATCCACAGGATCACCATAGCCAATTACATGCACAGGAATACCTAATTCTCCCAGTTGACGCGCCGCCTCTTCAGGATCACCTTGATGATTTTCACCGTCTGTCAAAAGCACAATCGTAGAAAAAGGCAACGAGCGTGCACTAAAGGATTGTCGCGCTAGATCAAGCGCATCGCCCACTGCCGTACCTTGATTACTGATAGAATCTGAACTCGCCGCATCCAAAAAGTTGATCGCCGTGTTAATGTCCGCCGTCAACGGCATCTGAATAAACGCCGTGCCGGCAAATAAAATCAACCCGAATTCATCACCACGACGATTATCCATCAATTCACGGATCGCCAATTTCGCTCGAATTAAGCGACTCGGCAATACGTCTTCGGCATCCATACTCGCGCTAACATCCAGCACAACCATAATCGAAACGCCTTGAACTTGCGTCACTTCTTCTACAACGCCCCAAACAGGTCGGGCGATTGCCACTATGAGACAAATGAGCGTCAGAATAAATAAACCCGCTTTTATTGCCCTTCGCCGTGAAATATCACCGTAGACAAGGGTCGATAGTAGGGATTGATCGACAACATTTCGCAGTGAATGATGCGCTACCCGAACACGCCAACCATAAAACATCATAAATACGGGCACGATCAACAACAGTAGCAGAAGGCTTTCATTTTGAAACATACGATATATTTACCTGTTTACGGATGACTTTGAAAAACGGTCATTCGCAATCCACGCTCAATAAGGAGCAACGCCAAACTGATAAATAACAATCCAAATCCCTGATCTCGCCAACGAACAACGACAACACGCTCAATATCGGTGCGTTCTAGAATATCAATCTGATCGTAAATTGCCTGTAAATCCGCGAGGTCTTCCGCACGAAAATAACGTCCATCTCCGATTCTGGCGATTTCTTGCAAACTCGCTTCATCCAGATCACTTTGCACGGTCACAATCTCGCCTGTGCTTCGATCAGGGATTCTCACATCGCCCTGTCGCCCTACCCCGACAGTATATATACGGATGCCGAGGGTATGCGCCGCGGTGGATGCTTGTAGTGGGTCAAGCGCGGCGTTATTATCCCCATCAGTCAGCAGGATAATCACTCTTGTCGCGTTTTCACTTCCTCGCAACATATTCGCCGCAGACGCAATGCCAAGCCCTATCGCCGTCCCATCCAACAACAATGGGACACCGTTCACATCGACGATATCTTCAACCAGCTGTACATCGTCAAGCAAAATTGAAAACGTATCGTAGTCCAGAGTCAAGGGGACTTGATGATAGGCATTACGCGCAAAGACAACCAGTCCCACGCGATCAAAGGTTCGACTGAGTATAAAATCACCGATCACAGATTTTGCGGCTTGAAGACGATTTTGCGGCTCGAAATCCAACGCCGCCATACTATTAGAGATATCAAGTGCGAGAACAATGTCAATGCCCTGCCCTTGAATCACATCACGTGCATTACCCGCTTGTGGACGTGCCAACGCAACTACAAGAACAATCCACGCACCTAAACGTAAAATATCCGGAGCACGCATAAAGCGCACTCGCCATGTTGTCGGTAAATTTGCCATCAATCGAATATCAGAATAAATCAACGTGGTGTGACTTGAAAAAAATCGGTGTCTTAAGCGTGGCAAGATAAAAAAGAGTATCGGCATGAGTAATAAAGCCAATACATATGGATGCGCGAATCGAAATACACCCATCGTTAACCTAATTCCTCAATAACTTGTTCTTCGCCGATCACATCATCAGCGGCACGGACCCACCTCGCACAATCGTTCAGCAATTTTTCCAGATCATGATCCAGGGCTTCCCCACCAAATTTGACATCATCCGTAATCAAAAGTATCGACTCAAGATAGGTCACGAGGCGCTCATCAAGGTGTGCATTTCCGCGCAGGTCAATCAAGAATTCGCGGGTGGTCAAATCCGGCGACGCGGTACGGAACTTGTTAATCACAAATATTCTTAACACCTCGGAAAGCCGTGCATAAAAAGTCGTCTGGCTAAAATCTGCCTTTTTCAAACTATCCTTAAGGATACGTAATTGCTCCAGTGCAATCATTGCGGAAGTGGGTTCTGGCGGTGGGATGATAAGTTGATTCTTCCTATTTTTACGCCAGCGATAAACCACAGTTGATCCGCTCAAAATAATAAAAACCACGCCAACAATCACCCAGATTGGTAATTCAAAATACGAAATCTGAGGCTTTAATGGGCGCAATTCGTTTCGGTTCATATCAGGATCAAGCACACTCGGCACAGTGATATAAAGTGTATTAAATGGCGCATAGAAGATTTCTGCGTCGTCAGCTGGTAAATATCCAACCAGAGTCTCCGGTGTCTCAAAATCACCCGTTTCCCACACAATCACATCAAGAATTTGACGATATTGTGTCCAGCCAGTGTCAATGACGCTATCTTCAACAGTTGAACGCGCAGTAATTTCAAATACGCCCCATGAATCTTGAAATGTGGGGAATTCTACAAGGTCAGAACCACGCGGTAGTTCAACATAAACGGTGATTGTAAACGGTTCACCAATGAGCGGTACGAGCGTACTGGCTACAAAATAGGGTCGAATCACTTCAAGCTCAGGTGACTCTTGCGCTTGACTATAAGGAATCACAATCATTATATTGAGAATCAGAATATATAGCACACGTCTCACTCTAATGTGCAACCCTCGCCCGTTGATGAAAAAATGATGCCAGCGCACGCACGTAATCGCCCTGTGCATTGACATTAATCCGGTCTACACCTGCCCGCCGGAAACTTGCGTCTCTTTGTTCATAAAATTGTGCCGTCTGCTTGCCAAATTCGCGCCGCCAGATTTTTGAAGTGGTATCAACAACGGTTTCCTCGCCTGTTTCAGCATCACGAAGAGCGACCAAACCCGCATCGCCCCACTGCATTTCTAACGGATCACTCAACATCACGGCAATCAGATCATGTTTTTGACCCACAACAAGTAATTGGCTCTTATAAACGTCAACGGGCGCGAGAAAATCCGACAATAAGAAAATGATCGCCTTTTGCTTGAGCATCCGACTCAACGATTGCAACGCCAGACGAATATCCGTACCTTTGTTTGCAGGGGGAGTCGCCATCAATTCACGGATTAGCCGCAAGACGTGGTTGCGTCCCTTTCGTGGCGGGATATAACGCTCAATCGTGTCACTGAAAATCAACAATCCCACCCGATCATTATTTGCAATGGCAGAAAGTGCCAATACCGCACCAATCTCAGCCGCTAAATCCCGTTTCGACCTCACCTGTGTCCCGAATAAACAGGACGCGCTGGCATCCAACACCAGAATAACTGTTAGCTCTCGTTCTTCAACGTAGCTCTTCACATAGGCTTCATCACTACGGGCGGTCACATTCCAATCAATATCACGTACATCGTCCCCAGGCTGGTAGGGGCGGACGGCATCAAACGCCATGCCCCGCCCTTTGAAAACCGAGTGATATGCGCCCGCAAAGGAATTGTTGACCAGACGGCGAGACAAAAGCTCTAGAAGGCGAATTCTCTGCATTAAATCGCTAGAAAGCATCGTTAAGGTACCTTCACGTTTTCGAGTACCTGCAAAACAATTTGCTCTGCGGTGATATTTTCTGCTTCCGCTTCAAAAGTGAGAATCATGCGATGACGTAACACATCCGGCGCGATTTCTTTGATGTCTTCTGGCAAGACATAACCGCGTCCCTGCAAAAATGCGTGAGCGCGTGCCGCCCGCAACAGAAACAGTGTCGCTCTAGGGGATGCGCCAACGGATAACAAATTCTGAAGTTGTTTCAAACCTGCGCTTGCCGGTTCACGCGTCATAAAGATGATGTCTAGAACATAATCCTTGATGCGATCATCAATAAACACATTTGCCAGCGCCTTGCGTGCACGTTGCAATTGTTCAATAGTGATAACCGCCTGAACCGCATCTGGCAGGTCACCAATCATACGATCTACGATTGCCCGCTCTTCCTGGCGGGACGGATATTTCACCACAACTTTCAACATAAAACGATCCAGTTGTGCTTCCGGTAAGGGATATGTGCCCTCCTGCTCAATCGGATTTTGCGTGGCAAGCACCATAAACGGATTGTCCAATTTATGGGTCACCTCGCCAAGTGTTACCTGACGTTCTTCCATTGCTTCCAACAATGCAGATTGAACTTTCGCAGGAGCACGATTAATCTCATCCGCCAGAATGATATTGCTGAAGATCGGACCGGGTCGCGGTGCAAACTCACCTGTGCGAGGATTGTAAATCTGCGTTCCGATTAAATCCGCAGGGAGTAAATCCGGTGTGAATTGAATACGCTGGAATTTTGCGTTGATGGTCGCGGCAAGCGTGCGAATCGTTAACGTTTTTGCCAATCCCGGCAAGCCTTCGATAAGCACATGATTATTTGACAGTAATGCGATCAGCAGACGGTTAATCAGGCGATCCTGCCCAACAATAATTTTGGCAGTTTCGTTCATCACCGCATGTAAATATTCCGCTTCTTGTTGAATACGTTCGTTTAAACGTTGTCTGGAATTCATGAAAATATCCGGCAAAAATTAACGGCATCAGGTGTGCCGCAAGAAGATAAAGATTGAACTAGTAATAAGGTGATACCACCGCAACCGAGCAGGACGACAAGCAAAACGATACACCCACAACAGCCTTCGGGTCCGCTACCCAATACACCGAAAACCAGCCCAAATACTAAGTTAAAGACAGTCGAAATTATATCAAAAATGAATCCCACAATACCCAGACCGAATGAGAGCACTGAACCAAAAGCCAGCAGGCTCAAACAGCATCCACATACAACCAGCAAAACTGTGAGATCAATTCCCGCAAACACGCCTAAAGCCTACTCCAGATCATCAATCACAGGTTGTCATTGCGGTAGACGATAATTCCCACACGGATTCGGTACTATCACGATCATAACAATCGCAAAACACGGCATCTTCGCCTTCACCTTCCCAGAGTAAAAAACCAACATTGGTCTGGATGCACAAATTGTCGTCGTTTTCGCGTGACAGTGATGTATTGGTCAAGCGCAATCCCCTAAAATCAATTTCCATAATCAGGCTTGCTTGAAATAATGGGTGCTCGTTTTTATCGGGAATATCGCCACGTCGTGCAATCGTAATATCCCCATTGATCGCTAAAATAAACAAGATCATCGGCAACAGCAATACAAGAAACCAGAACACCAGCATAATCCCACAGCCCAATCGACGCAAGGGACTGCGTTTTTTACGCTCAACAACAACGTATTCAATTTCTGCGTTCGGGTCTTGGTCGGGTGTTCCCGGTTGAGAAGGCATTGACATAGATTAACCGTTATCTCCATTAAATCGCATCACAATAGTATCAGAGTCATCATAACTCACATGGGCAAAAAGAGGCACATGACCTTCTGGTAAAGATAACACACGCGGCAAAATAATGGGCAAATCTTCTACGAGATCGACTTCCAATACGCGATCTCGCGCAATCCATTCCAGCGTGCCCTCTTCTAATTGGGCGCTTACCTCACGAATATCACTCCATGCCGTAAAAACGAATAACATAATACCAGTCGTCTCACCAGCATCTATGTTATGGACGGCACATAAGCGCACATTCCGCACATCTAACCCTGTTTCTTCTTTAATTTCCCGGACTGCACATTCAAGCGGGTCTTCATCGCGTTCGATATGCCCACCTACCCCGTTATATTTATTTGGAAACACGCGACGGTGTGGCGCACGACGCATCAACAGCACATCGTTTCCATTCAACACAAAACATAACGTACGCGGAATCGTCAACCAGCGATTTGTCGTTGCGTTTGCTCCTTGATCGTGCGCGCCCAAGACTTCCCTCCACCCATTTGATCTTCAAACTCCCCTACTCTACCTGATAGAGTCATTGTCGGGCAAGATAGTTCGTGCTACTCTATAAATCTGCTTATGTCATCTGGTTCATTTTCAGGAGTTGGGTAATGCACAATTCGCGTCTTAGCGCACCGCCACCGGACTTGCGAATTATCCCAATCGACAGTTTATTACCTCACGAAGAACATGACTCTCAACGTTCTAAAAACCTTGTAGAGAAATTCAAGCACGCCGATGTGATGATAAATCCCCCACTTGTCGCACCTATTAATGCCACACAATATGTCATTTTGGACGGCGCGAATCGGTGCTATACCTTCAAACAGCTGGGGTATCCCCACATACTTGTACAGGTAGTTTCATACGAAAGTGGTTACGTCGATCTTAATACATGGAATCATATCATCAGCGATTGGGAGTTAGGCGAGTTTATTGAGGAGATTAAGCAATTGGACGGGATTGAAATCCATGATGAGCAAGATTCATCCGCGTTAGCGCATGTCATCCTAAACAATGGACAGGTGCTTTCACTCCGTGCAATTGTACAAAGTACGCATGAACGCAATACTCTGCTCAGAACATTTGTGACCATCTACCAACAACAGGCACGCCTCTATCGCACAGCGATCAACGAACCTGATGAACTCTGGTTGCTATATCCGCAAGCAATTGCAGTGGTACTATTTCCAGAATATGCGTCAGCCGATATTATCGCCGCCGCAAAATATCAGGCATTTTTACCTCCGGGAATCAGCCGTCATATCATTCACGGGCGTGCGCTGAAGGTCAATTATCCGCTTAAAGACTTACAATCTGAAACAACCAGTTTACTAGAGAAAAATCAACGTTTACAACAGTGGTTGCAGGAAAAACTCGCCCAACGGAACGTCAGATATTATGCTGAAGCCACCTATCAATTTGATGAATAGACATTCGAAAAGCCAAATTAGGATAAAGTTATGCAAACTGTAGAACAAGCCCTTGCAGATATGACGCTCTATAGCGATGATACTGCCTACGTATTCGTCAAATTACCGGCGCGCGCTATTACGCTTGCCGCCGGGTTGATCGCAGAAGTAGGTAGCCCGTTTAGCGCCTTAATCATTGATAAAGACGAAGTCAGTATAATGATAGTTGATGAAGCGATAGAAGAATTTGCTGAGCGCCTTTTCGATTTCAGCGTTAGTGCTGAAAAATATCGGCTTATCACATTTGATATTGCCCTTGATCTAAGCATGGTTGGATTTATGGCGAAAATCAGCACTGCACTTGCAAAAGCCAATGTCTCTATTATGACCTATGCGGCATACACGCGAGATCATATTCTCGTCACAGAGAAGCAATTCGATATTGCGATGAAAACCCTTCAAGATTTGCAAAAAGAGCTTAAGAGTAAGTAACACAAATGGATATACAATTCTTTGATAACGGCGACCATACGCCACAACCCAATGACAAGATCAAAATCGAATCCCTGAGCGTCATTCCGTATCCTGACCGATTCAGGATATTTATCGAAATCAAGGTTACACCATTTCAGGAGCGCCCAAACCTACTGTTAGTTGCCCGTACTGTAGACGGCAAAATTGTCGGCGAATTGAACATCATCGCTACGATGCACACCAATATGGAATTCACGATGCACATTCGGGGCGTAGACGATCCCTCAGGCGACTACACAATGGATGCAGAACTATTCTATGAAACCCGCAAACCGCCACAGGATAAAGCGTCCACCGAATTTACCGTTCCTAAAGTTGAAGACATGCAGGATCGGTAATGGATGTGTTGTGGCTCACTGAATCACAGGCAAATACCCTGTTTAAAGTCGCGTCAGACGATGCGCCGCATGAAACGTGCGGAATTATCGCAGGTAAAGGTTACAAGGCACACCAGATCATTCCTGTCAAAAATATTGCGGATGACTCGAGGCATTTTTTTACCCTTGATCCGATAGCAATGGCATCTATATTACCGGAACTAGACGACCATGGGCTTGAAATTCTTGCCTATTATCATTCACACCCGCGTGGAAAACCCATTCCATCTGAAACAGACATCGCAAATGCAGACTACGGGTCGGTTCATTTGATTATTGGTCTGGGTGAAAAAAAACCAGAACTCGCTGTGTGGGAATTTCATGATTTGCGCGTTACACGGGTTGAGCTATGTGTTGGCATTATGCAACCCGGTAAACCAATACCACCTGTCTCCCGCGCCCAACATCATGCTATTCTAATCACAACGCTCATTGCGGTCGTTATTATGCTTATCATTTCATTAACTTTATTGCCACCCGCCCCACCCCTTCCTTAAAGGAGAACTCATGGATTTACTGATCTATCTTATTGTTATCGTCATCGGGTTAATTGCGGGGGGCATTGTTAATAGCCTTGCTGATGATCTTCCCTTAAGACGCTCACCTCGCTTGCCACGTTTCGTACCGGACGAGAAAAAACGCGCAATTCATGGAAACTATGAAACCGAAGAAGCCTACGAAGAAGCTATCAAATTCGTCCAAACAGATGACGAAAAAAGACCGCCCATTGCCTGGCTTGGGATCACCGCATTCCTGACCAATAATAGAGAATCGTCGGATGGTAGCGTAAAACTTGGCTGGCGTTATCCGCTTACGGAAATCCTGACAGTATTCTTGATGATTCTTACGTTGATGGCGGTTGGCGATGAACCCGATGTGAGTGATTTGCAAATTGTATTCTGGTTGACTTATATGGCTATTTTCGCTCTTATCACGGTCATTGATATTGAGCATAAACTCATCCTTTTTGTGGTAATCATCCCGTCATCGTTGCTCGCCATACTTGATGCAGTCCTAACACCCACCAATCATACGCCACATTTACGTGACGCATTTTTAGGAGCGGGACTCGGCTTTCTTGTGTTTTTCATCGTATATAACGGTGGTTTTATCTTCACCTACATCATGGGTAAAGCGCGTGGAGTCGATATTAAAGAGGTCGCTTTTGGTTATGGTGATGTGATGATGGCGATGTTCAGCGGGTTCATACTCGGCTGGCAGGCGCTTATTTTCGCTATATTTATCACGGTGTTTCTGGGCGCATTCGGGGCAATTGCGTTTCTGTTCACTCAAAACATTATGGGTAAGAAGTACAGCGCGTTTACTGCCCTTCCTTACGGTCCATACATTGTTGCAGGAACAATTACCATTTTGCTGTTCGGCACGGAGGTTGGTAAAGTTTTAGGCGGTGGTGCCTAGTCAGAAGACTCAGCACCACGCTCAATTGTTCCACCACCGAGACACATATCTCCATCATAGATGACCGCCGCCTGTCCGGGCGTAATATCACGTACTGGATCATCAAAACGAATAGAAAAACGATCTTCCGCAAGTGGTTCTATTAACGCATCAACCGCTTTAGCCTTGTAGCGAATTTTTACCTGTGCGCGGAAAGGTTCGTTTGGCGCGATACCACTCACCCAGTTGACGCGATTAGCTGTTAAGGTATCGGTGCCAAGTTCGTCGCGTGTACCCACAATCAACGCATTGCGATATGGATTTGTGGCAATCACAAATAGGGGTACATCGTAAGACACACCCAGACCCTTGCGTTGACCAATCGTATAATTTGCCAGACCACTATGTTCACCTATAACCTGCCCTGTTTTGAGCACGATTGGACCGGATTGCATCACATCCGGCGCATGAACGTTCAAGAATCGCCGATAGTCTCCATCACCAAGAAAGCACAAATCCTGACTGTCTTGCTTACTCGCTGTTGGCAGTCCAAATCGTTCCGCAATTTTTCTGACTTCGGGCTTGGGAAATTCACCCACAGGAAATTTCGCGTGTTGCAAATGTTTTTGATTAAGCACGCTCAACACATAGCTTTGATCTTTATTCTCGTCCACCCCACTACGAAGCTGAAACAATCCATCCGGCGATTCTGTGATTCGCGCATAATGTCCCGTTGCCAGATAATCCGCATCTAGTGCAAGTGCATTATTGAGAAGCCACTTGAAGCGAATATGTCGATTACACTCCATACACGGGTTGGGCGTAACTGCCTGCCGATGCTGGTCAATAAAAAATTCGACAACCGTACTCCGAAAAACATCTTTCGTATCGAGGACGTAAAACGGAATGCCAATCTGATCTGCGATTCGGCGAGCATCATTTAATTGATCTGGTGTACAACAGCGATTATGTGCGCCACCTTCAACGGTTTCTTCAGACCACAGGCGCATCATCATCCCAACAACATCATAGCCCTGTTCAACCAGTAACGCGGCGGCAACGGAGCTATCCACCCCACCACTCATTGCTACAACTACACGAACATCAGCGTTATTACTCACAACGACATTTCTCGCTTCAACTTAGTCAACTTTTTCACTGTCTCCACAATCACATCCACCGCATAATTCACTTCATCAGCGGTTGTAGATCGTCCCACTGTGAGGCGTAAACTGCCCAATGACTGCTGTGGCTCGAAACCCATAGATAGCAATACTCCAGACGGTTCTGGATTACCAGTCTTACATGCAGAACCGCCACTTGCGGCGATTCCCTTCATATCGAGGTGCATCAGTAAGGTGCTACTATCTAGCCCTTCAAAAATGAAACTGGCATGTGATGGCAATCGATTCTCTGGATGTCCGGTAAATTGTGCCTGTGGTAATCCGGTTTGGATACCTTCAACCAGCATATCGCGCATCGCCCGATAATGTGTATTGTGCGTATCTAACTCGTCATAAGCCAATTTTAGTGCTGTCGCCATACCAACGATAAACGGTGTGTTCAGCGTACCAGCTCTGCGACCTTCTTCGTGACTGCCCCCGGTCTGGCTGGAGGTCAAATTGATTCCATCGCGGATATACAAAGCGCCCACACCTTTGGGACCGTAAAATTTATGCGCTGAAATACTCATCAAATCCACACCGAGAGCCTTGACATCTAAAGTCAACTGCCCCGCCGCCTGCACCGCGTCCGTGTGAAACCAAACGTCATGCGCCCGTGCCTGATCCGCCAATTGTGGAATGGGGTTGATCGAACCGACTTCGTTATTTGCATAAATCACACTTGCAATTGTTGTGCCGGACTTACATGCAGTAGTAAATTCTTCGGGATCAACCATGCCCAACGCATCTATGGGCAAAACGGTATGCTCAAATCCCATCACATCAGCGAGCTGTGCCATCGTCTTACTTACCGCGCTATGTTCGACAGGCGTTGTAACAATATGCTGACCCTGCCCCAGTTGACGACGCGTCCACGCCGCACCACGAATCGCAAGATTATCACTTTCGGATCCGCCGCTCGTAAAAACAACTTCTGAGGGTTGGCAGTTCAGGATTTTAGCGATAGTCTCACGGGACTCCTCAATGGCTTGTTCAGCTTTTCGTCCAAAGCTATGTGATGATGATGAATTCCCATAAACTTCTGAAAAATATGGCATCATGACATCAACAACGCGTGGATCAACTGGAGTAGTTGCGGAATAATCAAGATATACAGAATTTTTGTTTATCATGAGGCTACCAAATCCTAAAATTCAACGGCTACGAAGTAGAATTATTCTAATGCGTGTCTGAAAAAATACCAGATCAACCTTTTGTTAAGAGAAGGAATAGGTCTGTTAATCGAATTATATTATAATGGCGTGCCGAACCAAACCGAGCTATGCTCTAGTCTTAATTTGGCACAAATATCTACAATCTACAGTCAGGAGAAAAAAATGTCTGTAATTGAACACATTCACGGACGCGAAGTCCTAGATTCACGCGGCAATCCCACAGTTGAGGTAGAAGTCATCCTCGAAGACGGCACTTTAGGTCGTGCCATCGTGCCGAGCGGCGCATCCACAGGTGAACATGAAGCCTTAGAACTCCGTGACGGTGATAAAAACCGTTATGGTGGCAAGGGCGTGTTGAAAGCAGTAGAATCGGTTAATGGTCCGCTTGCGGAAGCCCTCAACGGCGCTTATATCTACGAACAAAAAGTGATCGACGAGCAAATGATTGCTCTCGATGGTACACCGACAAAGGCAAATTTAGGCGCAAACGCGATTCTCGGCGTGTCAATGGCAGTCGCCCATGCCGCCGCAAACAGCTTGAATTTACCACTGTATGCCTATCTCGGCGGGGTTCACGCTCACCTTTTACCCGTTCCCATGATGAATATCATGAACGGTGGCAAGCACGCCGCAAACAGCACTGATTTTCAAGAATTTATGGTCATGCCGGTGGGCGCACCGACATTCCGAGAAGGCTTGCGGTGGGGTGTTGAAATTTATCAGACCCTCAAGAAAATCCTCCATGACAAGGGACATTCGACCTCAGTGGGTGATGAAGGCGGCTTTGCACCGAGCCTGGGTTCGAATCAGGCGGCACTTGATGTTATTATGGAAGCCATCGACAAAGCAGGTTACAAAGCAGGCGAAGAAATTTTCATCGCGCTTGATCCTGCAACCTCGGAAATTTATGAGGATGGTGTCTATAATCTCGCCATTGAAGGCAAAAAATTGACCGGTGAAGAAATGGTCGATTTCTGGGCAGATTGGGCAAGCCGTTACCCGATTATCTCTCTCGAAGATGGTCTTGATGAAAACGATTGGGAAAACTGGACAAAGCTGGTAGCGAAAATCGGCGATAAAGTTCAAATCGTCGGTGATGATTTGCTCGTTACCAATACAGTAAAGGTATCGCGTGCAATTGATGAACAAGCGGCAAACTCGCTACTCTTTAAGGTGAATCAAATTGGTAGCCTGACGGAAGCCTTCGCCGCCGCAGAAATGTCCCAGCGTCATGGATGGACAGTTGTTACCAGCCATCGTAGTGGTGAAACTGAAGACAATACAATCGCCGACCTCGCAGTCGCCATGAACGCGGGACAGATCAAGACTGGCGCACCTGCCCGTACGGATCGTGTTGCGAAATTTAATCAACTGCTACGAATCGAAGAACAATTGGGTAGCGCCGCTGAATATGCAGGACGTGGTGCATTCACAAACTTGAAACATTTTGGCAAATAAAAGCCGTTAATTGACGAAAGGACAGATCGTGCTCGGCAATCAGCTTGATACCAAACGCACAAAAATCGTTGCCACTATCGGTCCAGCATCATGGGATGAAGATACTATTCGTCTCATGATCCGCGCCGGCATGAATGTTGCACGTATTAATTTTTCTCATGGTGAACATGAGACCCATAGCCAGACTATAGACACCGTTCGCAAAGTTGCGGATGAAGAAGGTGTTGTTGTTGCCATTATGTGCGATATTCAGGGTCCAAAGATTCGCATTGGCAAGGTTACCAAGCCAATTGAGATGAAAAAGCACGATCTCATTACCCTTACGCTTGATGAGGCAGATGGCACCAACAACATCGTCAGCTTGCCTCATCCTGAATTCATTCGTGACATCAAAGCAGGAATGCAACTATTGCTTGATGACGGAAACCTTGAATTCATGGTAAAGGAAACAACCGGACGTTCACTTATCTGTGAGGTTGTAATTGATGGCACGCTGACATCGCGTAAAGGCGTGATGGCACCGAATGCGTTCTTAACACTTTCGGCAATCACCGATAAAGATCGTAAAGACATCGAATTTTCGCTGTTTAAGAATACGGACTACATCGCCATGTCATTTGTCCGTTCTGCGGATGACATTCGTGAATTGCGCTGGCTCATGCGCCACCTTGATGGCGAAGCCGCAATCATCGCAAAAATCGAAAAACATGAAGCCCTGGAAAACATTCAAGAAATTATTGATGTTTGTGAAGGCATCATGGTTGCTCGCGGTGATCTTGGGCTAGAAACTCCAGCAGAAGAGGTTCCGTTCCATCAGAAGCGAATTATCCGCCTATGTAATGCGGCAAGCACCCCTGTTATTACCGCAACACAGATGCTTAGTTCGATGGTGGATAGTCCCCGCCCTACCCGCGCAGAAGCAAGCGACGTGTATAACGCAATCGTCGATGGTACTGACGCAGTGATGCTCAGTAACGAATCAGCGGCAGGGAAGTTTCCGGTAGAATCAGTGGAGACAATGGCAACCATCGCCGCAATTGCCGAACAACACGTCTGGCAAAATCGCCCGCAACAATGGAATTTACAAACGTTCCAAGCGGAAGATGGCAATGACGGTAGTTCAGATGCCATCAGCGAAGCGACCTACCATATTTCTGAAGCACTCAGTCCACGCGCGATTGTGACGACGACTCTCACAGGCTATACAGCAAGACGTGTTGCCCGTGAACGCCCTCGCACACCTATTCTGTGCATGACACCGAATGAGGTAACCTTCCGGCGTATGGCGCTTGTGTGGGGCGTTGTGCCGCTCATGATCCCGCACTTTAGTACGATTGATGAAATGCTTACAGTCATCTCTAAAGCAGGGCTTGATTCATCGCTCGTCAGCTTAGGTGACATGGTAATCATTATTGCAGGCGTTCCGTTTGGTGTCGGCGGGCAAACCAATATGCTCAAAATCCACCGCATCGGCGAAAGCAGTAAAATCTAGGCTTATTCGCCTAATATTCATAATCTTCAGTATCCATGAATTCAACCGGCTCGGCAGAACGTGATTGTTTTGTTGAGCCGCTTTGTTTTACAGAAATACGGGGTTGGGGTTTACTCGGTTGAGCATAATTAGTGTAATCCAATCCAAGATCATCCTGTGAATTCATATTTTGCACCGTAGCGCAACTTGGGCAAAGATTCCACGATAATTCCATCAAATAGCCGCAGGAAATACAGGATTTTTTCAAACGCGTATGACAATGGGGGCAGGCTTGCCAATCGCCTTGCACACGTTGCCCACAACCGGGACATGATGGTTTCTCTTCAATTTCTTGTAACAAAGCTTCTTCTTCAAGCGAACGTTCATATGACTCAGAGAGCGTCTCACGCGGGCGCAAAAGCATATAGATGAACCATCCCGGCACAGTTAACAGGGCGACCAATCCGGCAGACCCTAACTGAACCAGCGAATCCCGCGAACGAGCACGAATATCGCGATATGTCCACACAATCATGGCTAACCAGAACGCCGCAAAAATAATCCCGACGTAAATACTGCCTACTGTTAATAAATCACCGGACTCGCCGAAGTTAATACCGAACATTTTGCCACCTATACAATATGGAATTCAACAAAAAAGTATAGCAACCACACCATTACCGCGCAATCAATGTCAATGCTACAATCTAAATGACTTTACAAAATGGAGTTCAAATGCGGACTTGTGAACACATCTAACCCCAAACCTGACCTCACCGAACCAACCAACCCTACACATATGGCAAGCGATACAACTTTGCTTGCAAATCTCATCGCGCCTTATATGGAGCTTGATATTGCTCATGCGCTTTGTCAATCGCTCTTGCTTCACTTCGGTGGTTTACAGAGTCTGTGTCAACGTTCAGCCGAAGATATTATGAGTGTTGGTATTGACGAATTCAGCGCACGGCAAATAACAATCGCTATCGAAATCGGCAATCGGTTATCTACCTATCGTGCCGATAACCGTCCAATTATCAAAAATGCCGAAGATGCCGCACAATTGATGCTGGATATGCGCAGACTCAATCAGGAACATATCCGTGTCATACTGTTGGACAACGCACGACGCGTTATTGCCGTTCCAACAGTATACATTGGGACGGTCAACGCGGCAGTATTGCGAACTTCGGAAATCTATCGGGAAGCGATCATCCGCAACGCTCCCGCTCTAATCCTTGTCCATAATCACCCATCCGGGGATGCCACGCCCTCACCTGAAGATATTGAACTGACAAGGGCATTGCTAAAGGCGGGTAAACTTCTAGACATCGTGTTCGTGGATCATCTTATTATCGGGAATGAGGATTGGTGTTCTCTCAAAGAATTGAAATTAGGATTCTGAACGTAATGAAATCACGAAGGTCTGTCCGGCAGGTACATTACTTTCGTCCAGTAAATCGACATTGTAAAAGTTCGTGCCATCATAGGTATACATGCCGATTCCAACTTCTGCAATTGAATCGATCTGATGGGCAAGGCAAAAACGCCGTACCACCCGATCACCTGGCAACCAATAACGTCCGAACCACGATAAGCCATCCGCATTACCGATCCCATTGCCATTTTCGTCCGAAAAATGCACGGCAAACATATAGTCTTCCTGAGTCGTTTGCGTAATTTCCCACACAAGTTGAAGACAACCGTCTGACTCATCCCAATCATACGCTAAAATTTCAACACCATTGGCAAATCGGGAAGGCTGAGTACGATCAATTGCATCATAACGGGTCAGATCAAGGTCAGATGACAATCGCTCCGAGACGGCATAACAGCCTTCATCAAGATGACGCAGTGGAAAAACATCGCTGTTGCTGATCTCCGCGGTATCACAATCTCTTGTCAATAAAACGGATGTGTCTGCGGGAAAAACATCTGTGTTTGCGTCCTGAAAACGCACATGATCTACCGAAAATAGCAATGTATTCCACACGGACGGTTCGCCATCGAACCCGATTGCCTGCCCGCCCAAATCACCAATCACCTGCGTCGCTGAACGTTCCAAAACAAAATCTCGTACATCTAGTAGGTAATGGATCGGTGTGCCAAATCCGTCAGGCGTGTATTCTTCGTCGAGAAAAACTAATAATCTTGACCAAAGCAATACCTGCAAAAATATGATAACGCTCACCGCGCCAACTAAAACAGCCGCACTGCCAAATTGCGCGTACACACGATCCATTTTCTGGAGTCTTAAATGCACATCTTGCAATGAAAAGCCAATTACTAGAAACGCGGCGGGAAAGATCGGAATCAAATAATGAATGTAGAATGGTGTCCACGACAATGAAAAGGCGAAAATCGGGAAAATCAGCCAGAGCAATACGGCTACGTCAATCGGCGTTCGGGAATCAGATTGAAATAGACTACGATAGATTAGCCACAGCGTCGACAATACGAGTGCTAATGCAAGCAAATTGAAAATCGGATACACGTCGGGAACAGTGTCGAGATAATCCAGAAAGCGTTCTGCTCCAGCAAGTGAGTGGATTTGCGTTCCCGAAATTAAGATTGCCGCGCCATCTACGGCATCAAACGTAATTAAAGTCTCCGATTCTGCATTTGCAGTATTAACGGCGTTTGCAGTATTCATTGCTTCACGAAGCGTATCTGCACTCAATAAATTTGCCTGTTGCAAGCCAATCAAATACGGCAAGGTCAGCAAAATTGCGGGGATTATACTCAACCAGAATGCACGCGTGAGATTTCGCCTTCCCTGCCAAATCAGATAAACCGACGAAGTGAGGATCACAAAAGCGGCATAATGAATTTGCCCAACGATGACGAGTAACGGTAAATGCAACCATTGCGCCCAACGTTTACCGCTCACAAAGCCAAGAATTCCGGTGATGACGACACCGACTATAAACGGCGGAAGCATATTCTGCGCCCAAATTTTGCGGGAAAAGATCAACGACCATGGACTTACGGCATAAAGCAGTGTCATCCCAAATGCAATCAATGGGTTGCAATACCGCCGTGCAATACCATAGGTCATCAGGACAGCAACGACATTGAGCAATCCGATAAACTGCGTCGCAAATTGTGGATTATCTGTTATGAGATATGGGAATGCGAGGACATACACGTTGATAGGCGCGTTTGGAAAGCCAACCGACGAACCAATACCCAGCAGTGGGAAATTCTCACCATGTGCGAATTCAAGCGCCAACTGAGACAAATTCGCCTCATCGCGCTTGTATTCTATGATACCCGCATCCCCAATTCGTAGGTAGCTGGCGACAACAAAAAGAACAAATATCGCCAGAAAATCCAACCAGCGATCTGATCGTGCCGGCTTATCCACCACTGGCAGTATCATCCACAGGCAGAGCTTCGTTCCACGCTAAAAGGGACACATCATTAACGAACACATCGTATTCATGTCCAGAAGCATAGATTCTGATTTTTTTGATCGCACGAATACGAATGGGCGGTTGATCTGGATCAGGATTTGGTAGTTGAAGCAAATCAAACAAATTCCCACTGTTATAGATATACCACGCATTCTTTTGGATTAGCACAGGTAGTTGAACACAACTATCACACAGCAAAGGGTAATTATTATCATTGCGTTCCGCATATATGCCATGATAACGCGTTCGTTCAGTACCTGTGTCATCAATATAGGTAATTTCTATCATTAGCGGACATTCTGTCGCGGCGATCCCACACGCACCAATCGATTGATGCTGAATATACAATGAAATTTGCAATTCCAGTGTATTAAAATTGACGACATTGTACCCAGCAATCGGATCACCAATCGATTGATTACAGCCAGTACGTCCAGTAGCCGTTGCCCCTGTTCTTACTAACTCTAAAGCACGTTGACCATCCGGCGCAAAGCCTGCAAGATGTTCACCACGAGGCGCAGTATTCCCTGGTTCGTAAGTGCACCCCCATCCAATCATGCTGGCGGTAGAAACATCGCCACTTTCTAAATTATTCGGCGTAAAAAAGGCAAGCTGGTTATTTCGTAACAGGTTTATCGGCGCATCAGTAACCTCAATAGCCGTTCCCGCCGCGCCGTTAACGATGGCACGCTGACCAACCGGTATTGAGCGAGCCTGAATTCCAGAATTTGGCACAACTAATATTGCCTCGCCTTCCCAATTTGTAACTGATACACGGTCAGTCGATACAGTTACCGCATACCGCCCTGCGTCACCAAGGCGTATCCATGTTCCTTGCGGAGAATAAATATTCATTTCAATATCACGGCTTAAGTCATCCTCAATGCGGATTTCAAGCTCACCCAGCACGTTGAAGAGATCAATCTGGTAATCTTGCCCACCCCACTGAAAGCGTGGACGCGACGCATTTCTTACATTAAGTGAGGTACTCTCTTTTAGCGTGACCATCGCCACAAATCGTTCCGTATCCTGAAATACGAGCGACGTTTGTGAGCGTTCAACGGTAGTATCCGTCCCAACAAAATCACCAATCGTCATAAATTGGCTGGAACGTACCGCATCTTCACGCCCCGCAGAATCACGCAAGCTAGTTGTGCCTTTGCTTGGTTGAAGCGTTACGGATAAGGAAACAGTCGACTGGAAGAAGAACCATTGCAGACCGATTGTGGTCGTCGCGCAAATAACACAAAAGAGCGCAAACGATAAAAGGATGACTCCCCATGCCGCACGCTCTGGATTGACTCTGATATCAGGTTTTATCTGTTCTCGATTAAGTAGCGATTCAGCCATCTATATTTCTCCGACTGTTTTTGCTCGGATGGCATTATAGCATAGGACGACGAACTTTTAGAGGTAACCATCTCGACTATGCTGTATGATTTATGTATAATTAGCCAGAAAAATTTAGAATATATTCGTGGAGACAACCCATGTCAGGGCATAGTAAGTGGTCAACAATCAAGCGCAAAAAAGGCGCTGAAGATGCAAAACGAGGCAAAATCTTTACGCGCCTCGCCCGTGATATTATGATGGCGGCGCGTGAAGGTGGTGGTGATGAAAATGCAAACAACAAGTTAAAACTGGCAATTACAAAAGCAAAAGCCGCCAATATGCCAAAAGATAATATTGAACGTGCGATCAAAAAGGGCACGGGAGAACTAGAGGGCGGACAACTTGACGAACTCACCTATGAAGGGTACGGCATTGATGGTATTGCGTTCATCGTTGAGGTGCTCACCGATAATAAAAATCGTACCCTCGCAGAAGTAAAGCATGTCTTTAACAAATCCGGCGGTAGTCTAGCCACCAATGGATCAGTTTCATGGCAATTTGACATGAAGGGCTATATTGCGCTCAAAAAAGGCAACTTAGATTTTGATGATGTATTCATGGTTGCGGCAGAAGCCGGCGCAGATGATGTTGTTGAAGAAGACGACATGATTATTGTCTATACCCCGCGTGACATGTTCGGTGCGGTGGAACAGACCTTAGCTGATGCCAACTACGAAATTGATGAGGCAGAATTACGCTGGGAACCCCAAAACGAAACTGAACAACCTATTGATGTCGCGGTCAAAAACATGCGGATCCTCGATCAGCTTGAAGAACTCGACGATGTGCAATCCGTAGCGTCTAACCTACTCATCACTGATGATTTAGTCGCGGCACTCGAATCCGCATGACATTAGTCTTAGGTATTGATCCCGGTACGGCGACTATCGGTTACGGTGTAGTACGTGAACTCAACGATGGTTCGTTACAAGCCATCGATTTTGGCGTAATTAAAACCTACCCGAAAGATGTGATGTGGGATCGCTTGAACATTATCTACAGCGAACTTACCAGAATCATCAAACAGCATCAACCGGATCGCGCCGCCGTAGAAGAATTATTCTTCGCTAAGAACGTTACTACCGCGATAACTGTTGCACAGGGTCGCGGTGTTATTTTGCTTGCCCTTGCACAAGCAGATTTACAGATTGCTGAATATAAACCAAATCAGGTTAAGCAATCCATTACCGGATATGGTGGTGCAGGTAAACCGCAAATGCAGGAGATGGTTCGCGCCCTGCTCGGTCTGGAAGAAATCCCGAAACCCGATGATGCGGCAGATGCGCTAGGCATTGCCATCACAGACATACATTCGATGCACTATACGAGCCTATATTAACTATGATTGCATCCATTCAAGGCAAAGTCGCCTCTAAAGAACATGATTATCTAGTGGTCGTTGTGCATGGCATGGGCTATAAAGTATTCGCTCCACAATCCACAATGGACTCGGTTCATGGCGATGAGATATTCCTGCATACCCATCTCATCGTCCGCGAGGATTCGCTAACGCTTTATGGCTTTGCGAGTATCCCTGAGCGCGAACTTTTTGAAACGTTGCTCTCCATCAACGGAGTCGGTCCGCGGGTGGCGCTTGCGATTTTGAGTACACTTAGCATTGACAATTTACGTAACGCCATCATAAGTGACCGCGCTGAAATACTTACCCGCGTTCCCGGAATCGGCAAAAAGACCGCGCAAAAAATCTTGTTCGAGCTAAAAGACAAATTAATCGTGGGTCTTGATGCCGCACCAATCAGCACGTTTGACGATGTAAACAGCGACGTTATTGACACGCTTATCGCACTCGGTTACAGCATCGTAGAAGCACAATCAGCAATTCAATCATTACCAAAAGACGCGCCAAATGTCGTCGAAGAACGTGTCAAATTAGCACTTCAATATTTTGCCTAGTCAAACCCTACTTAAGGATTATCTATGCCAAAGGAACTCATCGGGAAACGTGTTGATGTGTTGGATAAAGGTTGGATTGAACTCGTCGACCTCATGCCACATCCCGCTTCAGAAATCTCTGGCGATCTCGCGATTGTCAATGCGGCACGCGTCAGCTTTCTAGGGGAGAGCAAAGGGGACGACAAAGATAAGAAACTCCTCTTTTATCTTCTTAAGAATGCACACACGTCTCCCTTTGAAATGGTCGAATTTAAGTTCAGACTGAGAGCACCGCTCGTCACCTTCTGGCAATTGGTACGCCATCGGACATTCTCAATCAATATGCAAAGCGGACGCTATACACCCTTTGAAGAAAATGATTTTTACATTCCCGATACTTGGCGCAAACAATCATCAGATAACAAACAGGCAAGCGAAGGCGAAGTTTCTGCCGACGAAGCACAAGCCCTCACAGATAAGCTCATCAAGCATTATGACGAAGGCTATCGCCTATATTCAGAAGCATTGAAAAGTGGTGTTTCGAGGGAAATGGCGCGTCTCTTTTTGCCGGGCTTTTCAGTTTACTATACCGGCGTGATTAAGGTTGATGTTCACAATTTGATGCGCTTTATCCGGCTTCGGAGTGCACCAGACGCACAATATGAAATCCGCGTCTATTCTGATGCCATTCACGAGCACTTTTTTAAGCCCGCCCTACCGTGGACAGCAGAAGCCTTTGAAAAACATTCACTAAAACGCACAAGCGAAAACGGGTAAAGTTTTACCGTACACTTTTAGTTCCAAATCTTATGACAAATAGATAGCATCTCGCTTAATTCGGTTATTCCAACCATTAGGATACGAACTATTCTATTTGTCTACTTATTTTCAGTGGCAAATTGATTTAGAGGTCATATAAAAATGATAGAAAATAATTATCGACTATTAGAAGATCAAACGGTTGAACTCGTACAGTGGGCGCAATCCAAACGGAAAGAAGCCACAACAGATTTTGAAGCCGCACAGAAAATTATGCCTCGTCTCGGCGCACATTACATCAACGGCAACACAGAATTCGGTTTCTGGGCACCACAACTTGTTAACAAGAATATCGCTCAAGAACATATCTATTTAGAGCTTCTCACCCCCACAAAACCCATAGATTTTTCAGCGTCACAACAAGAGATACGATTTGATCGGACAAGGTTCAGCCTCGTTCAAGATGGAGTCTACTTATGGGGTGTAGTCTCAGGGATTACTGCCGGAACCAGAGACATAATCGGTGATTTTTATTGGGTGCGCTACAAAGATAAGACTGAAAAATGGCACACCATCACTGATTTACTCGCCTATTCCGTGCCATTTGGCGTATTTGCACCATCAGAAGTTTACGATATGGTTAAACTACAAGCAGAACGTGCGGACAAAACGCACTTTCAACAACTGGATCTCGCACCTGACTCGGATGGAATCATGCGCGTCCAAGAACCAACCAACATATTACAAATTCATCCCGGAACCGCTTCACCCGAAGGCACATTACTCGGATTAACGCGCATTTACGAAAGAATAGCGCTGAAGATACAGTCCGGTGAAGAACTTTCCCCGTTTGAACAAAATTATGTAGGTTACGATGCTGTGCAATTAATGCCAATCGAGCCGCCAATTGAACACGAAGCCGGTCTCCCATTCTGGGAAGAAAAAGAATCTGATGCTGAATCCGTAAACGTGAATCTACGGAAGCACGATATCATCAATTGGGGCTACGACGTGATGATCGCCGCATCTCCTGCCCCGAATCCATCCGTGCTCACTACCAAGCGTCCCGATGAATTGATGGACTTTATCACTACCTTACACAATTTCCCGGAAAAACCGATTAAGGTCATGTTTGATATTGTCTACGGGCATACGGACAATCAAGCTATCCCGTTACTGCCAGATGAATTTCTGGCGGGTGCAAATATGTACGGTCAAAACTTGAATTACCTGCATCCGGTGACCCGCGCCATAATGCTAGAAATGCAACGCCGTAAGCACAGTTATGGGGTGGATGGCATTCGCGTAGATGGTGCTCAGGACTTTAAATGGTGGGATGAGCAATCGAATAGCATGATCCACGATGACGATTACCTACGTTTGATGAACGACATTGTGCTTGAGGTGGCTGGTACAAGGTATCGTCCATGGATGATTTTCGAGGATGGTCGTCCTTGGCCCCGCGAAGATTGGGAAATTGCTTCAAGTTATCGTGAAGTGACTAAACAGATGCCTAATGTATGGCAATGGGGACCGCTAACATTTGCCCACAACACCCCGTTTCTATTTACATTCTGGGTCAATAAGTGGTGGCGCATCCGCGAAATGGCAGAAATTGGACGCAATTGGATTACAGGATGTGCGAATCACGATACGCTTCGTCGAGGCACACAAGTCCCTACTGACGCACGGATAAATACGTATCTCGGTGACACATTACCGGAAATCATTCGTAACGGTTACGATAATCCCGCCGCTAAACTCTTTGATTATGCAATGATGCCCGGTATTCCAATGGATTTCATTAATGCGTCAATGCGTGCGCCATGGAGTTTTATTCGCAACACGGATGATAAATTTGGCGTGAAAGTGGTCTCTGAAGAAGCGCGTTTTTCCGAATGGTTGATGACCGAAGCCCGTTATACTCAAAACGATTTATTCCCGCGCTTGAAGCAATTCGGTTTTAAAACATTACCCCAATTGCGAGATTTCCTATTTGTATTAGACCATGCGGTACAAGCGACGCGCTACGATCTGGAAGCTGTCGCCCGGATCATGAATAGTCGTTGGACACCCGATGTCGCCGGTCCGGAATTAACGGTCAAAAAACTTAAGGAATTCGCGCTTGATTGGATGGAAGATGTTCACGAATTCTGCAATGTGTCACACTTTATTGAAGAAGTTCACCCCGAACGCGCACAATTTAATCTAAATTTGAGAAATTTCCGGCGTGCACGCTCATGGCTATTGGAGAATCTACGCGATGGAGAAGTATTGGATTATTGTCATCCCACAGATGGTAAATCATTATTCTTCGGACTGCGGAATTCACCTGATGGCAAGGAGCAAATTTTGTTTATCGCCAACATGGAAGGTTCTCCTCATAACCTCAATCCATTTCAGGTGCCGATACCAAATTTGCAAAATGATGGGTGGACGATTTCGTTAACGACCCCAAATCTGGAAATCACTGCAATCGACCAACCCATCACATTGAAGGATAGCCAGGGTGTAGTCTTTACCCGCTTACGATAAAGCTTTCTCCCATACCTGTGCACATCTGAACACCATCAGCACCGATTGGCTCGACAGTCCAACCGAAACGCCCTGCAACAGTAAAGAATTCGTAGTTTATAACGAGTGATGTTTCTGTAGAAGATAACGGATCAAGCGAAATTTCTGATTGTATAGAATCAAATAAACGAATCCGGTAGAAGCTCGCACCATCAACATTTGTCCATGCGACGGTCGGGCTTTCTCCGAGTCTAAATTCAGATGTGCTTCGCTCCCGATCAATTCTAAACGTTCCACAGGCTTCCAACGTGGTGACAACCGCTTGTGTCGGCGCAACAGTCGGCGTAGATGTCAGCGTTAAGGTAGGCGCGGTGGTCGGTGTCCAACTAGGCGGTAATGTCGGACGACCGGACGGCGACTCAGGCGGCGCAGTCGGTGTTACACCGCTTTCCGGCGAATCCTCCTGTTGACCGCCATCGGCACTATTAGCATCAACACGCGTTGGGAGTTGAATATCTTCATCATTCCCCCCACCACCATTACAAGCGGCGACCATTAACATACAGATGGTCAGGACAATGCAGAGTTGAGCACGGTTAAGAAACATAGCTTGATTTCCCCCGTTCAATTTCAAATTAAATAGGATTGTTCAATACACTGATGACATTGAGTATCCAGCCACAATTGATAAATGTGGCTAAGACACCTACGCCAAGATACCATAAAATTACATTTGGTGCAGATTCATCAGCTTCATAAATGTTGACGAGATAGCGCCAACCTAAAAGATAGATAACCAATCCCAATATAGTAGCGAAAATCACCGGTACATAAAGTATCAGCGGGATGCTCTCGCCGGACTCTGCAAGCAAGAACCGATTATCAACCGTATAAAAGAGCACGACGACAACGAGCGCAATCATCAACGCAATAAACGAAACAATCAGAATTCGCTCAATGCGTGATCGCCTTAAGAGCCACTCTACAACACGGCGTTGAATGGGTGAAAAATCCTGTGGTGGTGGGACGTAGTGATCGCTCAATAACTCACTTTGCCGCTTCTTCCTAACAGCAGACGGATTGTTTTTCCGTTGTTTGCTCATCTATGCACACCCCGCTTTATTCATTTGGAATGTAAGAATTTATCATGTGGGTAGCCGCACGCTCAAAATAACTCCGCATCATTTGACGTTCAGGTTCCTGTATGCCGACAGCATCAATCGAGGATAACATATGCGCTAACCACGCATCCCGTGCCTTTTCGTCAATCTTGAACGGCGCATGACGCATCCGCAAGCGGGGATGACCGCGTTCCGAATGATATTCTGCCGGTCCACCAAAAAACTGCCGCAAAAACAAATATTGCCAGTGTTTACCTGCTTCCAAATCCTCAGGAAATAGCGCTCTCAAGCGATCATCCTGTTCCACGCGTGCATAAAATTCGTCAACGAGTTTTTTGAAAGTTTCGTCACCGCCAACGATCTCATAAACTGTAATTTCGCCCTCAGACATTGTTCCTCACAAAACTTTGGCTAGACAATCAGACATATAACGCTACAATTTCCCAGATAAATTATTATAACGCGCCGATAAGGGAGCTGTAGTATGAAATTAATTCAGCGCGGAGTTGGGATCATTTTCCTGTTTGCGCTCACCATTGCACCATTGGGATTAATTGCCCAAACTGATGATGATATTACCGTCGTTGGTTCTGGTATTGTAACCCCGGTTGTGGAATTACTGGTGGGTGAAAGTGGAGTAGACGCTACATTTAACACAAATGTCACCGGTACAAACGCAGGTTTTACAGCGTTTTGCAATGGTGAAGCCGATATTACCACCGCAACACGTCCCATCTCCCTTGATGAAGAGGCTGGTTGTCTTGCCAGCGAAGTCGAATATGACGAATATCTGCTAGGTCATAATATTTTGACCTTCGTCACCAATAATGAATTTACCGCGTTGCAATGTCTTGAATTGCCAACCTTAAACACGCTTTTCGCGCCAAGCGCGGCAGGTAATGTCGTCGATTGGACAGCTACAGGTGCACTTGCACCCGATGCCGGACTCACCGAAGCACCGATTAGCCTTTATTTGCCGCCAGAGAACACTGCATTATACGTGTTGTTGGATGACATCGTTGATGGTTTGGGCCTGCGTGCAGATGTCAACATCCTTGCCTCAGGTAGCGAAGTTGTGGAAGCAGTGAGTGGCAATGAGTTCGCATTAGGCGTGGTCAGCCTGAGTGCGGTTACCGATGCCGTGCAGACAGTTGAGGTCAGCACTTCACCGGATCTCGGTTGTAGTGCGCCATCGTCTGAAAATGTGGAAAATCGTCTTTACACCACGTCGGAACGCCTTTTTATGTATGTGAACCGCGCCAGCATGGAAAAATCCGGCTTGCGCGACGCACTCACCTATATCGTCGGTTCGGATGGGGCAGATGCGTTAGTTTCCGCAGGGTTCACACCGCCAAGTACAAACGCCTACGCAACCAATGAGGCGATCCTCGCAGGTGATGAGTCTGGTCGTCAGTTTAGTCTGGAAGTCGTGGCATTTGAAATTCCCGGCAATCTTATTGGTACGATTGAGATTGGCGGTTCGCCCAGCGCCAGCACGTATCTTGATGTCGTCACACTCGATTTCACCACACAATATTCTAGCGTAACCATCAACAATAGCTTTGACGGAACCGTCGGTGGGGCGCGTCGTTTATGCAACGGTGAAATTGATATAATTGTAACGACAAGTGGATTAACCGATGAGCAGGCACAAAATTGTGAAGCAAATAATATCGCCACAATGCCCCTTGAACTGGGTAGTGATGCGGTAGTGCTCGTTGCGAATTCAGCAGATAGTTACCTCGAATGCCTGACGATTGAGTCATTGCAGTCAGTTTGGTCTGCCCCCTTGGCGGAAGCAACCGCACCTACCCTATGGTCAGAAATAAATGCTGAATACCCCGAAACGGAATTTACACTCTTCGCACCGACGGGCGCAAGTTCAGCCTCTACAGATATCTTGCTTACACCGGCAGAAGGCGCTGTTTTGCCCTTACGCACAGATACCGAGGTCAATCGTGATCCGCTCTATCGTGCGGCGGCAGTCGCCAATGTTGAAGGGTCATTGACCTACATGAGTTGGGCTGAGTATCAAAATGTTCTAAACAATGCACAGGAAAATATACAACTCGTAGGGGTTGATGGCGGCGCAGGCTGTATAACACCGTCAGTAGGCACCATTTCAGATCAGTCCTACCCGCTTACGCAAACATCGACTTTGGTCGTCAGTATCCCATCATTGGCACGTCCAGAAGTTCAGTCTTTGCTCTGGTACATGTTCAGCGATAATAATTTCGCGACAATCGAGCAGACAAACTTGATCGGCTTGAGTTTTGGCGACTTACCGGAAATCCGTGAGATGTTGCAAGATGCCTTCTCACAGGCGCAAGTCACACAGCTTGAAGTTGGACCCGAAGCAACACCAGAAGCAGAATCCACACCTGAAGCGGAAGCAACAGAACAATCCACGCCTGAAGCAGAAGCAACAGAAGCAACCGACGGCTAAGATTTCATCTGATAAGACCAAACACCTCCAACAATGTTGGGGGTGTTTTTGTTTTGGTATAATGAATGCTGATTTTCGTACTGGATCGGAGAAAACATGCGGGGAGAACTGGTCGCAATTGACCTCGAATCAACAGGGTTAAACGTAAATACTGATAAAATTATTGAGGTTGGCGCAGTTCGTTTGAAAGATGGCAAAATCGTTGATGAATATTCAACAATGGTTAATCCAGGTATTCCGATCCCAACGATTACGACGCACATCACTGGCATTCAACAGGAAGATGTAGCTCACGCTCCGACAATCGATAAAGTATTGCCGGACATTATCAAGTTCGTGGGTGATGCCGTCATGATCGCCCATAATGTGACGCTAGATATGGGCTTTTTGCAGGATACGCACGGCATTCTACGCGCAAACAAGAGTATTGATACCTATGACCTCGCAACTATCTTATTGCCGGGCGCACCACGTTACAATCTAAATAGCCTGACAACGCAGGTCGGCATTGAGCTTGAAAACGCCCACCGTGCATTAGATGATGCAAAAGCAACTGCCCTTCTTTACTGGGCACTATGGGAACGCATTTTAAAATTACCGCATAGTGTGGTGCAAGAAATTAGCGCCGCGTCAGCGAACATTGAATGGGGAACGAGCCTCGTATTTACGATGGCCCTCCGTGAAAGCACGACTTCAAGCCGTGAAGCGACAAAGCTTACCACTGAACAACTCTTTGAACCGGATACCCAACAACATTCAAGCCTGAAACCCGGCGACACACAAAAGCTACTTTCCAAAGAAGGCCTGGAAACCCTTCTTGCGGATGATGGTGCATTCGCCGACCTCATACCCAATTATTTACATCGTCCACAACAAGAGCAAATGGCGCTCGAAGTCGCCGATGCCTTCAACACACATCGCCCTGTAATGATCGAAGCGGATACCGGCACGGGAAAGTCTCTGGCATATTTGCTTCCGGCGGCACTCTGGGCAAAAGAAAATGGTGAGCGCGTCGTCATTTCAACCAATACCCTGAACCTTCAGGATCAGATCATTCATAAAGATGTGCCGATTGTAAAAAAGGCACTAGGGTTTGATCTCAACGTCGCAGTCATGAAGGGACGGGATAATTATCTGTGCCCAAGGCGATTGGCAACCATGCGTCGGCGCAAACCGAATAATCCTGACGAAGCCCGCACATTGGCAAAGATTCTGGTGTGGCTAACGGAAAGTCAGAGCGGTGACCGCAGTGAGCTTAACCTCAGAAGTCAGGCAGAGCGTAACATCTGGCAACGTCTGAGCGCACAGGACGAAGGGTGTGCAACGCGTACCTGCGAAACGTTGATGCAGGGAAGATGCCCATTCTATAAAGCGCGTAAAACAGCGGCAGAAGCGCATTTAGTTATCGTCAATCATGCCTTACTGGTCGCAGATGCAAAAACAGAAAATCAGGTCATACCGGAATACCGTTATTTGATCGTAGACGAGGCGCATCAGCTAGAAGACGCAATTACCCACAGCCTGACCGTTTACATCGACGAGGCGACCTTACAGCGCCGTTTATCGTCTATTGGCACCCCGCAGAGAGGGCTATTTAAAGAATTATTGGATAACTTGCGTGGCAATGTCCCTGAAAAAGATTATCAGCGCATGGTAGCTTTTGCGACAACGGTTAGTGATGCAACTTCACTCATGGACACACACATTCACAAATTCTTCCAGTCCATACTGTCATTTCTCAACGAAATTCAAGAGCAACGGTCATCCGAATATGTCACTCTCGTGAGAATTGATGGACGATTACGTAATCGCGGAGGCTTCGGCAATATTCAAGCGAGTTGGCGTACATTAGTAGAATTTTTCGACGTGATTGGTGTTTCGATGGAACGCCTAACCAAAGCACTCAACAAATTCGATCATCAAAATATCCCGAATTATCATGATCTACACGATAGCACCCAAACCGCCGCGAATTATTTTGCAGAAACGCGTGCGAGTCTGGATAAATTCATCCTTGAGCCAGACGGTAATATGATTTACTGGCTCACCGTTTCACAGGGATCAAACGAACCTTCTATTCAGATGGCACCGCTACACATTGGTTCTTCAATGGAAAATTATCTCTGGAGCGAAAAAGAATCCGTGGTGCTTACAAGCGCAACATTGCGTTCGCAAGGGAGTTTTGGCTTCATTAAAGATCGCCTCTATGCCAATTCGATAAAAACATTGGACATACCGTCTGTATTTGATTACAAAAAATCGACGCTCATCTATTTACCAGATGATATTCCAGAGCCAAATCAAAAACAGGCATATCAAAAGGCGGTAGAGCGCGGCATTATCGAGCTTGCGGCGGCGCTAGATGGAAGGGTGATGGTTTTGTTTACCAGTTATTCACAACTGAGGCAAACCTCACAGGCAATTTCACCAAGACTGATGCTTGGCAATATCACGCTTTACGATCAAAGCGACGGTACGAGCAGAGAAGCCTTACTGGAAGGTTTTAAGTCAACTGACAAAGCCGTCCTCATGGGGACAAAGAGTTTCTGGGAAGGCATAGATGTTCCGGGAGACTCGCTTAGTGCGTTAATCATAGTGCGTCTACCATTCGCAGTTCCATCAGACCCGATCTTCGCGGCACGGTCAGAAAGCTATCCAAACTCGTTTAATGATTATGCGGTTCCAGATGCCACATTGCGCTTTCGTCAGGGCTTCGGGCGATTAATCCGTACACTAACTGACCGTGGCGTGTTTACTGTGTTTGATAGCCGGGTAATCACCAAAAAATATGGCGCTAATTTTCTAGAATCATTGCCGGATTGCACCACTGAAACAGGGAATTTAGAGCAATTACCCATAGTAGCCAAAAAATGGTTAGAACGGGATTAATCTAGCTAACGTGTGTAGAAATTTCATCTGCACACGTTATACTTGAATTGCATATTAGAGAGAGTGGGAATGATGCGTACACCTGCCGGAAAAGAATGTCGAAATTACTATGAAGACTACAATCGCGGACGTAATATACAGGAATGTCGTGCGATTAAAGCCAATCCTGAGTCGATGCGTTGGAGACCGGGTGATTGCGCCAAATGTCAGGTTCCAGAGATTTTATATGCCAATGCCAGCCCGAATCTTGAGCTAAAAGTTACCGTTAAACCGCGCTTCATTGGCTTCGGCAGAACCGTTGAGGTCACGGCATTCTGCAAAGGCAAAGAAATTCCCGTAGAGGATGCCTATACCGGGTGCGCTGAAGATCGTCCCGGACTTGATCTTTTCCGTCAAGCACTGGAAATTGACGACGATGATTAAGGCGGTCTTGCTTGATCTTGATAACACCCTCATTAGCAATCCTGACCGTGCTTTTACCGCAGAATACTTACGGCTTGCAGACACCTATTTTTATGACCGATGGCAAATCGAGTCGTTTTCACAACATATGATTAAAGCTGTGAAGGCGATGAATACGAGTACGGATTTCACAAAATCGAACAGCGATATTCGCTTTCAAATACTCTCTGAGTTGACTAACCTACCGCTCAATCAACTTCATGAAGGTTTAGACGAATTTTATGAAACAGACTATCCGAAGCTAAAAGATTGTGTGAAAAAAGTAGATGTAGTCAATCAACTTTTTGATTATTTACGCGCAAATGATTTAGCAGTTGCCATCGCGACAAACCCACTCTATCCGCCACATGCTATTCAACAGCGTTTAATGTGGGCAGGACTTCCAGCAGATTTTAGCGCCTACGATTATGTCACTCACACGGATAACAGTCACTTCACCAAACAAAACCCGGCGTATTATGCAGAAATATTGGCACATGTAGGGGTTGAGCCGGATGAAGCGATTATGGTTGGAGATAGTCTGAAAAATGACATCACACCAGCAAAAACCGTCGGACTGCACACATTTCATATCAACAATCACGGCGACGGCGACGGAACATTAGCAGATTTCTATCAGCTGGTACGCGACCAATATATCGATACTTTGGGTAATAATCCGCTTAAACCAGAGATGATTGTTCCTGAATATCAGGGGAATATCGGCGCGCTGTACGGATTACTTGCAAAAGTTAAGCCTAATTTCTGGAGCCAGCACCCGGACCCTAATGAGTGGTCAATTATGCAGATTCTGTGCCATCTTGAAGAAAGTGAGCGCGAGGTTCAGCGACCACGAATTGAGAAAATTAAGAATGACTTGAATCCATTTTTAGTAAATCCGGCTAACCCACCGGGACCGCAGAGCACCCCATGTGATGACGATGGCTATCGGGTTGCTAGACGGTTTGTTGATGAACGTCTTACAACGATACAATTCATCGGCGCATTACAACTTGAAGATTGGCAACGTCCGGCACGACACAGCATTTTCGGTCCCACCACACTTCTGGAAATGGCGCATTTTACCGCGCAACATGACCGCCTTCACCTCAATCAATTGTGCCAAACACTTGGCGGATGCGAATAATTTGAGTATCGTAGTGATTATCAAATGCAACAATTTAGATTTCTACCAAAGTTCGAGTTAACCAACATAACGTGAAATTACTTTGAAGCACACTTAGGTTGTGATAAGATTCTGTTGGGAGTTTTAACACATGTGGCTTTAGAGGAACATAGTATGACGAGTAACACTCAGGTATCCACCCCTACATTGGTGTTGATTGAAACAGAACCAGCATGGGGAGAGCAGATTCAATCCTATTTATCAGATCATGGTTATGATCTGAGCGTGATTTCCTCAGCTTCTACAAAGGCGTTAATTGAAGCCGGTAACTCACCGGATGCGATTCTTGCACTCTCACAGAAAGACGGTCTAGAATTTTTCCGGGTGATACGCGATACACATGAAGCCACTCTTAAACCATTGTTGGTTCTCGTATCAGATAATGTGATTGAAGACTTCCCACATGAGCTTGCCGATATTGTTTTACCTCCCAACCCGAATTATATTGATCATCAGCTGAAAACCATTTTACGGCTAAGAAACGAAAACGCTGATTTGCGCCGTGAAAATGAAGAACTTGACACTAAGTTTAACGCTCTGAAAAAAGAGAGTGACCAGCAGAAGCAATCCATCAGCGAGATTGAACTACTCAAAAATGCAATCGTTCGAAACGTTTCTCATGAGCTTAAAACCCCGCTTCTGCAAGTTAAATCAGCCGTTTCTTTACTGGCGGAAGATGCCAAAGATCAGGAGCTTATCGACTACGCCAAGTATGCCACCGCACGTCTGGAAACATTGGTAAAGAACATCACGTTACTGGGAAGTAGCCTTGATATTCACCCCGGACCCGTCATTATCCGCGATGCCATCGAATACGCAAAGCGGAATTTGGGGCGTGTGTGGGAACACCGTCAGGACATCAGCCGCATTACAATTAAGCTTGAAGACAACCTTCCACCTGTAGAAGCCGATAAACAAGGGCTAAACACGATTCTACAACTACTCATGGATAATGCGCTAAAATTTAGCCAAACCGCGATAGAAGTCAGTGGAAAAAGGCAAGGCGATCAGGTAGTGTTTACGGTGCGCGATCACGGAATTGGGATTGCTCAAGAAGAGTTGGACAAAATTTTTGAAATATTCTACCAGGTGGATGCCTCATCAACGCGGCGCTATGGTGGAACCGGAGTTGGCTTAGCAATCGTGCGCTTGATATTAGATCGTCATAACACGTCAATATCGGTCACGAGCAAACAAGGCGAAGGTAGCTCCTTTACCTTCAGTCTTCCGATGATAAATTTATGAGCGTTTGTTAAATTTGCAATTCAAAGTGACTAGCTGATCAATGAAGTTCATCGTACTCATCCACCTCGCATCCACGCTTACCATGGTCGGGGTTATTCTCATCATACAAATTGTGCATTACCCTCTTTTCAGCAACGTCGCCGCAGAATCATTTATAGCCTACGAAGCAAGACATACTCAACTTATTACACTAATCGTCCTCCCATTAATGCTCTGTGAAGCCATATCTTCCCTCATTCTTACCGCACAACCCCCACCTAACATACCAACATTCCCGCTGTGGCTAGGCGTTATCATGCTAAGCATTATCTGGGGAATGACCATGATTATTCACGTTCCACAACACGGGTTGCTGTCGCAGGGATTTGACTCAATCACCCACAACACGCTGGTTTCTTCGAATTGGATACGCACTATTGCATGGATTATGAGAGGGCTGATTGCATTATGGATCATTTACGAAATGATGCCAGCGGTCAACGCGTCTAAGTAAAATGAATAAAGTTGATTAAGTTAATAAATATCGCATAAATACTGGCTAGTTTCGTTGACCAGTTATCAGTTTTTATGTAAAATAGATTTAGTTAGTTATGAACGTCACAAACGTTATGTTAAGTTAATTCGACGATGGACCCGTAAAAGAGACTGTGATAATGATGGAAAAAGTTCCATATATACCCCAGAAATCCCAAGAAACGAACATTATTGAATCCGCGATGCAACGCGTTGAGACAATCATGAAGGATGTGGTTGCCAGCGATGTAAAGGTATTGACCGAAGCCAGCAAACATATCCTACAAGCTGGTGGCAAACGGGTTCGTCCTCAACTTGTACTGCTCAGCTACGCCGCATTCGATGGTGAGGATTTTGAAGAAGCCGCACCAATTGCCGCCGCATTAGAGCTTGTGCACACAGCAAGCGTCGTACATGATGATATCAACGATCATGGCGTGATTCGTCGTGGTCGCCCCTCTGTCAACGCGATTTGGGGACGCACTTTCGCATTGCTGACTGGCGATTTTCTGTTTACCAAAGTTTATGAATTGATGGCTCCATACGGTGAACTAAACGTCATTTTTGCCGATGCGACTGTCGCGCTTGTTGAGGGGGAAACTTTACAGGCGAGCGCCGTCAAAGAAAGCAACTTCACCCGTCAAGTCTATATGGATATCATTGCCCGCAAGACAGCCGCACTCTTTAAAGCCGGTGCGATGCTCGGAGCGTCACTCGCTAATGCAGAATCCGACCAGATCGAAGCAATGGGTCGCTATGGTTTCAATATCGGCTTGGCGTTTCAGATCATTGATGACATTCTTGATCTCATCGGTGACGAAGAAGAACTTGGTAAAAATTCTGGACAAGACCTCAAACAAGGTAGAGGTATCGCCGCTGTTGACAACAACGGGGACAATGCTACTAATGTGCTTGATAGTGTGAAGGCTAAACTCGTAGATAATATCGAGACAGCGACAGCACAGGCACAACATCTCGTTGAACTTGCAATTGATGAATTGAGTGTGCTGACTGACTCACCTGCTAAGTCCCAATTGATAGATTTAGCTAACAAAATTATCAATCGGACTCACTAATTCTGGATTGACCGTTCAGCTAAAGTATTTTTAAAATCCGGTGCGAACTCGCGCCGGATTTTTTGTTGATCGCTATAATAAGCAACTAAACCATTGAGGGAACAGTCATTATGATAAAAATACTCTCCATAGAAGAAACAAGAGCCGTAGAAGAGGCGGTTGATTCTGAACTCCTGTCTTATGCACAAATGATGGAAAATGCAGGATGCGCAACCGCCGCACGCGCACAGGCACTCATCGAGGAAAGGGAATCGCCACGCGTAACGATTTTGGTTGGCGCAGGCAACAATGGTGGAGATGGTTTGGTCGCCGCGAAATTTCTTGCAGAAGCGGGTAAAAATATTGAAGTCAGGCTTTATATGCTCACGCGGCGGGACGATGAAGATGCTAATTTTTCGGCAATAGCGGAACTCGGTTTATTCACTGCCTATGCCGAGGACGACAAAGATCATCGCGTACTTAAGAATATGGTCGCTAGTGCTGATCTAGTGGTAGATGCCTTGTTCGGAATTGGTGTGCGCCTCCCCTTACGTGATGAACCCGCCCGGATTTTACGAAGTGTTAATCAGGTATTGAATGCACTCAAGGCAGGCGAACCACAGGAACAAACGACTTCCCCTGCACTGCATTTTTCCAGCCCACAACCCTATTTTCCTACCGTCCTCGCGGTTGATTGTCCCAGTGGCGTAAATTGCGATACGGGAGAACTTGACAGCAATACGATTCCCGCAGACGAGACAATTACCTTTATCGCCACCAAAACGGGATTAATTACCTTTCCCGCGGCGGCTTCAGTTGGTAGGTTAAGCGTCGCAAATATCGGCATTCCTGATGATTTCCACTTGCTCAAAGATAATAATCACATCCTCGCTGACGCACGCCTCATAAAATCTTATTTGCCACTGCGAAACACCGATAGTAATAAAGGCACGTTTGGGAAGGTGATGATCGTAGCCGGATCACTCAATTACAGTGGCGCGCCCAGTTTATCGGCAATCGCCGCCTATCGGTCTGGCGCAGGGCTGGTAACAATCGGAGTGCCTCACTCAATAGTAAATACCGTCGCATCAAGACATCTGGAACCGACATTTATCGCCCTACCCCACGATATGGGTGTCATCAGCGACAAAGCCACCACTATCATCCGCGAAAATATTGAAAGCTATTCTGCATTACTCATCGGACCTGGCATGGGTCAAGAAGAAACGACGGGTAAATTTCTCAAGTCACTATTACACGACCCTGAAGACATAAAATCTTCCGCAAATGTGCGATCAATTGGATTTCACAAGGCTGAAAATGCACAAACTGACGACGACAACGGAAAAGAAGACGCACTACCTCCGTTAGTGATTGATGCCGATGGATTGAATTTATTGGCAAAAATTGACGAATGGTGGAAACTGCTTCCAAGCAACACAATTATCACACCCCACCCCGGCGAAATGGGGCGTTTATGTGGAATCAGCGCCAAAGAATTACAGGCGAATCGTTGGGAAATTATTGAAGAAAAAGCGAAACTATGGGACATTCATGTTGTTTTGAAAGGCGCACACACATTAATTGCCAATCCTGCTGGCGAGATCACCGCCCTGCCATTTAAGAATGATGCTCTCGCAACTGCCGGTACAGGGGACGTGCTTGCCGGACTTATCACCGGTTTGGTGGCCCAAAACATGGACACTTATCAGGCGGCTGTGTGTGGTGGATACATTCACGGTCTAGCGGGAGAAATCGCAACCAGACATCAAGGAAATCCACGAAGCGTAATCGCGAGTGATGTCCTTAATGCTATTGGTGAAGCATTTGCGATGATCGGCTCCGCCTAGTTAGGGAAGTTGATTGAGTTCATCATGACGACGGCGGGCGGCTTCTTTTCCTTCTGAAATACTTCTCGTGATAGGATCAACTGAATTAACTCGATTCTTAAGTTGCGCTAAAGAATCGCTGTTGATCCCGCGCCGAAAAATTGTAATTCGTGGTGCACGAAACAACGCCACCAGCCCGCCAACTAACAACCCAAACTGAAAACCGGAGAACACTTTGTTCGAATCTAACTTCGCCATCGTCGTTTATTGGTCTCCTGCTTGCAATTCTTGCTTATTTGAGCGTTTCAACGCCCGACGGATGCCACCAAGTTCTCTCACAAATATCCGCAAACCCGCAAACCAGCCGCTTGCTCGTACTAGCGGTTGTGTTACGTTTTTGCCTACAAATTGCGCCGTCCCTCTGGCAGTATCAACGGTTTCCTTGGTATTATCTAGAATCGGTTTGACTTCGTTCTGTAGCAGGTTAATCAAGCGAGCGACTTGAAGGATAAGTACAGTGATAGCGGCGATGATCAGAATAAATTCAAATGCGACGATGATAATAAACAAGTCTCGAACGCTAGAAATGCGGGGTCCCCAATAGTCGGCGTCGATTAGCCCTAGAACAAGACCAAGTAAAAACAAAATCAGAACGATCCCACCCGGAATAGCACTGCCAAGCAATACCCAGCGGGTAAATGTCATTCGTTTCTTTTCGTTATCGTTTGTTTCTGGAAGTGCTGAGTGATTTTCACTCATTGTACTCATAAGTCCTTTACTTTAACGTGTGGATCGCTTTGATCGTGTCATAAAATGTGCTAAAAACAAGAGTGTAAACGCGCCAACTGTCGCCCCTAAAATATGCAGGGAACCAACATTAAACACGCTTATCCCGAAGTTGCCGCCAAGCAAATGCCCCAATAGAAAGCCAAACCACCCGACAAGCAAAAATATTGCTAATCGCCGAACATCACCGCCGAAAATTAGGTGAAAAACTGCACCAAATATCGTCGCAAGAATGAACCCAAATGTTAGTGTGGGTGCTGGCAAAGAAATCCCCTCAGAACCTTTTACACAATTGTGGTAAAATGCGTCCATTAGTTTAACATAAACCGGTTTTTAACACACGGATTTATATGAACAGAATAGATCATCGCATTTTAGTTCATTCTACGCCAGAAATGGTGTGGAGCTTTTTGAGCAGTATAGAAAATAATCCTGCATGGCAGGTGAATTGCCGTGAGCTTTCTTTTCTCACCTCCACTCGCACCGGACAGGGTACACGCTGGAGGATGATTGACGAAAGCGGGCGCACCTACATTGTGGAAATTACCGCCTGGTATAATCAGCTTGGCTATGAATACGTCATTGTTGACGGTTCTCCCTATAAGCATAATCAGGGTCGCATTCGCTTACAGGAAATCGCTGAAGGTACGATCATCGAATGGTCGTTTAGTTACGAACTTGGCGGATTGTTAAGTGGTGTTCGCAATGCGCTTATGGTACGTCGATCTATCGAAAATATGATCGTTGATAGTCTTTGGACATTGTGGCGGCAAATTGGTCAGGCGCAATCAGACGGCTCATTTCAGGCGAAATCATTGATGCGAGACGCGCCAGATGTTGAGCAACGTGCCAGTTACAAACCACGTCATCCGGTGGTGCTTGAATCCACAACTTCACCCAGCACCTACAAAGCGGAAGAAAATGTACCCTTCATTGCGGAGCCACCCGTTACTCAGGATGATACGCGTCCGCGCCCACCCGTCACCGACGAGTCGGAGCAATCACAACAAACTTCTGCAACTACGCCCGAACGTGAATCCGTTACTGAACCGGATTTCCTTTCTGATATGTCAACCAGCGAATTTGATCGCATTGCAACACCGGAAAAATACACACCGGAGCATATGCGGGCAACGACCATCGAACCTGTTGATATTACGCCGCCGGAAGAGCCGGAAAAAGCCCAAGCCGAGCCATCGCCCGAATTCATACTCACAAAACCAGAAAAGTCCCCCTTTGCACCGCCGAGGGATACTATAGAAGATGAATCGCAGATCGTTGAACCAGCCATCACTCAGGATGACACGGCACCGCGCCCTGCCGTCGTGGAATCAAGGATCCAACAGGACACGCCGGATAAAATCGAACCGCATAAAGCAGACGAAGTCACTGAAGTACTTCCAAAATCAGCCGAAATAATGCCAAAATCGTATGACAAAGAAGATACTGGTCAAATTAGTGTCTTTGATCTCTTCGGTATCCCCAAGCCCAGTGAAACACAACAGATGGAAGCGGTGACAATACCGCAAGAAACCGCGCCAGCGGAGCAGGTTTCTTCGCCGGAGCCAGTGGTAGTTGATGCGCCAGTAGAAGTTGCTAAGGAGACTCCACCAGTTCCTGAGGCAATATCTGTTGCCCCAACTACCCTACAATCCGCAACACAAATAGTTGTCAGAAGCGGGCGTACGGGAAGACGCTATATTTTACGACAACAGCTGGTGAATTTGCGTAGACCATAAACGAAATAAAAACGCACACAAGTTACTGTGTGCGTTTTTTTGGGTGGATGATGGGGCTCGAACCCACAACCCTCTGAACCACAATCAGATGCTCTGCCATTGAGCTACACCCACCATATTAATTGCTGAAAGTATATCACAATGAAAATCTGAATACTAGACCATTTTATGACAAATTATCACCGTCGCAACACTTCTCGGACAATTTTCATACACAATTTCTGCCGTAAAACCGTGCTTTTCAAAATACTGCTTGAACCCATCCATTGAAGCACCCCGCTGTCCGGTAATGCGATATAACCACTCAATAAATGAGTTGACGATGCCGCCGCCAACTAGCGCACCATTCGGCACAATAATGAGCGTCCCGCCCGGTTTTAGCACCCGCCAAATTTCGCGCAATGTACTTTCTTCCACGATAAAACTCGTCGGAAAAGTGCTGACAACTGCCTGAAAACCACCCTCTGCAAATGGCAAAGTCTGCGCTTGACCACGTATCAAATCCACAGATAGTGATCGTTTCAGCAATTTTCGGCGGGTAATTTTCCCCATGTTTGGCGAAAGATCATAGCCAATCGTCGCATACCCACGCGTTTTAAGGTCAATTTGAAGATTACCCGTCCCATGTGCAAGTTCGAGGACGATGCCATCTGTTGACGCAGGCAAAAATTTGAGCGCCTGTCTTTGCCAACATCGCCAAGCACCGAGAGAAACAATCGTACTTACCGTATCATAAGTAAACGCCAATTCATTATAGAGAAGTCTGAAGCCAAATGTGACCAGTGACCACCACAACCTAAATACGCTACGCATTGAGCGCCCTAATTACATCTGTTGGTTTATCGGTCATCAACACATCCACGCCAAGATCACGCAATTCCACGGCGCGTTCCAGATCATTCACCGTCCACGTACCAACGCGATAATCATGTGCTTTTGCCCAGCGCATATAATCAGCATCAATCATCATAAAATTCGGGTGTCGTGCTTCATGGGGTAAATCATCCATCAACGACCAGACATTTTCCATAAAACCAGTAGCATACAAAAATCCGATGGGCACTTCTGGCATCAAGTCACGAAAACGGATCAACGCGTATGGATTAAACGACGAAACAATCACCCTCTCCTGCATGTTATACTTACGAATTTCATCAGCGATAAGGGATTCTAAGCCATCTGTCTCCTGAGTGATCGATTTAATTTCAACGTTCACATATAAAGACTGCCCTACCGCGTCAAACACTTCGGCGAGCGTGGGTATAGGTGTGCCAGCAAATTTGGGATCAAACCAGTTTCCCGCATCCAGCGCCTTGAGTTCCGCCAACGTCATCTGCTGAACCGTGCCATTGCCATCAGTCGTGCTATCGACTTCAAAATCATGCACGATAACCAGATGTCCATCTTTCGTCCGGTGAACATCCAATTCAATACCGTCCGCGCCCTGCTCTAGCGCCAATTCAAATGCGGGAATGGTATTCATCGGCGCATACACACTCGCTCCACGATGCCCAAAAACGAGCGTCCTTCCGTCAAACATCTTATCCAAAACGTCTTTTGCGGACATAGTACATGCTCCTTACAAACAAAAACCCACCGCACAAGTGGGTTATATGTGAATAGTTTCTGTGTGTTATTTCTTAATCGGTTTTGTCGACAATTGAATCTCGTCATTCTGAACGCGAACTTCATACGCAGGGACATCCACCAACGCTGGCGCAGAGAGAACTTTGCCATCTCGAATATCAAAGGTTGCGCCATGACGGGGACAGGCGATCACACAACCTGTAAGGTCTCCTTCAGCCAGCGGTCCATCATCATGCGTGCAGACATCCTCAATCGCATAATAGGTTCCATCTATGTTAAACACCGCTACCCACTTACGTCCGATACCAAAAACATCACGCTCACCGGGTTTTATTTCGTCCGTTTTCGCTACAGTGATAAAGTCTGTCATTCACTAACCTTTTGTGTTTTCCCGAACCTTCTTATAAGACTCAATACCCTGATGCAACGCATTCAAAGATAATACCGCACACTTTAATCGATTCGGCGCTAATTCGACCTGCAATAATGCCAACACATCATCGGATGAAATGTCCTGCACCTGCTTAAGCGATTTCCCAACGACAACTTCACCTAACATGGAAGCCGCCGCCTGACTAATTGCACAACCCTCCCCGTCCCATGCAATTGCATCAATCATATTATTGTCATCAACGCGCATCGTGAGATGCAAAAAATCGCCACAGGTATGATTATGTTGTTCATGGTCAATATCGCATGGATCAAGCACACCGGCAAAACGCGGGTTTTTCGCATGATCAAGAATATGCTGACGATATAAATCCATAATTGTGTTCGCTCACTCTCCGAAAAGTGTTTTTGCGTTGTAAATGCTTTCGATCAGTTTATCGACCTCAGCATGAGTATTGTAAAGATAAAATGTCGCGCGTGCCGTTGCGCCCACGTTGAGATGCTGATGTAGAGGCATAGCACAATGATGTCCCGCACGTACCGCAATGCCATCTGCATCAAGTAGTTGTGCAATGTCATGCGCGTGAATACCTTGCAATGTGAATGCCGCTACGCCACCTTTTTGGGTCGCATCCGGTCCATAAACGGTTAAGCCCGGCACTTCTTCCAGCCGTTCCAGCGCATAATCGATCATCTCTTGTTCATGTGCTTGTATTTGCGCCATACCGATTTCGTTCAAATAATCCACTGCCGCACCCAATCCTATCGCATCTGCAATGTTAGGCGTACCGGCTTCAAATTTATACGGTAAATCGTTCCACGTGCTACCGTTTAAGGTCACAATCTCTATCATGTCGCCACCGCCCATCCACGGAGGCATGGCTTCAAGCAGAGCTTCTTTGCCAAACAGAATGCCTACTCCCGTTGGTGCACACATTTTATGTCCACTAAATGCCAGAAAATCCACGTCTAGCTCAATAACATCGACTGGTAAATGTGGCACGCTCTGAGCACCATCCACGACGATCACAGCGCCAGCATCATGTGCCAATCGCGCCATTTCGTTAACCGGATTAATTGTTCCTAACACGTTTGACATATGCGTGACGGTCACTAGCTTTACATTCCCATCAGCCAGTAAAGCACGGTAATTTTCCATATTGAGTGTGCCATCTTCAAGAATAGATACATACTTGACGATTGCGCCCGTTTCTAGAGCGATCATCTGCCATGGTACGATGTTAGAGTGATGCTCCATTACCGTTGAAACGATGACATCACCGCTCTTCAAGTTTGCCCTGCCCCATGTTTGCGCCACGAGATTCAAACTTTCTGTTGTGCCACGCGTAAAAATAACTTCTCGCCGACTGTTGGCGTTGATAAACCGTTGCACCTTATCGCGTGAAGCCTCATAAGCAGTGGTCGCCTCTTCACTCAGCTTATGAATACCACGATGCACATTCGCATTGTAGCGCCGATAATAATCGTTGAGGGCTTCAATCACCTTAATGGGCTTCTGACTCGATGCCCCATTATCAAGATAAACAAGCGGAACACCTGCACTATGTTCCTGATGCAGGATCGGAAAATCTTGTCGAATTCGTTCAACATCCAGAGTCATTTTTTTTGAGGCTATAGACATAATTTTGCAATCTCCCCTATTGTAACAAAAGACGTGCCAGAATCATCATGACACGTCTTTTTCTTAGCACTCTTATGGTGTGCGATGATTAGCTTAAAATCTTAGCTTCGATAGATTCTTTCAGACGATCACGCACGAGGTCAAATGGAATTCGTTGAAGCAATTCATCAAAGAACCCATCAATGACCATCAATTGCGCTTCTTTTCGGGTAATTCCGCGGCTCATCAGATAGAAGATCGGTTCTTCTTCCAATGTGCCAAAGGTCGCCGCATGGGAGCAGGCAACATCATCCGCTTCAATTTCCAAACCGGGGATGCTGTCCATACGCACGTCATCACTCAGCATCAAATTACGACACACCTGATACCCGTCAATCTTCTGCATCTTCGGCAAGGATTTAATCATCCCCTGCCAAACGGTACGCGCCGTGTCTTTACCCGCGCCCTTAAACAGCAAATCGGATGTGGTTAACGGAGCGTTATGATTTTGCTGGGTATCAAGGTCAAAATGCTGATCTTTATCGGCGAAGAAAAAGCCGGACATACGGGCATTCGCGCCCAAGCCGTCAATCTCAATTTCAAGATAGGCTTTGGTTAACTGTGAACCCATCACGCCGACGATCCAATCAAGATCACCGTCACGTCCAACACGTCCACGCTGATGGCTAAATTCGTAAGTCTCACGATTCCAGTCCTGCAACGCCACATAACGCAGATTAGAGTAATCGCCAACGAGCAATTCAGTCGCACCAATATAGCTCGATTGTGTATCAAGCTCAGCTGATGCGTATTCAACCTGCATTGTCGCCTGTGAATTTTCATCCGTGACGACCAGCACATGACCGAGTGTTGCCCCCGGTTTGGTGTTATACATCACCACATGCAGGGGGAGTTCGGCAATTTTATTTTTCGGGATGTAAACGAATACTCCGTGTGTCCACATTGCGCCATTTAATGCGGCAAATTTACCATCTGTTGGCAAAACTGCTTTGGTCATCAGGTTTTCACGAACAAGGTCTTCATGTTCACGACAAGCGGTGAGCAAGTCGGTAAAAATAACACCTTCTTGCGCCAACGTTTCTGATAACTCATACGCGACAATCTGACCATCAACGAAGATCAGCTTGCCACCTTCGCCCTCGCCAATTAGCGGCTCTAGGCGAGAGGCTGGAACAACATTTACATTCGCATCATCATTACTTAAGAGTTTGTCGGCTTCATCCCAGCGAATACTGCGATAATCTGTACGCCGCCAATCTTCATCATTTGTCGTAGGCATGGGCAAACTCTCGTATGTTGCCCATGAAGCAAGTCGCGTCTCTAATAACCATTGCGGCTCGTTGTTCGCCTTGCTCAGGGCTTCAACATCCGCCTGTGTGTAACTGGGAGCAACTGGCGCGCTTGAGCGTCGTCTTACTGCAACCACAGATTTTTCTCCTTCAATGCTGAATTTACTTGTGGAACGGTGAGGACACTCTATGAGATCATCCTCACCGAAATGATTTTTGTGTGTCCTACCTTAGCCGATGGAACCTTCTAGCTGAATCTGGATGAGACGGTTTAACTCGATGGCATATTCCATCGGGAGTTCCTTCACCAACGGCTCAAGGAAACCGTTCACAACCATCGCATTGGCTTCATCTTCGCTCAGACCACGACTCATCAAGTAGAAAAGCTGATCTTCACCAACTTTACTGACGGAAGCCTCATGCCCCATCGTTACTTTTTGCGCTTCAATCTCGATGTACGGGTAGGTATCGGAACGGCTATGCTCGTCCAATAATAACGCATCACAAACCACGTTACTCTTACAATTTTCCGCACCTTCGACGATTTTCAGCAATCCACGATAGCTACCACGTCCGCCATCTTTACCAATGGATTTGCTAATAATACGGCTCGTAGTGTTGGACGCGAGATGTGTGATCTTTGCACCGGCATCCTGATGCTGTCCTTTACCTGCAAAGGCAATAGACAAAACTTCACCGTGTGCGCCCTCTTCTTTGAGGATGACTGCCGGGTATTTCATTGTGAGTTTACTGCCGAGATTCGCGTCAACCCATTCCATAGTGGCGTTTTTATAGGCTTCTGCACGCTTCGTCACGAGGTTATACACGTTATTTGACCAGTTCTGAATGGTCGTATAGCGGCAACGTCCACCTTCTTTGACGATGATTTCGACAACAGCACTATGCAAACTATTTGTGCTATACGTCGGAGCAGTACAGCCTTCAACATAATGCACATAAGCGCCTTCGTCCACAATAATCAGCGTACGTTCAAATTGACCCATATTCTGTGTATTGATGCGGAAGTAGGCTTGCAACGGCATATCGACACGCACACCTGGCGGTACATAGATGAATGACCCACCAGACCAAACAGCCGTGTTCAATGCCGCAAATTTATTGTCATTGTACGGGATAATCTTGCCGAAGTATTCTTTGATAAGATCGGGATGTTCACGCATCGCGCTATCCATATCCATAAAGATCACGCCTTTGTCTTCAAGATCCTGGCGGACATTATGATAAACGGATTCGGAATCGTATTGTGCGCTTACACCTTGCAAGAACTTAGCTTCTGCTTCAGGAATGCCGAGTCGATCAAAAGTATCTTTAATCTCTGGCGGCACTTCATCCCATGTACGACCAGCTTTATCGGTCGCACGCACGAAGTAGTAAATATCATCAAAGTCAATATCGTTCAGCAGACCACCACCACCCCACTGTGGCGTAGGGCGTGAGACAAAATGCTCATATGCCTGTACACGAAAGTCAGTCATCCACTGAGGTTCGTTCTTCATCTTGCTGATCTCGCGCACAAAATCTGCATCCAGACCTTTTTCACTATGGAAACTATAATTCACGTCGTCGTCATGGAAACCATATGTTGTATCATAATCGCCACGAACGTCGCGTAATTCAGATTCTTCTACTGTTAATTGCTTTTCACTTGGTACTAAATCAACCATTTGGTCGTTCACCCCTCAATGAATTGTTTATTCGGAAACTGCATACTTCTCGCGGATCCAGTCGTAACCGGATTCTTCTAATTTAAGCGCCAATTCGGGACCAGCATTTTCCACCAAACGCCCCTCAAACATGATATGTACGAACTCAGGTTTAATGTAATTCAAAATGCGTTGGTAGTGGGTAATCACCAAAACGCCAAGATCAGGACCTTTGAGCGTGTTTACGCCTTCGGAGACAATACGAAGCGCATCAATATCTAAACCGGAATCGGTTTCATCCAGAACGGCAATCTTGGGTTCAAGCACCGCCATCTGTAGAATTTCTGCGCGTTTCTTCTCGCCGCCGCTAAAGCCTTCGTTCAGGTAACGTCCAGCGAAGCTATGATCCATCTTCAACTGATTCATCTTTTCGCGCATCATCTTGGTGAATTTGGGAATGGGCATCCCTTTACTTTCAGGATCTTCTTCCTTTACCCGCGCATTTATGGCATGGCGCAGGAAATTGGCAAGTGTAATACCTGGAATGGCTACCGGATATTGAAATGCCAGGAATACACCGGCGCGGCTACGTACATCGGGATCCATTTCAAGCAAGTCTTCACCATCAAAAAGGATTTCACCTTCGGTTACTTCATAAGCAGGATTACCCGCCAGCACATTCGCTAAGGTGCTCTTGCCCGAACCATTCGGACCCATCAAGGCATGAACCTCGCCCTGTTTAATGGTTAAATCGACACCGCGTAGAATTTCTTTTTCTTCACCTTCTACACGAGCGTGTAGATTTCGAATTTCTAGTGTTGCGCCCATATGGGGAACATCCTCCTCGTAGATTTTTTGTAGTTTTAATGCCTGTTAAGTTTTATTCATACCCACAGGTATTGATCTGAAGTTAGTATATCAGCCCCCCCTAAGCGAGTCAATAATGATGATGAAGACCATAAAAATTACTCAGGAAACTATCATCTATTTAAAAGATGTACATTTGAAAAATTGACCACGACAAAAACGTGTGCTACCATCCAGTAAAAGTAAGCCACTAAGTGCTAAGGAAATTACTTATGAGCGAAGAAACCCAGAATAACACACCTGTCCAGAGCAAGGAAGAAGGACTCTATGAAGCTCTGCGGGTTGTCATTGATCCTGAAATTGGCATGAATGTCGTCGAACTTGGGCTAGTCCGTGATGTAGACATTAACGAAGACCGCGCCCACGTTAACATGATTATGACCACCCCATTCTGCCCCTATGCACCACAATTGCTGGAACAAACCCGTCGCACTGCACAGGAATTTCTTGAAGTACCAACCACTATCGAAATGGGTCTTGAGATGTGGGACCCAAGCATGATGGAAGACGGCGCGGCAGATGATTGGGGACTGTTCTAAAGAATAGACGGTGACAGATCGACGCAACTTACCTGAATAAGTTAATAAGAAAGACGCTTCTTTATTGGCTGAAGCGTCTTTTTATAATCAAATAGATACACGTAGCTTATGGGCGATTCTGGCGAATAAATTCCTTGGGATCAACGTAATGTATTAAAAGCCGGTTCAAGTCCTTGCCGGGCCAATCACCGGGTTTTGTATCAAGCACTGTGGTACGAACAACATCAAAATGCAAATGAGCGATGAAACGCCCGCCACCGGTACCAATTTCACCAATCTTTTGCCCGCGCTTAACACGATCACCTACTTTAACGGTCACATTCTGCATATGCCCAAAGCGCGTGTAATACTTATGCCCTGAAGTAACTTTCAATGGATCATGCTTTATGATCGTCAAATTACCCCATGGATTAAGCGTTTGCTGATAAACTACAACACCGCTCGCAGAACTATAAACTGGCTGACCAATATCGGAATTTCCTGCCGCACCCCAGTTTAAATCCGCACCTGTATGATAGGCTTCTTGCGGCGTACCAATAAAGTATAACTTTGCGTATGGGCTGGCATCACGCCATCCAGACGGCCATACTTGACTACCGCGACGTTCAGCATCTGTACCAACAGGAGAATCGAACCCATCAGCGACGTATACACCGTTGATAACATCCGGTCCGGTTCCACCACCCGTTGTCGGCGGCGGGTTCGTTACGGCAAGTACCTGACGTAAGCGAACGGCATCGAAAGCAATTTCTTTATCACTCTCGCCAGTGACATCATTCAAGAAGACTTTACCTGCATTCGGTGCACCTTTTACAAGATCAAAAATTCCGAGTGGCACCCATTCATCATGATATTTCGACTGATTAATATCCACAACCACCTCGGTTGTAGTACCACGAATACCATGTATCTTATACCGTGCGCGGCGCGTCGTCGCATGAGTTGAGGGGACGAAAACGGCAATTTGATACATGCCGGACGCAGGTAAATCCGTCTTCCACTCCGCCCAAACTGTACTGGAGCGTTCTACAGTTGATTTATAGGCAAAGTTCCACCCGTACGTGCCTTGAATCGTCGTAAATTCCTGACGACCTGTATAAGTCCCACTCCGATAATCGTCCTGACCGACCTTGATGAGGTTTTGAATCCCAAACTCTGTACCGGGCAACGGTTGGTCATCACTCCCCGGAACAGTTGGTGTCGTATCAATCACAATCGGTTTATTCACCGAGTCGAATGTGTTGATTACACCATAGCGCCACCAACTAACAGCTTTCGCACCGTAGCGTTGTGTCACGCGGTTAAATGCTTGCTCCTGCTCAGAAGCGGGTGCCGTACCCTGCAAGATGGGAATAATGGGACGACCATAATTTCCCCAGACCGCATATGTCTCATCAATCACATCATCTACCGGACGGCGGAAAGTCGTCCAATAACTCATGGTATGGACGCTGTTAATGAACGGGAGCCATTCAGCGGGATAAACACTGTTGTAATGAACACGCCGTGGATCCACACCTAGCCCGATATGAAAGCTACTTCCGATTTGCTGACGTACATTGGTCATCAACGGACGAATGGGACCACTGCCGGCTTCCCAATAGCCATCATACGGTTCAACATCAAGTATCATAGACTTTACGCCGGGGCGCTGGCATGTTTTGGCGATGATATCCGCCTCGCCCGCGATGTCTACACCTTTAAGCACACACCATGCGTGGAATTCCAGACCATTGCGCGAAAGTGCCTGTACCCAGCGGTCAACATCAGCAGGACCGTTAACCGCCATATCGGGGTCATTATCAAAATTGCCCTGCCAGGAATTTCCATCTCCAACTTTTACCCAAATTTGTTTGACGTTGGGCGCACGACGCTTCATATTGGCGATAAACTCTTCAATCGTATTTTCAGGGATCGCCTGTCCCTTCCAATGCCACATGCCAATCTGACCATCATAGGGCGTTGGTGTCGTATTACCACCAGATGGTGGGGTACTGACTTCAGTAAATGTAACAACACCGGTAGAAATCCACCCGACAAGGCTTTGTTGTTCAACCCAAACCCAACCACTAGCCGTTTTCGATCCCGGATAGTAAACAACAGTCGAACCATTCAAAATATCGCCGATATCAGTATATTCAGTACCGGGACCTGTTCTGATATTGACGTAATTTGAGCGTGTAGTAATGGTTGCGGTCGTACCTTGCCCCGCAGTGCTTGGCTTGGGAACAGATGCCATCTAAACCTCCTGAGGGTACATAAACCAAAAACAAACTAATTTACCTAATTATGATAGTAGTACAGTTTCCATTTCAAAGCAAAAGGAACAGCTTAATACTGTTCCTCTAAGAATGACAAATATTATTCAAACTAAAGCGCATATTCATCGCCGACGAATTAAGATGGCTTTATTGCATCTTACCCTTTGGATCTAGAGCAACGGATAGCGCCGTCCAGAAGCGTTCAACTTCCTCCGGTGTCAGATTCGCATCCCATCGCTTATCGCCCGCCCACCCTGTAATATTAAATCCGTCCTCATCAGTCAATTTATCAACATCCATGTGGGTTGTAATGGTAGGGCGATTCGCGTCCCGCATCGGGGCGGTCATCATTGCGCCGGTAATGCCTGATACTTTCTCTGGATGTAGCATTTGAGTCATCTGAGACAGGAGCAATTGCGCGGCACGATGAGACAAAATACGTATCCAACGCGATGTATCCGCAGACGTACCCCCCACAATGACCGATTCGCCGTTAGCCTTACGGGTGACGAACATATCTGTGGAAAAACCATAACCCTGTCTTGTTTCGTCTTCCATAATAAACGTTCCTATTTAAAATATATCAACGCACGATTTCTAGGTTTCCATTACCGGGTTGAACTTCGCCTACAATACTGCTTACAGTATCCCCACTTGCAATTAATCGATCAAGAAGTGCCTCAGCAACATCTTCCGACACAGCGATTAATAAACCACCTGATGTCTGCGGATCATACAGTAAATTCCTCTGGTAATCTGTGAAATCACCCTCGAACGTTACCCATTGCCCAAAATAGTCTTGATTTCGCCCCATACCGCCAGGGAAAATATCCTGTTCAGCGTAAGTCAATGCGCCTTCTATCCAATTGAATTTTTGAAACAAAAATCTAAAATCTACTGATCCCGCATTAGCCATCTCATAGGCATGACCCAGCAAACCATATCCAGTAATGTCCGTCATCGCGTGCACGTCAAAATCTCGCACCGCCATCGCCGCATCTTTATTCAAACGCTTCATACTCGCTACTGCGGCATCCAGATGAGACTGCCGAACACGGTCATTCTTCAAAGCGGTCGTAATCACACCCGTACCAAGTGACTTGGTCAAAATCAGTTTATCGCCGGGTAGCGCGCCGCCCTTCGTAATAATCTTTTCTGGATGCACCTGCCCTGTTACAGATAAACCATATTTTGGTTCCTTATCTGAAACTGTATGACCTCCGGCGATAACAACACCGGCTTCCAATGCCTTCTCAGCACCACCTCGCAAAATTTCCGCGAGAATCGCGTGGTCTAGCCCATCAGGGAATGCGACCAGATTTATCGCCATGATCGGCTCACCACCCATAGCGTATACATCGCTCAGCGCATTGGCGGCGGCAATCGCGCCAAAATCATAGGGATCATCAACAACAGGTGGAAAGAAATCCATCGTTGAAATAATCGCACGATCATCAGTGAGCTTATATACCGCAGAATCATCAGGAGACTCCAGCCCCACCAGCAACTGCGGATAATTTGTAGGCGGGAAAATTCCCTTTAGCGGACGCAAAACTTGCGCCAGGTCACCGGGACCAAACTTAGCCGCTCAACCCGCGCAAGACGCGAGTGCGGTAAGTTTGATTTCCTGTTTTGAGTTAGCCATTTATTAATACTCGATCTTATTCACTAAAGCACTAAGAGATGCGTTAAGTATACGACAACTTCACCCTATGTATCAACAACGCCTACCCTTCTCTCACAAATCATGCACAATTCAAAAGGCGTAAACAATGTATGAACAATAGTTTGTTAAATATTCTCAAAGCATTACCTACGTTGAGTCTTGTCACAGCAAAATTTGTTGGCTATACTGTAAAAACATTTCGGGGTGTGGCGCAGCCCGGTAGCGCGCTTGCATGGGGTGTAAGAGGTCATGGGTTCGAATCCCGTCACCCCGACAGTTTTTCTCCGGTTTTTCGGCTCTTTTGCATTGGAAAGAGTCCTGTTTTAACTCTGTTTGTATTCAGTTGTTAAGGTGCATTAGTCCGCGCCATGTTTCAACGCTTGCCCCGCACTTGCACTGTGGGGTTTTTGCTTTCTTATACGTCCAACTCACGCTGGATGTATTCTGGTATCGAAGGTGCAGGCTTTCCCCGCACCCTCGCAATCATCCATCTAACCGGGTGGATCAGCACCATGTAACCAACCACATGCAAACACCCACCCACCTCGCGCCCCTTCTGGTATCCCGTCCGTGGTCGCTGATATTTCTTACTCACGGCTCACAGTCTCAAGGATATGCTCTTCCGCACGATAGCCAACTCCATTACGCCACGCCATCAACGCGAAGATCAAGAAGAAGAAACCGCCGGAACATAAGAAGATCGTGATACCGATGCCCGCACCCAAACCCACACCGACCTCAAACGCCGCTTGTTCAGCTTCGGTCTGTGCAGTATTTTGCGTCTGTGCATTCTCCACACTGTCAGAGGTTGCGGTAAATCCGAGCAGTATCCATCCCAACGAAAGCGCCGCCAGTACCCAGAAGATACGCTGACGTGTCTTAAATCCGCGCATCCGCCGACGTGCTTTGGTGGCGATACTCGGTGAAGACGTGGAAGAAGTGGGCGTAACATCAAACGGATTATCCATCTCGTCTATTTTAGCCAGCCACTTCTGCGCCGTTGGATGATCTATCCCCGCTAAAATCGCCCGCGCCTGATCGTATTGTTTCGCTTGAATGAGGGACTTAGCCCGCGCAAGTTGATCTTCCATGTCTGATTAAGCCTTTCGGTTACGATGTTTGAATAGGGGCGAACTTAAGCAACGGCGACGAGTCGGGACTCATCTTCGGGATCGGTTTCATCTTCATCACTCAATTTCTTCATGACGAATAAATCACCGGGGGAACAGTCAAAATATAAACAGAAGGAAATGATCTGCGTCTCATCAAATCGGGTGAGGTTATCTAATGCCCAATTTGTGATACTTTGGAGGCTTAAACCTAATTCGCGGGACATCGTTTCACGGGTGATCTTCCGTTCTTCGCGCTTGGACTTCTGTTCTAACAGTTCGTCAATGCGGGTCTCAATGTCGTAATTCTTAGACTGTTTCTTGATGTTCATCATTAAGCCTCTCTGATGCAATTACAAGAAACATACCACGAAAAATTCTAACTTGTCAATTACTCTAACCAAATTGAAACAAAAAATTGTTGACATTAAGTAAAAAAGCATGGTATATTCTAACTAGTCATACGGAAAAGAAAAACCCCGCCAGCCTGTCAGCAAACGCGGGGTCTTTCTCCCGATCAAATCGGTTCTTAGAATAGGAGTTACACGAATGAATGACATCATCATACAACCCCACGAATCCAGTATAGCACACGCCCATCCCGCAGGCATGAACCACGATATGGAATGGTTGAACTATTTCGACCCCTACCGCGCACTGGAAGACGTGATTGCCCATATCCGCACCCTCCCCTCATCAGACACGCCGGAGAAGCACACCCTGCACGTATACTCTGCGGGCATAAAAGAATTCTTCGAGTGGGGTTATCGCGTCGTCTATGGCAACGCACCCGCCAACGATGAGATCATCCACCCCCTGCCGGATAAGCCCCTCGTCCAGCGGTTCATTGCCTATCTCAAAGCCACAGACAGAAGTACCAACACCATCAGCAGTAAGTATCTCGCCCCTCTGCGCCACTATATCCGCGCCCTGCATGAGCAATCCGTGCCCATGCCCACCGATGTAAACGCGCTCATCTACCTCATGACCTGCCGTGATCGGATGCGTGCCGGGGAGAAAGTGAAAGCACCGCCATCAAATAAAACCACCAATCTCTCGGCGCTTTATGCACATGGCACGCGCTTTAATCTGGAACAGGTCAACGCCACCCTGCGCTCGCTGGATCGCCTCACCCTCTCAGGCTTGCGCGATTACGCTCTGCTCATGGTCGGCTTCAATTGTGGATTACGCGTGGCTGAACTTCAAAGACTCTCCCGCGCCAACTTCCGCGCCGAGGGCGATCATTATCTGCTGGTGGATTTACGTGGCAAGCGAAACAACTATGATCCCATCCCGCTCGGTAAATCAGTGGTGGATGCTGTTGATGCCTACCTCACCGCGTGGAATGATGAACTCGAACCCTCAGACCCGCGCCGGATCAACGCAGGTGATGCACTCTGGCAACCACTCAAGAAAAACGGGACGATGCTCAAAGCCAACCGCTACAGCGTGGCGAAGGGGATCACCACCCGCTCCATCAGCCGCATCATCCACCAGCGCACACTCGCCGCCACCGGCATCAGCTTAGCGTCCCACGACCTGCGCCGCACCATGACCGCCATCGCAGACGAGTCCGGCATGGCACGTAAAGCCATTCGCCGCATCACCCGCCATAAATCAGTGGCACAAACAGACGCTTACATCGGCGACGGCAAGCCCAACTGGGGAGAATCCGTCTTAGCCTATTACGCACAAATCGGAGGATAGGGAGTAATCCCTACATAACAGACGAGGGACGGAGCCGCTTCCAACGAATCTCCGCCCCTCTCACACCCAACCAACCTTAATCAATCAGATGCTACAGGAGATTTTACACAATGACCATTGAAATCATACCCACAATTCCCTGCGAACAATGCGGCAAGCCCATCACACCCGTCTATTGGGATATGGAGCACCCCGCCATCAAGCCGCGCTGGTTCTACCAATGCGACCACTGCACAGACGCGTCCTCCTTCTCCCTCCCGCTGGACGACGCACTCGCCCAACACACCGCCACACAGCAGGATCAAACCATCCATGCTCATTCCGATTTATAATAATTCGGGTTTTGTGATAATGTATTTACGTCCAATGAATTAGATGAGGATACGCCAATGAACGCGAAGATTTATGAGTTGATTATCCCTACACCCCGCAACACACTAGATAAAATTCGCATAAGAGGAGAGCACATAATCGGTATTAGAACAGACGAATTTCAAAACTTGCCAGTACTAAAAGTTCTTCTAACATCAGGTGAGAACGTAACCATTCGTCAAGATCAGGGCGATTCAGCTCAACTTTGGGTAGATTTTAATCCTACAGTTAAAGAAGAATAATCCCGACGCATAAGCACGATTCTAGGACGCAATCACCACCACAAACAAAAAGACCTCGCTGTGTGCGGGGTCTTTTCGTCTGACCAGTTTCTTTAAATCATCCTTGCGGATCCATAATATAAAGCAAAAAGACGCAACTCGCAAGTCGCGCCTCTTCGCCTAACAGGATATTATCCCCATGCAGGAGGACAATGTTGATCTACAGTATACCTACCATTCCCACGTCGCGCCACTTGGACATTCAGCCTGAGGTGCTAGGATGACCTCAAAACTTTCAATCTCATTCACCGCCGGAGCTTGGCTCAAATAATAATCCAGCATCATCCCATCATCAACCTCAATGCCATCCACACCGAGGAAGCTCTCCGCCGCCTCAGCAATCGCGCTGAACTCCGCCCACCGCACCATCAGATACACCTCAATGTTGGTGCTCACATTCTCAACCGGACGCAATCGCCACGTAATCTCATACGATCCGTTCCGCACAGGGAAGCTCTGCTCCTGCAATTCCAGCGCACTGCCATTATCAGCCAGATACACCCGCGCACCCAGCGCCAGATTATTCATATCACCCGGTCCCAATCGCAGATAACCGCGCTGTTTCAGGATATAACACTGCCCTGCGCTGAACGTCTGCCGCGTCATCAGCCCGAACTCACCCGCAATCTGCACAAATTCCATCAACAACCGCGCCTCACCACTGCCATTATTCACAGGCTCTCGGTTGATGTATGGCGCAACCCGCACCCCACTCTCAAAATAATACCGCGCTGTGGGTGTATATCCCTCACCCACCACCTGATAACGTAAGCTGTCATCACTGGGCAACCGGAACTCGCTCACCCCGGCGAAGCGTGGATTGCTATTCACCACCACATACTGCCCGCCCACTTCCTGCGTCGGAGTCGGATCAACCGGTGCAGGTGTAGCCGTAATCACAATCGTCGTAGGCTCCATGCCCGGCGTAGCCGTAATCACAATCGGCGTAGGATTACCAGCCGTGCCACATCCGGCTAATAGCAGGAACGCCACAAGGCACAGGAACACCAGTCTTTTTCGAATGTTCATCCCTTTGTCTCCTCATCCGGCACCCAGCTATTCATCGCCAGATCATCGATGCTATCCCCGATGGGTGGAGCCTCACGCCGCACCGCCTTAAACGGCATCCCTCTGGATGGCATTACACTGCTCGCGCTCACAGGGTCTGGGGGGTGGGGATTACCCACCGGACTCTTGAATCCATACCCGCTCATCAGCCGCTCAATCTGCTTATCATCCCACTCACCCGGAGACTTACTCGCCAGCCATCCACCCACCAGCAGAATACCCAGCATCCCGCTCCGGTCTTCCGGCTTCAAATCTTCCGCAGGATTACGCCCCTTAAATTGCGTATACAACCCGGCGAACGTCAGCAACCCGCCCACAATCGCACCGATCACCGTATACACCAACCCCTCCGGCTGAATAACAATCTCGCCGCCCGTCGAAACATCCCCCTGAGCACTCACCACAAACCCGCTCAGCATCAGCACCACCAACACCGCCACCAACAATCTCACCTTAGCCATCGCCTTCTCTCTCCTCATGGCGGTCATCTGCCGCCTAACCCTTCGTATTTGAAACAACGTAATCTTCACATCCACCGGATCACACTCCGCCAATATCCACATCAGCAGATTCTCCTGCGTCTGCAACTCCGCCAGCGGATCATGCCGCATCATGCACAGCCGCCTTCAGCTGGTCGATCTCCTTGTCTTTCTGCGCACGCTCTTCCATCAACTGCGCCACCTGCTCCTGCAACTTCGCAATCTCATCCTGCATCGAAGGAATGATCTTTACTTCCGCTTCCAACTCACCCACACGCCCGCGCAACTCCTCGCGCTCCTGCGTCAAACCCTCAACCTGCTTCTCTAACATCTCCGCCTTCACACGCTCTCTCTCTGCACTCTTCGCCTCATCAATCGCTTTGTTGATCGTGTTCCCCAGCTGACGTTCCAGCACAATAATCTGCTTACTCCGCTCCTCAGCCTTCGTCTCACTCTCCGCCCGTAGCTCGGTATGTCGTGCATTGTCCTGCGTCAATTGCTCAATCGAACGGTCTTTACGTAAGCTCTCCGCCCGCTCCTCCGCCAGCGTCTCACGGATCAACTTCTGATTATCTCGCTGATTATCTGCCGTCTGCTTGGTGATCTCGGTCTGAATCCGGTCACGCTCGTTCTGTGCGTTCACCTTCATCGTCTCAATCTCGCTGGCGTGCTCCTGCCGTAACTTAAAATAGCCGAGGACTCCCGCGGCAAGTATTAAAAGTTCAACCAGCATATCTCCACCCAGCACAACAATCCCTTCTTAGAACAACCTTTATGCGTACCTATGGCGTTGGAGTAAACACCGTACCCGGCAACAATCGCGCCACCCCACCATTCAATCGCGCCATCAGTATCAGCCCATGATTATGAGCGTCCGTCGCCAGATCAAATCCAGCGTGCAATTCACTCACATCCGCCACCGACAGAAACCGATCACACGCCCCGGTACAGAAGACGTAAAACTTCCCATCCTCACCCGGCAATATCTGCAACCCCACCGTCCGCTCCGGCATCGGCACAACCTGATCGAATTCAACTCCCCCTCCTTGCGAAGCGGGGAGGGGGCTGGGGGGAGGGGACGCACTTACAACCATCGCCACCATCACCGCCAGAATAATCATCACAATCAAACTTACTCGCGTCATCATCTCACCCTCACGTAGTTTGTATAGCTTGTGCTACACCTAATATCATGATCGAAATTTGCACCCGTCCCCTGCTTGTCGTACTTGTTATAGGAGACGGAATCACGCTCCCGAATTGATAAACCCTCACATTGGTCGCCACGCCCTGATCGGCACAATTAAATTCAATCGTATGATCCTGATACAATCCGCCGGATGCGTTCACGATGTAATCCGTAATATCAACCTCAACATCCACCGCACCCGTGTATACACCCCACGGACCGCTCAATGCGCCAGTGCGATCAACCCCGTTAATTTCAACTGTCATCTGATGTGGATAAAAGCCACTGTTTGCCGCGAAATAGAGCGCACTAAAAAAATTATGACCGCCCCCGCCGATTTCACCACGCAATGCACTACCGCTATCCATTGGCAATGTACGAATACGCATCAGCACCTTCAGCACATCCGTCACAACATCAGGGATTGGAACCGTAAATACTGCCGTCTTAAAATTCCCGAATGAGTCCAGCGCCATGATCGTATCCGTCCAGCTATCATTGAACACATACGGAAAGATTTGAGGCTTCCGGCTTCTTAGCTGGATGTTCTCAATCGCCTCAACAATCACCGTGTCTTCATTCCTCACCCGCTGGTCAATGTTGCTGATCTGCATGTCCAGCGCAATACCCATGTCGCTTGCCCGTTCCGTCAACGCCAGCACATAGAAATCGCCATCCACATCCCCGCGCACATCATACGTGCCATCATCCTTCAACACGTCGCCACGATACGCCACATGCACCAGATCACCCGGCAACACCCGCGTCTCCAACCCCACCACAGAACAGCTATATGCCGCCTGTGGGTTGGCATTCCGTTGCAACCACTCCGCCCCACTGTCATACAGCGCATTCGCCGCCGCCACTTTCGCCGCTTCCGTGTTTGAAGGCGGGATAATGTTCTTGAATGTTAAACTGCGCCAGATTTCACCATAGGTCGCCACGCTATCACTATCACAAAGGTAATACACACTTGGACCATTAACGAACGCTTTAGTTTGAATTGTGTAAGGACTTGTGCGCGTACTCTTCGCCAGCGTAATCGCCGCCTCGCCCTCACCACCGCCCTGGATGATGATGCAATTCGCCATCTGCTGGCTCGTCTCATCCAGCCGTAAATCCGTAATCACCCCCACCAGCGGCTCATCATACGCCGTCGGCGATACATCCAGATTCGTCAACTGCACCCCACTGCTCGCACCCAGCGCTCCTACCTCCACAACCGGCGTGCTAATCGTCGGCAGGTCATACTTAAACCGCAGATGCAACCCGTTCTCTTCACACGCATCCAGTAGCGCCTTCAGAACATTCGCCCCGTAAATGCGCCCCTGAATATACACATCCAACCCGGCTTCAACTTCCGCCGTCCACCCTGCCTCCGCCGCGAGGTCACTCGCAAACGCATCAATCGTCACCGGCGACGTGAACGACTTATAAATGATCTTCCGCTTCAACACTTCCAGCAGATCATCACCATTCGCCGTCATCAGCCACCCGGCATCCGACCACGTTTTATTCACACTGCTCAGGATGCCCCGCCCCAGCTCATACACAACACCGCTCGGTTGCACCGCATACAATCGCACACGCCGCTCAGGTCTCAGCAAATCCAGCGCCCGCTCGTCCATCATCGCCTGTATCGTGATCTGACCGCCGCCGTCCATCAACCGGCTAACAGACGCACCACGCAACAACAACGGACCGTCACCCTGAGCCGCCCAATTCGCATCATACACATCCGCCCACAGCTCAAACATACTGCTCATTACGCCCACACCGTCCCGCTGATCCCGCCCGGACCAAACCATGTGGTTGTGCCCGAACTGCCACCAAGTTCAATCCAGTTCAGCGCATGGTAGCCAATGCCGGGGAAGTTTTTATATCGCGCGGTGACCACACAAAAATGCGTTGCGCTGTTCGTCTGCAATCCCGCGCTGTTCACCGTGGTGCTATCCAGCCCCACACCCACCGCATTAAACGCGGTAGACACACTCGGTATCATCACCTCCACATCAACAATATCCTCGCTCAATCCAAGCACAACCTGTACCCGATTCGCCGTATTAGCGTTCGCCTGACGATAGGTCGCTATGGTGTAAACCCAGCTCGCCGTGGAATCCTGCCGTTCCAATGCCCGCGGATGACGATTGTACATATTCCACAGGAAGCGGCTCGTCAAACTATCCTCACATTGCCCGCTCACCGTGGTTGTGCGGATCGTCCCCATATAACGCCGGGTTGCGTCGCCGGTCTTCACGTTGATCCCGTTCTGCGTCGTCAGTGCCGTCGCTCTCGCCGTGCCACTGCTCCACGCCACCAATTCCAGCGCAATCGCCGCACCCGTCCAATACGCATACACGTCATATACAGTGGAGGTCGTCGCCGGTATTGCAATGCTTACCGCCGCACTCAACGCCCTCGCCTGCCAGTTCGCCCCGTCATAAATCGGCACGAAACTGCCGCGGAACGGATGCAAATACAGCGTAGTAGCCGCCGTCACATCCGCAGTTGTCACCGCCAGCGTACTGCTCAGGCTCAACCGCGCCTGCGGATTCAACCCGGCAGGATCAAAACTCACCGCCTGCAACGCCACAATATCCGCCGCGTTCGCCGTCACCTGTGTATCCAGCGAACTCAATGGCGTGTTAAACGTCGTCGCATTTGCCGCCGCGCCATTCGCAATCGGCGTATGATAATTACTTGTCATCCAGACCTCCATGCGTCTTCAAAATAGGTTTCCAGCGTAATATCCCCGCTGAACGTACCGCTGATATTGATCGTGTTAGCACCCGGCTCAAGCACAATGAACCCATTGCCCCCCAGCCGTGTAAAATTCGCATAATCACTTACCCCATCCAGCCGGAATTTCGGCATAGGACGGCTATCTACTAAAATCTGTTGGTTCGTAGAATAACTGTTAGCGGAAGTGAACCCGTTGACGAGATACCCCGCCCCGTCCACCTGCTCAACCCGCAAATCGCTCAACGTCTCCGATCCGGTCTTAAACAGCAGGATCACCGGCGTAGGCGCATTCCCCGCGTTCGTCAGCGTAATCACGCTCCCATCATTCACCGTCGTTGTGGTTGTCCGCGGACTATTCAAATTCAGCCCATCATCCAGCACTTCCCCATCATCCAGATACCACTCACCATCTGGCAACGCATACCAGTGCGGATCAGCCACCTGCCAATTTGCCGTCACCCTCTGCCACAAATCCGTGTGACGATCCCTCTGCTGTGGCGTGCTAATGTTATTGATCCTCGCCAAACACCACCGCGGGCGATCCGTTGAATCACTCGGTTGCATCCACAACTTACGCCGTCCCCAATTCACCATCGCGTCCAGCGTATCCCGCGCCGCCGTCATATCCGCACGGTCATCAACATCGATGAACCACGTCGCATTCACCTGCCCGATCTCGCTCGGTGAACGTCTCCGCCCGTACAGATCAACCCCACCATCCATCCCCGGCACGCGCACCGTCCTCGGTACCACATTCAGGAAGTTATCCCGATAATCTGCTTGGCTATATAGCGGGATGCTGTACACCTCCGCCCCACCGCCAAACTTAATCAGATGCGTATGGTCAACCACGATCCGTCCCCCTTGATCGCAACGTACTTCTTACACCCGTCCCGATATGCTCACCCAACATCTGCGCCTCTCCCGCGCTCATCCCCGCCGGTGGGCTAACCGTCACGTAAATATCCCCACCACCACCGCCACCAGCCGCCGCCTGCACCATCTGGGCAACCGTATCCGCGAAGTCCGGCAAGAATGTTCCGTTATCCCCCGGCACAAACACCTCCGCTCCCTGCTGGGATGGTCCAATCAGATACGGCAAATTCGCCACACCCGGACCGCCACTATCGCGTGATCGCCCGATGTTCAGCAAATCACCCACACCGCGGAGCGCACCGCTCCCCTCACGGAACGGGTTAGCACTCCCGCCAATCGAACCAATCGGATCACTCACAATCCGGTTAACCTCATCAATCACCGGTCCAATAATCCTCTCAACTTCCGCCGCCGCATTAGTCGCCGCTGTCACTACGGAATTAATCGCCGTCACTACCGGATCAATAATGTTTGTCTTGATGAAATCGAACACAATCGCCATCCCGTCTTTAAGCGCATTCACACCCGGCTCTGCGTCTGCCCACAAACTAACCAGCGCCTGTAAGAACAGATTGACCACATCAAGCACAAATTGAATATTCTTTTGAATGACTGGAAAACCTGTGGTCACAAAGAAATCCAGAACAGCCAGTAACGCCGGGCTAACAACCTCCCAGATCGTCCGCAACACATCCACCACAATACCGATCACAGGGATTAAGTTATTCACAATATCCAATATGGGAGGCAACGCGCTCACGAGGAACCAATCAGCAAAAGAACTCAAACCCGGCTCTAATATCTCCCACGCCTGAGCCAGAAAATTAAAGAATTCTTTCACCGCTGGTAAAATCGAATCGTTTACAAGCGTCACAATTGAGGGCAATGCGCTGGTGATGAACCAATCAGCGATCATACTCAGCGCAGGGGACACTTTGTCCCACACACCGGCGAGGAAGTCAAAGAAGCCCTGCACCGCCGGAACAACCGTGCCATTTACGAAATCAACCGCCGCCGGAAGCCCATCCGTAATGAACCAATCCGCCAGCGTCTGTAATCCGGGAACAACTGTCTCTTCAACGAACGTAATGAATTCAGATAACTTGCTTCCTATCTCTTTTACAATTCCGTTCGCCGTATCACGCGCCATCCCGAAGCTAACCAGCACGCCCTCTATCCAGCTATCACCAATCTCAACGCCATCACTCCCGAACCCGAAAGCGTTCAGGATCGCGTCCACAATCCCCATTGTCTTAATATCGTCAATGAACCATCCGATGGAGTCCATCAATCGCGAAATACCATTCGAGATCGTATCAATCACCGGCTGAAGGATGTCACGTATGCCGAGGAAATTGTTCTGGAACGCCAGATACAACGCGGTCAATAAGCCAATCAGAATCCCAATCGGGGAGAACACAAACCCTAATATCGCCCCCACTGTGCTGATTGCCTTGCCTAGCGTAAACACACTCGGACCTAACACAGACAGCACACCCAGCACCAATCCCAGCTGTTCGGTAAGCTGAGGGTTAGCCATCAACCAGTTATTCACCTGATTTATTACTTCCGTCACCCGCTGAATCAATGGAGACAAATACCGTTCCACCAGCGGACCAATCACAGTAATGCTCAATATCTCAAGGCTACTCTTCAGCTGATTAACCACCCCACGAAACGACGAATTACGCGCCTCCGCAACTTCCGCCGCGCTCGCCGCCCCAGCCATTGCCGCTTCCATGTCTTCAATGCCATCACTCGCCAGCAACGCCGTCAGCCCCATCTGCCCGTAGCTTCCGGCAAGGGTACGAATAGCGTCAGCCCGCTCGCTCTCGCTCATACCCTCCATCGCCACGTTCAAATCTTGGATGATGTCATTAATATCACGAAAGTTGCCCTCGCTGTCCGTCATGCTCACGCCCAGCTGTTGCCACATTCCCTGCACTTCATCCGTGTTGCGCGTCATATTGTTCAGCATAGACCGCAATTGCGTACCGGCTTCCGCGCCCTTGATACCGTTCTCGCTGAACGTCCCAAGAATCGCCGCCGTCTGATCGACACTAATGCCGAACGAACTCGCCACCGGTCCTACATTCGCAAACCCGGCGATCAAATCACCCACCGTCGCCGAGCTACTCCCAGCCGCCGCGCTCAGTGCATCCGTCACATCCGTAGCACTCTCCGCGCCCAGCCGGAATTGCGCCAGAATATCCGTCACCGCATCCGCCGCCGTGCCGAGGTTCAACCCACCCGCCGCCGCAAGGTTCAGCACCGGTTCAAGCGCGATCATCGTCTCTCGCAGGTCATAACCACTACTCAACAACTGGAGCATCGCATCCGCCGCATCCGTCGCGCTGAATGCCGTATCACGCCCCATCTCCATCGCCTTAAGCCGCACCGCGTCCATCTCTTCCGCAGTCGCGCCCGTCCGTGCAGAAATCTCGCTCAGGATCGCATCAAACGACGCGAACGCACCCACCCCCTGCGCCACAAATGCCGTCACAGGAGCCAGCGCCAGCGTTAAATTCGCACCCAGGTTCTGCATGGTCTGCCCGATGTTCTGAATACCGGTAGTCCATGACTGCTGTGCGCGATTCACCGCCTCATCAACGTTATCGCTGATGACAATCCGTCCGTATGCGTTCCCTAAATTGAAACCACTATCAAGTGACATAAATCATCCGAATCAAAAAGAGCCTACACTCCAATTGTGCAGGCTCTCCGCGCTTATATAGGCAATGCCATGTCTGCTGATAACTGTCTTTCTAGGAACCGAACAACCGGCTATTATTCAGCAAGTCGCTACTGATCGGCTTAATCCGGTGCGGCAATCCGAGCAATTCTTCAATCTCATATCTCGGCTTACCCTTATCCGTTCGCTCGCTCATCTTGTTCTCAACCCACAAGCCAAGCATCTCCACCGCATTATCAAACTGCCAGCAGAGCCACGGATTATCCTCATCCAACCCCATCACATCACTCGGCGATCGGCTGAACGTCTTGCATCTCCGGTACAGTCTCCACATCTCCGGGCGCTTCCTCACGAAAGGATTCCACCTTCACAAATTGCGCCCCCAATGCCCAATCCATCACGACGGTTTTATCAATGAAGTCCAACCACCCAATGTACACATACGTATCCGGGTTCATATTGGCAATCACTTCATCCGTCGTCACCTTCGGCTCAACGAAACACGCCACGCAGATAATATCCAGCACCTTCATCAGCTGAGGCAGGTTTTCTTTCGTAATGACGAAATCATCCTGTTTTTTATTCTTCTTGCCATTCACGCCAATCGTGTCCAGCACAATGTTACTCAGCACATCCGGTATATCATCCCCGGTGAACAACTCCACCAGATCAGGACGTTTCAACTTAACAGCCTCGCCCGTACCCTTCAGCGAAGGCAACTGTACCATCTCAGTCTTTGGTGCGAAGCGTCCCGCACCGGCAACTTTAAGCGTCATAGGTTCTCCTAGCTAGCCGCGTCAGTGAAGAACGCTTTGAATTCTGCGCCATCGGTAGGACGGTTTGCCGTCCAGTCCGCCAGTGTTTCGTAAGAACGACGACGACCAAGTTGCAACGCACTGCTGGTCACAATCGGAATAGCCTTGCCGCCCGCTTCACTGAGGTTGTATTTGTTCGCTGTACCGTCCAATGTGAACTTCGGACGTTTGTCCAGCTTACAGCACCGCAAGCCAATCACGATCAGCCCGCCGTCATCCGTCACCGCCTCGCCGATCACGCCCCAATACGGCAACCCGGCACCACCGGAAATCAGGTCTTCAAACCGCACCTGATTCGGAGTCGTCCCGCTGGTGTCAGTGCTGGAGCCGGTCATGATTGCATACGTACTGAAGTCATACCCGCCACTCTTCACGCTGATGTTCGCCATCGTTTCCACCGTCAACAGACGGGTAGTAACGCCATAGCCCTTCATCATGTCTGTGTCGGCTTGCGGGTCGATCTCCAACATCTGCCCACTTTCCAACGTCCCCGGCAACTCATACGTGTCAGCGGTGATGTTGTACCGCGCCGCAATGAAGTTGTTCAGCGTAAACGAAGTTTCCCCAAATTCAAACGCCATGATTTATTCCTTTACTCTCTATCACGGTCTGTATAAATGATGTAAAAGCGGCTCATGTCCATCGATGCGCCGCCAAAAACGTCCTCTTCTTCCATCACCCGCTCGCCGAGGTCGTCCACCCACACGGTGAAATACGTTCCCTCGCCCGCCACAGGCAACAATTCACGGTGCAATAGTGCCTTAACCCGCCGTTTAGCCGTCTCAATTTTGACGTACCCATAATCCTCATAGAAATAAATCTCGAAGAATCGGCGCTCACTAATCTGCACAATCTCAGTCGATACCGCACTCCGCCACCGCACCACCGCCAGCGGCTTCAACCGCACCCCATCCGCTTCATAAACCGCTTCACGTGGGGTCACACCCCGGCGATCTACCTCGGACGCATCCCACACCCCACCGGTTAAAATGCCGGTCAATGTCGCATCGCCCTCTAGTTTTGCCAGTAACGCCGTGCGTATCGTCGCCAAAATTGCCTACACCCAGAATCAAAAAAGCCTACATCTCTAAGTGTGCAGGCTTATGTTTGAAATATAGGAAACGTCTAACTCCTAAATATCTCCGCCACCATATCCATCACCTCTTGATAATGCCGCTCCAGCACATCCATAATCACGCCATACCTGCCGGAACTCATCGTCTCCAGATAGATGCCATAATCCACGCCATGACTGAGGTAGATCGCCACCGCGTTATTCGTCAACTCTTCTACGTAAGAATGCAAACTCTGCCGCGCATTCCCCGTCTGGTCCGTCCACGGTGCATTCTGTTTCGCCTCCGCTTCAAACACCGCCGTCCAATACTGAGCCACGCGCATCCTCGCCCACAGCACGCGCCGCCCATACTCGCGCATATTCCGGCTAACGTTATCCACGCTCCCGCGATCCCACTGCACCTCATCCGGCATTACTCAACACCATCCGCCCATGCTTCGGTCTTATTCGGCATCGATGCATCCACGCTCACCACGCGATACTTCCGCCCCTCATATGCGAACCGATCACCCGCCTGCACATTCAGATCACCATCGCCGATCACAATCACCTTGCTACTCACGCCCTGATTGCCCGCCTTCGGTGTCTGCTGTTCACGCCCGCCGCTCGGCTGTGGCACAATCCGCACCGTCTGAGCACTCAAATTCGTAGCGCCACGCAAAAGCACCAGACTCACACTATCCCGCGTAATCAGCCACGTGGGGTCAGCATCAAACGCCGTACCAATCCACGCCTTATTCATAAAATTACCAAAATTAGGCATCAGCTTACCTTCCTAGAATGTGCCTTATCGGTAGTTAACTGGTGCGATCATTCCGCTCATCATCATAGTAATCATCCGGGAATTCTCGACCCTGCCGCGGTGCACCTTTCACCCAGCCACGCGCAACCTGCCGACGGTCCGTCCCCAGCGCACTATCCAGCGAGTCCTTATACAGCGCATACAACTTCTGCAACTGGCTAAACACCTGCGATTGCTTCTCAGCCGTCGCACCAGCCGTATAATCCCGCAACATCACCGCATTCCCCAGCAACTGACGCACCAGCAACGCCAGAGTTGCCTCATGCCGCTGATTCGTGCTCGTCGCCCCGCTCACCCGCTCCCACACACGGCTAATCTCCTCATCCGTCCAGATCGCAGAGCTTTCGTCGCCGATGTCTGCCCGTATATCCGCCAATTGCTGAGCCGTAATCGCCATCTTAAATCCTCACAATATCCTGATCCGTCCGGTTATACCCCGGATACGGCGCACTCCGCACCTTCGGATCAATTCGCACATCAAACTTTGCATCATTAAACGGCACGCTGAACGTCTCACGCCCCAGATTACCGCCCCACTTCGCCTTATAATACTCACGATTGCGGTAGAAGGTCGTCCCGTTCTGCTCTTTCAGCCCCGGCACACTATAGATGCTCGCGCTCCCCAGATGCACCCCATGCACATCATAGCTCACAATATCCCGCAACCCTGCCAGCCGCGCCCGGTACTCCCAATCCACATCATCATAATAAATCGGGAACAGGTTCTCATCAAACATGCCAATCGTCTCTAAAGCAATCGGGTTGATCGCGCAGAAGTTCAACCGGCTATCGTCTTCCTTGCCGGTACGCTTCACGAACATCCGCCCATACACCTTGTAAAAGTCTTGATTCCCCGCCGCCAATTCCGCCAGCAGATCAAACGCCCCATCATCCGGCAGGAGGTCATCATTCGCCACAATAGCCACGTCTGCCCCGCCGCCATACGCCGCCAGCAGTCCCTCATTCAGGCTCTTGCCCAGCCCACGATTCACCCCGTAATCGTACAGCTTGACCGCCTTATCTTTCGCCAGCGCCTTACACACCTTAACCACATCCTTGTATTTCGAGTGTAAGAACAGATGCACCTTCACATCATGCTCGCTCTCTTCGAGCACCTTCTCCACCAGCGCCTTCGTATCATCCGGCAACCCATACGCCACCGTTATCAAATCAACTCTCATCATCGTTCCCTTTCACAGCCTTCACGAATTCTTCAATCGCCGCACCGAACGCCTGTGCAAACGTGGGGAAATGTTGATATTTATTGCCATCATCAGAAGTCACAGACCACCAGCCCTCTTCATCAAGCAACCATATATTTTTAGAAGAGAATTGGCTACGAATAATACTCATGGCATCAGTAAAGTGAGCGGCATCATTGACGACCTGTTTCACGGCTGATCCCACATCCAGCCCACCAAGCATGTTATTCCTCATGCCTTCACCCCCAATACCTTCGTTAACGTCTGCACATGCTCACGGTCTCTCTGCTCATGCTCCACCAGCAGACTCACAATCCGCCCTGCCACCACATCCCAATTCGCGGTTTTCAGCAGATACTCCCGCCCGCGCCGTGCAATCGCCCGCGCCTCCGCCGGATGCTCCACCACCCACTTCATCTGCATTTGCAAATGCCCATCGTCCGGCTCGCTCCACCGGCTCCCCTCAGCATTCGCCTCCCACTTATCGAAACGAGACGGTCTCATATCCTTCACACGAATCGGCAAACCCCACTGAGCCACATCCCACATGCCCAGCCATTCCGTAGCAATCACCGGCAACCCCATCAGCGCCGCCTCACGCGGTGGCAATCCGAACCCCTCGCCTCTGGACGGAAACACGAAGCAATCCGCGCTCAATAACAAATTACGCCACGCCGCCTCATCCGTCGCCCCGCCGATCACCGTTATTTGCTCATCTTCCAGCCCTGCCAGCCACGTCTTATCATGCCCCTCACGCGCCTTCACAACCATCCGGTAACGCGCATCATCCTTAAACAGACGGTTAAACGCCAGCATCGCCAGATCAGCACCCTTCCGCATATCCCCATACGAATATGTCAATAAAGTAAATACGTCCTGTTCCCCCTCATTGCTCTGCGGGGAGGGGGTTAGGGGGTGGGGATTTGGCGCAGGCTTCTCGAAGTCATCCACGCCCAACCCCACATAATGCACCGGCACATCCACCCCACTGTCACGGTAGATTTGCACCAGCCCCGGCGCAGGCACCAGCACCCGCTCCGCCGTGTGATTAATCAGCCACACCCAATCATCGCTGATCCGGTCAGCCTCGCTCATCGTCATCAACCACAGCCGATGCCCGCGCACATGTGGCGCTTCCAACCACCCCGCATTCCCGCATACCAGCGTCGGCACACCCTCCACCGGCGCAATATTCAACGTCACACCAGCCGCCTGCAACCCACGCGCCACGCCCAGCTCCATCTTGCCGTAACCCGTGTATGTGTTCACCCCGTTTGACGGGTAATAATTGATCTGCATGATTTCCGCTAAACCTCTTTCTAGGAACACAAAAGCGACCATATCATGATGATACAGTCGCTTAGTCTGAGTATAGGCAATTTTCAAACAGCTAACGAACGTTAGCCCCTAACTAATTGTCGGGTTCGCCCACGCGCCACCACTGACCAGATAGCCAGCCGCGCCCTGTGTACGATCCATGCCCACGCCAATGCCGAGTTCCATCTCAATATTCAGAGACTGAATCGGATATTGTTTGTCATCCACGGTCTCAGGAACGATGAACGCACCGAAACCTTCCGCCGGATGCACACGCACCTGCAACGGATTGTCAGGCACATTCACGCCATACGATTTCGCCATTGCGGCATAACCGGTTGGGACGCGGGATGATGCACGCAGTTCGATCTCACCATAATCGCTCTGGAAGCGTGCGAATGTACCATTGGTAACATTCGGCTGACCATTCACGAAATACTGAGCACCGCTGGTTGCGCCACCGCGGTCAATCAGTTGAATGCCGGGGCTGACGATCTTGATGATGTTGCTCAATGCGTTGTACATCGCCACATCAGCCTTGCTGACAACAGCGATGAAGGGAGCCATGTGACCGTGTTCGTCCAGCGTTTCCGCCAGTTGATTCAGCAGGTCGCCAAAGCCGAGGCTTGCGCTGTTCACACCCACGAAGTGGTTATGTGATTGTGTGAAGTCCTCACCGCTATAGCTCGGCGGTGTGAATTTCACAGTTGCGCTGGAGCCTTTCGCCCACGGCACATTATACCCGCCGGAACCAATCAAGGTCTCGGTGTTGGTGAACAGACGACCAAGCAATTTCTGCTCAAAGCGCCATTCAGCACGTCGGGTAATGCTCTTGATCGTCGCGGCGATCTTTGCCGCACGTGCATCACGGAAGTACCGGCGACTACCGCCAATCGCACCACCGTAAGGGGTCAGTTCGATCATATGACCCTTCGTCAAACCACGAATCAGATCAGGCTTGCCCGTATCACCGATTTCACCCAGTGGGGTCACGCTCTGACCGTCTTCATATTCCATAGAGATTTCTTCGGTCACCCCGAACAAATCACCCCATTTTGTGACGAGGCTGGCATTGAAATTCCCCAGCGACAGCGCCGCCGCATTGGCGAATTCACTGTAGCTAATGCCATCCTGCATCATCCATTCTGCAATTTTTGTTCCATCCACACCAGTCGGGAGCGCACGCTCAAGGATGGTATGCGGACCTAATACTTCAGCCATCGTTTATTCCTCCGTCATCATCTCAATTAGAGCGTGGATTAGCTACTGGTCGGTAGCGCCATGCCCGGCTGAACGAAAAATACTGTAGCGGCATAGCACCAGCCAGCCACCCATACAACAGTCCCTGCCGCATCTTCCACCGCACCAGCGGTTGGGCTTGTGTAGCCCAGCGCACCCGGTGTCAAACCAGAAAATCCAGAAACCGGACCGAATAAGCATACTTCGATCCCATCGCCACTCACGGCGCTAGTCTCACCGGAAGCCGTTGCAACCACCAGCGCACGCCCTTCAGCAGTTGCCGCATCGTCACTATCGGCGGCTTGCCATGTCCCGCTAGAATCAGGGTATACCCAATTTCCAACGTTCACCGCACCACCGGCAACACCTTCTTTTACTACACTGCCAATCAGCGGACGCACATCTGCCGCTGTTACTGTTAGTGCTGTCATTTCTTAGTCCTCCCCTTTTAGGGTCTCACTCAGTTCAATGTAGGCGAACGCCTAGCTCAGACCGAACAATCCGGCGGCTTTGCGTTTCGCTTCGTCACTATCATCCAGCTTGGCTTTGCCATTGACGCGGTTATTATTCCCCGCCACCAGCGCACCCGGTCCCATCTCGGCAACCGTCAGCATTTTGATAACATCCGCGTGGGATGCCACATAAGCGTCAGCTTTCGCCTTTGCGCTATCCAGATCACCCGGCACCATCTCGGCAATCACCTCACCGTCAACAATGCCCAGATGCTCAAGGATCAGCGCCTTCACGCCTGGCACCTTCACCTGTTCCAGTTCATCCACATATTGGCGGATGTCGTTGATAAGCGTCGCACGCTTCAACGCTTTGTTCTCGGAGACAATCTCGCGGATTTCCTGAACCACGTCCTTGCCTTCACCGAACACCTGCGCCAATTCCGAAACCACACCCGCCGTCGGTTGTAATTCGGCAATCTTTGAGCTGAGTTCGCTGATCTGCTGACGTGCTTCATCGCGTTCAATCTCCGCCTGCTTACGCAAATCGCGTAATTCTGTAATCAATTCTTGGTTCTCACCCATGTCATCATCCTCTTTCATTTCAGATGTGATTACCGGCACTGCCACCGCCGCCGCAACGCCCGCCCGTGACGGGTCTGCAAGATCGACGCTCTCAATGTTCAAGTCCGAGACCCGACCATCGTTAACCTGTGCTGTGCCATAAATCGAAGTAGCGATGGGTGCTCTACGCGCTTTCTGCTTTAACACATATTCACGTACATCCGGCGCATAAGTCGGCACATACGCCTTCCCATACACGCGTCCGTCCTCCCCCACTTTTGCACCCACCCACATCAGACTGGGCAGATCAAAGCGCGTCGCCCGATCTTCCATCTTCATGTGTCCTCGGATACCGCCGGGTTTATTTCGGTTCACGTTCTCCGCTATGCGCTTCACCGAGTCAGCATCATAGAAGCGTCCATTTGCCGATTTCCCGACTGCACCGATAGGCAGAGTAACAAACACCGGCGTATCATCCCCAGCGATGAGCTGTTGATAATCCACCCCCTCCGCCAACGGAACATCAATAAAGTTGTCCTGTGTAAGTTCACTCACAACCGTGAGAAGTATCTCACCCATCGCCCACCTCGAATCAAAAAAGCCATCACTTTATAGTGTGACGGCTCTCGTCCCAAATATAGGAAACGCCTAAATATTCACTTCCTAGAAGATGTGTTATCGGTAGTTAAAATCCGAAGAAGCTCGGTTGCAACGGTGTATTCTGCAATATCAGTCTAAACACAGGATTGCCCAATAACGAACGGGTGAAGCTATCAATCTGCAACGGAGTCATCACCGGCACCAGCAACTCCCGCCGCGCACCCTCCATCACTTCCCGCAAATTCGCCGTCACCGTCGCCGGATCATCCACCACCACCGGCTCAACCCTGCACATACAATGAGGATGATAGACCGGAATATCCGCCGCATACACACTATAACTCTCGCGCAACCGCTCCCCGCCCATGCCAATCGTCGCGTGCATCGGGCAGATCGGGCACCGCGCATCCCCGTTCGCACTCCGCACCACCTCAATCCGGTTCACATAAGGATTACGTAACGCGCTGATATACGCCGCCTGATTAGCCGCCCGCGCAATCTCCGTCCGCGCCAACCGCATCGCATCATAAGACCCATCCCGCCCGTAAGGAGTACGTGTCCTGAAGCCTGCCCTGCCGGGGATCAACCACCGCTCCACCAGCCGCGCAATCTCCACCGCGCTCTTGCCCTCACGAATCGCCGTGATCAGCACAGCATCTAAATTGCGCCGCGTCTCCTGATCCGTCCGCCATATCCGGTCACTCAGCCGGTATCCATTCGGATCAACCCACAGATGCGCCGCCTCATACTCTGCCAGCGGATTAGGACTGAATATCCGCAACTTCTCCAGACGATCACGATACGCATCATCACTCTCGCCCGGTCTCTGCTGAAATTGTTCCTGCACGATGCTCTCGCCGCCAGCCTTCACCAGCGTCCCGTTCCGTCGCGTGGATGGGGTCTGCTTCTCCTGTGGGGGAGGCAGAGTAGGGGCAGTTCTAAACCACGCCTGCACATCATCCGGCATCACCTTCTCAAGAAATTTCCCGTGAGCCTGCACCACGCCCAGCGTCACCCGCGCCACTTCGGTCAACAATTCCCGCGCATACGGACTCACCGGCGTGCCATCCTCCCGCACCGTAGACCGCCCATCCCGATCCACAAACATGCCGTCAATCACCGCCAGCGCATCCACGCTCACCGCCGGAATACGTCGCACCGGCACGACACCCTCAGCGTCTGCCCCACGCACCACAATCCCGCTGATTGTCGTCGCCGCCTCAGTCGTCATCTGCTTATAAGTCTGCCGGAAGCGCACCACCGAAGACGGCATCACCTGACCATACTTAATCTTCACAATCACCCTGTCCGCTCAACCAATACCCCACCAACAACGACACGACAATGCTCACAACCACCCAGCCACAGCCGAGCCACACAATTATCACGCCGCCTCATCCATCGCACCAGTTGCCGGATCATTCGCATTCACGTCCACCGCCGGATCAGACCCCACCTGTGGGGTATCCCGCACCGCATCCGCCACCATCTGGTCAAACCGCTGATCTATCGGCATATTCTCCTCAGCTTCTTCACGCGCCGCCTTAATCTCATCCTCAACATCGTCCACCAGATCAAGCAACCGCAACGCCGTCTCATCCGTAATCAATCCGAGGTCAGTCGCCAGCTTCACCATCGCAATCGTCATGTTGCTATCCTTGTCCGTCATCTCAGGATAACTAATCGCCACCTCACTAACGATCACACCCGGCGTATATAATGCCGTCACCGCCAGCCACACCTCACACAAATCCTTCAAATCACTCGCAAGGCTCAACCGCAACCACGCCACAAACCGCGTAAACGCAGGCATCTGTGCATCCACGCTCGCCTTGCTACTCGCCACCGCACCACCCCACACCCACTCCGGGATGTTACTATGCTGTAGCATCAGCAGAAACAGCGCCTTCAACATCTGCCAGGCATCCGCCGTAAACGGTGCAGGACCTTTCATGTTGAACTGTCCGCTTGTGGCGATGATCTCACCCCGCCCCGGATCAGCGAAGTCAATAATATCCTGCGTCTGCGATACGCCGTCCTCATCATCATACGTATCCGTGCCACGCTTCAGCGCGTTCAATTCTGCCTGTGGATTATCAACCCCTTCCAGCACCGGAATGGGGTTGCTCATCGTCTTCACACCTTCCAGCGAGTTATACAGCACGTCATCATACTCGGCGAACAGGTTCAGCATCGCGTCATAAACCGGATGCCCGTAAAGCTCATTCGTCCCCCGCCCCTCTGGACGATGGATCACCGGAATGCGCCCGCTGAAATTCGGATACACCCGCTGATACGTCTTATTACCGATATACTCAAACCCGTCCAGCGCCGCCATATCATTCACGCTCTTCGTGATCTTAATCTCAACCTCGCGCCGGTCTGCATAATACGTATCCGTGATCGTCGCCTTGTCCAGCTTTGTGGTGATCTTATACGCCACCACCTCACGATAATCCAGATCAGCCGTGATAATCTCAACCTGATTCGGCGGCACCATCGTCAGCGAACCATCCGCATTCACCACCAGATAACTATCACCCAGCCCCTGCGCGTCCTTATACCATTCAATGATGGTCTTCATGTTCTGCTCAATGAATGCGTTCAGCGCCTCATTCGTGCGCTCATCACCGGCATCAGCATTAAACCCCTGCCCCAGCGTCCAGCTCGTCCGGTGTTGGATGATCGGCTGAGCGAACAACCCGCCCAATCGATACGTTTTCTGCTTACCGCGCCGCAACCGGTCCCAGAATTCATAATCCGCCTGTGACGCATCCACGCTCACACGGGACTTAAACAGGTTGGCATACGGTATAAACGCCACCACACGCCCGATAATCTCGCTAATGATTTGCTTCATGCCACCGCCCACCATGTCTACAATCGCTCATACTCTCCATTCTGATACCATCTGCCCCGCAAGTAGGCAATAAAAAAGCGTGACTCTCGCCACGCTCACTACTGATAAGGGTTGTTCTAGGAAGCTAACCACGCCGTCCACCTCTCATCCGTCGTCCACCACCCAGACCCCGCGCTTTCACCGTCGCCACATTGGAGGATCGCCCGTAGTCCACACTCATTATACCGTACCTCATGCAATCCATACCATGATCGTCCGCCTTCACCGGCTCTTCTTTCTGCTTCTTATCATTCCACACATACCCGCCAATCTCTTGCAGGGTCGATGTGGGCAACTTCGCCTCAGCCAGATCAACATCAATCCCCATCCGCGCATCACGGAAGAAGAATAACCGCGCCTTACGATCCCCTGCCACACGAAAGCGCGTCTGCACCGCCTGGATACCATTCAACACTTCTTTATGCGCCGATATCGTCGCCATGCCGAAATACTTCTCGAACGTCGCCCGCCCTTCTGCATCATGGTCACACACAATCCACGAGATACGCTCATCACCCGTTCTCTGCCGTGCCTCCCGCGCCATATCCTCCACCAGATGCCGCGTCTTATACAGCTCACGATACAGATACAACCGACCATCCCCATCCATCGCCCACCACTGGATCACCATCGGATTCGTATACCCGAAGTCAATCGCCATGAATCGCGTCCAGTGAATAGGAATATCAAACCGATCAACCACATGCGTGCTCTCGCTATATTCCGTGTAGATCGCACCCTCCGCGCTCACCCACTTGCCCAGCCTCAGCCGCTCATACCGCACCCCGGTCAGATTTTCCAGCACGCCGAGAATATACCGCTTACCTTGCTCGGTAAATTCCCCATGCTCATCAACAAATGCAGGGTTGTCTTCATGCCAGCTCTCAAGATAGGTGCACCGTCCCTCCTCACACCGGCGTTTAATCCAGTGATCCGGTCTATCCGGGTTCGCATCGCCGCAAATTTGTTGCCACGGCACCACATTATTACGCAAACGGGTCGTCAGGCTCTCCCAATCAACTTCTTCAAGTTCCGTCGCCTCTTGCACATATATCCAGTCATATTCCGCACTCATCACCGACGTAGGACGATCCATCCCGCCGATTGCAATCAGACTCCCGTTCGGATACCGGTACACACTCCGATACTCCGGCTTCACGTTCGTAACCATCGGGTTATCTTCGCCCAGAATGTGCTTCTCAAACGTCACCAGCGCACTCTTGGCAATATCCGCACGCACCTTACGCACAATCAACCCCCGCGTACCCGGATACATCATATTCACATTGTGGTATTTATAGAGGATTCCTAACGATTTACCCGTTCCCGCCGGACCGCTAACGAGGATTTCAGGGTCTTGCATCTCCTGAATTGCCAGCGCCGCCCCACGAAATCCCCAGCTCGGAGGTCTCGTCTTTGCCGCCTGCTTCTGCACGTTCTGAATAGCCAGCGCCAGCATCGCGCTAATATCTACATCCGTCATGCCGCCGCCAGCGCCCACCCGCTCTTAGGTCCCGCCGGTCTGCATACCTTCCCCATCGTTTCCAGATCGCGCAGATAATCCCGCATTCGTCGTTCACTAATCACCACCCGCGCATCCAGCGTAATGTATTTCGTGGGCGCAGGTCTCTGCAAACGCCGCTGAGTAAACCCCACCGTCTTCAACACATGCAGATGAAACTCCCCCATCATGCCCGCCCCTCAGCTTCAGCAGGCGCAAGATACCGGCACAAATCCGCATACTCATCGAACGTCCCACAATCCCAATACCCGCCGGGGATATGCACAGCTCGCACGTCCAGCCCATCCGCCATCGCCGGAACAACCCCATAGCCACAGTGGGGCATACCTACGTCCAGATACTCCCAGAACACAGACCGCCACGCCATCACACCCCACGCCTCATCCAGTTCAGTCGCTTGCGGTTTATCCACCACATCCAGCACGCGCCCCGTCCGCCGATCCCACTCGACCATCCCCAGCTTGTGCCTCTGTTCAGGACGCGCATAAAACACACCCAGCGCAACATCCGCACCTTGCTCAATCTGATCCATCACCGCCAGCATCACCGCCGGATCAGCCATATACGTATCCGGCATCGCCATGACCACACACTTGCCAGACGTGAAGTTCTGACACTTCAACAGCGCCTCGCTCATCGTCCTGCACGCCACCATTGCCCTTAGCGAGCTTTTCTCTGCATACTGATCGACCAGCGGCATCGTCTCTTTACTGCCGATCACCACCCGCATCCCCACACCAGCATCGCGCATCTGCTTCTCAATCCGCCCCAGCAGATGCCCCTCCGCCGTCGGAAGCAAAAACTTCGGCAATCCGTGTATCCGTGTCGCCTGCCCCGCCGCCGGTATCAACCCCACCCAACTGCTATTCATCATCCCTTCCTAGAATCCGTCTTATCAGTAGAGACATGCCGTTGATTAGCCGCCGCCGCTCGCATCAATGCCACCCACTCAGTTACCACATCGCTGGATGAAATACCCATACTCTCCATCAATGCCAGAACATCCGGCGGGAGCACAATCATCTCACCGTCATCACGCATATGCCGCATCACAAACATGGCAATATTTGCGTCACCTTCCATCAGCTTCTCATACAGCACATCCTTCGCCACCTCGCGCATCGAAGTCCGCGCTTTGCTCAGCTCCGCCCGCATATCATAATGATCGATCCACCGATAGATCGTCTGCCGCGTCACTGTAAAATGCGTCGCCAAATCAGAGACCACCCCGCCCGTCTCTTCCATCGCTTTTCGTAAACTTACTTTTCCCGGAAGCCCCATACCTGTGTCACACTTTGTCTAATTTCGACCCATTCCCGCGCAATCACATCATGACTACACGAAATATACACTTATTCAACCTTTACACTACGTCAACTTTTCCACAATAACGAACGATAGAATCAAAAAACGCCCATTTCTGGACGCTTTTTCACACTTTTTGCTGTATTTTATGTCAATTTTTATGCAGATGGCTTTTCGCCCGTCTCAGCCCAACGCTCTTTAATATTATCGAATGCCACCTGTGCATCATGCCCCTTCTTCATCTCATCAAGGAGCACCTTCCGCGCATCCAATTCCGAATAGTTGAATATCGCCATCAATTCAACTTCCAATCGATCACGCTCCACAAGCTCATTCAAATGTGTGAACAAATCATCGTTTGCACGACTATCATCAATACTGACACGTCTAACTTGCTCATAAGCTGGAGGCGAAACACGCCAAGATGAAACCACCCCACCAACAGCCACCACGCTAATCACCTGCTCAGGGTATCCAGAGTCCAGCGCAATCCCGGCAATCGTCTCCCCCTTCGTCGCATCAGCCACGCGCACATGTGCAGGCTGACGATCCGTCTCCGCTTCAACGATCACCACCGGCGCGGCTATCGGCACATACTCATCACATATCGCCTTAAATCCATTCACGCCGCCACCTTATACCCTCTCCGGCATCCAGCCCCGCCGACGCGCTCTAATTTCCCGTTACGCCATAAATCACGCATCCGCCGCCGAACGTTCACCTCATGCAATGGCACATCCAAACGCGCCTGCACCATCCACGGCAACACCCCGCGCTGTACATCTCTCTGCGTCCGTGCCACCACCTGAATAATCGTATTATCCAGTGTCCCGTTCATCATCATTCCTGCTAAATCCTATTCTAAGTAGCTATTTTATATCCCAATTTTATCACAAGTTTAGAACGAAGGACGCAACCTTTTAATCAGTAACGCCCTTCACCACACGGGGTATTAATCAGTCCCCCTATTATACCCTAGAACGGAATGTCCTCTCTGCTCAGCTCAATCTGCTCTGCCGTATACTTACCGGACTTCAAAGCCTCACGCAGGTCTTTCTCGCGCTTCTGCGTATACGCTTCTTTCTCCGCCTCATATTGTTTCTGACGCGCCAGATACAACCGCAAATCCTGATTATAATTATCCATGTCATCCGCCAGACGCTCTAACTGAGCAATTAATTTGCGAATACTCAACGTGTCCTTAAACGCCACCCGCAGATGTTCCTGAGACCCCACCACGCGCATCTCTGCCGTTGCCTCAGAATCGCGCCGACTGTTTGCATTCATACGCACATACACATCAGTGCTATGATCCGTCTCCACCGTCGCCCGCACGCTTTCATGCGGCACTTCAAACTCCGGCTTTTCCGGCATCTTGTCAGCATGTCGCTTATCATATTCCGCTTCAAGTGCCCGTGATTGATGCCAATCTAAGCTATCGTATTTCATGATCGAACAATCTCCTTATCTTCATCCATCGCCATTTCTTTAACCACACTCAACGTCATCAGCGCATCACCCAGCGCATTATGCGCCAGCCATTCTTTCAGCCCATAATGATCCGCCGCCACCGCCAAATTCTGCCACTTAAAATTCCCGTGATACTCGCTGAAATCACAATACACCTCAGCAAACATCTCCATCGCACAGTAAATCTCAGCCCGTTCATGAGATTGCCACCAGCCGTAAAAAGTCTCCGTAATCCCCATCTCAGCAGGCACAATCTGAGGCAACCAGTACCGCGCACACTCATACTTCAACCGCGCAGTATCATAGCCCTTGTTGTAGATCACCCACCGCTTACCCTGCAACGATTGCCTGATCTGCTGATACACCTGCTCAAACGTCGGCGCATCAGCAACCATCTCATCCGTCACACCATGAATCCGTGTGGCATCTCTGGGGATCGGCTCACCGGGGTTAATCAACGTGTCCACCAGGACATTAGCCTGATGATCCACAACCCCGATGCTGACGATCTTCGCATCATCTCCTAAACCCGTCGTCTCCGTATCCCACACGACGAAGCCTTTGCGCTGACGCATCAACCACCGCGCCAGCGCACACGGTCTCACCGGCGGCACATCAACCTCACGCCTAACCCGCATCCGTTGCCAGTTCACTTCTCAATCACAATCCCATTCGACGAACCACCACTCAGCATCGGCATGTGCTTCTGAGTGCGAACATAATCCGCAATCGTCCGCCCGCTCCCGTCTGGAAGTAGGATGTGTCCAATCAACGGATCATGACCCGGCGAGAACACCTTAGCCGTCACCGCAGACTTCGCCCAATCACGAACGTTCAACAGAGCCTGTATTTGAACCTTTGCAATTTTGGTATCAGTCTGATGAGATCGCATAGGCAACCCTGCCACACGCATCATCCCCTGCACCCCATCGTAGAAGAAACGAATCTCAAAACCGTGTCGTCTCATTCCATCACTCTCAAACGCACCAGCAACAACCTGTGTCACCATCGCGCCGAGCTTGCTCATTTCCATCATCATTTCACGCTGTGCATCTGCAACAGTCTTAGAACGAATGTCGTAATACGGTGCAAAATCAGCCCGTGCATCTTCAATAAACGGCACATCAATATCCTGCGAATCCTGATGTGGTGTAAAGCTAAATTCCATTTCTTCATACCTCCATACTCAATCGACCAAACAATATTCCCCCTCTCCACGTGTGGGGAGGGGGTTAGGGGGTGGGGTTCATCCCGCCTTCGCCTGCTCATCCCCCGCACCGGCGACGCTCAAAATCTGATCCAACACCCCGCGCACAGGAAATCCCGATCCATCATGCGCCCGCTTCACCAGCATAACAACCTCTGCCATCACAGCGTCATGTTTCGCCAGCTTCAACCGCGCCTCCGCCAATGCCGTGCTCAACTCCTCAGCATTCCGCTCTGCACTCAGCCACTTGTTGGTTGATAACTCCGCCGCATATTCCAACTGTCCACAGTGTTCACACATCTCTACACGCTCCTAATCTATTCAACCGGGTCAATTAAACTAGATACTCACATCCGGCAAGCTACGCGCTCACCGCCTCTACTTTTTACCCATACTCTCAAGTATTTCATCCAACGCATGTAAAAGTTGAACATGCGCACTACGCTTCTCGAACTCCTCACCGTGCTGAGAGCGCAACATCATCCACGAATGCCAGATGAATTTCCACGTGTCAGGGAAACGGCTTTCCATTTCCACTTCCACAGCGATCACCAGCTTGCCGAGTTGGAGCGATTTATCCAGAGCAGCTCCATTACTCGGCGGATACACCATTCTGAAATCAACCATCCCGCGTATCCACATTTCAAAAAGTTCCTGCACGCTCATATCTTTAAGCTCTTTATTCACGATGCCACCGCCTCTCCACTCACCACAAACCGCAACTCGACCTCAGCGCCAACCACACGCCCCGCCATCTCACGGATGATCTTATACAGCCGATGCTGGCACATATCCCGCGCCATCGCACTCGCCGCCTGCACCGTCCACACACCACCCTCCGCGCTCACAATCTCACAATCCCGCACCCACGTCTCATAATTCGGCTTATCCAGATGCACCGCCACCTGATCCAGCACAGCAGACCATTGCACCGCCTCCGCAGACTTAGCCACCGGTGGGGTAACATCCGGCACGCTTTTAGATTCCCCCTCATTGCGAAGCGGGGAGGGGGTTAGGGGGAGGGGATTGCTTTTACCCATACTTCTAAACAACGGATTACCCGACAGCTTCTTGTCGTTCTCCAACACACGCCGGGCATACCCCACCGGATTCTTTGCGCCGTACTGCTCTGCTTTTGCCAGCGCCTGCTCCACCGCGTCAGTACCGTATTGCGACTTCAAAGAATCAATCCCTTTCAAAGAAGCGTTCTTAGAATCATCGTTATCAGAATCAATCGGGAATCTTATGATGTTATCTTTGTTGGATTCTTTATGTGGAGTCTCTGGTATCGTTGTGGCGTTTTGTCCACTTGCATGTGGCGTTTTGTCCACTTGCATGTGGCGTTCTGTCTCCTTGCATGTGGACAATTTGACCGACCCCAGAGCCTCAATCGCCTCACAGTCCAGACTGAACCACCGCGTCCGGTCATATTGATGTTTGTTGTAATTGGCCTCCACGATCAGCCCGCGCACAATCAGGTTCTTAATCGCTCGGTTGATCGTCGTTGTAGACCAGAACGGGAATGCCTTCTCCCGCATATCCGTCAGGCTCTGATACGTCCACTGACGATCATCCCGCACGTTGCTACTGTGCCGTATCCACCACTCAATCTGTAGCAGAACAACCGACTCATTCAGCCCGATCTCTTCCGCCAGCGCCGTGTTCACCCGCAACGTCGCCCCCGATAATTCAATAATGTTCATAATTTTCTCTCTTCCTTACCTATACAGTCTCAACCATTAGGGTCTGCTGAATGGGAACGATGCCGAGTTGCTGTTGACAAGTAACCACCCGCTTTCCTGTTGACCATGTACCATGATGAAAGTAACGAACAGCGTTCCGCATACTAGCGATGGTCATTGCCTGAGTGCTACGCCCTTGCCCTCTAAACTCATGATAAAAGCCGCGACGTGACCACATCTTTCCGTATTTATACGCCTGCATATACATTACATTCCCGTCAATGCTGGCAACATCAGCAACGGGCGCATAATAATCTTTCAGGTATAGCCACTGGTCAGGATGCCCACCAAGCAAATGAATGTCGCGCCGTTCACTCGAATACTTATTAAACTCAGCAACATCCGGCAAAAATCCGTCATTCATATGTCCTGTGGGAACACTGACACCGATGCGGGTCTTTACGTCAAACACGTATTCATGGATTAATTGCAAACTACCGAACCACTTTGCGACGACGATGGGCGTTACACCAATAGCGGAGACATCCTTCATACGCTTATATATCCATTCATATTCATCACGTTCACGAAAGTCGGCGACAACCGCCTGAGTAGCGCCCGTGTCTTGTAATGCTTGCAGATACGCTTGCCAATCGCCAGTCACGTAATCCAACATCCTGCACGGTGCATAACTTTTGTAACCGAACTGCACACCATACGACCATCCCGCACGCTTACAGAAGACGAGAGTCAATGGCTTACCACCGTGTATCATGATGAACTCAGTCTTATTCACGCCACCCGCTCCCGTATATTCGCTAACCTGATCTCTCTCTTCCGCCGCAGATGCTCCGCCCGCTTCCTGAACATCTCCTCATCCATTCGCCCCGCGTGCCGCTCCACCTGCGCCTGTGCGTGCCCCTTCATATACTCCCACCACACGCGCCCCACAACGGACAATTCACCCACACGCCCGGCGACCACCATCTTCCACACGTACTCCCGCCAATCAAGCTCCCACTTCAACCTGCGAAAGTACGCCATCGGATCATCCACCGCTTCATGCCGTGCGTTGAACTTCTTCACCCGCTCACGGCACAACCCCAGACTATGCACCACCCACTCCCGCTCACTCATCACGCGCTCCGAGTCTTCTTCTTGCCCCACGGCTTCTTAATGTGCGGATCAAACGAACGCTTCCTCGCTGACGGACGATGCCACTTCACATCCAACCCCGCGCACCAGCTCTCCCACATCCACACACCCCGCTCGGTCAGCCATGCGTGGGTGGGGTCGATCATCACCAACCCCAACTCCACCAGCAACCCGCCATGCTCAGCATCCACCAGATCAGGCTTGTACTGATACGCTTCGATCTTCGCCGCATACAACCGCATCAAGATCGACCTCTGCTCATCCGTGAATTTCTCAACATCCATCACAGCCACTCAGTAACTCGGCGAGTCGTCGGGTCGAACTGGAACACATCCCCAATCATCCGCCCCAGATACCGCACCATGTACTGATCGACATACAGCGTCCCCACATGCGTAAATCCCTTCGCCGGGTTCGGCAACACGTCCACGTCCATCGTCTTCATCGCCTTCTTCGCACGCTTCACAGTGTCCGGGGGAGTCTCACATATCGACCAGTAGTTAAGATTTTTCAGGATCATCACCCTCTCCCGTCGCGTCACATAAGTCTTGTTCTAGGACGCTATCCTGTGCCACTTCCATCAACTCAGTTTTCCCGCAGGATGGGCAATACAACACCCATCCCCCGAAACTTTGCAGAACACTCGCCCACCCGCCGCATCTATCGCAAGCCATGAGCATCCTCAAATTCACTCGTGATCCGCTCGACCTGCCAATTCTCCAGCCGATCCAGCACATCCTCAATCACGGTCTTAACCAGATCAACCGCCACCAGCAGTTCATCATTCAGCGCATCCACATCACCGTCATAATGAGAGAAGTTATCTGTGTCCAACCTCAACAGCCACGAGATAATCTCCCACGCGTTCATCTCACCGCGGTTCTTAGCGATGTCTGCCGCCAACCCCACCAGCGCCTCAATCTCAATATCAGTGACTAAGAACGTCGCATCATCCAACACCGGCGGAGCATCACTCCCGATATACGTCGCCCGCTCACGTGGAGCTTCCGGCATTTTCTCCCCCTCATTGAAATGTTCAACGCGTTGGACATTTTCCCTCACGGATGGGGTGGGGGATGCTGACGGTGGGGTATAGCTCCCCCTCTCCTGCTCTGGGAGAGGGGGCTGGGGGGTGAGGGTTTTATCATCATCGAATTGTAACTTGCGAGTTACAGTTTCCCGTGCAGGTTGCGGTTTTTGCGCGTCTATCCACTCTAAAATCGCAGTAAGCGACCAATCCTCATCATCAGCACGCATCCACACGTCATCCGTTATATTGAGCACAGACTTATACCGGCTAACGGACATACGGTTCTTCACATTCAACGCAGACATCACCTCGCCACTCTTGCCATACGGTGCAGGCATATCCGCCACCTGTGCATAATACGCCCGGTCACATTGCCCCGGACGCACCACCTCGGCAAACGCTCGGAAGTCTTTACCTTCTTCACGATACAGTTCCATGACGATCATCGCATAGCACCGCGCCAACCCCACCGCGTTCAGGTCACGTCTGGCAGTGTTCTCGCTGATCTGCTGACGCACGCTATAGCTCACCACCTGCGCCGGAATCTTCGACCATGCCTCACGGTCAACTTCCAACCTCAGCAACCAGTGCGCCAGATACCGCCGCTCACCCGTCAGGATGTACTTCTGCCCATCCGCGTTATAAATGGTGATCGGGTTCTGCAACCCTTCCGCATATATCCTCTGCGCCAGACGGATCAACTCCACCCACGCGCCCACGATGCCCGGATAATCCTCATACTCATCTGGCAATTCAGCCATGCCCGTAAGCACATCACCCAGATCATCCACTTGCTTACCCGTCTGCATCTGACATTGAATCTTCCACTTCATCAGCAGATCGCGTATCTTCGCCGGATTGCCATTCCAATCCCCGCGCACCTTCTGGGGTATTGCCCGCCGCGGCTGTTTCAAATCGGGTCGAATCTCATCCAACCCCACCGGACGCGCCACCATCCGCCCACTAGCCGGAATATCCAGCGACCCATGCACATCTAAATCCGCCCCGGTATCTTCATCACCGAACGGGTTGTACTTATCTTCCTTATACATTGTGCCCTGCCTTCAATGCCTTCATTACACGGTCAGTAAGCGCCCAAGCTTCATGCAATCCTGCCTCGGCGCTCTCGTCTTTGATCTTGTTCGCATATGCAAACACCGTCTTCTTCGCCCAGCTCGCATCCCGCCACACCGTCCTCTGCGGAATACTGTTCCACAACTGACGCTTAAATTCCTTCACAACAATACTCACACCATAATCGTGGGCATTTGTCCGCGGTTGTACCATCATCGGCTGTGCACCCATCACCTTCGCCGCACCCCACCCACGCGCTTCACGGATCGGATTAAATTCCATCAGCCGTGCATAAGACCGGCTGAGTCCCTGAATGCTCATCTGTTCAGCAGTAAACGGATAAATCACCCAATCACTCGCCACATAGAAGAACGTGTGCAATTGATCCGGGGTAGGGGACGTGTCGATCAGCACCACATCAAACACATCCTTCACTTCTTCCAGCCGATCCCGCAAACTCAGCGTATTGTCCGTACTGCTCGCAATCGCCCGCGTCGTCACATTCCCACGCAACACGGCAATCACACCATCCGCCGGATAATCGCCCGCCCAATGCGCCTTATGCGGAGTCACCAGCACGTCCTTCCATTCCGCGTCATCCAACAACAGGGAGAACAACGCACCCTTCTGCGCCAATCCCATCGCATCAGACACGTTCCCCTGCGAATCGCCATCAATAACCAGCACTTTCGCGCCTTCAATCGCCAACCCCGCCGCGATGTGCGTGGTCAACGTCGTCTTACCAACACCGCCCTTATTGTTCAATACGCTAATTACCTGCATGTCTTAGTCTCCTGTTTGATGTTATTTAAGAAAATGTTTAGATACTCTGGCTGTACTGTTGGAGTACAATGCTTACGGACGATGCGCCCTGCGTCTTGTCCGGCGGGGTAGGGAGTGTTCGTCCCTGCCCCGCACCTCTCCTATTTACTTTCTGATCTTTAGAACGACTTGGAAATTTTCTATTGCATACCAACGATCTAATGCTCGTTCAAGTCGTTGCAATGCGTTGATTTTTCTCAATCGTTCACCTGTTGGTTCATCCTCGTCTACGAAATCCGTGCTCGTGAGATACTCTGTAAGTTCATCAATCTTCCGGAAGATGTGGTCACAGATATAACGCGGTTCAGTAATGTGTCTCGCTACGAAATTTCTGTCCTGTCGCCATTCATCCCATTCTTTATGTGGTTTAAATCCATACATCGCGTCGCATAACCTCGATTCTAAGAAGCCACCGCTGGCTTACTCTGCGCCTTCTCAACCTCATACAGCGCGTCATAAATGAATGTCTCACTCTCAGCCATCGTCAGCGCCTTCGCTCGCGCCACCGTCCGCCCCGTTCGCTCATCCACACACAGCACCGCGTCCACCTCCACATACACCAGCGTCTTCATCGCCTTGCTCTCATGCACCGCCAGATACACCGGAGTCTCCTGTATCCAGTCCAGCGCCTCATTCACCTCCCGCAGATCATCACCATCGACAATCTCCGCCCGATGCTCGCCCATCTCATTCCGCTTCATCAACACCATAATCTCGTTCGTCTGCATGTTTCAATCTCCTGTTAAATAATTCGTTCGATCAATGCCTTACAAGTCCCCCTCTCCACGTGTGGGGAGGGGCTAGGGGTGGGGTATTATTCCGCCACCCCGCCATCCGCTTCCAACTCAACCCGCGCTTCTTCAACTTCCTCAATCACCACATCAATCTGCGCCATGAGGTCGTCCAGCGTGTAATGCGACAGATACACATCCACATCACCCGTCAGCACATCCAGCAAAATCCGCGCCTGCTCCGGCTTTAAATCCATCTGCCACCGCATCCGGCTGGCAATCACCTGCTCAGGATCACGCGCCTTATCCCGCAAATCCTCAATACTCAGCGCCAGATCATCCACCATCCGCTCAAGGTTACTCATCGCAACCCCGGCGACTTCCAATTCATCCAGCGCCATGTCACGTTGCCCGCGCACCTCATCGACCAGATTCACCATCCGGGCAACTTCAACTTCATGCTTATGGCTCACGGTAGAGCTTTCTTGTATCGCCGCGTCGATCTGTTCCAGCAATCCATCATCGCCTTCCGCGTACTCCCGCAGATACAACAACCGCGCCACCACGTTTTTCATGAGCTTATCAATCACACTGATGCTATGGTCACTCACGCCAGATGCCCTTCAATCACATTCGCCGGACGGGGAGACTTGTCATAACCACGGAACAATTCCTGTGTACGCCGTACCGCATTCATCACCGCAATCCGGTTCAACTCCGCCTTATCGTGCGTGGGCAGAAAGCTCAACCGCGCCGCCACTTGCCCATCCTCATCCGCATCTTCTTCTTCCGATTGCGTCTTAGAATCTGCTTTATACGGCTCAATCGCCGCCATCTTCTCAGGCGGGGTAGGGCGATCCGGCACAATCCGCTCAAACATCACCGTCACAACAACCGGCGACACATCATTGTTATCCGCTCTCATGATGCCCGGACGAGGCGCACTGCTGACAAACTTCGGCGACCATCCAGCCGTCACCATCCGCGCAACCGTATGCTGATCGCAATCCGCCACCAGCTTCCAATCCACCGCGGGAGTAATCAACTCCGCCAGCTCGTCCCGCTGATCCCGCGCAGTTTTGAGCTGTGCTTCCAACCGCCGAACCCGCTCGACCAGAGTCTTGTTCGTCTCAAATAAACGATTGCCCTCCGCCTCTCCTACGTCTGGAATACTCGGGTTAATAATACCTGTACCTATATTTTCTTTAGGGTCGTGCATGGGGATTTTTCTCCTTTATCGAAATTACTTTGTATAATTGATTGAACTTTTGAGGGGGTACATAGAATGCTTTTATCTGATGCCATACAACTGTTCTTAGATCGCTATATCAAGGTGGATACCCGCAAGGGCTTTGAGTATCCGCTCCGGCAACTCATGGGCTATATTGGTCCCAATCGCCCCATCGCCGACATATCAGCGGTGGACATCGAACGCTGGAACAACACCCTCCGCACGCCAGAGCGTAACCTTGCCATCGCCTCACAGGACAAGTACCGCATCGCCGTGAAGACCTTCTTCAACTACCTTGTGAAGATCAATCAGATAGAAGCCTCTCCCGCCCATATCCTCAAACGTGAGCGCCGCCGTGAGCAGGTTCCCAAGGAACGCGCCATGCCGGATAAGAAACTCGCTCAATTGATGTCATACTGTAAGTGGAAGAAGAGCAAGCGGGATATTGCCCTCGTCTGCTTCCTAGCAGATTCCGGCGCACGTATCGGAGAAGCCGAGACGTTACTGATTGAGAAGATCGAATGGGAAAATAATCGGGCGTGGATTGATGGGAAGTCCGGCGGGCGTTACGTCCCCTTCTTTGAGGAATCCGCCCGCTGGATGAAGGAATGGCTATTGCAACGTACCGGCAAGAACCCCTACCTCTTCAGCAAATCGAAGGGCAAGAAGCCACAGGTCAATCTCAATCAAGAATTTCGCCGTGCCTGTCTCGCCGCCGGTATAGGCTCATGGGGACCCCACTCTCTGCGCCACCGTAAAGGCTGGCAGTATTCAGACAGTGGTATCTCCGCCACAGTCGCCCAGCAACAGTTCGGTCATTCAGATGTCAAGATCACGCTGGACAACTACTACCCTCACGATTGGGAGCGCGTCAACGATGCAGCCAAGAAGCTCTCTCTGCCCTCATCCACGGAAGAAGAAACCAAGGTCATCCACGCAGACTTCCGCAAGATCAAATAGGGACTATTTTTTAATACAGACTTTGAACCCCTGATAAGAGGTCATGGGTTCGAATCCCGTCACCCCGACATAAAAACGTACTGACAATAATTCAGTACGTTTTTTGATTCAATCGCGCATAAATCATCCATTTAAGCGTTGCAACAACTCGTCCTGCAATAATTCGTAGGATTGGAAACGGGGCAAATTCTCGTCAATTACCGTTGTAATATTAATTTCCTCACCATTTACAGCAGATTGATACACGACAAGTACATCGCCCATGATCTCCAAAAGAAGTAGATGCGCCTCTTCCGCACAGTCCGGCACAATAGCGGAAGCAACGCGATCACGCAAACGCGCCATTTGTTCCACATCAAAGTACAATTCTTCACTAGATCGGCTGACCGTACCATTCATCAAAGCTACAAAGTCACGTTCTTGAAAGTCAACAGTTTGCAACCACCCCTCTAATATACGGGGATTGTCATCACACATTCCTTCAAACACAGGTGTTGGGGGAGGCAAAAGTGTCAATGGTGGGAGATCAAGTGCAGGTTTTTCCGTTACAGCACACGCGCTCACTATGAAGACGAGCATAAAAAAAACCAGCCTAATCCGATGAAGTTTTTGTCTTTTGCAGGAGAATAATGCCATCTGAAGAAATACCTATCCGAATTTAATTTGTATAATCACCCAACTTTGATCTAAAATTCATCCTATTGCAAATCACGTTCAATCACACGGAAGAGGATGTATCCGATGCCCCAATTACTTAGCCGCATGGATAACATCAATTGGCTAACACCTTCAGTCGCAGAAATTCTGGAGCAAGGCGCATCACCGCCCGGTGGTGATGGCTCAATACGTGAGCAGATGCTTCAGATTCAGCAGGAACTTAGTGATTTAGAAACGCCGGCACGCATCACAAATGTCCGTTCTACGCCATCATATACACTCTATATCACGCAACCAGAAGTGATAGGCAGACTGGGTAATCGTCGGCAGGTCACATCAAATGATCTGAAACGAAGCCTCGGCAAAATTGCTGAAGCCCATAAGGACGAATGGATTTTAGGATTTCTACCACAGTTACCGGACAATGAAGATGCTGTTGGCATATTGCTTCGCACCAATGTACACCAACCGTTGAGCTTACGTCGAATGCTCGTACGTTCGGCGTATCGAGATAGCCAGTCAACATTTGCAGTCGTACTCGGCAATACGCTTGAGCAACGCCTGGTTGTGGCTGACCTCAATGAAATTGGGAGCCTGCTCGTCATCGGCACCGCAAATGCTAAATATCACTTCATGCGTTCTCTGCTTGTCACGCTACTCTCGATGAACACACCTGGCGAACTCCGACTTGTGCTTGCGGGCAATAACAGTGAGCAATTTGAAAGCTTGCTCAATAGTCCTCATGCGGTCAAGCGTTTGCTTCAATCCCCAACAGATGGTCAACGATTGCTTATCGGTCTAGTAAAAGAGCTTGAACGACGTATACGTGATATTCAACAAGCCGGATTAGAAACACTTACCGCGTTCAATGTGGTTCAAGCATCGCAAAACAATGACATTTTACCGCATATCCTTGTAGTCATCGATTCACTCTCCGACGAAGAATGGCAAGATGCGCGGGACACTTGGATGCCACTCTTATCACGTTTGTTAGAAGATGGTGCGAAAGTTGGCATTCACACAATAATTACTGCGGAAAAGAATCAAGCACCCGATGTTCCCGGCGCGTTCGATGCGTTGCTCCCGGTCAAAGTCATTATGCGCCCATCCGCTAATGATTATGTTGAGAAAATTAAGAACTTTCATAGCTCACAGTTACGGTTTATTGACGCACTCGTACTAGAAAACAGTGAAGAGAACATCACCGCGCTTGAATTGTGTGCGGTTTCCGATCAAGAATTAAAAAACGTTATTCACTATTGGGCGCAAGCCACCAAAAAACGTCACGACGAAGCCCCAGAAAGCCAGATTAGCGGCACTACGGGCATGACAGGTGTATTGGGTCAAAAAAGCGTGCAAAACGTAGCAGGGCAAACTGGAGAAAATCCAGCTATTCAAACCAAAGAAACCATTGCTTCACCTAATCCGGCAGACTCAAATACGACACTAATGCAAGCACAGGCATTGGCGGCTTATCTTGGTTGGATCGGCATTGGACCATTGCATGATGTACTTGGGCTTTCGAGTGGGGAAGCTAATATAATCATTGAACAATTGCAACAAATTGGCGTTGTGGAAACGGGCGATACCGCCACACCGCGCTTTGTCCGTTTAGGTGACATTCCTGAATAAAAAAGAGCCTGCGATATAATTCGCAGGCTCTTTTAATTTACATACGGCACGCGATAGCCGGCTTACCCTTCGGCTTCCGGCGTTGCTTCTACAGGCAATACTCCACCGGGGCAAGAATTGTAATTTGAGCCAAGAATCACTTCAAAATCCGCTACCCGATTCGGATCAGGATCAACGATGATGTTTTCAGCGCGCACATTTAATGCGCGTGCAATATCACTGAGGCGACTGCCCCGCTGTTGACCAGCCCGATCAATCAATACCGTGTCTTGAATCGTTGTGTCATCTTCCGGCAGACCAAAAGCAATGGCATTAAAACCTTCCCAACCCAGACTATCAGCCGCGACTAAGTCCCAATCCTCATTACCAGAACCGTTATATACAGCGATGGACGAACCCGACAATTCAAGCTGACTCGCAGGCGGGGGCTGATAGAAATCTTCCAGAAGAGGGCGTAAGGTATCATAGATAGGAAGTTGAACGAATGACCCATCCGGTGGTTGCCAGGGTGTCGTATGATAGGTCCTTATAATGACGAAATTTTCGACATCACTTACATCCACATTCAATGCAATCGGGAGCAAACTCGCAATCACATCTAACGTAAGTGAAGTCTCTACAACGGAGGTTGCCTGTGACCATAAATTGGGCAAATTCAGCAAATTCAACTCACCATTGGCAATCACTTTACGCCAAATCGCGCGAATCAGCTGTTGTTGACGGCGACCGCGATCAAAGTCAGAGCTATTCCCGCGGGTACGAGCGAACCATAAGGCTTCTCCACCACTCATCTCGTAGAAGCCAACAGGTAACGTATACAACCCTTCATCGTCAGCGACATAAGCATCTTCAGGAACTTCTGCACCAATCAGCGCATAATCCTGATAATCACAATCAACCGCGATATTCACGCCGTCTACCGAATCAATAATTTCCCGAAAACCACCGAAATCAATACGGGCATAATAATGTACGTTGATGCCAAAATTGTAGAGAATGGTCTGGCGCAAAAGCCCGAAGCCGCCATCTGTCCAACCGATATTCTCACCGACTGCATACGCGACATTTAAGCGTTCCATTGTTCCGCTTGGCAGATACACAAACAGATCGCGGGGCAAACTCAGCATCGACACAGTGCCGGTATCACGATTGATGGACACAATAATCATCGTGTCTGTGCGGTTGAAATCATCGCCTGTTAGGCCATCATCGCCACCAAGCAAGATGATATTGACCAGATCATAATCACGCGCGACCAGAGGCACAACAGTCGGCACAGCCGTTCCGCGTGATACCGCACCTTCAGGGGGATCAGATGCGAAAAATACCGTTGGCACAGGAGGAAGAGTCGCCGCACTGGTAGGCTCTACTGGCGTCGGTGTTTCGGTAGCCGTAGCGAGCGCAGTCGGTTCACTCGTAAATGTCATGGTGGAGGCAGGGGTGGCGCTCGGTGGTGGTGTATTTGTGCTCAACGGTATGGTAGTAGCAACGACTTCTGTTGGTTGACCGTCGCCCGTTTCTGACTCCGCGCCCTGTGGGGTATTGGTCGCAAAAACAACCGGAATACGTGTGTTTGTGATGAAAATTTGTAAGCGCGAAACCGCTTCCGTGGATTCCTCCGTGGGCATTTGTGTCGCCGTTGGAGGCACAGGTGTTTGTGACGGCTCATCGGTTGGAATTGGCGTATGAGTCGCGCTCGGTGGCACAGGTGTTTCGGTAGGCTCAGTCGTCAGGCTTGGCGGAATATCCGTTGGCTCAACAACGACTTCGTCAGTAATTTCTACTTGTGTGGTCTCTTCCGGTACAGTCGTCGAAGTGAATTCAACGTCAACAACTTCGGTAGCTTCAACGATTTCTGTGGGAAGAATAGCGTCCTCGGGCGTGGAAACAACCTGTGCAACGTGAACCACCATTGGAGACATCGCCGTTACCGTGCCAGAAAACGTATCTGCGCGAGATTCATAATTAGACCGCTCGTCAAATTGACGGCTCACAGCCTGCGCAACCTGATAACCGGACCAGGCAATTCCTAGAATTAAGATGAGCGGGACAAGCCGAAAAACAATCAGCCTGAAGAATCCGCGTATCATGCGTGCAATCAGTTTCACGTCAAAATACCCTGTATCTATGTATTAAACAGGGGCATAGTGTAGCTCAGTTACGATATAGGTTAAACGGTCAGTCAATAATAATAGGGATAACGCAGGTTGAATCGGATGGGACATTACCTGTGCTATCGACAATCAAGACCCTTAGCCAATAGAGACCCGGACCGAATAGTCCCGCATCAATCTGCCCTAAAACACCATTTGTCACCGGATTGTCCGAACGGGAATAAAAATTATAGGCGACTGAGGAGTCCGACCTGATTTGCAAACTATAGTAACCAAAACGGTTCCCATAAGAGGCGTTACCAACGACGTTGAACACGCCGGATACCTGCTGTCCAACTCCCGGACTAGAAATCTGCACGCCCGGATTCGTACAGCCGACAGACGATAATCCATTAATTGCACCCTGACCCGGATTAGAATTTGATGTTGTGGTCGGTGGTAAATTCGGCGCACGCGGGACAAACAATACATCGCCGGTTGTAATCCGGTTTACATCAGGCAAGCAATTCACAGTACTGAGTTCATTTACTGTGCTCCCTGCCGCCGTCGCAATTGAAAAAACCGTGTTGCCCGGTTGAACCACATACAAGACCCACCCGACCGGCAAGGTACAGCCTGACGGATTTGTCGTCATCCCACCGTTCGCCGCCATCGCAGTTAAAGTTGGTAATAAGCCCACTTCGGTTGAAAGGGGTGTTAAAGTTGGCAACAAAGGCGAAATCTCTGAAGGGCGAGGTGTACGCGTAACGGTAGGCGTGATTGTCCGTGTTGGTGTTCGGGTAGCTGTCGGAGTATGCGTTGCTGTTGGCGTATCGCTCGGCACAACTGTGTTCGTTGCAGTTGCGCTTGGTGTGCTTGTGGCGGTACTTGTAGCAGATGGCGTAATAGTCGCTGTCGGTGTCTCGGTGTTTTCCTCCGTTGCCGTCGCCGGAATATCCGTTGGGCGGGGGGTCGCAGTGGATTCTACAGCTTGAGTTTCTTCCGCATCAGCCGTCGCATCTGATGTAGCGAGACCAACCGCCTGCCCCGTCCGGGTAGAATTTTGAACTATCTCAGGAGTAGCCGTCGCCGTAGTATTTGACGGGGAAATCCGCGTAATGCTGGAAAGGGAAGGGGTTACTGTTGCATCGTTAGCACGCGTCGCAATCTCCGTTAACACACGTGTCGGTGTAAGAGCGACCTCAGTTTCTTCTATTTCGGTAGAGGTTGCCGGAACAGTTTCTGACGGACTTGTCACATTACTTTCAGAGACATTTATAGCCGTAGCGGTTGAATCCGAAGGTTCATTGTCGCCCGCATTTTCAGAAACGAGCACTCCGAATAGAACCGCAATTCCTAAGAGGATAACTGCGCCAATTGCAACTAGAATTTCGTTCCTCAAATTACGAGACACTGTTTAGCCTTCCACCTGTACATCAATCGGGGAAATAGGTAAAGCGAATTTAAAGGTTGAGCCGACATTATCGCGTGATTCTAGCCAGAGCTGTCCACCCTGTGCCTCTACTAATGCGCGTGCGATAGCAAGACCAACCCCTGTATCACCAATTCCCTGAATCAACGGATTGTCGGCTTTGTATTTACGGGCAAAGACGCGCGGCTCATCCTCCTCGGCGACCCCACCACCCCGATCTTCAACGGAGACAAATAGGCAGTCTATAGGATCATTTACGCCATTCACTGCTAGCGCAATATCTCGCCGTTGTGCAATCACGGAAATCTCCGAATTAGGTGGCGTGACAAGGTAAGCATTTGTCAGCAATTGTCCAAATATCTGATTAAGCGAGTCTTTATCTGCTTCAATCGGTGGAAGTTCAGGATCAAGGCTTAAATTTACCGTCAATCCTTTTTCACGGAATTGTGTAGAGGCGTTCGTCAAGGCTTCTTCAATCAAATTAACAACATCCACTGTGGTCTTTTGTAAACTCATCTGCCCAGCATCTAATTCGGTAATTTGAACCAAATCATCAAGCATAACTGATAAGCGACTCACATTCGTAGAGACACGTCGTAAGAATGTACGCTGCATTTCACCCAGAATACCAGCTGACTCAGAGAGTAGCAGTTGAACGTAACCCGTAATTGAGGTCATCGGCGTGCGAAGCTCTTGGATAAGCCCCATCAACAATTCAGGATCTTGAGGTGTATAGGTGCCATCATTGTCTACCCCCACCGCCTGATCCGCACGAATTTGATACATCTCCAGCTGATTTTGGGATGTTGCAAGTTGATTACGAATTTCGCTCAGTTCATGCTCAAGCTGATTGCGCTGTGTGGTGAGCTGATCAATCATTTCCGTGAGTGATCCCACCCCACTTACGCCGACCTGCTCCAAACGTTCACGATCGCCTTCAATTCTCGCCAGATACTGGTCACGATCTGTCTCAGCGGCTTGCTTTTCAGCCAATAAGCGATCCCGTTCGGTGAGCAAATCACTGCGTTCGTTGGCAATCCGCTGAACGTCTTCACGGAGCTTGGTTTGTTCGGCGTGTGCCTGTTTGAGTTCCGTTTCAAAGCCCGTTGCTTGCGCCTTCGCTTTTGCGTAGTACTGCTTGACAACTTCAAATTTTTCAGCAAGGTCTTTATACTCTGAGCGGGTCTTTTTGAGATGCTTAGTGAGAGCTTCGCGATCTCCCGCAAGATTTTGTACTTCTTGCTCAAGTGTTTGGATACGCAATACACGGGCTTCTTCTAACTGGATTGCCGCATCAAGGCGCGAACGTTCGCTTACCATGCGGTCAAGCTCACCCTGTAAGGTCTTATTCTGTGTTTGCAGGGTAGCACGCTGTTCATACAGATGCCCGATCAACTGTGCCAAACCGGATGCTTCGCCTTCGATGCCGAATGCCTTCAACTGGCTTTGAATATCCAGTAAGCGTCCCTGAAATTGATCACGTTCCTCAGCCAAACGCGCTTTTTCCTCGTTCATCTGGTTTATCAAGTTTTGCATTACTGCCTGAGGAATGACACCGTCATCGTCTTGTAATTCGTCGAGTTGTGTTTGCAAATGATCGCGTTGCGTCGTCAATTCATCTTTTTCATGTTGCAACATTTCGACCAGATTATTTAACGCGTCTTGCTCATCAACCGCAACCGCACCAGAAAGCGCCGCTTCCGCTTCCTGCAAACGCGCCATAAGTGCATCACGTTCTTCACGCAATTGTTTATATTCATTATCAAGGGTCATAATCTGTTGCGATGCTGACAGGCTTTCTTCAGAGTCATCATGACTCATCGCCACACGATTACGTTCTTCATCTAACCGCAACTTAAGCTCTAATACCTGGCGGCTCAGTTCTGAAATTTGTTCACGCGCTACCTTGAGATTATTTTGCGCCTGCTCCTGCGCTGTGACGATTTCTCCACCGCCCAGCTGAACACCCCGCAACACATCTTGAATAGCACGTTCCTCAGCTTGCATACGTGCATCTGTTGCCGCATCACTAAGTGCTAACAAGCCTGCGGCAATTACTGCAACACCGCGAAGCAAATCCTGTTCAGAATCAAGCAAATTTCGCTTCGCATATGGGCTTGCAACGACCAGAACGCCTACCAATTCTTTCTCATGAACTAAGGGTTGAAAATATACGGGGCCGTTTTGCTCAATATCAAACCGAACATAAAAATCTTCTAGCTCTTGCTTATTAACATCAATCGTCAAGGTGCGTTGTTGACGACGTTCAATTGCGTTCGCAAGCGTCGGTTGATTGTCCAGATTCAACGCGATACCACTAACTTCATTTTCCATTACAGCGTCGCGTGCCAGTGCAACATCAGCATAATTGGCATCTTGAAGGCGCAAAAGAGCCACAACATCCGTTTTGAGGACATCAATAATCGCACCTATGATCCGGCTAGGGATGTTCGATGCATTGGCATCTTCTAACATAAGCCCTAGCGCACGCAACAATTGGGCAGATTCACGCGCAATCGGCGCAGGAGCAGGCGGGGCTTGTATCTTATCTTCCTGCGGGATTTTGACAGATTTCAGGGATGCTTCGACCGCTGATTTAGTTGCCGTCTCCAAACCAGCCACTACCATGCGATACATAATCGCCGGCAACAGCAGGAGCGCGATAACAAAAGCAAGACGTTGAGCACCAGCATCGTCACCAATCATCGTCCCTTGAATGAGTTCAACTAAAGTCGAACCATAACCAACCAGCAAGATGACGAAAAATAGCAGTTTTAATGGCGCATCTTCAATCTTTCTGATATATGTCAGCATCAGCAATACGCCGATGATACTGAGAAAGGTAATCGCAAATGTCCATGTCGCACCATAGGCACTCAGGTTAAAATCAACCGTGCCCGCCAAATCAATCCAGCGTAACATGGTGAACCCATATCCGGCGGTGACCAGGGCAAGAAATATCCACAACAATGCTGATGGACGCACAAACATCTGGTCACTATCAATTGTTAGAAAAGCCCACACGAGCAACACAACCGTCACAGTGGTTGCAAATCGCTCTAATGGTGGAAGAATCTCAGCAGATTCATAGTCAGATAAAACGGTTAGTGAAGAGCCGCCCATCATCAATAGCCACACAAAAACGATGCCAAACAACGCAACGGTATAGCGCCCCGAAGTCGTCTGATCTAAACCGCGCATTCGGTGACCGAGCGCCATGAACAAGCAGGCAAGGCTAATGGCAATTATGATGAAATAATAGAGCGATTCACCTGGAGAACGAATAAAGAGGTTGAGTAAGTCAGTCAAGAGGTAAATCCCTCACCATCTTAAAGTCAAGACATAACAGAATTATAGCATAGGAGTGAATTTGCGTTTGTTATCAGGGTAATCGCATCAAATTCGAGTGAGCAGTTGCAACAAGAATGAATTGTCCATTGCAGCGCGGAAACGTTTTTGCCTCAAACTGCTCTTGGTTTTATTCTGTTTGAGTAGATTCAGTGCAATGGTGCGGAGCACAGCCATATTTTCAGCACTTTCGCCCATGCGAATACGCGATGCATCGTCACAAAACGTGACATCCAAGACCCAATGAAAGCTGTTTTCAATTGCCCAATGATGGCGAGTGGCATCCAAAATGCGTTGGGCATCAGGCGGTAAACTCGTGATGTAATAAGCCGTTTCGTGTGTGGTTTTGTCGCCTGTGCGCGTCTCACGCTGCACGCGCACAATGGTTTGTAAGTCTACCCATCCGTCATAATGGCGAATATGCTCCATCGCAACGGGATCAGCGATGGTCCAGCACTGACGAATTTCAATTCGTCCATTCGTTTTGCTGACTGCTTTGTGATAAGTCATCGTCATGTTCTGGAAATTTTGCTGGTCGCCATGCACAAACCAGTCGTCAAGATCTTGTTTCAGTTTGGCTTGGTTATCTTTGACTTGTAGTAAATAGTCTGCCTTTTCATCACGTATCACTTTTGCTATCTCAGTTTGGCATCCCATAGCATCAATGGTCACTAAGCAACCTGATACATTCAACAGGCGCAATAACTCAGGAATAACCGTGATTTCATTTGTTTTGCTATCTACTTTGCGCTGTCCCAGCACAATACCATTCTCGCTCGCCCACGCACTCACGAGATGAATAGTCTCTTTTCCCCGGCTTCTATCATGGCTTCGCCGTGCGGTTTTTCCATCAATGGCCACGACTTGCCCTTTGGTCACAGTGAACACCGCCTCGACCCAGCGTACAAACCGCGTTTGAAAGGCTTCATGGTCAAGTTTGGCAAACACATACCCGAAGGTATCATGTGAGGGAATCCCGTTTTCTAACTCAAGAAATTCTCGAAACCAGCTTTCTTTTGCTTTACCGACTGTTTCGATCCCTACCCAACTATCTGCGCCACATAACACACCGCAAATCGCGATCATGATAATGTCTAACAACTTGTGGTCGCAACGACCCCGCACACGCGGATCCGGCAAGTCACCAAAGCACTGTTCTATACTCGCACCGAATTCTGTTGACATGAGGCTTTCCTTTTTCGCCCCATTGTCTCTCTTTTCCTATTTTGATGCGATTACCCTGAAATATCATTTGGATGAGTGGTAAAGTGTTGGGTATTATTCATCATATGATATGAAAAATTTTCAATCAAATGATCCCAATAATAGCTAATCTCATTTGCTTGAATCATTGCATGTCGTTGCGGACTAATTAGGAAGTCATGCCAGATTCCCTCTTCAATACCTATATAATCAATCTCTTCATCCTCCTTCGGTAAGAAATCATGTTCGCCATTTTTATTCGTATTATGTAAATAACGCCCTAAAAGATCTTCCTCACTAGCGGCAAAAACTGCCGCTTTTTCAACAAGTTTTTCTTTCTTTTCCAAATACCAGATAAAATCCGTAATCGTGTCCAGCGTTTGTAGAACAATATCCAAACTCGAATCATCTAGCACATGTACAAATCCATAATTGCGGTCAACCCATCCCACATTAAAAATATTCTGTGGATTGCCAACATGATTTTCTCCCTGAATCGTTGTATTGATTAACAACCCACTGTTACTATTGAAATACTGTTTACAGCGGTTTAATGCTCCATGAGCGACAGCTACCCGATGAATCTTCATCTGATCAGGTTTGGGCAATTCTAAAGGTAACTTCTGTTCGCATTTCCTATCCACAAAAATTCTATCGGGATTTCCCTTAATCCAGCGTTCTGCTCCCCAAATTTGGCGGGCAGACTTTAGAATCGCTTTTTTGTACCAACGATTCCAGTCAACTTGTAGATTGCCCGTGTCTGGAAATTCACAATACTTATCAGAAAATATTATGATGTGATCTCCAAAGACTATTAAAAGGTCGCAAATCTCTTTACCGTCAATTGACGTTGCAGAGATTTTTTGATCACGATATATGTTTGGGTAACTCCACATGGATAGGAATGAGTGCCTACATAGCTTTGCTAAGTAGCGTTCCGAAGGTGTAACTGGCGAGGTTAAGTTATCCAAATTTGAAAATCCTATACAGCAATTTTGTTCTAACCAAAATTGTACCATAATTTAACATAAACAATCTACAATAAGTGGCTGATAAGCTCAACGGGAGTAAATTTAGCGAGATTGCATATCGAGCGGGTGGATTAGCATCAAGATCGTCCCTGACCTGCGACATTCTTGCGTCACTTTGCGTATAGTGTTATAGAATGACCTTCATAGCAAAGGGAGCTTACACGCATGGAACACAAACAAACATTTGAATTGGCGGATATTGTCAGCGAACGGCTGATCGCCCTTATTATTGATTCTGTTATTGTCGGGGTGGTTGGCAATATTTTTGGGATCGGCGGCGGCGCTGGATTTCTGGGCGGTGGATTGTTGAGTTTTATCATCGGTGCGGCATATCAATGGTATTTCCTGACGCAACAGAACGGGCAAACCCCCGGCAAGATGATTATGAACATCCGCGTTATCAAGACCGATGGCACAAAGATCAGTGATGCAGACGCGATTTTGCGCTTCATCGGCTACTATATCGACACGGCATTTATTGCACTGGGCTGGTTCTGGGCATTCATCGACAGCGAGAATCAAGGCTGGCACGATAAAATCGCCAAGACCTATGTGGTGAAGGTCGATAAAGCGGCGGAAAAACTCAAGAACGGCTAACCAAACCGGACGAAACGAGAAGAAAACGATCCACACGGGTCGTTTTTTTATTGTTTGCAACCTTTTATGAAATGACTGCGTATAGATATCAAATGACAATCACAGAGAAATAAGGGAACCACTCATGGAAAAGACAAAGAATGACCACACCTTCACCGTACCGCGTTATGAACTGGCAGGGATCGGCACACGGCTGATTGCCCTCATGATTGATACCTTCATCGTCGGCGCAATCATCGGTGTGATTGGTGTGCGTGGCAGTGAATGGGCGCTGGGCAATTTGATCGTGCACCTTGGCTATCACTGGTTCTTCCTGACGCAAATGCACGGGCAGACTCCCGGCAAAATGCTCATGGGCATCCGTGTGGTGAAGACCAATGGCAACGCGCTCAATACAACTGATGTTGTCCTGCGTTACTTCGGCTATCTGATTAACTCGGCGGTCTTTAACATTGGCTGGCTGTGGGCGGCGTTCGATAGTCGCAGTCAGGGTTGGCACGATAAGTTGGCGGGAACGTTCGTCATCAAAGCGACCCGCGACAATAAGCGCGTCTTCGTGGGCGAAAAGTCCAAAAACGACGACGATATGCTCTACATCTAAGGGCTTGTAGGTTGCGATCTGCTAGACCGCCCGAAGTGAAAAGATGAAATGGATCAAGGACTATCCATCGCGGGATGGGTAGTCCTGATTTTATGTGAAATGATTGAAAACATACCAATCAATGATTACAGCGCCCATTGAAACGCTGGACGCTAGCAGAAGAGTATAATCCACATGAGGCAGTGGCAAAAACCAGAAGCTGGAAAGTAAAAATAACACAACGAAATTTACAACAAAAATAATGCCTAAACGCTTATTAATATCGACACGATTACCATGATTGGCAATTCCGAGACTATCCACAAGAACAGCATTCAATACTCCGAATAAAACGCCCCAGAATATCCCCGTCAAAATCGCACTATGTACAGCAATCTCAATTTCAGAGTAGCGAATAAGTGCCACACGAAAAATCAATGCAAGCAGAACGCCATAGACGACACCAAAGAGCGTAATCAAAATCGATTTACCAAACATCACCCTAATCATTGCTTTCAACTTTCCACTTTTTTCTTTTCATTTTCAACTCTCCCTGCCTACATCGTCATGCGGGATTTGACGCGCACGGCGACCACTTTTCCGCGCACGGTGGGATCGGTTGTGGTATCTCCGGCGTAAACATCGCAGACAATCACGGCTTTGCGCTCGTTGATTTCTTCCACGCGGGATTTAAGGATGAGTTCAACGCCTGTCGGGGTCGGCTTGAGGAAATCGACGTTCAGATTACCCGTCACGCAGACGATTTGTGGCTCAGTGCCGATGTCGCGTCCGGCAAGGTCGAACATCGCGGCAATCGCTGTGCCGATGCAATGGCAGTCGATCAAACTGGCGAGCAACCCGCCATACACATAACCCGGATAGGCGGTGTGGTAGGCTTCGGGCATAAAATTCGCCGTGCCGGTTTCGCCATCCCAATAACTCTGGATATGATGCCCGTGTACGTTGTTGCGCCCGCATCCATAGCAAATCGACGACTCTTCTGCGTAAAAATTCTGAACCGGTTGGGTTGGATCAATCATACTGTCTACTCCTGATTAGTCGTCGATGGTAAACGTTACCAGAGGATACCGTCCATCCGGCGCGTCATCAAGCGGAATCGGGTCGCCATTAGCATCTTTGAGTCCCACACGGATGGTCAATTCGCCTGTGGGCAGGTCAATCGGTAGGGCAATCGGGTCACGGTACAGTGTTTCGGGTGACCATGTGCGTGTGGAAATCACCGCTCCGGCGATGGCATGATCCAACACGGCGACAGGCGGTGCGTCCGGCGCGGCTTCGATATGCACGAGCACGCTGTATTCGCCTGCGGTCTGTGCGTTCGCCTCCCAATAAAGAATTAGCGTGGAACGATCTTCCAGCACATAGCCACGCAGGGTCGCCACATCGCCGAAATTCAGCGCCAGAGGATGGGCGATTTCGTCGGATTTTACGTTCCAGGCGCGATATTGCACCACATTCGGGTAGGTATCGCCGGGGATGAGTTGGGCGTGTGCCTGTAGATATTGGGCGGTCTCCCATGTGCGTTCGCTATTGACCAGCACAATAGCCTCTTCTTCACGAAGCAAACGGTCAAGCTCGGATTCGCGGTCTGCTACATCCACCTCCCATTCCAGCGGGATGATATATAAATCCGCCGGACTGCGATAGTAATATTCGATGGCGGGATCTGGCTGACCGAAGAGAATCGTATCGTCGGCGGTGCTATGCCCGGCGAGATAGTCCATCAGCCCTACCCAATCCGGCGCTTTGGGTGCGTCTGTGTAGAAATAATCGCGCACTTCGACACTAAAAATCGCGCTCATCAACAGCACAACGCCCCCTGCCAACCTCAGGCGTTTGCGACTCGCTGACGCGACGATCATCACTATTGCCAGCAAGAGCGCCGGCGTTACCGTGACGACATAACGGGGCAAAAAGAAATTCGCACGGATTGAAATCAGGGTAATCAGCACAATCGGGACGACCATCCACGCCACAATTAGCCATTTTTCACGCCAACGGCTCATTACAACGCCGCCAACCAATAGTAGCGTCAGCAGGATGCCAATGATGAGCGGCAGAGTATTGTCGCCGAAGAGTAAGGTGGGCGCAAAGGTCGTAAATAGGGCGCTGACCTGAGTGCTAGCGGCAGTCGCTTGATACTCTCCAACAAAGATCACCACGCCAATTTGAACCACTAGCGGAATGATGAACACGCCGATCAGCATCCACAAGCGACTCATCCTCATGAGCAATCGACGATCACGCAGAGTCAGCAAATAGACCAGTTGCGCGGCGATCCAGAAGACCTCCACATAATAGATATACACGGTGAGCGTCTGAAATAGCAGATATAACGCTGGTGCTGATGGCGAATCGTCGTCGCGTATTCGTAACAGGAGATAAAAATTGAGTGGTGTGAGCGCGGTTAAGAGTGCATATTGGCGGGCATCCTGTGCGTGCCAGATCAAAAAAGGCGCACCAACCCAGAGCACGCCCACCAACAATGCCAGCCGCCAATCACGCAGGATACGATGCGCCAGCGCCAGCATGATCGCCAGACCCAGTATATTGGCGAGCACCGGCAAGTAACGCAGGGCGAATTCACTCACGCCTGTAAAACGACTCCACCCCCAATAGGTCACTAATGCGCCGGGGTTGGGTTCATATTGAATCATGTCCATCCATACCGACGAAAAAGGGGTCTTCGTCCAGTGAACAGCATTATAGGCTTCGTCGCCCCGCAGATTGACCGCATCCAGCTGATGAATACGTAGGGCAAACGTCAGCAGGATTAAGCCCGCTAGAATCAGCCAGAAGATGCGATTTTGCGATTTTGGTGCGGCGGTGGATAAAGTCAAAATTTTGTTCCAGACGGGTTAGGATGCTTGTGTGCGCTATCTCGTGATACGTGCATTGTGTATGGTTTCTCTTTAATTATCATTCACAGCAGTAAATTCAAAGGTTACTTCAAAGAATTCACTCGCCAACTCATCCAAACTCTTTTTGAGAGACTCCTTATCAAACGCAGGACTTGGAAAAATTTTAGAATCAGGGATAAAACGAATACGCGTTCCTTGATTCAAAACGTTATTATCTGATTTTTGTAAAGGTTGAACGATCTCACCATTCGAGCAAGACACAGTGTAGGCTTGCCCTTCTCGAACAGTATCAATCCGTAATGAGCTTGATAGCACATTCAGAACCCTTGCAAAGTAGGCAATAAAACCATAGTCTTCATAAAGTACTTTCGTTGAATCCCCAGTTGGTATAAACCAGTTAAGTAGGCGCATTAACGCTGGAGTATCAGGATCTCCAACATACGACGCAGGCGTAACTGGCAAGCCTAAACCATTATCTTCGATAATAATTTCATCTTCGATTTCTAAGACAACTTTTAACCTAGTGCATTGATTGAGTGAAACTGAGTCCACAGCCTCTCGGATTATGACCATCATAAAGACATGGAGAGCATCATTGTCCCATTTACTGCCAGTCCAATACTGACCAATATACCATTCTGGGTGTGCATATATTAACTCTCGATCAGTTTTTTTGAACATCACTTATTCCGTGCGACCTAACTAAAACTGTATTTTTTATGATTGCCAATAAAACCAAATTAAGCCCGACGACAATCAGCCAGAAGATGCGATTTTGTGATTTGGGCGGGATGGTGGTAGTTACAGTCAAAATTGTGTTCCAGACGGGTTAGGGTTTCGTGTCAAAGAAAAAGCATAACGCAAAGACTAAGAGGCACGAAGGGAAAGTCTCCGCGCCTCTGTGGAAGTTATACACTCAGGATTTCATCAAACACGATTTCTCTACGAGTGCGGGCGGATTCGTAAATGGCTTCCAGAATGCCCACCGTGATAATGCCCTGATCGCCTTCTGCGGGGGCAGGTGTGCCGTTATTCAATGCGTCAATCGTCCGGCGGATAAAGCCTTCAATGCCGTGCGGGACGTTCCAATCAATATGGGGCGTAACGACTGATGGCGTGCCGTTGATTTCGGTGTAGTAGGTGACGTTATCGCCTTCAACGTAATTCGGCACATCCATAATCAGCGTGCCTTCTGTGCCTTGAATTTCCACATAAAGGCGATCTTCACCGGGCTTGCCGTGTTCTGCCCATGTCGCCTGCAAAATCATGCTCACGTCTCCGGCAAGGCGCAAAAAGCCAACTGCGCCATCTTCAACGGTGAAATCTTCGGTCAGGTCGCCCCATGTTTTGAGCTTACGCGTGCCGAAATTGGCGCGTACCTGCCCGCTAACAGTTTCCACTTTAGGGAAATCCAGCGCCCACAAGACCATATCGAGCACATGCACACCGAGATCAAACAGGGGACCGCCGCCCGCGAGCGTCTTATCACCGAACCAGCCCCGCGCCGGAATACCCGTTTCGCGTCGCCATGAAGCATTCACATGATACACGTCGCCGATTTTGCCCTGCCTAATCATGTGACCGATCCATTGCATATCGGCGCGGTAGCGTTTGTTATACATGACCATCAGGCGCTTGTTATTCGCCGCCGCCGTGTCGATCATGCGTTGGGCATCCGCGACGCTAATCGCCAGCGGTTTTTCGCAGATCACATTTACGCCACCGTTGAGCAGATCAATGGTCACGGGCGCGTGGAGCGAATTCGGTAGGGCGACGCTCACAATGTCTAAATCAGCCTCGTTAAGCATTACATTGTAATCGGTGTAGCAGGCGGTTTCGGGCAAATTAAGGCGTTTGGCATGTTCCATCAGGCGGGCTTCGCTGATGTCACACAGCGCGACGAGTTCGGCATTTTCGAGTTTGGCATAGGCTTCTGCATGGGCGCGTCCCATCCCTAAGCCGATCACCCCGGCGCGAAGTGGTTTTTGGGTAGTAGTCACGTTATTGTACTCTTTCAGGCAATAGTCATTATGTCGCGGTGATGATAATGCAATTCGCTAAATGGGGCTAGGGAGGAAAAAGCGTTTCAGCGGGTCAGCTTGTCAGTAAAGCATCGTGTCGAGCCATAACAATCTAACACATTGACTTACTACCTACACAAAAAGAGCGATCCCATTGCTGAGATCGCCCTGTAATTTTAATTAAACGGCACCATATGGATGACCGTCACGCCTTCGCCGCCTTCGTTGGGGCGGGCTTGCTCCACTTTGGAGATCAGCGGATGGGTGCCGACAATATCCCGCACGGCTTTGCGTAACGCGCCCGTGCCTTTGCCGTGAATGATCCGTGCGAAGGGCAAACCGGACGTATACGCCGCGTCCACGTATTGATCGAGCTTGGCTAACGCCGCGTCCACCCGTTGCCCGCGCAGGTCAAGCTCCAAACCGGGCGATTCAGCACGTTCATAATGAATATCTGTCTCTTCATATTTACGGACATGCCCGCGCTTGATCTGGCGTTTCTGGCTCCGGTTGCGTTTTTGCACTTCGTCCAGCTTGGCACGCACGCGCAATGAGCCGACCTGTACCATCGCCTCGGTGTCGTCCACTTCGGTAACTTCACCCTCAGCATTCAGCGTTTCTAACCAGACCACATCACCAATGCGCGGAATCCAACGCTCGACTATGGTTTCAGTTTCCCGATGCACGGGTTCTGAGGCGTTATTCAGTAATTTCTGGGCGGCTTCTTGAATAGCGTAGAGGGTTTCCAGTGGCATTCCTGCCGTCCGCATATCCCCGCGTAGGCGCTTGATCTCTTTCTGGAAGTCGCCGATTTCGGTCTGGGCATTACGACGGGCGCTATTAATCACGTCACGGCGCTCATCTTCGATTTTATCCAGCCGTGCTTGCAGTTCGGCGCGTTCGTCTTCGATGTCTTCACGCAGGGCGGCGATGTCTTCATATTGACGGCGGATTTGCTCCCGCGTGCGGTGAATTTCGTCCAGCAAATCATCGGCGGCGAGGTCTTCCAGCGCGACCATATTGCGCGCCTCTTCGATGATGTCGTCGCTTAAACCCAGCCGTTTGGCAATTGCCAGCGCATTAGACCGCCCCGGCAACCCGACAATCAAGCGGTAGGTCGGCGCGAGGGTATCCAGATCAAATTCCACACTGGCATTACGGACACCGGGCGTTTCCACACTATAGATTTTGAGTTCGGGATGATGTGTGCTGACCATCGTGGTCGAACGGCGACGCAACAAATGCGACAGAATCGCCCGCGCTAATGCAGAGCCTTCCGCCGGATCAGTCCCCGCGCCCACTTCGTCGAGGATGACCAGTGAACGATCATCACAATCGCGCAAAATATTGATGGTGTTGGTCATGTGGGAGGAGAAGGTACTCAGGGATTGTTCGATGCTCTGTTCGTCGCCAATATCGGCATACACGCCTTCAAAAACGCTCAACTTGACTTCTTCAGCGGGAACATGCAGACCACATTGGGACATCAACGCCAGCAAACCCACCGTTTTTAGCGCGACGGTCTTACCGCCGGTGTTCGGACCGGTGACGACCAGACACCACGTATCATCGTCGAAATCCACATCGGTTGGCACGACATTTCCCGTCAACAGCGGATGACGCGCCCCTTTGATGTAAATGGTACTGCCCGGATGATTGGCGTTTCTTGACTTGGGCTTAAACGGCATCAAAATCGGCTGAACGGCTTTCATTTGTTCCGCCAGATGTGCTTTTGCCAGCACAAGGTCAAAATACGCGAGCACATCCACCGTGCGGACGATTCCCTCGGCGTTATCACCGACCATGCCACTGAGCGCCAGCAAAATACGCCGGATTTCTTTTTCTTCATCAAGTTGTAACTCACGGAATTGGTTATTCAGTTCTACCGTTTCCAGCGGTTCGATGAAAATGGTCGCACCGGAAGAAGACGAATCATGTACGATGCCCTTGATCTTGCCCTTATGATCGGCTTTGAGCGGGATAACGTAACGTCCGTTGCGGGTGGTGATGATGGTTTCTTGCAGATATTGCGCTTTATTGGGGGTGCTGAGAATCCGGTTGAGCTTGGTCTGGAGGCGATCAAACGAGATTTTGAGATCACGGCGGATAATGGCGAGTTTTGCGCTGGCACTATCCTTGATTTCTCCGTTATCGTCAATCGCGCCACCGATAGAATCCACCAGATCGGGACATTCTGCAATGTCGATCAATAATTCCGCCATTAACGGATATTGATATTTCGCCTTGCCGAGTGTGCGCTTAAGGGTCGTCCCGCGTCGCAGGGTGGTGCGGATGTCCAACAACACGGACGCGTCAATCGTCACGCCACGTTGCGCACTGATGGAAATATCCCGCACATCACGCACGCCGTTCAGGTTGACGTTCGCTTTGTTCTCGAACATCAGCAGGGCTTCTGCGGTTTCTTGTTGCCACAAACGCGCCTCTTCGAGATTGTCTGACGGCATTAAATCATACGCAAGATCAGCCCCCGCGCTAAACGAGGAATAATGCGCCAATTGTTCAAAAATTTTATCGAGTTCGAGGACTCGGATTGCTTTTTCACTTATCATTTCTGGTCTTCAGTTCGTCTGTCTTTAGATATGGGTTTATAGTGTGTTGTCTGGTCACTATTGTACGCATAGGTCATTAACCTCACGTAAGAAATACATCATGAATGGTGTTGATTCACGATCCGTTTAAGATGTGGCTTGATTCTCATTTGAGTATAAACAACGCCGGATAATTTTTCAATTGCGGGTTTTTAGCGGTTCATGAGGGGTCAATTAGATTTTTGTTACGGAAACTTGCTCTTTAGTCCAGACGTGGTTGTGTGCGTGACTCTTACATCAAGCGACACGCGAGGAAATAAAAAAGCACGGGAGTAAAGGTTCCCGTGCTTTTGAAGGTTCGCGTGCGATTAGTTGCCCGCACAGGTCAAGTAGGTTTGTAGCTCCGTCAGCGTGCTACCACCGAGGGCGGTGTTCCATTGTGCCAGTGCGGAGACCGTGCCGCCAAATACCTGAGTGCCTGATCCACTGCCATCATGATAGTAGCTGTTGCCGTTACCCATCACGCTGATACCACCGCTATGGCTGGTCAGTTCGCCGGTATCGTTAAATGATCCTACCAGCGAGTCATTCACATAAACAGACACGTTCGGATTATCAAAGACAAGGACAACGGTATAGTCTGTGTTGGGTGCAACATAGGTGCTGGCAAAGCGCTCATCCCATGTAGAGTTGTTCCAGATGCCCACATAAAGCGTTGCCGCGTCAAGATATACATTGATACCGCGTGTGCCGCCACCCTGTTCGTAAATCATCTGGCGATAATTGACACTGCTACCCGTCGTGAATTGTACGCCGAGGGTCTTGTCGTTATAGGTGCCGGTGTTGATCGCTGATGAATTCGAGATCGTATAATAGCCACTGCTTGATGTGGCGTTGTTTCCGTTGCCAGAAAGATCGCTTACTGATCCGCCCGTAAAGTTTTCCAGATGGAAGATCGAATTTGCTGGAATGGTCGCTGTGTCACACACATCTGGTTGTGCGGTTGCGCTTCCGTCTAAATTGACGACCTGTTCGCTGGATGTATTCGGGAATGTTCCGCTGGCGACCTCTGTCCAGCTACTCGCATCTTCGCTAACATACAGGCGGTAATTCGCAATACGCCCGTTTTCTCCACTTTGACGGGGGAGATAGCGTAATGTTGCCAGTTCATAACGTTGACCAAGATCAATCTGTATTTCGTGATCGTGTGCCGGGCTACCCCCCTGCCATTGGGTATGCCAGATGGTGCTATTGTTGCCATCAAAGGCATTCGTTGCTTGCCCATTTTCGCCGGAAGTTTCTTCGCTATCGGCATAATGTAATGACCAACCAGATTTTGAGATTGTGTTGCCATCAGTATCGACGAGGTTAATTTCCGCAACAGCAGTCCATGCGTTGCCGTTCACCTCAGAATTTGCGACGAGCCGGAAATATTGATGCCCGCTGTCTGCGCTACCTGAGCCACCACTACCGCCAGAGGTATCATCACCGCCGATACCACCGCCACCGGATATACCGTCACCGCCGGACGTATCGCCACCGCCGGACGTATCGCCACCACCGCCGGACGTATCACCACCGCCGGATGTGTCGCCGCCGCCGGATGTGTCGCCGCCGCCGGACGTATCACCGCCGCTACTACTACCCGTATTATCATTGCCACTGTTAGAGCCATTTGAAGAGATTGCGGCGCAGTCGTTGTCGTCCATAATACATATCACATTGGAGTATGTGTTGCCGATTGCACCACCAACGAGGCTGATTCCGGCAATTGCAACGACACTTACAAACGCGAGGATTAACGCATATTCGGAGAGACCTTGCCCGTGTTGATTGAAAAGCTGTTTGAAATTCATGATGCGAACCTTTGATGTTTTTGTTTGGTTTTGCCCTTGACCGGACCTTCTACAATCGAATTGATTGTAACTAAATGTAATTAACACTCTCAGTGTACCATTTAATTGGGGAAAAGAATTAATTATTTAGGAATATTTCGTAAAATTCACAACTTTTTGCGAATTAATATTTTGTAATTAAAATCCCTGTTACATAAATTAAGACGCGTGAAAAGAATGCGCCAACTATAGACTCAGAAGGACACAGCGTTGATTTTTAGAGGAATTGGAGGGTGATCGTTTTAGAGAAGGTTAACCGATTTCCGGCGGGAGTGACGGTAAACGTGCGGCGCTACTGGCGATGATCCGCACGGGTGAATTACGCGTTTTGACCACATACAGACGGGCAGTATCGGTGATGGCGGCGTAGGCATCGGGGAATTGTAGCACTGCCTTGCCGATCATCCCCGTTTCTAGCATCAATTCAATACAATCCTCATGCGAGGCGATGCAGAAATTCGCCCCTTCCCAGTTGATCGGTCCTTCGACGTAGCCAACATCCGAGAACAACAGGTAAAACGCCGGAATTTGCACGGTGGAGAGATCGCCCTGCGTTTTAAACACGCGGATATAGAGCCGTGACAGCCGCGCATGGTAATGAAGCACATGACAGCGATAGAGTGTCGGCGCGGGAAGATTGAAGATGTTTTCTTTCAAGTCGGTATGATTCATCATGATTGATTTTAGGGTCTTTAGGCTAATTCACAATACATAGAAAAAGCGTAACACAAAGGCGCAAAGGCACGAAGACGCAAAGTGATTTTTCGTAACCACTCAGCACGGTCATGATGCTAATTTTATTGCCCTAACCTACACTAACCTGCTCTCACTCTTCCTCCTTCAGGCATCGGTATTAGAAAACAACCAAACCTGTTTTTTTAAGTCCCTCGCCCCTTGTGGGAGAGGGATTTAGGGTGAGGGGGCAAAAGAAATTTCACACCTAAGTAGTTATGATTTTTCTTTAATTCCCGGTGTCCCCTTGTGACTCTATGGTTCATTTTGCGTGCTACTCCATCGAAAACAGGGGCGATTGTGCCACCCCTGCTTCGTTGTTGCGTATCATTTTTGCTAAAGTTCGCTTCGGATTGCGGCTTATTCCATCACCACATTGACGCTCAGCGTGGTCAGATTGAAGGGTAGCGCACCGCCACTATTCAGCTGTGTGGCAAGGCTGGACGCTTCTTCTTCCGTAAAGTTGCCGCTGATGATTCCGCTTGTGCCGAGTGCCGATTGAATGATCGGTGCGGAGATCACCACGCCGTCTAATGCAATGGCGAGCGGTTCGCCGATATGCGTTCCGGTGAAGTCCTCGAAGATCGCGCCACCCTCATCGGTCAGCATGAACTCAATTTGCCACCCGAAATCACCTTCAACCGCCGTCGCGCTCAGGAATTCGGTATTGGTGATGACCGTTTCAAATGCGCCACCGCCCGGACGTTGCAAGCCGGATGAATTGTTGCTCGTCTGGATCGGTACGCCCGTATACAGCGCCACCTCGTCGGCATCCAACCCGCTGAAATCCACGAATTCGAGCAAACCGCGCTGTGTGACGGTGGTCAATGCCGTTTCAATATCGACCTCACCGACCAACTCGACAAGGATCGTCCCGTCAAATTTCGTGCTGGCGAACACATCTTCAAAACCGAGCGCCATAAAGCGCGCTTCGATGACTTCCGCCGCAACCGTCAGGTCTTCGTCGGTGAAGTTCTGCGTTGCAGGTGCAAACACGACCTGCGTATAGCCGACTTGTGGCGTAAATGTAGGAGTCACAGATTCTGTATAGGTTGGTGATGGGGTGAGCGTCAGCGTACCTATCGGTGAAGGGGTACTGCTGGGTGTCGCTGATTCAATCTCAGTCGGCGTTGCGGTGGCTGTTGCAGTATTTGTCGACGAAGCTGTGACCGTTGGCGTTAATGTCGGCGTATCCGTCGCGGATGCTGTGACCGTTGGCGTTAATGTCGGCGTATTTGTTGCGGATGCTGTGACCGTCGGAGTCAAGGTCGCTGTATTTGTCGCCGATGGCGTAAATGTCGCCGTGACTTGTGCTGTCAGCGTGAGTGAATCATTGGTTGCTAGAAGTTGTGGAAGTGCCGTCGCGGTCATCTGGATGGCTTGTGCACCCTGCGTTGCTTCTATCGCGGCTTGCACCGTTGCTTCGATATTCGGCGTTTCAGTGAAGGTCGCCGTTAAAGTAGCGGTCATTGTCGGGGTGGCTGTGCTGGTCAAGGTCGGCGATGGCGTGACCGTTGGCGCATTTTCCGTCATAGCGGCGCTGGTTGCGGTTGCATCTTGAACAATCGCCGTCGCGGTCTGGCGCACACCCGCATCCGCAGTCGTCGTAGCATCTACTGCCGCAATCACTGTCGCGTTGATGTTCGCCTGTGCGGTGGTCGACGCTTGAATTTCCTCTGCGCGGGCAACATTCGTGCCAACAGCTTCCGTCGCCATTGCATCAGACGTGGCTTGTTGCTGGCTGATCGCCGTGGCTGTGCCTTGAATTGCCTGTGATTGGGCAATATCCGTCGCCGCGATGTCCGTTGCAATCAGACCCGCTTCGGTGGTTTGCGTCGCACCGATAACGGCTTCCACCGTCGCATTGACATCCGGCGTAACGACGATGACTTCCGCGGTGGCAACATCGGTAACCTGTTCGACAATCGTCGCTGTCAGGGACGGTGTCGCGGTGACATTACCCTGTGCCATTAGTGTAGCATTCAGCGCGGCTTCTACTGTGCCGTTAATATCCGGCGTGACTTGCGCCGTCATTATCAGGGCTGTATCGGTTGCCTGTTGCGCCTGTGCATTGAGTGTAGCATTCAGCGCGGCTTCTACCGTCGCATTGATGTCCGGTGTGACTTGCGCGGTCAGCACGAGCGTGTCATTAGTCGCTTGCCCGGATTGTGCCATCTGGGTGGCGTTGAGTGCGGCGGCAACGGTGCCTTCAATATCCGGCGTGACCTGTTGCGTGAGCAGTAAGGCGTTGCTGGTCGCATTATTGACGATAGCGTTTGCCGTGACAATCACGTTGGCTTCCGCCGTTTGGGTAGCATCAATGGAGGCGCTCACCGTGCCTGCGATGTCCGGCGTGACCTGTTGCGTGAGTTGTAGTGCCGCGCTGGTCGCATCGTTGACAATGGCGTTTGCAGTAGCGATCACATCAGCTTCCGCCGTTTGGGTGCTGTTAATTGCCGCGTTGATCGTTGCGTTAATATCCGGCGTGACCTGTTGCGTGAGCAGTAAGGCGTTGCTGGTGGCATTATCGACAATCGAATTCGCCGTGACGATCACGTTGGCTTCCGCGGTTTGGGTGCCACCAATCGCGGCATTCACCGTCGCGTTGATGTCTGGTGTGACCTGTCCGGCGAGTGTTCCGGCGATCTGTGTCGCCTGCTCAATAATCGCCGTCGCCGTGACGAAGATGCTGGCTTCTGAAGTTTCTGTCGCATTAATCGCGGCGGCAATCGTCGCGTCTAAATTCGGTGTTTCCTGTGCAACGGATGTTTCCGTCGGGATTAAAGTCGGCGTGACCTGACCGGCATTTTGTGTTGCCTGTACCGCCGCGTTGACGGTTGCGTTAAGGTCTGGCGTTTCTTGCGGATTGAGTGTTGCTGTTGCGGTCAATGACGGTGTTGCCGTGACTGCGCTTGTCTCCGTTGCTGGAACGGGATTGCGCGTGCTTTCAACCTCTGTTGCCATCGCCACCTGCGTCCCGCTGATTCCCGCCGCGCCCCGAATCGCACCGGCTTCTGCGGTTTCCGTCTGGATCGTATTGGGCGTGAGTGACGGCGTTAGGGTGATCGTCGGTGTGCGCGTCAACGATGGAGTCAGCGTAATCGTCGCTGTGGGTGTGGCGGTGTTGGTAGGAACGAGCGTCGGCGTGACCGGATTACGTGTTTGCTCGACGATGGTCGCCATCGCCACCTGCGTACCTTGAATGTCGCCTGCACCACGCACCGCGGTTGCCTCTGCGGTTTGGGTCAGTGCGCTATCCGGTGTGGGCGAGGGCGTAATTGCCGCGGCGGTCTGAGTAATTTCGTATTGCGCCGTGACCGCATATTGTGTCGATAAGGCATTCAGTCCAGAGAACGGTTCTTCTGTCGCTTCGGCTGTAACGGCTTCTGTCGCCTGTGATTGCGCTGTAACCGCGTATTGTGTTGATAGGCTGTTTAACTGTGAGAAGGGTTCGGCTGTTGCTTCTTCTGTAACGGCTTCTTCTGTCGCCTGTGATTGCGCCGTGACCGCGTATTGTGTTGATAGGCTGTTTAACTGCGAGAAGGGTTCGACTGTCTCATCGATTGCGGCTTCTTCGGTAACTTCCGCACTGGCTTCCGGTGTAGTGACTTCGGCGGTTTGGGTGGCTTCAAATTGTGCGGTGACCGCATATTGTGTTGAGAGGGTGTTTAAGCCTGAAAATGCGCTATCTTCGGCGGCTTGTGTTTGTTGAATAATCGCCACCTGACTAATCGCCGTGCCGGAACGGTCTACCAGTTCGGCTGTCGCTTCGGCGGTTGATTCTTCTGTCGTTTCGGCGGCTTGCGTTTGTTGGATAATCGCCACCTGACTAATCGCCGTGCCGGAACGGTCTACAAGTTCGGCGGTTGCTTCGGCGGTTGATTCTTCTGTAGTATCAGGTTCAGGGGTCGGTGAGACATCAGCTACAACGGAAACAGCGGTTGCCTGCGAGGTTTCGGGCGTGGCATCATCATCACCATCGTCGCCGACACCACTAAGTACCGCCGCAAATATTAAAGCAAGGACAATCGCTACAAAGCCGACTGCCGCTAGAATTTGTAAACTATTGTCTGATTCGTTACGCATATGTGGTGCGTCCCCTGATAATTTTTGTGTAAAGCACTCTCTATTGTAACGGCTTAGGTTAAATCCGTCAGTGCGATAAGGTTAATCGCAGATTACAATTTCGCTATCTGCGCTCATCTGATTCAGGGAGTCCCATGCCGTTCTCCATGAAAATGTCCTGACTGTCGATGATTGTTTGGTCAGCCGGAGGTGAGAGGCGGATGTAACTGCCGTCCGGTTGCATCTCCCATGAGTTGGTGTTATTGCGTAAATCCGTCCCCAACATGCGTAACATACGCTCCCGCAAACGTTCATCGAGAATGGGAAAGACCACTTCAACCCTATTATACAGGTTACGGCGCATTAAATCCGCGCTCCCCGCATACAGCCGTTGATCTTCCGGCGCGTTGGCAAAATAGAACACACGCGGATGCTCCAGAAAACGCCCACAAATGCTAATCAGTCGAATATTCTCACTGACACCCGGCAATCCCGCCCGCAAACAGGAAAACCCGCGTACGATCAGATCAACTTTTACGCCCGCTTGCGACGCACGATACAGGCGCTGAATGATGACATCCTCTTCGAGTTGATTCATCTTGAAGATCAGCCGTGCATCCTTGCCCGCTTCCGCCGCTTCAATCTCGTTATCAATCAGGCGGACTAAATTTTTGTGCAGATGTTCCGGCGCGACCAGCAACCGCTTATAATCTGTTTCGGGCGCATATCCGGTCAGGCGATTAAACAGGCGCGTGGCATCATGGGCGATTTCTGGATTCGCGGTGAAGATGCCCACATCGGTATACAGGCGGGCGGTAGATGCGTTGTAATTGCCCGTGCCGAGATGCACATATTGGCGCAGACCGTCGCCCTCTTTACGGACGACCATTGAGACTTTGGCATGGGTTTTGACGGGCAATTTTTCCACCCCATAAATCACATGCACGCCTTTTTCTTCCATCGCCCGCGCCCACTCAAGATTATTTTCCTCGTCGAAACGCGCTTTAAGCTCCACCAGCACGGCGACCTGCTTATCATTTTCACGCGCTTCCATCAACGCCTTGACGACGGGCGAATTTTTGCCCACGCGATAAAGTGTCGCCTTGATCGCCAATACGTTTGGATCACGGGCGGCAGCGCGGAAAAATTCTTCCACCGGACCGAACGAGTCATACGGATGGTAGACCATCACATCATGCGCGGCGATCTCTTTAAAAATATTCGTCCCGTTTTGCAAAAAGTCCGGCAAGCGTGGCACATAGGGCGGATATTTGAGTTCAGGATGATCGACCTGCATCAGTTCAAACATACTCGATGAGCCGAGCGCACCCGGAATGATATACACATCCCGATCTTCTTGCACGTCAAGCTCATGGATGAGGCGGTTGAGCATGGAACGGCTGATGGTTTCCTGCACGGTCAGCCGGACGACCTCGCCGAAGCGCCTGCCCCGCACGCCCGCTTCGATGATGGCGCTAATATCGCCCATCTCTTCGTCTTCTTGCTCATATTCATAATCAATATCCGCGTTGCGCGTCACACGGAAGGGATGTTGCTCGATGATCGTCATACCGGGAAACAACAGGTCAAGGTTATCGGCGATGATGTCTTCAATCCACAAAAACGTATCCTGACAATCATCGTATCCTGCATATTTCGTCATCACCCGTTGCAAATTGACGATGCGTGGCAGGGTTTCCGGCACTTTGATCCGCACAAATTCCATGTGTCCGTTGCGTTCCTGCTCGTTAATCAAATGCACGGCGATATTCATGCTCAGGTTAGAGATAAACGGGAACGGGCGGGCATGGTCTGAGGCGAGCGGAGTCAGTACAGGGAAGACCTCTTCAAAAAAGTAGGCGCGTACTGCTTCCCGCGTGGCAGGTTTGATCTCGGTGATATTGCGGATAAACACGCCGTAAGTTTCCAACCGTCCCAGCAAATCGTGCAAAATCTGGCGCTGACGTGACATCAACGCGATGACCCGCTTGCGAATTTCCGTGAGTAACTGGTTGGGTGTATACCCATCAGGGCGGGCGCGATGGATCCCTAAACGGCGCTTCTGCACATAAGAGGCAACCCGCACCATGTAAAATTCATCAAGATTACTGCCGACAATCGCCAGAAATTTGATGCGTTCTAACAGTGGGATAGATTCATCTTCCGCCAATTCGAGAATACGGCGGTTGAAGTCAATCGTGCTTAATTCACGATTGGTAAAGTTATCAGGATTTAGTTCAATCTCAGGAAGGGGAAGGACATTCCCATCTGGATTTTTGTCATGGTTTTCGTCTGGTATCGTCATGATATTTCGGGTCTAATTTACGAACTTTAGATTGGTGAGTATAACCCAATCATAGCAAAAAATCGTTAAGAGATTGCGGGAATGACGCATAAATGTCTTAAACTTCGCGGGAAAATAGTGCTGATGTTGGCGTGATGTGGGGAAATTTGGCTAAAAAAATTTGAAGGAACAGCCGGTATGCCGTTCCATGATATGCTATCGTGATGCGATTTTTTTAGTCGGGCAATGCGCTAAATATAGCGCCGCTCGGACATGGTTTCCTGAAAGATGATCTGACGGGCTTTGTGTAAGGACTCGGTAAACTTCACCCGCGCCTCGCCCTGCTTCACATGATACATGCGGCTTATCGCCTGATAAAATGTGCGCGTCAACTCTTGGTTGCCAACACAGACGATATACGCATCAGCATGTGGCATAAACTCAAATGAGCGTGCCGGTTCGATTTGTCCATGGAGCGCGACGGGCGCACTTTCTCGCAGGTCAACAATCACCTGCACCGGATATTTGACACTTTCAAATAACATCTGTGCTTCACGCACCGCATCGTCCATATCAACCCATGACCACTGCCCATAATAGATGAAACGGACGGCGGTTTTCTCGGCATTGTCCCATGCAGGTCTAATGCTCATTAGTGACTTCCTCTATTGCTCTAGTATGCGTCTCGTTTACGACCATAGCTTAAGTGTACGGACAAACATTGCCATCAAGTCTATAGAATGTCCGAATCTCGTACATTTTGCATTAAGATTGTCGTCAGTCTTCAAGATCAGCTTTGATCCTAAATGCCCGTTTGTGTTCCGTCGGCAAGACTTGCGTAGTTTTTGGGCGGAAGTTACAGATTATATTCGTGGGCATATGCCTCATACTCAGAAACAGATTACCATAAATTCGTTTGGAATGCCCACCTTTCGCGTTAGAATATTGTGATGCTACAAACTTCATAACAAATATCTCGTGGAACACCGTCAGGTATGCTATGGATTTAGCCACACTCAATACACTGCCAGAAGCACAATTTTTGGAGCACATCGGCGGACCGCTCGAAGGTGAGACATGGTTGGCGGCGCGGGTGCTAGCGCATCGCCCATTTGTAAACGTCGAGGCACTAATAAACAGCTTTTTTGAAGTTGTGAACGCCGCGACACAGGACGAGAAGCTCAAACTCATCGCCTCGCATCCACAACTTGGCATCGCCGTCGCCGAAAATTTGAGCGAAATGTCCGCCCGAGAGCAAGCCGCCGCCGGATTAAAGCAACTCTCGCCGGAAGAATACGCGACGTTTGCCGAATTGAACGCGTCCTATAATGAAACCTTCGGCTTTCCGTTTGTGATCTGTGCGCGGGAGAACACCAGAGCGACCATCTTGGAGGCGTTCCATGCGCGGCTAAAGAATCAACGCGACGACGAGATCAACACCGGCACGCAGGAAGTGCTCAAAATTTTACGTCTGCGCCTGCTTGATCTTGTTGAATAGTCCAGCAGAATAGCCATTAAACAGCGGGCAATCTCGTTGATTGTGGACGAAATAGTGGCGAAATACAGCAAGAAACGGCATAACACAAAGAAAAATTGAAGGTCTTTCTTTGCGCCTTTGTCTCTTTGCGCCTTTGCGTTATGCTTTTTTCTTGTTCTTTTCGATAAATTAACCAACAACCAACAACTACTGGAGTACTACACCGTGAGCAAAATCACCTATGGCAAAGGCAACATCGCCCTCTATCGCAGTTACGCCTCCCCATTGACGGGCTTAACGCCCATCCCTGAATCCGCATTTACCGGCGCGGCGAATGGCTTGTTCGCGTCTGAGGTGCAGGTGGAGGTTTTCGGCAAAACGTTTATGCCCGCCTATACCGAAGGCGATAATTCAAATGTGGTCGCCACCGCCACCATGACCAATTTTATTTTGCAAAAAGCGCGTCTGTTTACCGGCGCGACGCAAGAAAATTTTCTGTCATATCTCGCGCATCAAATGTTGACGCAGTATCCACAGATGGAAGCCTTGCGCGTCAGTGGGAAAGACCTGCCCTTCGTCGCCGCGCCCATCACCAACGATGGCGGCAAAACCATCACGCCGAGTGATCGCCTGTTCGCGCCTTCGCATGATAGCTACGGATTCGCGTCTTTTGATGCAGAACGCGACGGTGAGACTATCGTCATTACCGATCATGCCTGTGCGCGGTTGGGCATCAAGCTCATCAAATTGACGGGGAGCGCCTTCGCCAATTTTGTGCATGATGAATTCACGACTCTACCGGACAAAAATGATCGCCCGCTCTATATCTTCCTTGATATGGGCTGGAAATATGGCGATGTGCAGGATGCTATCAGCGAGGATCACAGCAACTATATCGCCCAACAGCAGGTCTATGACCATCTTCAACACACCTTCCACGATTTTGTGAGCATGTCGATTCAACATCTGGTGTATGAAATGGGCGTGCGCTTACTGAAGACCTTCCCGCAGATGGACGAAGTGTGGTTCAAGGCGCAGAATCGCCTATGGGACACGGCGGCGGAAGTGGCAGGCGAGGATACGAAAGTCTACATGGATCCACGCCCGCCGTATGGCATGATCTCACTTGTGCTCAATCGCGCAGATATTTAGCGAACGCAAATCGACTACAAAAAAGCCTATTGTGATAATAGGCTTTGTCGACTTCAATCTTAAGATGCGCGTTCGTGGAGTACGTGCTATTTAATCGCTATTCAATCCGCAACGAGTCCAGAATAGATTGGAAGGTTTGCACCAGCGTATTGCCCGTTGAATCCGCCGAATATATATTGACCGCAACAAAATACGGTGCGCGATTCTCGAAGAAAATATCTAACTGACCCGGCTCAAAATCCGTACTGCCGTTACTGGCATCCACCATGCGATAACTGCGGCGTACCGTGCCATCCGGCGCAACACTGCTATCAATTTCCGTGAATGTGCCAACGCGCGAGGACAATTCAGCGTCTACATACTGCTCAATCGCGCTCTGGAAAGCGTCTTCATCAGCGAGCGTGCGTTCTTCAATTTCCAGCGCAACATACGCGTTGACATTATCCGGTTGCCACACATGGATCATGCGATTCGTCGTGGACAGATCAAAAAATCCTACCGGCGGAATCCACGCTTGCGGGATGCTGACTGTATACAGCTCACCGCGCACCGTTTCCGCACGGAAGAACGGCGTAGGCACGAGATTGGCAACGGGCGTATTCACGGTAGTCACGGGATCATCACCACCGCTATTGGTAATCGACAACGCGACCACACCACCAATCACCAGCACGGCGACGATCACCACAATCGCGACCAGCAAACCCGTCGATGGACCGGAGCGCGTCGGGAATTGCGTCTGTGTGTTCGCGCCAAAGCCAGTCATGTTAGTATTGCTATCGGTGAATCCCCCTGTAATTGAACCCGGTGCAGGTGTCATCGGATTTTGCGTCGGGGGCATTGTCGGATGATCGGGCAACATCTGTCCGGTGATCGTTTTGGTGTTGTCCTCTATGCGGGTGTCTGCGTCATGCCCTGATGAAACACTCCGCGTCGGGGCATCGAACACGGCGGTTTCCCCGCGCAATGCGGCACTAAAGGCTTTCGCCATATCGCCCGCAGAAGAGAAACGGTCATTCGGGTCTTTTGCCGTCGATTTTTGAATCACCTGATCGACTTCGCGTGAAATGTCGCTTCTAAATTGGGTGATGGGTGGCATCGGTTCGTTGATGTGCTTTAACAGGACTGCCATCGGCGTTTCTGCATGATAGGGTTCGGTTCCGGTGAGTAGTTCAAACAGCACCACGCCCATCGCGTAAATATCGGCTCGCCCGTCGATAGACACTCCGTTCGCCTGCTCAGGACTCATATATGCAGGCGTACCGACAATCATACTGCCCGTCAGTTCACTACCGAGCACACGCGCAATGCCGAAATCGCTTAAATAGGCGTTGCCACCGGTATCCAGCATAATATTGCCCGGTTTGATGTCGCGGTGGATGATTCCTTCTTTGTGGGCATAATCCAATGCCTGACAAATCTGCCGGATCGGGCGTTCGAGGTCTTCAGGTTTCCCTTTGCCTGCGGAGCGCCGGATCATCTGCTCCATACTACCGCCACCGAGAAAACGCATGGCGATAAACGGGATGCCTTCCGTCTGTCCGTAATCGTAAATCGGCAAAATGTGGGGATGCTCAAGATGCGCGATCACATCGACTTCACGCTCAAAACGTTCGTAGAAGTTCGGGTCGTGCATCAAATGGCGTGGCAATACCTTAATCGCAACCATCCGATTCATCGAGGTCTGGCGGGCGCTATAGACGGTTGCCATGCCGCCCCGTCCAATTTCCTCTATGATCTCGAATTGTCCGAGGGTTTTGCCAAGCAAGTCATCAGGTGGTTTATTCGCGCTCATCCGGTATGGTCTCCGAAGCAGATTAGCCGGTCAATGATAATAGTTTAACTGAAAAGGTCGTGTCAGCAGAGTATACCACTGACGGTGCTGTTACCATTATCATCCAGCCTCCCACCCCGCGCAAGAGAAAGGTCAATAACGCCTGATGCTAGACGCGCCGGAAAATGTTAAAATGGTAATGTACCCCGTCCGCTAACGTCGCAACACTATATCGAACGCGGTTGGAACGGTACAAACAGACCGTAAATGTTTCGCAGTCCATTTACGTTATCCTACAAATGAGCGATATCTTGCGGATGCTGATGGCGCACTTTACGCCGGAGCATCCCAATCACAGGGAGAAAGTGATCCATGCCAAATTGGACAACATTTGAGAGTTTTCTTGAAGAAGCGCGATCCGCCCCGTTGGAAAATCGGCAATCTGTAGTCGGTCAGCTTCTACGTGAGCGTCAGGATTGGCCCTGGATTGAGGGCGACAGCGCGACCTTTATCTATGTGGCGATTGAAGCAGTGCAAAATGTCGCCGTCAATCTGGATACGCTCCCCGGTGACCCACCCTTCGCCGCCTTAGACAATCTGGAAGGGACTTCCCTCTGGCATTGCACGCTTGACTTTGCTAACGATGATTTGCTCGATTATATGCTCGCCATCAACGACCCCATGACCCCCCTCGCGCAAGAAACCGACATCGTCGGGCGCATCAACCGCCATTGGCGCAACGACCCGCAAAATCCGATTAAGATGAGCACCGCACAGATGAACGTTTCCGTGTTGCGGATGTCAGAAGCCCGCCCCTTCCCGGATTGGACGAAAATGGGACGAGTCCCGCGTGGTGAAGTCTTCGAGCATCAATTCAGCAGTATGCAATTGCGTGTGCAGGGACGTAAATTGTGGGTGTATACACCGTTTGAGTACGAAAATTCAGGCAAGGTCTATCCCCTGCTGATCTTGCAAGACGGGCAATGGTGCGCCGGACCGTTGCAGGTGCCGTTCATCGCGGATGCGCTCATCAAGCACGGACGGATGCAACCTGTCGTTATCGCCATGCTACAAAGTGGCGATCAGCGTGACCGTATAAAAACGTATGTCAGCAATGATCGCTATTTCGCCACGATGCAGGAAGAATTGATCCCATTTTTGAAGACGCGTTATCGGGTGGATTCGACCAATATCGGCATCGGCGGGGTCGGACCGGGTGCGATTGCCGCCGCCCATGCCAGCCTGAAAAATCCGGCGGTGTTCTCCCATCTCATCATGATTTCACCCCCGTTAGGGCGCGGCGTGGCGCAAGAGCAACTCAAAGAATATGCCGGACGCTTCCAACGTGCTTCCATTTTGCCCAGACGTATTTTTCAATCTGTCGGGCGGTATGAGGCACGCGCACGCTTTTATCTACCGGGGCAACTGCTAAATAGCATCCTCAGTCAGCGCGGGGATGTGGCTTATCAATACACCGAAATCGGCAGTGGGCATGGTCTGGTGGGCTTCCGCAGTGTGTTGCCAGAAGCACTCGCATGGGCATTTCCGGGCTAGGGCACGAAAAACGTTGACACTTCAAGAAGCGACACACCCTGTCGCTTCTTTAATAATTTGCGTCAGTTCTGGATAAGCACACAATCAGGAATGACCTTCGTAGCTTTTGGCTCTCAGCTTTTAGCCAAAAGCGGTGTTTTTTCAAACTAAAAGCCAAAAGCTAACGGCTAAAAGCTCTTTTCGCGGATGTTCACCTCAAAAAGAATTCAGGTTAATTCACTTTTAAGTTGTCGCGTTCATCGGGTACAATCAAACGAACGACGACAACTATTCTCTAACGGTAAAATTCGATGACCAACCCATGCGACTATCTGGCGGAAATCGGCGAAGACCTCGCCATGCTCACCTCACGGCAGGATCAATTGCTGACTCTGCGCCAATATGGGGAGTATCTGCCCGTGATGGACTCCGCTTATAAAACGAACGATCAGCTTGTGCCGGGCTGTGCCTCTGCCACCCATATCGTCGCGCAATTGCAGGACGATGGCACAATTCACTTTATCGGAGATTCAGAATCGTTCATCTCCAAAGGCTATATCTACATCTTGATCGAAGCCTTGAACGGATGCACGCCGGATCAAATTTTACAGACGGTCAAGCCCTGTGTGCAGACCTTCGCGGAGCAAGCAGGCGTGCGCTTGAGCATGATTCAATCCCGCGCCAACGTCTTTGAAAATGTCTTCCATTTTATGCAACGTAAAACCGCAGAAGCCATCGCACAGCATCAGGCGTAAGGAATTTGTGACTATAGAAAATTAAAGATTTTTCCTTACACGATGCTTTTTCTCGTTTGTTTCACCAAAAAACTAATTACTAAGAGCGTGTTTTGAAGAAGGTATTTTATATAATATTTATTAAAGCGTAGGAAAAATCCCCCCGCTAAATCTCCCCCGCTTCGCAAGGGGAGACTTGTTCCCCTTCAATACGAAGTGGGGAAGGGGCTAGGGGATGGGGAAAATGCTCAAACTCAAGCAAGCTCTAAAAACTAATCACTTCTTACGTTCAACGTCTTACTTCAAGGATCATTATGGCATATCGTAACCTCTATCTGGTCCGGCACGGGCAATATCTGTCTAAACAGCGCGATGCCGGCGCATTGACCCCGCTTGGAGAAGATCAAGCACACGCGGCGGCGCAAGCCCTCAAGCATGTACCGTTCAGCCGTATCTACTTCAGCACCATGCTCCGTGCAGAGCAAACCGCCCGCATCATCGCCACCCAGCACCACGCCATCAACTTCCAACCGACGGACTTACTGCGTGAGTGCATCCCGACGATCCCACCCGGTTTTGAAAACGCCTTTCGCTCCGTCGCGCCGGATCTCACGGAGGAAAAAGTAACGCTGTGTGCCGATCAACTCGATAGCGCCTTCGATCAATTGATTTGCCCGCCTGCCGATGACGACGAGAATGTGCATGAATTGCTGGTCTGTCATGGCAACGTGATCCGTTATCTGGTCGCCCGCACCTTACATTTTGATCCGCACATCTGGGTCAAAATGATGATTAACCACTGTGGCATCACCCGCTTGATGGTGGACGCTGACGGCGAGGTGTATCTCGTTTCGCATAACGAAACCGGACATCTACCGTTCGATTTACGGACTGAAAATTAACCGATGACCCGTTCCCTCCATCCCACCCGCCCCCTCATCATAGAAGCCGATCCCCAACAGGCGGAAATGACGGTCATCCAATCCCGTCTGGATGATTTCGCCCGTCCATACGGTGGCGATGCCATGCGTCCGGTAGCGGCGTTTCTGCGCGATGAAGCCGGACTCATCCGCGGCGGCGTTTACGGTGAAATCGGCTGGGGCTGGATGTATATTGATCTGCTGTGGGTGGATCACACCTACAAAGGCGCGGGTTATGGGCGCGCATTGATGGACTCGCTGGAAGCCCACGCCCATCAAGCCGGTGTGGAGCGTGTTTTTCTGGCGACGACCAGCTTTCAGTCACTCCCGTTTTATGTTCATCTTGGCTTCCGGCTGTTTGGTACGCTTACTGATCGTCCACCCGGCTATAATTATTATTATGTGTGGCGAGACATTCACCCGCGCACGCCCTCACGTCCCTTTACCGTGCAGGACAATCCGCCCATGAAAGATGTTCGCACTCTGGCGCGTGGATTGGGCGCATACAATGCCTCTCGCGGGGTAATGGGCAAAGGCGAACGGCTGGTGATCTTTTTACGCACGCTGAATGGCACGCTCATCGGTGGTTTGCTCGGCATGACCTATTGGGGCTGGTTTGATCTGCAACATTTGTGGATTGATGACTCCTATCGCGGGCAGGGCTATGGCACACAAATGCTTTTGCTAGCAGAAGCCGAAAGCAAACGGCGCGGTTGCCCGAATGTCGTCACCGATGCGGCGGATTTCCACAATATTGATTTTTTCCACGCGCATGGCTATCACACCTTTGGCACCCTGCCGGAGCGTCCCGCAGGGCATATCACCCACTTCATGCAAAAACAGCTTTAAGCCCACCCCGCCAGACACCTACTGTTTCCCTCATCTGATGATTGACATGCGATGCAATAGCCGGAATTTTGCCAACTATCGTTTGCAACGGACTTCGTAGCGAGATTATAATGGACTCATCATGTTATAAAATCCGCACTGATCGGTAAATTTTCGATGACGATTTACAGTCGTTATAGTCATCACGCCCGACGCGCCTTGACCCACGCATCTCTACTTACACAACGGTATCGGCATCCCCGTGTCGATACCGGACATTTACTCGTTGGCGTTCTGCTCACACGCGGGAGCATTGGCGCTACCTTGCTCACCGAGCTAAGCCTCGAAGCCGACTTCGCAGAGCCGAAATTGGCAGATTTAACCCTGCCCATTGACGACCTACAGGAAGACCCGCCCAACGATGCCGCGCTCGATTTCGCGCTGGAACTCGCCGCCGATGAGTCGAACTGGTTGGGGCATCATTACATCGGCACGCAACACCTCCTGCTCGGCATCACCCGCACCAATCTTGGCAACGCCGCAGATTTACTCCGCCTCATGGACATCCAACCGGATCAAGTCCGCAGGCGTGTGCGGGCATCGCTGAACGAAGGCTTGCAGGAATTCAGCCTTGATACCTTGCGCCGTACCGCCAACCTGAGCGAACTTTCCCGGCGGGTGCTCACCGCCGCCGAGCAACTCGCCGTCGCGCACGATCATCAGATGATCGGGCTGGGGCATCTGTTACTCGTCATCTCGCGGGAGCGGCGCAGTACCATGTCAAGTTTGCTGTTGCAGGTCGGCTTGAATGATGTCGCCGTCACGCGAGGGCTGGAACAACGCGATGACGATTTGATGACCTCCATCGAGCAGGTCATCCCGCCTGCTGTCGAATTATCGCGCAGTCTGGGCAGTCATTACACCGGCACAGAACACTTCTTGCTCGCCCTCACAGAAGACGATACCGGCGCGGAGATTTTGCGCCGCCTCGGTGTCAATGTCCGCCAACTCCATGACCACATCAAACGCCGCCTCACACGGGGGTAACACACTTTTTGGCGTGTCAGCATAGAATGAACGTTAAATTTTTTGCAAATAATGATTCCATGTAAATATAATATGCCCCACTATAAATTTAGGGGTGGGTGTAGTGATGGTGCTCAGAAAACTAACGCAATTAGTGAGTCTGTTCCTATTTTTTCTTCTCGTAAATATAACAATTGCCCAAACGGACTCCGAAGTGCCATTACCTGACTATTTCCCCACCGCAGGCTGGCAAATCGACTCTCCGGCTAATCATGGCTTCGACGAAACGATTTTAGCCACCATCGAAGCGTATGTCAGCGATGAAACCCCCTATCTGGACAGTATCCTCATCATTCGCAACGGCTATATTGTCTATGAAAGCTACTATAACGATTATGATGTGGACACCCTGCACGATATTGCCTCCGTGACCAAAAGCTGGACATCTGCATTGGTTGGCGTGGCACAAGCACAGGGCATGTTAACTGACCTTGACGCGACCTTGCCCACATTATTGCCAGACTATTTTGCAGATGACACCCATACTGACAAAAGTGAGATTACCCTGCGTGATGTGCTGATGATGCGCTCTGGCATTGGCTTTGAAGAGAACCTATTTTACACGGGCGGGTATGGCTCCCCCGAAGAACTTCTGGCAACAGATACCATCGCCTTTGGCTTAGACATTCCAATGGTATATCAGCCGGGCGCTACATGGAGTTACAGTACTCTCGACACCCAATTTATCTCCGCAATTGTTCAAGAAGCCGTAGGTCAACCACTAAATGAATTTATCACTCCCTCGCTATTTGAGCCGATGGGAATTACACAATTTGAGTGGGCAACGGATAGTTCAGGGATCACAGCAGGCGGATCACGCTTATTTTTAACGCCACGCGATATGGCAAAATTGGGATTGCTCTACCTGCATAACGGCTTATGGGATAACCAGCAATTAGTCCCTGCTGAATGGGTTGAAGCCAGCCTGACACCACAGGGCGAGGCATTTTATCCGCCTACAGATCAGCAGGAAATCATCGAATGGTACGGTTATCAATGGTGGCTATGGAAAGCGGAGTGGAATTTCGGCTATCGGTCATTTCAGGCACAGGGTTATGCCGGACAGCAAGTTTATGTTTTCCCTGAGCTTGATCTGATAATTGTGACAACCGCCAATCTGAGCAATGAAAATCCTGATCTCGCTCAAATAGACCCTAACACTGCTGAACAACAGGAAATCGGCATTGGTTATATCGTCACCAATATTATTTTTCCCGCACTAACAGATGTCGAATTAGAGTAATACAGTCATCAATGAGGCGAATTCATTTGTAGAATCAAAACGTAAATTCACAGCCTAATATTTGCAAACTCTAACCGCACAAGGCGAACATATGTGCTATGATGTAGTGTCATATTATGTCAGGACGATATTTTTTAGGTCTCGCATCATGTAATTACCGTTTTACCCCATCCTTAAGTCTCGTTTTAAAAGCCCCCTCTCCAAAGTGAGCTTGCGAACGGGCATGGAGAAGGAATTGGGGGGGAGGTTCTCCACCATAATGGCAGTATGGCGGAAAAAAATAAATCGGTTTTTCATGGCAGAACCACTCATTTCTTCCCGTGAGTAACCCGCAACACATGGCATTTCTGCCAATCACCGCCATGTGCGTGGCACAATCTATCCCCGCGCGAACAGACACTTCAAATATGCGCCTTCGGGGAATCCAATCGGATGGTCGAGCGCGTGTCCGGTGCGTTCGATTTCGCTCAACACCCGCCCCATCTTCGCGGCGGTGGATGTCACGGTGCGGAAGAACGCCTCCGCAGTCACACGGCTAGAACACGACGCGATCACGAAAATCCCGTCGCGTTCCAACAACGGGAGCGCGTGCTCCACCAGACTCGCATACGCCGCCAGCGCCCTGTCGACTTCATCGGCACGTTTGGCAAACGAGGGCGGATCAACGATGATGAGGTCGAACATCCGGCGATCAGCGCGCATCTGATCCATTGCGACGAACGCATCGGCGATCAGGATGTCGTGCTTCGCCTGCGCCACGTTCGGGATGTGCTGATTGAGCGTGAAGTGGGCTTGCGCGGCGTGCATTGCGGGCGCGCTGATGTCCAGACTAAGCACGGACTCAGCACCACCGGACGCGGCATACAGCGAAAACGCGCCCACATACGCGAACACATCCAGCACGCGCCGTCCGTTCGCCAATTTCCCGACGCGCTCACGGTTCTCGCGCTGATCGAAGAAGAAGCCGGTTTTGTGCCCGTGAATCACATCGGCGGTAAAGGTTAATTCGCCTTCGGTAAACGTCAACGGCTGAGGCGGCAAATCGCCCAGCAATACCTGCCCGTCTTTCAGCCCATGCGCCCCGCTCTGTTGCAAATCACGGCTGAGGCGCAGAACAAGGTTTGACGCAGGTTGAACGTCCAGCAACGCCGGAATCACATCGCGCAGATGGGGAATCCACGCCGCGCTATACAGTTTGAGTACCAGCACCGCGCCGTATCTATCGACGACCAGACCGGGCAAACCGTCGTTCTCGCCATGCACCAGCCGATAACCGTTCGTGGTGGATTGCCGGAGCGGTTCGCGCAGATCAACCGCAGATTGCAAGCACGCGTGGAAGAAGTCACGGTCAATCGTCGCCTGCTGATGATGTTGCAAGACCTTGATGCGAATCGGTGATGCCGGATCATACAGACCAATCGCCAGAAAACGCCGCTCCTTGTCGAAGATCACGGCGAGATCACCCGCCTGACCTTCATGGCTGATCTTGCGGATCGCACCATCGAACAGCCACGGATGCCCCTGCTTGAGCGCACGCTCCGCCGCCGGCTTGACGTGTACCGCGATGCGTTTATTTGAGGGAAAGGGTAGGCTATCAAGCCACAATAGGTCGTTCGATGGGATATTGGTCATTTGTTAGCAAAGCCGATCTTACCGGAAGGCTTAACCTTTGCAGGCAATAACCACGAGAGCGCCATCAGGCAGTTACTCAGTGGCACATTCCAGTATTCAGTGCTGTTCCACTCGGCTTTACGCGCCATATCAATGGTCGGAATGTCGTCGGCTGTTCCACGAAAGCCGTTGCAAAATCCGCCGATAACCGTGCCGAGAAAGCGACTATGGGGCATCGGGTTGACATAGCCCACACCGCTCACCATCGACACATCCACGTCGTTGTTGCCGAGCAACCAGTGAATTTGCGCCCATGATAAATCGGTCAGGTCGCTATCGTCGAGCATCCGTCCGGCATACGCCAGCGCGTGCGCCCAGCTCATCCAATGACCGGATAAGCCATGATTGATCTTCTGGAAATGGTTCACGGGCATGACAAAGCGAAACGACAACCCCTCGCGCAACGGACGATACAACTCACCGTCAGTCGGTAGCGTGCGATAGGTGCCATAAGGCATGAACTGATAGGGATTGGTGTTCGTCAGCGGGACGATATAGCGCGCTTTACACGCGTTCAGGATCGCAATAACGCGTTCGGACTTAGAATCTACAAAATCAAGATATTTCGCAAGCGCGATGATCGGCTGTGCAGAGTGTAAAATTCCGCGATAGGGATCATCACGTTCGGCGCGTTGTGTCCAGAAGCCGAGATCAGCGTCAAAGTTAGCCAGCAGACTTTCCAGCGCGTCGTCTACTTCGTGCCGCGTAGACAAGCCCGCACGGTAGCGTTCCAGCGCCGCGCACAACCGCCACGCCTTCACCGATGTCCAGTAATGCGATTCATCGTCGCGTTTCGTCTCACAGAATGCCCAACAGCGTTCATTGAACGTGTAGCACTCGGCGGCGATCTGTGCGTCAAATTGAGCATAGAGGGCATAGGCGCGGGCAGTGATGGCAATGTTAGTGTATTGGGCAATCGCGTTAAAGTGGACGCGCACCGTGCGTTCATCACCGGAACCACGCACATTGTCTGTGATGCGATTGTCGGCATTATCAGCGTAGCATCCAGCGTGATTCTCGTACCACCATGTCATTTCGTCGGTTTTGCGGGCGGTGCTTCCGCCACCGACATCCTCAAAGATCATGCCGGTTTCAGGGTCTTGCATCTTGAAGATCAGGCGCAACCCCCACGCGGTTTCGGTCAGCCAATCGGAGTCATAGGCGGGCTGATCGTTGTAAGTGTGACGGGGCAAAGTCAGGCGATCCTGAATGTCCATAAATGCCAGCGCGGGTAGGGTGGAATGTCCCATCCACTTCCGCATATCGCCCGCATCATACCACCCGCCAACGGCATCCCAGCGTTCGCCTGTGTCGGAGCGCACACCGTCGTCGAGATGCAAGGGCGCGTGTAAATCCGAGGTGAAGAAGCCGGAGCGGAGTTCGTGAATAAAATCCAGAAACAGGAAGGGCAAACGGGCGAACGCGCCATCAGAAATCGTAAATTGATAGGAATAGGCGTTGCTTTGCGGCAAGACCACGCGATAAATGCCCGGCTGTGTCACCTCAGAAAAATCGCACACGCCATAATCGCCCAATACGGTGTGTTGCATCTCGATAGGGGCGCTGTAGATCGCCTTGAACGTCTCCTCGCCACCCATCGCGGTTTCTACATTGTATGCCATATTCTGAACTTCAAAGGTTTGGGATTGCGGATTGCGTATAACCGCGATCTTACGCGCCTGACACAAAAATCCGACGTGACAAACGGCAATTTGTTCCGTAGACATCGTTGCCTGCTCCATGATGAAAATTTCGGTGAAAATCTCAGTGTAGCGATGTATGCCATTCTGACAAGAGGAAGATTCGGCGGTTTAGTCTCCACTTACCAGCGCCAACGGATGCTCATTGCCGTCAATCCATAAACTTTCACCATGCGGGGGATAATACGCGCCCCACGGATCAACCCAGCGATTGTTGGCGTTGATATACCAGTTCCGCACTTCAAAATGCAGATGTGGACCGCCCACGCCCGTTTCTCCAGAAAGCGCGATGGATTGGGTTAAGTCCGTGATGTAGTCGCCCACGTTGACGAGCGGTTCAGTCAGATGGGCATAACCCGTAAACCATAATTGGCTTTCTCCGTTGACGGTAATAGTGTGCTCTAGCATAACGATGTTGCCATACGCGCCGCCACAGGAGACATCCAACCCGCCAACGCACCCGCCATACGTCCGCACCACCACGCCCTGCACAGACGGATAAACGGGCGTACCGGGGAGCAACCCCTGACCGAGAATCCCGCTCACATCCGTGCCTTGATGTCCGTCATAATCCCGTGGGGAAGCCATACCCGCACACACATATTGAAAATTGGCGTGCGTCCAGTTGGAATCGGTGTAGCAAGTGATTCTGCGCTCATCGTCGCTTAACGGCCAGTGTAAAAATGGCGCAGGACGTTGCGGTGCGCCGGGGTTCGGCATGGGCGTATTAAGTTGTCCACGCAGGCTATTGAGTGCATCCAGCGGAAACACGCCGAGCACATGCACCGACACAGGATAAAGCTCGAAGGCGGAGCGCGGCGGTTCCGGCGTGTCGCTATTAAAGGCGAAGGCAAACACCCGACCCAGCTCAAAATTGAGCGTATAACCTGAACGCGACTCAGGATTTACGCCCAGCACAACGCCTGACCCATCCGGCAAAATGGCGGTGCGTCCATAGAGGGTGCCGATTTCAAAACTAGCAAAGCGCGTCGGTTCACTGTCTGCTTCTTCGTTGAAACGCCACACATTGACCGTATCCAGCCGATAGCGCATCTGACGTTCTAGCAGAATTATCGTGCCATCTTCCGCAATGGCAATCGGGTCAAGATAGCCGCGAGACACGCTATTTTCACCGGAAAACAGCGGGAAACGGATGCCACCCGTGTAACGTACCACGCGATAACCCATGCCGGCGCTTTGCATTTCCAGCGCAATCATCCCGCCGCCATCAGGCATCATCACCCCATGATAAAAGCCATAATCGTCGTCGGGGGGTGTCATGGTCGCCGGTAGATAATCAAAAATTTCGCGCAACACGGGCGACGCAATCCGAATCGCCGTCTCCACATTGTTGAGCGGTGCGCCCAGATTCATGCGATCACTGCCGTAGAGCGCCTGTGCATAGACCTCGCCCCCTTGCATGTAGATCAAATAGTCCGACGAGCGCGTTTCCTGTGCGTTTATTTGCAAAGCGCAAAAAATCAGACCAATCATCATTAATGCGAGACGTTTCAATAAATACTCCTGTCGAATATCAGATTTCGATGGGCGTTTGGTTAATGCTATAATTGGGAACAGTTCAGTTGGAGGTTATGATGGCAGTTGTGCATCCACCCATTTATCAAGAAGTCTATTATTTTCTCGCATCCTCACCCAATCAACAAGACATTCTGACATTTCGTCCTTCGGAAGCCACACAACAACGCATCAACACGCTACTTGAAGCCTCGAAAGAGGGGCGTATCTCAGCAGATGAACAAGCCGAGCTAGATGAATTTGAGCAGGTCGAGCACTTTGTTCGCATGTTGAAATTACACACCCGTCAAAAGATACAAAATTAAACAAGTTCATTGCAAACGTCCCAATCATAACGCACATAGTCGATGCTTTCCCCGACGCTCAACCTGCGCTATACTGAACCCTATATGAAAAATCTAATGGTGCAAGTCCTCTAACCTGAGCTAAACCGCTCAGGAAACCTCATACAGTATTCATCGGTTGCCAGAAAATAATCTGGTCATGTCATTTTTGTTTACCCATTTTCCCAATTGAACTTTTATGCTTTAGCACAAACGGGCTTTACGGATGAAGGATGCTTACGGCAGGAGGTGTATCGCAATGGGCGCTATCTGGACAAAATCATCTTTAGCATGTTACGGCGGGAATGGTCGCCAACCAGCGCCTAATCACGGGGAGATTAGTCCAATTGGGGACTGTAATGTTGGTTAATGACTATAAGTTTATCCACCAGATGACCTAAGCAAGAATCAAACACTGCACTGATTGTTATGCCGATGAACTGCCATACACTTAGGCTATTGAAGCGTGAATTTATGAATTGCTTTGAACATTGGAGGAACACATGGTTATCAACCTGATCGTATGGATTATTATTGGTGCAATTGCTGGCTGGTTAGCGAGCATTGTGATGAAAACAAATAGTCAACAGGGTCTGTTACAGGACATCATCATCGGTATCGTCGGTGGTTTCATCGGTGGTATCGTACTTAACGCTATTGGCGTGGGTGGTGATGTAGACGGCTTGAACATCGCTAGCCTGTTGACCGCCTTTATCGGTGCGGTGATCTTACTGGCGATTGTGAAAATGGTACGTCGCGCCTAACGCGTTGGCGAATCACGCATAGCAAATACAAAAGTCCCTTACCAGAACCTCTGGCGAGGGATTTTTTTATGCCAGCAACCATAACTGTCAAGTATTTCTTAAAACATTAACGCTTAGAGTTGTTTTTTGGAATTACAATAGGGTCACGACAACTTAATTTAAATGGAGCAGTACAATGGGATCGTCAAATGCCTATTGGTTAATACCGGATCATGTGGTTTTTGTGCATAATGTTGGCGACCTGAACGGCGCGGACTTCCGTGAAGTCGACGGTCAAATTATCGCCCTCTTGAACGAAGCCGCCAGCAAACACAGCGAAAAAGTACACATTTTTATAGACTCTACCGAGCTAACGAAATTGCCGAACGTCCTTGAGTTGGAAGGCGGGCGCATCCTGAAATATCTGCGTGAAGCGAACACCGGTTGGTCGATTGTGGTCGGGCATAAGAACAACGTCTTTCTCAAAGTGATCTCGCGCCTGCTGACCTCTATGACAAAATCTGATCTCTATGTCGCCGATGACCTCGCTAAAGGGGCAAGTTTTATCCGGCAAATTGCCCCTGATCTCGATGTGCCTAATGTTCAGGAATGGAAGACCTACATCCTCAGTGAAAAGACAGGTTAAGTGGTCAATTCTACCGTTGTCTTGATGACTGATTCGGCAACAGCGCGGGGTCGCCTGCCCAGACCGCAAGAACAGGCAACATCCACCGGATGCTGACGGATCGTTTCGATCATATCGCGGATTTGTATCAGTTCAGCATCCGAGCGTTTCTCATGCACAAAACCGGCGACAAAGCGTGTGTTTTCCGGCAGGCGAATGTGTTTAAGTGCCTCATAAAATGACGCGTCCATGGGGGGCGGGTCGATGGCTTCTGCCAGTGGATAGTGCATATAGGCGAGTTCATGCTCCGGTGACCAGCGATCCACCAATGTGTTGGAGAAATGCACCATTTTGTCCAGCGTTTTGGCGTGGGTGAGGGCTTCATTGTTGAGGTCGCCCAGACACAGATGAAAGCCGATGCGGGCAGGCGGGTTAATCTTCTTGACCAGATTGAAGATGCTCCACAGCGCAATATTCACCATAAAGTTGGGTAGCTTATACGCAAAGGCAAGCTCCCCCGGCACTTCAATTTGAATCACCACATCGTCGCGGGCAACCTTCAAAATCTCATTGACTTCATAGGCGACCTGCTTGTTAAAGGCATCTGTATAGCGCAGGGCGTTAATCGGTGACATCATGCTGAAGGCGATGCCCAATCCGGTAGGCACACCGACCTGAAAAGCGAGATCATCCAGACCTTTTTCTTGCTTGAGCGCGGTAAACGTGGCGTAACTTTCTTTAAAATAATCATCGTAGCCGAACTTGAGATATTTGTGCATCGTCGCGGGCGAATGTTTCGGGCGCAACTTCTGCACACTGTTGTAATCCACCGGAAACCCATCTGTCCCACGCACCACATCCTTAACCACTTCCCAATTGGCAGTGTCTTCCGCGCATAGATTGATCGCCGTCATCACCCACGCGGAACGTTTCCCGTTCGGGTATTGTTCCGTTTTCTCGCCAATTTCACCATCCGGCAGTGCCAACAATGAATCGCCGAGATGGGTGATTGCAAACGTCATGGCTTCCTGTTCATCTGAAAAAGGCATACTTCCAACCAGTAATGATTTACGTGTCGTCATAATAATTTTGCCTATCGTTATCCACTAGATGCCGTTGAGAGTGATTATCCATACATCAGGCGGGTTTACGAGTGATAGGCAGATGATTGGTATTATTGGATACGGCTTGTATTGACTGAGAGCACTCGCCTCCGCCATTACAAAGGTCATGTGGACAAATCCTAATAATAAAGTTAGACGATTGTAAGCATTATGGTATACTATGCGGTAACTTAGATCATCATTTTTAGACGAGATAAAAAAGACCGCTAATGGTCACTCTAACCCGTTCCAGCGACCCTGATAGCATCTCAATCAGTGATGGGATGCGCCCTGTAAATCTAAAGACCGACCTCGCCCCACTAGCCGACCTCATCGAGCTAGTTTTTGCCGATAGTATGGACAGTAGCGGACGGGCCGCATTGCGTGAAATGCGCTACCTCAGCAAACTTGGTCCTACTCTCCCGTTCCTCTCACGCTTAAATGAAGGCTCACTCGGTATCAATCTCGGTTATGTGTGGATGGCTGATAATCGGCTAATCGGCAATGTGTCCGTGTATCCGACCACCTTACCGGATGACTTTGGCAAGCAGTGGATTATCGCCAATGTCGGCGTACATCCTGATTATCAGGGACGGGGAATCGCGCGCAAATTGATGATCGCGAGTATGCAGATGATCCAGCGACGCAAGGGCAACGCGGCAATTTTACAGGTGGATACCAAAAATCATGCGGCACGCCATTTGTATCGTAAATTGGGCTTTGTGGAAGAACGCGAATGGACGACATGGCGACGGAGTGGTTATTCGCATGTGCCGGAGCCAGCGTCTTACGGCAATGTGCGGATTGTCCGGCAACGTCGGTCAGAATGGCGCGATGCGATGGCATTGGCGCAGGTCTTGCGTCCGCAGGAACTCGGTGGATTGGGCTGGTTGCGCCCCTTGCATAAAAATCAATTCAAGAAGTCATTTCTGGGCAACCTCGGCGATTGGCTGAATCTGCGCTCCACTGAACGGCTAGTGATCCGTAACGAAGATGACCAGATCGCCGCGTCATTGTGGATTGAAAATGTGATCGCCGGACGCACCCATCTGACTCTGCTCTGCGAACCACTTTACGCAGGCGTGTTTGATGATGCGCTCATGAACACCGCCGTCCGCCGCTTTGGACGGAGCGCCCTCTCGATAGAACATCCCGCTGATGAAATATCCGCCGGAAAACTCCTCGAAAATTACCGCTTCACGCGCCAACGCACCCTCGTGCATATGCGCTGGGATACGTAGTTTTTAGTTATCAGTTTTCAGTAGACAGTTATCAGTAAAGAGCCAGCTGTGGCTGTTTAATCACTCCCCCATTCTGGATAGGCGAAACTGGCGGTTTTAATCATGAAATCGCGGCGTTCGAGCGTTTCAAAATCGTAGATGCTCAACCACTCATCGCGGCGACCTGTTTGATCCCGACGCAAAATAACAAATTCTTCGCCATTGGGTGAAATATCTATTCCTAAAGTTTCGGACTCTGGCAATTGCTCCCCGATCTTAGTGACACGGATATAATCGCCTGTATCAACTTGGAATGTATAAAATTCCCCGTACCAGAGACGAATGTACCTGTCTCCAAGAATCCACTGCCGTGGAAATACCATACCGGGTAATCTATTGTCTATGCGCTGTAGATTTGAACCATCGGCATTCACAGTATAGAGACGAACCGTACCCCGCATTAACCTTACAAATGCAATCTGCATACTATCAGATGACCATATTCCACCAAAACTGTCACTGAAATGCGGAGTAAGATTAATGTGTTCACCCGTCGCTAAGTCAATTCTATAGAGGTAATTTTCCCGCCATCTTCCCGCCGGATCAGCCATGAGCAAAAGGGATGTGCCGTCTGGTGACCAATGAAATTTATTTTTGGGTATCAGATTGCTAACCGAATGTCGTTCATTGGTCGCTAGATTCAGCACGTCGATGGTGGAATATGTGGTATATGCAATCTGAGTGCTATCGGGACTCCACGCATTGTATGCGGCGATATTACCGTATCGATAGTTATAGTATTGGTGTGTAACGAGTCGTGTTCGGTGCGTTTCGAGGTCAAGGACATACAAGCGTGTGCCGATGTGATAACTCATCATGCTGTAGTCAGGCGAGTATGTTAAGCCTTCTGGATAAACTGCACCGACACGAAACGTTTCTATTTCTCCTGTAAGCGGGTCGATCAGAGCGATTCCGGTACGGCACGGTCCCTCAAGACAGTTTACAGTTTCAGGATTTTCGACCATCGCATAGGCAATTGGCACGGTTTGAGCTTCCTGTGAGATGACTTCACTCCTCCCGCTGAGCAAGATTAACAGCAACACACCCATCCCACCAAAAAGCACCACCGCCCGCGCAAAAAGATCAGCCATTAATCACTCCTCCATTCTGGATAAGTGGCTCGATAGGTTTTGAGTGGCAGATCATAACTTTCTTCGGTACGGAAATCATAAATGGTGAGTAGATAATCCCCTGCCAAATAATCAATGCTTTGAACCTGAACGAATTGCGAACCGTCCGGTGAAATGTCCTGTCCAAGGGTTTTGTAATTGTCATCACGCCGGAGTAACTCACCTGTCTCAAGATCAAGTTGAAAATAATCTCTAGCCCAATAGAAAATAGCCGTGTTGTCGAGTATCCAGCGGGGTCGCCATTTATATTCGGTCTGGTCATAAGTTAAACGTTCGAGGTTCGTGCCATCTGCATTCATGATGAATAGATCGCCAGGTCCGATGGGAGAACGCCCGCTCATCAAAAATACAATTTGTGACCCGTCCGGAGACCAGATGCCATCATAACTGTAAGGAAGGTTGGCTGTGAGATTTGTGAGTTCGCCTGTCGTGAGATCAAGGCTGTAGAGGTCGAGGTTCGCCAATGTATTTGCGGGATTGGCAGAAAATAACAGGTGTGTTCCATCCGGCGACCATTGAAGGCTCTGTTGCGCGTTCAGGTGGCTTACCAGATGATGTTCGCCTGTTTGTACATCGACAATCGCTATACCATTCCGTGAATTGTAGGCGATGTGTGTGCTATCAGGACTCCAAGCCATGAGCCTCGGGTCAAAAAAGATTCTTGAATTATAAGAAACAACATCGTTTGACACTAATCGACTGCGACGTGTTTCAAGGTCAAGAATATGCCAGCGTTCCCCTTGTAGAAAGCCGATTTTCGAATAATCCGGTGAGTAATAAAATGCTTCAGGATGGAGTCCTCCAACCCGAAATGTGTCGATAGCGCCGGTGATGGGATCAGTCAGTTGAAGTCCAGCGATGCACACAGGATTAGGACATTGCCCATCTTCAAGGCTTTCTACCATTGCGGTCACAATCGGGATCGTGTTGTTTGTCGGCGCATGATTTCCCCCGCTGAGGAGCACCAAAAGCAACACGCCCATCCCACCAAAAAGCACCCCCGCCCGCGCAAAAAGATTAGCCATCATCTTAGTCCAAACTCATAAGTTATTGTGAAGTATAGCACTTATACTATCTCAATACGAAATTCACTTGACGCGAAAATCGTTTCGGGTGTATTGTGATGAATAGTCATTCATTTTAGTGAATATATATTCATTTCTGTGAACACTCGTTCAAATTAATAAGGTGAGCAGTATGGAAGATGCGATACAGGCGCAGATCGTGGCGCTGAAAAAGGGGCAAATCCTTGACTCTGCGACTCAGGTTTTCGCGGAGAAAGGCTTTCATAAGGCGACGATCAAGGACATCGCAAAAGTGGCGGGCATCGCCGATGGCACGGTCTATAACTATTTTGAGAACAAGACAGCGTTGTTGCTCGGCATTCTTGATCGGCTCAACGAAAGCGAACAGCGCGAGGTGGATTTGGGCGGTGGCATGGACGGGGACTTCCGCGCTTTTTTCGTGCGCTATCTGCGTCATCGGCTGGATGTGGTCTTCGACAATGCCGATATTTTCCGCGCGATTTTGCCGGAATTGCTGGTAAACGCCGAGTTGCGCGAGACCTACTATAACGAGGTGATCGCGCCGACCATGACACTTGCCGAAGCGATGTTTGCGGAACGGATGTCCGGCGGGCAAATGCGCCAGACCAATCCGGCGCTGGCGACACAGATTCTCGCGGGGACGGTGTTCGGTCTGCTCAACTTGTATCTGTTGGGCGCAGAGGAAATCGCCTCCCAACGTGACGAAATGGCAGAAGTCATCGCCACGATGGTATGGGATGGGTTGGGTAAATAGTGCTGAGAGGCGCAATCTTGGATTTGATAACTTGCTATCTGATATCGCTCCGGGCTAAAGCCACAGAGCTAGATCATCAAGCCACCTGAAGGTGACTCATTTAGCCTGATAGACGCTACTTAGTCCCATTTATGGGGCTTGAACCGCCTAGGCGGACGGCTTTAGCCTCCGTCGAACGTTCACGAGTTATTTTATCAAATGTCAAACTACATAGAGCTGGTGGAATGACAAAACGTTAACTGCCGTTCGCACAAAGCGAATGGCTAAAATGACAAGGGCAAAACAGGATGATCGACGTACAGGGGTTAAATTTCACCTATGCGGGAGAGGCAACTTCCGCGCTGAGGGACATCAATTTTAAGGTGGAGCGAGGGGAGATTTTCGGCTTTTTAGGTCCGAGCGGGGCTGGAAAATCCACCACGCAGAAAATTCTCATCGGGCTGTTGCGTGGCTACGAGGGACAGGTCAGCGTGTTGGGGCGTGAATTGACCGCATGGGGTGCGGCGTATTATGAGCAGGTCGGCGTGTCGTTCGAGATGCCCAATCATTACCTCAAGCTGACCGCGCTGGAGAATCTGCGTTATTTCCGTTCGCTGTATTCCGGCGCGACAGAATCGGCGGAAACGGTGCTGGAATGGGTCGGCTTGGCGGATGATGGCGAGAAGCGCGTGGGAGAATTCTCTAAAGGGATGCGGAATCGGCTGAATGTGGCGCGTTCGCTCCTCAACAAGCCCAAATTACTGTTTCTCGATGAGCCGACTTCGGGACTTGATCCGGTCAATGCACGGCGCATCAAAGAGGTGATTCAGCGGGTGCGCGAGAACGGCACTACGGTCTTTATGACCACGCACAACATGAGCGTGGCGGATGAATTGTGTGATCGGGTGGCGTTTTTGCTGGATGGCGAAATCAACCTGATCGAAACGCCGCGTGATCTCAAATTGCGCTATGGTCGGCGCATCGTGCAGGTGGAATTCGGGCAGAATGGTGCGCGATCTTGCGATGAATTTCCGCTGGATGGCTTGGGCGAGAACGTCGCATTTCTTGATCTACTGCGCCGTCAACCCGTGCAGACCATCCACACACAGGAAACCACGTTGGAACAGGTCTTCATCGACGTGACCGGAAGGAGCTTGGCATGACGAGGGTAATGCGTAGTTTTCAAACCGATATTATCGTGCAATTCCGCAACGGATTTTATATCGCTAGCGGGTTTATCCTGCTGATGTTCGGCGCGTTGCTGACTCAGTTGCCGCATGATGGCAGTGTGGATTTTGCGCTATTGCTTCCGGCGTTCATCGTCTCCAATGAAATGATGACGACCTTCTATTTTGTGAGTGCGCTGGTTCTGCTGGAAAAAAGTGAAGGTACATTGCGCGCATTGACGATCACGCCGTTGCGGATTGGTGAATATCTGTGGGCGAAAATCGGCTCACTGACGCTTCTAGCTTCGGCGGAAATGCTGGCGTTAGTGGTGCTGGCGAATGGCTTTCACTTTCAGCTTGTGCCACTCGTCGTCGGCATGGCGCTGTTGGGAACGATCTATACGCTCATCGGTGTCATCGCCGTCGTGCGCTATGACTCGATCAATCAATATATGATTCCGTCAGCGGGGTTGGTGACCGTGTTGATCCTGCCGCTGATCGATCAAATCGGCGTGTGGCAGAGCGCAATCTTTTATCTGCACCCGATTTATGCGCCCATGCTGGTGATTCGGAGCGCGTTCGCGGCGATCAATACGCCGGAGTTGCTATTCGGATTAGCGGGATCAGCATTCTGGATCAGCGTGTTATTCGTGCTGGCGAAGCGGGCGTTCGTCCAACACATTATCGTGAAAGGATAGACGATGAACGCCATTAGAATTATCCGTACGTTAGGTCCGGTTGATCTCAAGAATATCCGGCGGGATGCCCTGCTGATGTGGATGCCCGTCATGCCTTTGATGATGGTGTTGGCGATGCGAATCGGGGTTGCGCCGATGACCGAATTCGCGCAGACTCAATTTGATTTCGACCTCGTGCCGTATTATCCCTTGCTGGTGAGCTTCTATTTGCTCCTCGCGCCGGGGATTGTGGGCTTTGTGATTGGCTTTTTATTGCTGGATGAGCGCGACGATCACACCTTGACCGCGCTCATGGTCACGCCATTGCCGATGACGGGCTATTTGCTGTATCGCATCACCGTCCCGATGATCCTCGGCTTGACGATGACGCTGGCGGGCTATCCTTTACTGGGATTGATCCCCCTGCCACCGCTGGAATTAGTGCTAATCGCCGTTCTCGGCGCGTTCAGCGGGGCGCAGACGGCGTTGTTGCTGGCGGCATTGGCGGAAAATAAAGTCTCCGGCTTGGCGGTGATGAAAATGCTCAACGGTGTGCAGATGTTCCCCGTGCTGGCGTTTTTCATCCCGTCTGCGTGGGCATATCTGATCGGGATTGTGCCGTCTTTCTGGAGCGTGAAATTGTTCTGGCTGGTTGCGGATGGATTGCGCGTGGCGGATTTCGGCTTCTGGTTGGTGTTCTGCGCAGGCTTAGCCATAAATGTGCTGGTAACTTGGGCACTTCTCCGGCGTTTTAATCAGGTGATCCATCGCTAGGGTTACATAATAAGCCGTGATGTGACGGTCATTTTGTAATGATTCGCCGATGTTCATGAACTCAGCAAATTATTTCGGAGTGCCGTCAACACATCTTCGTCTATGCCTGCCGCCGTGAGCACATAGCTTTCAATAGAACCATAGCGTTTGCGAATGTGGCGTAGCGCCAATTGCAACGTATCGACATCGGCGATGAGCAAGGGATAGAGTCGGTCTCCGGTGATGCCAAAACGCCGCATCTGCCCGATGTTGCGCTCTGCGAATTGGCGGAAGTTGTCATAATAATGATTGCTCAGGCTGTAATCCGCGAGGATGGTTTCGTCCGGCACGCCGAGCAGACTCAACACAATGGCGCTGATGATTCCGGTGCGATCTTTGCCCGCAGAACAGTGAATCACCATCGGAAGATTTTTATCATCGGCGATTTCCCGCAGAACTTGCCCGATTAAGGCGGCGTTTTCGTCGATGGTTACGCGGGTATAGGCATCGTGCATGTATCCGGTTAATCTGGCGTTGTTCATCGTCAGCACCGCCCACGCCTGTTGCAAACTAGAGGTGCGCGTTTCGTTTTTGATGGGCATATGCTTATATTGGATGCTCTCCGGCACACGATCCGGTTCTTTTGTGGCTTCGTCCTCGGTGCGTAAATCACAGATCAGGCGCAATCCGGCATGATTCAGCAGAGTCACGTCCGCATCGGAGAGGGTTGCCAGCCCGCCTGCACGATACACCCGTCCCCAGCGCACCCGTTTTCCATCTCCGGTCACATAACCGCCCAGATCACGAAAGTTTACCGCCCCTTCCAACGGCATCACCCGTTCCGCGACGACAAACTGAGCCTGCGATGTATCCAGCAGGAAAAAATGACGCACGGACGCATCGAGCGAGTCGATGACGATTTCCTGTGCGTCTGTTCGGGCGATAGGTGTATCGGTGGCGATGTCGTCTGGTTGTGTGCCGGCAAAAATCCGTACTGTGCCTAAATTAGCTGTCCAGCGCAGGGTAATTTTACCGGAGCGATCACGTACGGCTTCAATATCGACATCGGGCGGGATGATAAGCGATTCAGGATCGGGATTGGTGAGTTTCGCTTGTTCACGATTGTTGAAAAAGTAATACACCAGCAAGCCCAGTGCAAAGGCGACAAACGGAGTCGGAAAGTTCATCGACCCACCCTATTCTCATTGTGACACGATGCCCGCAGTATACCAGAGATTATCCGCTTTAGAGTTAATTATCTTGAGGGGGATGTGCACAAATTCATGCAACTATCTGACCGCGCCGTTGTAACAGGAGTAACGCCTTAGAACGATAGAGCACGTACTGATCGCTCATCGTCATCATACGGTGAAGCTCTTCATCTTCACTTTGAGTTAGTGGTCGATCATCCCGAATAGCGAGCAACTCCTGCCAACGAGTATCCAACGGTTCAGGCAAGCGACGATAGACCACACCCCACAGTTGGGCATCGGTGTAGTTATCCAGCCATGCGGTATCGAGCGGCAAATCGAGAGGTTGGTTTGCGAGCATGGTATACATTTCTAGCATCACTGCGTCCAACGGTTGACCGCTGGCATCTGCGATCTGACGCATCTGCTGATAGATTGAATCGGGAAGTTGAAGGGTAATTTCAACGGTTGCCATTGCTGTTGCCTCGACTCCTGAATGTCCACTCTATTCTATCATGTTCCGGTCATGAATCCTGTTATAACATCGTAGACATTAAAGGAAGACAAAAATCGACAGGCTTGTTTATCGCTCATTAGCTCAGTGAATCGTTGTATGCCCACGCATCCATAACGGGCGGTTCGATTCCCTGTTGGCTCAAAAGCGTGGCGATCTGCGAGCGATGGTCTACGCCGTGATTGATGGCTTGGATCAATACAATAATAACCTTCGCATCATACGTGCCGTCATCAAGATGCAGAACTTCATCATGGTCGGTTAGTTGTGCGACGGCGATGAGTTCCTTGCCGGAGCGTTCTGCACGTTGGCGTAATACATCGAAGCCGGGAAAAGTCCCGATTTCTTTGAGCGGCGGCTGGGGCGTTTCAGCCGTGAAATGCCAGCGCCGGACGTAGCCTTCTTCTGATGACAGCATGTGCATCAGCGTGGCACGCACACTGCCATATACGCCGGTGATCGTAAAATCCAACTGTGTGTCGGTGAGTTGTGAACAGGCATCAATCAAGCGCAGGTTCGCCCACAAATTATGATGAAAGAAGTCGACCAGTCCTGAAGCCATTTTATATCCTCCTTAGTTGCCACAGCAAATAACTTAGTAACCCTTAAAAGTCTTTTTTGACCTTTTATAACTTTTAACGCGCCGCAGTCCTTTATACAAAGTCCTAAACGTCCGTTGAATTCATGCTAGCGGTGCGTTATGCTTTGATGCAATATACGATATAAAAGAAGCGTAACCTGATAGGTACTTATGCAAAACGCAAAACATGACGTTCCCGCTTTTCATGTGATGACCAAGCCACGCGGGGCAATCTGCAACCTCGATTGTAAATACTGCTACTTCCTCTCTAAGGAAAAGCTCTACCCGAATAGCGACTTCCGCATGTCGGACAATTTGCTGGAGGAATACACACGCCAATATATGCAGGCGCAACGCGTGCCGGAAGTCACGTTTGCGTGGCAGGGTGGCGAACCGACCCTGATGGGACTCGACTTCTATCAACAGGCGGTGAGCTATCAACAAAAGCACAAGCCGACTGGAATGCGCATTTATAACACCCTACAAACCAACGCCGTCACGCTCGATGATGAGTGGTGCGCGTTTTTTAAAGCCAATAATTTCCTGATTGGTGTGTCGGTGGATGGTCCACAGGCGCTACACGACGCGTATCGGGTCGATAAAGGGGGCGCACCGACGTTCGAGCGGGTCATGCGCGGACTGGCGCTATTAAGGAAGCATGGCGTGGAATTCAACATCCTAACGACTGTGCACGCCGCCAACGAGAAACACCCGCTTGAGGTCTATCATTTTCTGCGCGATGAACTCAAGGTCGATTTTATGCAATTTATTCCCATTGTGGAACGCGCCAACGACACGGGCTATCAGGAAGGTGATAGCGTGACGGAGCGTTCGATCACGGCGGCGGGCTATGGCGCATTTCTCAACGCCATCTTTGATGAGTGGGTGCGGCATGATGTAGGGCGGGTATTCGTGCAGATTTTCGATGTGGCGCTGGCGGCATGGTCAGGCAATAACCCCGGATTGTGTATTTTTGAGGAAACGTGCGGCTCGGCGATGGCGCTGGAACACAACGGCGATTTGTATTCTTGCGATCACTATGTCGAACCGGCGCACAAACTGGGCAATATCATCGACATTCCGATTTCGGAACTGGTCGTTTCTGAAAAGCAATTTCAATTCGGGCAATTCAAGCGCGACTCTTTACCGCAATATTGCGTGGAATGTCCGGTGCGCTTCGTGTGCAATGGTGGCTGTCCAAAAAATCGCTTCATTAATACGCCGGATGGTGAGGCGGGCTTGAATTATCTATGTGAAGGATACAAAGTCTTCTTCACGCATATTGATGCCCCCATGCGCTATATGACGGAACAACTGCGTCAGCAACGTCCACCCGCGAACGTGATGTTTGCAATGGCACAGCAGGATGAGCAACTGTCGGCGGCATTCGCTAAAGCAGGGCGCAACGATCCGTGTCCATGTGGAAGTGGGCAGAAGTTCAAGAAATGTCATGGGAAAGTTAGAAGTTAGAAGTTCAGGGCGTTTTCAGTTTGGGTGCGTCTTGTCTGGTCGCCCTTTTACAAGCGGATCAGGCATAGCGACTGCGATTATGTAGTAGAAACGACCACAATGCCAAAAAAACAGCCTTTGCCTCCTGTTAATTTCTGCCAAAATGATGCATCAACCCCGTTATTTTCATTTCAACCCTCCTTACGTTCTTAGGATTTCGGATAGGTTCCAACCACAGATGCGTCAAATTTGTGTAAATATGCCAAGTAACCATCGCCTATTGTGAGAAATGCACCGTTGCAAAGAGTTTCACAAACGCAGGCAAGATGAATGGCAGATGAGTTTTGACCAATTTTGGGATGTAATTGGCTTGTTATGTGCGCTGAATTTTTGTGACCTGTGTAGATTATCTAAATTAGCCATAAATCCTTTGTTGAGATTCACGAATGAATCGGACATGTTGCACAAATGGCACTTTTTGTCAGAAAACGCCAAACTCTTTAGTAGATTCTACTAAAACATGCCCGCCAAAGTTTAGCAGATGTTTACGTGTCTGCACTTCCCTCCTGAATAGTAAACTGCGGAACATCACTAAACGTAATGCCACATTTCATAAGTAGGGAGGAAAGCTCATGTTTAAATGGAACAAGACTTGGAGACGGTTGGTTTCAATCGGAATTGCCACACTGTTCTTGTTTGTTGTCGGTACAGGCGCTTTCGCGCAAGATGACGGTGGAGAGGCTCCAGCAGAAGAAACTACAGCTCTTGTAGAAGAAGCCTCGGTTCTCACAGCAGATGAAGTCCAATTTAATCTGGACATGACCTGGATCCTTATTGCGGGTTTCCTCGTGTTCTTCATGCAGGCGGGTTTTGCGATGCTTGAGGGCGGGATGATCCGTCAAACAGGCGTTGTTAACTCTATGGCGGAAAACTTCATGGATGCCTGTGTAACCGGTATTCTCTTCTTTATTGTCGGCTTCGGGATTGCTTTCGGCAGTACAGAAAACAGCCTGTTCTTCCCCGGTATTGAGTTCGCCCTTGGCGGGATTGATGGCACTGGTGATGGAGACGGTGTTGTTTTCGTCAACTTCTTCTTCCAATTTGCATTCGCAGGTGCGGCGGCGACAATCGCCACTGGCGCAATGGCAGAACGTACAGACTTTAAAGGTAAGCTCCTCTACAGTGCTGTAGTCGGCGCGATTATTTATCCTATCGTCGTCTTCTGGACATGGGGTGGTGGTTGGTTAACCGATCTCGGTTTCGTAGATTTCGCAGGCTCCGGTATCGTGCATATGACCGGCGGTATTATCGCCCTCATTGGCGCAATGGTGGTTGGTCCGCGTGTTGGTCGTGAATGGGGCAACCCGCCGAAACCGCACAATATGTTCCTCGCAACACTGGGTACATTCATCCTATGGTTCGGCTGGTACGGCTTCAACGTCGGTTCGACATTAGGCGCAGGGAGCGTGAATGCGCTCGGTCTGGTTGCAGTAAATACTACATTAGCGGCATGTGCTGGTGCGCTGGCGGCAATGACGTTCATGTATGTTCGCACCGGCAAATGGGATCTGCCCTTTATCCTCAATGGTTCACTGGCTGGTCTCGTGGGTATCACCGCTGGCTGTGCGTTTGTCTCACCGGTAGGTGCACTCATCATCGGTATCGCGGCTGGTGTGGTCGTTGTCATCTCCGTCAGCGTGGTTGAATCACTCAAGATTGATGATGCAGTTAGCGCATTCTCCGTACATGGTGCATGTGGTGCGCTCGGTGTCCTTGGGGTCGGTTTCCTTGGTGTGGAAGGTCTGGTAGGCGAAAATTACGGTCTACTACTGGGCGGTGGCGCTGATCTGATTATCTCACAAATCACCGGTATTGTTGCGATTGCGGCATGGACATCTGTAACAAGCGTAGTCTTGTTTGTTGGAATTAAGTCAGTCGGACTGCTTCGTATGCCCGCCAAAGCAGACGAAATCGGTATCGACGCTTACGAACACGGTGCATCCGTCTGGCCCGATATTCTGCCCTACGACGAAGCACCCGCCACAGGCGACTAAGTTCTACAGCAACACCTTTTACTCCTAAAGTAAGATCACACGAGAGGGTGTCCGTCAATGGACATCCTCTTTTTTGATTCTCTCACCATGTATCCTAGTGCAATCGTGCAAATTGCACGCAGAACAATGACAAATATCTCTTCCTTACAGGATAGTAAACTGACTATACTGATTCTATCAGCATAATTAACGACCTATTTGTAGCAACAGATCGAAAGATTTAGCCATGAGAAGAACACCACTTCATGCAAGTGCCACTGTAAACCGGCTCACTGTGCTGGCAGATGAGGGCGTGCTCAGCCTTGAAGCATGGGAACGCGCCTGTGCTATCGCCGGACACACCCCAACGGTGCGCGATTGGCGGGTGATGATTAACCGCGCATTGCTGGTTGTTGGCATCATTTTTATTATTGCGGGCATTCTATTTATCGGCGCGTATAATGCGACAGCACCACCCCCGTGGGTGCCATTAGTCGGTTTACAGGTCGCCATTGTGATAACCACAATCGCCACATGGTTTTTCGGCATTGAGGGTCTGGTGGGCAAAATGGCGATGCTCGTCGGGTCGATGCTGGTGGGCGCGTTGTTGGCAGTGATCGGGCAGGAATATCAAACTGGCGCGAATGCCTATGAGGTCTTTCTGATCTGGGCGGTGCTGATTAGCGGATGGGTGGTGTATACCCGATGGGGTCCTCTGTTATTGGTGTGGTGGGTGCTGATGAATCTCGGCTTAACCGCGTATTGGTCTCAGGAATGGGGTTGGTCTAACGAGCCGATTTTGCTGGCGCTGATCGTATTGAACGCGGTTGGATTAGCAATCTGGGAATATGGCAATCAGCGTGAGGTTGAATGGTTAGAAGCCCGCTGGATTCCGCGGTTGATGGCGCTTGTGACGATGGGCATGGAGGTCTATTTCATGCTCCTGTTTATGTTTTCAGGGTATGTGGAGGGCGTGCTTTATGCCGCTTTACCGACTTATGGGATTTTGCTGGCGCTGTTGCTCTATGGATATACGCATGTTGAGCGCGATCTGTTTATGCTGGCGCTGGGTGGCTTGAGCGTGGTCATTATTACGACGGCGGGCATCGTTTGGATTGTCAATAAGGCGAACTACGGCTACAACGGTGACATATTGAGTATGGGTTGTTTGATCCTGCCTACCGCCGGAAGCATTATTTTGGGCGAGACATATTGGATTATTTCGACAATAAATGAGATTAGTGCGCAATGGGAGCGTGAAGAATGAGCCGATTAACGTATTTTTTCGCCCCGCCCATCAGCGATGTGCTGGATCAATTAGAGGCGGATGAATTAGGTGACTTTGGAGATCGCAGATCTATTGAACATCTAGTAAACGGGATCATACCGGATGCACGCTGGTATATGCAGATATTATCAGGCTTCGGGGCATGGATTTCGGCAATTTGTTTCTTTGCCTCTGTCAGCCTGTTTGTCTTAGGAATGTTCGGGGATTCAGAAATTGACCTAGCGTTAGGGAAATGGATGTTCCTTGTTCTAGGGTTGATCCTCTATTGCGGTGCGATCTACTTCACATGGGATTTGGAGACCCGTGATACGGTGTTTATGAGCCAACTAACGCTGGCTGTCTGTCTTGTGGCGCAATTGCTTATTGCCGGTGCGCTAGGGATTGAGCAAGACTTTAACACGATTATGCTGGTGCTCATCATCATGGAAATCATCTTGCTCGTGTTCTACGTGGGGGCGATACAACGTTTTATTTCCGCAGGGATCATCACCGCCTGTCTGGTGAGTTTGATTTTGTATGAACAGGTGCTGTGGGGATTGGCTCCACTCACAATCTTTCTCGCAATGGGTACGGTTTATGTTTGGATACAGCATCCGTTTATCAACGAAATAAGCGACATACGTAAATTTTTTCGCACCTTACTTTATGCCCTTCCCATTCATATGCTCATTTTGTTGGTGCTCCCGTTGACCAATCTTGAAATTAATCGGAATCTCAATATCAGCGCGTTTGCTCAGCCGCTTTTCGTTACGGCGACACTGCTTTTACTGGTGTTGTTTGTCGAGGGAAAAATTATGATGAGTTATGGCATTAGTTATAGGTCAAATCTCGCGCTGGCAATTTATGCGGGGACGATCCTCATTGCCGTGCCATCCTTCAGTATTCCGGGCATCATGGGGGCGTTATTAATCATGATCCTCGGCTTCTGGCGCAACAACGCCGTGATGATGGGCATTGCGACGATTTTTCTCGCCATTTTCATCGGCTTGTTTTATTACTATCTGGATACCACGTTGATCGTCAAAGGCGTGACACTCATCCTCACAGGCGGAATCATGCTCGGTTTGTGGCTGATGACTTCGCTCCATAATTCACGACAGAAGAAGGCACACTCATGAGATCTCGCTACTTGCTCCTGTGGGCGACATTGGCGCTCATTCTTATCACGGTGAACGGGCTTATCTTACGGGAAGAACTCCTCCGGCGCACGGGCGAACGGGTTCTGCTGGAACTGGCACCCCGCGACCCACGTTCCTTGATTCAAGGTGATTATATGGTGCTGAATTATGCCATCGCCCGTCCACTTCAATCCAATTACGGTTTAACGAGTGGTCGCATAGTGCTGGCACTCGATGATCGTGCCGTCGGTTCAGTGGTACGATTTTATGAAAACGGCGACACACTCGCGCCAAATGAGGTCACGCTACGCTATCGGCGCACAAATGACGGCATCAGCTTTGGTGTAGAAGAATTTTTCTTTCAGGAAGGGGACGCAGAACGCTACGCACGTGCCGCCTATGCTGAACTGCGCGTTGATCCGCGTGGACGTGCCTCGCTTATTGGCTTAATGGACGCGAATCTGCAACCGATCAATCCACCATAGTAGGCGTTCGCTGGAATCAAAAATACAGGGACGACTCCCCTATGTGCGGAGTCGTCCCTGTGATGTGAATTTATTCCGTTATGACCATCTGCGCCCGTGCATCGTGAAAGACCGCTTTCACCGCGCCGGAATCCTCCCCCGCTGAGAGCAAGCCCGCGCGGATTTCAAAGGCGAGATCGTCCGGCACAACCGTCACCTCAAACGGGCGATGATCGGGTTGGCTCAGGCGTTTGAGCGTGAATTTCTCCCAGCGTGCCAATTCTGTTTTGATCGCGTCCGGCGTAGGTGCTGAGTCGTCCGCGCCGTTTTCGTCTGTGGATGTCTCAGGCAGTGGTGGCGCATCATGATTCACCGGATGCTCGCCCCACTCAACCGGCGACAGCTGATAATAGCGCGTGCGGATTTCGTTGATGCTCAAGACCGGATACGCCGTTTTGATCTCGTTGAGGCGTGCCTGTGCATCAGTTGGGCGGATGTCCTCGAAGGTGAAAATGTGCTCTCCGGCATAGAAAGGCAACAATTCTTGGGATATCTTTTGGGATATACGCATCAATTTGGGATATAGCGTGCGCTCAATGAAGGTGCGCTCGGCGACTTTAGCGTTGGCTTCGGTGGCGTTGTCGCTGATTAAGCCCACCGGAATCCCGAAAATGTTCAGGATTTCGTCCCGATGCGCCCGCCGTCCCTGCAAAAAGTCGAGATCGGTGTGGCTCAGTCCAAGATTGTGCCATTCAACATTGCCGCCACGCAGAAATGCCGTTTTGCGTTGCGGTCCGCCGTAGCTCTGTCGCCATTCGCGTTTGATGCGCTCAAAATCACTATCGCTGATATGCTCTTTGATGTTGACGATCCCCGCCGGAACACCGTTATCGCGCCCGAAGGTATTGTGATTCCACTGCGCCATCGCCCGATCACTACTGATGGTCAGCCGTGCCGCTTCGAGGGCGGATAAGCCGTAAAAATCATTCGCCGGATGCCAGCGTTTGAAGTGGATGACCTCACGCGCTTCGAGCGGGATGCGCTGACCGTCGATTTCGTAGACGTAGCCGCGCACAAAATTGACCGGATCAGGCACAATCGTCACGCGATCAGGGCGCAGAGTCCAGATTTGTGACGGCTGACCGCGCCCATCACCTGCCAGAAACCAGTAGGCGTTACCCGTCAGTTCCAACATGCCGACGGTCTGCTCGATGAGTTCAAAGCGACTCATGAACGGGTTGGGTGCATCCAGCAAATCCTCCACCGGATGACGTTCGATGGCGACACGTTGCTCCCCGTCCAGACGATAGACCTGCGACGGCACGAGCGCGGCGGCTTCTGTGATGCGATTAACGGCGAGATAGACCCAGCTTGACGAGGCATACACCCCCGCCGGATCACGCCCTTCGAGTGTGTTGCCCATCGCGTAGCCTTGATGCACAGCGACGGGTTGAATGTGCGGCGCGGGACGAAATCCCGCCTTCTCCTGACGTGAAAACAAAGATGACAACCAGTTGAACATTTTTTGCTCCTCTCGTTTACGGTTATCCTTAAATTGGGGTTGTGCTATACAATGGGATTTCTGTGATAAATATGGGGTGTTTGGTTTATGGAAATTGACGCTTCAAGTCAATCAAAGCCTCAACTCTTGATATACCTTCTCATCTCCTGTGTGTTAGTGTTTCCGGCGAGTCTCTTCCTGTTTATGGTGTTTAATCCCTATCGTTTGCTCGAACCTTTTCAACAATTGATCCCCGCCGGACTTGTGTCGCTGGCAGGATTGTTCGTTATATCTAGCGCCATCTACATTTTTAAGTCACGTAATTTCTGGTTTTTCTCCGCTTTAGTCGCGTTACTTGGTATCGGTGCATTAATCATTTCGTTGTTAAACACCAACAACTCAATATATGAGTCATTGGCTACTGTGAGTGTGTGCGTGGGACCATTTACCACTTTAGTCCTTGTCCTGTCTGGCTTACAAATCAGGAGAACATACTCTCAACAAAACAATACTGTGAATAACTGGTGGTTCTTTTTTGCGGCTTCGCTCACATTTGCATTGACGATATTTTTGATTCTGGGCTACATGATTCAAGGCTACGAAGTGGTAGAAAGACACTCATTTTCTGACCGAACGTATTATCTTGTCGGGAATTCGAATCAGATTTATGGACCGAGTATTGCTTTATATAGATGTGACACACGCGGCATCCTCTGTAGGCAGATTTATTTCGGCGGGGTGAAGTCACCATTCAGTGAATATCGTGTAGATGTAAGCGGTGAAACGCTGGAATTTTCTGTTGGGTCGTCCGTCATTCTCACTGAAATATTGAGCGCAGAGGATTGAGTTTCGTTTGGTGGTGATTATCCCTTAAAGGGGCTTGTGGTATAAAATGAAAGTAATGTTGAAATTGGCGAAAGTGGATCAATGACCAACGACACACCCGCTCAAACGCCTGCCCCGAAAGGAATTTTTGCGCTGTCGGTGCTGGTATTTCTGCCCCCTGCCGGACTTGCTACTTTTTTCCTCTTAGATGCTTATGGACTGCTGGAAACTTATCAGCGCCTGACCCTACTTATAATACTTTTTCTTGTCGTGGTGTGGTTGGGAGCGATTACCTACGGTATTAATCGTACGCGAAATGTGTCCGGCTACTTGTTACTTGCCATGCCAATTTTGGCATTCGGTGTGTTGATTCTGTCCAACGAACACGCTACTTTTGGGCATATGACGGTTATCTTGGCTAGTTTGGTGGGTATGTCAGCATTTGGCGTAGGTTTCTTGCTGTATGCATCCAAGTTACTATCATTACGCATATATGATCGTCAAGTTTTGTCTCTGCCACAAAGCCTGACGCTTTTGATTCTGGCAACAACAACAGCCATCATCGGCACAACAGGCGCAGGTACATTTCTTGATCTCTACACCCTTCGTGAGCGCGCGACGATCAACTCGAAAACATATCATCTGCTTACGTTTGATGAGCTTTTTACTACTTCATATGTGTATTTGTATGCTTGCAATTCCAGCGGCTTTAATTGCGACCTGCTTCGGTTGATAGCCACGGATTCCGGCGATATTTTCGACACACCCGATCAAATCAGGTGGGAGATTAGCGAAGGCGACGGTGTCGCCATCATTACGGTTTTCCGCGATGATGTGGTGATTCATACCGAATACCTTGAATAAGTTCAGTATAGTTGAATAACGATCTCCGCCTCTGCAATACCGTTATGCGCCATGATAACTCTTAACACTTATTTCAGTAAATTTCATTTAAAGTAATACAGCATAACAAAGTAAATTCAAATGGAGTTGATACGCAATGCCCGCAACTGTACAACGCTTGCCAGATGAACCGATTCTGGTTGCAACCCTGACAGGTAAATTTACCGCCGAAGACGCGTTAGAGGTCTTTCGCCGGAGTACCGAATTGATTAACGACGATGATGCGATTATTTACCGCATCACCGATGCCCGTGAAGCCGATTCTACCCTGCCGGAAATGATGCAGACCGTCAAAGTGGCGGCAGAACGATCCGGCGCGACCACCGGCGACCCGCGCATTAATGTCATCCTCGTGGGCAAAACCACATGGCTGAACTTTATGCGGAACAACATGCAAACGCGTGGGGTTGAACTGGGATTGGTCACGGATTTTGACCTTGCGCTGAAAACCGCCCGCGTGCAAATCGCCGCCTTCAACGAAAAGCAACCCACCGCTTAACCTGCTGTTTCGGGCATGGGGATTGCTCCGTGCCCGGTTTCTTTACCCTCCTCTGACATCTCCCGCGTCATCTTCTGCTAAAATTATGTAAACGTCATAAAATAATTTAACGTCAGTTCTGGAGAAGCAAACGATCATAAATGACAGTCGTTTCAAGGCAAAACAGCTTGACTATCGGAGCTTTTGGCTCTTAGCTTTTAGCAAAAGCATTGTTTTTTCAAACTAAAAGCCAAAAGCTAACGGCTAAAAGCTAACGGCTAAAAGCTATTTTCACAAATGTTCAACTTAAACAGAATTCAAGTTAATTTAAGGATAAAACGGATGCCGTTTACCTTTGTATGGCATGATGAGTCAAAAACAGCCCTGCGCTATCAGGCGGAAGGCGATTGGAATTGGAAAGATTATCATACCTGCGTGCGCGGATCGCTCTTTACTCTGCACGGACACGATCAACAGGTGGATAGCATCATCGACCTGCGGGGTAGCACGCGGACGACGATGCCTTCCGGTTTGCCCGCACACATCCGCACTTTCGGCAAAAGAAGCCATCCCAATTTGACAGGACGGGCGGTGGTTATTGGCTTGCCGGACTATGGTTTTGAGTCGTTGCACATGAGCAGTGACCAGAGCATTGCAACATCTGACGGGGTTATACGTTTTGTTGAATCAGAGGATGCGTTACACGCGCTATTAATGGAATGGCAACAAAATAACCTTTAGCGGGAAGGTTGATACTTCCGATTATCAGCGCGCAGAGTGAATATCGTCATTTGGTGCTAAAATGAGGGTATAAGTAAATGAACGCTTTAGATATCTAAAGATCAAGGTAACGTGTGTACTCGTGTCACCTGATGCGGTGGCGGTTACACAGGATCAATTATGAACGCGGGAATGAATAACGGACGTTACGCAGAGTAACTATTAGGATGATGTTGGGTATGAAGTAGATGCACAAATATGAGTAAGTCAGTTTGTCAGGTATTCAGTTTGTCAGAAAGCACCTACTGCCAACGTGCAATGAATGTTTTTGCTGATTTACTGAAATACTGACCCACTGAAATACTGACTTACTGACCGTCGTTTACTGCTTACAAGTTAAATATCCTGATAGATTATTTTTGCGTAACATCACTAAATAAGTAACACACAAGGAACACACGCTGTATGGAATGGGCAACCCTCTATCCACTATTGATGGTTACAGCGATTATCGTCCAACTCTGGTTGGCATATTTAAGCTGGCAACGTCGGGAGACTGCGGGCGCATTGGCGTTTTCTATGTTGATGCTGGCGGTGGCGGCTTGGACGTTGTTTTACGCGATGGAACTCAGTAGTGGTGATCTGGCACTCACGCGGGCGTGGTTCCGTCTACGCTATATTTGCACCGCGCTGATTCCGCTGATCTGGCTGGTATTCGCCTTGCAATATACCGGACAGCAACAATGGCTCTCACCGCGTCCAATCACCTTCCTATCTGCGGTGCATATTGCCATTATCGTAATTTTGCTGACGAATGACTGGCATCATCTGTTGTGGAACACTCCACACCTCGGCGTAGGCGAATCCTTCACCCCGTTCACGGCGAATTTCGTGCGCGGGCATGTGCTCCTCAGCTTATTTTTGCCGATGGAGATGTTGCTCGGCATTGCCCTGCTCTTATTGCCGATGCAAAATTTCTATCGCACCTATCGCTATCAAACCGTGAGCATCATCTTCGCCATTCTGGTGATCTTCCTCGGTGAGCCGATCATCAGTGAGCTATTTGGCAACAACAATACTGACCTTGAGTTGGTTCTGCCCCTGATCTTAACGGCGGCGAGTAGCATGATTCTGGCGTTTGGATTTTTGCGTCTGGGTGTGCTGGATGTCGTGCCGATTGCCTATGATGTCATCATGAACAACATCCCCGATAGTGTGATGGTGATAGATACCCAACGGCGCATCATCGCGGCAAATCCGGCATTTCGTAAGATATTTTATCCTACCGAAAATCCGGTCGGCAATCACATCACATCCATAATCAAAAACTTTCCTGAACAGCTTTCCGAAGATAATCAATCCGAGATGGCGCATGAAGGCAGATGGTATGAAGTTCGGGTTGCACCCATCAAAAATTGGCGACGGAAGCAAACAAGTTCGGTGCTCATTTTGCGCGACATTACCGAGAGTCGTTCCGCGCAACAATCACAACTGCGCTACGAAGCCCTGTTCACGCAGGCGCAGGATGCCATCACCATAGAAACCGAAGACGAACAGATCATCGACGCAAATCCCGCGGCGGAGCGTTTATTCGGCTATTCGCGTGAGGCATTACTGACCCTAAAATCGTTCGAATTACAGCCAGACGAACGCCAAAACGGTAAGGTCAACCTCGGTGATCGCTTTGAAGTGCCGGTCATCAGCCCCACCGGGGAACGGCGCGAGGTAGAGGTCACACAAGCGCCGATCAAAGATGGTGATCGCACGCTCTATATGTCGATTTTGCGGGACATCACCGAACGTAAAGAGATCGAACACGAGATGGAAAAGCGCATCGGACAGTTGAACGTCATGCGCCAACTCTCCGAAGAGATCAGCACCACGCTAGACACCGAGCAGGTCATGATTATGGCGCTGGATGCGGCGCTCCGGTTGAGTGGTGGGAGGGCGGGATTCATCGCGCTTAAGCAGGGGACGATGATGCGCGTCGTCACGATGATGGGCAACTATCCGCAGGATGTGATGCTCTCGCCCCAAAATGGCATTACCGGACGCGTGATGCGAACCTTAGAACCGGTGCTGGCGCTGGATGTGAGTTTAGAGCCGGATTATGTCGGCTATCTGGAAAGCACACAGGCACAGATGGTCATTCCGCTCATCGCACAGGACGCGCTAACAGGTCTGATTAACCTCGAAACGGATAAGCCGGAACGCTTTGACGAAGATGTGTTCCAATTTATGCAGATTCTTGCCAGCCGTGTGGCGGTGGATATTGATAATGCCCGCCTCTATCAGGGTGAGCAAACGCAACGCCTTGAAACGCAACAACTCTATCATCAGGTGCGCCGCCTTGAGCAACTGAAAACCGATATGATCCGCATTGCCGCACATGATCTCAAAAATCCGCTACTGGCGATCACCGGACATCTTGAGTTAATGGAAATGGACATCGAGATGCTGAGTCAGGATCATAAAGATTATCTGGACACGATGCTGAGTTCCGGGCGACGCATGAACCGCATGATCGACGACATCCTCTCCTTAGAGCGCATCGAACAGATGGCGAAGGTGGATTCCGGCGAGTATCGTCAGTTAGATTTACTGCCCTATGTGAAGCAGGCGATGGATGAATATGAGCGTCAGGCGCACGCCAAGTCGCAGACCTTCACCGCACACATTGACGCGCCGTCTGTGGTGAACATACGGGGCGATCATACGCAACTTTACGAGGCGATCACCAACCTCATCAACAACGCCATAAAATACACGCCGAGTAGCGGGAAGGTCACCGTGTCGCTGATACAACAAGAGAGTGATGTGACGTTTACTGTGCAGGATAGTGGCTATGGCATCCCGGAAGATCAACAACAACGCCTCTTCCAACCGTTTTATCGCGCCAAGACCAGCGAGACGCGCAACATTGAAGGCACGGGCTTGGGCTTGCACCTCGTCAAAAATATCATCGAGCGTCACAAAGGGCAGATGATCTTCGAGAGCGTCTACGGCGAAGGCAGTACGTTCGGCTTCGTCTTGCCGTTATTGGAGTAGGGTTAACTACGCACTCTTTTCCACAAATCACCGTAATCAATGACCACGCCGAATTCGTCAACCTCTAGTCCGGTGGTAAAACCTGATGCGGGATTATGATATTCATAGCGGGTTTCGGTGAGACGTGTGTAGCGTTGTTCCAATGCTTGAACGATAAGTTTCGGAAAGCGCACCCACGCAGCCCGAACCATTGCCGATTGACCGATTTCTAAATTCAGGCGATTGATCGGCAGCGTATTGGTAGCAGGTGTGATCTCCAGATCCACGTCGATAATGCCTTCCATCTCTCTAAGGATGTCACTATCAATGCGCCAGATGTTACGTTCATCAACTGTCAAATTGATGACGTGTATTTCTTCACCATGTGTCTGCTGAATATTTACAGTGCGCGTGTGCCAATTTGTGTCGCAGATAATCTGATAATGGATATGCGTCGGTATATTTTCGAGCATCAAAATCACCCTGCCGTTCAGCGTGATTTCTGTATCGTCTTCATGTAATTTGAAAAACTCTTGACTGTGATATTCCGCAAATTGCCACATGATAGGGTGCATCCTGCGCTCCTAGCTTTTCTTATGTTGAATAAAGTGTAAGTCAGTCGTGCAGGATACACATTTAATATTCCATTAGCATGTGTGTTCTACCCGCCCAGATTGACCTCATCCAGCACGCCGTCGATAACTTCGCGCACCAGTTGGCGCAGATCAGCATCGGTTTTGGCGGGATCGGTTTGTCTGGCGGCGCGGGCGGCATCTTCCACACTATAGCCGCCGATGACTGCCAGCGCCAGCGTGATGAGCAGAGTCAGAATTTCCTCGCGCACAGCGATCAAATCAGGGATGGCGAGCGTCAGCAGACCGACGAGCAACGTCACCAGCGCGACGATCACCCGACGCGATTTTAGCGCCAGCAGTAACGGGTCAAGAATCGGGATTCGGTTGTCTTTATCGAGCATGTTTCCTCCGTGATGGTAGATTTTAGATAAAAGATGATAGACATTAGAATTTTCGTAGACCTGTTAGGTCGCCCTTTTGCGTTGTTGAGGGCGAACTGGCAGATTGCCCTTTTTAATAAGCGGGCGACCAAACAGAGGGCGACCAAACAGAGGGCGACCTAGCAGGTCGCCCCTACAGGTCACGCAGGTCGCGGATTTCTCGCTCTAGCCACGCGATTTTCTGCGCGAGACGGCGGATGAGCGGCAATTGCAACAGGTAATCATCGAGATTCAGCGGCACAGTATTCGCATCACGATCCGTATCCAGTTGATCGCGCCGTGTTTCGATGCGTTGCTGGCGCGGGGTCAATTGTGCTGGATCATGGGCGATGACCAGACTCTCAGCTTGCAGGAGGTCGGCTTCGGTGGCGGTGTCGTCCAGATGCACGGTCACGTTTGCACCATTCGAGCTGATGCCGAGCACCTTTTCCGCCAATGCCGAACGCAACTCCGCGTCCAGCGCATCGCTATTGATCGTTTGCCGTGCGATGATGAGATCAATCATGGTTAACTTACCTCCCGTACTAGAAATTGGGCGATAGTCAGCGCGGTAGCACTCGACCCGCTGTAGATGCGCCCTGTGCCACTGTTGACTTTCCATTGCAACTTAAAGGTATGGCTACCGGCGGCAAGTCCCGTTTTGAAGAGCATGAAGCTCACCACATAGGCATGAAGGGCTGTTGGTACGGTTTGCACGACCAGTCCATCCGTTCCGCCCATCCGCACACCATCCACCGTGACATCAAAATAAGCATTGACGACGTTCAAGCTGTTGGTCATCGGCAAAATACAGCCGATGAGTACATCGCCGCCCGTGGTCGTGATGGTGTGTGCCATGTTGGTCGCGTCAACATCCACAAAGCTGGTTGATGTGGTGGTATAGTCCGCCGCACTCTGGATATATTGCGCGGAAGGCGGGGCTTTGAGCGCCACGAGATTATCGCCAATGGCGTTCATGTCGCCTGCATCGACGATTTCATTGACCTGCCAATTGGTTTTGGGGGTCGTCCACATGAAGGTTTCTCCTTATATAGTGTGAAGTTAGTGAAACGGAAATATCGGGTCAGTTCACCGCCAATGGCTCAAACCCATGGGCTACGCAGATGTAAAACCTTGCTGAAGCAGGCTGAATTTCCATACTTCTAAGTGGAAATAGCCCACTTGAGTGGGGTTTTAGCGAAGATATAGCGATGAGGTTTAAGCTCATCGCGGCAAATTGACCTAACTGATTGTTTTTTCGTAGCGCGCCTAATAGCTATAGCCGAGGCGCGTGCTCGTGTTGAGTTGACTGCTATTCAGCAACCAGTATGCGCCGGGGTTGGCGGGTTCGAGTGTCCATTCCACCTGATGGCGTGAGCCGCCGAGGTCGATACGATGCTGTTCGCCGATGATGAAATAGGGCGCGGTGTGGGCGGTTTGTGCCTCGCTGACGGTGATTTGATCGAAGAGTCCGTTCGCCAGCACCGTCGTCGGATGATCCTGTGCGTCGAGTGTGATGCCGTTGATTTCGCCGTTCGGGTTTTTGCGGCGTTCCAGTTCATAGCGGGCGATATTTTCGGCTTCTGCGATCGTCACCAGAAACGGGAGTTCGAGGGCAAGCGTGTGCAACCCATACAGGCTGATCGCCTCCAGATCGGTTTGTTGCACGACCATCGGGTCACCTTGAATCAACGGCGTGCCACGTAATGTTGCCCCCGCCAGCACATAGACATCATCCGTATACGTGCTTCTGAATTCCAGCGTGACCGCACTGCCATGCGTGGCGATCACCGCGACGGTCACATACGCCGTGACGTTAGTTCCGGTGCCGTCTTTTTTGGTGTTGGCGACGTAATCGGTGGTGGCGACGGGCGTAATCAGCGTGACCGCGCCCACCGCCCGATCATTCGCATCCCGCAGACGCGCCGTGAATCGCGTGTAGCCGCCAATGCCCGGACTGACCAATTGCGCCGTGCGGAGCGTCCATAGGGTTGTGCCTGCTGTGCCGATTGCTCTGGGATTCACGCCAACGCGTACCTCATTGACCACGCCCGCGCCATAGACATAATCCAGCGCCGTGAAATTATCGGTCAGGGTGGCGACAGGGGTGATGACCTTCGTTTTGAACAGCCGATTCCTGAAGGCAAACCGTCCCGGACGATCCACGTAAAAGCGCCCTTGTTCGGCTTCGACCACATCGCGGATGGGTGTAATCGCCAGCACCCCATCGCGCCATGTATCGCCCACGTGGGCAAATTGGGAGATGCCCGCGTCGAAATCTTGCACGGCGCGTTCGCTGAAAACGCTATTGCTCAAGATGACCTCTATGACCGTATTCGCCGACGTATTCACCTGCAACGGCGCGAGCACCCGCGCTTGATACAACGCCTGATCTGCGCCTGCGAGATGCAGTGTCGCCAGCCGTTCGCCCTGTGTGCCGGTCTGTGGTTGGATATGATCGACGAAGCCCGTAAACAGCGTATGGGTATCGCTGTCATGCGTCGCACGTACACGCACTTTCGTTCCGGGCGTGATGTTGAGCAAACCACTTTCCGGCGAATAGCGTTTATCAGTATTATTGACGCTGATCGTGCCGTCTATTGGTTGGGCGATGCGCTCATAAGGCGTATTCATGCCGGTGCGCCAGTGAATCGCCAGAACATCGTCGGTGATAAAATCGTCCAGATCGTCGCCACTGTTAAACGCTATCGGCGCGGAACTCCCCTCCACAAGCATATATCCGGCGCTATGCACGATGACATTCACCGGACCCGCCCCGCGATCAATCGACAGGGCAACATGCGTCACGCCGACGGTGGGCGTAAAGGTGAGTGTTTTCTGTTCCCATGGGTCGGTTAAGGTCAGGGCTTGGGTGGCGATTTGCGTTTTGGTCTGATCGTAGATGGTGAAGTTCAACGGCGCACCTGCATAACCGGATTCACCGCGCATCCAGACGATTGCCGTGTAAGTCTGCCCGACGGTTACGGGGATGGTGTCGATGACGGGAGTCGCCCAATCCAGCGCACCGACGATAAACTTGCCCGCTGTCGTGGATAAAAACAGGCATTGGTAGTAGTAAATCCCGTAGGCGAATTCCTCACGGGTACTGCGAATGGTGGTGTTCGCGCCGTCCTGTGTGATGTCCAGCGATGCAAACGTGACGGGCGTGGGCAGAATATTCGGCGGGTCGTTCGCGCCGGAGTCCATATTGACGTAGCCATCCGCGTTTTTATCCAGCGCGATGGCGTAAGTTATCGGGGGCATTTATTTACTCCTTTTCTTAGGTTCTGAGCAATGAGTGCTGAAAAATTAAATATCGTCCTCGTAGGGGCAGTTTGTTCATGTTGCGCCTTCGCGTTATGCTTTTCTTTTGCTAATACCCGATCACCCATTCATGACGCAGACGACACCCGACATACGCCACGCCACCATGCACGATAATTCCCGGCTGAACATCCACCTGCGCCGCCTGTCGCAACGTCCCGCCGAGCGTGACATCCGCACCAAGCGCGCTGAAATAATTGTCGATCAGGTCAATCAGCGCGGGCAGGTGACTGCGTAAGCCACTGCCCGCGTTGAGTGGCGCGACCAGCAACACATGATTGACGTGATAGGTGACGGTGCGCGTGCTCTCCGTGAAGGCGAGCGCGGTAAATCCACTCCCACGTTCATCGAATAGACTGCCTGTTTCATCGTCGTCTGGATTTTTGGGCGGATTGACGGGCAGAACCAGCAGAGCCGGCAATTGCCCCCGATTGATCTCGTCCGGCACAGCGTCCACGTCAAGATTGGCGCTGATACCACTCACGCTTAAACCAGCGAGTGCCGTCAATGCGGCGCGAAATGTTCCCATAATGGGCGACTCCTTTTTTATTTGCGTTTGGGGAAATTTGAAATTTTGAATCAAACTAAACCACGAAGGCACAAAGGACACAAAGAGGTTATGACAATTTGGATTAGTTTGTCGTTTAGCGCACTTTTGTAACTATTACGCGCCGAAAAGTCGAGCTGTTATCCTTGGACAACACAAAAAAAGCGGACCACAAGTGGCGGCTAATTTCTCGGTGAGGGCGGTTAGCAGTTTGTAATTACCTGCGACAGAAAAATGCGGAAGTTGAAATTGGGGTAGAGGAGTATGTCCATAGGTGTAAATGATTGCCCAGTCATTCCTTCGCATGAGGCGTATCTCGGCATACTTGGCAAGAACAATACGATCAACACTCACGTCTTCAAGTTGGTGAGCTACCTCTTCTGCTTCTGCAATGGTGGGACGACGACCTGATTTGTTGATGTCAGCGGGACTTAAACCAGCAGATTTCAGCAGAAGTAAAGAGTCTGGATCATCCTCAATGTAGGGGAGGATGCTAAATGTGTAACTATCATCAAAGCCATTCTCGACTATCGCCAATCGGATTTCATATTCATATCCTATGATTCTGTTGGAACGTAAATAGCGCGCTAGTTCGCCTACTGTGGTGATATTGAGATTTTTTAGTTGGTTGTGTAGGGCTTCGGATGGATGTAAGTCCGAAATGGGATTGGTGTAACGCGCATGAAAAGTGAAACGGTTTATTCTGCCTTGGTATTTGAGGTATTCGAACAATGATCCTGCTAGCTCCTCCTGTCCCTCACCCCGCACATAGGTAATTCTGTTCAAATAATCTGCTTCATCAATTCGCCCCTTCCAGCGCAAATCAATTCGATTTCCTAAATAGTCTTTCAGCGAATCAAGTACCGATTCTGAAGGCACAGTCAATCCAAATACACTCGAAAAAATTGAGCCAGAACCGTCGTTGCTTTCACGTGCCATCTCTAGAAGGTGAAGCTCGCCTGAAAACTGCTTAACATAATCGACTAGAAAAGGTATATAACGCCATGTTCTGTCCGTTGCTGACCAAGGATACGATATGAAGCGTAGCATAGATGCATCTCCATCAACTTATGCGGCGCATAATTATAGCAGAGCCATGTTGCCCGAAATTGTGGCTTGTGCTAACTTGGAGAGAATACGTAAACAGTACACACAACGACGACAGGCAATCAGCGAAGCGAGGGTCAGGCAGATGAGCGACACAGCATATTTTAAGGTCACGGATGGTCCGGTAAAAATCCGCACACGCCCCGGCGGGTTAGCCGTGCCGATTGAACTCAAAAATGGGCAGATCATACAGGTTGATCCCGACTCACGGACGGAATCCGGCGGATTTGTGTGGTGGGAGCATGAGTCTGGCTGGTCGGCGCAGGGCAACCTCAGTAAAACGCGCCTCTTCATGATGCCCATCACGGAAGAACAGGCGCAAGCCGCGCTAGAAGCCAAAAAAGATGGACCGAAATTCTTCTTCGTGGCGGATGGACCCGTCAAGGTGCGGCGTTCCCCCGGTGGCGCAGATATTCACAAAGATTTGGCAGATGATCTGTATATCGAAGTCGATCCCGCCTCGCGTACCGAGCACGGCGGATATGTGTGGTGGCGGCATAATTCTGGCTGGTCGGCGCAGGGGACGGTCAGCGGTGTGGTGAATTTTATGGTAGAAGTCGACGCGGACGATGTGCCGGATGACACGATCATGCTCGGCAAAAGTAAATCCGGCGACTTACTGGAATTCAAGCCACCGGAGCGCGTCACCCTGCCCGAACTGAGTGGAAAAGTGTTCTTTCAGGTGGCGAATACGGTCAAAGTACGCAATCAACCCTCGACTGATCCGGGCGGGTGGGTGATTCGTAGCATCAAGCGCGGCGAAGTGCTGGAATGCGACATGGACTCGCTGATTGAAGCGGACGGGTATTTCTGGTTAAAACACGCGATGGGCTGGTCTGCATGGCAGGATGTGTACGGGCAGACGGTTTTTCTGGGCTTACCGGGGACGATCAAAGGGCTGGTCGCCATCGGGCCGGACGGACCGGATGTGACACAAATCGAAGGCTACAATAGTGTGATTACCCGTCAGCCGGTGGACATTGAAGACCTGCAATGGTTTCAATATTTCGGTAACAACGTGTTCGGTTATGTCAACGGCAAGAGCTATGGCTACGATAATTATTCGCAGGGCTTGCACGGCGGGCTGGATTATGGCAATAGTTTCCGCGCAGGCGTAAACATCTATGCGGGAATTAATGGCACGTTCGTCAAGGCGGATTATGCCCGCGCCCGCAATTGGAAGGTGTATCTCAAAGCGGGTGATTTAACTTTTATCTATCAGCACATCACCGGCATTCGCAATTTCACGCCGGGGCAACCGATCACGCCGGATACCGTGCTGGCGCAGATTGAGCATAATTCCGTCGGCGGGTGGGATCATCTGCATTTTGAGATTCGCTTTCTGGATAAGTGGATCGTCAATCCCTTGCTGTTCATGACGGACGACATCCGCGACGAATTGCTGATGTATTTTAATCCTGAAAAGCCGAATACCAGCTGGCCCAAAACCGGCAGTGAGTATAACTTTTTCTTCAAAACGGCGGACTGGACAAAGTGGACGAATCCGCTCGACCAACCCGTGCTGAAACTCGCCGGTTCGCTCATCGGTCCGCGTGCGCCCGTGAGTAAATAGGCAACATTGGTTTTGCTGTAGAGCGTTTTTAAGGAAGGGCGACTGATGTAGTTTAAAGAGTATGGTCGCCCGAAACCCAAAACCCTCCACGTTTACACCAACCCTATAAAATGAAGGTGTGATCGAAAAGGAGGCGCAAACATGGAATCAACCGTTCCCGTATTTCCGTGTCAATCATTGACACCCGTACTGGAGTTTTACCAGACACTCGGCTTTGAGGTGGAGCATCAGCAGGAATCTCCCTATCTTTACGGCGCGGTGCGGCGTGGCGAGGTAATTCTGCACTTCAGTCGACTTTCCGTGATGCAGGCGAAACATGGGGTGTGCCTTGTCTTTGTGCCGGAAGTGGCGGACTATCACACTGCGTTTTCGAATGCGCTACGGGAGAAATATGCCCGTATCCCTACCGCAGGCTATCCGCGCATTACCCGCTGGCACACGGAACACACGCGCTTCCACATTTTCGATCCCGCCGGAAATGTGCTCATCTTCATCAACAATTACGAACCATCGCAGGAATATGGTTGGTCAGAAGAGAATTTATCCCCGATGGTGCAGGCGATAGAGAACGCGATGTTTCTGCGTGATACTTACTGCCATGATTCTGCGGCGGCGAAAGTGCTTGACAAGGCGCTCAAGCAACACCCGGACGCAATCAATATTGAACGTGCGCGTGCGTTGGCGCTCCGTGCGGAACTGGCGCTGGCGCTAGGTGATGACGAACAGGCACACGCTCTGCAACAAAAAAGCGGGGACATTCCCATTTCTGAGGAAGATCGCCGCCGTTATGATATTGATTTGAGCGCGCCGCATCGCTTGCGAAAGTGGCTCAGTATTTAGTATCGTCGGATTCGTCTTTTTGATTCACATATCATCAGGCGTAAAATCCCGCCCTAATTATCCCCATAGCCGATGACATCCTCCATGATCGCATCCGTGAAATCCGCACGGAGGTAGTCCGCGCCGCTCAGGTCTGCGCCGGAAAGATCGCTCTCGGCGAAGATCGCGCCCTGCAAAACCGAGAAGCTCATATAGGCGAAGGTCAGGTCGCTTTCGGTAAAATCGACATTGGTGAAATCCGTCTCGATGAACATGACCGCCGACGCATTGACGTTCTGTAAGGTGGCATCGCGTAACACGGCATAGCTCAAGTCGTAGGGAGTCAGGTCAACGCCGCTTAAATCCACCCCGCGCAGATACGCCCCGACGAGCGACTCAGGGATGACGAACACCTGCGTAATCAAGCCGTCTTCATCCTCGACGAAAATGGTTGTACAGCGTATCTCGTTCAGATCAACACCTTCATCCACTATGGCGGGACTGCTGACCGTGATGGTGTCATAGGAGTTGCACGTATCGTCTATGGTTTGTGCGTGGATCGTTATTGCAGATAGCGCGACCAATAGTGCGATGACGACGATACTATGGCGGAATAGTTTAGAGAATTTCATAACCTGACCTCGTAAATAGATTGACTCTTTAGATCGAAACAAACATAAAAATGTTATTTCTGAGACCTACCCTAGAGGCATAATCTTACGAGAAACTTTCGAGGGCGTATTACTCGTCGGTGTCTTGATTGCGATTCCCAAGTGCCAAACCGATACCAACACCAGCGGCGATTCCGATGCTGATACCAATTGCGATATTGTCCATCGCAACGCCGAGTGCCGCACCAATCCCGATACCGATGGCAATACCCGCGCCCATCATTGAGTTAGTTTGCTTTTCCATATCGTGTAACTTTCTTTACTCATTAACAAAGACACTATTGAGTCTAATAATGAAATAATGGAGACAAAAGCCCATTCTCTAGGGGTTGAAGGTAGTCCAATTGACCCAGATTGCCATAGTCAGCATGGTGTTTTATTTATGTAACCCGTCCACAATAGCGGGACTGCTGACCGTGACGGTGTCGTAGGTGTCGTCTGCGGTTTGCGCGTGGATCGTTATTGCAGATAGCGCGACCAATAGTGCGATGACGACGATACTATGGCGGAATAGTTTAGGGAATTTCATAACCTGACCTCGTAATAGATTGACTCTTTAGATCGAAACAAACATAAAAATGTTATCCCTGAGACCTACCCTAGAGGCATAATCTTACAGAGTCGTTGTGAAGTCATTATCAATGAAAGCGATTAGAAGATAGCCAATCATCCCCTGTTTACTACTTATCAGAGTCGGAATCTTCGTTGCGCGAACTTAACGCCGCGCCAATGGCAATGCCAATCCCTGAGCCAAGAGCAATCCCTATGCCGATATTGTCCATGGCAGCACCAATCGCTATGCCAATACCAATACCAATCGCAAAGCCTACACCCATCATTGAGTAGTTTTGATTCTCCATATCGTGTAACTTTCTTTACTCATTAACAAAGACACTATTGAGTCTAATAATGAAATAATGGAGACAAAAGCCCGTACTCTAGGGGTTGAAGGTAGTCCAATTGACCCAGATTGCCATAGTCAGCATGGTGGTTTATTTATGTAACCCGTCCACAATTGCCAGCAATTTGGTCATGGTGTTCCAATTACGACCTGTGCCGGAAATTTTGATGACCTTGCCCAGCGTCTTATCCGCCAGTTTAGACCGTCCCATGCCATCAGGGAAATAGACATACAGCACATTGCCGTGTGATTTTATGGTCTCCGGTCCACCTTGAGACTCGTGAGCATCATGGAGTTTCTGCATTAAATCGTCCGGTAGCGTTTCGGCATAAAATGTGACCAGCAACTTCGACCCCTCATAGTCGCCCCCTGTAAACGGGTTGTTCTCGAATGCAGTGCGAAATTGCTCGGCAGTCAGCACGAACAAATCGGAGTGAAAGCCGAATTGCGCCTCAATGCCGTCTTCGATACGTTTGGCGATTTTTGATGTGTCGGTCATGTCAGATTTGAAAACAGCGTTGCCACTTTGTAGCAGGGTGCTCACATCCGTAAAGCCGAGCGACTCATACAGCGCACGCAAATCCGCCATTTTGATCTTTTTGTTGCCACCCACGTTGATTCCACGAAGCAGGGATACATAAATTGGCATGTGTTTACTTTCGATCTTAGCTACGAAACGGCTCGAATAATTCAATCAAGTTACCGGAAGGGTCTTCCAGTAAAATTTGTTTGCCGCCTTTGCCCGTAACCATCTCATTGCGAAAGTGCGCTCCGGTCGCTTTGAGTTGCGAGACAACCGCTTCAAGATCATCAACTTCAAGCTGAATGCGATTCCAGCCACCGGGGGCGGGTGATTGTCCATCCGCCATGGTCTGCCCTGCACCGCCAGAACCGGGTTGATTGAGTAACAACTGTAAATTACCCTTAGAAATACTCGCAAAGCCGGGCGCGGGGTGCATATCCAGCGTAAAACCGAGTTTCTCTGTATAAAAAGCGATTGCGAGTTCCACATCTTCAACAATATAGCGGACATTTACTTTTTCCATGCGTACTTTCATCCTCTCGTTTCACTAGCGCACTCAAACAGAAAAGTTATTACGCTGTACGGAATTGCGCCTCTAGCGTATCCAGCACGGACATATAAAATTGACGGCGGTCTTCGCGTTCGTCACTGGTGCGGAGATGCTCCTGATGAAAGGCGATCACGGCGCGATCTTGCTGTGGCATCACGCGGAGTTGGATGATAGTCGGCTTTTCCCATCCCTGTGGCAAGACCGCCAGCCGCACATGCGACTCCCGCGCACAGGCACGGACTTCCACCTGAGACCCGTCTTTGAGTGTAAATTTTTCACCTTTAAGCAACTTCAAATCGGGCGATTCGCCGAGCCATAAGTTTGCGCCTTCGGGTGAAGTTAAAATGCGCCACGCGTCTGCATAATGAACTTTCAAGGTGCGCCGCACGCCGATCTGATAACCGGCATCTTTCGTCAAGCCAACGGGTGATTCTGTCCCTTGCATGAGCGTGTCCTCTTGTTTTCTTGTTTTTATTATCATACCAGAAAAACTCTATATAACGCCTAAAAAAACGAACATCTGTGCGCTTTGGGGTAAGAAAGGCAATAACAACGACATCTATAAGTATTATTTATCATTCACTCATGTTTGGCTCATTTTTATTACCCGTAGTGTGAGTAATATACGGGTGTAAAATGAAATAAATAGTGAAACACTAATGGAGAATGTGGTTAACATCATGACAAAGATCGACATACGTGAGACGAAATTAGCAGGGGTAGGCGTACAGCATGATTTTCCGCTGGAGACAGGTGGACGTATCGGCGTGATTACGCATCATACTGGACGACGTGATTTTCTTGTGTTTTCGCATGATGACCCTGATTTTTGCAGTATCGCGCTCCAATTTAGTGAGGATGAAGCCCGTCTCTTAGGGCAACTCATGGGCGCATCGCAGGTCGTGCAGGCAATGGCGGACATTCATCAATTCCCCGGCGGGCTGGCGCTTGATTGGATCACGATTGGCGATCAATGGACGTGCCGGGGCGAAAGTGTGCAATCGCTAGGATTGTCCTCGGTGGGCATCAACATCATCGCCATTTTACGGCTGGATACCACCCACACCGCACCACTAGCAGATTTCAAGCTCCTGCCTCAGGATACGATTATCATGTCCGGCGCGCCGGAAGATATCCTCAAGGCAATTAAATTGATGCAAGGGACGGGGGCTTGATGACTTTCAATTCCTTCCTCGCCGCTGGTAGTGCAGAAATCGCGCCGTTATTTGTCGAATTAGGGGCGATCTTCTTCACGCTGGCGGTTGTTGCCCGTGTCGCCGCCCGCATAGGATTATCGCCAATTCCGTTCTTTCTGCTGGCGGGGTTGCTTTTCGGCGATGGTGGCTTGATCCCGATTGAACTCGCCGAACCCTTCATTCAAATTGGCTCGGAAATTGGCGTGATTCTGTTGCTGTTCATGCTGGGCTTAGAGTATTCTGGCGATGAATTGATCGGCAATCTAAAGAAAGGGCTTTTTGCCGGATTTCTCGATCTGTTCCTCAATTTTATGCCGGGGCTGATCTTCGGCTTTTTGCTCGGATGGGAGATTGTGCCTGCCCTGTTACTCGGTGGCGTGACCTATATTTCGTCCTCCGGCATCATCTCCAAATTATTGAGCGATCTGGGCTGGTTAGGCAACCGAGAAACGCCCACGATTTTATCCATCCTTGTGTTTGAAGACCTCGTGATGGCGGTCTATCTACCCTTGATGACCGTGCTTCTCATCGGTACGGGGCTGGCGACTGGTCTAATTTCGTTGAGCGTTGCCCTGATTACCGTCAGTGTGATCGCATTTGTGGTATTGCGCTTTGGTAGTCATATCTCCCGCGCCGTGTCTAGCCGATCCGACGAAATCGTCCTGTTGAGCGTGATGGGCGTAATGTTGCTCGTCGGTGGTATCGCCCAACAGTTGGAAGTCTCCGCCGCGGTGGGGGCGTTTCTATTCGGCATCGCGCTATCAGAACCGATTAACGAACGCGTCCATGAGATCATCTCTCCACTGAAAGACCTATTCGCGGCGATCTTTTTCGTCTTTTTCGGACTGCAAATTGTCCCGTCGGAGTTACCACCCGTGCTACTGATTGCGGCGGCGCTCGCCCTCACTACCGGCATCACCAAGTTGCTCACAGGTATCTTCGCCGCCCGCCGTGCAGGGGTGAGTACACGCGGACAAAGGCGTACAGGAACAATGCTCATGATCCGGGGTGAATTTTCCATCGTCATCGCCGGTTTAGCCACCTCCGCAGAGATCAACGCGCCGGAACTTGCCCCGCTGACCGCCGCTTACGTGCTGATTATGGCAATCATCGGACCGATTTTTATCCGTATGCTCACCCCGAAAGCGACAGCAGGTACGCCACGTATTCTACAATCCACGCCCATCGCTATAGCACAGCCCACGCAAGAAACATCCTGACATTATTTCTCCGGGAGGGTGTGATCGCACGCCCTCTCTCACCATAATCAGCTAAAATTACGCCAGTATCTTCACAAAATATTATCAATTTGGTCTCTTTTGACCCATTGACAACCTTTAGAAAGTAATTTATGCTGTGTTCAGCTTTAAGACAGGGTAGCTCAATTGGCAGAGCACGACTATATACCCTAACCGGCGTTCTCTGCGTTAGCAGTAGTGAGTGTAAGGGCTACTTCGGCTTTTAACCGCGTGGTTGCGGGTTCGAGTCCCGCCCCTGTCTATTTGCCGGGGAAGCTCCCATGGCGGAGCGGCACGTCTCATTAGCGTGTTTTAATCCCTAGCCGATGTTCTCTGCATTTGCAGTAGTGAGTGCGAGGGTTACTTCTGGTTTAATTGGTTCGACTCCAATCCCCGGCACTTGTGGAGCAGTGAGGTTATCAGTTACTTCGGGATCATCTGACTTAACAGTCCTGTGGGTTCGAGTCCCACTATCGCCCATTTATTGGGGGGTATGGCGGAACTGGCAAACGCGAATGACTAAATATGCTGATACGAATGTTCTCTCCACATATTTTTTGAGGTTATTTTGATGGGGCAGTAAGCAATCCGGTTACTTCTATGAAAAGAAAAAACACCGGTTGCGCCGTCCTCCCCATCACCCCTTTTTATATTTGCGAAGTCGCTCAAGCCAGATGGTGAGCCGACCGGGTTCAACTCCCAACTTCGTACCTGAACGGGCGCTCGTTCTACCCTTATTCGAAATACATAAACGAGGTGACGCAATGGGATTTCTTAATCGGAAACCAGCTAAAATCCCGCGTGATAAGGCTCACCTCAACTGGATGGGTGGGCCTTCTTACGACATCAATGACCCCGTATTGCGCTTACGTCTGGCGGCGGCATCGTGCTTCTTCGGGGAGCCGATGTATTACCAGCGGGATGTGACAGATACGCGAAAGGTCAAACATAATCCGCGTTCGCGCCTGAGTGACCTACAGGTGACGTATCTGCGCGAAACACTACACGCGCTTGATCCACAATCATGGCGGGGCATGTCTCCGGCAGAATTGATGGAAAGCGCGATTGATGCCGCTCTGGATGCCGACCCTGAAGCAACGTTGCAGGAAGCTGTCCGTTTACGTCAGGATGAATATATCCGCGTCACGCCACAGGTGATTCTGGTGCGTGCCGCCAATCATCCGTCTGTGCGCGGCACAGGGCTGGTACGCCAGTATGCACCGCAGATCATCCAACGTGCAGACGAACCCGCCACCGGACTCGCCTATCAAATGGCACGGTTCGGCAAACCCATCCCGAATGCGCTGAAAAAGGCATGGCGCGGCGCGCTGGAAGGCTTTAGCGAATATGAATTGGCGAAATATCGTCTGGAAAATCGTGCCGTCAAAACGGTGGATGTCGTCAATGTCGTCCATCCCAAGAGCGAAGCCGTGAATAAGCTGGTCAATGGTGAATTGACCGTGACGGATCGCACATGGGAAGGCATCATCTCCACCAAAGGCGCTAATCATGACACATGGTTAGAAGCTTTGGATGTGATGGGACATATGGCGCTTCTGCGGAACATCCGTAACTTGCTTCAGCATGAGGTCAAGCCGGAGCGTTTCGTCGGCAAATTGCTGGACGGTGCAGAACGCGGTAAGCAATTGCCTTTCCGCTATTACAGCGCCTATCGTGCAGTAGAAAAGACTGCGCCGCCCGCTGTAATGGACGCGATTGAAGAGGCATTGATGACCTCATTGCGTAATTTGCCGTCGTTCAACGGGCGTGTGATGTCGCTGTGTGATAACAGTGGCTCTGCGCGTGGCACGGCAACATCCAGCATGGGACAGATGCAAATTGCCACCATCGCCAACCTGACCGCCATCCTCACCGCGATGCAAGCGGACGATGGGCATATCGGCGTGTTCGGTGATCGGCTGGAAACGATGCCGGTGCGTAAGCGGTCTTCGGTCTTCGATGTGTTGACTAAAGCCGAAAAGCTCGGAAATAAAGTGGGTGGCGGTACAGAAAATGGCATCTGGCTGTTCTGGGATGAAGCGATTCGCCAGAAGCAAAACTGGGATATGGTGTTTATCTACTCCGATATGCAAGCCGGTCACGGTGGCTTATTCGGAACGAAGCCGGAAGACTATGCACAATACGCATGGCACGGTAACACGCGCTATATCGATGTGCCTGCGCTGATTACGTCCTATCGCCACGAGGTAAATCCAGATGTACTCGTTTTTCTGGTGCAGGTGGCGGGCTATCAGGATACGATCATCCCTGAATTTTATGACCGTACCTACATCCTCGGTGGTTGGAGCGATAGCGTACTCCGTTTTGCGGATGCGATGGTGCAATTGAACACGCCGTCCCAACAATAAACGCACGGTACAAACTTGATGTTCCCTGGGGCGATTCAATTAATGAGTCGCCCTTTTTGTTTGCGTAAATCAGTTTTAATTTGCACGAATCTATTGACAAATTCCACAAAAGCTAATACCATTAGTTTTGAAAGCTAATGATGTTAGTCTTAAACAACTGGAGCAACAACAATGGGCGTAACAACCTATGGCGAAAACCTGATTAAAGTTACGAGCTTAGGCTTTGTAAACAGCTATCTCGTCCGCGAATCAGATGGCTTAACACTGGTGGATACCGGCATGTTCAGCGCCAACGCCATTTTGAGCGCGGCAAAAGCAAACGGTGGCGAGATCAAACGCATCATCATCACCCACGCTCATGCCGATCATGTGGGGTCGTTGGACGCACTGATGAAGCACATACACGGTGTCGAAATCATCACCTCGGCACAATCTGCCCGCTTCATGGCAGGTGATATGACCCTCACGACGGAACAAAAAGGAGCCGAAGCGACCGGTGGCAAGCTACGTGGAAGCTATCAGAAAGTCGACGCAAAACCGACCAGCATGGTCAATCATGGCGATACCATTGGCTCACTGGAAGTGCATTTTTCTCCCGGTCATACGCCTGACCACATCGCGCTGATAGACACGCGTGACAAAACGCTCATCGCCGGAGATGCCTATGTGGTCAAAGGCGGGATTGTCGTAAGCGGTACGCTGAAATGGCTCTTCCCGTTTCCAGCACTGGCAACATGGCACAAACCCACCGCGCTCAAATCAGCCATTTACCTGCGTGATCTCAACCCGTCACGCCTCGCCGTCGGGCACGGAAAAGTGCTGGAAAATCCGGTCTCACAGATGACACTCGCCATCGCCGAAGCACAAAGCGAGGTCAACGTCGGAGCGGCAATCTCATGACGATCTTAAATTCGGAAACACATCACAAGGACTTACAGATGGGACCTGATGAACTCGACGGTAGCCTATCCATCCACCCTCTCAATCTTGCCGTGCGCTTCTTATTAGAAGTCGGCGCGATGATCGCACTCGGTGCATGGGGCGCGACGCTGGCAGATGGTTTTCTCTCCACTGTAATGATGCTGGTCGTGCCATCCATCGGGGCGGGCTTATGGGTGACGTTTAACGTGCCGGGAGATCGGAGTCGCTCCGGCGGTGCGCCCGTCCCTGTACCGGGGATTGTGCGACTCGGCGTAGAAGCGATCATCTTCGGCGGGGCAGTTTTCGCGCTGAATGCCGTAGACCGTCCCACATGGGCGCTGATTTTCGCGGTGGTCACGGTCATCCACTACGCCATGTCATACGAACGAATTTTATGGCTGGTGCGTCGATGAGTCCCTATCCCGCACAGGTGACACAGGAACGGATTGTCGAAACAGCGTGGCGCATGATTGAGGAAGACGGGAGTATGGAGAATTTGCCCGTCTCCCGTCTCGCTAAAGAACTCGGCGTTAAAGCACCGTCTTTATATCGCTATTTCGCCAGCAAAGCCGAACTGCTACAGGCAGTCAACACCTATACATTGTCACTGCTGTTTGAGGAAATGAACATCGTGTTAGAGGGACATCGTCAACAAGCACCGCTGGAGCAATTGATCGCCGTTGCTAAAGGGTTTCGTCAATTCGGGCATCAGCATCCTGTCGTCTACACACTCGCATTCACAACCATCGAGCCTGATGCGAATAATGGCGGGCAAGACTCCGCTGAGAAAAATCAACAATTTGCAGATTTATTGCGCTTACAGGCACTCGTATCAGAAATTTCCGGCGGCACACATTCATTGACGGCATTACGCGGGTTATTGGCGATTATGCACGGCTTTGTGATGCTGGAAATTAATCAACAGTTGCGGCGGGGTGGTGATTTGGATGAAGCCTACGAGAAATCAGTCGAAGCCTACTTACGCGGGTGGCAAAACTCAACGTAAAAAACGACAGAATGGTCTGCCGTTCTTAAGTAGCATATTACCCGAGTAAGATGATTTAAGCACACTAATATCCTACCATAAGCAGGGTAATGTGGATGTTAAGGTTTGACCACAATCACAAAATCCTAACGAACACGAACCCGTCGCAACAGGTCAATTTCTGCGCGGATCATCGGTGGTAAGCCACCCGCCCCGCGAACATCCGGTTCTTTATAGAGCCACGCGGCAAGCCGAACGCACAGATGCTTTACATCTTGAGGGGGTTGATAGGTGAAGATTACCGTCGTCTGGGCATGGCTGGCGGGGATGCTTCCCTGTACGCCGCGAATCACCGTCAATGTCGTTTCCGTCACGCCAATCACCCGCAGAAATTCATCTTCAATGTTGAGCAATTGCCCGACCTGAAAACGGGGCGATTCTCCGCTCGTATCGCTGGCGGCGGAATCCGTTACCGTGAGGCTGGTCGCGCTGGCGTTCAATGGTGCATCCTGAACCGTGTCGCCACTATCGCGCCACATGGAGGATGGACGGTCATGCCAACCCCACACCCCGCCCACACTGACTGCATTCAAGGTCGAGTTCTGCCACACGAACACCTGCCCGTTCACCAACTTCAGCACGCCCGCCGGAGAGTCATCATCCGGCAGAAGCAACACATCGTCGGTATCTAACGCGCTCCCGTCGCCATTGGTGAGCGCCGTCAGATTGAGCAAATCATCGTCCAGAATTAATTCCAGCACATTCAGCGGGTCAACACTATGCGTCAGGGTGGCGAGGCGGGGCTGAAAACGGCGTGCGGTCAACCGTTCCAGAATCACCGTCGCCACCTCAAGAACCGTCCGTAATCGGGTATCATCCACCCCTGCATCAAGGTTCAACCGGGCACGCAGGGCATCTACTGTAGCAATTGTATACATATGTACCTCCTAAATTTGGGTCAATTGGGGGGAGTTTGTTTCTGGCAAAAACGATAAAATGTAAATTTTATGCAGAATGTTGGCTAAAGTTTCATTTTTGTAACGAAACCTCCCATGTTCATTACAAAAAATATTTAAGGCTTATAAAAAATTGATGTAGAATTAAATTATTATGAAAGCCTAAAGTAATCCGCTATGCAGTTGCGTTTCAACACAGTGCCAGCTACTGTTGGCAAACGAGAGATAACGGGATACAGTACTGTGTTTGTTTCCGTTAGAAAGTATGAGAGTGTCATATGAGCCGGTTAATGGATGTGCCGGAGCAAAAAAGCTGGCAAAAACAGCTGTTGATGCAAACGTTGTGGTTTACCCTTGTGATGAACATTGTGAACATGATCTTAGTCTTCGTGCAGGGTATTGATTACACTTACTGGATAGACATAGTCCTGTTGGGGGTGCAATTTGGCTTAGTATGGATCGCCCGTCGGGGCTATCATCGTGCCAGTGCCATTGTGCTTGTGATTACGATCTGGCTGTTTCTGACAACAGGAATCAACGATTACACCAGCATTACCTCCCCATTTTTTACTGCTTATCTCATCCTTGTGCTGGTCGCTGGTCTGATTTTGGGTGGCAAGGTCGCCGCCATCACCGCAGTTGCCTCCATTTGTGTCGGGTTTATCAGCTTACTTGATCACCGCACATCAGAAGCAGAAGGGATATTGCTTTATATGAGTGCCACGATGCTTGTTTCCGCCTATCTGCTTGATAAGATGACCACAGAAATTCACAACGCGTTTTCCAGCGTGCACGATAAAAACACCGTGCTTGAAACCACCAATCAGCATCTAAATGATGAAATTACCGAGCGGCATAAAGTTGAGGCAACGCTTAAAGAGAGTGAATCGCGCTATCGTAACCTGATTGATTTCGCCTCTGTGTGTATGGTCGTGAATAATCTTGAGGGGAAAATTGTCTACGCGAATCCTTATGCGGCGAAAATTTTCGGCGTGCAGGATGAACAAGAGTTAATCGGCAAGTCGTCATGGGATTTCTTTACACCGGATACTACCGAACTCATGCGCCAGCGGATGTCGCTTGTCAAACAGGGGAAACAAACCCCGGTAGTGGCATTTGAAATCAAAACATTTGATGAGCGCATTATCAGCATTGAAGTCAGTTCCATGCCGATTGACTATGAAGGCGAACCCGCTGTTCTGGGCATTATCAACGATGTGACTGCCCGAAAAGTGGCGCAGGATGCCCGCATGGAAACAGAACGCCTGAGCATGGCGCTAGAAAAGGAACGACAATTCGGGCAACTGCGCGATGATTTTATTACGATGATGTCGCATGAATTCCGCACACCACTCAGCATTATTCATTCCTCTAAAGACCTTCTGCAACGATATGCCGAGCGTATGTCGGCTGAGAAACAGGCACTTCATTTTGAGAAGATCGGCACACAGGTCACGCATATGGTAGATATGCTAGACGGCATGTTGACTCTAAGTCAGGCAACCGCAGGCATTTTGCCATTTACGCCCAAACCGAATAACCTGAACGCTATTTGCCGTGAGGTGTTCGAGACCTATCAAGATGAAGATAGGATGCACCATAAGATGCAATTTCGCGCTGAAACCAATACTCAGCAAGCACTATTCGACGAAAAAATGCTTCGTGGCATTGTGGCTAACCTATTGCTGGATGCACAACACTTCACCCCGGCGGGCGGCGCAATTCATATGGAAACCCGTTCCGACGAGGGAACTTTCATCCTCACCATCGCCGATGACGGTCAACCTGTGAGTGACGAAGCAAAGGCGCATCTCTTTCAACCCTTCTTCTATCACGATGATCCCTTGCTCAGTCGTGGGACGGGCTTAAGCCTTGCCATTGTGCAGGAGTTCGTAGAGGCACATGACGGCAAGATCACCTGTGAAAACGGCGCAGAGGGTGGCATCGTGTACACAGTCGAACTGCCGCTTAAACTCGCCACATATGCCCACGAATTCCAGACTGTATAGCCGTCTATATCAATCGAATATATGCCAACACGCCGTTTTGTGATTACAATTAAGCGCAAAACGGGAAGTAAAGTCGGGGGAAGACATGGATAGGGTGAAAATAGTTGAGGCGCTAGGGTTGGTTTCTGAAGGAGCCTTCGCTATTACGGATTTACAAATGGTCGATTGGGGACGCGATATCGTGTTCAAGTGTGATTACCGGACGGTTTCATTAGAAGGTGTGCCGGATGATCCTGTCGAATTTGATCTTGTGTTCCGTGACTGCCGTGAGATTAAGTATCGCATCTACGCCCACATTTCCGCCCACGAAGAAGGACACATCAGCCGCTTCGCCGATGTCGCGGAAATTTTGATCGGCAAAGGCGGACATCGACGCGATGCCAACATCCTGACGAATCACTTCAGCGTCACGCTCTCCTATGGCAAGTGTATCGTGGAAATGGGCGACGAAATCCGCGAATTGACGTAACTTGTAAACGAGACCGGCATCATCTGTTACCGATTTTTTACATACGTCAAATATATGAAAAACCCTAGTCAGCAGTTCAGCGCGTCAGTTCATCAGCAAGGGCATCTAGTTGCACATCACTACCTGTCTTTTAGCTGAACTGCTGATCTCTGAAACGCTAAAAAGGTTTTTTATAGGAATTTCTGAAAAATAGCCATGAGCATAATAACGTATGAAGACAGGCGATATACCAAAAACAAACTTAATTAATGAAAAATTTGTGAATTAATTATTCTTGTGAAAAATTCATGTTATGATAACTTTGTTACTCAAGCATAGTGAATCGGATATAGGTTGAGACGTATGAAAACACAGCCCGCACACGAACTCATTTTACAAGCATGGTGGGACGAAGCCCTCATCTATAGCGATCATTTCTTTGATACCACCGCCAACTTGAACGGCAATGAGTCCAACGAAAAACTATCCCTTTTTAGCGAACTTCGTAACATCCGCGATAGCTTTGAAAATGCAGAATACCCGCATTTAGTCGGCGGTGCGCGTCAATACCTGCTCAATAGTATGTCAGAAGTCATGCTCAGTTTCCGCGCATTTTTCGCCGGAGATGCAGAAGCCGCCCGCATCTATATGCACGCCGCCCAACACGAACTCATCAACTTACAGCTAGAGATGGATCGTCTCGGCGTGGGCAATCGTGGTGGCGAACCCCTCCTACACTAAATAGCTATTAGTTTTCAGTAGACAGTTTTCAGTAAACAGTAAGAAATGAGGCGCTAGCGTGCTATTTGGCTCTGGTGAACGCCCGTTTGAATATTAGGGTTGTGCCACGATTTTGCAGGAACGCTAGTTTGGGTTTTACACCAACTAAAAACTAACAACTGTGAACTGTAAACTGATAACTATATTGACACTTGAATCAATCAGCATATAATTAATGATGATTGTTAGATAATTCAGCATTTGGGGACATAATCTGAATAACCAAACCAATCAAACCATCATGATCTTTAAGCCGATCTTCCAGAGATCGGCTCTTTTTATGGACATATTTGTCCTGAGGAGTGTGCATGACCACGATCACTGACGACTCTGAATCGTCCCTAACTGAAACCGAAGAGCCTCCCGGTAAGGCTTCTACCGATTTAACACAGTCCAACTTCTCCACAGAACCAACCCTACACACAGAAGACCGTCCTACACCCGCTGAACCCGTCATCCTTGATCCGAACCGTACACCGCGCCCCGCACTGTGGGCAGATGTACCCGACGAAAAATGGGACGATTGGCGCTGGCAGATGGCGAACCGTCTGAATAGCTTAGAAGAACTCGCGCAGATCATCTACCTCACGCCGGAAGAAATCGAAGGCTTAACCGCCGAAGACAAATTCCGCGTGGATATTACACCCTATTTTGCCAGCTTGATGGATCGTTTTGATCCCGCCTGTCCGGTACGTCGTCAGGTCATCCCGCTCGGACGCGAACTGAAAGCGTTTGACGGCATGATGGAAGACAGCCTCGCGGAGGATAAACACAGTCCCGTCCCCGGTCTGGTGCATCGCTATCCTGATCGTGTGCTGATGCTCATTACCACGCAATGCGCCAGTTATTGTCGCTATTGTACCCGCAGTCGCATCGTCGGTGATTCCAGCAAAACCTTTAGTAAGGTTGATTTTCAGGCACAGATTGACTATCTCCGCCGCACGCCACAGGTCCGTGATGTCCTGCTGAGTGGTGGTGATCCCTTAACCGTCGCGCCGAAAACACTGGAATATATCCTGTCCGAACTGCGTTCCATTGAACATATCGAGATCATCCGCATTGGTAGCCGCGTCCCTGTGTTTTTGCCCCAGCGCATCACAGATGAATTTTGCGCGATGATCCGTAAATATCATCCGGTATGGATGAACGTACACGTCAACCATCCGAAAGAAATCACACCCGAACTGAGTATCGCGCTGGACAAACTCTCCTGCGCCGGTATTCCCCTCGGTAATCAAAGCGTACTGTTGGCGGGCATCAATGATAGCGTCAACATTCAGCGCGAATTGGTACATAAGCTGGTCAAGAATCGCGTCCGTCCGTATTACCTGTATCAATGTGATCTGGTCGAGGGCGCGGGGCATTTCCGCACGACGGTGGCAAAAGGCATTGAGATCATCGAAGGCTTGCGCGGACACACCTCCGGCTATGCGGTGCCGACCTACGTGGTCGATGCACCCGGCGGCGGCGGTAAAATTCCCGTCATGCCTCAATATCTCATCAGTCAAGCACCGGGCAAAGTGGTCTTACGCAACTACGAAGGCTACATCACCACCTACACCGAACCAGATGATTATGACCACCACGCGATTGATTATCTGGATAGTAAAACCGTTCACCGCGACGAACCCGGTCAGGGTGGCGTGCATGAATTACTAACAGGCGAACGTCTGGCAATTAAGCCGGAAGGCTTCGACGACCTGCATCAACGTGGCGCGGGTCAGCATCGCCTGAATCAAGATGCCAGCAAATGGGAACCGTATCATGCCAACGGGCATTCACAAAATGGACAACCTGCGAACGGCAACAAAAGGACGATAGACGAACCATGACTATAACGCGAAGCCTCCTAAGACAATGGGTGAATCGGATTGTTTCACGGAGCTATCTCTGACTATTCGCGGCGGGGCTAGGGTGGATTGTCTCCCATACAAGGGACGACAAAAAGTCTTCTCCTAGCCCGCGCATTCTGGTCATTGAAAGTGAACGCGATCTTAGGGAGGTTTTGCAAGAGCTTTTTCTGTCAGAAGGTTGGCGTGTGACGACTGCGCCGGATGGTGCGACGGGCTTAGAGGCATTTATCTCCGAACCGCCGGCGTGTGTCGTTTGTGCGTATCGTCTGGATGATACGGACGGCTTGCATATCGCAACGCAGTTCAAAAATCAGGTTAAGCACATCCCTGTGGTCATTATCAGCGCCGTCTTTGAAGATGGGATTGAACAACGCAGTCTTGAACACGGTGCGGATGCCTTCTTCCTAAAACCGTTCGATATAGAGAGCTTGCTCAATTCGATGAGGCGTTTGTTACAGACATAGCGAAGGAACAACAGTGTAAATCAATGTCGCATATTTTAATCACGGATGATAATTCCGCCTATCGCACATCAATCATTGACGTGCTAGAGCTAGAACATTACACACTCACCGAAGCGGAAAATGGAGAACAGGCGTTGGCGCAAATCAGTGCAAATCCGCCTGATCTAATTCTCTGTGATATTGATATGCCGATTATTGACGGGCTGGAGGTGTTGCGTCGCGTAAAAGCAAATCCAAAAACGTCGCACATCCCCTTCATTATGATTACAGGGCGTAAAGACAAAGCAACGATGACCACCGCCATTGAACTCGGCGCGAATGATTACATCCAAAAACCAATGGAAATCGCCGTGTTGCTGGAAAAAATTAAGCAGGTGCTAGGCACTTAGTACCAAAGAGGAGACCCCATTATGCGTATAGCGGTACTTGCAAACTTGATGAAAAATGCGCCCACATGGGAAGGCATGTCGCCCGACCAATGGGATGATCTTGACAGTGAAAAGACGATTAAGAATATCATCGCCGCCTTAGAAAGCAACGGACACACCGCCGACTTCTTCGAGGCGAGCCTACTGCCACCCTTTAATCTGGTGGAAAAATTGCGCGCCTATCAGCCGGATTTATGCTTCAACATTGCCGAGGGACATTTCGGCGACGGACGCGAATCGCATATTCCGTCTGTGCTGGAAATGCTGAAAATCCCCTATACCGGCAGTAAGGTGACCGCGCTTGCCCTCACGCTCGATAAACCGCTGACCAAGCGTGTGTTGCGCTATCACAATTTGCCCACGCCGGAATTTCAGGTCTTTGAAACCATCAGCGATCCGGTGGATGCCGATTTGCTCAACGAAGCGGGCGAATTGGCATTCCCGATGTTCGTCAAGCCCAGCCGTGAGGGAACGGGCATGGGGGTCAGCGCCGCCAGCATCGTCCATACGATAGAAGAACTCAATGCACAGGTCGAGGCGCAGATCAAACGCTATAATCAGCCCATTCTCTGCGAACGTTATATTTCAGGGCGTGAACTCACCGTCGGCGTGATCGGCAACCTTGCGCCGAGTGCCGCCCGTCGCATCAATGAACGCACCGCGCCCAACGTTCTGCCGGAAAGCCTGACTTTTTTCCCGATCATGGAAATTGATGTGCAGACCTACGACGAGAGCGAAGCCGGTTTATACACCAATCGCATCAAGACCGATCTGGTGGATGATTTTCACTTCACCATCCCCGCGCCCTTACAGGAAGACATCGCGGAACAACTTCGTCTGTTGACCGCCGCCGTCTTCCGCGTAACCGATTGCAAGGATGTCGCCCGTGTGGATTTTCGGCTGGATGATGATGGGCAACCGTGGATTTTAGAGGTGAACCCGCTCCCCGGCTTGAATCCCATCTATAGCGATCTGTGCTTGCAGGCGAAGGTGCACGGCTGGACGTATGAACACCTGCTGAATACCATCGTCACCCTCGCCGCAGAACGCCAGAACATCCGCATCGAAGCGTAACCCGTAAACTCAATGACAGGCAGATGGGTTAAAATCCCGTCTGTCTGTTTCGTTTATTCTTCACCCAAATTTTTCCTGATAATAGCAATTCATGCTAGAATCAGGGCAAACTGAGTGAGGAAGTAACGATGGCAACCGTCCCAAATCTAACTGTATTTGATGTTATTACTGATTTTTTAGCTTCACATCCATCCAACGAGGCAATTTTAGCGTACCGATTGCCTGAAACGCTTGAGCAACGCGCCCTTGATCTGATGTCGATGCTAACCGCCTCGAAATTGAAGAAAAGTCACACTGATCTACAGTCTAACATCCTTCACCCGCTATCCCGCCGACTGCGCTGGATGTGATAAACGGTATACGCGAGGAAGCCCATGCCCACAATCGCCAGCCCAAAAATCCACAACACATCACCCCCGCGCCTATGCGTATCCCATGCCGCCCACAGGCAAATCAGCCCGGAGAGCGTCCAGATTAACCGTTCACCCACGATGATTGCCTGCTTCATACGCCTAAGCCTACCCTTAACTTCTCACGCTATAATCGTCCGAGTATAACAACAAACGTCCATATTCATCATGAAAATCTGCGGAGTCCTGCCTCTTTATGCTTATTCTTGCCTTGAACGCCGTTTTCGCGGGGATTTTTCTCGTTTTCTCGCGCACCGCTTTTCTACGCGCCCGCCTCTTTTTGATGCTCGGCTGGAATACCGTTCGCGCAGAAGTCATCAAGCCAGATTATCGCCAGAATGTGGAGAGTCGCCGTCTGATTAGCGAGGGTGGGCGCTTTTTTCTCGGCGGGCTTTTCTGGCTAATCGCCACACTCGTCGCGTTCAGTCTGGGCATTTACTTTTCGCTGGAAGTCGTGCGGTTGTATGTGTGAGTGCTGTATTTTGATGTCACTACTGATAAGAGGTAAATTAAGGTAATAAGTGGAGATGGTTTGTGTGATTTGGGCGGTAGATTCCAAAGTCTCGACGGTCAAAAGTAAGGATTTCTGAAATTTGGAGACGTTCTGCTAGCGCCATAATGCAACAATCTACCAAATCGAAGTCGCTCTCATGATAGGTTTGCATAATCATTTTAGCACGACGAAGATCATCTGAATTCACGGATTGCAGTGTGAGACCTTGAAGACCATCCATAAAAGCTAACACTGCTCTCTGACTTACAAATCGGCGTAGCATATGACTGATTTCAGCTAATGCGACTTCCGGTAAACGCAATATGGATGAAGTTTCGGCGATAAATTCCTGAGCACGTTTGCGGTTTTTGTCTCGCGGATTGTACAAAGCAATAATGAAACTACTATCCACAAGGTAGTCATTCATCCGATTTTCCCGATGATGCTTCGCCCCAACTCTCTCGTAAATACGCGTTAAAATGTTCGCTCAAATCGGATGTAGGTATCGCGGGTTCAATCTCATCAACGGATTGCGACGAGCGGAGAAGTGGATTGTCGCTCATCTGCTGAGCTAACACATCGCGCAAAAATTGTTCCGGCGATAGATTACGTTCCTGAGCCAATCGGTGTAGTAATTTGGCTACATCATCAGGTAATTGAATAACCATGCCATACCTCGGATGTTAACGGTTGATGTTAGGGCAAGTATACCATAAGCATGAGGCATTTACTTTTCGCTGGAAGTGATCCGACTGTATTTTTAACGTGAGACATAACAAAACGAAACATTTCGGAAGAATGTAAAAAAGCCACTTACTGGACTTTTAGTACTATATCGCAAATGGCATCCGCCCTTACAATAGGAGTAGTTAATGTTATTGTGAAGTGGAGTATTACATGGTTTCGATGATACCGCAGAATATCAACCGCGCAGATCAATACAAACAGGAAATTTACGAATTTGCCCGTGTCTGGTGGGAGAGTGTCGCGCCCCATTGTGCACGCTTCTTTGAGATCAGCTCACAGTTCAACCGTGTAGACGGCATTGAGAAGAAACAAGTTTTACTGGATAAAATGCACCGCCGGATCGCCAAAATCAAGAGCATCACCTGCTCGGATAAAATCGAAAGTATGCGTGATGATCTGCTAAGCGCCATGAACGGACTGACGGATAGCCTCGAAGCGGGGATGAACAACCAGCAAGTGCGTTCCACCACTCGCCTACATGAAGCCCTGCTCGACCTGCAACATTTCCACGTCATCCTTGATCGTCTCGAACTGGATTACAGCGCCAAACCCGGCAAATAATCCCGCTCTCGACTGATTATCCCCACGTAACGACTGCTTCATATCACACCCTTCCCCCCGATATGAGCCACCTGCTTGCCACAGGAGTCGTGATAATCAAAATTAGTTTTTCTTTCTATAGGTGCGTAACAAAAAAGACACGATTTGCACCGTGTCCCTGAGATGTATTGTTAAATTGTGTTTTGAATCTGCAACTGTATTTACTGATTACTGTTTACTGTGAACTGATAACTCCCGCTATCGCATCGACCGTAATTGACGGAAGCCATAAACGAGGAACAGAAAGCCAGCTAAAACCACTGAACGGTGAATGGTGCCGTCCCATTTACGGATGAAGGTGTCATCCATGCGTCCGGTAAAGGTCGCCAGCAAATGCGCCACACCGAGGATCACCGTGCCAATGACGATGAAATTCAGCGTCCTGCCGACGATACCGCCAACATCCCGCACTGTGTACACCATCCATAACGATGCCCCAATCAGCACGAAATCCAGAATGATATTAATATCCCCAACTGCCATAATAATTTCCCCTTTTATTTGCGTAGAACGTCTTCAAAGTATTCATCTAATCCGAGCGTCTGCACATACCGCAGAATCGTCGGATCGGTATTTTTATTGACCCGTTTAAGTTCTTTAATCACCTGACCTTCGCCGATGATACTCGCCGCATAGGACATGCCACGCGCCAGCAACGCCCGATAAATATCCGTATCGGAACGCTTGAGTTGCACCGTGATATAGCCATCTTGCATGGTGACGGGCCACACATTACGCTGACCCGTTTCATTAATCAGGTCTTCCAGATTGCGTGCGACTTTCTTGCCTGCCCAATTTTTGACCAGCTCATACAACGCGCCGATCTGAACTTTAAAGTAGGCTTGCAGGAAATCTTCTTCGCGGGAATCCAGCGTATGTTCTACCGTGTGGAAGCTATCATCAGCCGGATTGAGCGAGGCTTCTTGAATCAGTTCAAGCGTAATATCCGCGCCGACAAACTTACCATCGTCATCGCGTGTACCCACCGCGCTACACACCACCTGCCGTGATCTGCCTTTTGCATCACTGACTTCCATCACCATTTCGTTGATCTGACCGTGTGTGCTAATATCCGCCAAAATCTGATTGGCAATCGACTGTGGAATACCCAGCACTTCATGGATGGGTTTGCCGATGATATGTCGCGCTTCATTATGATGCCGTTTGAGGATACGCAGACATTGATTATCGACGAAAATCACCCGCCCCAGCATGTTGGTCATCAGGAGTGCTGTCAGGGTTTCCAGTTCGCCGGTTTCGGTCATCGGTGGCTTGCGCCCATCGAGCGCCTCTTCCAGATCCGCGACCATCTCGCCCGCCGTCTTATAACGGTCTTCTGGTCGTTTCGCCAGACCTTTTTCGATCACAAATTGCACCGCGTCCGGCATATCAGGACGCAGATCATGCACATTCGGCACCGCGTTCAATAAATGCGCCATCAAAATACCGCTCGCTGTCGGGGCATCAAAGGGGAGTTTACCCGTCAGCATTTGATAGATCGCCACACCGAAGCCGTAAATATCGACTGCGGATGTAAGTTCTCCCGGTTCGGTTTGCTCCGGTGACATATACGTGGGCGTTCCCAGAATAGACATGCCGGTGATATTACTCGCCACCTCGGTCAGCTTGGCAAGCCCAAAATCCGCCAGATAAGTGTTACCCTGTTCATCCAGCAGGACGTTCGCCGGTTTAAAATCACGATGGATAATATTTTTACTGTGGGCAAAATCAAGCGCCTGTCCGACTTGCTTCGCGATGCGTTTAATCTCGTTAACGTTCATCGCACCGGATTTCATGCGATCTTCCAGCGTGCCACCGCGCATATACGCCATGACGATATAGGGCATGTCATCAAACTGACCGAAATCATGCACTGGCAAAATATGCGGATGTTGTAATTGGGCGATGATCTCGACTTCACGGTTAAAACGCTCGATGAAGGTTTCATCATGGGTGAAGTTTCGCGGCAAAATCTTCACCGCCACTTCGCGTCCAATCGACTTCTGACGCGCCAGAAACACGGTTGCCATGCCACCTTTTGCGATTTGCGCCAAAATTTCGTACTGACCCAAATGTTGCCCTATGATGTCAGTCATGTGCTTGTTGCCCCAATTTATTACGTCATTATGGCGTTATTATACACCACTCCTGCTTATCTGACTCGCATATTAGCATCATTTCCCTATGAATTATTTCGGAAGTTATCAGGATTATTGCGTTTGATGACCGTAAAGTGAGACATTCCATCGTAATTGCACCCGCGTTCGGGTATAATAGATTGACTTCATCGCATGAATAGAATCTTCACCTGCAAACAAAATCTACACATTTTCTGCCGGAATTTACGCATCAACTGTGGGAACGACACGTTCATATTTCCGTGCGCGTTTTTAGTTACGCTATACAACCATACTCAGGAAAGGGTTGAATTATGGAAAATATCTGGACTCTGACCCGCGGGGACAGTCCTTTAGTCGCTACTGCTATTCATGATGGGCATTTGCTCCGTCCGGATGTCGCGCAAATTATGGCGCTGACAGACGCGGAACGCCTGCGGGAAGAAGACCCCTTTACCGCGCTCTGGACAGCCGTGAGCGATACCCGCGTTGCCGGCACGTATTCCCGTTTCGAGGTCGATCTCAATCGCCCTCGTGAGAAAGCCGTCTATATCAAACCGGAGGATGCGTGGGGCTTGCACGTCTGGAAAGAAACGCCATCCCCCGCCATCATCGAGCAATCGCGGGCGAGGTACGACGCATTCTACGCGGAAATGCACCGCCTCTTCACCGAACTAGAGCAACGCTTCGGGCGTTTTGTCGTCTATGACCTGCACACCTATAACCATCGTCGCGCCGGACCGAAGGGCGAACCCGCCGACATCGCCGGTAATCCGGAAGTCAACGTCGGCACAGGCACGTTGGATCAGACCCGTTGGGGCGCGATTGTCCAACGCTTCATGAGCGATATCGCTTCTATCGACTATCTCGGACGGCAACTTGACGTGCGCGAAAATGTCAAATTTGTAGGCGGACGCTTCGCCAGTTGGACGCACGAAAACTTTCCGGAATCCGGCTGTGTGCTGTCTATCGAGTTCAAAAAGTTCTTCATGGATGAATGGACGGGCGAACCCGATCAAACCCAGCTTGAAGCCATCCGTCAGGCATTGCAATTCACCACATCCGGCACTTTAGAGACATTGAAGACGATCTAACCCTATGGCAACAACGAACGCGCTTTCAGAGCAATCCATCACACAAATTATCGCCCGTTTAGGCGAAAACAAGCGTGTTCGACGTAACCTACCCGGATGGGGACGTATTCATATCGACCGTCAATTGCCCTTTCTGTGTGTCTATCGCCAACCCGTGAGCCGAGAAGATGCAGGCACGGAACGGCTGATCACCAGTCAACCAGCGTATGTGACCGCCTCCGGACAAAAAACACTCGCGTCCGGCATCTCACAGTTGATCGAAGGGACGGCAAAAACAATGTCAGGTGCATTCGGCGGCTTTTTGATCGTCGAAATTTGGAGCGGTCTTAACGACGATCTACCAGACGACAATGTTGATAACCTTGTTATACTCACTGAACCCACCTTGCGCCGACCCGCCTTTAATATCATCGTTCCCAAACAGTCCGGCATCACCGAAACCGTCGAAGTGCTGGAAAAAGAATTAGCGCGGCTTGAGATCAGGCAAGCACGGGCTGACGTTAACGTCATACACAGTAACAAGTTGACTCCGCCGCGTATGCCCGCCTTAATTCCCGAAGCCGTCGCCAACGCGCTGGGCTGTGTCACCATCGGCATCGTCATCAGACCGATCTTTCGTAAGTTGGATACGGGCGAGAATCTGCCACTCATCCATCAAGCGATGATCCGTGAATTTACGAATGCGCTCCAAAAGGCGTTTTTTACCTTTGTGCGGACGCAAACCAAATATCGCCCGCCGCATTATCAAATGCTCGGTCGCCATGCGATGGTCAAAGCCGTCTGGACGATTGATAAACAACTTTCAGACATCAGCACGAGCTTTGATTTTCTGCTTCAAGCCACACCCATCAATGCCCATAGCGCATGGACAAAGTTCAAGCGTCAACGCTTCCAGCAAATGCCGATTTTTCGCTATCGTCCGCGCACCGTTGATCCCGCGCTCCTGAAACGGCAATTGTGGAATATCCATATTGAAAATGTCGAAGACCCGACCCTGCAACATTTATTCCGCGAGAAGCGTAAAGAACTCGATACGCAAATTTCGATGCTCGGCAACATGAACAGCGACAAATTTCTGTATGGCAGTATGGAGCTTTACGGCGACCTGAACGACAAAATCGTCAACACAGCACGCCAATTGCTGGAAAAAATTTCCCCGCACAGCCGTGATGGGGGCGGTAGCAAAAGCCTGAACGCGCAGGAATTCGCACAGGTTGCCCGAAATCAAATTGAGCGTTATCGGGCAGAGTTCCCCGATTTTAGCGCGCAGGTTTACGTACAAAATAACGTCACCGGACTCGTCGTCTCGCACGGCAATTTGCTGGTCGGCGATAAATCCAACATCTCCGCGAGTCGGGTGGAAGCTCTGATCAGTCATGAGATCGGCACGCACATCGTGACCTATTTCAATGGGCAGGCACAACCCTTCAAGTTATTATTTTCCGGTCTGGCAGGCTACGAAGAACTTCAGGAAGGGCTTGCCGTACTCGCAGAATATCTGGTCGGCGGATTAAGCAAACCCCGTCTGCGTTTATTGGCGGCACGGGTCGTCGCCGCCCACAGCCTAATTGACGGCGCGACCTTTATTGATACCTTTAATTTGCTAACGAACACCTATCGTTTTAAGCAACGCATCGCCTTTAACATCGTCATGCGAATCTATCGGGCGGGCGGTCTGACTAAAGATGCGGTCTATTTGCGCGGACTGGTTCAGCTTTTGCAGTATTTGCAGAAAAAGCCCCTCGCAGACCTCTTCTTTATCGGCAAGATCGCCATTGATGACATTCCCATTATGCAAGAGTTGCAGAGGCGTAAGGTGCTTCAACCACCCAGAATACTCCCGCACTTCCTCAACGCACCCGCCACAGTGTTGCGGTTGGAGCGTTTAAGTCGCGGGATTTCCGTTATTGATTTGATAGAGAGGAAAAACAAATGAAAATCGGTTTTGTAGTCAATGATGTAAAAACCGAAGGCAAAGGTTATACCACAACTCGCCTCGGCATGGCGGCAATTAATCAAGGACATGAAGTGTGGGTGATGGGTGTCGGCGATTTAGAATATGACCCGAATGATACCGTTCGCGCCAAAGCCCGCTCCGTCAGCCGTAAAAATTATAAATCAGAAGAAATTTATCTGACTGAATTGCAAGGCGCGAAAGCCAAACAGGAACGCATCACCGTCGATGATCTAGACATCCTGATGTTGCGTAACGATCCCTCAGAAGACACCACCAAACGCCCGTGGGCAATGTCTGCCGGAATTATCTTCGGGCGCATGGCGATGAACAACGGGGTTATCATCCTTAACGATCCCAACGGACTGGCAAAAGCGACCAATAAAATGTACTTTCAAGCCTTCCCTGAAGAAGTGCGCCCCGCCACACTCATCACCCGTGACCGTGACGAAGTGCGTGCCTTTGCTAAAGATCATGGTGGCAACGTCGTGCTCAAACCGTTACAGGGATCAGGCGGGCAGGGTGTATTTCTCGTGAAAAAAGACGACCTGTCGAACCTCAATCAGATCGTCGAGACGCTCACCCGTGATGGCTTCGTGATCGTGCAGGAATATCTGCCCGATGCAGTAGCCGGAGATACGCGCCTCTTCCTGATGAATGGTCAACCCCTGCGCTATAAAAACAAATACGCCGCCTTTCGCCGCAATCGCACAGGCGACGATATGCGGAGCAACGTCAGCGCGGGTGGCTCAATCGCTCAGGCAGAAATCACGGATAGGGACTTACGCATCGCGGAAATCGTCCGTCCCAAGCTGGTCGCGGATGGCATGTTCCTTGTCGGCTTAGACATCGTCGGCGACAAACTCATGGAGATCAACGTATTTAGTCCCGGCGGGCTAGGGAGCGCCCAACGCTTCGAGAAGGTCAACTTTACCCATGCCGTGCTAGAAGCCCTTCAGCGTAAAGTCCAATACGGCGAATATTACCGCCGCAAGTTCAATAATCTGGAAATGGCAACCCTCTAACGCCCCAAATAAAAACGGTGGTTGCTCAATCATCAAGCAACCACCGTTTTCTTTAGGTATTTCGGAGTTTGAAGAGAGATTAAGGGCAATAAGAATCAAGAGCTTCCCACAACTTCTTTTCGGAACTTTTAATTCTTATTTGAGAGCATTCTAAATAATTATTTTTAACACTTTCAACAATCATATTTAATACACTTTTTTCGAGTTCGGTTTTAAGAATCATATGTTGCCACATAAGTTGTAGCAATCTTGAAGCATCTAACGCCGAAGACTTAACGTCATAGTGCCAAGAATTGACGATGCTATCCGAAGTCATTCCCGTTGAATCAGAAAAAGCAAATAGATTATCTTTTAATATATCCATTGGAAAAAGAACATAATCAAAATTACTCAAATTATGGCGAGTGGCTGCAAGAGCCGCGATAATGCGGCGAACATTTGAGAAATCATCATGAACAGCATAGAGAGATAGACTACTGTCAGCTATATCTGCAAGGGGTTCAGCTGGCGCAGTTACGTTATCTAACCAACCATACGACAATTTTTCTTTGTTCCAGCGATTATTCCGAACGGCTCTAAGCATCCAAGACACTAACTAAGCATCTCCCGTGTTTCGTAGAGTTGCTCCAATACTTGTTGCATATCTGCCTTTAAAGAATTGAGTTTTTCGTTTTTGATTGCATATTCTAAAGCTGTTATAGATTCAGGATCATCCATAAAGGAAAGTCCAAGAATAGCGCCATCTCTTGCCATAGGTGACGGATGATGAAGAGATGTTTCTAGTAAGAGCCGACGAAGGCGGTGTGTTTGATGACCTTCGACTTTGCCAATCCATCTTAAACTTTCTGAAACAACATCAGCGTCCACTTGTTCATTGAAAATGACATTATCAATGATTTTTACCGTTTCATTTCCATATGTCATTATCATGGCTTGAAGGCGTAAAGAGAACGCTGAGTCCATTCCATCCTCAAACCTTGTACCAACTGCACTCCGAAACAGATTTAAGACCTCGGAATGTAAACCTTGATTGGATGCTTGATTAGGCAAAATTAATGATGCAACATCACTAGAAGAGTCATATAGAGTACGTAAACCATGCTTCTCAATTATCTGTTGCAACCGTGAGGCAATATCACTCAATGTCACTTCAGCAGTAGATGATAATAGGACATCTATACTGTGAGAATGCGTTTTTGTACTCTCTAATGTACTCGCATCAAAGGGAATAATCTTTTTTGCTTTTGAACGATAAATATCTGTAGAACTCATAGGGTAATCAAGAATATCGGAACTCATGAAATATCACCTTTTTCGGCAATCTCTTTTGCCAAATCAACAAGCTCATCAAAGATGCTATTTAGATTAGAGTGATTAAGTAAAACATTTTTATCCGGTACTGTATTTATATCCAATTCGAGACGAAAAGCATGACCAACCACATCTTCTCTCACAATATTTGGATTTGTTAGATTTGTTAGTATGAAATTTAGATTTCTAAGCGCAACTACAGTCCACTTTGACAAACGATTGAGTTGTATATTATTGACTTTGGATACTCGTTGCCGATTAATTTGATAAAAGAAATCGGATATATTGTTCGTGTTAATTTTAACATCATGAAGATAGTTACTCATTAAGCTATAGCCATCTGACAATGAATCGACTGGATTCAATAACACCAAGCCAAATGCAAGTCTTGATGCCTCTGAATAATAATTGGAACTTAACCACTTTCTCCCTAAATCTTGAAAAGCTGTGAGGTTTTCCAAAAAACCCCCTATTGTAGGGATTTCATTTTCGACAGAATCATCTTGGACAACAGGTACCAATCTCCATTCAACAACCTCAGGAGTAGTAATTAATAACAACCGTCCATTTTCGAATGACCCTTCTAATCGAGTTTCACCTGTACGAGGTTGCTCAATTACTTGTTCGGGTTCATCACCCGTAATCATTTTCCACAACTCTTTAGGAGGAATTTCTACTGTTGTCCTCATAAAAGTTGTTATTCTAAGTGTTTCAACAGACCAACTTAACAATGGTTTTTCACCCTTGGGATTTGTTTCAGCCATAATTACCTTTTACCAGTTTTGATAAAGGTGTAAAACTAATCAGAAAATTTAGTAAATGAACTATAACACAATTATAGTCTAATTTAACATGATTTATGTAAAAAATTAGGGATAAGGATTTACCTTATCCCTAACGTATACCTACACCGTTACGTTATACAACGCGCTGGCGACACCGGTATCGAAGTTCTGGAATGCCAACCGCACCGTCGCGGTGAGTTGATAACTGTCGTAATACGGCAGATAATCCACATTCACGGCGATGCGACGACGATAGCCCACGAACCAGCCCGGACGATACACACACAGCGCCGTGCCTTTGTTGTTCGTCCCGCTCAGATTCACTTTGCCGTCTGCTTCGGTGAGCGGCATCTCCGCGCTGACGAACACCGGAATCCCGTCGATAAAACCGATCTGTCCGGTTTGGGCGGTAGCCAATGCGCCCGCTTTGTCCATCGTCAGGAATTCGGTCAAGCCGAGCAGAGCCGCATACGTATTCCCATCCACAATCCACGCCAGATCGCTCGGACGTGCGGCATATTTCGCCGCCATTTTGAAGCGCACCTCGCGTAATTTCGCCAATGTCGGAGCCGCCCCCATGCTCACGGAATTCGCGCTATTGGTCACCAACGGCAACTTACGCAAGCCATCGAACGCCATGAAGCGATCTGTGGCGTTGGGCGCGGCGGCATCGGTGTTGATGTTGCCCGTCCCGCCGGATTCCGTATCGCCGTTCAGCAAAACGTAGTCGATGCTATCGGCAATCGCCCGTACCGCTTGCTCACGGTAGATGTTCAACACGGGGACGATGGCATCTTCCACCAACTCCGCGCTAAACCCGACGCGCAATGCCAATTTCTTCGCGCTTAACTGAATCTTGCCTGATCCAATTTTGCTATCGGGAATGGGATTGCCACTATCCAGCGCCAGATGTGTCTCGGCGGTGCTCTCCGGCACAAAGTAGACCGTCGGATCAGCGCCCTCGATAGGGGGTTCACCAAAGCGGAAACACTCTAGCCATTAAATCTTCGCTTATGTTTTGGTGCGTCAGCGATGCCTACAACATAGCCTTCAAGCACAACAAAGCGTTTATTTCCCATTAAACGATGTAGCAACTGGTTGATTTTTCGATCTTCCTGTCCCCAAAATTCTTCGACTGATAGTTCTGCAATTTCTTCGTATGCTCTTCTCTGAACATCGGGCTTGTGTCGTGCAATTTCAAATTGAGTATCCTTAAGACGTTTTTTTAGGTTACTCAGCCTCTTGCTTCCAGCTTTAATTTCTTCATCGTATAATCCGCGGATAATATCGTCATCAGCTCCCGCTTTATCGCGAATCACGCTTCTGATTTGATTTTCCAACTGCGTTATTTCTTTCTTCAAGTCACTGGTAAATTTTTCATTCGTGTGACTTTCACCCGTTGGCGCTGGGAAGAATGCTGTTGGGTCTTGAAATTCCACCATTTGTTTAAGCCGGCTGTCAATGTAGGTGCGTGCTCTTTCATGTGGCAAGCTAGTGGATTGTGAACAATCAGGTCTTGTAGAGGATTTTTCATAGCGTGACATACACCTCCATGCCTGCCATGAGTCTTTACTGGAATAACTGAGATTGTAACTACATTCCCCACAGATAAAGATACCCGTAAAAGGCTTGGTCTGTTCTGGTTTAGCCTTTCCCTTGATAACTGTCTCACGCCTTCTTAATTCGGCTTTGATTTTTTCTGCTAGCTCGCCTGTCCATACCGAAGGAATCATGTTGTAATAGATTTCCACTCCCTCTGGAACTGGCTCACCTTCTTGATAAATCCATGCACCCTTAGTTGATAGTTTGAACCGCATTGCGGTGTGTCCCCAAAATGCGGGCGTGTAAACTAAGCGATAAAAATGTGGATAATTGAATGCTTCGCTGAGTTCATTTGTATAACCAAATTGCTCATACATTTCAGACTCAATTCTTCGCCAGGCAACGCCTTGCAGAATGAGCGTTGCTAGGTCGCGCCACATTTGTGATTTGGTGAGATCAAGCTCTACATGAAGAGCCTTTCCGGTCGTCATATCTCGGATAATCTTGTGAGAAGATGGGACACTATGATTAGCAGGTAGTCCCCTTTTGACTCGCGCTTGAAAACCAAATTGCCTTCGCTTTTTTAGGTTATCAATTTCCGATGCGGCTGAGTATCCACCCATAGAAATAAACATACGATGATTGTCACGACCGATTATTCCATCGGCTATAGAATAAATCTCCGCGCCAACATCGATGGTACGTTCAACTACGTATGAGTGAAGTGATTGTGTCCGAGCAAAACGCGATGCATCGCGAACCACAAGTACATCAAAGTCAGCCGCATCCCAATGGCGGAGAAGTTTATCAAAAGCATCAATACCCTTTTTTCTCATTTCTTCAGCACAGAGATGGATGTCGATATAGCTACGCGAATGACCCGGCACCCTGAGAATATCCGTTATCTCCCATCCCTCACGATTTACAATTTCCTTTGCTTCTTTTTCTTGAGTAGGGAGTGAATTCTTCTCATCATTTGCCTGAGCCTCTGTTGATACAGCAAGCCAGATTATTGCGCGTTTTGCCATTGTCCTTAGACCTCTTCAATGCCTAGTCGTCTACATCCCATGATTATTCATCTCGCATTGGACCTATTATTTCTTGCTCTAAATCTACCATATAATCGTGAAGTACAGCTAATGCACTAATTGCGGATGCTAGCGTATGCTTATCGATAAGGGATATAAGATCCATCTGCGTGTTGTTTAGGTTTCGCCCCTGAAAATATTCTCCCGGCTCTTGTGAGAGTCCAAGAAGATAATCAGCACTAACAAAGAGATGTGTGCACAATTTTATCAGATGCTCTGCCCCCGGTTCGCTTTCACCGTTTTCATACCGCCAAATTTGCTTTTCCCCCATCCCACAGCGATTTGCTAAATCTCTCTGGGATATTTCACGACTCTCCCGAATTTTGCGTAACCGATCGCCTCTCATTACAAGATTCTCCATTTCTTTTGAATTGAGTGTTGCTATTATTAAATTACACTGGTACAATTTGCTTCAAAATTGATCTGCAAGCCTTGACTATTTTTTTGCAAAGTAAGTGGTCGTTTATGACCACTAATTATAGCGTCTTATAAGACGAAAAACAATACATCAATCTCTAAAGCCAGATTTTCTAATCCTAGAAGATCATGATGACAAAGGTGAGTGGGTCAAATGAGCATACAACATCCAAATCTTCACCCCGATTTGAAGGAAAGTTTCATTGCTATTTCACCAGACCCAGAAACTCGTTTGACCGAAGAACAACTTCAGTCCATGTTTCCGAATAAGGGTGTATGGCAAGAAATGATTGAAATAACGATCCGTAAACACAACATCGCCCCCGACGATAGCGAATTCCAAGATAATCCCAACGAGAAGTCAGCCTAGATAGGTGTGAGAGGTAATCATGATGGACGAACACGGATTCAATCATATTCAAACTCGTGAAGATGCTGAACGTCATGCCGCTTCAAAGGGTATCGCCCTGACCGCTCGTGATTGGGAGGAAATCGAGCGGCGTGAACATGCGTTACGCGCAAGCCGCAAGAATGATCTGAATACTGCTGGCGGTTTTACAGACCGATTCGTCTCAAATTACCTCGTCCTTCTGGAAGCCATTGAACGCGCCAGTGAAGTTCTTTTCACCTTAATACGGGCGGTGATCCTAGCATTTGGCATCCCGCTGGCGCTGATCCTTTTGCTTATCGTTGAGCAACAGCGGGTCGTTCACGGTCTGATGCTGTTCGAGGGTAACAGAAGCCTTGCATCCTTTGGCGCGTGGGCGATTGTGCTCCTTAACTTGGTTTTGGAATTCACCATCGAGTATGTTGAAGTCACAAACGGTTACGTCCCTGACAGCGGAAGTCGTTTTAGTCTGCGTATCTGGTTCAATAAATTTATGTATTTCATTGGCGCGACCGAGAATTGGACTCCGCAGATACTTTCTCCAGCCAATCGCTACCGGCAGTTACTTCGGCTTGTGACATTCACAATACTCGCGCTTGCTCTCGCTGGTTCAATGAAGGATGTCATCGCCGAATTGACTGGTCCATGGTATCAAGCTCTCGCAAACATCCTACTGAATAGCGACCTCATGCTGATTACAACTTGGATCGGTGGGCTTCTATTTGCGGCTGTAGCCGTCATGTCTGTACAAGGGCTAGCTCGCTATATCGCTGTGCGTTGTGTTGAAATCATTGAACAGATGGAGAAGAAAACTACCATCAACACGCAACCCGTAGACACAAGCTCAGTTGCTATTCAATATATCCTCTCCAAGGTAGCGAAAGTCGAAGCCAAGCAAAATGTTAGCTCGAACGGAGCTTCCCCTTTTTTAGTACGCGAGGATTGATTAATGAGAATCCTCACTGGATCGATACCGATTGGACACCTGAGCCTCAACAATATTTCTGCGAATGTGGCTGTGGTGATACCGTTACGTGGCAAGGGATCGGTCGAAAGCGAAAGTTCGTCAATGATACCCATCGTAAGCGATTTTCACGTCAAGTGTCCGTAAATTAGAAGATAGGTAATCAACCGTCTTGCAAGACGAACATCTCTGCCAAAGTTTGCCGCACTGAATAGCCATCTGAAATATGCTAATAATTCCCTTTTGATTTTTACCAAGCTTAGAGAAACAAATACGCCTGCGTTGGCACACAGGCGTAAATTTGTCCCTCAGTCATTGCTTCACTAGGCTTATAGAACTCCCTATATTTTACCATAGGGAAGAGTCTGGAACAATGGAAGACACCTCTTTGCATGTCCATCAAATGTTTCAGGAGCACAACATGAACCGCACTTTTGCCGACTTTTGCACCAGTAATCTTTGGATGCACATTGCCTCGGCGTTTCACCATCGTTAAATCTGATATTAGTCACCGATCATAGGAATGCCCCACTGGACGATCAATTCTTACTTAAGCCACAGAGCGCCTTGTCATGGGCAGGGCGCAAATGAATGAACAGGAGACGAGCCACAATGCCAGACATTAAAAATCATCTATACGACGACGACATCCTCATTGTCAGCAAGCCATTAGCCAGAGCGTTCGGGCTCAGTGCTAGCATTATCTTGCGCCGATTGGCTCACTGGCTTAGACGGAATCAAGAGATAGAAGAACGCTTTGAGGAAGGCACTCGTCGCCACTTCAAAGATGATCGCTGGTGGGCTTACAACACCTATGAACAGTGGTCGAATGATGTTGGCGGCATTATCGCGCCAAGAACTATCCGAACGATATTCGGTAGCTTTGAGGACTTGGGCATCGTTGCGTCGAGTAGCGACTACAACAAGCTGAAGATCGACAATACGAAGTGGTATACCATCGACTTTGACATCTATGAAGCCGCCATGTCCCACTGGTACGAGAGCGATTGCCCGCAGTACGGAAGTCGCCCCGCAGACCCGAATTATCAGCAATTTCTTGAGTCATTTCAGGCGATTAGAACAAATCCTCCATCTGTCCATGATGGACACACGTCTGCCCATGACGGACAGATGGATGCGTCCATGACGGACAGTCCTGCACCTGTCCATGACGGACAGGCCATTACCAGTATTAACAATGCGAAGCATAAAGAAACAGATAGTTCCCAAAAAACGGGAACTGCTTCTTCGCGCCAAGCGCGTAATAGACCGCATGGATTACCACAAGGTAAACCCACGCCAGAAGACAGCGGGATTCCCTCTGTAGAAGCACGAGGAATCGTGACTTTTATCGAAGCGCGTGGCGGTCATGCTCTACCGAAGAAACTCGCCTCCAAGCTGGAAGAGGGCATTACGCTTGGATTGGAAAACGGCTCGACGGAAATACACGAGTCTCCAGCAGATCAATACGACGAAAACTCTGCCTATCGGAAATGGGTGGCGTTGAAGGTGGACTACTATCTTGACCAAGCGCATAACAGCGCAACTCAGTTCAAGAATAAACACCGTCAGCTTGTGAACATGCTCCGCAAACTCAATGCGCCGGGCGTCGGCTTCTTCAGCTTCCTGCACAACGAAGGCGCAAATGCCTACGACGCGGGCGAAGGTGTACAGCAAGGCGAGAGCTTTGATCCGAGCGACCTCATAGGAGGCACATGGGACGACGACTAGGAACAGCAACGCCATCCGACACGCTCGCGCTGGATGAACTGGTAGCCCTCGAAGCTGAGGGCTTAAAGCCAGAAACGATGAGCCTTGACCACAGTGTTTCGTCTTGTAAGACGGAGCGCACATCTCTATGGAGGATAAATTCAACCTGAGGTAATCGTACTTTTCTCAGCTCTGTGTCCCCACTGTAAAAGAAACGAACAAGTGCCGCGTGCCTCCCCATTCTCACGGAGGCACGTTTGCTTTTCATCTCTCCGGCGACTTCGTCTTGTAAGACGGGCGGATGATCCTAGAAGTTCGGCGGTCGAGCTTTGCTGTCGCTAGACATAAAAGGCGTAGATCCTACGAGCCAAGTGAGCGCATAGCTCGGCAGAGGTATATATCAACACGTAATATAGGGAATCGCATAGAACGGTCAGGCTAGCCGACCTGCCACATGAAAACTCACGACACGATCCGGTTCTAACAGAGGGATAACACTAACGCATAAGAAGCACGGTCGCTCCCAGATACAAAGCGACCCTCTCATCATACTGATGACCGTAGACAGATCGCTTGACGCACATGCAAAGCTGAAGTCGATGGATCCCCGCTGATGCGATGAGAGTTCGTCTTATAAGACGAGTGCCTGCTGGATAGTCGCGGCGGTCGACCTGCTGTTAGAAAGCCTGAAAGAAGAGACCCAACAACGATAGAGCCTAAAGCATAAGAGGGAAGAGAGTAGCAATCCAGTGAGCAAATGCCATTGCTACGGTAGGACAAAACGGGACTTTGCGAGACTCCGTCACGGGAGAGCCTATAAGTTTCGAGCGAGGAAATGCGATACGTGTGTCTAATGACTCTGTGAAAACAACGGACTCCGCAATTTATTCCCGAACGCCCCTTCGTTCCAAGCACATCTGGAGAATCGCACGCCTCTTGCGGCTTCACAGAGGGAATACACGGAATGATATAGAAGCACACTCGCGCCAAGAAACAAAACAGCGCAACCCGGAGGCTACGCTGTTCTGTGACTGATGGCCACTAATGCTACGATGGCAGTTACAAACCATACGAAAGGTTGTAATCATTATATCACGTTTAGCCGGGTGGACTGCGGCAGAGAACCCTCTGATGATGCGACGTGCGATCGTCTTGTAAGACGGGAATTTCGATCATATCGCGCCCCGCTGATAAATCGCGGGCGGCTGGCGTTTCTCTCCATCCAAAGCCCCGACGTATCGCTCAGTCGTCTTGATCGACGAATGTCCCAAGTTCTGGGAGATGGCGAAGATGTCTGTGCCTGCGTCATAGAGTCTGCGAGCGTAGGTTCGTCGCAAGTTGTGGAGTTGGATGACGCGCATCACGCCGTCGATCATCAGCGGGTAGTCTTGCATCATCTTCTGCATACCGCGTGTGGTGATACCAGTGGGGCGGACGGACTTTGACCCTCTGTAGAACCCACGAAACACGGGGCCTTCGTCGATGCCTGCGCTGGCGAGCCACATGCCGACGATGGCGAGCACCCACTCCAATTCGCCGTAGGGAATCATTCTCTGTTTGTCGCCTTTACCGTGTCGGATGCGAAGAGCCAGCTTGCCGTCATATCTCTGATACAGGTCTTCAGTGGTCAGCGCCGCGACTTCGCCCTCACGAGCGCCTGTGCAGAGCATGAGCGCGATCATAGCCGTGTCGCGCAAGCCTTTGAGCGTGTCGATGCCCGGCGCATGAAGCATGTATCTCGCCTGATTCTCGGTGAGGCGAACATGATCGGAATCGGCTTCGTCTTGCAAGACAGTCTTTTCGACCTTCACGGATTCTGGATCAATCGCCATTCTCATTCTCTCGACGATCTCGTCAACAAAGGCTTTAGCATCAGCGGGGCTATCGCTATGAGGCTGAACCATCTCGAACAACCCATCTCTGATGAACGGGTTGCGTAACAACTCGCGGTAACGTGTGCGAATCGTACTAAGATGTGCGCTCGCGCTCGACGCTGATAGGTTGCGCTCGCCAAGCAGATGCTTGAGATACTCGGCAAGGTCTGGTTGATACCAAGCCTTGCCTTGCATTTCGACCCACATCGCATACGCACCGAGCCGCGAACGCTTGTCTTTGGATGCTGATGGTGCTTCGAGCATCTGGTTGCTCTTGAATATGGCTAGTTCACGGGACATTCAAAACAAGAGGGCGGAATCTAACGTGGTCTTGCAAGACGAGATTCGACGTATTGTCGCAATTCCTCAGAAGTCTCACTATCCGGGAAGTTGCACCCTGCGAATTGGTCGTAGAGCAGTCGGGAAGCGGCATCATAGACCAGTGCGGCACGCAGAGGGTCGCTAAATCGCCCCAGATTGAGTCGTAAGCCGTTTAAACGTATGCGTGCCTCCCATTTACCCTTGTTCCAATTAACGCCCTTGTACGCGCTTGTGTTGTTGTTCTGGACATTCTTGTTGGCTTGGTTCTGACTGCGGGTGGCGAAGCGTAGATTGTGGGGCTGATTGTTGAGCCGGTCGCGGTCTATGTGATCGACCTGTAGAGGGTAACAGGCATCCATGACGACGCGGTGCATGAAGAGGGTTTTGCGCTGACCGTTGATTTTGGTGTAGTGAACTGCATAGCCGTTACTACTGAGGCACCATCTTCCCATCTGGATGAGCCGGTCATAATCGGAATCATCGACGACGGCGCTAGCGCCTTTGGTGAGGGATATTTGCTTGGACATTTCGGGGGTACTCCAGAGGATTTGAGGTTTAAGAACAGAGGGACGTAGTTTGAGCTTCTAAGGGGTTCAGGAAACGTTTCTACGGTCTTTATTATACCACGTAAGTATGTGAGGTTAAACTCGCGCAAATCGCTTTGTGGTGGATAATCATCGTCTTGCAAGACGAGCATGTTTTCTGGCACTCTCGCGGGGCAAGTTTACTGAAATACGGTATGATTAAGCACGTAGACTCATACAACGGATACATTTCTATGGTACTCGGCTCAATTCAGGAACAGGTGATTCAATCCATTGCAGGGGCAGTGTGGAACCGTCCCGAAGTCTCGCGTATCCGCGAACCGGTGCAGAAAGCTCTCGAGGGCAATGCCTTTAAAAAGTTAGTAAGCGATGCACTTGACCAGCTAGAAGCCCACACACAAGTACAACTCCCTAATTTCATGAGCGCAGAGTTCGTCTTGCAAGACAGAACACTCCGTCAACTGAACGCCTATGTTGTTCAGCGCGATGCTAGCGCTATCGACGCACTAGCAAGCGATTATGTGAAACAATTCAACGCAGATTTAGGTGTGGTTCGTCCAGTTGTCGACCGATTCATGCTCGAATTCCGTGAGGCGCTGGCGACCCATCCACAATATGGACCGATTTTGCTGGCGCGGGATATGGAAACAATGCTGGAAGCGTTGCTGGACTTGAAGACGACTGTTCAGCGTGGATTCACAAGCATAGATGCACGCTTTGACGAAGTGCTCTCCTTATTGAGGGTAATTTTTGCCGACGATGCACGCTTAGAAACGATTAATAGCAAAACTGATCCTCATATATTCATCTCCTATGCGCGTAAGGATGGCAAAGACAGTAGCCAACGCCTGTATCAAGCCTTACTCGCAGATGGTTTCACCGCATGGCGTGACCAACGCATTGATCCTACTCAGGATTTCACCGCTGAAATTGAGACAGCGATCAATAATGCGTGGCTGGTAGTCGTTATTGTTACCCCCGACATCAAACGGGATGACAGCTTTGTTCGCTTAGAAATCGGTTATGCTCTGACGCAGAAGAAGAGAATTCTGCCATTGATGTTTCCCGGTGGCCATCGACCTATCACTATTATCAATCACACCTATATCGACTTTACAGACTGGAACAGCGGCTATGTGGCTCTTGTACAACGGTTAAAAAATCCCCAACCGGAAGCGACCACAGCAGAAACGCGCCGGGAAAATGAATTTGCCTACCTACAGTCGGTCGGGCAAAAGTACGACCACTGGCGCAACCTTTACACAGATATGAGCGCAACTGCACGGGTTGAAGAGCGGAAAGTCAAGCTCAAAAGTGCGGTAGCACACCGTTATATGCAAATGCGCCATAATATTCATAAGGATATTGACCATAGCCTTGATTCTGAAAAGGGAAAAACCGTTACGGTTGAGAATTTTGCCGAACTTAGAGATGGTATCCGCCAATATAAAAGAGTGGCGCTTATTGGTGATCCCGGTGCTGGCAAAACAACCACATTGGAACGTCTGGCATACGAACTGGCAGAAGATGCAACTGAAAACGACGATGGCCCACTGCCGGTATTTGTACGGATGGGTGCCTACACAGGTGATGATTTTACTCAATTTACTGAATCTTTCTTTGGCGGATTGTCATTAACTCCCTATTTACCCTTGCGGATAATTCTTTTGCTAGATGGCTTAAACGAAATGCCCTCTGAACATCTTGGAAAAGTGACCCAGTGGATAGAGCAAAACCCTGATGTATCAATGATCGTGTCCTGTCGCAAACTAGATTACGTTAATCTGAAATTGCCACTACAGCGCATTGATGTTGCCCCTCTGGATCTGGATCGCATCCGATTATTTATGAGCAACTATCTGGAAGATGAAGATGTGGATACGCTTTTCTGGGGTTTAGCTGGATACCGCACCCGTGAAGCATGGATATGGTATAAACAGAATAATAATGAAGCCGATTGGCGAGCGTTATGGTACGAACAGGATACTCTGGGCAATGGTTGGGAGCCTGAGCGCAAGATTCTGGATGAACTCCGCCAGAACTTACGTGAACGCCAGCACTTGCCAGACATGCTGGATACGGTGACCAATCCCTTCTTGCTCCAAATCGTGATCGAGGTGTATTTCACTGAAGGTGAGCCGCCGCGCAATAAAGGTGACCTGTTCGGGCATTTCGTGACGATGCTGTTTGAAGAACGCGGCAAAGTTGCCGAAAAACCGGATCGCGTCTGGATTAATGAAGTCATTCAAAAACAGGCACTGTCAGCGTTGGCGTACCGGATGCAGGATCAACGTACCGGCACTAGCGTTCCTGCGGACTGGGTCAGATTGGTTTTTAGTGAGGCTGTGCCGGGTATCGATCCAGAAACCTTGCTCTACTTTGCGGCAAGCGCTAGTATTCTCGAATATGGAACAACCGTGCGCTTTACACATCAGTTGCTTCAGGAGTATTTCGCGGCGACTGGAATGGGTGCAGATATTAACGTCGCCTCGGCAAAAAAATACTTTCCATCGGATCAATGGTGGGAGCCAACAGGCTGGGAAGAGACAGCAGTCTTGTTGGCAGGCATTAAAGGTGATGCGACCCCGGTTGTTGAATGGCTGACTCCGGTACAACCCGATCTTGCTTATCGAGTAGCAATAGAAAGTGGGGTGGACTGCTCTGAAACTGCCTTAGAGCGCTTGTTTATCCCTTCAGAAGGCGCACGCAGTTCACCGTATGCGCGTGCGGAATGGGGGCGGCGTATCTCCGATAGCGACACACGAAAAGGTGTAGGATTACGTGATGGGTTGCCTGATATAGATTGGGTTGAAATTCCTGCCGGGGAATTCATCTATCAGCAGGATGAAAAACTCACTTTGCCTACCTTCTTTATCGCTCGTTATCCAGTGACATACATTCAGTTTCAGACATTTCTTGATGCAGAAGATGGCTTCAAATATCCACAATGGTGGCAAGACATGGGTCATTATCAAATGCAGGAAATGCAAAACCAGAATAACCCGTATGCCAACCATCCCCGCGACAGAATATCATGGTATCAGGCGGTGGCTTTTGCGAGGTGGTTAGATAGCCGTTTATCCAAGCCCGACCCGACCATGCATATACGATTGCCGCTGGAAACAGAATGGGAAAAAGTGGCGCGGGGTACTGACGGGCGTGAGTATCCATGGGGTGATGGATACCGCGTAGGACATGCTAATTGTGATGAGCAGGAAGACGGCAATGGTCCGTATTTCCTGAACCAGACCACCGCTGTGGGTTTGTACCCGGTGGGGCAATCCCCCTATGGTGTGTGTGATATGGCTGGAACGGTCTGGGAGTGGTGTCTGAATAAATACGAAACCCCGATCGATACATTGTTGGATACCAGTAACGATCACCGTGTATTGCGGGGCGGTTCCTTTCGAAGCCTTGCTAAACTTTTGCGCACGGCTAACCGCTCCTACGGCAGTCCTTACGGTCGTTACTTTGATGGTGTTTTTCGGTTATGTTTAGTATTTTGTCCCCCATCTGAATGAGTCTCTGTCCTCTGGGAGGGGGTATGGGGGAGGCGAGGCACTTCCCCCATGAGCTTTTTGCTTTTATACTGCGTCGCAGACGAATCGCACATTTTTAAGAATCGGATTTTTGAAGTGGGCGGATTGGGTGCGTATCGAAGACATGACCGCGCAAGCCCCATGTGTCACCGTAGCGCACATGGTTGATCCAGCCCTGTATGCTAGCATCCAATTCCGCGAAGGTGATTTTGCCTGATTCGTAAAGATCAAGGTTGTGCACCATCCTCTGCGTGAACTTCACCGCGTTCCGGCGCTTAATTTTGCGATGTGTTGGATACACCACCCAGCCACGGAAGTCATAATCACCTTATATAACGCGCGCTAATCAATAATAGAAGCTCATTCGGATGGGAGACAACACACTACACACAACCGAAAACCGCTAACGCTGTTACGGGCGGCAGGAACGTTGCCGTTGCGGTAATCTGCACGCGATTCGTAACCATCGAAGTTGAAGGAACCGCCCCGCAACACCCGGCTAGCCCTCAAATTCACATCGCCCTGTTTCCCACTTTTATGTTCCGTCCACGTCCATTCCCACACATTCCCGCTCAAATCATAAATATCGAGTGCCTCATTCCGTCCATCCGGGAACATCCCTACTGCGCTGGTTTGCCCGATTTCAGTTCTACTCACATTCGCTTTATTGGCATCATATTCGTCACCATAGGGGAATTTCCGCCCATCTGGAAAACGTGCCGCCACTTCCCATTCTTGCTCCGTTGGCAGGCGAATTTCCTCACCAGGAGCGATTAAACCCGCATCACGATATTTTATCGTCAACCACGCGCAAAATGCCACCGCCTGATACCAACTCACGTTTTCCCTGGGATGATTGTCATATTTATTTTTCTGCTCGAATGGTTCTTTCTGTTTTCGGGCCGACTCATTCCACAAATCGTCATTCCCAATACCATCCGAGGCATCCACAAATGCCTGAAACTGAGCATAGGTTACCGGATACTTCGCCAGTTTATATGCAAATTCAACCGTATAAGGTTCATCAAGTGATCGATACGAATCGGGATCGCCACTAATGGTGTAGTCCCCAACGGGTACGTCTTTGCCCCATTGGATGTCTGGCAAGCCGTCTGTACGCAATCCTACACTGGGACGAGGGTCGCCGATCTCTGCCAGCAAGCGCCCCATTTCCGCACGTTCTGCAGGTGTAAGTGCACCCAATTCGATCAACCTGACCAGCCATGTTTGCTGACGATTAAAGTTCATCAGTCGATAGTCGTCATCAGTGGGAATGTTATACGTTTTCATCCAATGCAAACCGTAATACAGTCTATACCATGCCGTGTCATCGCTGGTATTTGGGGGTGGTGCATCTTTGACTGGTAGAAGTACCTCGACTAACCTCCATAGTTTTTCTTTGTCGAGTTCTCCAGGTAACAATTCCAGTACGTTGCGCCACAGGTTCAGACTACCTTCCAAAAGTGTAGGAATATTTTTGGGAAATGTGTTTTCACTCTTGAGATAACACGCCGCTAGATGCTCCTGAAAGCTCCGGTGGGCGAACTTAAAGCGTTTGGGGGAGGGTGCGTAGATTAACCCCGCCCGCTGTGCCAGCGCATCCTTTAATTCACGGCTATCCGCTTGCTCATACAAATCCAGTTCATCCAGCACATTGGTGATGTCACCAATCTTGAACAACGCCGCATCGCCATCATCGCTACTCTTATGAACGGTGTAAGCTAGCATTTCCAGCACTTGTCGTAATTGCATTTCATCCAAGCCAATCAAATCTGTTGTGGATTTTCCATCTGCGTCCTTGTATGTCCAGCGGCGGATCATCACATCGACACATCGCCGATAAATCGCGCCTTTTTCCTTTGGTAAACGTGTCTCTGCGGGTTTGTCCTTCTCCAATAACCAGATACCTGCCAACAGAGTAAAGAACAATGGGCTACTGCGTATCTCAGCAGGGTATTTGTTTGCATCCATACGTTTAACAAAGGAATCCGCCTCTGTAGTGGCTTTTACAGCATCACGATAGACTACCGTAAACAACTTCAGCGCCAGTTCTTTTAATCGATCTTCATCCAGCGATGCCAGTTCTACATGCCCGAAATCGTTGACCTGCCAATCTTCAGATTTATACGCATAGGGACGTGACGTGACCACAATACGACAATTACGGTAGGTAGTTTGCAACATGCGAACCAGTTCTTTGATTTGTTTGCGCCGTTGCTCGTCATCAGCTTCCGGAACTTCATCCAATCCATCAAGGAAGATCATCACGTCACCATCACGTAGTTGGTCACGGAGCAATTCATCGTAGTTCTCTACCGCGTAGGGTTTAAGTAGATGCTCTTTGACATAGGTCAGAAAGAGTGCCGGTGTGATGTTGTGGTCACTCGCATCTCTGAACGACTCCCCAATCATTGCCCTTAATTCGATGTAAAGTGGTGTGTATGCGGGATGGGGCCAGAAACCAAGATTATCCAATGTTACTGCCGCATCATCGACCAATATGCGTTGCATATCACCCGCCATGCACAGTGCCAGATGCTTCGCGAGGGTCGTTTTTCCGCTTCCCGGATCGCCTGTTATGACCAGATGTGGCATCAGCGCCAAGGCAATCTCTGACTCAATAGGGAGTAGCGATGTGGTGTAGCTCGTATCACGAAATCTACTATAGTAGAAATTGTCATCATCAAGTTTTGATTCCCAAACCTGAGTAAGTAAGTTTAACCACGCTTTGAGGGCATTGCCTTGAGGCTGAAACCCCATTATTTCCTTGGGCCGTATAGTTCTGACATTCGTTGCTCCGGTATCATCAAAGTCAATCTCAACGCTGTTCGGTCTTTCTAAACTTTCGACACGATCAGAAAGCCACCAATCCTTAAGGGAATAGGATTCGAACTCAGTAAAAAATTGGGTTTTATACTTAAGAGGCACATAAACGTCAATCAGTTTAACTTTCTCACGCGGGGCGGCATCCAGCAGATAGCTCAGATTCGCTTCTCCCAGTCGGGTGAAAATTGAACGCAAGTAATCAATATGCAGGTTCCGGTTCTTTGGATCCAGTAGGGCGCGGTCACGTTTTAGCACAACTGGCAAATCGCGCAGGAGTTTCTCCCAATTTGTTTTATCATCCGCCCCCGTGTAGTCAATGAACTGGTATTCACTACTCAAGCCTACCTGTGCGAGAATTTCTGGTGCGGTCTTGCTATTCAAGCGTACAGGGATGATCTTTTTATCATGCTTTAGCGCATGTTCAATCTCCGCTTTACAAAAATCACTCGCACAACTCTCCGGTGTCATCATGAACAGCACAACGTGAGCGCCCTGCACTCCTATGGCGATTTCTTCTCGCCATTTTGACCCACCGGGGATGCTATCGTAATCTACCCACACATCGTAATATTGCTCACGGCTTAGGCGTTGCGCAAGTGGCGCGACTTGTGATGTATTTGCGTGGCTATAAGAGACGAATAATTTAGGTGCGGCTCCCCGTCGTTGTACCCGTTGATCTTTACTGATAGTTACGTCAGGCAGGGTGGTGTCTGCCTTATTCTCGTCGGGAGTATATTCGTAGCGATGACGATCGCCAACGGGATAGAAGGTATTACCCAATGTATAGCCGAAATCAACCCAGAAAGTGTGGGCTTCTTTTAACCAGTCTGGCGTTTTTACTTCCCATTCGACGGCTGGGTAGGTAACAACCGCTCCAGCAGGCAGGTCTTCGTCCTCAAGGTCGAAGTACAGCGGGTAACATTTCCCGTCTGGAGACGCGAATACTGTGCCGGTACGGAACGCATTCCGGTTGACCTCTTTGTTTAGCTGGTAGCCCAAGTTGATAAAGGGAAGCGAGAATGAGGAACCATAGACGCGCTCACGATCACTCAGAGGCATGTCCGTCAATTCCGCTTTGCCAAAATCGGGAAATGGCTGGCAATACAAGCGAACTTCGAGTTGTTTGCGTCCCCAGAGCCATTTGCCTTCCGCAACGGTCATGCCCCATGCGAGGCGCAGACTATTTTCGCGGGGTGTGAGTCGAACTTCAACGATTGCATCTGGCATGAGCAGTAATCCTTGTTGGTGAGCGCGTAAGACGTGAGGATAGTATATGCAATGGCATAGCGTGGGGCAAAAAATACGAAGGTGACAAGCGGAGTTTATGCGTTCTACGCCTGTCAAATCAGTGCTAAACTAAGCTCTATATTTTGGCGCTAATCTAACAATCGAATAACGCGACCCGAGCCAACCTTCAAATTGCCTTCTTGAATAGAGAAAAGAGTCCCATGCTCAAGCGCAACTGGCGTAGCCAAGTTGACAAAAACTGTAGCGGTATCACCTGGACTCACACTTTCTAGACCGTCAGGAAAAGTTATCGCGCCGGGTATGTCAGCTGTACGAATATAAAATCCAGGCTTATAGCCACTCACGAAAGGTTTATGGCGACCACCCTCATCTCTGCGGAGCATGGAAATTTCACATTTGAATTTTTTATGCGGTTTAATCGAGCCAACCTTAGCGATAACCATTCCGCGTAGAACCTCATCACGACCTGTATCCCGCAATAAGATACCTGCATTATCACCCGTTTGTATCGTTTGAAGTTCTTTGTGGAACATTTCGATCCCGTCGACAGTTTTTCGTAAGATTGAATTACGAAAACCAATAATGTCAACTTCTTGACCTTTAAGTAAAGTTCCACGTGTAACATGACCAACTACAATCGTACCGCGACCCTTGATGGAGAAGACATCTTCGATAGCCAGCAGGAATGGCTTGTCATTATTGTGTTTTGGAGAGTTCAAGTTCTATATGTCCTTTGAAAGTAGAATAATCGTACCGCGTGCGACAAAGTGAATGCTGTTGGATAAACTTAATGGTGAACCATCCTTCTGATGGGGCTGGGCTATATCCCTGCCCGTAGGGGACGCACTAACCGAAAACCGAGATCGTCGCTACGGTAGTTCGGATCGCCGTTGTTGCGAAAGACCGCACGCGCAAAGCTAGAGACGCGGCTCCACGACCCGCCACGCACCACCCGACTGTCACCGCTGACATCAACATCTGTTTCTTCATATGAATAGTATTTATTTAAACACCAGTCATACACATTGCCACTCAACTCCAGCACACCATCTGGCGATGCGCCGTTCGGGAAAATACCGACTGCACTGGTTTGCCCGATGCCTGTTTGACTTATATTTCCTCTTGTCATATAAAACTCATCCCCATACGGATAAAATCGCCCATCTAAACCACGCGCCGACCGCTCCCATTGCTGTTCCGTCGGCAAGGTCACGGTATAACCCAGCTTATCACTCAACCAGCGTCCGAAAGCGATTGCCTGATACCACGCTACGCTCTCTCTCGGATGATTCCAGAATTTAAAACCCTGCTCCCGTAGCTCACGTGTGCGGTACTTCCTACCGTAGGCTGCTTCCTCTTCTGGTATTCCCTCCCACCAGCGATCATCATCATAATCTGTTGCTTCAACAAAGCACTGAAATTGGGCATAGGTCACCGGATAACGGCTGATCTCAAAGGCGGGCAATTGGATGACTTGAGGCGGATTGTCACGTTCGATCTCATGACCATACTGGAATTCACCACCCGCAATCGCCACCCAATCAATGTCGGGTAATCGCATATTATTCTTTGTAATGAATGACACACCCCTACGATTATCGAGCGGTTTGCCGTTGCTCAATAGCAACTGTCCTAGAGCACGACCTATGGACGCTCGCGCCTTCGGTTCAGGATCGCTTTTCAGGTCAGTTAAACGCGGAATGAGTTGGCGGAACCTTAACAGGGTTTCATCCGGTGGCATATTCACACCACTGCGCGTGATGCACTGTGCCGCAACTTCTGGTTGAGCATCGATCAGCCAGTCCACAACCGGGGTCGGGTCATCGCTATATAAGCCTGCCAGTAATATCGCCGCTTCTTCCCAGTTTGTGCGCTCCCACCAGCTTTCGGGTTTCCAGATGGTTTTCGCATCCAGTCGCCCAGCTTTAATTTCCAGATCCATGTAGGTCGCCGCAAAGTATTCCTGCAACAACTGATGGGTGAAACGTACCTGCTCGTCAATGCTCAAGATGCTCGCACTGCCGGCAAGATACAATAGACGTTCTCCCAGAACAGTTTTCACATCTTTTTCCGGCAAAACAGTCAGGGCATCTAATCTAAACTCAATCCTTCTGTCATCATCTAATTTTGCTAATCTTTTGATGACCGTTTTTTTATCAGATTCAAATTCTGCCCGGCGAATCTGCATCTCATAGGCGACCTTCGCTAATCCTTCGATGAGTGGCGTTTGTTCCGTCTCCGGCACACCCTCACGTTCGATCAACGTTTCCACAAACTTGGCAAACAATTGACCCCGATTATCCGGCAATTTGCCTTCATCAGCATACACGCTGGTCAGCATCAACAGCATGTAGGGATTACGTGCCAGCACCATCAATCCTGACGGCTCTTCGCGTTCTTTCAGCCAGCCTTGCCAATAAGTATTGTTATTCCAACGGTAGCCCCAACTCATTCCTTCTGGAAGTTGTATTTCTATCCAGAATATGTGCTCCGGATCGTCCAACTTTTCACCAAATTTATCCATGAAGCTTTTATGCTGATTTGTCGCACTTTCACCTGCCAGTTTCCAGAACAGGTCATCGCCTTTTTCTTCGCCGAGATAGCGTCCGGCAAATTCTCGAATGCGAAGTGGATCGAGAGGAGTAATATTGATTTTGTCGACGCCGAGATCAATCGTGTAGTCCAGCTCACGACAGGACACTACTGCCAAAAGATCAGGGTGCTGTTCCACAAATGCCTTCACCTGCGGGTATTTGTTCTTATGCTGACTGGCTGGCAATTCGTTCAAACCGTCTAAGAGTAGCGCGGCACGTTTTTCGTTGAGAAGCGTTGATGCGTATTTTCCAAGATCGCCCAACTGGGACACGATAAAGTCCTGTAGCGGTTGCTCCGCAGATGTCCATTTGCCGAGACGGATCAAAAACGGGATCGGGGCAGTGCGATCATTCAGCGTCGTCTCAACCAGATCAGATGCTAACTTCCAGATCGTGGTTGTCTTGCCGCCTCCCGGTTCGCCCAGCAACACACATCGTCGTATGTGACTAATTTCTTCGACGGCGTTCTCAAAACGTTTGGTCGCTTGTGTTGCACCATCGCGGTCTTGTTTGCCAACTTTGATGAGTTCAAATTGCGTCCGCATCTCAGCGTGTTTCTTTACCTGCGCTGTGCCACCCATCGCCGTGTATTTTTCCGTGTTGAGTAACTGCTCAAAACGCAGACGATCCAGATAGTCCAGCTCCAGCTTTCGGGGGACGGTGCGCGGGGTTGTGGAGATCATGGTCTCAATCACTGACTCGTCACTGGCTATTTCATCGCTTACATCGACATCCGACAAAGCCGAATTGGGCAGATACGATAACAATCTCGGCAACATTGTCGCATAGTCGCTATCGAAGAGCGTTACGCCCTGATAACTCACCAGCGGGAAGAAGCGTGTTTCTCCCAGTACATTTTCCAGAATCACCGGAATAATCAGCTTATTCTTCTGCCTCGCCCATAAGATTTCATCCTGCACCCATTTGCTGTTGATGGCTTTCAAGGTGAGGATCGGTACGAAGGCATAGCTATTGTTGATGCCCTCAGCAATAGTCATGATCCATTCATCGCCACCTTTGATCTCAGTGATATCAATCCAGCAGGCATGACCGGCGACGCTCAAGTCCCCGATTAGTTTTTTCGCAAACTCCGTATCTGCATGGCTATAACTGATGAATACCGTCGGCTTGCGCTCCTTATGGGGCGTATCGAGTGTTTGCGGTGGTGTCATCACCGTTGGAGCCATCACAGGGGCAGGGGTAGGAGGACTCATGCCACAAAGTTCGTTGGCAATCTTGACCAGCGACTCAATCTCATTGTGCTTGTCCACATCTGTAAGGGTTCGAGCAACAGAGAGCAAACGAGATAGTGAATGCTCACCGGGTTTCAAACATCCAAAATCGAGCAATGATTTTGAGCACCGTGAGCAAAACACCAATGCGTTACCTTCGCGCTCCATGCCATACAACACCGGGTTTTCAAGATAGAAGGCTTCTGTAAGTAGCAGATCACGTTCATCAACATCAGTAACAAGAGGTAAAAGAATCTCACGAATACGGGTTAGGAAATTTGATGGAATCTGCATCATAGTCTATATCGTCTTTGGATAGGCGAAATATCAAACAATAAGCATAACATACCCTCAAATTTTTGCCGATAAAATCTCGTCTTGCAAGACGGATATTGTCGCGTGTAAACTTGTATTAAAATATACATTTTAGTACGAGTTTGTGGTATAATTGAGCTTGAATCAGGATAAAACACCCCTCTAAGTCCTGAAAAACTCGTACCAAAATATTTCACACAGGTAAATACCCATGAAAACTTCCTATCTCGATGAGTACCGTGAGTCCCTTGCTGGTAAATCGGCGGGGACAATTGACAACTATGTACGTGCGGTCAACGCATTGATGCAGTGGGTTTCTTTGTTGCCCGGTAG
>JAVJSU010000023.1:0-354213 GCA_040219275.1 Aggregatilineales bacterium | reverse complement strand
CTCATCCCAAAGCGCCTGAGCTTTTCTCACGTCTACCTACTCAACGTGAGCTTATGCGGTATTAGCACACCTTTCGGCGCGTTATCCCGCTCTTTGGGGTAAATGAGCTACGTGTTACTCACCCGTTCGCCACTCTCAACTCAACCGAAATCGAGTATCCCGTTCGACTTGCATGTGTTAGGCACGCCGCCAGCGTTCATCCTGAGCCAGGATCAAACTCTCCGTATTAATTGGAATTTTTCTTGGGGTCTTACCTATTTCTTTTCTCACTATTCTGTTGTTAAGCTGCTGACAAATTGTTTAGGTTTGTCTGTTTGGTATAGACAAGAATATCAACCCACTTTTAACCTGTCAAGGACAGTTTTACAATTCCGCGATACCCGTTTGGGTTATAAAAACCAAATTTGGGATATCTCGGATATTGGTGTTAAAAGCGCGTCGCTAGGCTGTGTATATTTGATTACACACACTGCCTCATCAGCTACCGATGAGGCAACTGAGCTTGCTATACCAACTGAGTTGTTAAATGTTGTTCTGTGTTCATGTCAGGCAGTTTATCACCACCAATTTCGCTTGTCAACCCACTTTATTTTCACCGTCTCAAATCTGACTGCATACTTTCATAAATGGTAGTGTGCATCCCAAACCGTACTTAGATGTTTAATGTTGGGGGTGTTCTTAGCGAACGAGGACAAAGTTTACTTGTACGCAGGGACAGAGTCAAGGGCGTTTGTGATGAATTTCCCGATTTTGTCAAAATTGGGTTAGCTAGAGGTTATGTAACCGTTAACCACTGCCCTCTTGCTTGTCCTCAGAGACACTCTCAAGGAAAGAATAGAACTCATCTTCAGACATATCTGGCTCTGATGGTACTGGGGCTTTTGCCACAACATCGCTGGATGTTGACAGGACGTTTGATGAGGAAACTGGCTGAGGTGGGCTTACTTTTTCTGTTTTTGGTTTACGATCAATCGCAGAGGACACACGATCAAATACAGAAGGCGTTGAAGTTTCATCTTTTTGAACTGGTGAACTCTCTTTACCATCACGTTTAGGCATTAGCCTTGCAAAATATTGCGGATAACGCCGATACAAAAATAAACCAAGCGCACCATAAACCACCGTAACGATCACGATGCGCGAAATAAATGACGCTTGGGCGATATTGTTCAGAAGATTTTGCAAGGTTGCAGGTGTGACCAAAGCAAGGCTAACGACCAACAAAATGAGTAGCCACGGTCCTACAAGAAGTATTTGTTTAAAGATTTCCCTCAACCTTGCCAACATCGCGTCTACTCTCCGATGTATTTAACAATCACAATCGTGACATCATCAAACGGTGGGACACCTTCAATGAACTTTTTGAAGGTCTTTAACACCGTCGCCATTAAATCTTCTGCGTTTAGGTGCGCGTTATCAACCACCAACTGTGCCAGACGCTCCTCCCCGAAAAACTCGCCATGTAAATCTTGCGCTTCAGTCAATCCATCGGTGTAGTACAAAATCAGATCACCCGCATATAATTCAATATCCACCTGACTCAACGGATTATCTGGAAACCAGCCAACCGCCCGCCCGCCTCTCGGTAAATATTCCCCACTGCCCGAAGCCGCACGATACAGAAGCGGCGGATTATGCCCCGCATTGACATGAATCCCTTTACCGCCACGCATAAAATGACTATGATAAACGGTGACAAACATCCCGCTCTCAGCATCATCCAATATTAAATCATTAGTACGTGAAATCGTCTCTACAGGTGGCAAACCCGCGTTGGAATTACTGCGAATCATGGTACGTGCGACCGCCATAAACAGCGCGGCGGGCGCTCCTTTGTCAGAAACATCAGCGACGACGATACCAAATTTATCATCCCCTAGTCGGAAGGCATCATAAAAATCACCCGCAACTTCACGAGCGGCTTCCCAACTCGCGGCGATCTCATACCCCGGAACTTCCGGCAAACGATGCGGGAGTAAACCCTGTTGAATTTCACTCGCCATTTGTAGCTCGCGCTCAAGACGACCTTTTTCTACAGCGACACTATAAAGGCGCGCATTCTCAAGCGCGATTCCCGCCTGCCCTGCCACCGCCGCCAGCAAATCACGATCCGCATTGCTGAAGTTGCCCGCACGCATGGATGTATCGACATAAATCACACCAACCAGACGACTTTTCGTGAGCATCGGCGCACAGAGAATAGCACGCAAACCACGCATGATGATGCTCTGTCCTGCCTGAAAACGTGTATCAAATTGCGCGTTGTTTGTAAGTAACGTCTGGCGAGTCTTGACGACTTCATTCACAATCGTCGTACTATAGCCTTCGCTTTCCAGCGTTTCACCATCCAAACCCTGAACAACCAGCACACGCAATTCATCCGTATCCGGTTCCGCCACCATCAGAAAGCCACGTTGCGCTTTCATGACGTGCATTACTGACCGCATAATATTGTTGAGTGCCTCATCGAAATCGAGGCTGGAATTCATCTCTGCGGTAATTTCATAAAGCGCCAGCAGATGATCTGGACTTAAATTCTGGGCGGCTTGAGCATGATCGGTCATGAGAAGTCCATTTCTTTACACTACTTTGAATGAGTCAAATTATATGCCGAATACCGGATCCATGCCAAAGTTAGGACGAACTCGAAGAAACGGGTTTCCGTCCGGCAAGTTCCTGGATTTCGTGTTCAGCATCCTCGTCCGCAACAATGGTCAGCAAATCACCTACTTCAAGCTGAGTATTACCATGAGGGAGGATAATTTTGCCTTTACGCAAAATGGATGCGATCACACTTTCGTGAGGCCAATTAATCTCAGAAATTCGTTTCCCAGTGATGGGCGCAGTTGCCGCAATATACACCTCGAAGGCATGTCCACCTGTCAATGCATGGAGACGAACTCGCTCAGCAGTATGTTGATCTCTTAGTTTACGTGAAATCGCAATGTTATAGGCACGTACTACCCCATGTCGCCCAATTAAACCAATCACTTCACGCGTGCCTTGCTTTACAACGGGTAAACGACCCACATCACGTTCGCTCATCCGCTTAATTGCCATCCATAACACTTCTTCTGGATAGGTCGTCGCAACATCCTTAGAAGCAATATCACCGACGGTTTGAGACTTTACATTACTCTGAGTCTCTTCAATATCAAAAGCACGTTGCAAGTCTGATAAGGTCACAACCCCGCTCAATAAACCGTCATCATCCAGCACACATAAGGAAAGCGTGTGGAATTTGCGAAGCGTATCCCGTAATTCAGCCAACGAAGCTGATTGCGAAATAACCGGCGCAGGTTTAATCATCGCTTCACCAACAGTCACACCTTGCATCACATCAATATCGCGCCCCTGCTGTAAGCGCACGCCCTTCCTCAAGAGGCTATTCGTATAAACGCCTGCCACGTTGAAACGTTCGCCAACGTAAACACAAATCACGGTCGTCAGCATAATCGGCAGAATAAGACGATAATCGTTTGTGATCTCAAACACGAGCATAATCGCCGTAATCGGTGAACGCACGACACCCGCCATCATGCCTGCCATACCCGCGACGGCAAACACATGCGGATCAGTCGTTAACCCATCGCCTAAAATGCCCTCCAAACCAAATCCATAGGCGGCACCGAACATCGTCCCGACAAATAGCGATGGTGCAAATATCCCACCGACGAAGCCCCCTGCCATGCTGATTCCAGTAGCAATAATCTTGACCGCTCCCAAAATCAGAAACATGATTATGACCACCTGACTTTCACCGCTCAGGACTTCGTTCATAAAATCACGTACACCGCCGAGCGCTTCCGGGAAGAAAATACCAATCACGCCGACAATCGCGCCCGCGAGTGCCGTCTTTAATGGCAAGGGCAAGTTGACTTTATGATGCCAGACATCATGTTGCCAGAAAACAACACGGATGAAGATGATCCCAATAGGCGCGAGGAGAAAGCCAAGTGGAACAAATAATAAGATTTCTGCTGGATTACCCAACGAATAGGTCAGGCGCAGAAGTTCAGGTGTTCCTTGCACCGCCTGCGTGAACGCTGATGACACCACAGCGGAAAGCACAATCACCCCAACGGAGGATGTGCTCATCGCGCCATTCAGCACAACTTCTAATGCAAAGAATACGCCAGCAATTGGCGCTTCAAAGGCGGCGGCGATAGCACTCGCCGAACCAGCCGCAACCAGCATCCGAACACGATCCTCCGTAAGATGCAATCGTTGCCCAAAAAATGAGCCGATATTCGCGCCGATCTGTACGCTAGGGTCTTCAGGACCAACCGATGCACCAGCGCCGAGGGATAATGCTGCTGAGATCGCTTTAAATGGCATTAAACGATACGGTAAATGCCCACCGGCAAACGCCACCGCTTCCATAATACCTGCAACCCCATGATGGCGTTCTGTACCAATCCAGCGATGTACAACCAAGCCAACAATCGCACCCGCAAGTGCAAGGCTAACGACGATCCCCAGACCGCCGATGATGGGATCAAGCGTGTGCTCCGCAATAAATACGGTAAAAATCTCATGAAAGACATCAATAAATACGTGAAATAACCAGATACCAAATCCCGTAGCCAACCCCACACCAATAGCGAGCGCCAGCAATGATTCGTTTTCAGTAAACGCGAACTTACGGGTAAACACAGTTGAGGTTTCTGACTTCTTCGATTTAAACAAAAAGAGAACCTCCTCTCAAGTGACATTTCAATCAGCAGAATAGGATTATGATACTAAGACAATATACATCCAATCTCACACACTCCATATTACGCCCTGTTAGAATAACATTCCATCACTAACTGACAAAACATTTTGGAGGAACCCAAATTGGATAACGCTATAACGTATTCACGCACGAATAAAGACAAGTTTTTGAACGAATTAATCGATCTTTTAAGAATCCCGAGCGTCAGCACCGACCCTGAACAACAACCCGATATGCTTGGTGCGGCGGAATGGGTCGCAGAGAATATGCGAGGCGTTGGTCTGGAAAATGTGGAATTGATGCCAACAGAAGGACATCCATGCGTTTATGGTGATTGGCTACATGCAGGGGAAAGTGCGCCAACCGTGCTAGTCTACGGGCATTATGATGTCCAACCTGCTGTCAAAGCGGATGGTTGGAACAACGAGCCATTTGATCCCACAATTGTAGATGGCAAAATTGTCGCACGCGGGGCTTCTGATGACAAAGGGCAGATGTTTATCCACATTAAAGCGGTAGAATCTATCCTCTCGGCAGAAAACACCTTACCCGTGAATATCAAATTTATTATCGAGGGTGAAGAAGAAATCGGCTCACCCAATTTACCCGCGCTCGTTAAAGCCAACCGTGAAAAACTAAGCGCCGATGTATGCGTCATCTCCGACACCGGCATGAACGACATTGAACAGCCGCTTATCATTAACGGTTTGCGTGGTCTAGTAGCGATGGAACTCCACGTTACTGGACCGAAGCAGGACTTACATAGCGGTGGTTACGGTGGCACAGTACATAACCCGCTTCAGGCTCTTTCCGAAATAATCGCCCAATTGCACGATCAAAACGGAACGGTCACCGTACCCGGATTCTATGACGACGCGATCATCGTGGATGAAGCCGTACGCGAAGAATTATCGCATACTCACATCTCCGATGAAGCTTGGCAAGAACGCACAGGTGTAAGCGCGGTCTGGGGCGAAAAGGAATACACCATCCGCGAACGCATCGGTGCACGCCCTACTTTGGAAATTAACGGCATCATCGGTGGATTCTATGGAGAAGGCATTAAAACCGTCCTTCCGGCGAAAGCAATGGCAAAGATCACCTGCCGCCTCGTCCCGAATCAAGACCCCGATCACATTTACGAACTTGTACGTGATTATATCGCGCAGATAACCCCGCCCACTGTCACGACCTCCTTAAAAATGCTTGCGGGTAAGGGCGCGGCAGTGCTGATCGATGTCAACACACCTGCCATGCAATCAGCAATCAACGCCTACGAAAAAGGATGGGGACACACGCCTGTATTTATGCGTGGCGGCGGCACTTTACCGATCATCGCGGATTTGATGGAAGAGTTAAAACTCCCCGTGATCTTGATGGGTTACGGACTCTCCTCCGATGGCGCACACGGACCCAACGAAAGCTACACCATTGATATGTTCTATAAAGGAATAGAAACCGCGATCCACTTTCTCTATGAGGTGAAGACGACCTTATCAGATTAGCTGACCGTTGCGTATCCCCGCTACAAGGGATAACATCACACGTATTCGCATTTAATCAACTGGAATTTTGAGACAATAATGGATTATATCGACCTAAGAAGCGATACCGTAAGCTGGCCCACGCCAGAAATGCGCGAAGCAATGGCAAATGCAGTTGTCGGTGATGACATCTACGGTGAAGACCCGACTGTAATCGCACTGGAAAATGAAGCGGCGACATTACTCGGCAAAGAAGCAGGACTGTTCGTCACCAGCGGGCATCTCGGGAACCTTATTTCGATCATGACTCACTGTGATCGTGGGTCAGAAATTATCCTCGGTGATAAAGCCCACACGTTTTTGTTTGAAACAGGGAGCATCTCTGCGCTGGCAAGCGTACATCCGCATACCGTACCGAATCAAGAAGATGGCACGATTGCATTATACGACATTCGAGGCGCAATTCGCGGGGATAACTATCACTTTCCGCGCACCCGTCTGATTACGCTGGAAAATACACACAATTTACGCGGGGGCGTACCCATCAGCGCAGAATATACGGCACAGGTCGCAGAAATCGCCCGTGAGAACGACTTAAAACTGCATATTGATGGAGCACGCTTATTTAATGCCGCCAATGCCCTCGGCGTACCCGCAAAAACACTCGTAGAACATGCCGATAGCGTTACGTTCTGCCTATCAAAGGGCTTATGTGCGCCGGTAGGATCAGTGATCGTGGGAGACGCGGCATTCATTAAAGAAGCGCGTCGCAATCGTAAAATGCTTGGTGGAGGGATGCGACAGGCGGGGGTGATTGCCGCCGCTGGATTGGTCGCCATTCGCACCATGATTGATCGCCTAGGCGAAGATCACCAAAACGCGTGTTTATTGGCAGAAGAATTAGCGAAAATCGAGCATATTCAAGTCAATACCACCCAAACGAATTTTGTCTTTTTTGATCTTCTGCCGGACTCACCTGTTTCGCCAGAAGAACTTATCGCACAATTGGCAGAATCCTATAAAATTAAAATCGGATTGTATCCCGGCTTTAAGCGGACATTCCGTGCAGTCACCCATTATTGGATTACAGAAGCCCGTGTTCATGAATTTGCGCGTGCTGTGGAAAGCATTCTCAACAGCTAATGACTGAAGATCAGTTACCACCAGAATCAGAGTTCGACGACGACTCCAATAATTACGAGAACGAACCCATCAGCTATCGGGGATCAACCAACGACCCGCTTTTTGGTCTGCTGATTGCCTGTGCTGTTGCGATTGGTCTCGCACCGATCATTGGCTCTGAGGCATTTGATCTGCGCTTTACGATTGTCTGGGGACTGTTGGCAGGGTTCAGCATCCTCTCATGGTTGCTTGGCAGTGGACCGCGCATCGAACATGATTATCCTGAAAATCTGGCGTGGGGTGTGATTTTCGCGTTGATTCTGGTGGTTCCTCTGCTCGGATTTGGGGGAACCACCTTCAGCGAGGCGGCAGGGTTGATGTTTCAGGATATGACTATCGGAAGCGCCCTCGCGTTTCTCGTATTCGTCATGCCTTTAAGTGAAACGCTATTCTTTCGGGGTGTGTTGCAACAAAACCGCCCTTTCTGGCAGGTTGCCCTATTCTGCACGCTTTTTCAGCTTCTACTGTTCTTCCCACTGATTGATCGTGGACCTTATCCCCTTATCATCGGCATTACCCTGCTGATGTCGAACATGATGTATAGCTATGTGTGCCAGCGGAACGGATTGGCGGCGGCATGGTTCTGTCAGATCACTGTCAATGTGGCGCTGATCTTCTTTCCATTCGTCACCAGATAACTATTGTTCTGCATGGCTCTACGCTACAATATAGGTCAACACATCGTACTGAAATCATCTAGTGACCGAATTTATGAATAAAAATCAGCGTTCGATTCAACGCGCTAACGAAACGCGCAATTTAACCGACCACACCGGACTGACCTTCAATTTTGCCATGGCTTTACCGGGGCGCGCCAGCAGTTTACACACACAACGCGCCTATTTTCGCTGGGTCGACACGTTTCTTGTCGATATTGCGGGCATGGAGCCTACAAAAGGCAACAAGCGGAATGAACGCATGTCACGCCTATCCATCCCTGTATTACGCGATAATCTGAGCGCACAACAATTGCGTGCATGGCTCGGTGTATTGGGACGGCGTGGACACGGAAAACAGGGTCTCGACCAAGCGCGGGCATCCATCGTCACACTGACTGATCTGTTAGCAGAAGCCGAATGGATAGATGACTACGCCGCCGCCGCAATGGCACGCGTGCGCCCTCCCCGCGCAGAAGATGGGCAGCGTCCGGGACGCTGGCTCTCAATCGAGCAAATTCAAATGCTGATGGTAGCCGGACGTGAAATCGCTACGTCGGAAAATCAGAGTATCCGCAACAATGTGACCATCACCATGTTGTGTACGATGGCGCTCCGTCGTGAAGAACTTTCCGTCGCCAAATGGGGCGATTTAAGCATACAAAATAATCGAGTGGTGTTGCGCGTACATGGTAAAGGGCGCAAAGTCGCGGTGATTGACGTGCCTAAACCCGTTATCCGCGCCTTAGATCGCTGGCGGAGTATCGTCGCCCCCGGTGAAACTCGTCCCCCTGCCCACTCGCCCCTCGTACGGCGCATCTGGAAAGGCGGCAAAGTCTCGCGGAGTGGATTATCCGCCGATGGCATCTGGTTCATCGTCACGGAAGCCGCCAAATACGCGAATATAGATCACGTTGCGCCTCATGATTTACGCCGATCCGTCGCGGGAGCATTGTATGATTCCGGCGTGACTGTAGATAAAATCAGCCGTTTACTCCGCCATAGCAACATCGCGGTAACGGAAAAATATCTCAGTCGCCTGCCACGCATTAACGAAGGCGCAGTTTTGATGAGCGACCTTTTGGGACTTAATGAAACCGACACGCTCTGGTCAGATATTGATGAGTAAACCGCTAGAAAACCGTAATTCTATCGTTATTCATACCTTCTACATTAGGTAATAGAAGCAACAAGCTAGGGGATTAACCATGCGCATAGTATTTTTCGGAGACAGCTTAACATGGGGTGGCTACGGCGGAAATTTCGTAAAAGAAGTTGCCGCGCAAATGCCCGAACATGAAATTATTAATGCGGGCGTTGGTGGTAACACCGTGATAAATTTGCTCCGCCGTGTAGAAACCGATGTCATAGATCATCAACCGGATGCTGTCTTTGTGATGGTCGGTGGGAATGATGCGATCAGTTATAGTCAACCGGATACCCGCCCCTATTATAAAAAGGCACAGGGCATTCCTGATGGTGTAGTCACGCCAGACATTTTCCGTGAGACTTACCGCGAATTACTCACCCGTTTACAACTTGAACACATCCACACTTTGATGGGGTTAGCGCCCGCCGAATACAACGCGGAAGTTGTCAGATCAAAAGAAGAATTCAACGCAATCGCCTCGGAAATCGCCCGTTCGATGAATATTCCTCTTCTAGATTTACAATCGCATTTCAACCCGAAGCCGGAAGAAATGAAAGACCGCCCACCAATCAGCCTAAAATTCATAGACACGATTGGTCGGCGCTCATCTAGTGGCTGGAATGACTTTCAAGCTGAAAAAGAACGCGAAGGCTACACATATTCGTTCGATGGCTTACACTTTACGCCTGAAAGCGTAAAGCAAGCCGCAGATTTAATCGTGCCATTCCTGCGCGAGAACCTTTAATACAACTTTTCACAAACCATTTGCGTATAGGGTATGTGAAGTAAATTCAACGATAATCCAATTGAAAGGAAACTCATATGGGCTGTGGACGCGCCATTTTATGTTTGCTCTTCCCGCCGCTAGCAGTACTTGATCGCGGGTGTGGAACGGTTTTGATCGTTTTTGCACTGACGTTAGCAGGATGGATTCCCGGCGCAATCGCCGCACTTATAATCAACTTTATGGCGGAAAACGACTAGAAGTTACCCGATCAACCAAAAAAACAGCGAGTCACAGTGACTCGCTGTTTTTCATTTTTCAGAATACCGAAACCTGCTTACTTGCCAAGTTTCTTCTTGAGTTCTGCGGTCAATGCTGGAACAACCTTGTACAGATCACCCACAATGCCGTAATTTGCTAATTTAAAGATGGGTGCGTCGGCATCTTTGTTGATCGCTACGATCACCTTGCTGGTACGCATGCCGGCTTGATGCTGAATCGCGCCAGAAATCGCGCAGGCAATATACAAATCAGGCGCAACGGTCTTGCCCGTCTGCCCGACCTGATGGGCATACGGAATATAACCCGCATCTACTGACGCACGACTCGCCCCTACTGCCGCGCCAAGCACATCAGCCAACGGTTGAAGGACGTGTTCATAACCATCCTGTGCTTTCCACACTGCGGCATCTGCGGCATCTGATGGCGCATCTTTCGGATTATTCGCCATGCCACGCCCACCAGAAACGATGATTGCCGCATCAGTCAAATTGACAGTGCCAACCTCCGCTTCAAATGATTCTACTTTGGTGGCAATGTCGCCTTCAGCCAACACCGCATCAACCGTTGTCACGGAAGCCGATGCGCCTGCATTCGGTTCATTCGCCTTGAACGCACGCCCACGAATCGTCAGGAAGATTGTGCCTTCGCCACTACTTTGTGCATCAGCAGTCAGCTTACCCGCATAAACCGGACGCACGACTTTGACAACGTCACCGTCGGCGCTCAGTTCAATCGCTTCGGTCAACATACCGGAATCCGTATCCGCCGCAGAAGCAGACAGCAATTCACGTGCACGGCTTGTGCCTACCGCGAGAACGGCTTTCGGCGCATTATCCTGCACCAATTTTGCCAATAATGCGGCATAGGGTTCAAGCCGGAAGCCGTTGAGTGTCGCATCACCGCATACAATGACGTTTTCAGCTCCATATGTCGCGGCTTCTTCGGCGACTGCCTGTGCATTTTCGCCGAATACCAGCGCAGTTAACGGTACACCGAAGCCCTTAGCCAATGTGCTCCCAGCACCCAATGCTTCCCAACTGGTGGGATTTGCTTTGCCTTCAAATGTTTCAACCCAAACGTAAACGGCGCTCACAGTACCTTCTCCTCAAGCAGTTTCTCGACAAGTTTCGCGGCTTGTTCTTCCGGCTCACCCTCTAACATCTGCACTTCAATATCTTTGACGGGCAGATTGTTAAAAGCGGTGGTTTCGGTCTTCTTCGGCGGGGCATCAATCCCTAAATCACCGAGCGACCAGACCGGAATTTGTGCTTTGCTTGCTTTACGAATACCGATGAAGGATGGATAACGCGGTTCGTTTATGTCTTTCATCACCGTAATCACGGCGGGCAAAGTGCTCGTCAGGATTTGCTTCCCCTGTTCGAGCATCTTTTCCACCTTGATCGTCTTGGCTTCATAATCAACTTCAAGAATTTTGGAGACGTAGCTCAACATCGTCCAGCCGAGTTTACGGGCGGTCATGTAAGCGTGCTGATCGGTGCCGACATCAACACTTTCTTTACCGAAGATCACCAGATCAACTTCACCCACTTTATTGACGGCGGCGGCGGCAGTCGTTGCATATGCCAGACCTTCTGTGGCGTTCAAGGAAGCATCTTCAACGCGAATAGCCTCATCTAGCCCCATCGCAAGACTGTGCTTGAGTGCATCATTGTTCATCTCTGCACCAATGGCGACGACGACGGCTTTTCCAGCGCCATTTTTCGCCTGTAAAATCGCTTCTTCGAGTGCATATTCATCCCAGGGATTTACCACGGTTGCGGCATCACCCCATGTTACATTTCCGCTACCATCCACATCTACTTTTGCGGCGGTATCGGGTGTACTACGCGTAAAAACAATAACGGGCAAGGTAAAAACCTCCTTTGAATGAAATCAAAATTAGTTTGTTTTGCACACATTGTACCTTTAGAATCGGCAGAAATCTAATGTGGATTTGATTAATTATAGCGCCATCCGTACTGCCCTTAGCCAGTAAATATTGCGAGATCAGCCGTAGCATCCCATTGGCGACCATCAGGCAAAATCGTGCGTTCATCGAACAAAGCGTTCGACAAATTCGCACCTGTTAACGTCGCCTCGGTGAGGTTCGCGCCGTGTAGCCGTGCTTTCCACAAATTCGCCTTGTTAAAATTCGCCTTCACAAGCACAGCATCCGCTAGATTAGAATCTGCTAGATGTGCGCCTTCCAAAATTGCCTCAGTCAAATCCGCACCCATCAAATTAATTTGACGCAGATTGCCTTCTCTCAGAATCGCTTTTTGTAATTGCGCTCCGGCAAGGTTGGTCGCGCCGAGATAGCATTTCGTCAGGTCGGCACCATTTAAGACAACACGTTCCAGTTTTGCCTGTGCCATCTTCACCCCTTTTAGGCGGGCATTGCTCAGATCCGCCTCGTGTAGTGTGCCATCCTGAAGGTAAAGCCATTCTTGCAGTTGTTCAATTGCTTCGATAGCTAACGAGTGATTACCACTGCGAATCTGCTCAACGAGATAAGTTGAAGACGGACGATGATTCTTACCATTACGACTCATTTTCCAGATTGCTCTAAAAATTTTACGCATTACGACAATTCCACTTCACGCTTACAATCAGCATAAGTGTACAATGTCTGTCTCAATTCGCCATACATTAAAATTAATTTGACTAGGGTAACAAAAAATCCGCACCGATTGATGCGGATTTGCATTAACTTTTCTAGGCGGAAAAACGATCAGCGGATTCTTGCGAGATAGACTTCATCATCCATAGCGATTGCACCCGCTTCCTGAGTCAACTCGGCATCAGCTTTAATTTTACGCGGGTGATGGCGTTCCACATTGATGAGTTGAACGTTATTTTCAACGAGCAGGCGCTCAACAAATGGGTTTACTAAAACGGGGATGTGGCGCTTTTCGCCGACTTTCAATACGGTAACAACATAAAAAACAATCAATCTGCCGGAAGTTTTTAGTGGATGTGTCGTTTTAAAGGCGACTTTATCAAGCTCCCAGCCATCGAACAACACCTGTTGCAATTGCTCTCCACTTGCATAAGGTTCAGATTGTGGATGCCAGTGACGCGAATAATCCCAATATTTATTATGCAAAAAATTTATCTTTGTAAACATGATCCCGATCCCTTTTCCCCTACTCCAAACTTCGGTTTAAAATGGACTGCGGAACCGACGACAATCATTCCCCTCAGATCGCCGGACGACATATTCTATTTACGCATAAATAGGTGGTAAATTTATTTTTATTTCATAACATATTTCATCTTCATTATATGATGAGAACTAGCCGAGTCAAGCAAATTAACGTATGTCATGTTTTAAATATGACAAACCTCATGACTTGTGCTATCAGCCCTACTACATACAAATACAATCAAAAAAGCACCCTCGTTCGTGAGAGTGCTTTGGTGAAACTATTCTAAACGTATACTGTTTTTACAATTCTAGTACGGCTTTCACGGTATTGTCTTTTTCTTGAGTGATCGTAAATCCGGCATCTTCACATATACGGATCATCGCCATATTATCGGGTAGAATGTAGCCAATAATAGTGTCCAGTTTTTCCGCACGACCAATGTCAATAACCCGCGTCAACAATTCACGACCTAAGCCCTGACCCTGAAATTGATCACCAACGACCAGACCGAATTCACCTTCATTGTTACTGTGCAATTTGGTCAAACGCCCTGCTCCCAAAATTTCCGTCTCACCAGAAGTCTCATTACGGCGCGTTGCCACCAGCACCATCTCACGGTCATAGTCAATAAAGCAAATACGCGATAGCCGTTCATGCGCGACGCGTTGCTGTAACTTCAGCGGAGAGAAATAGCGCATGTATACAGTGTGCTCGGAAAGCGTTTCATGGAACTTCACCATCAACGGTTCATCTTCAGGACGAATCGGGCGGAAGGTCACTTCAGTATCATCAAAGTAGTGCGAACCAATATATTGCGTTGGATATGGGCGAATCGCCAATTGTGGTAATTTATCTTCGGGCGTATCTGAGGGATGCAACACCACACGACCATCTAATGCCAGAATACGATCCTCGGAAGCCAGCAATGGATTAATATCCATTTCCGCTATCCATGGATTTTCCGCGACGATCTGGCTAAAACGTACCATCAATTTTTCTAATCCGGCAAGATCAACGGACTTGCGTCCGCGCACGCCCTTCAATGCTTCGTAAATCTTGGTGCGCTCCATCATACGTCGTGCAAGTGTTGTCGTAAGTGGGGGCAATCCGAGCGCCCGATCTTTAAAGACTTCTACCAGCGAGCCACCCGTGCCGAACAGCAACACCGGACCAAACTGCGGATCAATGCTACTCCCAATGATGATTTCGTAACCGTCCAGCTTAACCATCGGTTGGATGGATACGCCATCAAAATGCTCCGCACCTGCCCGGTCGCTCACCGAAGTCTTAATACGATTAAACGCCTCGCGAACTTCATCCTCATTGATGAGGTTCAAAATCACCCCGCCAACATCCGTTTTATGAGTAATTGTCATGGAGTGAATTTTTGCCACTACAGGATAGCCCATTTCGTCAGCCGCGGCGACGGCTTCATCCTCACTCGTTGCAATTTTCATCGGCGTGGTCGGGATGTCGTAGGCTTCAAGAATTTGCTTGGATTCTGCCTCGGTCAAAATAGTGCGTCCGGCGGCGCGTGCGTTGTCGATAAGCTCATTGACGAGTTCGCGATTTGGCGCGTCGATGTCCGTATCGCGCGGCAATACCGGTGTTTCATAGAGCGCGTTCAGGTTTGATGTATAGCGCCACATATAATTGAATAAGCGCACAGCGGTATCAGGGAAAGCAAATGTCGGTATATTGGCACGATTCAGAATTTTCTCGCCAGCCGAGACATCCGCACCACCCATCCAACTCGCTAACACCGGCTTGTCACCAACATTCGCATATGGGCGTAATTGTTCTGCCGTTTGCGTCGGGTCGGTCATATCCTGCGGCGTAAGAATCACTAGCAAGCCGTCGCTATTCTCGTCTTTCGCGGCGGTTTCTAAGGCTTTCGCATAACGCTCAGGGTCAGCATCGCCGAGAATATCAATCGGATTGTTGTGGCTCCACGCAGAGGGCAAAAATCCATTGAGTTCATTCATTGTCGACTCGGAGATCTGCGCGAGTTCACCACCGCCCATGATTAAGCCATCTGTCGCCAGCACACCGGGACCACCGGCATTCGTGACAATCGTCAAACGGTTACCTTTCGGACGCGGTTGCTTGGCGAGGACTTCCGCAATATAGAAAATATCTGCGATACGATCCACTCGGAGCACACCACTTCGGCGGAAAGCGGCATCTAGCACTTCGTCACTACCCGTTAATGATCCTGTATGCGAGGCGGCGGCTTTTGCGGCGGCTTCAGTGCGTCCGGCTTTAATTACGATAATGGGTTTTGTGCGAGAAACTTCTTTCGCGGCGGAAAGAAACGAACGTGCATCGCCTATGCTCTCCATATAGATGACGATACTGCGGGTGTTCGGGTCATCACCGAGATAATAAATCAGATCACCCCAGCCCACATCCAACATTGAACCAATAGAAATAAATGCGCTGAAGCCGACATTTTCATCAAAGCTCCAATCCAACACCGCCGTACAAATTGCACCACTCTGGCTGATAAAGGCGACATTGCCAGGACGCGCCATCGCCCCCGCAAAAGTGGCATTAAAGTTACGCATAGGCATCATCACACCGAGGCAGTTCGGACCGACAATCCGCATTTTCCCGCGTGCGATTTCCATGATACGCCGTTCGAGTTCAACGCCTTCTTCGCCCGTTTCCTTGAACCCTGCGGAGATCACAATTGCCCCCGGTATGCCTGCCTGCACACACTCTTCAATCACCGTTGGAACAACCGGCGCGGGTGTGACGATTACCGCCAGATCAACTTGATCGGGAACATCGAGAATCGAAGGATACGATTTAATGCCAAGCACATTGGGGCGCTTCGGATTAACCGGAAACACCGTGCCCCCAAATGGATTGGTAATGAGATTTGTCAAAATTGTTCGTCCGACACTACCCATTTTTTCCGTAGCGCCAATAACCGCAATATTATTCGGTTTAAGAATTGCATCAAGATCGCGCTTTTCATCTGTTGAGCTTACAGAAAGTGCCATTCAACTTCTCCTTAACTTGCGCTTTTACAACGCAGAGTATAACGTGTTTAACACGTCTATTGTAATCTCCCACACGTTCAGAACCATCGAATGTCAAGATGTCTCACAACAGATTCATCTTTCATCGCAAATTCTGGTAAGATTTAATCGAACATCCATTAGATTAATTCTTAGAAAGTGACTTGAAAAGATGTTAGAAAGAACTATTTTTGAAGACGAACATCATATGTTCCGCGATGCCTTCCGGCGGTTCGTGGAAAAAGAGATTGCCCCGCACCACGATCAATGGGAAAAAGACGGCGTTGTCTCACGTGAAGTATGGCTAAAAGCAGGTGAAAGTGGCTTTTTGGGGATGCAAGTGCCGGAAGAATATGGCGGTGGTGGCGTATTGGACTTTCGCTATAACGCCATCATGAGTGAAGAACTCGTCCGCGTCGGTGCGAGTGGTCCCGGTTTTAACCTGCACAATGACATCACTATCCCCTATGTTCTGCACTACGCAACCGAAGAACAAAAGCAACGCTTCCTACCCAAAATGGTCAGTGGAGAGTGTATCACCGCCATCGCCATGACTGAACCCAACACCGGCAGTGATCTCGCCGGAGTCCGTACTACGGCTATTCGGGATAAATCCAACGGGCATTATGTGGTCAATGGACAGAAAACCTTTATCACCAATGGCATCCTCAGCGACCTTGTTCTCACCGTTGCCAAGACCAACCCCGAAGAAAAGCACAGCGGGATCAGCTTGATCTTGATTGAGCGTGGTATGGAAGGTTTTGAACGGGGGCGCAATCTGGAAAAAATCGGCTTAAAAGCACAGGATACGGCAGAACTTTATTTTAATAATGTCGACGTTCCAGCGGAAAATTTACTTGGCGAAGAAGGTCATGGATTCTTCTATCTGATGACCGAATTGCCACAGGAACGTCTGAGCATTGCTGTTGGCGCTATGGCGGCATGTGAAGCGGCGCTCGAATGGACAATCGCCTATTGCAAAGAGCGTGAAGCGTTTGGTCGTCCGATTGGCAAGTTCCAAAATAACCGTTTTAAATTAGCGGAAATGAAAACCGAAATTCAGATCGGGCGCGTGTTTGTAGATCGCTGTATCGTCGAACTCAACCATGGCAATCTCTCCACAGAAACAGCATCGATGGCGAAGTGGTGGTGTACGGAATTGCAAAAGCGCGTCGTCGATCAGTGTGTGCAATTACACGGCGGCTATGGCTATATGCTGGAATATCCGATTGCCAAAGCCTATCTAGATACACGCGTCCAAACGATTTACGGCGGTACAACTGAGATCATGAAAGAAATCATCGGGCGGGCGATGGGATTTTAAGCACCGAATCATCAAAAACGCCGATGTAATTCGTAACCATCGGCGTTCGTCTAATTTCAAGTTATTCGGCATCCAGATGCTCAAACGGGTCAACCGGAGGCGGTGGACGGAAGAGCATAAAGATAAACGCCAGCACCAACCCCATCAAGAAACCACCAACATGCGCCCAAACTGCAACCCCGCTCGATTGACTGGTTTGCACGCCGAGTGATGCGATCCCGTTGAACAAATCCATGATGAAAAATGTGAACAGCAGATAAAACGCCTGTACATCTGCCGTACCAATTGGCACACGGAAGAAAAACGCGAGTGTACGAATGCGTGTCGCCGGATAAAGCAAAACAAATGCGCCCATCACGCCAAAAATCGCGCCACTTGCACCAATAACCGGAACACACATCTTCCATGAAATTGCCGCGTGGAGGAAGCTCGCCGCAAAGCCAGCCGCCAGATAGAAGAATATATACTTTGCCTTGCCCAAATAGGCTTCAACATTCGGACCGAACATATAAAGAAATACCATATTGCCAACCAGATGCACCCACCCATTATGTAAAAACAGCGACCTGACAGAATCCAACACTGTTTCCGGCGATAAAAGGTTGCGCGTCATCTCGCAGGGTACAACCGCCAGCGCAAAAAACTGCTGACCCAATTCAGCGCGAGACAGCGTTAATTCCCAACCAAAAACCAGTACGTTAATTAAGATCAAGCCATACGTCACCCAGGGCGTAGTTTCCGGCTTGCGGAGCGTCTTTAATGGAAACACGGACGAGTCTCCTACTAAAATTCGATATTTTTACTATACACCTTTACGTCAATTTTGAAACAAGGTTGCAAATTAGCGCAACGAGCCAATAAAAAAGCCCTACCGTTTGACCGATAGGGCGTGAATCAAATCAAAAGCAATTAAGATTTAGCGATTTTCGACGGCAACCCATTCGAGATCCATCGGACCAATGTAGTTGGCTTTCGGGCGGATCAAGCGACCATCCATCTGGTCGATGATGTTGGCTGTCCATCCGGCAATACGCGACATGGCGAACAGCGGGGTGAACATATCCACGTCAAGATGCAAGGTGTAGAGCACGATGGCGCTGTAATAATCGACATTCGGGAACAGCTTACGTTCAATGAAGTAGTCGTCTGCCAACGCCATATCAGCAAGTTTCTCAGCGATTTCAAACCACTTGCTGTTATCAGAACCATCCGCCAGTTCTTTCGCCCGTTGCTTGAGCACTTCCGCGCGGGGATCAGTCGCTTTATAGACGCGGTGACCGATACCCATGATGCGACGGCTACCGTTTTTAATGTTGCTGTTGAACCAGTTTTCGACATTAGACGGATCGCCGATTTCGATGAACATCCGCATCGCTTCGGCATTCGCACCACCATGTGACGGACCCTTGAGCGTGCCGATACCACCGACAACGGCGCTGTGCATATCGGAGCCTGTCGCAGTCACCACGCGGGTAGCGAATGTACTAGCATTCATACCATGTTCCGCCAGCAACACAAGATAAGCGTTAATCGCTTTGACCGCGCTTTCTTCCGGTTCGTTACCGTCCATCATATAGACGAAATTCGCCGCCAGAGTAAGGTCGTTGCGTGGGGCAATCGGCTCCTGCCCTTTACGAATGCGATTCCATGCCGCACAAATGGTCGTAATTTGCCCGGTCAAACGAATGGCTTTCTGATGAGCAACCGCTTTGTCAGTCAGATTTTCCGCATCCGGATCATAATGTGACAAGGCAGAAACAGCTGTACGTAAAACTGCCATCGGTTCGGCATCTTTGGGCAAGTTTTTCATCAGATTAATCACGCCGTCCGGCACAACTGCACCGGTGGCAATTTCCGCACGGACATTTTCTAGCTCATCTGCATTCGGCAGGCGAATGTTCCAGAGCAAAAATACAACTTCTTCAAATAAGGCATTTGCGGCAAGGTCTTCGATTTTGTATCCAGCATAAATCAATTTACCTTCAACACCATTGACGAGACTAGTTGCCACATCAGCGACGACAACATCTGCCAGACCACCACTCTTATTGTCTGCCATGAGAAAAACTCCTTGAATAATTTTTACGATTTATACAACTTTGTGATTTATTTTACTAAACAAATTGACGAGATACACGACCAACTTCGTGAGGAATCATTAAGTTTTGTGTGTTCTGAATCGCAAAGAATAGCTTAAGAATAGCGCATTTTTATTGAATTGCTTGCAATCAGTCTTGAACCATGCTAACCTATGCGCCATGAATAAGAAATTCGCCTCCCAAACCCTGCTCTGTTGTCAGATGACCTGTATGGTCATGTGTATGTGTATTTATAGCGCACAAAACCGGGATGTTTGGCAAAAAGCGAACTTTCAATAGTCGCACCTGCAATCTAGTAATGCAAAGCCAACCCGCCCGGTTGGCTTTTTTTTGTATATGGGGCAAAACATGGCAATCGTTTTAACGAAGAATCTACAACAAACAATCTTCACACAAATGGAAGCGACCTACCCCAACGAGGGTGGTGGCTTTTTAATCGGTACGGCAGATGATGAAAATACTCAAATCGTTGATGTTATTGCTGTAGAAAACGTCTTTGAGACTGAAGAACAATATCATCGGTACGCGATGACACCGCAAAATTGGGCATCGATGGAAGATGAAGCTGAGGCACGCGGATTATCGCTTGTCGGTTATTATCACAGTCATCCGAACGCGCCGGCAATCCCGTCAGAATTTGATCGGGTACATGCTTTACCTCGTTTCGTATACATCATCACATCCGTTAAAGACGGCAAAGCGGTAGATCAAAAAGTTTGGCTACTGCGCGATGATCGTTCAAAATTTGATGACTCTGTGCTTAAAATCACTTCGGAGGAAAACTAACACATGGGACGAATGTGTAGCTAAACCAGCATCCATGGCGTTAATCGTATTTATCTAATTTGACACTTATAAAATCGAATGAAAGAGGAACAACATCCATGAGCGACAACGGTCAAGAACGCGAATTGAGCTTCCACACCAAAGCATTACACGCAGGCTACAGCCCTGATCCCACAACGGGTTCACGCGCAGTCCCGATTTACCAGACGACCTCCTTCCAATTCCGGGATACAGCACACGCCGCCGCACTATTCGCCCTTACAGAACCGGGCAACATCTATACCCGTATTATGAACCCCACCAACGATGCGTTTGAACAACGTGTCGCCGCGCTTCAAGGGGGAATCGCAGGTCTAGCAACAGCTTCCGGTCAATTTGCAGAAACCCTGACGATGCTCACCCTCTGCAATACCGGTGATGAGATCATCTCAACAAGCGCTCTCTACGGCGGAACGTATACACTCTTTGCCCATAGTGCAAAACGTCTCGGCATCAAAGTGCATTTCGTCGAAGGCGCAGACCCCGACAAAATCGCGTCGCTAATTAATGAAAAAACACGCTTTGTCTATCTGGAAACTATCGGTAATCCTAAGCTGGAAATTCCTGATTTTGAGCGCATCGGTGAAATTGCCCACGCTAACGGCATTCCTGTGGTTGTTGATAACACCTTCGGTACGCCCTATTTGTTCGATGCCTTCAATCATGGTGTCGATATTGTCCTACACTCCACCACCAAATGGATCGGTGGACATGGCTTGAGCATCGGCGGTGTGATTATCGACGGCGGTAAGTTTGATTGGACAGCTAGTGGTCGTCATGATGGTCTGGTCAAGCCAGAACCCGCTTATCATGGTGCGGTCATTGCGGATCTCGTCGGCAACGAACTCGCCTTCATCATTCGGGCGCGTGTTGTTGGTCTGCGGGATTTTGGTGGTTCACAAGCGCCATTCAATAGCTTCTTAAACCTGATCGGTCTGGAAACACTCGCCCTTCGCATGGATCGCCACGTCGCCAATGCGCTGGCAGTCGCCAAATATCTGGAAGCACACCCCTCCGTGGAATGGATCAATTACCCCGGATTAGAAAGCCATGCTAGTTACGAACGCGCACAAAAATATCTGCCGAAAGGCGCGGGTGCGGTACTCGGTTTCGGCATTAAGGGTGGCAAAGAAGCAGGCAGTAAATTTATCGACAACCTGAAGTTATTCTCGCATCTCGCCAACGTCGGCGATTCGCGCTCATTGGCGATCCACCCTGCCAGTACAACCCATCAACAACTGAGCGCAGAAGAACAGGCACTCAGCGGCGTAACTGACGATTACATCCGTCTTGCCGTCGGTATCGAGAATATTGACGACATCCTGTATGATCTCGATCAAGCCTTGACCATTTCTCAAGGCTAAAGCAAAAAAGGTCAAATAATTTATTGGGGATGGTGTGTCAAGCACATCCCATCCCCACTGAGCGAAATTTATGGCTGACAAAACCGACTTACGCGAGTTACTACCGGGCAAGCATGTCCGACCCTATGATCCCACATCCGTTGGTGTGGTAGATCGTCAGGTATTAGATGTTGATGTGCCAATCGCGTTACGTTCCGGTGAGATACTTCCAAAATTCACGCTCGCTTATGAAACTTACGGCAAACTCAATGCCGAAAAATCGAACGCAATCTTGATCTGCCATGCACTTTCAGGTGATTCCCACCTCGCGGGATACTACACGGACGATCCCGAAGAAAAACCGGGATGGTGGGATGATGCAGTCGGCTCTGGAAAGATGTTTGATACAGACAAATTTTTCGTGATTTGTTCAAATGTGATTGGCGGTTGCAGAGGAAGCACCGGACCTGCTTCTTTAGCGGATGATGGCAAACCCTACGGATTGCGCTTTCCGTTTACAACTATTCAGGACATGGTGAACGCCCAAACCCGCCTGCTAGATCATCTAGGCATTAAAACTCTGTTCGCAGTAGGTGGGGGGAGCATGGGCGGGATGCAGGCTTTACAATGGGCGGTAGACTATCCAGATCGTGTCCGCAATGTACTGTTTATCGCAGCCACGCCACGTTCATCAACACAGAATATCGCCTTTAATGAAATTGGTAGACAGGCAATCTATGCAGACCCGAATTGGAACCATGGCGATTACTACGACAAACCCAGTCGTCCCGATGCTGGTCTTGCGGTTGCCCGGATGATCGGTCATATCACGTATATGAGCGAATATTCACTGGAAGAAAAATTTGGACGGCAATTGCAGGATCATAAAGAACTGAAGTACACCTTCGACACTGAATTTGCCGTCGAAAGTTATTTACAATATCAGGGCTTTCGCTTTACCGAGCGTTTCGACGCGAACAGCTATTTATACATCACAAAAGCACTGGATTATTATGATGTGGCGGATGGTCACGCGACCATTTACGATGCCCTCCGTCAGACCTCGCCGGACATGAATTTTCTGGTCATCAGCTTTACCAGCGATTGGCTTTATACGGACAAACAAGCGCGAGAATTGGTTGATCCGTTACGGCGATTGAAGCGCAAAGTCGAATATCATCGCGTGGAAGCGTCTTTCGGGCATGACTCATTTCTGGTTGAAGTTGAAACCATGAATGAACTTATTGGCGGATATTTAAACCGTCAATGGCAGTGGTACAAGTAAGCTCAATACAATCATCAAAGTTAGTAAGGAATTTTTCTTACAAGCGTCTGTTTTATAGAAGCAAACTCAGACAGTTTTGCTTAATTAAGGAGTGGAAATAACAATGTCGAGCATCAAAATCCCAACCCCATTGCGTGCCTATACCGGCAATCAGGCGACCATCGCTGTTGATGGTACAACCGTCGGCGAGGCGCTCGGTAACCTAGTAAGCCAACACCCTGATCTCAAACAACATCTGTTTGATGGCGATTCTCTGCGGAACTTCGTCAACGTCTTTATTGGCGATGAGGATGTCCGCTTTCTTGATGGCATGGATACCGAAATCAGTGCGGATGATAACCTCCGTATTATCCCAAGCATTGCTGGCGGCAGTACCTGTTGTTGTTAGCTCTCAACTCACCTGAAAATAGATGAAGCCTCTAACAGCAAGCCGGTCACTCATCCATGTTTGCTCAAAGGTGCTTACGGCTGGCACTTAAGTACACACACAACAACATAGATAATTTTGGGAGACAGAACAGGTGGCAACAATTTCTCCTCGCCGGGTGGATCAAACCGGGCTAAAAACAGGGCAGGCACTTACAATCGGATTACTCATCCTCGCATATGTGCTGAATTCATGGGTATTGGTGGTATTCGTCGCCATCGCACAATTAGGCGGCGGACTCGGTTTGCCCTACGCCCCATACAAACTTTTTTATCAATATGTCGTCAAGCCATCCGGTATCGTCAAACCCAATTTATTGGCGGATAACCCGGAACCACACCAATTCGCTATGCTGGTCGGCGCAGTATTTAACGGAGTCGCTACGGTTGCCCTACTCGGCGGTGTACCCGCGCTTGGATGGGCGCTCGTCGCAATCGTGATCGCATTAGCGAACCTCAATTTCTGGGCGAATTTCTGCCTCGGTTGCTGGATGTATTATCAATTTAATCGCTTCGGTGTACCCGGATTTACAAGGACACCTATCCATGATTGAGCGCATTGTTATTGTCGCATTATTGTCGCTAATAAGTGTCGCCGCTTATAAAGGCTTTACATGGAAGCAGATTAAGCAGGCAAGCACGAGCGCCCCGTCTGATCCTTTATTATTTGATCGCAAGGCGGGCGTGCCAACCATTGTCTATTTCACCACGCCAACCTGTGCGCCCTGTAAATTACAGCAAACGCCTACATTAGACAAGTTGCAAACCGAACTCGGCGAAAACGGCGTACAAGTCATCCGCGTGGATGCTACAGAAGACCCTGATGCGGCAGATCGCTGGGGGGTATTTTCTGTACCGACCACCTTCATTGTCGATCATGATGGCAAGCCACGTCATGTGCATAACGGTGTCGTCAGCGCAGAAAAATTAAAAACGCAAATTCAGGCAATTGTTGTTGCCTAACCAGTAAAGAGAGTCTAGGAGATAGTTATGGAAGCAATTGTTCACGATCACGCGGAACTCTCGCATGAGGAAATCCGCCGCTATAGCCGTCATGTTATCATGCCGGAAGTGGGTATTGAAGGTCAACGTAAGCTCAAAGCCGCCAGCATTTTGCTCATCGGCACAGGCGGTCTCGGTAGCCCTACCGCGCTTTACCTCGCCGCGGCAGGTATCGGGCGCATCGGCTTGGTCGATTATGACACTGTAGACGAAAGTAATTTGCAACGCCAGGTCATTCACGGACAAAGCACGTTGGGGATGTCCAAATTGGACAGCGCCGAAAAGCGCATGATAGACTTAAATCCGTTCCTAACGATTGATAAACACAACATCCCGCTGACCTCAGAAAACGCGCTCGAACTGTTCGCGCCCTACGATATTATCATCGACGGCACGGATAATTTCCCGACGCGCTATCTGGTCAACGATGCCTGTGTCAAGCTCGGAAAACCGAATGTCTATGGCAGTATCTTCCGCTTTGAGGGTCAGTTGAGCGTCTTCTATGCACAGGAAGGTCCGTGCTATCGTTGTATGTTCCCCGAACCCCCACCGCCCGGACTTGTGCCAAGTTGTGCGGAAGGCGGCGTACTCGGAATCCTTCCCGGCACGATTGGTACGATGCAAGCCACCGAAGCGATTAAGCTGATTCTTGGCATTGGTGATCCGATGATCGGACGGATGTTGCTGTATGATGCGCTGGAAATGAGCTTCACGACCATCAAAGTGCGTAAAAATCCAGATTGCCCTGTGTGTAGCGTTCCCCACGACGAAGTGGAACTGATTGACTATGAACAATTCTGCGGGGTGCCTGCACACGACCATAGCGATTTCCACAGCGGTGACGTTGATGCACTCGACGACATGCTGACGATTGACGTGAAAACGCTCAAGCAACGCATTGATGCCCATGATGATGTGATCGTGATTGACGTGCGCGACCCGCATGAATGGGAAATCGCCGCCATTGATGGCACACTTCGCATTCCAAAGGGCGATATTCAAACCGCCAAGAACGCTGTTTTAGCCGGACGCAAACTGCGTGAAGAAACCGTCCTCGCAGACATCCCGACAGATAAAGAGCTTCTGGTGCACTGCCGTTCCGGTAAGCGCAGCGCGGATGTCATCGATATGCTGACCGAAATCGGCTATGATCGCGCGAAGATGAAAAACGTCATCGGTGGTATTCTCGCATGGGCGCGGGATATTGACCCCACTCTGCCTTCATATTAAGCATCAAATCGCTTTAGTCAAAAAGAGGCGTTGTCACAATAAGACAGCGCCTCTTTTTTGTTGAGCCTACTATTCAAGCGCGTTCTTATTTCGCCAAGCTAAAGACCATGCAACAGATTTCTTGATACCTTCACTAAGCGAGGTCTGCGGTTCATAGCCAAGTAAACGTCCCGCCTTTTCAATATCTGCCACATAATGTGTCACTTCGCCCACACGAGATGGTTTGATTGTGATGTCCGGCGCTTTACCCAACGCTTCGGAGATATAAGTCGCCATTGCCACCAACGAATTGCCCTGCCCATAGGCGAGGTTGATCGTCTCGTTTGAGACTTCTCCGCTGACCAGACGCTCGATACCGGCGTTTACCCCGCGCACACAATCGTCAACATAAGTGAAATCTAGCACTTTTTCCTCGCCGAAAATGGTAATCGGTTCGTCGCGTTCAATTTTGCGGACAAAAAGTGGGATCACACGTTCCATACGATCAAGATCGTTATCGTAGCGCCCATAAACATTGCTAAAGCGAAAGACAAGATATTTCAGCCCATAGCATTGGGCATATGAATAAATCAATGCCTCGCCAGAAATTTTACTCGCAGAATAAGGACTTTCGGTAAAGGAAAAATCGGCGGCTGTTTCTTCGGTGATATAGCGGTAAATATCGCCATAAACTTCGCGCGAACTGCTGAAGATAATCGGCAGATTGTTCTGACGACAAAATTCCAGAACATTGTAAGTCATCATGATGTTTTCTAACGCCCGATCAGGACGTTCGACAAGCTCATGGACTTTGGCATGGGCGGCAAAATGCACCACAATATCCAGATCATCAGGGTATTCTATATAGCCAATACCGCGTTTGTGAGTCTCATATTTGATGCTCAAATCTTGCAGAATTGTCGGGATCCGATCCGTCCAGCGATTTTTACGAATATCAACCCCTTGTACGGAATGCCCTTGTTCAAGCAACCTCAAACCAAGATTCGTACCGATTTGTCCACTTGCCCCTGTGATTAATACCCGCATACCTTACCGCTCCATAAGTTGCCTGTAATCAGGCATACAGTGTTATCAAGAATTCACAGTGAGTCAATGATCGGGTTGTTCTTCCGCATCACGGTCAGCGGTCAATATAGGTTTGTGGCATTTCGGTTTCTACAACCTCGTATACGCGAAAACCTCGCTTCAAATAATTGGAAATTGCCTGTGGTCCGTCGAGATTACAGGTATGCAACCAGATGCGATGTGCACCTTCTTCCCATGCCTGTGCAATCCCATAACTGAGTAAGTGCTTGCCAAGTCCACGCCCAAAAAATGCCGAACGTAATCCGAAATAAGCGATCTCAGTGTCGCGCCCCTGACGATCTAACTCAATATATCCCGCCGGAACCCCGTCCATGTAAAGCACATCAACGGTCACGGTTGGTTTTTTGAGAATTGTTTCCAAATCGTCAAAATTCAGTTGTAGGCGATCAAACCAGCGCCATTGCTCCCCAACTTCTTGATATAAGAAAAGATAAAACAGCACGTCAGGGGTTTGCATTCGTGAAATCGAAAATTTGGAGGTATCAGGTAGAAACGCCGGTTGAAAAGCCGCCCGCCGTGTCATTTCTAAGTAGGTGGTGATGAGTGTCTTGGGAATCGCCGTTGTGTGATTGATGTTGCTCATAGAAGCGCTTATCCTGAATAGCATTTACGACAGGTTAATAGTAAACAATTTGCATCGCTCCCGCTATGAATATCTGATTAACTGATCATATTGATCTGTACAGTCTTCCATAGTCGCATGATATAATCGCCAACAATAATCTAAAATACATTTAATTGAGGTCTCTCATGGATTTTTCACTGACTGAAGAGCACATTCAAGCACAGAAAATGGTGCGTGATTTTGTCGCCAAAGAAGTTACACCAACCATCGGCGAATGGGATCGTAAGCAGGAGATGAACCCCGATACCCTGCCTCGCATGGGGGAATTAGGCATTCTTGGAATCAACATTCCGGTGAGATATGGTGGGCAGGGTTTTGATTACATCACGCTTGGTCTGGTTTGCGAAGAACTTGAACGCGGGGACACCACATTGCGTGTGGTCATGTCCGTCCATATGGGATTAAATAGTCTGGCAATTTTGCAATGGGGCAACGAGGAGCAAAAGCAAAAATTCCTTGTCCCGCAGGCACGTGGAGAAAAATATGCCGCCTTCTGCCTGACAGAGCCGGGCGCAGGGAGCGATGTCGCCAGTATGAATTCCACCGCTAAACGCGTGGGCGATAAATACATCCTTAACGGCGAAAAAATGTGGATTAGCCTTGCAACTAAAGCACATCACTTTCTCGTCGTTGCCAAGCATGATCCACAGGCAAATCCGTCCCATAAAGGCATGAGCGCATTTTTAGTCACCAGCGACATGCCCGGCGTTATCACCGGCGATATTCACGGCAAATTAGGCGTGCGTGCTGGCTCAACCGGCTGGGTGAAATTTGAAAACGTCGAAGTCCCTGTAGAAAATCGCCTCGGCGAAGAGGGTGACGGCTTCAAAATTGCCATGTCTTGCTTGGATAACGGACGCTACACCGTCGGCGCGGGCGCAACCGGTTTAATCCGTGCCTGCCTTGAAGAAAGCGTCAGCTATGCACATCTACGTGAAACCTTCGGCACACCCATCGCACAACATCAGCTCGTGAAGCAAAAAATCGCCTACATGCGTGCATGGTACGAAAATTCAATTCTCCAGATGTATCGCGTCGGTTGGTTAAAAAATGAAGGAATGCGCAACACGCGTGAAACCAGCCTCTTCAAGTGGTATGCCACCGATCATAGTGTAAAAGCCGGTTTGGAAGCGGTGCAAATTCACGGCGCATATGGCTTTAGTGATGAATATCCCGTGGAGCGTTATCTGCGAAACAGCAAGGGCGCGGTCATTTATGAAGGCACGAGCGAAATTCACCAACTCATGCAGGCGGATTACGAATTCGGATTCCGTGAAGATAAACCACTACGCTGTGAACTGCCCGCATACGATGCAGAATTCTGGCAATCCGAGCCAGAAATGGCAACAGGTGATTAATTAACATCCAACCAAAAGGGGAATGGCACACCGCCGTCCCCTTTTTTTGATTTAGTTTGCAACAACAGGAGCGTAAACTGTGGAAAACTTTATCACACAAGCACATTCCGGCATTCGTTGGCTGGTTGTGTTGATGACAATTGTCGCATTTATCTACCTTTTATGGGGAATGTTGCAGTCCCGCCCCTATGACAAGCGCACACATCAGGTGATGGTCGTGTGGAGTAGTCTGGTCGGCGTGCAATGGCTGATCGGCATTATTCTGTTTCTCGTTCTCGGTGCATTTGATGTGGGCTATCGTTGGGAGCACTTCGTAACCATGACAATTGCGCTAACGGTTGCGCATCTCTATATGCCTTTCAAATCCCGCCCTGACGCACTGCGTTATCGTGCCGGTCTTGCCGTCATTATTGGCGTGATGATCCTCGTTTTCGTCGGTGTTGCACGGCTCCCACAAGGTTGGACGGGATAATATGATGTCCGTATAGCTGTAACTGATAACGGCTCATGACTTAAAGGCACATTCAGCAACACATGGATGTGCCCTTATTTTTTATGAATTTCACTTGCGAGCATAACAGAAGAGTTGCATAATGGTTAGGGGAGTGTGATAAGGGTTGCAAAAATTGCACCAAACCTTAATGATTGATCCTGTGACTCATATCAGACAACCAAAACTTTTACAGTATAATCAATACTGTAGCGATTTGACGATTAGTGAACTTTGGTGGGGTATCTCATGGCTTCTATGCCGCGCATTATTACAGTAGACCCAACATGGACGATCTCACGTATAGTCCGTTCTGCAATGGATTTAATGGATCGTTCAATTATCCAGGTAGACGTTCCCAATGCAAACGATGCGCTCGAAGAATTAGGACAAGGTTGTAATCTTGTTGTTTGTGCCTTTGAGCTTGATGAAATGAAGGGCTTTGAATTCGCTTTACGCGTCAAAAAAGAATCTCCGGAAACATCGGTTATTATTCTCGGTGATCTTGATGATCCTGATGAATTAGACGAAGAAACATCCCACGAGTCGCCCTTTATCTACATGAGTAGACCTGTAGACATTCAAAAATTCTTGCGTGTAATGGTTGCAGGCATGGAAAATCCTGAAGCAATGATGGCGGCATTGTCAACAAAGGTTACGGGTACGGTATCCGCTGTGTCTCTTGATATGGGACCTATCCCCAACCTTGACATAAGTCAGGCACAGTCTATCGTCGATTCTCTACTAACAGATTTAGGTGCGATGGCAATTATCGTCGCGAACCGCGCAGGTGAAGTCATTTTAGAGCGTGGTGCAGTCGGTTATATTGACCGCGAAGCTCTAACGACTGCCCTTCTGCCGATCATGACGACCAACATCAACGTGAAAGATCTTGTTGGCGGTCAGGTAAACACCGTGCAGTTTTATGATGGTGAAGATTACGACGTTTTCGTGCTGACCATCGGCTTGCATCATTTTATGTGCGTCATGTTTGATGGGCAGATGGGTTCACGTCAATTCGGTCTTGTCAATCGGTTTGGTCGCCGTGCCGTTGAAGATATGATCGCCCTACTCGGCGCACATGCCTTCTTCATCCAACCACCTGTAAAACCAGAAACCCCTGTCGAACCGCGCCGTGCCAAACCCAAGAAACAGGTCGAAGAAGAGCCTGTTACGCTTGAACCAGCACATATTGGTGAAACCGCCCCTGAAGAAGTTGAACCTAGTTTACAACTGGATCCGATTGAAAATCTTGATGCAGATGCTTTGTTTAGCATGGATATCAGTAACATGGAATTAGGCGACGACCTATTTGACCCCGAAAAGCTAGGCGAGCTTGCCAAAGACAATACCGGGCAAAGCAAAGCCATTAGCTGGGACGATGCAGAGAAACTCGGTTTACTCAAAAAATAGATACTATTTGCGGCATGGAAGTATCATTAGCGGGCGACCAATGTTGTGGTCGCCCGTTACATTTTTGTGAATTTTGCTTGACTACCACGCCAATCCATGCACAATCATCTGTGAAACGATAGTAATCACGCTATTAAAGGATTGTGAACCACAAATGACAAATAGCGCCAGCTCGAATAAAAATCTCGTTGGTAAACAACTCGGAGATTATAAACTCACCGAAGCACTCGCTGTGGGTGGGATGTCACAGGTTTATGTCGGTGAAGATGTAAAAATCGGGCGCAAAGCCGCCGTAAAGGTCTTGACACAAGAGCTACTCGAAAAAGATTCGAATCTCACAGAACGTTTTCAACGAGAAGCCCGTGCCGTTGGCGCTTTAGAGCATGACAACATCATCACGATTTATCAATATGGCGAACAGGATGACATCTACTTTCTTGCCATGCGCCTTGTTATTGGGCATGATCTCGCGGATGAATTAAACCGCCTGCAACGGCAGGGCAAGCTTATGTCCGTAGACCGCATGATAAATCTGCTGAGTCAGGTGGCATCTGCGCTGGATTACGCCCACAAAGCAGGCATCATTCATCGGGATATTAAGCCATCCAACATCCTGATAGATAAGAGTGATAAAGCAATTCTAACTGATTTCGGCTTAGTCCTTCGGCAAAAAGTTGATCAGACCCTCGGAACGGCTTTTGGCACACCGCGTTATATTTCACCGGAACAAGCATTAGCTTCGGAAGCCGCCCTGCCCCAGAGCGACATTTATTCATTGGCGGTTATCGTCTATGAAATCATCACGGGGCAAACCGTCTATAAAGCAGATACGGCAATGGGATTCGCATTGAGCCATATTAGCGAACCACCGCCACCGCCCCGTAGTGTCAATCCAGAAATACCACGTTCGGTTGAGCGTGAGGTGCTTAAGGCGCTCGATAAAAAACCTGAACACAGGCATGAAACCGCTACAGAATTCATTGAAGCGTTAAAAGAAGGTTATCGAGATACACTCAGCCGGAAGCGCCCAATTGATTTGGGCGATCAGATCGATACCGCAACACCGGTCTTTACCAGCCGTCCTAATGTAAAAGCATTGGTTAAAGAAAAACAAGAAAACGAAGCTAAAGACGATATAAAGCAAGACAAGAACCTCCTGCTAGAAAATACGTTATCACCGGAAACACGGATTAAAGAAGATACCATGCACGGTAGGCGCAGATCATTGCTTTCGGTGCTATTGGGTGCAATTGTCATTACGATTGTTGCCGTCGGTGGATTGGTATTCTCTCAGAATAACGGAGCTAGCGTCATATCACCAGATTCCCCGCTACCTACAAGGACAGCTCAAACAACATCAGTCGCGGTTGCCGGCGGCGCAACCGATGAGGCAGAAGTGACCCCGACAACAGGTGAAATTGTCGCTATTGAAAATGGCGTACCAATCACGCTCTTCTACAATTTTGATATGCTGGCGCTGAAAAACACAGGCGACACCGCGATAGAGTTGGGTGAATTAGCCATCACCGCAGAAAATATCGCATCAGACTTTAACGGGCGTGCCATTCCGGGAAGCACTCTGGAAAGCGACTCATGTCTGGTGATAAGGTTTCAGGATCGACGTGTCGATATTCCAGAAGATTGGGACTGTGCCACTGCTGACATTGAAACCACCCTCGGTACAAACGCAATTTTCTGGCGGTCAAATGCCGGAGACACCTTTGTGATCAGTGTTAATGGGCAGGCAATCGCTAATTGTGACTCCGTAGCGCGTGGACGCGATGGAGAATGCGAGTTCAATTATCCAAGCGCTGAAAACGAAAATTGAGTATGCGTTCACCTTAAAGCCCCACGCAATCGTACTTCCACCATACGATTGGCGTGCGGAATGGCGATGTTTACTGTAAATAAAGAGACATTCGCATAAAATAGAAATTTGTAATAACAGTTGAGAGTGCGTGTACGACTTTATGAACAAAAATACGAGAAACGCCTTTTTCTTTATACTCTGGATGAGTCTATCAGCCTTAGCCTGTAACTTGTCAAACAATCCATCAAGTCGGCCACCGACCCTCGTACCTGCGCCGCCGGGAGTGACCCCGCAGGCGACTATCGGTTACGCAACACCCTCAGCAAATGGGCAGATTCCCGTCAACGGCAACACTAACGTCAATAATTCTGTGGATGTTGAGTTATATAATCTGACGAGTCAGGTTCAAGCAGATAACTTAATGTCGCACATTTACGCGCTGGAAGGATTCTATACGCGGCATGTCAACTCCTCACAAACTGATCCCAATCGGGGCATCGGCGCGGCAAGAAATTATATTCATAATCAATTTCTAACGCTTTCGGCAAACTCAAACGGCAATTTCACGACCTTTTTACAACAGGTTCAAACAGACCATAACGGTCAGAGAACCTTACAATATAATGTCGTTGGCGTGCTTAATGGCACTGAAGCGGGTGCAGGGATTATCGTCGTTGGCGCACACTATGATAGCCGTACGGATGATCCAACTGATGCAGTCGGCTTTGCACCGGGCGCTGATGATAACGGCTCCGGTGTAGCGGCAGTGATTGAGCTAGCAAGAATATTAGGTCGTAACCCGATGCGCTCTACGGTGATATTTGTATTGTTTACCTCAGAAGAAGTAGGGCGGCAAGGCAGTCGTGAATTTGTCAGCCAATATATCAATGGGCTAGGTTTGGGCGATCAGGTGACTGCCATGCTCAACCTGGATACCATCGGAAGCGTCAATTCATCTACAGGGGCAATCAACGACACCCAGATTCGGGTCTTTTCCGATGCAGACAACAATTCTGCATCCCGTCAACTTGCCCGTGAAATTGAACTCATTGGAATCAACTATCAACTTGACTTAGAAATTAATCTTCAACTTCAACGAGATCGTGACGGGCGCTATGGAGACCATTTCTCTTTCATCGAACAAGGCTATCCGGCTGTACGATTTATCGAAGCTCTTGAAGACAATTATAATCGTGAAGGGCGCGATACCCGCGATCTGGTTGAACCGTATTATCTGGTCAAGAGTACCAGTACCATTCTATCCATTATCAAGGTATTGGGTGATGGTCCCCGCCCTCCCCGCCAGCTTGTTATGCGAGAGAGCGGCACAACGGATGAACAGGGCAACCGCCAATTCACACTCATCTGGGATCAGGTGCCGGGTGCGACAAGTTATATGGTCGCACTACGTCGTGCAGGCTCACCACAATATGATCAGATGTTTGCATGGGCAGAGAACGCCATCGACAATTGGAGCGGATTCTCTGGATATGAAGCAGTCGTCGTCGCTTCAGTTGACGAAAATGGTCTGATTGGACCTGTATCTCAAGAATATCTCATTCGTGGAAATTAGGGGATTTAGGCAGTGATTCACTGTCCATATCTGCTACAATGGTTTCATAAACAATAATAAATCGTAAGTTAGACCTTATGCCCGAAGAAATAGATCCAATTTCCGCGCAAGATGCACGCGTCATATTAGAATCTGCCATTGAAGAACGCCTTGGCGCAAATTGGAAGCATGATCCTGAAGGCTGGATTATGGTTTCCGGACATGATTACATGGCGCGCTTTACTAAAGGCGATAAACGCATTGATTTTCAGGTGGATTTACTGGGCAATATCAACATAGATGAACAGGACGCAGGACCGGAAGTCTATAACGGTCAATTGATTGCATGGATGATTCTGGTTGGCTCCCTTCTGGTCGCGCTAATTATCGCTCGTATTGCGGGTTTCCTCTAAACTCTTTTCTTTAATCATTCATTTTTCAGGATACACTTAAACATGGCGCAAGAGACTTTAACGAATATTATTATCCGCGAAGCCATGCCTTCCGATATTGATCGAATTAATCTGTTTATCACCCCTTTTATCGAAGAAAAAAAATTACTTCCCCGCACTTATGACGAATTAGAAGACCTGATTAAGAATTTGTTTATCGCAGAAGTGGATGACAAAATCATGGGATGTGCCGCACTAGAAATTTACTCTAAAAAACTGGCTGAGGTGCGAAGTTTGGCGGTTGCTGATGAGCTTCAAGGGTTAGGCGTTGGCAAAAAGCTCGTCGCCGCTTGCATTGAACGTGCAAAAGCGCATAATATCTTAGAGGTTATGGCGGTCACCTCGTCTGAAGATTTCTTTAAAGCCTGCGGGTTCGATTTTACCCTACCCGGTGAAAAGAAGGCGCTGTTTTACCAGACGAAAGATGCCTAATACGATCCATCACTTAACAATCACACAACACATGGGGGAATAGATGAATCTATATCTTGAGCCAGAAGGATTTCTTGGCACCGGCGCTAGTTTACTCGCCGATTTAACCTTAATCGGCTACATCTTTATTTTAGCGCCTGCAATGATAGGCGGTTCTTATCTGGCATGGCGAGGCTTGCATCGTCCCCACCATAAATACCTGATGATCGGTGTGACCGTTGCCAATTGGATATTGATCGGCTTGCTAATGTTCGCCGCGATCCGTTTTGATGTGGCTGACAATATTGGAGAACAACCCGGAAATTCACGTTATTTTCTCCCCGTGATTCATGGTTTGCTCGGCTTCTCTGCACAATTCCTCGCTACTTATATCGTGTACCGGATGATTAAAGAAGATGTTCAGGTCGCCAGAGCCAAAAAACGGAAAGAAGCTGACCTGACCGAGTACTGGTTCCTGAGTGCAAAATGGACGATGCGCCTCACGCTCGCCCTGTGGTTAGCTGTCACAACCTTAGGTATCATCACCTACCTCCACCGCTACGACGTTTTAGAAAATGTGAACCTCGGTAGTTCGTCAAGCGAAACATCCGGCGCATCACCTGTCGCCACAGAAGAAGCCCTCTCACCTGAAGCTACTGAAGATGCACTGTCTCCGGCGATGACCGAAGAACCCGTGATAACCGAAGAGCCAGTCATGACCGAAGAAGCTGAAATTCCAGTTGAAACCGAGGAAGCTGACGACGATGACGACGATGACGCGCTTGAACCTGCGGCAACGGAAGAATCCAATTAGGGTTCAGTGTTCAAAAGCCTGATACCAATTGTTTATGAACGCAAATTTTACTGAACGTGCGAATATGTTAGAATATCGGTATGATCAACATATTCGCACCTAACCGATAATGATTGTGTGCCGTGAGTGATTTCAAGCCAGATATATGGCGACTTCAAGCGCAGTTCGATACAAAGGGTCTCGTTGAGGCTTTAAATAATGACGACTCTAGCATCCGCAAACGCGCGGCGGCGGCTTTGCGTGCCTTAGGTGCTATCGCAACAATCCCACAATTGCGCCAACGGCTTGAAGAAGAACGTGATCCAGATACACGCGCACATATTGTCGCGGCGCTCGATTCGCTGGAAGAAGAGCAAAAACGACAGACGAGCGATGCCTATGAAGAAAGCCTCCATGATGAAACGGCTATCGTCAATACAGAGGTTCATCGTATGGTGCAACAACTTAAAAGTGACGATGAAAACGCCGTTATTGAAGCCGCCCGTAAACTTGGTGACTTAAAAGACAAACAGGCGGTTGAACCCCTTGTTGTGCTTTTCAAGGACACTTCGCTTTCCGTTAAAGTACGTCTGGCAATTGCGGAAGCCTTGCTCGAACTTGAAAGTGCCTTAGTGGAAATTGCGCTCCTGGGTGCACTCCGAAAACCAGATTGGCGGGTACGCCGTAATGGAGCCGCTATCCTCGGTCAATTAAAGGCAGATTGGGCAATCGTCCCATTAAGCAAAGCCCTGCGGGACAATCACGAAAAAGTCCGCCGGACTGCGTATGCCGCGTTACGGTATATCGGCACACCCGAATCATTAGCGACGATTGAAGCAATCAAAAAGTCACGCAAAACGACCGTATCTACGGCTAAACTTCTGTCACAAGCACCCGAAGAAGAAAACGAAGAAGTAACAATCACCACAGTAGAGCCACATCAGGAAGCGCCGCTTGAACAGGTAGCGCCAACTGAAGAGGCATCACCTGAAAAAGTCTTGTCGGAAGACCCAACACCAGAGCTAATCCAGCGACCAACTGATGATGTTGCAGGCAATCCGGTGTTAGAATCAACCGACTCAACTGTCATCGAAATACAAGAAACACCATCTGCAAATAATGAGTCCGACGAAGATGATAAAATTGCATGGCCCAAACGGAACACCGAAGCCCGGTCAAATTTAGCGCCAACGAGACCACTTGACCCGAAAACTTTAGAAGAAGCTCGTGCCCGCTTCGAGCAACTTAAGCAAGACGAGCCAGAAGATAACACCCAATAGGCGCATATTGCTATTGCTATTCGCACTCCGCTGTTATACTACATAAGTACGCAAGGAAAGGTGGTGCCTATGCAGAAAAAGGCATTCTCAATTGTACTGCTTGCCATTGCTTTATTAATTAGTGTGAATATTGCGAGCGCACAAAGCGGTGTAAGAGCAGTCGTCGTTAATGAATTTGCAAATGTCCGCGTTGTGCCAGCGATTGGTGCGACTGTTCGTGGCACTGTTCCATCTGGCTGGATCTTTGAAGTCATCACAGCCCGTAGCCCTGATAATGAGTGGTTACGTGTCGATTTCAATGGGGATGAGGGCTGGGTTAATGTCGCCACTTTGACCATACTCGCGGGTGATGTGGGTGCGTTACCGGTTGCTGATCCACGCACGATCCCCTATGGCGGTTTTGAGTCGCCCCGTGCCGGATTGTCGAGTGCCAGCAGTGCTATTTCGGCGCAACTCACCAGTGGGTTACGGGTACGCGCGGGTCCAAGTACAGGCTATCCCGTGCTCGCCAATGCACCATTCAACAGTGTCGTACCGCTCTTAGGGCGTACTGCCAGCAGTGGATGGGTGCAAATCAACTTTGAAGGCACGCTCGGTTGGATCGCCACACGTTACATTGAGGTGCAAAACGGCGCGAATTTAGCCAGCTTGCCCGTTGATGGTGTCGTGGCGGAATCGTTGCCGATCTCACAGCCTGTCGAAGAAGATTACATTGCGACCCTGCGTTTTCTATTAGATCGCATCAACCTTGCACAACCATCGCTGGATTCAATCCGTGCATCATGGGCGGATTCCGCCTTAACGGGGCGTGCAAGCTGTCAACCGTATCCGGCGCGTCCCAGCGACTATAATATCCCGAATCAGCTTCTAGCGGCGTTTTACGTTCAGCTAGACCCCATCCAGACACTATTCAACGACGCGATGGCAAACATTCGACGTTCGATTGATTTGTTCATCGAAGTCTGTAACCAACCGGGCACAGTCAATCCAGTTGGACAGGCAACGGTCATCGGTGCGTTGGACGTTGTGGCGCTGGCAGATAGTCAATTTACGGAATTGAGACGGCGTATCGCAGAGTTAATCCCGCCTGATCGTGAATTGGCAGATGATGAATGTCTATTCGCTTTCGGTGGCGGTGTGGATATTCTAAAAATCATCTCAGTCGGTCAATTAGCATCAGATAGCTTTACACCGCAGAAAACAGCAACAGGCTTCTGTTTTGATGCCGCGCAAGGACAAAACCTCATCGTTGAGGTCTATCAACGGACGGGCGGCAATATTAACTTTATCCTCTCGGTGAGTCCGTTTGATAATCCAACCAACTTCCTCGCTACAGGCTCAAGTGCGTCCACTACACAACTCTTTAGCGTAGGTCCATTACTTGTGCCACAAACGGGACGTTATTTGCTCGTACTCAGCAACTTCCAGCAACCAGAGGAACCATTAAGCGGTGAATTCGTCGTGCTTATTTCGGTCATTCAACCGGGATCTGTACTCACGAACTTCCTCATTATTGATCCCGTTACAGGTCAGCCAATCGTAGCCTCACCAAGCAACCCAATAGCACCGGGAACAGGTAGTGGGTTACCAGTAATCACAGTAACACCACCTAATCAGGGCTTAGGATTCGATTCTTCAAATCCAGCACCGGATCGCAACGCGGTCTGCCCGAGTACCGGGCTTTCCTGCGAACAGCTTTCCTCCTGTGATGAAGCCTATGCCTGTTTGAATGCGGGAAACTTCAACCTTGATCCAGACAACGACGGCATACCTTGTGAAGTCGTGCGTTGTCCAGCAAATTAGGCTAGCCAAATATCTATAAAAAAGACCTCATGCCGATAGTGGCAAGAGGTCTTTTTATTGATGGTCTTACGAACCGCCCTAGGCGTGAATGATCATTTCATCTTCAACTTGCTCGTCACTTGCATCTGCGCTATTGAGGCGCGTTTCCAACTCAGTGCGGAATTGATTAGTATACAGTTCGTAGTAATGTCCACGCGCTTTTAACAGTTCTTGATGCGTACCGATTTCTGCAATTTCACCGTTTTCGATGACGATGATGCGATCAGCACGTTTGATGGTCGAAAGACGATGCGCGATGACAAAACTGGTGCGGTCTTTCATCAACTCGTCCATCCCTTGCTGAATAAGCGCCTCCGTAATTGTATCTACCGAGCTTGTCGCCTCATCCATAATCAGCAATTCAGGCTGAGAGAGAATCGCCCGCGCCAGACTCAACAATTGCTTTTGCCCGACGGAAAGCAGTACACCACCCTCACCAACTTCTTCATCATACCCTTTTTCTAGAGCAACAATAAATTCATCCGCACCAGCGAGTGTCGCCGCATGGATAATTTCGTCTTCTGTCGCGTCTAAACGTCCATATTGGATGTTCTCACGGATTGTACCGGAGAACAAATATGGCGTTTGCAACACCATACCGATCCGTGAATGAATCGCGTGCATCGGCATCGTTGTATAATCTTGCCCGTTGATCGTAATGCTACCGGAAACCGGCTCATAGAAACGACACAGTAAGTTCACTATCGTACTTTTACCGTGTCCCGTTGGACCCACCAGTGCGATGGTCTCCCCTTCCCGAATCTTCAAGTTGAAGTTCTTTAAGACTGGCTTATTTGCCTCGTAGAAGAAATTCACATTTGTGAATTCAATATCACCGCGGATTGTCCCTGGATCAACTGATCCTTCACGGTCAACCAAATCAGGTTGTGCGTCTACCAGCGAGAATACACGCTCCGCAGAAGCCACCGATTGTTGCATCTGTGCATACACACGCGCCATATCCTGCACGGGCCACATCATAAACGTAATGTAGGAGATAAACGCCTGCAAACCACCAATCGTCAAACCTCCGACGGTGCTATTGATGTTCACTCCGCCATACCACACGATCAAACCAATCGCTACCGCACTGATAATCTGCACCATTGGCAGAAACAATGCGGAAAGCCACGCGGCACGGAACGATGAACGATACATCTCGCCCGTCAATTCACCGAATTCATGCAAATTCTGATTTTCACGGTTGAGTGCCTTGATAACCCGCACACCTGTGATGTTTTCGTTATACGTGCCGGTAATCTTGGAGTTGAGCTTACGCGCAATCCGAAATTCCACCAGAATCCGCTTCTTGAACCAGACCGCAACCATCAGCAAAATAGGGAACAACGCCAGCACAATCAAGGCAAGTCGCCAATTGATGGCGAACATAAAGCCAAACGCGGTGATGATGTTCAAAATCGCCCACGTCACATCGAGCATTCCCCACGTTACCAGATCAGCAATACGGGTGGTATCGGATGTCACACGAGAGATAATCCAGCCAACCGGCGTACGATCAAAATATGAAAACGAGAGTGTCTGCAAATGGTCAAACAGATGCTTTCGCAGATCATACTGCACACGATGTCCCAACACACCCGCAAGATAGATAAATGTGAAAATCATCACCACGAAAATGACCATCAACACACCATACTCAATAGCAATTGATTTCAGCGCCGCGGTATCACGGGCGAGAATACCTTCATCAATCATCCGTTTATTCAAATACGTGAAGTAGGATTCTGTTACAGAAACCAACCCCACAGATATTAAGAAGCCCAGAACCCAGCGCCAATGGGGTTTAACCGTGCCAAGAATTCGCATGATTGTTCCGCCATTGAATTGCGTTTGAAACTCTTCTTCTTCAAATCTCACATCATCAGACACTTGCAAGTTCCTTCTCTAATTCGTCGTCAATGCGCGACTGCATCTCATACGTGCGTTTGTACACACCGTCCTGTGCGATCAAGTCTACGTGCGTACCTGTCTGCACGATGCGTCCATGTTCCAATACGAGGATCAAATCAGCGTGCATCACGGTTTGAATGCGATGCGCGATGATGAACGATGTACGCCCTTTCATCATGCGCTTCAATGCCGCCCGAATGTGTGCTTCTGTGCCTGTATCCACCGAGGATGTTGCGTCATCAAGCACCAGAATACGCGGGTTTTTGAGTAGGGTACGCGCCAATGCCACACGCTGTTTTTGCCCGCCGGAAAGCGTCACACCGCGTTCACCGACCAATGTTTCATAGCCATCAGGGAACTTATTCATAATCACATCATGAATTTGTGCCGCCCGTGCCGCCGCTTCTACTTCTGAATCGCTCACGTCACGTCCCACGCTATAGGTAATGTTTTCGCGGATCGTCAGTGAAAACAGGAACGGTTCTTGTTCGACCATGCCGATATTCTCACGCAAGAATCGGCGTGGATATTCTCTCAACTCAATTCCATCCAGCGTAATACTACCCGTTGTGTAATCATAAAAACGTGCCAACAGATTCACGAGTGATGTTTTACCGCTACCCGTCGCGCCGAGCAATGCGACCGTTTGCCCCGCTTCACATTTAAAGTTGATGTCACGCAAAACGGGCATACCCGTCTCATATTCAAATGTTAAGTTCTTAAAGACGATCTCGCCACGTAAGTCAGAAACCGGCGGAGTCGCATCTTCGGCGAGAAATTCACGCTCTTCTTTCACAATGTCCATCACACGATCATAAGACACTAACCCGGTAGAAGTCTGTACAATCAGCCGTCCCAAATTTTGGATCGGGAAGATAATCATACGCACCATACCGGCATAAGCGAGATATTGCCCCAATGTGATCTGATCGTTAATCACCATAAATGCACCAAGAACCAACCCGCCCAGCAATTGTGAGCTGGTCAGCGCATCACTAAAGGGCCAGAATAGACTGTGCATCATGGTCAAAACGCGCCCGCGATGAAATTGCTCATAATTCTCAACTTCAAATTTTTCCATCTCATATTGCTGACGTGCGAAGGCTTTTACGACACGCACCGCGCTCAGATTTTCCTGTAAGCGATTAGAAACGACCGCTTCCTGATTCTGAAAGGCTTCGTAGCGATCGGAAATACGCTTAAAGAAAAATGTCGAGAGCATCAGCACGAATGGAATCACGACTACAGACGCAAATGCCAGAGGAACGTTAATCATCATAATCGCGGCAAAGTTCACGATAAAGAGTAACGTAATACGCCCAATTTCAGCACCCTGCTCCACATAAAAACGCCGGACTGCATCCACATCCGACGTACACCTCTGTAATAATTCACCTGTTTGCATCTTGTCATGATATGTAAATGACATGCGCTGTACATGATTAAATAGATAATCACGTAAGCGTTTAGCGACACTTTCAGCTGTGTATGCCGCCCACCGACCACTTATATAAGATGAACTACCCTGTACAAAAGACAACAGAATGAAACCTAAACCATAGAGCAGAGCGAGGCGTAGGATATTATCACCGGGAAGGACTTCATCGACGAATTGTGCAATCAGAAGATATGCGCCTACCCGTGCCACAGCAGACACACCAAGCGCCACCATCGCCCCGCCATATTGCCAGCGGAAACCTTCCATCATCAACCACAAACCTTTTAAGCGGTTTTCAGAAAGCGCCCGTTGCATATCAAATTCAGTGTTGTTGATACTTACTACTGCCAAGAGACATTACCCCCTGAATAAACAGGAAATTGAAATTTACAATGTTAATGATGCTTTTCTTCATGATTTTGTGAATGAAGACCGTTAGATCAATGGGGATTTATGTGCGTGGATGACCCATGTAAAGAATATTCACTTATTCAGTTCCCCAGTTTCAAATTCTTTTAAACACTATATAAGAATACCATATAACCCTATAGATTGTAAAGGTCTATAATGGGTCAAAATGTATCATAAAAATGATCTGAAAGTCATACTTTTGTTAGTTATAGCATAAATTAAACCATGATTCGCATCTAAAAAATATGCTACTAAGACCAATTCTAGCCTGTACTTGTGGTCAGGTTGAAATAAATAGGTAAAATATCGTTATCTGTCCTAAGTAAATGGAGTTTTCAATGAAAAAAGCGTTGAGAGTTACTATTTTAATTTTGATCGTGGTGATGCTCGTCCCGTTGATGTCTGGCATTGCCTTCGCACAGGACGATGCAACCGTCACTATTGGCTTGTCATCGGAGCCAACCAGTCTTGATATTCGTAACTATAGTCTAACGTCAAGCACGTTCGCCGTCATGTGGCAAATCTTCGAACCCCTAATGTATCATGACACCCGCACCGATGTCCTCATCCCTGGACTTGCGGCTTCTTACGAGCAACTTGACGAAGACTCCTATCAATTTAATTTACAGCCGGATGCGATGTGGCATGACGGTGAACCCTTCACCGCCGCCGATGTTGTTTTCTCGCTGGCACGTAATTCCCGCCCCATCACACAATTCGGGCTTGATCCTGAAAATCCGGTAGAGGTCGTAGATGACCACACGGTCATCGTCAACACCAACGGACCCCAGGGACCGTTCCTGAAGCAAAATCTTCCCTTAAATATGATTATTATTCCAGAACACATCGTCGCTCCGCTCTACGAAGAAGTTGAAAATGCAACTTACGAAGCGGGTACAGATGCAGACGGCAATGAACTCACCGCAGAACAAGTGCGTGAAGCCGCCATTCGTTCGGTCGAAAATGGTGAAAACTGGACAGAACCTTCAGCCTATATTGGTACAGGTCCTTTCATGCTCGATAGCTGGCAACGTGGTGAGCAAATCACCTTAGTTGCGAACGAAAATTACTGGGGTGGCGCACCAAATGTTGATCGCCTCGTCTATCGCTTCGTGGAAGACACTACATCCCGCATGATCGGTCTAGAATCCGGCGACTTTGACCTCGTTCTTGACGTACCCGATACCGATGTGGAACGTCTGCAAAACGAAGACAATATCGAAGTACTCATCAGCCCCGGTCTTGGTTACGAAATGCTGACAATGAACCAATCCACCCCCGGTCTGGATAACGTCCTCGTCCGTCAGGCAATCGCTTATGCGGTCGATCAAGACGAAATCACCGGATTATATGGTGATCTGGCAACCCGCACCTGCGGACCGTTGAGCGTGAACTCTGGCTTCTATAACACCGAGGTCAACTGCTTCCCGTATGATCCTGACCAGGCTCGTGAATTACTGGCGGAAGCCGGATGGGATGGTAGCATTACCTTCCAACTCAAGACAATTTCCAGCCTTGTGGACGAAGCTATTCTGATCGAATTCTATCTTGAAGATGTTGGCATCGATGTCGAAATTCAAGAAGTTGACGCAGGCTCATACTATAGTGAAGTCCGCTCCGGTGAATCTGAATTGGCGCTGTATAGCTTCGGCAACATCAGCGACCCGGATCATATTTACTGGGTATTCCACAACGATCAATTGGGTGGTCGCGTGTTTAGCTATAACAACCCTGCAACCAATGATCTGCTGATTACCGGACAACAAACAGCTGATGCGGCGGCACGTCTGGACATTTACAACGAAGCCCAGCGCCTATTGGTTGACGAAGATACCGTCGCGGTCTTCCTGTATAGCTCCGCATATCTGCGTGCATATCGCAGTGACCGTCTGTCTGGTTTGCAACCCATGCCACGCCCGACAGATGTATTCTACTGGTTACGCGCCGTAGAATTGGTCGGCTAGTTAGACCAACTAACCTTTACCTTCACTGGAAGCCCCCGTTGAATTCAAACAGGGCTTCCAGCCTTTGCATCCTAACGGCGAAAAACCATGAGTAAACAAATTTTCTATCGCCTCATACAGGGTATGTTGACAATGTGGGCAGTCGTCACCGTTGTCTTTTTCCTGATGCGTATCTCTGGCGACCCGATTGACATGATCTATGCCGGCGATCCCCGTCCTGAAGCTGTACAGGAAGCCGAACAACTGCGTCAAGACCTTGGCTTGAATCGCGCTGTGCCAATTCAATATGTGGATTATTTAACAGATGTCGTTAGTCTTGATTTCGGCAAATCCATCATTAGTCGGCGCGAGGTAGGCACACTCATCGCCGAGGAATTGCCTTATACGCTCCGGTTAGCGGGCACTGCGTTCATCATTTCCTATCTCATCGCCATTCCACTCGGCGTGCTCACAGCCGTAAAACGTAATTCGGCAATTGATTATATTGTGCAGGTACTCAGCATGATCGGCGTGTCAATTCCGTCATTCTGGCTGGGAATCATGATGATCCTTTTATTCGCCGTGCGGCTGGAATGGTTGCCTGCATTGGGAGTTGGTGGTGGTGATCCACGTTATTTAATTCTTCCTGCCATGACCATCGCCATCCCGCGCATCGCCTTTATGTCCCGTTTTGTGCGTGGCACGATGCTCGATATTTTGAACGAAGATTACCTACGTACTGCCCGCGCCAAAGGTCTAGCGAGCCGCGCCGTCATATTCAAGCATGGGTTACGCAACGCACTCATCCCGATTGTGACCGTCGCCGGTGTACAGCTTGGCTATTTAGTGAGCGGATCGGTCATCATTGAGCGTGTTTTCGGATTGCCTGGCGTAGGTGATTTGCTGGTAGATTCTATCTTCTCGCGTGATTTTCCTGTTACTCAGGCAACCGTGTTGATTATCGCCATTTCAATCGTGCTCACGAATTTATTCGTTGACCTGCTTTACGTTTATATTGACCCCCGTTTGAGAACAGATTAGCCCTATGACGATCAAGACAGCACCCTCAACGTTGCCAATCAGCATTGCGCCACAAGCGCCCATCAAGCCCGGATTTGTGCGCCAATTCATCCGCAATCCACAAGCGATGATCGGGTTAATAATCGTCTTAATCATTATTGGCATGGCAGTCAGCGCAGATTTCATCACGACATTTAGCCCCACCCGCCCTGCCCCGCGTGATCGCTTTATCGAGCCAAATAGCCTGCACATTCTCGGCACAGATCAATTAGGACGCGATGTCTTTACAAAAATGGTTTTTGGTGCGCGTGTTTCGCTGGTGGTTGGGCTTGCCGCTGTAACACTATCTGCGCTTGTCGGCTCAACACTTGGCGCATTGGCTGGCTATTTCGGTGGTTGGGTCGATAGTATTATTTCTCGCCTTACAGATACCTTTCTGGCAATTCCGGGATTGGTGCTTACGATAGGCATTGTCTCCGTATTGGGTGCAGGGCTAGACCGCCTTGTGCTGGCAATCGCTGTTTCTAGCTGGCCCTTTTACTCACGTTTAATGAGAAGTAGCTTCATTGCGATCAAAGAACAGCAATATATTGAGGCGGCTTTGAGCATTGGGGTTCGCACACCACGCATCATGATCCGCCATATTTTGCCGAATGCACTTGGTCCCGTTATGGTTGTCATGACGATTAGCACGGCAGGTGCAATCTTAACGGAAGCAGGCTTGAGCTTCCTCGGCATCGGTCTGGAACCCTCCACACCCACATGGGGGCGAATGCTTGCAGAGGCACAGCAATACATCCGCCAATATGCTTACCTGTCGATTTTCCCCGGTCTGGGAATCATGCTGTTTACACTTGGTTTTAATATGCTCGGTGAAGGCTTACGCGATCTGCTTGATCCCAGACAAAAGAAACGATGATCCAATGACTTCGTTCGAAATTATCGACAGCTTAATCCACAGCGCCTTAAAAACGACAGCACCGTCTATCGCTTTGGCGGTCTATCATCATGGCGAAATATTTGCCGAACGCGCTTATGGTTATCTTGATCCAGAAACGCAACGTCAACCTGTCCTAAATTCCACACAATTTGACCTCGCCTCAGTCACAAAGTTGTTCACGACAACGGCGTTTCTCATGCAGGTTACAGCGGGCAAAGCGAAGATTGATGATAAAGTCGTCAGCGTGCTTCCTGAATTTGCGAAATATGGCGAACGTGACATAGAAGGCGGGCAAAATCCGCACACGCTGGAACGTGAGACAAATACGCTTGACGGCACGGTCGATCCCTCGCAGGTTACATTCCGGCACTTGCTCACCCACACCAGCGGATTAGCTCCGTGGCGAGATTTATTCCTGACCGTTGGCGATCTGCCACCTGCGCCCGAAACCGGCGAAACTGTTAACCATCAAGAGCGGCTCACAAAAGCGCTCGATCTCATCGCTACCTACCCTTACGTCAGTAATCTCGGCGAAAAAGTCAATTACAGCGATCTTGGTCTGATTACGTTAGGCGCGGCAGTGGCACGGATTGAACATAAAGCTACACTAGCGGATGTGATTTACGAGCGCGTTAGCCCGGCAGTCACCTATAATCCTCCCATTCCAGAAAAATGCCCACCAACCGAATACGATGAACGCTGGCGTAAAAGGCGCTGTCAGGGAGAAGTCCATGATGAAAGCGCCTGTTCACTCGGCGGGATCGCCGGACATGCGGGATTATTTGGATCTGCCGATCAGGTCGCGCAATTGGGATTACGCTGGCTCTATGCGCTTGATGGCAACGATCCTCAGCTTTCTCAAGACATCGCGAAGGAAGCCATCACGAACCATCGAGAAGATCGCGGATTGGGCTGGGTTTTGCGCTCGTCAGAAGGCTCGTCTTCGGGACAATACTTTAGCGAAAATAGTTTTGGACATACTGGCTTTACGGGAACGACGCTCTGGGTTGACCCACATCGTCAATTGGTCGTCGCTTTGATGACCAATCGCGTTTACTACGGCAGGGAGTCGCTGGAAATCCTAACCTTTCGTAAAAAATTACATGATGCAGTTGTACTCTGGATAGATACGCTATAATTACCTAACGTTATTGATACCAACCGAGCGAGTTAAGCGATGTTATCACTGGAAGACAAAATTGGGCAGATGTTCATGATCGGATTTCATGGGCTAGAGCCTCCACATTGGGTACTGGATATGCTGGCAAATGGGCAGATTGGCGGTGTGGTGTTATTTGCACGCAATGTCGCCAATCCAGAGCAACTCGCCCGGCTGACCAAATCTTGTCACGATGCCGCAAAACATCCCATCCTGATCGCTATAGATCAAGAAGGCGGGAGTGTAACACGTCTCTATGAAAAAGACGGCTTCACCGAAAGCCCCGGCGCAATGGTACTTGGCGCGATAAATTCCGAAGAAATCGCGCAGGAAGTCGCCGCCCTACTCGCCTCGGAAATGCGGACTCTTGGCATCAATTGGGATCTCGCGCCGGTAGTAGACATTACGCACAACATCAACAACCCATCCGTCGGCACACGCTCGCTCGGTACAAATAAAAAGCTCGTCAGCAAACTTGCCGCCGCCCAAATCTTTGGATTTCAAGGAGAAAGTGTCGCCGCGAGCGCTAAACATTTTCCAGGATTAGGCAACACGTCGGTTGATACACATGAAGCACTCGCCGTAATAGATGACACACTCGAAACATTGTGGGAACGTGACCTTGTACCGTTTCGCGTCGCAGTAAAATCACGCATCTCCACTGTTATGATGACGCACGTCAAATTCTCGCAGATTGATCCAGAACATCCCGCAACGTTATCGCGTCCGGTCATTGAAGATTTACTGCGTGATGAAATCGGCTTTCAAGGCGTAACATGCACGGATTGTATGGAGATGAAAGCAGTCAGCGATCATTACGGCTCAGAAGAATCAGCCGTGCTTGCCGCCATTGCCGGGCAAGACATCATTCTGTTTTCGCATTCATTCAACACAGATTCAGGATTGTACCCGCGTATTTATGACACCTTATTAGAGGCGGCGAAATCCGGCAGAATCCCGATGGAACGCATCGACGAATCCAACATACGGATTGCCAGGCTCAAAGCCCGCTATGCAATTACCTCGAAGCCAGCTATCGACCATGTTGGGGCTTCCGATCGCATCGAAACCATGAACGAAACCGCCCGTCTAGGGTTGGTGCAAGTGCATGATAACGCCGGATTGCTTCCCCTATCTGCAAACGATTCGCGTAAAATCGTTCTGATAGAATTTGCGTCCCATCTAGATTCTGGCATCATGGAAGCGGGTGGCGTAACGGCTTTTACAGAGATTATTAGCACGCAAATGCCTAATCTTGAAAGTATGTCGCTCAAAGCTGCGAAAAATCCCACAGAAACGATCCAAGCCGCGCTTGCTCTGGCAAAATCAGCCGATATTGTTATTTTGGCAACGCGCAACGCCCACCTTAATCCCGAAGAACTTGAAATTAGTCAGCAAATTCTTAGCACAGCCGGACAGGTGATCTTGCTGTGTTTGCGTAACCCTTATGACATTCTCGTTCTGGAAAATGTTGGAACTGCGCTCTGTACCTGTGGCGATAGTCGTCCATCCATGCGTGCCGCCGTACAAGCCTTACTCGGACAATTCGTTCCCACCGCTACTTTACCCGTGAGCATTGCATGATTATAAAAAATGGCTTAGAAGTCCTGCGTCAAAAAGGGTATAAACCCCTTCACGGTCAGCGGGTGGGTCTGATGACTAATCCAAGTGCCGTCGATAAAAACCTTCAAAGTACCTATGAGGTGTTATGCCATAGTGAACAGGTGAACGTCGTTTCCTTGTTTGCGCCTGAACATGGGTTTGTCGGTGCGTTAAACGATGGCGAACCTGTTGAGTCACGCACCGATCCTAAAACAGGCTTACCCGTGCATAGCCTGTATGGTGAAAATTTACGTCCGACGACAGAAATGCTGAAGGATATTGATGTCATCGTCTGCGACATTCAAGACATCGGCGTGCGCTATTACACCTTTACATGGACGATTTCACATATACTAGAAGCGGCGGCGGAAAATGGTGTTACCGTCGTCATTCTTGATCGCCCCAATCCATTAGGTGGCAAACACATCTATGGACCGCCACTAACTAAAGAATTTTCGTCACTTGTAGGACGCTATCCTATACCCGTCATTCATGGGATGACTCTCGGCGAAATCATCTGGATGATAAACGAAACGTGGAATCCGCGACTCGCACGATTATCGATCATCTCCTGCGAGCACTGGGAACGCGATCAACCGTGGGAGAAAACCGGCTTAACATGGGTGCCTCCCTCTCCAAACATGCCCCACTTGCAGACACTTCAACATTATGCAGGAGCGTGCTTGATGGAAGGCACTAACATCTCTGAAGGGCGCGGAACAACTCTCCCGTTTGAGATTGCCGGCGCACCATGGATCGATGGTGCACAATTAGCCTCTCACCTCAACGCACAGGATTGGGTGGATGATTGCGGTGTGCGCTTCCGTCCGCACACCTTTAGACCATCACAAAGCAAATATGCAGGCGAGCATTGTCAGGGTATACAGGCGCATGTCACTGATTTCAGCATGTGGAATCCCATCAAGGCGTGGCTAAACGTTATCTCAGAAATTCGCCATCTGTATCCAAATAACTTCCAATGGACACCTGTCAACCAGAATACAGGGTATTCACATTTTGATCGACTTGTGGGGTCAAAAAGTGTACGTGAAGCCATTGAAAAAGGTGTTGCCATTGGAACCTTGACCCCTGATTGGTTGGTCGCCGCCGCACAATTTAAAGAAAGTCGTAAACCGTTCCTGCTTTATGAATAGGATTAATCTGTGATCGTCGCTGGTTTAATGTCGGGAACGTCTGCCGATGGAGTCGATGTCGCGCTATGTGAACTTACAGGCGCGCCGCCCACGGTACACGCAAAAACACTCCATGCGACAATGTATCCGTATGAGTCATCTTTTCAAAAGCGCATTCACGATAATTGCATTCCAGAGGTGAGCAGGGTTGATGATCTGTGCAAACTCGGTGTCGCTATCGGTGAACGCTTCGCCGATGCTCTGTTGGAAACCATCAAAATCGCTGGATTGAGCCTGCACGATGTTGACCTTATCGGCTCACATGGGCAAACATTCTGGCATCAAGTCGAACCAGATGGTCAGGTATCCGCGACGCTCCAACTTGGCGAAGCCGCCGTGATCGCCGAGCGCACCGGAATCACCACCATCAGTAATTTCAGAGCGCGGGATGTGGCAGTCGGTGGACAGGGTGCGCCACTCACCAGTTATGCCGATTGGCTGTTATTACGGCATCCGACCCATTGGCGGGCAATTCAGAATATCGGCGGCATGGGCAACGTCACATTTTTGCCACCCATAACCGACACATCCAGCCTTCCCATCGCCTTTGATACCGGACCGGGAAACGCCTTGATGGACACGCTCATTACGCGGGTCACAGGTGGCACAGAAACCTATGATAAAGATGGCCTGCGGGCATCCCGTGGAAAATTAGATGAAGATTGGCTGACCGATCTGCTCGACCATCCCTATTATCGGCGCGAACCACCCAAGACCACGGGACGCGAGCTTTTTGGTGCGGAAATGACGGAAACGCTCATCACCTATGTGCAAGAGAAGGGCTTATCGCTTGATGATGCGCTGGCAACATTAACCATGCTCACCGCACAAACCATCACCGATGCCTATGCTAATTTCTCCCCCTCGAAAATCGGTGAAGTGATTCTCGGCGGTGGGGGTCGGCGCAATCCAACACTCGTCAAGATGATGCAAACCCTCCTGGGTGGGGCGACCATCCTCACGCATGAAGACATTGGCATGGATAGCGACAACAAAGAGGCGCTGGTTTTTGCCGTCCTCGCCTATGAAACATGGCATAATCGCGCAGGCAATTTACCTTCATTAACGGGTGCTTCAAAACCTGTCGTGATGGGTCAAATCACCCCCGGCGAGAATTATGCCATGCTCATCCAGAAGACATGGGGCGCATAATGAATGACAGTCGCTACATTATGGGCATTGATGGCGGTGGTAGCACCGTGCGCGTGGCAATCTTCACACCACAGTTAGACCTCATCGCAGAGAGCACAGGGTCTACCGCCAATCCCAACACGGTAGGACACGAAACCGCCGCCTATAATATCCAGAATACCATCATGGGCACGCTTGAACGCGCCAAACTCACGCATAATCAGGTCGCCTGTGTCGGCATTGGTGTTGGTGGGGCGGCACCAGAACGGGAAGGCAATTGGCTAAACAATCTAATTGAAGAGATCATGCCCGTTACAATCATTGCCATCAGTAGTGATTATGAGATTGCCCTAACTGGCGCGCATGGCGAACATCGTGGAATTCTGGTGCTTTGCGGTACGGGTAGTCTCGCTTATGGTGTTAATAGCACAGGCGAAACGGCACTCGTTGGCGGATGGGGTTGGCTATTAGGCGACGAAGGCAGTGGCTATTGGATCGGATTGCAAGCGTTAAACGCCGTCATTCGCGCCACCGAAAAACGCGCACAGCAAACCACACTCACCAACGCGATTTTCTCCCACCTAAAGCTCACAGAACGTCAGGAAATCATCAAATGGGCATATGCAAAATCGCGTACGCGTGATGTTGCTACGCTTGCGCCACTTGTGCTGGAGCACGCCACTGATGGCGATACAGTTGCCATGCAGATCGTCGAGAAAGCCGCCCGTGAATTGGCACTTCAATGCCGCGCAGTGATGCAACAACTGGCTATGGAAGCATTACCAATAGCCTTTGCGGGGAGCTTACTGACTCACAACAATCCACTCAGTCTCTTATTATGCGATTTGCTAAAAATAGAAATCATACTCCAACCGAAATACGTTCCGGTCGTCGGCGCGGCAATTATCGCGTTGAACAAACAACACTGAACAATCCTAAGGAACTAATGCACCATGCTCACAGAGTCACGCAATCCTAATACGACAAAAATAGACCAGCTTTCCACTTTGGAGATGCTAACGGTCATCAACGAAGAAGATGCCAGAGTCGCCGGAGCAGTCCGTCAAGCCCTACCCCAAATTGCACAGGCAGTCGATGCCATCAGTGCAAGAATGCGCGACGGTGGACGGCTCATTTATACTGGCGCTGGTACAAGTGGACGTTTAGGCGTGTTGGACGCAGTAGAATGTGTGCCAACCTTTAGCGCCCCGCCCGGTTTAGTCATCGGGTTAATCGCAGGTGGCGAAAAAGCGCTCACGCAAGCCGCAGAAGGCGCGGAAGACAACGTTCAGGCGGGGAAAGATGCTCTATTGGCGATCAACCTTGCTCCCAATGATTCTGTCGTAGGTATTGCCGCCAGCGGACGCACGCCCTATGTCATCGGCGCATTACAAACCGCAAACGACATCGGCGCATTTACCGTCGCAGTCACCTGTAACGCCAACGCACCCATGCTCGAACACGCACAGGTTGGTATCGTCGCGGAGGTCGGCGCGGAAGTCATCACTGGCTCTACCCGCCTAAAATCCGGCACAGCGCAGAAACTTATCCTAAATATGCTAAGCACCGCCGTCATGATAAAACTTGGCAAGGTCTACGGCAATTTGATGGTGGATGTGATGGTTACCAATGAAAAATTAGCGGATCGCGCCCGTCGCATTGTGGTTGAAGTCACCGGAATTAGCTATGAAGAAGCTAACAAATTGCTCATTCAAACAGATAATCATGTAAAGACCGCGATTGTGATGGCACTAAAAAATGCCACTGTCGAAGAGGCACAGCGACAGCTAGAGGCAAATCAGGGTGTGCTAGCGCAGATTATCACACCGACAGATCAGGCATAAAAACGCCTATACCATTCATAGAGGACAATACTCAGCGATGTTGCCACATTCATAGAACTATTGATGCCAAACATCGGGATATGCACGGCAAATTCACACTGCTGAAGAATGGATTCGGGAATCCCATGTCGTTCGTTGCCAATGACCAAAGTGGCATTTTGTGGCAAATCACAGGTGAATACATCCTGCGAATTGGATGTGATTTCTACAGCGACTAGAGGTTTGTGCCGACTAATTTCGGACTCAAATTCATCCTCACTGATAAAACGATGCGGGCGTTTTTCGCTCATCGTCCGTGATACTTTGCGAATCCGGTGTGCATCTGCGTGGGGCGTATCCACAAAAATCACCTCACGGCAATTCAACGCATCCGCAATCCGCAAAATTTTGCCGATATTTCTGGCATCCGTTACGCCTGCGCCAACCACCACCGGACCGATGACTTGATTTTGTAAATTCTTCTGTCGTTCATAAAGTGTCTCTGATTCGAGTTGTTTACCCGCCGGATTGTTCGATTTTTCAGTCATAAAGTCGCCGTTTTTTTGAAGTTTGCCAATGACTCGCTATGATTTCTGCATTCATGATGATAATACACACACAAAAAGCAGGGAAAGCCACCATGACACATACTATCATGTGTATCACCAGCTATTTCAAGGGTAACGAATTTATGGTTCAGGCAAAGAAAGAAGGTTGCCACGTTATCCTGCTGACGGAAGAAAAAATCAAAGACGCAAATTGGGCAAATGAGTATATTGACCAGACATTTCTCATGCCCGATCTCTCCAAATTACCGGATGTCATTTATGCTGTCAGCTATCTGGCACGCGAGAAAAAGATTGACCTGATTATCCCACTTGACGAATACGATGTTGAAATGGCGGCAATTCTACGTGAACATCTGCGAATCGCGGGTATGGGCATGTCACAGACGAAGATTTTCCGCGATAAGCTATCTATGCGAATCGCCACCAGAGATGCCGGAATTAGTGTGCCACCCTTCTCAAAAGTTATCAATTATGACGAACTCCGCGAATACATCAACAGCGTACCACCGCCTTACGTGCTCAAACCCCGTCTCGAAGCAGGCGCAATGGGCATTAAGAAAATCCATAACCATGACGAGTTATGGTATTGGATCAACGAACTCGGCGATCAACAATCGTTCCGCGTGTTGGAGCAATACATCCCCGGCGCGGTGTACCATGTGGACTCGATCATTGATGGCGACAAAGTGATCTTCGCCAGCGTCCAAAAGTATGGTCAGCCCCCGATGAATGTTGCCCACGACGGCGGAGTGTTCATCACGCAAACGCTCGCCGCCAATGATCCTGATTCTAAAAAATTGCTCCCGCTGAATAAAAAAGTCATCAAGGCATTGGGGCTAAAACACGGGGTCACACACGCCGAATTTATCAAAGGTCATGCCGATGGCGAATACTATTTTCTGGAAATCGCCGCCCGTGTCGGTGGGGCGCACATCTCCGACCTTGTAGAAGCGGCAACCAACGTCAATCTCTGGGCAGAATGGGCGCGGCTGGAAATCGCCCATTTGCGCGGTGAAACCTATCAGCTACCGGTACTCAAAAACCTGTATGCCGGATTACTGGTCTCGCTGGCGAAACAGGAATATCCCGATATGTCCGGCTACAATGATCCAGAAGTCGTGTGGCGAATCAATAAAAAACAACATGCAGGAGTCATCGTCGCTTCCGATAAAAAAGAGCGTATCGACGAATTGATGGAGTCTTATCAACACCGATTCGTGGATGATTTTCTGGCAATAGCTCCACCGCTAGACAAACCGAATGATTAAACGGTTAATAACTGGCTACCTTTATCAAATTTGAAAGGTTTTCAGTGTAATCTAAGCGTTATCCTATTCGATTTAGTGAAGCGGTATCTATGAAGAAAGCGAAATCTATGCCGGTGTTTACCGCAAATTATCCGGCGGCGGTGCCGGGAAAAATCACGCTCATGTCCACGCCGGAGCGGATGCAAGCATTGCCTGAATACACGGGTAAAGGAGTCGTCATGGCATTTGTAGACTCCGGCTTCTACGAGCATCCTGATCTGGACAAACGCGTTATTACGTATATTGATGCCACCACAGAACGCATCAAAGAGGGTAAACGGTTTAACAAATCCGCGCCGTATAGCTGGCATGGGCAAATGACGAGTGTCATCGCCGCCGGCAACGGGAAAATCAGTGGCGGTGCTTATCGTGGCATTGCCAGTAATGCGGAACTTATCCTCATCAAAGTGATGACCGAGGATTTTCAACTTAAAGAAGCGGATATTCTGCGCGGTTTGCGTTGGATATTGGGCAATTTGACGCGCTACAAAATTGACATTGTGAACCTGTCTGTTGGCGGTGATTTTGTCAGCAATGATCCTGACCACCCTATCCACCGTGCCATTCGAGATTTGACCTCAGCAGGCGTGGTCGTCGTCGCGGCAACGGGCAATCATGATAAAGGTCGCGTATTTCCGCCCGCAAGCACGCCTGAAGCCATCACAGTGGGCGGCTATAACGATCATAACACGTTAGATCGTACACAATGGACGGGATTTCACAACAATTGGGGGCATGATTATCACGGTAATCAGAAACCGGACATCCTCGCACCTGCGATCTGGATTGCCTCGCCGATATTACCAAACACAGAAGTTGATAAAGAAGCCCGCTGGTTGGGTCCTTTACTTCAAAAACCCAACCAGAATATTTTACGAGAGCTAGTCACGCTTGGGCGCACGGAGTTTTTGAAGCGACGATTTGAGAAAGAACATCCTGACGAAGATGTTTATGCCGCCATGCAAGAAAAAATCCACGCTCATAAGCTCATCAATGCCCACTATCAGCACGTCGATGGTACATCCGTCGCCGCGCCAATTGTATCATCCATCATCGCACAGATGCTGGAAGTTAACCCACAATTAAAACCGGAGCAAATTCGCACTATCTTGACCAAAACAGCGACTCCGCTAGAACAACTCCCGAAAGAAAAACAGGGTTCGGGAGCAATCAACGCGGCGGAGGCGGTGCGGTCAGCCTTACGACTTAAAGGGAAGGATAAGGGTAAAAAATAACACATGAATCGTGAATATCATCGCTGGTGGAGTCCCTCATTACGACGGGACATGGAACTCTTGATTTTTGGTCATTCCGGGGCGCGGGTGCTGGTTTTCCCGACCTCGCAGGGTAAATATTATGAGTGGGAAGACCGCGGGATGACTAGCCTGCTCAGTCATCAAATCAACATGGGCTGGTTGCAACTCTATTGCGTCGATAGCATTGATGCCGAAAGCTGGTATTCCTATTGGGCGCATCCGGGTGGGCGTGCCTATCGCCAGACCGAATACTATAATTACTTGATCGGCGAAGTCTTGCCCCTTAGCCGTCAGAAAAATGACAATCCCTATCTCATCACTACTGGTGCGAGCCTCGGCGGCTATCATGCCATGACCTTCGGCTTAAAATACCCGTTTGATGTCAACCGTATCCTATCAATGAGTGGCATGTTCGACATTCGTATCTTCACGGGTGGCTGGAGTGATGAAAACGTCTACTTCAATAACCCTGTGCAATTCATCCCCAATGAGCACGATTATTGGCGATTAAGCGCGATGCGAAATCAGGACATCATCATGGCTGTCGGCAAAGATGACCGCTTCATTCAGGCAAATCGTGACATGTCCAGCATTTTGTGGAACAAAGGCATCGGCAACGCCCTGCGTGAATGGGATGGATGGGCGCACGATTGGCAATATTGGGAGAAAATGGTCACTCTATACATCGGTGGCAGTGACTAATTCAGATACAACGTATGAGTGCGAGACTGTGATAATTCGTTATAATCACAGTCTCGCTGAACTTACACTTTATTGAATATCGTTATTGGAGCGATTTTAATGAGCAATGAACCCCTAAAAATCGGCTTAATGGTAGGCATGGAATGGTCCTGGCCCCCCGCATTTATCGAAGAGGTCAATAATCGTAACGAGGGCGTAATTGCAGAATTCGTCAAACTCGGCGGAACCTCTACCGACACACCTAATCCGTATCGTGTGATCGTTGATCGCATCTCTCATGAAGTCCCATATTATCGCTCCTATCTTAAACATGCCGCACTTAATGGCGTAAAAGTCATCAATGACCCATTCATGTGGACGGCAGATGACAAATTCTTTGAAGCCGCCCTCGCAGATCAACTCGGCGTTGCTTCTCCACGTACGGTTGTCATTCCCAACAAAGACTATGTGCCGGGCATTGACCATGATAAGAGTCTACGCAATCTGATGTTCCCGATTAACTGGGATTGGATCGTGAGTCAGGTCGGTGGCTTTCCGCTGATCCTCAAAGATGCACATGGCGGGGGCTGGCGTGATGTTTATGTCTGTAAAACGCTGGATGACCTTGTGTGGCATTACAATGAGAGTGGTTTGCTCACGATGATCGTGCAGGAATTCATCGAATGGGAAGGTTATGCCCGTTGTATGTGCCTCGGTCAGGATAACATTTACGTCATGAGTTATGATCCCAAGCGCACAGAATGGCGCAAATATGACGACGAGCACAATTTCTCGCCTGAACTGACTGCCCGAATTGTCAAAGATGCCACGACGCTTTGCAAAGCACTCGGTTACGATATGAACACCGTTGAATTCGCCGTCCGGGATGGCATCCCCTACGCGATTGATTTTATGAATCCCGCGCCGGATATGGACATTAACTCACTCGGAGAAAAGCATTTCCGCTGGATGGTCGATAACATGGCGACGATGTGTATTGCAATGGCAAAATCTTCAGCCTCTACCCGCGAACGCTACTATTGGGCGAAAACGTTGGGAGAAACCACAAAGTGATTGGCAAAGCAATCCGTAAATATCACGAACTCATCGCTGAAGGCGACACCGCGCAGGAAACGCATGACCTACTCTTCGCGGAGTTAAAAGAACGTGAGCTTTTCTTCGGCGATGTGCCTGTTTGCCGTGTATTGCGTCCACAATTTTTTGAACATGATGATTGGGTTTATCTCAAAACTCAGACGGAAATTGTTCTACAAGCCTTCAGAAAAACCCATTTCGCCTGTCTGGAAAATGCTGATTTGCGAAGCCAGCTTGACCTTGATCCTTACGAAGAAGAATTATTCGCGCTGGATAAAGGACTAAGTGCGCCGTGGTCATCGTCGCGTTTAGATGCCTTCTATAAGCCGGAAGATCGTTACTTGCGCTTCGTAGAATATAACGCAGAGACCCCTGCTGGTATTGGTTATGGCGACGAATTGGCGACAGCATTCCTCAATATTCCCGTAATGAAAGAATTTCAGAAACTTTACAACGTGGCACATCATCACGGACAAACCCAGTTATTAGATGTTATCGTCAGGGCATATCGTGAATGGGGCGGCACACAACCGATGCCCAATATCGCCATTGTAGATTGGCAGGATGTGCCGACCTTACGGGAACACAAAATCTCCTGCGCCTATTTCGAAGAGCATGGCTTTAGGTGTATTCTTGCTGATCCACAACATCTTGAATTTCGGGATGGCTTCCTGTGGCATGAAGATCTTCGTATTGATCTGATTTACAAACGCGTCCTGTATAGTGAATTGGTCGAACGCATGGGCATGGAATGCGATCTCGTCAAAGCACTCAAAGCGCGTGCCGTATTTATGACAAACTCACCCAGTGCAAAATTGATTTCCAAAAAAGCCAGCCTTGCCCTACTCAGCGACGAGCAAAATCGTCATCTCTTTACGAGGGAAGAACTCGCCGCCATCGCCCAGCATATCCCCTGGACACGACGCGTCTCTGATCGCAAAACGTTCTACAACGGGGCGGAAATTGACCTGCTCGAATTCTTACGTAATCATCGTGAAAACTTCGTCCTCAAGCCCAATGACGATTACGGTGGGCATGGAGTCGTGATCGGCTGGCAGGCAACAGAAAACGATTGGGAAAATACTATTCAAGCGGCGTTAACTGTTCCTCATGTAGTACAGGAGCGCGTTACACTCGTGGAGCGTGATTTCCCCATGATGCTTGATGGCACACTGGACATTAGCCCGCGCTTTGTGGATGCCAACCCCTACGTGTTTTATGGAACAACTGTGGGGGGGTGTTTAACACGGCTATCGTCCGCGGCGTTGCTAAATGTCACTGCCGGAGCAGGTTCGGTTGTGCCAATGTTCGTCATCGAAAACCGCTAGGTATTTCAAGTACCAGCGTACTACTGCTTGTTAGTATTCAGTTAGGATAAAGTACGAATGATGCTATACGCTATTTCAACGCGCCTCTTAATCATCTACACTTTATACAAACAATCGGGAAAGCTATGGGGCAGTCGTGAGAATTCCAACGTTTGTACGTTCCGGACTAATTATCGCATTGGTATTTTTATTTCTGTGTGCATCGCCTGTTCTGGCGACTCCACTTCCCACTGTTACGCTTAACGTTCCAGCAAATCCATCGCTAGGCGAAGCCTTCACCTTTGTCGCCACATTTGACAATACCGGCACAACAACAGGCTATGGACCCTTCATTGATCTCGTTTTGCCTGCTACCGGTGTAGACGGCGACGATGGCATTACCTTTATTGATGCAACCTATCTCGGCATAGCGGTGGAAAGTTCCCGCAGTGTCATCCCTGCCAGCGGATGCGTAAATCATCCGTTTCTCGTTGATAGCACCAACACACCCTTACAAGTCTGTGGCACGCCGGGCGACGAACTGATTGTCCTGACGTTGCCATTTGGGTCCTATACGCCCGATCAGCCACCTTTAGCAATTGATGTCAACGCGCAGATCAATATTAATGCCGATGTCAACGCGCCGCTGAATATTTACGGGCGTGGTGGCTTTCAATTCGGCATTGACCCGCTCAACAATCCCTGTTGCGATGCACCCATCGTCACGCCCGTTACGCCAAATAGTGGTGGATGGGGTGGAGCACCCGCAACGCCAGTCATTTTGCGCCCATCGAAAAATTATCTCGGCACAGCAGACGAGACAGAAGCGGGTTTTATTGATAATCCCAATGAAGCTGTCACCGGACCGAATGGTAGTGGTGGCGCAACACCCATTCAATATGAAATCGTCGTTGACGTTGCGAATGCACAACAAATAACAAACGTGAATATTACCGATTTACTGCCTGCGGGCATGTTGTTCGATCAGATCATCTCGGTTGTTCCGGCAGGGTCAACTCCGGGCGTAGGCGCGATTTTGCCAAACAATACGAACCTGAGCATCACATGGGCGGCACCAATCACGGGCACGGCGGCGACTGACGAGATTCGCATCGTTATTCAGGTCTTTATGGATAACGTGACAACCAACGGCGTACCACAAAGCATTACCAATCAATTTGACGTGGATGCAAACTGGCAACCGATTGATCCGCGTGATGCCCTTGCGGATGTTGGTACGGCGGGCGCGGCGAATGCCCCACTTGTGCTAGCGCGAGCATTGGCGATGCAAAAATCATCTACCGTCGTCGGCGGTGGTCCGCGTGCACCGGGGAGCACCATACGTTACACGCTTGCCTTTCAGGTGTCGGATTACTTCGCCTTCGATAATGTCACCATTGCAGATACACTCTCCGATGGCATGACCTTTGTGCTGGGAAGCGCATTTATTACCGTGAATGGTGGCGGGGTAGCTGTCAACAATGTTGGCATTGTACCCGCGCTAACCAATAACCCTGATGGCTCTACCCTTCTCAATTTCGATGTCTCTGGTGCGATTGGTGCGCCCCTTATCGGTGGGTGTATTGATCCTGTCGCCGGAACAGCCAACCCGACCTGCGCGGGATTTAACGCCAATGCACTGACTTTAGGAACGATCACATTCGACATTCTCATTGAAGAAGTGTTTACGTTAGTGACAGCAGGTGCGACCATCAATATCGATCAGGGCGATCTCTTCCGCAATGGTGCGACGGTGGATGCGGATGCGCTGAATACCCAAACATTCGCACCGCTTGGCTTTCAGGTGAGTGATAATGCGCTGGAAACCTTCCAGTTGGATCGTGGATTACCGGCAAAATTCATCTTTGCGGTTAATAATGTGCTCTGCCCTGCCTGCGCCAATCAAGTTGAAGCGGGCGATATTGTGACCTATCGCATCCGCTATGACTCACCGACGAGCGATTTTGAAGACCTCGTTTTGACGGACTATTTGCCTTCGCCAATTTTCGATGTAAGCGACCCTGATGCGGATAACGTCGCCGGACCCGCATTTAACTCGCCACCCATCCCTGCGCCGGCGATCAATACACCACCGCCTGCCGGAGCCATCTGGTATAGCCAGAACGATACATTTAACGCGCTATTCCCGGCAGTTACGCCCATCGTAGCCATCAACGCGGCAAGTAACAGCCTGAGTGTCACCTATGGCGATCATGCTGATCCATTAAATCAAGCTAGTGTGATTGATCTTCTCTTCTCGGTTGTCGCTACTAGTGATCCGTTTGCATCGGGATTAACGCTGGCGAATCACATCAGCGCGTCGGAAGGCTCGACCAATGCAGGACCGGATCGGGGGGATGCTGTCGCCGCGCTCAATGCCACGCAACCGCTCCTCGTGATGCGGAAAGGCGCAGTCTCAACGGATAACGTCAACGCAGTTTTTATCCCGCCAAATCCGTCTCCGGTGCCCTTTAATCCGCCGGGTACAGGTGGTCTACCGTGGACAGGCACAATTAGCTCTGACGCGTTGGATAACATCGACATCAATAGTGATCTTGAAGGACTCAACCCCGGTGACACAGTGACCTTCGCTATCGTCATCGAAAATCTCGGCAATGGCGCGGCGTTTGATGTGGTCATCAACGATGTACTCCCGCCCGGTTTTGTCATACCGCCCGGTGGACTGAACCTGAATATTACCAACGGCGCGGGTGTACCTGTCGGCTTTATCGGCAATCCGGGGGATTTATTTAGTGGCGGACTGGAACTTGTCGATCCCGGTACAGGTGTCTGCCAGCAATTCAACCCCAATTCAGGCGCAAACGTCATCGTCCTGACCTATGAATTGACGATTGATGGCACGGTGGCTATTCCATCAGCACTACAAAACACTGCTAACCTAACTCAATTCGCCGCACAGGATGGCTTCGCGGCATTCGCTAATAACATCGCGGGCGGAACATTGAGTGATTCAGCGGCGGCGATTGTTGGCTTCCTAGCAGATTTGAACAATGGTGGCACAAGTGGCGCGGATTTCCTCGCGCAATTGGGTGTTTCCGAATTGCCCGCTACCGGAGATTCACCCCTTAGCCAATGGCGTTTGCCGCTATTTATGCTGTTAGGTATTTTGCTCTCAGTTGTATTTCAGACACTTTTCAGGATGCGACACAAAGCGATGCGGTTTATAATCTACGCACTTCGCTAAAAGATTAGGAGCATCCCGTTGGAATACCCTATGGAATACCGTTTACTTGGCAACACCGGAGTCAAAGTCTCTAAACTCTGTTTTGGCACGATGTCATTCGGCGACATTGCAGACGAAGCCGAATCTGCAAAGATGTTCAATCATTGCCGTGATCTTGGCATCAACTTCTTCGATTGCGCCGATGTCTATGCAGGCGGACGCTCCGAAGAAATCCTCGGTAAACTCATGGCGGATTGCCGTGATGATCTGGTAATTACCTCAAAAGTCGCGTCCGGCACGGATAGCGGGGTAAATAATCGGGGTGCGTCACGTAGGCACATTCAGCTACAAGTCGAAGCCAGCCTCAAACGCCTGAAAACAGATCGCATTGATGTTTATTTCATCCATCATTTTGACGCAAACACGCCAATTGAAGCTACCGTTCGGGCACTTGATGATCTCGTTAAAGCGGGCAAAATTCTATATCCAGCGGTCAGCAATTGGGCGGCGTGGCAAATCTCCAAAGCACTCGGCATTTCTGCATATGAAGGTCTAGCACGCATCGACGTTTTGCAACCGATGTACAATCTGGTTAAACGGCAGGCAGAAGTCGAGATTTTACCCCTCGCACAGGCAGAAAATATCGCCGTCATTCCTTATAGTCCGCTCGGTGGTGGCTTGCTGACCGGAAAGTACAATGCCGGAAACAAGCCAGAAAACGCCCGTCTCGTCGATAATAAGATGTACGCCAAACGCTATAGTGAAGCACAATATTACGATATTGCAGAGCAATTTACCGCATACGCTAAAGAGAAGAATTATCATCCAGCCACCTTAGCTATCGCGTGGGTGATGTCGCATCCGGCAGTCACTGCCCCAATCATCGGCGCACGTAATCTGGAGCAACTCAAAGACTCCTTGCTGGCGCTAAACGTGGTGATGACACCGCAATGGCGTGAAGAAATTTCCGCGCTCTCCTATACGCCACCGCCTGCAAATGATCGACTAGAAGAGGCGAAATAGCGATAAAAATGACTCAGGTCAACCTATAAGCCGCATTCTGTTCCTTATCTTGCGATAAAGTGGCGATCATCTATCTAGCACACGAATTACTCCGTGCGTCATGCGGCATACCCGGCGCTTTTTACGGGACGGACAGCCCCAATGCGCCTGCTTTGCCTTGCTCCCGGTGGGGTTTGCCTAGCCACGCGCATCACTGCACGCGCTGGTGGTCTCTTACACCACCGTTTCACCCTCACACCAACCGGAGTTGATGCAATACACTTCTCTGTTGCACTATGCCAGCGGATTACTCCGTCTGGTCGTTAACCAGCACCGCGTCCTGTGGAGTGCGGACTTTCCTCAATTCGGACATGCCGAACCGCGATCACCCGGTCAACCTGAGTCGTTTGTATTATAGTCAGCTTTGGCAATCAATTAAGGGTGGGTAGTAAAACGTGGTGATTGAATCGGGAAACCGTTGGTTGTCAACGCCTGTATACCCCACTAAAATGAAGAACGCGGGAGATAATACAAAACTTGTCTCCCGTTTTAGTTGTGACCAATTAGCGTGATTGTTGATGTATGGCAACAGCAAACGTAAGACAACCCAATCGGCGCAACGTGACCGTCGTCGATAAACTGATTAACTTTCTACGAACCTATTTCTCACCGGGCGATTTTACGACTTTGTTTATCGTCATGGTACTTCTGCTTATGCCCGCGCTATCGTTATCAGCGGCGGAATGGCCCGTAAATATGCGCGTCATCGTGCCGGTGCTGATTTCCAGTGCGATACTCGGTCTGGTCTTGGCACGCAGTCAATTTAACGAATTGCTCGCCCTTATCGTCAGCACGACCTACGGCATCTGTTTTATCGTCCTGACCGCCGCAATCGGTGAACCGGGCAACATCGGCGAAGGCGTGTATCAGGTCTTTTTACGTTCAGTCACATGGTTCCTAGATGCTACATCCGGCGGAATCAACACCGACGATCTGATTTTCACCCTGCTCGTCGCAACATTGTTCTGGTTTCTCGGCTATAACGCCTCATGGCACGTCTTTCGCATTGATCGCGTGTGGCGTGTAGTTTTGCCGCCAGGATTAATCCTCGTCACCAACAATGTCTTTTACGACGGCGATGCCAACCTGAGCATTTACCTTGCAATCTTCATGTTTACCGCACTCTTGCTCATCGCACGCTCCAATCTGGATGCCCGCGAATGGGAGTGGTACGTCAACGGCATTCGCCCGCCTACCCGCCTTCGTCGGCAATTCCTGATGGTCGGCGCGGTGTTGTCGCTCTCTACGCTTTTGCTCGCATGGAACGCTCCTTCAGGCGATTTGCAAGATCGGCTAGACAACTTCAAAGAGTTTCTAGATTCCGAGCCATTACGCGAAATTAGCGAATTCTGGAATCGCTTATTCTCTCCGGTGGATGCGGCAGGACCGACCACCGCTGATTATTATGGGGGCGATTCACTGGATTTAGGTGGGGCGATTCAACTTGGCGATCAGACCGTGCTTCAGGTCGAAGTGTTGCCGGACAGGCGTTATTATTGGCGTTCGCGTGTCTTTGATACGTATGAGTCAGGAAGCTGGTCGCCCGCGGCAGACACCCGTTTGACCGATAATCAGGCACCGCTTGATGTTACGCTGGAAAATTACGCCGCACGGGAAATCGTCCCGCAACGCTTTACTATCGAACTCAGTGGTAGTCGTTTGGTCTATACTGCACCCCAGCCCTTGCAGGTCAACTTAACGACCCGCACCGATCTACGCTATACCGCGCCGGAAGGGGATCCCGCCCGCGCTATGAACATCTCGGTTATCCGCCCTACACAGGTACTACGGCGCGGAGATGACTACACTGCGCTCAGTTCTATGAGCATCGCCACCGCCTTTGATCTCCGTGCGGCAAGTGTCAATTATCCCGCATGGTTAAACCCAACTTATTTTTATGTGTCGCCATCCGTCAGCGAACGTACGCGTGACCTTGCGCGTCAAATAATCATCGAATCAGGTGCAGTCAATCCCTACGATCAGGCAAAAGCCATTGAATCATGGCTACGCGCCAACATCACCTATAATGAGAGCATCCCACAACCACCGCGAGGGCAAGACCCCGTAGATTGGGTGCTGTTTGATTATCGTGAAGGCTATTGCAATTATTACGCGTCGGCAATGATCGTCATGCTCAGATCGCTTGGCATTCCGGCACGTATGGCGGCAGGCTTTGCACAGGGAACGTGGGATGCGGAAGAAAACGCATTTATCGTCACCGAGCGCGATGCCCATACATGGGTGGAAGCCTATTTCCCCGGTTATGGCTGGATCGAATTTGAACCTACCTCCGCGCAAGCACAATTGAATCGTGATGGTGACCAGGATATTACGCCACAAGACCCTGTCGAACCGGATCAACAACAACAACCGTCGCCAACACCAACCGTTACTCCTACTCTGCCGCCGACAAGCACGCCAGAAGCGACCAACACACCACTGCCGCCGGATCAACAGAATGATAATCCGCCACCGACAGCCACAATCACGCCGACCTTTACCCCGTCGCCAACAGCAACGCCGGTTATCGTGCCGACTCAACCACCGCCGATTCCACCAGAACCGCAAGGACCGCTGGCGTTTATTCTGCCTGCGCTCGGTCTCGCCTTCATGGGATTGCTCCTGCTTGGAATCGTTGCCGCCATAATCGTCTTCATCTGGTGGTGGTGGGAATGGCGTGGGATGCGTGGCTTAAGTCCTATTTCACGCGCATACGCCCGTCTGGAGCGTTATATTCCACTCGTGGGCATCCGCTTCGATGAGAAACAAACGCCAGAAGAACGACGTAAAAAAGTGGTGAGCGGTTTACCACAGATTGAACGTCCGGTAACAGCAATCACACGCCTGTATGCCACCGAACGCTATGGGCGAGTAAACCGTCGTCCAGAAGACGCTGTACGCAAAACAGATATTGCTGACGAAGCGTGGTCAAATACGCGCACAAATATCCTCAGACGCTGGCTAAGACGCTTCATCCCCTTCCGTAAGGATTAAGCCAACATCAAAATACAAAAAAAGGATTGTCCGAAAGTGGACAATCCTTTTTATTTTTACACTCTGTTTTGAGTTGTGCGATTAATGCTCGTTAACAACACTAAAGACCATCGGGCGACGTTTCGTTTCATTGTAGAGCATACGACTAATGCTCTCCTGAAGTTTCTCACGTCGTTTACCGTTGCTATTCACATTACTAGACATCACATCGTCAATCGTAGCCCGCACCTGTTCGAGCAGTTCATCGGAATCACGCAGATACACGAACCCACGGGAGATAATTTCCGGTTGCCCCATGACTTCACCTGTTTTGCTGTTGACGTTTACCGCCACCAACAAGAAGCCATCACGCGCAAGAATTTCACGGTCACGGATTACGATGCGACCAATATCGCCAACACCGCTACCATCCACAAACACATAGCCACCCGGTACACGTTCACCGAGTTTGATGCCGTATTTGTCAATTTCTACCACGCGTCCATTCTCAATGACGAAGATATTTGACTCCGCGATACCAGATTGCACCGCCAATTTGGAATGCTGTTTCAGGTGACGTAATTCGCCATGCACAGGCAGTAAGTATTTCGGCTGAACGAGATTAATCATCAGGCGCATTTCTTCCTGACGTGCATGACCGGAAACGTGAACGGACTCAATCGGGTCATAGATCACATTTGCGCCGAGCTGGAACAATTTGTTGATGGTACGGGAGACCATCTCTTCATTACCGGGAATCGGATGTGATGACAATACGATCGTGTCACCCTTCATCACCTCAAGTTGACGATGCCTTCCGGTAGAGATTCGCGTCAGCACAGATGAAGGTTCACCCTGAGAGCCGGTCACCATAATGACCAATTTGTGCGGTTGAATACTGCCGATTTTATTGAGATCAACCAGAATACCGTCCGGCAAATCCAACAAGCCCAACTTCACCGCCATGTCGATATATTTGCTCATGCTGTAACCGGCAATGGCAATTTTACGCCCATAACGCTCGGCGGCTTGTGCGACCTGCGTCACACGAGAGATCAACGACGCGAACGTTGCAACCAGAATACGTCCTTTAGCATCGCGGAAGACCCGATCAAACGCCGGGTCAATCACCGATTCTGACGGTGTCCAACCCTCTTTGTCTGCGTTGGTGCTATCTGCCATCAAAAGCAAAACACCCCTCTGAGAGAACTGTGCTAACTTGGCATAATCCGGTTTTTTGCCACCCACAGGTGTATTATCAAACTTATAGTCGCCCGTATGAACGATCAAGCCGTAGGGGGTATGGATGCCAAAGCCAACACAATCAGGGATACTGTGACAGACATGGAAGCTTTCTAATTTAAACGGACCAACTTGAATCGAATCGCCCGATTGAAAGACATTTATCGAAGTTGATTCACTCAAGTGTGCATCACGCAATTTAACTTCCAGCAAAGCAGAGGTCATCGGGGTTGCGTAAATCGGAATTCCGGGGAACGCATCCACCACATGAGCCACCGCACCAATATGATCTTCATGCCCATGCGTGTATACCAGACCATGAATTTTCAGGTCTTCGCGTTCAAGAAGATAACGGAAATCGGGGATGATGTAATCAACACCGTGCATATCATTCGCAGGGAACATAATTCCCGTATCAATGATGAACGCATCATTCCCCATCTCAAAGACGGTCATGTTCTTGCCAATTTCGCCAAGACCGCCTAGAGGGATTATTCTTAATTTCGGTTTTGCCATAACAAACTTCACCCGGCTGTTCGCCAGGCTTTATCCTTTCTCTATTAACTGTAATAAAAGCCTTACAATAAAATTTTTACTGTAGTATATACCGCTTACCAACCCTACATTTCAAATTCAAAACGCCAGGCACCGGGCGTTGAAATGTCATATCAATTGTCATAACAGCGTCATTGTACCATAAAATGAGTCGTCTTGAGCAACTATTTATAAAGTAGCATAGCATAAAGACACTCACTGGCGGTTTGCTATTAAGCCTTCCTTAGTTGTTGAAGAATATGGTAAATGCCTAATTTTCCAGATAGCGTTCGCGCATGGCGTTATGGATACGATGTACGACCCGCAAAACCGCATCAGGGTTATGTGTGCCGGGAACACCGCCCTCTTCAGCAAAGGTATTTAGTAAAATTTTACCCCAATTCCCTGTACTTCTCAGTTGATAATCGTTGATGTACTGTTCAACGGTTTGCGCCTGTTTACCACTCGGCGGTTGTAGCATACGCTGTAAACTATAATACACATCATCAATATCACGCGGGATGATGTGGGCAATATCAGAGAGGTTGCGGTGCATATAAAGGCGTTTCATCTCATAAAATTCCGCTAATGCCATTTTGTCGCCGGTTGCCGTCTTGACGACCATCTCGCTACCAATTCGGTCAGAAATATCCTGTTGACGCACAAAGTCTGCGGTGTCCAACGGACCAATGATCGACCACAATGCGCGATCTTCCATCATCGGTTCAAGATCGCATCCATATTTACGGAAGTAACTCTCTACCAACGCATGGGAGAATTCAAAATCAGTGAGTACTGCCGCCTGTCGCGATGCGCTGATGTTGACAGGCATTCCGGTACTTTCTACCGTACAAATCCGCTTGCTCATTGCAAGATCAGGGCGAACGCGTCCAATCGGATTGTGCATAGAGGAAATCGGTACACCAAGACCATCTTCGTAAAGCATTGCCCGTGCAACCGCGTTTACGCGCTCGTCTAGCATCAATTGACCAAAACGTTCCAATCCATTCTCTTGCAAATGTGGGCTAAGCGGTGTTTCAAAATAACGCCCTGTAACCGTTGCACGTCGCAAATATTCCCGCGTACAGAGCAATTCATGATCGCAGGTTCCGTTAACAAAGGGACCACCCTTCAAGACCGCGGAATTCGCCAGCGCACTCGCACTCCGTAGCATTGTATAGAACGTTAACAAACCCAATGCCTCAGAACGCCCTGCCAGATCAAGATGGATGTGACAGCCTTGTAAGCGGAATGCCTCCACAATATTCGTGGAGTCGGTCATATTGTAGCGAGCAATCACATCCTTCAAACGTTCATCATATTCCGGGAACAGATGATTCACTTCAACCATCAAATCCACCGCTGTATGCACTTTGGGGTTATCGGTCAGCTTAAAATCACTCTCAACCGGATAAGCAGACATCATCGCGGTAATCAGTCCAGTTTCCTCGCTAGAAGCCACCAATGCCTTCATGATGCCATCTAACGATTGGCGGGTGCGATGATACCCGATACCGGGGGCGACATGCGCTTCTACCTGATACTGGCAGGCTTCACGGTCAACATTGGGTGGAATACCAAGATGACGTGCATGGACTTCATACGCCCGCATATAGCTTTCCATCTCCTGCTCACTGGGACCTTCCCCATCAGGTTTAAGCAAGCCGAGTTCCAATTCCGCACCCATCGCACGAATACGTGTGGCGGGAGTATCTGTTTCATGGATATTCGATTGGTTTACGCTGGGATTTAAATTATAGGAAACGATGCTTTTAATAAAAGATTTACCACTGCGGTAACGTTCACTGACGAGGCTTCCAAGCACGAACTTTTTACCATTTATTTCCGCCAAAATCACATTTGCCGATTTAGGCTTACTCAGATCGTAGCTCGTGATGATCGGTGCATCAATAATTTCGGAAAATTTTTCTACTGTGAACTCGTCCTCGTCATGTTGTGCCTGCTTTAGAGCGGCGTTGAATTTCTCTTTTTTATCTTCTATGGTTTGCCAGGGGATTGCGTTACTAAAATCTTCCAATAAATCATTTGATGGTAATGGCGTATCCATAAAGCGTGTACCTTCCCTAATTCCGAAGCTCCGTGACCGGTCTATTAACCACACAATGTGCTTAATTATACATAGCTTAGGCAATAGTGTATAACAAATATTCTGCACAGGGATATTCGTATACTTCGCACAATATGTCCACATGGTATATCGTGACATTAAGCACGCTGTGCTATAATTCCGCTGGTAAACTAACTGATGACAAAGGAGATTTTCTAATATGGCTTACGATAAAATCGTTATCCCCAATGAGGGCGAAAAAATTACTGTCAGTAACGGCAAACTGAATGTGCCGGATAATCCTATTTTGCTATTCATCGAAGGCGACGGTATCGGCTACGATATCATGACCGCAAGCAAGCGCATTTGGGACGCGGCTGTTGAAAAAGCCTACAAAGGTAGCCGTAAAATCTCCTGGATGGAAGTTTACTCCGGCGAAAAAGCGGCATCCGTTTATGATGGCGATTATATGCCAGAAGAAACTTTCGCCGCCTTACGTGAATTTGTTGTCGGCATCAAAGGTCCGTTGACCACACCGGTCGGTGGTGGCTTCCGTAGTCTGAACGTTACCCTGCGTCAGGTACTAGACCTGTATAGTTGTATCCGTCCGGTACGCTGGTACAACAACGTTCCGAGTCCGGTAAAGCATCCTGAAGATGTTGATGTGGTTATCTTCCGCGAAAATACTGAAGACATCTATGCTGGAATTGAATTTGAAGCAGGTACACCTGAAAATGAAAAATTAGCGAAATTCCTGCGTGAAGAATTAGGCGCAACCGGCTTTTTTGAAGGTGCAGGGCTGGGCATCAAGCCAGTCAGTGAATTCGGCAGTAAGCGCCTTGTTCGTGCCGCCATCAAATACGCCATCGAACGCAAACGTGACAATGTCACTCTCGTTCATAAAGGCAACATCCAGAAATTCACCGAAGGCGCATTCCAAAAATGGGGTTATGAAGTCGCCGCTGAAGAATTCCCTGAAGAAACCATCTCATGGGATGATGTCGCCGCGAATCATGGTGGCAAAGTGCCGGAAGGCAAAATCCTTATTCAAGACACCATCGCTGATATTATGTTCCAGAAGATGCTCCTGCGCCCAAGCGAACATGATGTGATTGCCACGACCAACCTGAACGGCGATTATCTGAGTGATGCGCTGGCGGCGGAAGTCGGTGGTGTGGGTATCGCCCCCGGTGCGAACATTGGTGACGAAGTAGCCCTGTTTGAGGCAACACACGGTACTGCCCCCAAATATACCAATCTGGACAAAGTGAACCCCGGTTCATTGCTGTTTAGTGGTGTGATGATGTTGGAACATATCGGTTGGTTCGAGGCGGGTGATCTCATCACTTCAGCTTACGAGAAAACCCTGGCTGAAAAAGTAGTGACCTATGATTTCGCCCGCCAGATGGAAGGTGCAACCGAAGTCAAAACCAGTGAATTCGCCACGCGCATCATCGAAAACATGGATAACTAAGAAACACAACGTTTTGACTTTTCATCAAACGGGTATGGCGGAATATTGCCGTACCCGTTTTAAATTACAATTCTGGTTATTAAAAAATGGAAAAAATCAGCGCCACATTCAGCAAGCGTGGTCAAAACTTTATACAGAATTTTGCGCTATCCTCCTCAATACTGGTCGGTGGAGGATCGGTGATTTTATTGTTGCTCTACAAACAGCCGATTCTTGCTCTCGTTGTAGCACTCATCGCCATTTCAATTGCTACTATAGCAATGCAACAAATTCATAAGCGTTTAGTAATCGTCGAATTTGATGGCGAAACTCTCGCTATTTTGGAACGCCAGCATCGAACAACATTGACGATGCCTCTGCCGTATAAAATAAGCGTCCGGCAGATAGAACCCGGAAACAACCAACCTTCCCGCGCCTACTTACAACTCGTCATTTTTACAGGTAAAGAGGGTCTAATTTTCGAGGAATTGATCCCTGCAAGAGAGGATACTCCCCATTTACCAACCACCACAACCAAACTATCGTTTACGCGCTATCGTAACCTAAAACCATTCCCGGATGCTCTGTGGAAGACTGTGCAAAAACTCGGCATCCCCAAAAACCCTGACGCAAATTTATTGATCGAACCTATGGCAGAAAGTGGCACAATTAAGCAACTATTCGCAATTGGCAAGTCACACCTCATCACGTATGAATTTGAAGCGGCACTCGATAAATTTGATCAGATTATCGCATTAGCCCGTGATTATCCCTCCGCGTTTTACAATCGTGGAATCGTTTATGCCAGCGATGCACAATTTATCGACAACGCCATCTCCGACTTCACCCATGCAATTTCACTTGACGAGCAGTATCTCCCTGCCATAAAACAGCGTGCGAAATGCTATCTTACAAAACAAAATTGGCAACAAGCACTATTTGACGCAAGTATTGTGTTGCTACGTACATCGGATGCAGAGCTTTACAATGTGTACGGGGTTGCCTATCATGCGCTTCATCTTTTTGACCAAGCACTTGAAAGCTATACAGAGGCAATCACATTAGACCCGAATTATGCGCGTGCGTATTACAATCGAGGTCTCCTATTTCAACGCATAGGGAACATCCAAAACGCAAATGCGGATTTTGAACATGCGACGTTGCTTGATCCAACGATACGATTGAAATAAGGGTGTTACGCTAAATATTTATTATTTAAGTTGCAAACTAAAATTAATTGTATGCTTCAATAAAATATGCTATGTTTATCGTCTTAATGCGAACGATCCGTTTTTATCGTACAATTATTCTAAGGGTTACAAATAAGGGATTAAAGCTTCAATGCCGGAGACAGAAATACAAACAATCCTTGTCATAGACGATGATTGGTTAAATCACGAAGTTCTTGAAAGTATTCTGGGGTATGCAGGACATAAAGTTCTGCAAGCTCAACGCGGAAACGAGGGTTTGAAGTTAGCAGTCACAGAATTGCCTGATCTTATCCTCGCCGATGTCAATCTACCAGATATAGACGGCTTCATATTGTGCGAGTCGCTTAAGAAAAATCCGAAAACCCAACATATTCCCATCATACTGATTAGCGGGCATATACAGGGTCAGCTACAAAGACAAAAGGCGAAAACAGCAGGCGCCTTTGATTTTATTGAGCGCATCCTGAAACCGGATGATCTCCTCACATATATCAATGCCGCCCTTGCCAGCACCTCGCCAAATTAATTTTTTAACCACACGCTTGCCCACCGACTACACGATGAAGGCTTGGAACAGACCACGATTATTGATAAAACTAATGCTAATGACGTTGTATTGTTAAAAGAGATTCAAACCCGATGGCATTAGGTAACCGTCCTGGCACTAGACCAACCCGTCCAAACTTTGGGCGTGGCGGTCCCCCCTCATGGCTCATATTTCTACTTGGTGTCGCCTTTGTGATGGGGCTGTTCTATTTGTGGCAGGGGGTCAGTGATTTTATGCAGACGGAAGGCAGGGGCATTCTCGAATCACGCACGCTTCAATCCGAAATTAGCACCTCTACCGCCGTCAGAATAACATTGGAAGCGCAAAGCGTGCTGATTACCCCGCTCCCAACGGGTACTGAGATTCCAGAATGTACAGACTTTATCATTACTGTAGATCGCGCCAATATTCGTGCTGAACCCAATGTAAATGCCAGTTGGATACAAACCGCAGTTCAGGGTGAAACCATCTGTGTTTTGGGGCAAGAAAATGACTGGTATTTGATGGACTTAAATCCTAATACAAGACGCATTGATCGTGGCTATGTGCGTAATGATCTGGTAGAGGCAGTAAACCCCACCCCCACACCATCACGCACACTCAGTCCTGCGCCCACAGTGACGAATTTACCAACAAACACACCCACCATCTCGCCAACACCACGCCCGACCAATACACTCGACCCGGATGCGACAGATACTCGCACCCCTACACCCTCAGCGACCCCGACTTCGCCCGTAACCAACGCTTAGACGTGCGCTACGAAATAATCGCAAACCCTGTGATGAGGCTTCTGGCGCACTCATATGCGTGAGAAATGCGCTTAACAACCGCAAACCAGCACCGAAGATCAACACCGCTGGCAATACAGACAATGTAGATTCCACCACTGTGCCAATCAACGGACCGACGAAAATCCCAATCGCCGCGACCTGTTGATACATCATCGAAGCCGATTGGCTCTGTTCACGCGGGACATTGTTAAAGAGCATCGCCATTAAGCCAATAGCCGTAGCAGTCCATGCCGCACCGGAAACAAACGAGCCAATTAAGGCAATCGTCAAGTTCGGCGCAGTCGAAAAGACCAGCGCCGCCAGAGCCGTTCCAGCCATCCCGCCAGCAACGACCTCTACAGCGCCAAAACGTTTGATCAGGCGATCTGTAAATAAGCTAATCGTCGCACCTGCTGTCAGTTCCAATAAACCGAATAACATCATGTAGGTTTCGTCCGCACCCATATTTTCAACCAGATGCACCGGCGTAATTGCGATCACCGAGAAGAACGCGATATGTGTGATGAGTGTCGCAAACATGATGCTCATTATTTTGCCGGATTTGAATAATTCTCGCGGCTTGACTTTCGTCTCCGGTGCAGGCATCGGGAAAATAATCCGTAGTCGGGCGACATACCATAAGCTCATCATTGTAAAGCAGAAAGCAATGAGGAACATCAACTGATAATTCAGTGGGAATGGCAGATTTTCCAATAATAACCAGAAAAATAGCGTTCCGACTGCTACACAAATATTTAACACAATCATCCGCTGACTTAACAGGGAGTTCATGCGTCCTTCGCTCACAGATTCGCGCATCAGTACTAGAAAGATGGTTCCCGCAATGCCCTGTGGAATAGCCGGTAACGCCACCGACAGTACCAACCAGATTGGTTGCCATTCAGTTGGGAAGAATGGCGTAAGAGCGGGCAACAAAAACACCAGCCGGAATCCAATTGACGGCAAGTAAACAGCACGCACAGAATCCGGAAAACGTCTTCTCCACCAGCCAGAAATACTGGTAGAGAACAACAATGCAATCCCCGGTAGAGAGGCAATCAACGCCATGTGGATGGAATCTGCGCCTAATCGGATGGCATATAACGATAGAAATCGGGAGGTTGCGGCAAGGGCTAGCCCGAACCATGCAATGTCGATAACAAGATACGTGAAGTTACTTTGCTCAGGTGAGCGGTCACGAGAATAGAACATACAGAAGAAGCTCCCCCCATCAACGGGAAAACCAAGTAAACCATTACATACAATACTCCTTTTTTTCACAAACTGTATGCACGACTTTTCAAAATAAAGAAACTCTCATTTATTTGATGACATCGGGCAAACGTTGATTGTGAATTTGCACGCTTCGCAATACAATAGGTAAGATTATTGCTTACATTCATCACGTCTTCATGGGAGGACACATGCTCGATTCCGCAATTATTCAAGTGGCAATCGGTCTAATTTTTATTTTTAGCCTGCTTGCCATTTTGGTCACACAGATTAATACGTTTATCGGCAATTTGCTGAAGTGGCGCTCCAAAAATCTTAAAGAGGGTCTGCAACACCTTGTCACGGACAAGAAAATACAGGCATGGTTGCTCACTCACCCGCTTATTGACATGGTACAGGCGGAAATTGATCCGAGAAATAAATTAGAAGATCAGATCGACCGCATTGTTGACTCACCGGTTACAGATGTCACCTATATCGCACCAGATACGTTTGTAAACGCAATCATAGATATCTTGATGGTCGAGGCTGATAAGCTGTATAAACCGTTACAAGAGGCTGTGAAGCTGATTGGCGACGAAGAAACACAATCTCGTATGCGTGAATTGGTACGTTCATTACGATCCGGTTTTTCAGAGCAGACATTACGGGATTTGCGTTCAATTGTCGAGATGATTCCGGATGAACGGGCACGTAACGCACTAATACAGGCGATCAATAGCGTTGAAGATTCCCTCGTCAAACTAAACTTCAAGACAGATCAAATCGTGCCAATTCTGGAAGGCGTAAGTAAAATTAGAGATGGTAAATTCCGCAGTGCACTGGAAACCATACTCGTCTCTGCCAAAACGCTTGATGATGCCAAGTCTAAACTTGAGAGTTGGTTTGACGATGGCATGAATCGTGCATCGGCACTTTTTCAGAAACGTTTGGTTTACACCTCCCTGTTCGTATCTTTTCTGGTGGCAGTTACGCTTAATGTTGATACGTTGTTCGTCTCTCGCAGTTTATGGGAAAGCCCTGAACTCCGGCAATCATTGGCGGAAACAGCTATCCGTTACGATCAAGGAAGTGCAAACCAGATCGTTAAACCAAGTAACAACGATGATGTAACGGTTGCACAACTCCGCGAAGAAGCTGAGCAAATTGGACAAACCGTTCAGGATTTGCTTGAATTACAATTGCCGATTGGATGGGAATATACTGAAGTCACGGAAGAGATGATCACATCAAGTCGTCTTTTGGGTATACCGGATCCAAGCAAAAATGCACGCAATCTCTGGAACTTCATACCCGGCAATTCAAACGATTGGTTAACCATCTGGCTACAAAAAATCATCGGACTTCTCGCCACGACCATTGCCGCGGCGCAGGGCGCACCATTCTGGTTTGACTTGCTCAATCGTGTACGTGGGGACAACAACTCGTCAAATACCGGATAAAATAGCTATCATAAGAAAACGCAAAGAGGACTGTCAACAATTGTGACAGTCCTCTTTAATTTTAAAGATATATTCTACCTTGCGTTAAGAGACGACGCGCTCGCCCATCTCACTCCCGACGGTCAACATCGCTTTAACCGCTTCCGGCGAATGTGCCTCGGCGTAAATCCGCAAAACTGGTTCAGTACCACTCGGGCGCACCAACAACCAACTATGATCTGCTAAGTAAAACTTAACCCCATCCAGCGTATCAACTCGTTTTACTTCTTCGCTGTTGATATGCGTTGGGGCGCTATCAATCAATTTCTTGACCATATCACCTTTGGGTATCTGTTTCGATAAACGAGCATCAAGGCGTGCATAATGCGCTGGACCGTGTTCCGCTTGTAAATTAGCGACGATTTCATGCAGTGGTGCGCGCGCTTTTGCCATCACTTCCAGCAACATCAAGCCCATCAGGATGCCATCACCCTCTGGAATATGCCCCTTCACGCTGATCCCGCCGCTTTCTTCCCCGCCGATCAACACATCGTTGTTCATCATCAAATCCGCGATGTGATTAAAACCGACCGGTGTTTCGTGCAACTTCAGCCCATATTTCTCAGCCAACGAATCAATCATTAATGTAGTGGAAACTGTCTTGACGACATCGCCACGCATCCCCTTGTTTTCTACAAGGTGTTGCAATGTCAAAGCGAAAATATGATGCGGATCAATAAAGTTCCCCTGTGCATCAATCGCGCCGATCCGATCAGCGTCGCCATCTGTCGCCAAGCCGACATGCGCCTGTACGCGCTGAACCGCCGCAACGAGATCATTTAAGTAACGGTGAATGGGTTCCGGGTGGATGCCACCAAAACCGGGGTTCAGCACACCACGTATCTCGGTCACATGGCTACGGGTACGTGCCAGAATGCTAGAAAATGCCCCACGACCCGATCCCCACATGGAATCAGCCACAATGTTTAGTTCAGCGCGGGAAATCGCATCCAGATCAACAAAATCGGTCAGATGTTGATAATAAACCCACGACGGGTCAAAACGACGGATCAACTCGCGTTTAAGCCCCAATTCATAATCCATCAGTTTGACGGCGTTTGATTTGCCTTCGATCTTGCGAAGCTCGGCTTCCACTTCATTGGATTGGGCAGAGGTCGCTGACCCGCCATAAGATGCCTTGAGTTTAAACCCATTATAGCGCGGTGGATTATGACTGGCGGTAATGATGATACCCGCACTCGCCTTTTTATCCAGTACATTGTACGAAATTGCTGGCGTTGGCGCATCGGTGCGTGTGAGCCATGCGATAATATCATTCGCCGCCAATACACGGGCAACATCCATTGCAAAGCGATCTGATAAAAAGCGTGTATCATAGCCGATGATTACTTCAAGTTGTTCATCACCGTCGCGCTGGTCATTGAGCCAATTGGCAACCGCCTGCGTGACTAATCGCAAATTATCAAACGTAAATGTATCTGCGATGACCGCACGCCAACCGTCCGTCCCAAACTGAATCATAGAAGTCTCCATTGTTGCAAATCTTGCAAAAGAAAAAGCGTAGCCAAGACTACGCTCAATCGTTTTTCTATCTAAACCGCATCATTATACGTGCTATGGAATTGAACTTAAACCCTGTCCAAGCCAGTCTTTTCCAGAACTTCACCGACTTTCGCAGGTGTCATTTCCATATCATGCAAGATACTAAATGGCAGTTCATGTTCGCGCACATAGTCCGGCAAATTCAGCAGAGTTTCCTCGATATCTCGTGAACGCAATTGAGATAGTCGAATACCCGCAGAATCTAAGGTTGCCCGAATCGGGTCAATATTTTGACCGTGTAGCGCCGCGGAGATCAAAATTCCCGGACCGACCAGATCCGCATACGGAATACCCCGATCTCGTGCTACCTTCGGCTCAATCGCATAGGCAAAATACTGTTCACTACCTTCTTGAGGGCGATTATGTCCCAGTTGGTTAGTGAGGCGAACTTCCATGCAGATCAAGTCCAACAGATTCTGCAAGGCATCAATTTGCCCCTTACCAACACCGTCCGCGATTTTAAAGGCTTGTTGCGCAATACCTGCCGCAAGTCCCGCCGCCCATTGCTTAAAACGCTCCGCAGGCGGATTTTTATTTTGCTCCGCCGCATAACGCCAATCCAGCAAGCCGGTAACGATACTCAAAATTTCAGCAATACCTGTACCACGATAATGTGGCGCGGCTTTGCTGACCACATCCCAGTCGATATAAACTGCCTCTGCCGGTCCGGTGGTTACATAATGCACCGTCCCATATTGCCGTACAGCGACGATAGCGGTAAAAAATCCATCGACACTTAAGGCAGTGGGTACAATGACAACAGGCAAATTTCTTTTCCAACCGATATACTTGGCGACATCAGCAACCAAGCCACCACCCACCGCGTATACAACCTCAACCTGTGGGGGCAAGTTATCTGCTAAATTATCAAGAAAAACGTGATCCGTAGTATGTGGTTCTGCCTGTACTACAACTGGCAACTGAAACATGGAACCCACTGCATCCCATGATCTACGACCCGTCAACAATGCGGTAGGACGCTCCTCAGAAATGGTATGCAGAGGTTGTTGTACAATACGTGGAAGATTCCAGATGGTTGTCATGGGAAGCCGTGCTCCATCCCCGTGTTTGGCTCTAATCAATAAATTCTTACTGGAGAAATATTAACACAGATTTTGATTTCCGGCTCATATTAGATATGAAATTTGTTGAAAATTCGTCGTTATTTCGCTTTATGAACGCTTTTATATACACTAACGAAACGGCTCTACCGAATGCGGGTTATAGCTCATAAACCATGTTATGGAGTAAATTGTTATGTCATTTTTTAGTAATCGTCGCCAATCCCAACCGGAAAACCAACGTATTGAGCGCCCACAAATTTCCTCAGCACCCGTCACCATGACGCAACAACCCATCGGCTTTGAAAGTGTGCTTGGCGTACACAGCAAAATGGAAGGCTACCTGGAAAGTCATGCTAATATCCGTTTGGATGGCGAATTTAGCGGCACACTCAAGATCACTGGTAATGTGCTCGTCGGTGAGCGTGCGACCATCAACGCGGACATTAACGCCAAAAATATTTCCATCGCAGGAGCGGTCAAAGGCAATGTGAGCGGAAACAAAGTGCAACTTCTGCGTACTGCCCGTGTATGGGGAGACATCACCGCCACATCATTTTCGACTGAAGAAGGCGCATTCATTGACGGTAAAATTTCGATGAGCAGTGCTGAACCGGATGTTAAAGAAATAGCCGAAGTAGATACTGAGGACGCGCAAGTTTCCGAAATCGAAACAGGTTCGTCAAGTCCCGTTTCAGATGATTCAGATACGGCGATCATGTCTCGCAAAGAATTTAACGAGCAGGTTGCGGCGGAAATGGCATCATCTGCGGAGAATGAAGCCCTAGAAACGACTGAACTCACAGAAACTGACGAAGAAGCACAATCATCAGACAATGACGCTAATAATGAATCCAATGATACTGATGTGAAGGACTAATCATGATTAATGTGCTCTTCGTTTGCTTAGGAAATATCTGCCGTTCGCCAATGGCAGATGCTGTATTTCAAGCTCAGGTCAAAAATGCGGGGCTTGACGATAAGATCAAGGTGGATTCAGCAGGTACAGGCGGCTGGCATATCGGCGAAACCGCCCACCCCGGAACGCGTTCAACCCTCAAAAAACACGACATTCCTTACGATGGACGAGCACGCCAATTTAAGCCCGATGACCTGATCACCTTTGATTATGTGCTGGGGATGGATGCGAGCAATTTTGATCATATTCAACGCAATTTCGATAAAGACGCACACAATGCCGAAATCAACCTATTTCTTCACTATGCCAACGAAGCCGGCACGGTCACAGAAACCGAGGTTCCCGATCCTTATTATACAGGCGGATTTGAGCATGTATTTAGTTTGGTTGAACGCGGGGGTGAAGCTCTGCTCAACCATATCCGCAAGCAACATAAGCTATGAGTCTATTTTTTCTTGGGTTTGGGCGACGCTTTGAGTAACCGTTCTACGTCAATCAGCAAGACATCGCTGTTATGATAATCACCGATCAGTGGAATAAAGGTCGCCGCACCCACCACCAGTGAGGCGAGTGCTAAGAACGGCTGTCCAGCGGCAAGCATTGCCAGACACATCAAAAGTAGCACGACGAAGATAATCCGTTGCCATTGCGGACTCACCCCATCGGATACATACCCTCGAATAACGGTGCTTCCGGCTTCTCGGGTCGCCGAACCACTCATGCGCGTCGTCCTTTTGATCCTCATAAGTACGGGCAAGGTCACAGAGATGGAAAACTGCCCATCTTTCTTCGTCCATCCCTTTATTTCCGGGCGTGTTTTGGTCGGCTTTAGTTCCATCCGCTCGTTTAATGCCTTCATGCACTGCGAAACGGTCAACTCCGTGTACAGTACGAATCGCAAGTTTCCCCCTTACGGTTAAATTAACCACCGATCCATGCTTAAAAATACTGTTAACTGAAAACTGTCTACTGATAATTCCTTACAACATCGGCACAGTGACACCACCATCGACTACAAATACCTGTCCGGTAGCAAAGTTCGATGCAGGTGATGACAAATACAACGCCATTCCAGCAATTTCATCCGGTTCGCCAATGCGCTGAAGCGGTGTACGAACAGTAATGCCATCCAACAACGTATCATTCTCCCAGATTGCCTGTGCAAATTTCGTTTTGACCAATCCGGGCGCGATTGCATTCACCTGAATATTATCAGACCCCAATTCCATCGCCAAAGTCTGAGTCAGGCTAATCACCGCGGCTTTTGTGATGCTATAAATCCCCTGAAACGATCCCGGACGAATGCCATTTACAGACGCAACATTGACAATCTTACCACCGCCACGCTCACGCATGTAAGGCACGCAGGCTTGCGTCAGCCAGAAGTTTCCCATCAAATTGACCTCCAGCGTCTTCTGCCACATGCTATCTTCAGACTCAAGAATCGTCCCAAAATGGGGGTTGGTCGCCGCATTATTCACGAGAATATCAACGGTGCCATATGTCTCTACGGTTTGGGCAACCAACGCTTGTAGAGCGTCTTTATCACCATTATGGGCGGCAATCGGTGTGGTTTCGTAGCCCTTACTTGTGAACTCCGTAGAAACTTCTTCCAGCGACTCTTGCTTTCGGCTAGATAACACAACCTTCGCGCCTGCCTCAGCCAATCGGTTGGCAATCGCCAGACCAATCCCACGGGATGCACCGGTGACAATGGCAACTTTGCCGCTCAGGTCAAATAAATCACTCATTTTTTAGTCTCCAAGAACCAATAATTAGATGCGGTTACAGTGTACGATTTGCATGGGAACTTCAATATCGGCAAATCTTATCCCTCGTCGGCATCATCTTTTTGCAAGACGACAAATCCCCAGACTAAACCAGCACCGTTACCCCCACCAGCACCTTTAATTTCCCAACCATCATTTACCAGACTCTCCAATTGCTTTTCAGCATCTTCGCGCCCTTCACGGTCATCAATAAAGTTCACGATCTTAATTTTCTTAGCCATAGTCATCAATCCTTTTCATTATGATCTCAATAGTACCATCTCAAAATGACTGCAATGCCGCTTATTTTAGCCTGTGTGAAGCAAGTACAACAATTTACAAACAATTTGTTATCTCTTATCTGTAAAAACCCCGTCTATAATTAAAGATAGTCTAATTTTGATTATTGTGTGGGCACGATGATATACGATATTACGCGAACCGTCACACCTGCGCTGAGCGTTTGGCCCGGTGATACACCCTTTAGCGCAAACGCGGTCTTGAAAATTAAAGATGGCGATGCAGTCAACCTGACGACACTCAATTTGAGCGCACACACAGGAACACATGCAGACGCGTATTATCACTACACAAAAGATGGCGCACATCCCGCAACCATGCCACTCACGCACTACATCGGACGCGCCAAAGTGGTCACTGTTGCCAAACGCGATGGGGTGTTATTGCCGGAGGATTTCGCCCATGTTGACCTCAGCAACGCGGAACGCCTGCTTATCCATAGTCATGTGAGCGACTTACCCGATAACGAATGGGCAGAAGCATTCCCGTATCTCAGTGCAGAATTGATCGAATGGTTAAGCACGCTCAACATCCGGTTAATTGGCTTAGACTCACCGTCGGTAGATGCCTTTGATAGTAAAGATTTACCATGTCATCATGCGTTAAGGCGCTATAACATAGTGAATCTCGAGACCGTTTTATTACGCGATGTCCCCGATGGGGATTATGAATTGATTGCCCTACCCTTAAAACTTGATCTCGCGTGCGGATCACCCGTGCGTGCCATTTTGAAAACACTCAATGAGTCGGGGAGATAAATCCGATGCAAGGCGCATCCTTAATTTACTTTATGATTTTTAGTCTGATTATCGTGGGCATGTACATCACTGTTCGCCGTAGATGGGTGAATCCTGGTGTTGCCGCCGCTGTTGGTATTGTCGCCGGTACGGTTGCGATGATGCTTACCCTGTCCTCAATGAACTCGGACATGATGGATGTGCAAGCCATCTTTTTCGGCTTTCTCATCGGAACGGGCTTTGTGGTAGCGGCGCTCGCTGTCGCATGGTATTTCCACAGCAACGAATTACGTGAACACTACATGCGTGAGGAGTACGCCCCCGTCGATTATGTAGAATACGACGAGCACGAAGACTATATCAGCGCGGAATCGACGTAATCACCGGAATTCCCAGCGCCTCTAAATCATCCTTTGTACGCAGAGTCGGGTCGAGGTATTCTACGAGGAATGCCAGCCCGACTCCGGCAAATAGCGCCACACCAAGCCGGATAATCGCCCCAAAGCGATCCGTCAGCGGAGGCGGAGCGGCAGTGATCACAGGTGCATCAAGAACTACTACTGTTGCCGATACACCACCCAATTGCGGGAAGTAATCCTGATTTCGCGTTTGTAGCACCTCTATTGCCGAATTAACAACAACTGCCAGATCATTTTCTACGGGATAACTCAAGAAGACCTGCCCGATACTGCGTGCGTTATCCGCCGCTAATCCTAATGCGGCAGAATTGACCTCAACCCCATTTTGCGCGGCAACCTCTGCGACATCGTCTTTAAAACTTCCAGTACGCACCCAATCGGTAAAGGCATTTACAGCCAATTCAGAGGCGAGCCACACATCCTGAAAATCACCATCGCGTTCCGGTATCGCCTCCAACACCTGCGCCGCCGTGTAGCGGATTGTCGTGTTAAACCCACCCGCAGAGGGCGCATCACGCAAAAAATCCGGCACGACAATAATTGCCGCTACAATAACCGGCAGAATAACAATCCACCAGCGCCGTAATAATATCCGTAAAATTTGAAGTAATTCCATCGTCTTTTACTCATTATTCTTAATCGGATCAATCCACGTAAACACTTCACAAGACTCAAACGCCTGGTAGGCTTGCTCAACAAAACTTGTGATTTGCGCGTTGAATACACTCACATCAAATCGACGCGCATGGTTTCGCATGAAATCAGCATCGTAGGCATCTGCATCGAAGTTTTCCATCACCGCCATCAGGCTTTCGACAGAGAGTTCATGAAAGTGCTCGCCTGTTTTGTCGGGAATCACCGTATCTAATGCGCCACCGCCACCATAGGCGATCACAGGTCTTCCTGCGGCCTGCGCCTGCACAGGGGTGATGCCAAAATCTTCAAGTCCGGGGAACAAAAATGCTTTGCACTTCGCCATTAACTCCGGTAAATCTTCGTCCGGCACATAGCCAAGAAACTCGACAGTTGGTCCTGCCATCGCTTTCAGCCGATCTAAATCACGTCCACGTCCGCCAATTTTGAGCTTCACGCCCAAACGCGTCGCCGCCTGCACCGCGAGATCAATCCGCTTATAGGGAATCAAGCGCGAGACTATCAAGAAATAATCTTCTGGTTCGGCGTGAACATCAAAACGTGCCGTTTCTACAGGCGGATAAATAATCACCGAGTCCCGATCATAATAGGTTTTGATGCGCTCTTGAATCTCGCTTGAAATAGCGATGAAATGGGTGACGCGCTGTGCCGCATTATAATCCCATCGTTTCATCCAATTGACCAGCGGGCGCAACGCCAATTCAACAGGCTTACCCAGTCCTTCACGGGAGATATACGCGTCTAACTGCCATACGTACCGCGTCGGAGCGAGACAATAACAGATGTGAATCGTCGCATCATCATGTTTTAAGCCGTGACAAAATCCACTTTTATTGCTCAGTATCACGTCATAGTTGGATAAGTTGAGCTTGCCCCAAGCCAACGGATACAGCGGCAAATAGGGTTGATGATGACGATGAATGACGGGCATTTTATCCAACCACAACGTCCGAATATCCCATGATTGATAATAATCAGGCATCACATCAGGCGCGTAAATGCTGGTAAAAATCGGACGTTGTGGGTACAAATCCACCAGCGATTTGAGCACATCTTCCGCCCCGCCAATTTGGTTCAACCAATCATGAACGAGTGCTAACTTCACGCCTCGTCTCCCTCAGCCGCTGACTCAAACGAATCGTCACCACGTAAAATTGCCTGAATCGGCGCATAATACTGTCGATGAATGGGTAATATGCCAAATTGTTTGAGCGCTTGTAAATGTTTCGCCGTGCCATAGCCTTTGTGCTCGGCAAAGCCATAATGAGGGAATTCTGCATCAAATTCCAGCATGATTTCATCACGATGCACTTTAGCGATAACACTCGCGGCGGCGATACTCAGCGTCCGGCTATCCCCTTCGATCAAACTCACCTGATGCGTATGACGTAATTCCGGCATAAGCATATCGTCCAGAAAAAGTGCATCCGGCTCAAAATCAATATCTTTAGTGGCTTCCTCAAGAGCACGACGCATTGCCAGATGCGTTGCGGGGACGATGCCTAAATCATCAATTTCTTCAGACGATGCGCTCCCAATTCCCCAAGTAATCGCCACATCTTTGATCGTCTGGTCGAGGGCTTCACGTTGACGGGCGGTCATCTTCTTACTGTCACGCACGCCTTTCAGCAGTTTAGACAAATCATCGCGTGCAATCGGTAAACACACCGCACCAGCAGTCACCGGACCAGCCCACGGACCACGTCCGACTTCATCAATGCCGATGATGTGCGTATAGCCTAGCGAATAATAGTGACGTTCATGTTTGAGGCTTGCCGTCCGGTCTTTGCGTTTAAGCGCCGCCATGATACAGCCCGCGCCATCCATTCAGGCGAATTTTTAGCGTTTCCAGAAGCATGTCGATGGAGTTTTTGAGGGGTTTGATTTTCGATTGGTCTTTATAAATCCATGTAATCGGCACTTCGACGATCTTATATCCTTTTTGTTGGGCGATAAATAACAACTCAACATCAAAGCCCCAACCGTTAATCGTCTGCATCGGGAAAATATCCAGCGCGACCTCACGTTTAAAGCATTTAAACCCGCATTGCGTATCGTTCAAACCCCGCACTGCGATCACTTTGACGATAAAGTTAAAAACTCGCCCCATAATATGGCGGAATTCCGGCTCACCGATGCGTTGTGAACCCGGCGCTTCTCGTGAGGCAATCGCGATGTCATAAGTCTCAAGCGCAGGTGGGATAAACTTGAGGGATTCTTCTATCGGCATGGATAAATCCGCATCACAGATAAAGAGGTATTGCCCTGTCGCCGCCAGCATACCCGTTTTAACCGCCGCCCCTTTACCCTGTGTGCTTTCAGTCAAAACGCGAATATATGAATGCTCTTCTGCGATTTTTTGTGAAATCTCTAGCGTATCATCATTGCTATTGTTATTCACAATCACAACTTCAACCTCGAAATTTTGTGCATCCGCAAACGCTACAATTTCGCGTAAGCTCTTCGGCAGACGATCCGGTGCACCCTCGTTAAAAGCAGGGATAACCAGCGATAATAACGGGCGTGTTTCAGGAGTCATCCGTTCCTCGTTAATGGGTGTTAATTCTGTGGATGCCATAACATCGCTTCCAACTCTTCGATTGAAATAGTACGCGTCCGTTGAATACTACGGCGTTTATGTAGCATCTTCGGGATACCTCGCAGACCTGCCCCCATACCGCGCAAACGGGCACGAGCGGCTTCTCCACGCCATGAACTCAGCGCATCAAGAGCAATTTTACCCTGCGCCTTAAGCACCAACATGCCATACTTACGGAGCAACGCAGATGGATAATTCTTGACCAGTACATAAATCAAATTGCGCCCATCATGGTAACTAGCTGTTACGCCACCACCCGTCGCCGAGAGATGATGGTACACGATAGCTGTAGGCGTGTAAAGACAGCGCCAACCGACAAGTTGCGCCCGCCATGCGAGGTCAATATCTTCTAGCGAAAAGAAGAAATCATCATCCAAAATACCGATTTGGTCGAGCATCGTTTTGCGATAGGCAGATGAGCCACCACAGGCACTAAACACAAATTCCTCATTGTCATATTGCCCTTCATCGCGTTGCCACACGCCCCGATTGCCCGCCTTGCCATCCACCGTAAAATAATCCCCCGCCGTGTGAATATGATCGCGCTTTTCAAACAGGAGCATCTTGCTAGCGACAATCCCAACCTCAGCATGACGGCTAAAACCATCCATGATGACTTCGACCCACTGTGGATCAACTTCGGTGTCATTATTCAACAGTGATACAAATTCGCCCTGCGCCGCCATAAAACCCGCATTACACGCGCCGGTAAATCCACGATTCTCTGCCAATTGCACCAGCGTGACCTGAGGATAATGTTCCTGAACAAACGCCTGCGAACCATCCACAGAAGCGTTATCGACAATAATCACTTCAATGTTGGGATAGGTTTGGGCATTAAGTGCGTCCAAACAGGTTTTGAGGAACTTTTTGCCGTTCCAATTAGGAATAATCACCGAAAATAATGGATCAGTCATGCAATGCCTTTTCTACAACCTGCGGCGCATAATAATGGAGATTTCATCGATCCGCAAACCCGAACTCACGATCATGAACGTTTCAATAATCCTTCAGCCTCCAAAAACGCATCCACTGCGGCTTGCCACGACCGCAATGTAATCCCCTGCATCTCCCCTGCCATATTTGCGAGACTGCTATACGTCGGCGGGTGTGATGGACGTGACCATTCACGGCTACTGATGGGTTCAATCGGAACGTCAGGATAGCCTGAATTGTCCAAAATATAGCGCGCAAATGTATAGCGTGAACATGCACCGGAATTCACAAAATGATAAATGCCATAACGTCCTGTCTTTATCAGCGATGCCACCGCGTCTACCAGATCATCATTATAGGTGGGATTAGCAACTTCATCCGTGACGACTCGCAGACGTTTACCCGCCTCTGCCGCAGAAAATATCGCCTGAATAAAATTTTTACCGCCATGCGCGAACAACCACGCCGTCCTGACGATATAATGCTTCGGATTTAGTGAGAGCAACGCCCTTTCACCCACCATTTTACTATATCCATACGGGTTGGCGGGCTGGGTTGTATCGTACTCACGATACGGAACACCTTGCCGACCATCAAAAACTTCATTACTACTGATATACACCATCGCACAGCCAATTTCCGCACTGGCAATCGCAATATGCTGTGTGCCGAAGCCATTAATCTGGATAGCTTTCTCCGGCTCACGGGCACAGCCATCCACATCCGTCCATGCGGCGGGATGGATAATGATTTCTGGTTTATAGTCGTGTATAAAGGCGCGGGTTGCGGAAAAATCAGTGAAATCAAAATCTGCACGGGTCGCGGCATAAACACCCTGCGCCAATTTCCGCACCATGCCGCTGCCAAAGCGTCCGTTTGCACCTGTGACCAAAATCCGCATTACGCAAACTCCGTGATGACTTCGGCTAAGTGAAATTCTGGTAACTCCAGCACAACCACCATCGGTGACTTCAACGCCTTCCAGAACGGAATTGGATCAATCCCACATTTCTGTGCAAGATAGAGCGCCATCACTGTCCCATGAGTCGTAATCGCTAATGTATCGTCAGGATACTGCTTTATTAATTCATCCACAGCAGCAGCAAAGCGTGCTTGTGCCTTCTGTGCGGATTCATTCCCGAACGATTGTGTTTCGGGTTGATTAAAGAATGTCTCCAACTTTTGCATGAAAACCTGTTTGGAATGAAACGGTTCACCTCTGCGATCATGCTCATGCAGATCAGACGCAATTTCACACAGTAAACCGAGCAACTTTGCAGGGATGCAACCTGTCTCATGCGCTTTCGGTTCATGGCTCGTAAAAACGCGCGTCACACCATACTGCTCAAATGACTTTACCAGCAAACGACTTTTCTGCTTACCTTCATCCGTAAGTGTCCACTCCGCGGCTGGAATATCGGCATCAATTGCCGGTTGTGCATGTCTGACCAGAATTAAATGGCGCATCATTCCGCTTCACCCCAATACTCACAGACACGCTCAAATTCTTCGTTCCAATAAGTTTCGGGATCGGAGACATCCGCGCCCATCTGCGCCGCGAACTTAAAATAACCCGCGCCACACCTACCCGTTTGTTTATTGACCACCACCACACCGATCACGGGTCGCCCGGCAGAAATTTCATCCCGACAAAGCTCACGTAACAGATAATGAAACCCCGGTGCGCGATGGTGCATATACGCCGTTTGAATACGCGCACATAAATTTGAGTAGGTGATTGTTTTACAGGATCGGGCAAGCTGGATGAGAATCGTTCGGATTTCCTCCTTGATCGTCATTAAATCTGCGTCTGCAAAGCCGTATCTATCACTCATTTTCGCATCCCCTCTTGATTCCTGTTTGACTGTTTCATCACTGCATAATCAACGTCAGTAGCGCATCATCCACGTTGAGATCAATAATAGTGTAGGTCTCGCCACCTGACCGCAAAACAATCTGCGTAATGAGATCATTGACCACGATTTCTACTTCACTCAAAGCATTCACAATCGCCTGACGTGCATCTGCTGGCAAAAACGGCGGTAGTGTCGCCGGATCATAGGTGATGCCATCAATATCCACACCAATCACACTAAGGCGCGTGCGCGTGGTGTTCAAACGCATCACAATGCCAATCCTCTGCCAGAATACGCCCGCGTTCACATCCACATAGACCACCGCTCCGCCGGGACGCAAATCAATCTGTGCATTACGATAATTGCCATCCCCACCGCCACAGATTGTACTCCGCTCGAAACAAAGTTGACGCAAGCCATCTTCGGTAAATGTCGCCGTGGTTAAAGTGTTGCCCGTGTTAGTCGTACCGGTGTTAAAGGTATACAGACCCGCGGTATTAGACAGTGTTTGTTGCCCATAACTACCCAGATCTACCGTGACTTGAGATTGCCCGACTGCGTTTTCAAGCACAACGGTGGGCGCAGGCGTGTAGTTCTCAAACACACTGTCCGTATCCCCGACGCTCCGCACACCTACCAGACTTAAAACGAGCGGGGTTAACACGCCAAATGCGTATAAACCAACACACAGCAGGAAAAAAATAACAGTTACAGCAAGAACCGCGCCACAACCAATTTCCGTTCGATAACGCCGCGCTTTATAACGTTCTATCTGCATTAATCCGCCTTTTGCCCTGCCCTTTGTGCAAAACAGACAGAGGTATTCTAAATTAACAAGATGGATTTACTAGTATCCAATTTACGAAATTCATGATATAGTTTTATACAGACACTGCTTGACTAAGATAAGGCTTAAAGCGCGGGGGTAGCTACATATGTTAGAAAGTGATCCAGGTGTGTTTGAGCGCGTCTATTTGAACGAACGTGACGAGCATTTGCTTTTCACGATTGATTTCTATGGTAGAAAACAGTATTTACTGTACCACATTCCAACAAAGACTGTACTCATTAATCAAAGTTTCAAACTCACGCCAAACATCGTTCGTAAAATGATTTCTATGGGCGTTCGTGTCGCTGAGGATATGCCTCAAGAAGCGGCGATGGCAATTCATTAAGTAAGTATTTACACAGCACAATCAAACGTATTTATTAAAATCGCGCATCCTTATTTATCAGAAGCGCGATTTTTGTTTCTATTAGATACGCCAAATAATCAACGAATACCTTGCAACCTATTCATCCGTCGCGGCGAGGCGATCCGCATATTGGCGCTTATAGTAGTCGAGATAATCGCCGGTTTTTATCTCCCGCCACCACCACGCATTATCTTCATACCAGCGCACCGTCTTTTCTAGCGCGGTTTCAAAATCAAATTGACGTTGCCAGCCAAGCGCCCGCAGTTTATCGCAATTCATCGCATAACGGCGGTCATGTCCAGCGCGATCTTCAACGGAACGGATCAGGCTTTCCGGCTTGCCAAGTAACTTCAACATCGCCTTGATGACGTTAATGTTGTGCTGTTCGTTCTCACCCGCCACATTATACGCCTCGCCTGCTTCGCCATGATGAAGCGCAAAATCAATGCCGGTCACATGATCTTCCACATACAGCCAATCACGCACTTGCATACCGTCGCCATAAAGGGGCAGTGGTTTATCATCCAACGCTTCGGTGATGAACAACGGCAGAAGTTTCTCAGGATATTGATACGGACCAAATGTGTTGCTTCCACGCGTGATGACCGTGTCCATGCCATGCGTCACATGATAGGCACGCACCATGAGTTCGCCACCCGCTTTGCTCGCCGCATAGGGACTATTCGGCAAGAAGCCATCATCTTCAACCGAATAACCGGTTTCTACATCGCCATACACTTCATCTGTAGATACTTGTACAAAGCGTTCTACGCCATGCTTAAGCGATTCATCCAGCATGATGTATGCGCCGACCACATCGGTATGAATAAACGCGTCAGGGTCAAGAATACTGCGGTCAACATGGCTTTCCGCCGCGAAGTTCACCACGGTATCAACATGATGTTTTTGCAGTAGGCTTTTTACCATGTTGCGGGCGGCAATATCTCCCAGCTCAAAACGATAATTATCCTCATCATCCACCGGAGTCAGGTTATTCAAATTCCCCGCGTAAGTGAGCTTATCGTAAGCGATGATGTTGTAAGCAGGGTACTTTTTCACCATATAGCGCACAAACGCACTCCCGATAAAGCCCGCCGCACCCGTTACGAGGATGTTTTTCATACACCTTACTCCTCATCCGTTTCGGCAACCGCTTCTGAAACAGCAGGCGCTTCTTCTGATGATGCTTCAGATACTTCTGTCTTAATCAGCACAAACTTTTCAAGCGCATCAGCCACACCGTCTGCCTCATTACCGGCAACCACATGATCGGCAACGGCTTTTAATTTGGCATCAGCATTCCCAACCGCAACACCTATTCCGGCAAGCTGAATCATTTCGATGTCGTTTTCACCATCACCAATCGCCAGAACTTCATCCGCAGAAACACCTAATTGCTTAAGCAACGTCTGCAAGGCAATTCCCTTGGATGCTTTTGGTGGCAAAATTTCGACCATATCGGGGATCATCGCCTGAACCAGACGCGCCTTGCCGTCGAGTTGCATTTCCAACTGCCAACGCAACGCCTTGATTTTGCGCGGTTCGCCCGCTTTCATTGCGATGAGCTTATGTACAGGCATATCTTCTAGGATGTTCTGTAAAGCGCCGATCCCTTCCGGCATCGGTTCACCATATTTTGTCGCCAATTCCTCAGCCTTTTTGCTGACTGAACGCGCCAGAATCCGTGAACCGCTATAAGCGATGACATCATAACCGCGATCTTCAGCAAACGTAATCACCTGACGGGCAACATCAGGTTCAAGTGTTTTCTGGTAGGAAATCGTGCCATCGGATTGATAGATCGTCAGACCTTGCAGGTAAATTCCTGGTGTCGTCAAGCCGAGCTTCTCAATAACGGTATTCGCGCTAAAACGGGTCTTGCCCGTCGCAATCACGATTTGCACACCCTGTTCAATTGCTTTTTTTAGTGCCGCTTCATTGCCCGCAGAAAGCTGGCTCTGTTCATTAAGCAGTGTTCCATCGAGATCAACTACGACCAATTTAATAGGTTTTGTCATCCGTATTTTCCTATCTAAATTATCCAAACTGTACTGTGATCGCCCAGATTCATCTTCAGCGCACGCGGTTTCGTCTCGTTTTTCATCAGCGACGCATCACGCCCGATCAGACTATCCTGTAAACGCACATCAATATCCAGAATCTTGCTATTTTCTAGTACGATACTACGCTCGATTTCACAGTTCCGTACTTCCACATGATGATAAATGCTGGTGAATGGACCGATATAACTGTTTTCGATTACCGCGTTCTCACCAATCACCGATGGACCGCGAATAATACTGTTGATTATTCGCGCACCCTTTTCCACAGTCACCCGTGGATCAATATGTGAAGACGCATCAATTTCAGCATCCGCAGACACATTCGGGATCAATTCTTCCAACACATGACTGTTCGCTTCTAGCATATCAGTCGGCTTGCCGGTGTCAATCCACCACCCCTCATGAATGTGTGGAAACACCCGATACTCATGGTCAATCAACCATTGAATCGCATCCGTAATTTCCAACTCGCCACGCGCCGAGGGTTGAATCGCATCAACCGCGTCGAAGATGTAGCGATCAAACATATAAATGCCAACCAGCGCCAGATTACTCGGCGGGTCTGCTGGTTTTTCGATCAACTGCTGTACACGCTGATCTTCATTGACGACTGCAACGCCATAAGACGAGGCTTTTTCTAGCGGAACACGCTTCAAAACGATCTGACTATTCCAATCACTTTCAGCAAAATCTTGAATGAGTGCACTAATCCCGCCCTGAATTACATTATCGCCGAGGAACATCACGAAACGATCATCACCGAGGAAATCGCGTGAAATCCTTACTGCATGTGCCAACCCACCCGGATGATCTTGTTGAATGAAGGTCAGCTTCACGCCTAAATCGTTCCGACTGCCGAGCAGGTCTTTAATCTCATTGGCGGTATCACCCACCACAACGCCAATATCAGTCACACCTGCTTCGCGGATCGCCTCAATCACCCGTACCAATACCGGTTTATTGGCAACCGGAATCAGTTGTTTCGCTCGCGTATAAGTCAATGGATAAAGGCGTGTCCCTTTGCCCCCACTGAGGATAAGTCCCTTCATCAGGTTATCAACCTCCTCAACTATTTATGTTAAACCACTATTGGCGAGTATTGCCACCACAATCAGCAACCCGCCCAATACGACCAGCCACCACAGCCAACGCAATCCACCCGTTGCCGGCGCGAATGCATGTTTAGAGGGTTTGCCCTGTGGCATCTGTCGCCACTGTTCCAGCGACTCAGCATCCGGCGGCAACTCATCGACAGGTCGTTTATCAGACATAAGTCGCTATTGATCGTTTCCAGAAAGCGTGTGCGATAAAAACCATGTGTAAAGTTCAGGATTGGCGTAAGTCTGCGTCCATGAATCATGGTTCACACGCGGATAAATCGTATATTTCACCGTTCCACCCGCCGCTTCTATAGCCGCAATCACCCGCTCTGTGAGTGTAATCGGCACAACATCATCAGCCGCACCATGAAACGTCCAGATTGGCATTTTACTGAGTGCCTGTGCGCGAGTCTCCAGATCAAACCAGTGATCCATCCCGCCACAAATCGGTGCAATCGCCGCAAAGCGTTCAGGATAAGATGAAGCCAATGCCCATGTGCCATATCCGCCCATACTCAAACCCGTCAGGTAAACACGGGTCGTATCTACGCGATGGGTTGCGATGATTTCATCAAGGAGGCGAATTAACACATCGATCTGCAATGACCACCAGGAATCCAATGAGCATTGAGGCGAAACGACTATAAACGGAAAATCATGTTGGTGATCTAACTTTTTTGCCAAGCCCTGCGTGCGTAACAAATCCAGATCGTTTCCACGCTCACCCATGCCATGCAAAAACAAAATCAGCGGAAAAGACTCTTCAGTTTCTTCATAGCCGTCTGGCAAATGAAGCAGATATGGCATTTCACCATCAATCGTTTGCATTGCTCGAAAGGTATGTTCGGTTTGCGTCACAGGTTTTCGTCCTGTTCACTAATAACGGCTGGATTCACGGCTGGCATTAGTCAGTGTTGCGCCGATGATCTTCACATTCAGTTGCTCTAGCGCCTGCTTTGCCCGCGCCACATGATCGCGTCGCGTCTGCCCTGCACGTACAACCAGCAATACACCATCTAATTTTCCACCGAGCAATGCCGCATCCGTCGCCGCTAATACAGGCGGACCGTCAAACAAAATATAGCTTGCCCGCGCCTTGAGTACGCCTACGATTTCATCCACCCGCCGATTACTAAGCACATCAGATGGACTCACCGGCGCAACACCACTGGGGAGCAAACTCAAATTTTCTACCCCGGTATCAACAAGGGGAGGTGTTGCTAGCACAGCATCCTCGGTCATCATGGTGGTAAAGCCACTGGTATTCGCCACACCAAAAATTTCATGTTGCAAAGGTTTACGCAAATCCGCATCAACAAGAATAGTGCGATTACCTGATTGTGCAAAGGCAACAGCAAGGTTCGCTAATGCAATGCTTTTGCCATCCGCTTCGGCAGTAGATGTCACCAATAAGGTAGAAATGGGCTTCTGGGCATTCTGGAACATGAGATAGGTACGTAGAGTACGGAACGCTTCGGCGGTTTCCGAGCGTGGGTCAGTTAACATAACAAGATTTGCTTGCGCCATAGTTACTCCTTAAAAGTCCCGGCAGGCTTGCAAAGTGGAATGCTGTTTAGCATCAATTAAGCGTCAATATGTGGAATCGTCGCCAAAACGGGAACGCCCAACACGCGCTCAAGATCATCACGTCGGCGGATAATACTGCTCTCCAGAACTTCCAATATAAACACGATCATCCCCCCCACCAGCAAGCCGAGCAAACCGCCCGCAATCGCCGTCAATGTTGGGCGTGGTGCAATCTGGCTAATTTGTGGGAAATCTGGCATCACGGCTTCTACACGATCTTCTGCACGCACGGTTGCATTGCGTTCATTCCGATAATCCTGTAATTTGAGTCCCCATGCCCGCGCCACATTGCTGGCAAGTTCGCTATCTGTGCTATTAACATCAATTTGTATCGTCAGGCGCAATTGATCCGGTGCTATAGTGACATCGCCTTTGAGTGCCGGAGCAGTCATATCCAATTGCAATTCATCGATGATTTCCTGCGCGATTTGTTGGCTATTAATCGCCACCACCAGCGGATTAAGCAACAACCTGCTTGCTTCGGTCAAACCAAAATCACTGCGCGAGGGTTGAATTAAAACCGTTTGAGAAGCCCGATACACAGGAGTCTCATTCCGTGTGAGCAAATATGCACCGGCGGCAGTAATCACCGCGAGCAAGAGCATAATCCACCCACGACGGACGAGAATCCGCACATATTCCCCTAAATTCATAGAAAACGCTCCGTGATCCTCAGCATTTAACAGGTCGCTAAACACTCAGGTTCGTAATTCAAAAAACGGCGCTATTGTACCGCATACCACCGTTTCGGGTAGGGCTAAGGTTGTGTACGTTGCGCAGTCGTGGGAAACCTTACGTTATTATGATTTCTGTCTTGATGATGCCTGTTTGGTCAAGGCGAACGACGAGGTCTCTCATCGTTTCGCCCGTTTCAGGATGAATCAATTCCGGCGCAAGGTCAACCATCGGCAACGCATCCGCCGCAAATTCAACCAAGCCTTTATTCGGAATGTGCCACGGTTTCTGACCGTAGTCTAAAACCAGATCGCCCCACAGTAAAACATCCATATCTAGCGTTAAGGGACCAAATTTATTCTCAGGTGAGCGTATCCGCCCTAGCGTTTTTTCAATCTGACGTAACACGTTGACTTTAAACTCTAGGGGTGTTTTATCTGTTTTGATTTTGACCACTACATCCAGAAAATCCGCTTGATCGGGATTGCCATAGGGTGGCGACTGATAGACAGGAGAAATCGCCAGAACCTCACATTGATCGCGCAATAAATCCACAGCGGCTTGCAAATTTTCCTCCGGCGCGATGTTCGACCCTAATGAAAGATACACATCAGGCGAAGTCATCCGCCGTCCTCTCGATCAACACGCCCACACTATCAGAAAAGCGCAATGCACCCGGCTTATGTACCCGCACTTGCACCCATTCCGCGCCGAAATCCACTACGGTGATACGCGCAATCGTACTCGCCATCGCCTCTACCAATTTGTAATTCGACTCCTCAACATGCTTGATAATCGCTTTGGTCACGGTGCGATAATTAAATGCGTCGTTCGGATCATCGGTCTGTCCTACCTTCCGCATATCCGCGCCGATTCGCATCGAAATCACCACATCCTGCTTGTCTTTAAGCTCATGTGGACTAAAGCCAATCACACAGCGCAACCGTAGATTATCAATTTCAATCATATCCATTTTAATTTCCTCGCAGTTAGCTTGAACACTCTAATTATAAAGGGCACGTGTAAAACCAATTTAACCAGCATTAAGTGTTTAATGAGCAATCAGTTAAATAAACGTCATTTGAACCCTAAAACACCCTATAATCTGTTTGCTACCTAAATACAGGGTCAGATGGTGTTGTAAGTAAGATAGGGTTCAGGTAAATCGTCTTAAACATGGTAGCGTTCCTTCAGTTTTATGTTTATTTTAGTTAAGGATTGAGAGTAAGGAGGATGCGTACATTGCGCTCATTTTCGTAGCGACAGTACGCAAACAACGTGCAAAACAACAATGTGTACCAAAATAATGGACGCAATGGCAACGGAAATGGTTTCAATAATACGAATGGCAAAACCATCAAAACGATTGAATTGCCCCGTTTAGAAACTTTGGAACCGGATTTTGACTTGAGGTTCGAAGATGTAGAGGACTATGAACAAACCGAAGTCCTGACAAAATCACCAGAGCAGATGCAAGCTGTAGAAAACGCTATTCATGCGTTGCTTGATGCGTTCAATGTCAATTGGGAAGACCCCAATTATACGGACACCCCTAAACGTGTCGCTAAAGCCTATCTTGATTATTGGGCGAATGGTTACGCGCGGGATCCAAAAGAGGAAATAACTGTATTTCCAAATACGTCCAAAAGCGATGACATGGTGATCGTCAAAGACATGCGCTTTCATAGCCTGTGCAGTCATCATCTTGCACCGATTGAAGGCTACGCCGCCATCGCCTATGTTCCGGACAAGCACTTGCTTGGGTTATCAAAATTAGGGCGCATTCTGGAAATTTATGCCCGTCGTTTCCAATTGCAGGAACGGATTGGTCAGCAAACGGCAGACGCAATCATGGATTTGCTTCAGCCTAAAGGTGTGATGATCGTGCTCTATAATGTCACGCATGGCTGTATGTCTTCTCGTGGGGTAAAACTCCACGAAGCCAATACCACAACCATGACCAGCCGGGGCGCGTTCAAAGACAATCCGGCACTGCGTACAGAAATGATGTCTTTGCTTAATTTACGTAACCCGTGAAAAATTCAAAATAATACGACAAAGCCGGAAAGCGTTGATCTTTCCGGCTTTTTTATTGAAACTTGAAAAGAAAAATGGGCAATTGAATTCACTCTTACGTTATGGTATAGTGCTCCGCTTAAGAAAGCACAATCGAAAATCTCATCGAGAGCGACAGAGGGATAGGCCCTGTGAAGTCGCGGCAACCACCGAAGCGTCGGGATGGTGCCAAATCCTACAGAGAACACTCTGGTAGATGAGGGCATGTCATCAAACTTTTGGATTAACACGCCTCTTCTGACCAGAACGAGGCGTTTTTTTGTTTACATCCTAATTAGGAGGAATCATGGCAGAAGCAAAGTCTAACCTGACTTTTATGACATCACCCAAATACTTCTTCACATCCGAAGCAGTATCCGAAGGTCATCCAGATAAAATGTGCGACCAAATCTCAGACGCGGTATTAGATGCCATTCTGGCGCAAGACCCGATGGCACGCGTCGCCTGCGAAGTCGCCACCACCACCGGTCTGGTTGTCGTTATGGGCGAAATCAGTACCAGCGCCTATGTGGACATTGAAAGTATCGTCCGCAAAACCGTCCGCGAAATTGGCTACACACGCGGCAAGTATGGCTTTGATGCGGAAACCTGTGGCGTGATGGTCTCCATTAAAGAACAATCAGCAGACATCGCTCAGGGTGTGGATAAAGCACTTGAAGCGCGTGAAGGCGAAATGTCTGATTCAGAAATTGATGCCATCGGCGCGGGCGATCAGGGTATGATGATAGGTTTTGCCTGTGATGAAACACCCGAATTGATGCCCCTAACAAGCTCACTGGCGAACAAACTCGTACGCCGTTTAGCAGAAGCCCGAAAGACCGATGAATTGCCGTGGTTACGTCCTGATGCCAAAAGTCAGGTCACGGTGGAATATGCACATGGCAAGCCCAAACGCGTGGATACCATCGTCATCTCCACCCAGCACGCACCGGACATTTCACAAAAAGAAATCCGTGAACAGGTCATCGAACACATCATCATGGATGTTGTGCCGGAAGATTTGCTTGACGACAAGACCCGTTTCTTCATCAACCCCACTGGACGCTTCGTCACTGGTGGTCCGCTCGGTGATGCCGGCTTAACCGGACGTAAGATCATCGTCGATACCTACGGCGGTGTAGCCCGTCATGGTGGTGGTGCGTTCTCCGGTAAAGACAGCACCAAGGTGGATCGTAGCGCCGCATATATGGCACGCTACGTCGCCAAAAATGTTGTAGCCGCTGGTTTAGCCACCCGCTTTGAAGTGCAAGTCTCCTATGCTATCGGTGTTGCCCATCCCACATCCGTTGCAGTGGAAACTTTCGGCACAGGCACGATTGACGATGAAGCTATCGCAGAACTTGTCCGTAAGCACTTTGATATGCGCCCCGCCGCCATCATCCGTGATCTGGACTTGCGCCGCCCGATTTATCATCAGGTTGCCGCTTATGGTCACTTTGGACGTGAAGATGTGAACGTGCCGTGGGAACGTACCGACAAAGCCGATGCACTTCGCCGTGATGCAGGACTTTAAGCGCATCGTATAACCTGCATTCGAATAATGTGATAAATAAACGGGATGGTTGTATCACCATCCCGTTTTGTGTACTACAATTGAGAGAATTCCATTTGCTGACACCAATCAACGAATGGTATAGTTTGAATCAGGTTTATTCGACGACGATCTATTCAGCAGGGGCTGGTTGCTATGCGCGTACTCAGAGCTATCGGGAAATTTTTCTGGCGATTCATGGTCATTTTTTCGTTTATCGTCAATATTATCCTCGTCATCGTCCTGCTTGCCGCCGGATTGTTGATCTTTGATATCAAAAACAATGTCGCACAACCGCTGGTCACTGGCTTGCATAGCAGTTTCGTCGGGTTAGATCAGGCAACCATTGACTGGACGATTCCCGTGCGCGATGTTGTGCCGGTCAATCTGGACATTCCACTGCAAACCAATACGGTCGTTACATTGACCGATGCCGTTCCGCTCACCGTGCAGGCGAATATCGTCGCACCCGGCTTAACAGTCAGCAATGCGACGGTAACGCTCAGTTTGCCGCAGGGCTTGCAACTGCCCGTTGCGCTTGATCTCAACGTCGAAGTACGCGACACGTTGCCCGTCTCACTCGATGTCCGCGCAGTCATCCCGCTAGAGGAAACCCAACTCCACGATGTCGCCACCAACTTGCGCCTGTTGTTCGAACCGTTCGGGCGAGGTTTGCATAACCTACCGAGTGGATGGGGTGAAGTTCCTGATTTCGTCAGTGATGTCGTCAGTGGTGATGTCAATCTGCTCAACGAAAACGACTACAGCCGTACACCCTGGACAGGCTTTTCGCGCACAGCAGGCTTAAATTACAATCTCGCCAACGAAGATATTCCACTTGCCAACATCCCGCTGGAAACCGGCTTGGTGATGCAAGGCGGTATTCCGGGCTTGGATGAGCAAATTCGCCCTGACGTGTACGATCAAGGTGGACCGGAAGCAGTCAACGCACAGGCGATTCAGAGCTTATCTGCGTTCGGCATTTCACCGAGCTACTACACATCGCAATCCGTCACCAGCACCGCGCCAGCCGAAAATTCACAACAAGAGCCACCTGTAAATAACAACACGGAAGTGGTTAATCCAACACCCGCCACAACCTTACCAGAAGCAACAAACGATAGTACCGTAACGAACGAAAATGACGCGGGCGGCGGGGCGGGAAGCTCCCCCGAAGCGACGGAAGATCAGGGCATTGTAGCAACGCCCACAGGAGGTTAATTATGCCGGATTCACGTCCGCCAAAAATTTGCGATTATGAAGGCTCAAATTACCGGACGGAGTTCTGGGAAGGTCAGGGGCGCGATTACGAAGATCGTGCCGAGCGCATCGCCCTGCGTAAACTTTTGCCTAAAGGCGGGCGGCGCTTGCTGGAAATTGGCGCGGGCTTTGGTCGCCTAACGAGGGAGTATGATAATTTCGATCAGGTTGTTCTGCTGGATTATTCCTTTTCTCAACTCCAATATGCGCGCGAACATTATGGCGACTCAGATCGGTTTATCTACGTAGCGGCGGATGTGTATCAACTGCCGTTTTTGGCAGGCACATTTGATGCCGCGACGATGATCCGGGTTATCCACCACATGGCAGATGTACCGTCTGCCTTGGCGCAAATCCGGCGCATCTTAACGCCCCGTGCCACCTTCATCCTTGAACATGCCAATAAGCAAAACGTCAAGTCGATGCTACGCTATGCACTCGGCAAGCAGGAGTGGAGTCCGTACACACACGAACCTGTAGAATTCGTCGAACTCAATTTTGACTTTCATCCTGAATACATCAGCCAACAGCTTAAAAACGCCACCTTTGACGTGCAAAACCGGATTCCGGTCTCATTTTTCCGTGTTGGCTTCCTCAAAAACAGGATGCCCACTCAGCTATTGGTCACTTTAGATGGCTTGCTACAAAACACGGGCATTCTCTATACGCCGAGCATCTTTACTAAAAGCCTCACAACTGGAGAAACCCCTTTCAACCTGAGCGCGGAGAGTATCTTCGCCTGCCCTGAAGGTGGCGGAGAACTCGTCCACGAAGGTGATGTGATGCGCTGTAAAGACAATGGTTTGCGTTATGCAATCCGCGACGGCATCTACGACTTTAAAGCACCACTTGATTAAACACTTCAATATTTCCTGAATTGGAATCAAAAAACGGGTCGAAAATGGTAGACCCGTTTTTGTTTTGATAATTAGACTATTTTCTGTAAATTAAACTACATAAAACAACAGAATCAGCAGTATCCCCCACAGACCAATCGTGATCTGCAAATTCCGATCCTCAAACAAAATCTCGGTAGGATCACCACCATGTTCCTTGACGTAAATCAGATAGAGATAGCGGAATAAACCATAATAGACAAACGGCACAGTCAGGAGCATATACTCACGACTAATCAGCGCAGTTTCTGCTTCAGTCGCATAAAGTGTATATGCAATCGCAGTCGTGGTGATGGTCAGACGTAGCATATCGTTGATGAGGTTCAGGTTGTATTCTTTGAGGATGCTACGGGTTGTTTCCGCCTTATCGCCCATCAAGATGTATTCCTGACGGCGCTTGCCAACCGCCAAAAATAACGACAATAACGCCGCACACATATACAACCACGGTGAAAACTGCGCCACTTCTATGACGACTGCTCCTGCTAGAACGCGAAGCACAAAGCCACCCGCAATCGCAAAAACATCAATGATGACGATATTCTTGAAGATAAAACTATAACCCACGTGCAGAGCAATATACCCCAGAATAACCAGTGTAAGTTTGACATCAATCAACAAAGAACCCAGCACCGCTCCGACGAAAAATACAATCGCCGCGATGATCGCCACATTGACAGGCAATCGGCGCGACGCAATGGGGCGAAACTTTTTCTTCGGATGTTGGCGGTCTTTCTCAACATCCACAATATCATTAACAATATACACCGCACTCGCCGTCAAACACATCAGCGCAAATGTCGCCAATACACGCAAAAACCAATCCGCGTCAAACAGCTTCTGATCGAAGAGAATCGCCATGAATACGAAACCATTTTTCGCCCATTGCTTTGGACGCATATTCTGAAGCAAGGCATAGGCAACACTGCCTACCGAAGCGTTTTGTTGTACAGGGGTTGTCGTTTTGATGTTATCACTCATGAATTAGCCGCAGGCTATCCGCACTCCATAACTAGACAATCTGAACTGATGATCATTGTGAACGTTCAACTACATACTGAGGCGTTTGAAAATACGCTCAGGGATGTTGCGGATAATCATCATGATAACGCTCCAATATGCCGGAACATATAAAATATCACGCCCGTTCTTCATCGCTTTGTAAATCTCTGCGCCCACTTTAGCAGGATCAGCCAGCAATGGGCTGGGTTTCATATCCGCCGTCATCGGTGTCGCTACCCGTCCGGGTTTAATCGTCAATACAGAGACACCGGACTTCGCCAGACGGTTCCTTAATCCCTGCAAAAATGTCGTTTTCGCCGCCATCGCTGTGCCATATACATATAGGCTACCGCGCCCACGATCACCTGCCACCGAGGAAATAACCGCAATTGCACCGCGCCGTTGTGATTCAAAATGATTGGCGGCAATCGTTAAAAATGCGGCAGTACTCAGGAAATTCGTGTTGATCTCGCGGATCATCACCTCAACATCCGCTTCTGCCTCTGCCTGATCGCCCAATGTGCCATGTGCGATATAGAGCGCATCCAACTGCCCCATCTTCGCAATCGCGGCATCCAGCAATTCCTGATGACGGTCAAAATCGTTCATGTCCATCTCGAACGCATTAGCGGATTTAGCCCCACGCGCCAACAAATCATCCTTGATGACTGTTAGCTTTTCCGGTGAGCGGGCAACGAGGAAAAATTCTGCACCATCATTAGCGAAATATTTAGCGGTTTCATGCGCAATTGTCGAAGTCGCGCCGATTATCATGATTTTCAACATCGTAATTGATGACTCCTAAGTTTCGGTCACACGTCGCCAGAAGCTCGACGAGAATTTTGGATCAATATATTTGGAAAATTTTTCCCATCGCGGGAAGCTCATCCTGAAATGCTCCGGTGACATGCGTGCATCCTTTGCTGGATACAGCGCGCCATTATTCGCAAACACAATTTCATCGAGATCATCCAGCAACTTCAACGTCTTCTGCCCTTTAAAGGCAAAATCCAGCGCCAAAGTCACCCCCGGACGCGGAAATGACATCATCGCAGGGGATTCAATATCGCCAAAAGTCTTGAACACCACCAATGGCGATGCCTGACCGGAACGCACGATCTGCCGCAGAATCTCTTTGATCGGCTCATACGTCTCTTTATACGGGATGACGAATTGATACTGCAAAAAACCCTTCTTGCCGTAAACACGATACCAGTCCGTAGCCACATCAAGCGGATAGAAAAACGGATTGTAATGTGTCACCGCATGAATATGCTTTTTGATTTGCTTACGAAAGTAGAATTCGTTGAAGATACGTGTTGTCAGCGTGTTGACCGTGAACGATGGAAAATCAACAGGCACGGGCAACGCAGGCGTACTCTTGAGCTTGCGTTGTGTCCCTAATGGCGGATCATCAAAATCGCCACGCCCGAACAAACCGCGACCAAATTGGTCGCCGGTAGCAAGACAATCCACCCAGCTTACAGTATAGGGAATATCCGCTGATTCTTCGGATAGTTGGAAGAATTCGTCAATGCTTGAAAATTGTATCGATTCCATTTTGATAAACGGAGTTGGAATATGTTTGAGTTGGAATTCCGCCCAGATGATGACACCTGTTAAACCCAGACCGCCAATCGTTGCGGAGAATAATTCGGTGTTCTGCGACGGCGAACAAATCAACCTTTCGCCGTCGGAGCGCAGAAGTTCAAATTGAGTGACATGACAGCCGAACGTTCCGGCAACATGATGATTCTTGCCATGCACATCGTTAGCGATTGCACCACCAACCGAAACGAATTTCGTCCCCGGACTCACCGGCACAAACCAGCCATGCGGCACGACCAATTCCAGAATTTGATCGATAGACACACCCGCTTCACAGCGAATTAATCCCGTTTCACGATCAAACGCGATAAATTGATTCATCGGGGTGCAATCTAGCAATACGCCGCCTTCGTTCAGGCAACTATCCCCATAACTCCGCCCATAGCCAAAAGGCAATAATGGCGGGTCAATTTCACACAATTTGGGTAACTGTGTGCGCCATTCAAGTTGCTTTACTGTTTGATGTTTTGCATCCGGATAACGTCCCCAGGATGAATAGCGTTTCGTTCCGTTCATGTGTTTTCGTCCGCATCCTAAATGATCTATGCGTAGCGCCTATCATAAGGGATTTTAGCGCGGACGAGTAGACGAAATGTGATTAAAGTGCTAATCGTCATGGAGAAGTGTGGAGGAACGGGGAATTCTTGCCATCCAAAAATGGCTTTCATACGGCATATTACAGGTCTTCAAGGTGCGTACTCACCCATGCGTTATAAGCACTTATCAATGCCTGAGTCATCGCGCCGGGTGACCCTGTACCAATCGGTTGTTCGTCAATCTCAATCACCGGAATAATTCCACGACTACTACTCGTGATAAACGCTTCACTCAAATTAGGCACATCTGAGACATTCACCGGCGATTGTTCTACGGGAATGATCAACGGTGCGATCTCAAATACGATCTTCTGCGCGATCCCATATAACACGCCTTCACCAGCAGTATAAAGGATAGCATCTTTTATGGCGTAAAAATTAGCCCCCAGCCCCTCCATCATATTACCATCCGCGTCCAGCAAAATCGTGTCGTAAATTCCTTGTGGCATCGCATCGCTCAGCCCGCGCCGATTGTGCATCCAGCCAGTCGTTTTCGCGGCGGGATTAGTACGGGCGCTATCCGGCGCGGTGATACACCTTACCCCTTTGTCGATTAATTCCGGCGATGGTGGCGTAAATGGTTCAATTGACAAAATCAGGTCATCCGGCGTTGCGCGTGGCACGGTTATCCTGAAACGTACGTCGCCAAATCCCGACTCAGAAATCATTGACCTGAGCGCACTTTTCAATCGAGACCGATCCAATTTAAGAACAATATCTGCCCGTTGCGCGGAATCTTCCAGACGATCTAAATGGGCATCCAGCATTAGCGTTTGGTACGTGTTATACGTATTGGCAACCGTGTAAACACCATCATCCGGCTCATATTGCACCGCATCCGCAAGTGAAGATGCAGAATAATCAACAGATTGTAAACCGTTGTAGGTCAATCGCTTTATCCAACAAGGCGACATAAATGCGCTTTCTGTTTATCTAAGCCATTGTGAATCAAACGTGTTCCATTCGGCATCACTCATATTGGTTTCGTTAAAAATCGCAACACCGAGAATAACATCAGCCGCATCCCCTGACTGTCTCAAACCCTGTCGCACCCCGTTCAGCGCAGAAGCCAATGTCTCCACAGCGGGATCATGGGCAGGCAAATTCGCTTCAAACATCGGCACACCAATCACGATATCTGTCGTGGTTTGTAGCGCGGCAACCGCCTCTGCATAGCTCTGAACCTGATAAGCGACCCATTCCACATAATCGGACGGCTGTGTGAGGTAACTGTTATAGGCTTGTACAACGAGATCATCCACCAGCAAAGCCACCCGCTGTTTAAATTCCATATCCCACACTGTTCCCGGTGCGATGACAGACGGCGTAGGGATTTCGGCATCAATCGGTGTCCAATCCGGCGGAACAGACACGCCCAACAACACATCTTGCCCGATTGTGCCGCGCACACGCTGAAGCATCGTCAAATAAGCGTTGTCATTGTTAAACACCGGTTCAACATCCAGAAAAACGCCGTCAAAATTCAAACGATTGACGACCCGTAAGCTAAATGCAGAAACACTGCCAAGCATATCTTCACTTGCCATCGGTGATGTGCCGTCTGCCGTAGGAATTAAGCGGATGTTCAGCCAACCGTAAAGCTGTGCTTCGGGATAAAGACGATTGAATTGTTCGCTAAAGGCTTGTAACTGTGCTTCTCGGTCGTTGAAATCCGTCTCTACCTCAGGCGCTGTTCCCCATAATCCATCAGGACGCATCCAACTGACCCATGCGTAGACAGTGCCGACTCGATTTTCCCGCAATAGCGCAACCAACGCCTCGATTTCGCTATCATCATGCGTTTCAAGTGTCCAATCTGCGCCCAGCCAGATGGCGTTCGGATCAGCCTGATCGGGATCATTTTTGAACATGCCCACTAGAATGATAAGCGCGACCATAAACACAGCCGCCAACGCCACCAAACCAAGTTGACGTACATAAGGAACACGAAAATCAGGCAGTTTGAAACCACCTGCGGGGGTTAATTGCCGGGAAACACGGCGTGTAGAAGTTGATGGTGTGGGGGTTGAACCACGACGCTCACGACGGCGGCGCACACGATCTCGTGCTTTGCTTGCGCGACTGCTCGAAGAAGACTGTTCTTGTTTATCGTCTAATGGTGAATCAGTTTCGGAATCCATAAGCACCGGTAATCATAGCCAGAAAAGCATTATATGACCTATGATAGTGGAAAGTATCGAATTTTGCTGTGCTTCGCCAGTTTCATATTACAAATAGGACAGCAACCGCTCTAGTAATGCCGGACCGACCAGCACAATCGAAATTGTCGCCGAGGTAAATGTCGCGGCGAGTGTCGCGGCGGCCGCGACATCTTTCGCCACTTTTGCCATCGGATGTAATTCCTGTGTAACCAGATCAACCACAGCTTCGATTGCCGTATTTAGCGCCTCAGTCGCCCAGACCATTCCCAACGACAAAAACACCAGCACAGAATAGACGAGATCAATCCGTAGCCAGACTGTAAGAAACAGCATCAGCAAACTTACGCCCAAAAGATTACGGACACTTTGCTCATATCTCAATAGATACAGTAGACCCGCAATAGCATATTTTGTACGCGCAATATCGTCGGTGTTTTTCTCTACCGCCTTGTAAGGACGCGGGTTGATCTTCATGGTACCAATCACCGAATTATCGAGCGATGGCACCTCCGTTTTATAAGGTACACCGGTATTTTCGCGGTCTTTGTTCTCGATCATCCCTACATATTCCTTACTAAAAATCGATCAGACACCGAGCTTATCCAGGAACGCAGGTCCCAGTATGAGAATGCCAATCAACACAGAAGCGACCACACCGAGCAACACCGCCGCCGCCGCAACATCCTTGCCGACCTTCGCCATCGGATGAATTTCCTGTGTGGCAAGATTGACCGAAGCCTCTACCGCCGCATTCAAAAATTCCGCCATCCAGACCATCGTAACGGTTAAAATCAAAATTGCCCAGCGCACAGCATCAATCTGCAACCATAGCGCAAAAGCAAATACGACGATACTGCCTACAGCTTGCAACCGTGTATTCTTTTGTCGTCGCAACATATACAACCAGCCCGCGATGGCATAACCGAGGCTAACCGTCCGATTTTGACTCGTCAATGGGCTATATTCATCAGGGTCAATTTTCATCGTCCCTGTCAATGCCTCATTTACCTCTTTGAACTTGCTCATGCGTGCAAGTCTCCCTCTAATGCCGGGACAATCGCCGTCGACACCCCTAATTCCACCAGAATTTGCCCCTGAACCGCCCACATCTGTTTGCGGTTTTCCGGCGTATCATGATCATATCCGATCAAGTGTAATGTACCATGAACAACCAGCAACACAAGACTATCCGCAAGATCATGTCCTTCACGATCTGCTTGCGCTTTGGCATACGGATAAGCAATTGCTAAATCACCGAGATAAATTTCGTCATCTTCATCAAAATCTTCCTGTACGACATCGTCATTATCAGAAGAATCATCAAACTCCACCTCACCGGACGGAAATGACAGGACATCCGTCGCCGAATCAATCCCGCGAAACTGTTGATTAAGCACCCGCACAGCCTCATTATCCTCAATGGCAACGGTCAATGACGCATTTTCCGGCAATGCTTCCATCAAAAGCACCTTTTCAATGGCATTTTCCAGTCGTTTAACCGGAACATCGTAGTCATGCTCATTTAGAATTTCAATCAAGTCGTTCATTATTCACCCGACGCATTTTCCGGTGTACTTTTTCCAGCGACATCTTCTTCAGGTTCAGGTGATCCATCGGATGATTCAACATCAGCACTCGTCGAAGAACCATTGCCATTAACAGCCGTTGTGTCGCTCACACGGCGCAATCTTGGAACTTCCGGCAATGGAGAATCATCCTCATCTTTTTCAAGCGCCTCTTTTAGTTCCAAATTGCCAACCTTTGGAACCGACTGTGAGTCGATAGCCAATGGAGATTCCTGTGTTTGGGTGCGCTTCTTTATCTCTTGCGACGATTTAATTATCGAAGTCGTTTTCACGTCTGTGTTCGGTTTAGGATCATCAGTTTTGCGAACACGAGCAATCGCATCCTCATAATTGATGCGCGGATGATAAATCGATTGAAGCATTTCGACAAAAATTTCACGTATGACTTTAATATCATTGAACGTCAAGCCGGACTCATCCAGTTGACCAGATTTGCGCTTTCCCTCGATCACAGTCAATACCGTCTCTTCAACCTCATCTTTAGATTTTGGCTGACGCGAACGTACTGCCGCTTCACAACTATCCGCCAACATCAACACGGCGGTCTCACGACTTTGTGGCTTCGGTCCCGGATACGAAAAATCGTTTATATCAACCGCTGATTCATCATCCCCAGCCAGAATCACCGCCTGCTTGTAGAACACGTACACTTCTGATGTGCCATGATGTTCACGGATAAAATCTCGCAAACGATTCGGCAAACGATTTTGTTTCGCCATTTCGTCACCGTCAGTCACATGACCAACAATAATATCAGCACTGCGATATGGATCATTCAGTGTATCGTGTGGATTACCAATATCGCGCTGATTCTCCGTGAAAAACGGCGCGTTGAGCATCTTACCAATGTCATGATACAGGGCGGCAACATGCACTAACTCAGCATTACCACCAATTGCATTCGTCGCCTGCTCGCTTAGATTCGCTACCTGTAATGAATGCTGATATGTCCCTGGAGCTTCGCGCAATAAGCGTTGCAAAAGTGGCTGGTTCGGCTGGCTCAATTCAGCTAATTTGAGGGCTGTCGGCAGATTGAAAATCAGCGTGACGATATACAATCCTGCAATTGCCGCCGCCGCGGTCAAAATACCATTTAAAAGGCTGAAAATCATCAATAACAGCAGTTGTTCACTGGTGTTATTTGCCGAATTTGAAAGATTAAAAATCGCAACAATGCCAATATTGTTAATCGCCACCATCAATCCAGCGAGGAAGAAATTATTCAAACGTTCCGCCCGTTTAAGCGAAAGCGCGCCAATAATCCCGCCCGCGGCAACCAGTGAGGCAATTTCTAATGATCCATTTGCCATCACACCTACAAGCATCGCCAGACCCAGAACGCCGATAATCGCGATTTGCGGACTCATAATCGCCACAAACAACAATGCCATTGCCGAGGTCGGGAAGATATAGATTTGACCATTCAACCCTAAACGCGACCCCACCAGCACAATCAAAAAAATTGAAGCGAGAAGAATCAAAAAACGCGGATTTCGATAGATCAAGGCTGGTTCAAAGCGCAGAATATACAAACCGGCAATCACCATAACGATCACGCTCGCCAGAAATGCCTGTGCAATCTCCTGAAATTGATTATCAGCGAGGCGGAGCAACGCCAATTGTTGTAGGGCTTCATAATCGTCCGCTTCAATTTGTGTACCGCCACTCACAACCACCTGCCCACGCACGAAACTGCGGCGCACATCCGGCACCGCTTCCATAGCAACATTCCGCGCTTCTTGAGTCGCTTCTTGATTCAGGCTGGTGTTCGGACGTAACAGATCGCTGACAACAGCGACGACAACATTGGTATCTTCCTGACTAAATTGCAAATTCACCTGATTAGGCAGAACTTGAATTACCGATTGGATGTTTGATTCGCGAATCTCCTCACGGAAAACACGTTCCAGAACAGAGACAATTTGATCGTCAATTTCTCGCCAGGTGTCGTTATCTACCGTGATGATGCGCTGAATAAGTTCTTCGGACAACGCCAATTCACGGATCGCTTCAATATCCTGTGTCTTCGTCTGGTCGTCAGCGAAAGCATCACGCCGTACATTATCCATGTAATCTAAAATTTGACGCGCTAATTGAGCACGTTGACGCGCAATCGAACTATCTGGTGGATCAAAAATTGGATTCACCGAATCCGCCGCCACCTGACGCGCTTCATTCGTTAAAACTTCACTCACATATTCCGTCTCAACCGGAGAGAATATACTCTGAGGCGCAATGCTACCCACCTGCAACGAAGCAAGTCCACGTTGATTTAAGAAGATGCTATCCGAGGCAACGATAAGCGTCGCCACGATGATAAACAATAGACCAGCTACCGCCACAACACCACGACGCAAGACCAGTACGGAACGGTCATAGCGTAAATTCGTATAGCGTTCTAAAAATTCAGCAGTTCCTGTTATCATGTGGTTAGGCGTTCAACTGTTCTCTCACAATTTTACTGACAAGTTTACCATCTGCCTGCCCTTTGACCTTCTGCATCACCGGACCGATGACCCGACCCATCTCTTTAACAGATAAAGATACGTCACCCATTTCGGCGATGACTTCCTTAACGATCATGGCAACTTCTTCTTCGGTCATCTGGCGTGGCAAGAATTCCTCAATAATAACCAATTCCTGTTCTTCCTGTGCAATCTGATCACCGCGTCCAGCTTTGGTAAGATCAGTGATGGTTTCACGCCGTTTTTTAGCTTCTTTTTGCAGAACATCAATGACATCTTCCGCCGTCAATTCTTTACGGGTATCAATTTCTACCTGCTTAAAGGCGCTTTGGAGCAAACGCAATAAGTCACGGCGCTCTTTGTTTTGAGTTTTCATCGCATCTTTTAATGCGGCTTGAATTTCTGGTCTTGGATCTTCCATTATTCCCTGCTTTCATAGCATTACGCTAATAGTGGTGTCACATTTATCTGACGCAATTTAGCATCATTACTTTCCAATCAGGCGGAGATGATGTGATTTCTCAACACCCGCGGATGAACCGATCTTACCCGCAAATAATTATCAGTATACCCGATATTGATAAAGCCTCGTTCGGATACACCTTAAAGAGGCTACAGCGATCAAATGAAACTTTCTTTATGCGTTCATGCCTTTATGTCACAGTTTTTCATGCTGTAACACGAAATTTCTATTGCACTAACTTAATCTGTTGTTGATATTGGCTCTGGTCCATAAACGACCACATTATCAAATTCGACGGTCATCTCCGGTAACGGGTCGGACTGTAAAGCAACTGCTAAATGCCCCACAGGCAAAGAATCATCCACAAATGTCGTCTGCCAGCTTCCGTCCATACATTCGCCGGTTTCAAGCGGTGTGCTTTCGTTGGCGGGATCATCAGGAATGCAGAGTTCGATGACATCGCCATTTACAAAAAATTGAAACGTATCATCCACTCCAATGACGCGTATCTGATTCACCACACTATTACCCATCTGAATACTTTCGGAGATGTGCCAGTTGCTGATGGTATGTTCTACATTATCCAGTACACGGATGACCTTATAGTATCCATCTGTGCTGATAAAGAAGGCGTAAAAATTGCTGATGTCGCGCTGACGAAAAAGCACACCATACACACTCTCAACCGGGCTATCAACAGAGCTTTCAACAGGTTGCGCTTCTACGTTAAAATCAAAATCAGAGAAATAGGGTGTAGATTCTGACCAGAAAACTGCCTGTTGCGTGCCAATAAACAGGCGCAACACACCCGCATTAACCTGCGCGCTGTTCCCCGTATTGCTCTCATAAAGCGCCCAATCCGCGCCGGAATCATCAAAGGATTCCGCATAAATCACTTTACCCGGTTCAGATGGGACGACATAATGCCAGTTTTGTGCCAATCGGCTTAACTGGAAAAGTCCCACTAAGATGATGCCCAACACAAGGAAAACAATCAGTTGACGCAAAACAACGCCTTATTTATCCATAGCTTCGCGCTAAATTGTAGCATAGGGGAGTACCACGCGTAAACGTCGATAAATACGATTAGAATGCGTTTAAATATCGTGAACGAGCCAACTCCACTAACGATCAATCGCATCATAGCCGGAGCGAGGTGTACTTGCATCTGTGTTATCCGTAGAAACAATCGCCGCTTCGTCAGCGATGACTTCCAGCAGAGATGTTGCCTCAGGCACATATTCCGTATTCAGGTCAACCACCTGTTGCAACAATTGACGCGCAGCATCAGGGTCTGCACGATCATACGCAATCCGCCCAAGAAAATAGAGTGCACGCGATTCTTCAGGGTTAATCCCAAGTACCGCATTAAATTGCTCGATTGCCTCAACCACCTCACCAACACCATACAGCGCCCATCCATAACTGGTGAGAATTTCGGTATTGTCTGGATACGCCTCCGCAGATTCACGGAGCACCGTCAACCCTCTATCCTCCACATTATCGCCCGCTTCCGCATAAAAATTTGCCGCAATCGACAGATAATCCGGCGCATTGTTGGAGAGCAATAGTGCAGTTTGTATCCAGAAGGCGGCACGTTCATATTGAAACTCTAGCTGGTAGGCAATGCCCAACTCAGCCGCAATCGCCGGATTTGAAGCATCCAGCGACATGGCTACAGTGAGTGCCTGAATGCTCTCTTCATATGCAAATCGTCCCCGCAAATACAGCCCGTGCAAATAATGAACCTGTGCATGATCTGCGCCAGTTGTCAGCGCCTCTGCCATCCACGCGCTACCATCTTTACCCTGATTTTCGCGGGCAAGCGCCGTATATGCGAATGCTTCAGGATAGGGATAGGCGATCAATGCCGCCTGCCGGAATGCACGTTCTGCATGGAGCCATTCGCCCATGTTCGCTAAAGCTACACCGACGTACATGCTCACCAGCTCATCATTACTTTTTTCGCTAAGTGTCGCCCTTAAACGTTCAGTCAGAGATAGCTCGCGTTGTGGCGCATATTGCAAAAGGAAAAGTGCACGTTGTGGATCAAACGGCGCGAGGATTAACCCTAACTGATAATTTACCCATGTGTCTTGCGGGTCTTGTTCTAATAATTGTTCCAGAAGGCGGGTTGCATCTGCCCAATGCTCGGATGAAATATAAAGCTCGACCATCTGCCGCAGACGCGCAGGTTCGGTGGGTTCTGCCGCCTCCCAGTGTGCCAGCGCATCAATTTGATTTCCCGTCGAAAAATACAGATCACCCGCCTGAAAGTGCATTTCGCGTGTCCAGCCAGTTGCACTAGCCTCTGCATTTAAATCATAGAGCGCCTGTATATACCTACCCTGTAGCCGATTACGTAGGCTCAAACTCAGATGTAAAGACGGGACAGCTTCTTCTACCGTGTTATTGCTCTGACATCCCGCCAAAGCAATAAAAAAAATGAGCAGTGTCATAAACAACACTGCTCTACTTGCAAACTTTTTCAGAATAAGAACAAACATCAATGAACCTAGCACTTATTTACGACTATCAAGCGCCTGTGTAACAATCTTTTCGATCTCATCGGATGTAAAGGGCTTAATGAGGTAGCTATGAACACCCTGTAACTTACCGACCAGACGATTGGCAGGATCACCATAAGCGGTAATCACGACAACTACCGGCATTTTAGACTTATCGCCGATTTCCTCACGCTTTTCCTTGACCACATCTAAAATCTTCCAACCTGTCATATCCGGCAGGTTGATGTCCAGAAGCACAATATCTGGTGTAAGTTCGTTAAATTTTTCCACAGCTTTAGTGCCATGTGTTTCATGAACCGTGACCATACTCATCCGTTCTAGCGTGACCTGAATAATCTCCGCCAGTTCAGTCGTATCTTCTACGATCAATACAACCGGAGTTTTCTGGTCTTTTCCATCGGCGGATTTTTCTGCCGTCGGTTCTTTCTGTGCTTCATCTGTAATCAAAGACGCATCCTGTGTCTCTTCGTCGTCTTCACCCTCTGCTTTTGCATTAGCAGTAGATGAACCATTTTCTGACGCGGGTAAATCTTGCTGGACTTCCCCCACAAACATCGGAATTGTAGCGGTTTTTAACGCACTTGCCGGTTCTGCCACTTCATATGCCCGTGGAGAGCCTTCCGCTAAAATTTCAATATCTGCTGGCATTTCAACTGACTTTTGTGTCATTGAGAACCTCATATACATCAACCCTGTCGGGTAATTTGTATTAAGCCTTCATAACGTATAATTAAGGATAAACACGTAGGCTATGGTTTGTGTTATTATAGCACAGGGTTGTCAACATTCTTGCATTAATAAATCTAATTCATCCATAATGGTTAGAAAAATGGTATCTTCTCCAACACTCAATTATCTTACCTCATTCGACTTGAAATATCGAGAAGACTGTAACTTTCTTGGTATTACCGACACCATGACCCTTTATGTAGAAGAAATCTACACTGAAGACTCCTGGATAGCGCAACATGCCGTCACTTTAGATGGCACATTTCAAGAATCAATTGACGAAGACTATGGCAAAAACACCCAATTATCGCCCCTAGCGGAAGATGCTATTGTTGCCCGTCCACAAACAGGCTGGCATTGCATGAGTTTGAATTTTTCCGGTGCGCGTCATCGTGGTATGCGTGTAAGCGAGCGCATCGCGGATACCGTTCAGCCACTTTCGATCCACGCAAAGATGAAAATTATCGACAAACTTGGTCTGGATATTGCGCCGGCGATGTTGCTAGGTGTTGCGGAAAGTTACGTTATTTCAGAAGCAGAACTCACCCGCCCCAACCTCTATCTGCTATGTCGCCGTTTTCGCCTCGCTTATGCCCTACCAAAAGAGCAAGTAGATGTAGATAACAACCCCTATGATTATGACACACTGGTGATTTACGTCGCACACACGTATGATCGTGATCTGGGAATTGAACCGGCTTTAGAGGACATGCTAGACGGTATGCCCGGCAAAAAGCTGAACCGCCCTATGGATTGTCTGCACTATAACGATCACCTGTTTATCGCAGATGGCGGATTTGCAGATCGTAAAAGCGCGATTCACATCTGGAAAGTAGAACGAGAAACGATTGAAAACGATAAACAAGATCGCTATTCAGGCTATTTGTAAAAAGGCTCTGCTTATCTGTGCCTGTATAATGTTATCCCTGACCACAACAACCGCCCAATTAACCGATTTTTTTGAACGCTGTTTAACTTCTGGTGTCCAATCCAGACTAACAACTTATGAGCCGGGGGGTATCATCCTCACCACGTTTGACGCGAATGCACTCTGGGCATACGACATTGACCGCAACCGACGCTATCCTCTGCCCAATACCGCGCCATGTATTAGCAATTGCCACCTGTCACCCGACGGTGAATGGGTGTCTTATTTCAATCGCGTAACGCGTGAACAGCACCAAATGAGGCTCAATGGCGCAGAGACACAAGCCATCTATCCTGATGCGGCGGAGGTGATCTGGTGGTCTGATAATACCCTGCTCGTCTGGACACCCAACCGTGATGCCTATGTAATTCAGGAATTTAGCACCGACCAAATCGAAACTACTGCGATAGCATCCGATGGTATTTATAGCCTGCAACCCAACGGCGATTATGGGTTGAGCATTAGTCAGGACGGCGAAGATTTTTATCGTGTGCTTCGCCAATTAGAAACGGACGACGATCTTCTGCTCGGAGCGGACGCACCCTATTTCAACGCCGCCGCATGGTCACCGGATGGAGAGTGGCTCGCATTTGTAGGAGAAGGCGATTACGACGAAACAAATCGCGTTTCCGGTGCGGAATTATACGGCATCCGTCCTGGTATTGATGAAAACCCCACACGTTGGACGAACTTACACAGCATCTATGGCGCGGTCAGAGTCAACGATATGCGCCGCGATAACCTCACATGGTCGCCGGATGGTAGCAAAATTGCCTTCTGGGTCATCGAGCTTTTGGGATCAAACCCTACAGGCATCAATCGACAGGCTATCTTACATATCTACGATGTAAATGCAGATCAACTTATCGCCTATTGCGGATTCTCTACCCCGGCACATACTCCATTTTCGCCACGCATTGTCTGGTCACCGGAAAGCACAAATCTCGCCTTTAGCGTGCCTCTACCCGATCACACAGGTGGAAATGTACTGGTGGCACTCAACACCCGAAACGGCATTTTCACGGAACTGACCGATGGCTTATTCAATGGGAGCGCACCGTCTGAACTGATCGGATGGGGAAGGTTACCCGACCAATGATGAAAACGTGGAAACTCTGGAAAGTCCTGCAAAATCCCTATTTTGAGCATCCTATCTATCAGCGATTCATCACCACATCGCAATTACACAATGCGCTGACCATAACCGATTTTTTGCCGATTCCGAAGGTCTTTTTGAGCAGTTCTTTGTGGGGATTTGTGAGCGGGTTTGCGCTGATTCTGTTCCTCTGCGCGGGCGGTTGGATCGTCGTTTTGCCCGCGCTCGTCGCAATACCGCTGATCCCTACAACAGGCACACTTTACGGGCTGTTTATGGCGATTCGCATTTCCGGTTATGTTGCCAGAGAACATCAACGTGGACGCTTCGAACTCAGCGCCGTTACGCCCATCGGACAAACCGGCGTATCATGGGCGATCTGTAGCGCCGTTTATCATCGTAGTAAAACCATCTCCCAACTCAGAGACATGGTACGCGGCTTGTATCTCGTGATGTATATGGTCATCGGACTATTGCTGATGATCGCCATTTTGAACCTGTTTCTGCTGGAAGGTGTGCCGATTACGCCGCAGGATTGGTTCAATGTTATTGATGAAAACGACCTGATACAAACGACGCTCATATCAGGCATTATCGTTACGGCATTTTTTGTCGATTTCGTGCAATCTATTGTTACCGGCTCTATCGTTGGAATGCTAACCCCAACATTTACTAGAAATATCGTCAATGCACGCGGAATAGCACTCGGATTATTCTTGATGATTCAATCCTTGCTATATGCAGGCATCGCGTTACTGTGCCTGATCGTCCTGCCCATCATTGCAACGGGCTTTTATTGGCAGAATGTCCTGCTCCTTTCCGCATTGCAACTTCTCACACTCTATATCATTCGGGAAATCACCATTCAATGGCTGTGGTGGTCTTTAGCCAAACAGTTAGAAGCCGATGTTCGGGAACTAAATCAAGCCACGCTCCACTTCAACCCGTGATTGTCCTACATACTCCAGGACATTTTGTATGATCCAATCGCTAGACCAGTTCACGTTCAAGTTGGTATAATCAACCTTGAGATGACTATGTGAGGTATGTATTGTGAGTGATTTAATCGAAATTGATGACATCCAGACCACTCAACCAGAGGGCTGGCAACCAGACCCCAACCATCCGCGTCGCCGTCCCCCGTGGATTAAGGTGAAGGCACCCAGCGGTGAAAATTATGAACGTTTACAGGGCTTAATGCGTAGCAAGACCCTGCATACCGTCTGTGAAGAGGCGCAATGCCCCAATATCGGTGAGTGCTGGGGGCGTGGCACCGCGACATTTCTGATGATGGGTGATACTTGTACCCGTTCGTGTGGATTTTGCGATATTAAGACGGGTCGCCCTTCCCCGCTTGACTGGGCGGAACCGAATCGCGTTGCGGAAAGTGTCCGCGCGATGAACTTACGCCATGTCGTTATTACCAGCGTGAATCGTGATGAACGCGCCGATGGGGGTGCGCCGATCTTCGCCATGGTGATTAAGCGTATCCGCCAACTGCAACCGGGATGCAGTATCGAAGTGCTTATCCCCGATTTCAAAGGGAGTGAAGCCGCGCTGAAAATCGTCATGGATGCCCAGCCCGAAATCCTGAATCATAATGTAGAAACTGTGCCACGCCTTTTCAAGAAAGTGCAACCACAGGACAATTACGAATGGACTCTAGCGACACTCGGCAATGCCAAGAAAATGGATCCGCTCGTGCTGACCAAGAGCGGTATCATGGTCGGTCTGGGTGAAACTTTTGATGAAGTCGTGGAAGTCATGCGCGATCTCGCCAATGTCGGCGTAGACATCCTGACCATCGGGCAATATCTACAACCCAGCAAAAAGCATCTACCTGTAGAACGGTTCTACCTGCCGGAAGAATTCGACAAATTTATCGAAATCGGCAAAGAACTCGGCTTTAAGTGGGTTGAAAGTGGTCCGCTTGTACGCAGTAGCTACCGTGCAGATCAACAGGTTCGCGAGTTATCTAAGCTGAACTTCATCCATATGCACGAAGATCGTGTTCAACTAGAAGCAACGGGTAAGTAATCTCACCCCCGAATTTTTCTATAATTCAGGGGAAAATGAAAGGCATGGTTGATTACATCTCAATCATGCCTTTTTTGTTATCGCACAATTATTCCTTACGATAAACAACAATGAAAAATAGCTTTTGACTAAGGCAAAAAAATGTGCTTTACAGGTGATCTGTAAAGCACATTTTATCAGTCATGATTTTGAGAGTTTTTCGTCTAGCTTTCGATCAGCTTATCGTCGATCAATTGTTGCTGTACCTTCTGCCCACGCGGGTTGAAGGCGAAATGCTGACCGTAAATTTCATATTCCATATCTTGCATCGCCCGTCCCGCACGATTTTTCTCAACCGTCCACACAACCCAATTACGGAATTGCTTTGCGTTGTATGGGTTAAAAGCAACATGATCCTTCGCCATGATCTGATATTTATTGTTCATGATAATGGCGATGTCTGATTCATAATCCAGCGCACTACTGCCACGAAGATGGAAGAGATGGATACGCTTACTCTTCAATCCTTCACGATCAGCCGCCACGATAGACCAAACGGGAACATCCAATGACAGGGCGATGTCTTTCAACCCTTCAACGATGATGGTCACCTTGTCATTTTCATCACGCGGGCGTTCGGGGTGAACGGCTATTTTCTGTAAATAGTCAATAAACACAGTGACGTTGCCACCGGTGGCTTCGCATAAGCGTGCCGTCATCTCTTTAATTGCACGCAAATTTGTAACTGCAGGGCTAGCTTTCAGCAAAATTAGGCGATCAGAATACCGTTGCATCCGTGCCAATGCCGAGGCAGTCTTAGGGTTATCACGCAAAATCGCCTGCAATGACCCGGCACCACCGTCGCGTCCCATAAATTCTTTGGCACGTTGCGCGACGATGACCTGATAAAGATCACGCAATTTCAATCCACGGCTCAAATCAACTTCTGGCGGATTGATACTTTCCATGCACAACAAGCGGTGCATCAAATGCGTTTCGGTATGTTCATATGAAAGGTAGAACGCATATTGATCGGGACGGGAGGCGATGTTTCGCGCAATTTGCAACGTCGCAATCGTCTTGCCGATCCCCTGTGCGCCACCTAATAGTATGAGTTCTGTTTTGCGTAATCCGCCACCAATGTAACCATCTAACGGGTCAAATCCGGTTGGCATAGGCACATAATCAACGAGATCGCCACGAACAACTTTGTCGTTAGCATCACTGATGACCTGTGTTAAGGTACGCGGCAAATGGGCGTTTGAACCTAATTCACGATCCCGACCTCTCGGTGTGCGGGATTTTGTTTCTTGAGGGATGTTATTTTCTGATGTCTCTCTCAAAGAAGCAGGACGACGTGACGTAGGAGGTCGTTGTGCAGGCTCATCTGGCTGTGAAGGTTCATCTGGTTCTGGATCAGAAAATGAAAAAGGCTCTGGTTCTGGTGGGAAATCGTCCGAAAAACGTCGGGTTGACATACTCTATCCTCAGAAGTTATTAACTACCGAAACGCTCATAACTGAAGTCATCAGTTGTTTATTAAACAATATTATCATAGGACTGAGAGCAAAATTATTGAAAAGACGAATAATTTATGAATATTGCATATCCACGTTATTCATAACTATACTACAGAACTTTTGGTTGGCAACGAAGCTAAAGTTGGGAAACTCAAACAAAATAACTAACGGTTTTCAAACTTTATACTACATTTCACAAACAGTTAATGCAAACTTAAACTACTAGATTAGAAAAAGTATCTATTTATTACACACTCATTCACAAACGCTACATAAGTATGATAGAATGTTACAGCAGATCAATATTGCAGTCTGTAACAAATTAAATCTATATGCACATACAAAGCACGATCAAAACAATAGATATTCTCCATTTTTTAACAAACCCTCGGGCAAATCCCATGCCCATATCATTAAAATTGCCATACCTTAAGGAGGTGCCGTGACCTAATCTACTTCTGATTTCCTAAGCACCGATTTAAAAGCGGGTATATACTTACCTGCATATCTGTTTATTGCATGTACTTTGCAAACGGATAAGGGCTACAACTACTTTTCGAGAGAATAAGTTGGCAGGCAGAGGGATAACGTGATACAAGAACTTATAAACCGGGCCGATCAACGCGGCTACATCACATTCGATGATATTCTTGAGGTTCTCGACGATGATAGTGACGATAGAAACTATATCGAGACTATCCTATACGAGCTTGATGAACTGGGAATCGAACTTCGCAACAATAATGACACCGCAACAAGAGTAGGTATCTCTGATGATACTGATATTGACTTCGAACCTGAAGAAATGTTGCAGGACCCTAGCGTAGGCGATATTAGCGCAGTTTCAGCAGATGACCCCGTTGGCTTGTACTTCCGTCAGATGGCACAGGAACCACTCCTTACCGCACAAGAAGAAATTGACCTCGCTAAACGCATTGAACGCGGCAAACGCGCCCAAGAACAGGTCGATCAAGAAGATACCCGCGAAAAATATGGTGAATCGTGGGTTGTCAGGATGGATCGGGTGATTTGGGAAGGTCAGCAAGCCCGTGAACATCTGGGCAGAGCGAATACACGTTTAGTAGTCAGTATTGCTAAACGCTATATGGGACAGGGACTTCCCTTCCCCGATTTAATTCAAGAAGGCAATGTTGGGTTAATGCGTGCCGTCGACAAATATGATTATAACCGTGGCAACCGTTTTAGTACCTACGCCACATGGTGGATTAGACAGGCAATCACCCGCGCCCTCGCTCAGAAAACACGTACGATCCGCATTCCGCTACACATGACGGAACGCATCCGGCAGATGTACCGCACCGCTCAATCTCTCGAACAGAGCCTCGGTCGTCGCCCAAGCCCCGAAGAAATCGCCGCGGAGATGGACATTCCGGCAGATGCAATTCGCGGGATGATGGATGCCAGCCAACATGCCATCGCACTGGAACGTCCGGTTGGCGATGACGGCGACAGCGAATTCGGCGATTTTATTGAAGATCAGGACTCCCCCAGTCCCGTAGAAGCGGCAACACAACATCTCCTAGAAGAAACAATTGAAGAAGTCCTCACTGAATTAACACCGCGACAGAGCCATATTTTGCGGTTACGATTCGGGCTTGGTGGTGGCGAACCTCATACACTGGAGGAAATCGCCAATAAATTTGGGCTAAGCCGTGAACGTATTCGTCAGTTAGAAAAAGAAGCACTGCGCCGTTTGCGTCACCCGCGCCTTGCTCATAATCTTCGTGATTATCTGAGCTAATCACAAGACAAAATTCTTCAATATTGAAATACAATAAAAGAGTCAGGTTAATAGCCTGACTCTTATTTTTGTCAGCCGAATGGCTATTTTCAATGACTGTCGCTAACCCAATCCAACCAACCTCATGGTTCAACCTAGATAAAAGCATTCTGCGTGTTAGTTTCATAACTTTTCTTGCTATCTGCACATTTTGTGGCGCGGTGTTTATTAACAGCGGCAATGATCCCCTGACTTTTGCCTTCATCGGCACCCGTTTTTCGGAAGGCAATCCCAACGGAACAACAGGTTATGATGGGCAATTTGTATATTTCATTGCCCGTGACGGCGCGGATGCCGTTCCCTATCTTGACGGTCCCACGTTGCGCTATCAACGGATTATCTATCCCCTGTTGGGACGTGCTCTTGCGCTAGGAAACGCCGAACTTGTCCCTTGGACGTTACTCTTGATTAATATTGCCGCGCATACTGCCGGAACAACTGCCATCGCATGGTTACTTTTTAAGAAAAATGCTCCTGTGTGGGGTGCGCTGATCTATGGTTTCTGGATTGGCAATATTTTCGCCATTCGTTTTGATCTGAACGAACCCCTCTGCTTTACGCTCTCGTTACTTGCTATCATCGCCTATTCACAGGAGCGTTATCGCTGGACAGTCTTTTTATTGATTCTAGCAACTCTGACAAAAGAACTGGGGGCGGTCTTCGCGGCAGGGTTAGCCTTACACTGTGCACTCACGCGGATGAAATGGCGCTGGGCATCGTTAGTAGTCGGTGCGCCTATCATAGCGTTTCTGTCATGGTGGGGAGTGATGAAGCTCTGGCTCGGCACATTACCAACACAATACCCCGCCGCGAAAATCCATCTGATTCCTTTCGAAGGTCTATTCACCGTGCTCAATGATAATCCGCTTCTAAGCACAGGTGAACGCACGCTTCAATTTTTGCTTTCGTTTATCTGGTTAGGTTTACCTACCATTGTGATGTTAGCCCTGGCAATCTGGACAATCTGGAAAAACAGGCGCCTATCAATGACAACAGCACTTTTGCTAGCATGTTGTGGTTTTGTGATGGTGATGCCAGATGTGAGTTGGCAAGATTTGTTGGCGGCACAACGCATCGGTACAGTTATTGTTCTCTCCGCCATCCTCTTCATCGGAGAATACTATCCATCAAAAATGAAATGGATAGCCGGTCTATGGGGTTCCGCCTTATTAATTCTCTTGATCTTAACGCCACTCTGGTTAAATCCGAGCTAGAATAGCCATGTCCTGCCATAGAGTGGTCTTATTGTTCGATTGTCGCGCATCAATAACCTGTTAGAATTAACACAAGAGTCAGGCATTGATGCAAACTTAATAAGGAAATATCATGGTCAATCAGGCAAAACCTAAATATGCGTTTTTTGATGGGTCAATAGTGCCACTTGCAGATGCAAAGGTGAGCGTAATGACCCACGCCTTAAATTACGGTACAGGTGTTTTTGGTGGTTTGAGAGGCTATTGGAACGATGACGAAGAGCAACTATTTGTCTTTCGCCCGCTAGATCACTTCAAACGCTTCGTTCAATCCGCTCAATTAATGCGGATCAACCTTACCCAATCACCACAGCAACTCACGGATATTCTGCTCGAACTGCTCAGAACAGAAGCCTTTCAGGAAAATTGTTATATTCGCCCCCTTGCCTACAAATCTACAGAGATGATCGGCGTGCGTCTGCACGATGTCGACGATGCGTTAACGATTTTTGCGCTTCCATTCGGGCGTTATGTTGCCAATGAGGAAGGCGCGCATGTGGGCTTTTCTGCATGGCGACGGGTCGATGACAATGCGATTCCGGCGCGCGGTAAAGTCACCGGAGCCTATGCAAATTCATCGCTCATTAAGAGTGATGCAATACTCGCAGGTTACGACGAAGCCTTAGTGTTGAATGAAGATGGGCACGTATCCGAAGTGAGTAGCGCCAATCTGTTCATCGTACGCGATGGTGTCGCCATCACCCCACCAATATACTCGAACATCCTTGAAGGCATTACACGGCGTTCAATGATGCAACTCCTGCATGATGAACTCGGCGTAGAAGTGGTTGAACGCAACATTGACCGCACAGAAGTCTATCTTGCCGATGAAATATTTATGTGCGGAACAGGTGTACAGATCGCCGCCATCACCAAAGTCGAACATCGCAAAATCGGGACGGGCGAGATGGGTGACACCACACAAAATCTACGTGATCTCTATTTCAACGTCGTTCAGGGTAAAGTCGAGAAATATCGGGATTGGCTCACACCCGTTTACCAGAAAGAAGCCATCAAAGCGTAAACTGATACCGATATTCAAAAATGTTTCATGCCCGATCACTAGTCGGGCATTTTTATTGCGGATACACTGCCAGAACCGCCGGCACCGGGTCGAATGATGCGAACGAAACGGGTGATCTGCCGCCTGCCCCGCTATACAGCATCGTTGATCCCCCACCATCGAGGTTAAACGCGTTTGCCAGTCCCATCTCTGAATTTGCCAGATACGCGCTCAAATCCGTCAGCGTAATGCCACCCTGCGACGTAATCATGATAATGATCCGCCCCTCTATGTCCTGTGCAATCGCAGTACGGCGCGTCACACGATCAGGCGCGGTGCTCGTATAGGCTTGCTGACCATCCACAACCAGCATCGGAAATGCTTGCACTGCCTGCTCAATTGCTTCGCCCTGAAATGGCGCATTAATGTTGGAACGTACGAATGCACTGCCATTTTGTACACCAAACCATCCACCGCGATCTGTATACGATTGCCCGTAAACTAAACCATCCGCAATCAGCAAACCGAGCACAGTGTTCTCAGCCGTATAGAAATTAGTGTTGATAATCGCCACTGCGCCTGCAAGCTCATTTTGCCATTGACGCAAGGTGAGCGGGTCTTGAGGGCGATAATGTGCTCTAAAAGTCACTAAATTGGGGTTAAACCGGATTGCGGTCAATTCCGCGAAACTACCTTCGACCTCAAAAGTACGCTGTTCGATGCCCGCCGCTAAAATCTGCCAGCCATCAGCGGTTTCGCCATCGGACTCAATGACAGGTGGTTGTGGTGTGGCAGGTATCGCCAACGTAGCCTCTACTGTAACGACTGATGTAGCAGAAGTTGTTGGCAATTCGTCAAATGAATTTAGCGTGCAAGCAGGCAACACAACAAGCATCATAAGAAGCTGAAAATTTCTGATTAATCGTTTTTGAAAATCCACAGATTGAAGTTCGCCTTTAACCTTGATTTAAAAAGTAGTCTTATGCTATACTTCCGATCAAGATTTACAAGTGTGAAGGGCGTATAGCTCAGTTGGTTAGAGCGCACGGTTCACATCCGTGAGGTCATAGGTTCGAGTCCTATTACGCCCAAAACTAAATACATTCAAACGAACAGACGGCTTACAAAGTTGTCTGTTTTGTTTTATCCACGTATCACCTATAGCTCACTACAATCCCACATGAAGCCACATTTGGGGCAACGCACTTTGCACGCACGGCGATAGGTCGGCGTGGTACAGGCAGGACACACCGTTGAAAGTGTGTAATTTGTGATAGGCGGGGTAATCTGAGTGGTCGCGTGCTTTATCGGATTCTCAGGCGCGTTTTCCGCTTTCTGTTGCAACTTTTCCGGCTGATTCATACGCATAATTTACTCACTACGTAAACAAAAAGGGAAATCAGTTTTGATTTCCCTTAAGGCGACGACCGGATTCGAACCGGTGAATGGAGCTTTTGCAGAGCTCTGCCTTACCACTTGGCTACGTCGCCATACCCCACACATTATATAGAAGCTACCGACGTGTGACAAGGGGAGTTCATCAATTATTTAAAAGACGTTTATCTATTCTCAAAATTTCCGCTTGCAGAGTATGACAAAAATCGCCACAATAGATAGCATGGATGAGAAAAACGATTTTGAACTGGACTCTGATGATCCTCAAGACGATGTTATCGGTGATGATGCCAATAACACACTAGAAGATCAGCCAGAAATGAATAGCTATTCGCAGGACTTCGTCGAGGAAGACTTTGTTCCAGTTGATGAGTCACAGGACGATGAGTCGCTTGATGAACTTGATGAATTCGATCAAGACATGCCGGATATGGTTGAACCTGACGAAGACGAAGAATTTTCCTATGAAGATGATCCGGAAGAAGATGAGTTCGTCCCCCTTCCGCTAACTGATGATCTTGACATTGATGCGGCGCTGGCATCGGTTGCGGATCTCGGCGATATGCTAGCAGAACGCGAGGCGGCGGAAATTGCCGAACGCGAAAGCATCGAAGCGGAACGTCGCGCCATTGAATCCGAGGCGAAACGCCGTGCGGAACATTATTTCCCGCGTCCCCCACTGGTAGAAATCGAGCGCGGTCAAATGGCATCCGTTGTGCCTGCCCTCCTACTAGTTGCCCTGGGCGCATGGTGGACATTTGCCTTAACCACCGCCAACACACCTCCAACCACCGGGCAAATCACCTTAATCTTGATGGCAGTATTCGGAATCATTTCGATTGCCTACTGGTTATTCACCGGCAGATGGTCGTCAGGATCGCTCTTCGCCGGACTCACCGCCTTACTTGCAATCGGAATCATCGTCTTACTCAATCAAGGTGATCTGGATGGCGGTTATTCTTTGCTCCTGATTGCTCCTGCGCTTGGCATGTTTTTCACGGCGATCTTGTCAGCACGCTCAACCCATCAAGTTGGCTTCATGGGCGTACTGCTACTTGTCGTCGCTATCGCCGCATTTGCCGTGAATGCTGGCAATTTCAACAACGACAACCTGACGGATGTCGCGGGCATTATGCTTCCTGTTGTCGGTGTTGCGTTGCTCGTGCTCATTGCATTGCCCGTCATTTTTAGACGGCAGAGATAATGACTTGGGTTTGAACATCGCCATTGATGCCAGCCGGACGACCGCCAAACGGATCACCGGCACGGAACTTTACGCGCTGGCACTCATCCGCGAAATCATCCGGCAAAACACCCATCACCGTATCACGCTCTATTTCCGTGCTGCCCCTGCGCCGGATTTATTCCCGGAATCGCCACTTGTTACCTATAAAGTAATTCCTTTTCGGCGCATCTGGTCACATTTAAGGTTTTCCGCCCAACTCTGGAGAGATCACCCGGATGTAACGTTCGTACCTGCACATACCCTACCCTTTATATTTCCCGGTAAGGCAGTTGTCACCGTGCATGATCTCGGATATAAATATTTTCCAGAAGCGCATCCTTTCACGCAACGGCTTTATCTTGATGTAACGACCCGCTTCAGTGCGTGGCGTGCCAATCAAATTCTCGCAGATAGTCAAGCCACCGCCGATGACCTTACCCGTTTTTACGGCACATCGCCCACAAAAATCGAAGTTGTCTATCCCGGTGTGGAAGCGCCAGACATTCAAAATCAATCCACCATCAAAGAAAAATATCACCTGCCGGATCGCTATTTTCTGTTTATCGGCACGCTACAACCGCGCAAAAATATCGCCCGCATCGTAAAAGCCTATCAGCTTTACCGTAATGCAACGGATCATCCAGCAGAATTGGTGCTAGCGGGAGGCAAAGGCTGGCTATTTGATGAAGCATGGGTGCAGGGTATAGAAGGTGTGCACCTCATCGGTTATATCGACGACGCAGACAAAGGGGCGTTGATGGCAGACGCGGTTTGCTTAGTGTTCCCCACCCTATTCGAAGGCTTTGGCTTTCCAGTGATAGAGTCGATGCTCTGCGGTACACCGGTAATCACCAGCACAACCTCCAGCCTACCGGAACTTGCGGGTGATGCGGCACTACTGGTCAACCCGATGGACATAAACGCGATCTCAAACGCCATGACTCAAATAGAAACCGACGAGCACTTACGAAATCAGCTTATCCAACTGGGAACTGAGCAGGCAAAACAATTCAACTGGGAACACGCCGCCGCCCGAACTTTGATCATCCTGGAACGCGCCGCCATACGCTAAACCTCACCTTTTATTGAGATGATTCTCTGCCAAAAACCTGTCATCTGACACTACTGCGCCTACTCCCCAAATGTTACGCTAAATAAAAGCTTTCAAGCGAAAGTGAAAGGGGTATAAAGATGTTAGATCACGTTCTGGTTCCGCTAGATGGCTCTGAATTATCGGAACGCGCACTAGATTACGCAAAAAAAGTCGTAGGTTCAGGCGGCAAAATCACTCTACTGTCAGTAATCGACGTGCCAGAATATGCGGTTGCCGCATTTTATTCTGCTGGCGTTGTCGCAGAAGCAACGAATCGTCAGGTGATGATCGACCAGATGATTCCACAAACCCATGACTATCTGGATAAAATCGCAAAATCACTTCGAGAAGCGGGTTACAGTACTAACACTGAAGCGATCATCGGTGAAGCCGCGAACGCCATCATCGAAAAAGCAACCGCCCTTAATGTAGATGTAATTGTCATGTCCACGCACGGAAGGTCGGGCTTCAGTCGCTGGTTATTTGGGAGCGTCACGAACAAGGTATTGAGCAGAACGGCTCGCCCGGTCTTCGTTATCCCTAGTCAAAAGGAAGAGGTCAACCATGTTTGAAAATATAAAAGTAAAAGATTGGATGACAGAAGATGTAGTTTCTGTTTCACCGGATACACCCATCGCCGCCGCTCATCAGATCATGAAAAAGAATGGTGTGCGTCGCTTACCCGTTTTGGATGATGGTATGCTTGTCGGCATCATCACAATTGGGGATGTGCGAGAAGCCAGCCCATCCGATGCCACGACCTTGAGCATCTGGGAATTGAATTATCTATGGGCGCAATTGACCGTAGGTAAAATTATGTCAAAGCAAATCCTTACCGTCACACCAGAATCGTCCATCTTTGATGTCTCCAAAATTATGCTGGAAAGCAAAGTGAGCGGTTTACCTGTAATCAATGACAACGGTGCGCTCATTGGAATTATCACAGAATCCGATGTATTCAAGATGATTGTCAAATTGCAGGATGCCAAAGTCTAAGATTTTTTCTTACGCAACTTGCAGTTACAATACACGTATAGACTAAAAATAGGGTGAGGCAACTCGCCCTATTTATGTGTCCGCTTAAGTTTCACAATGAGGAGTGCAGACTATGCCGGAATCCGTCATCCGTGTTCAAGATGTCATCAAAGATTTACCACTCGGCAAAACAACCATCCATGCCCTGCGAGGGGTGAGCTTTGAAGTATTTGCTGGCGAGATGGTCGGTATTGTTGGTCCATCGGGCAGTGGCAAAAGCACCCTGCTTGGCATCATTGGCGGGCTGGATACGCCGACAAAAGGACTGGTGGAGATTGACGGAATCGACATCACCCGCATGAGCGAAGATCGACTGACCGAAATCCGCAATCAGAAAATCGGCTTTATATTTCAGTTTTTCAATTTAATCCCGACACTTACCGCGCTGGAAAACGTCGCCCTACCCATTCAATTCGCCCAAAAACGCCAATTTAAGCCTGATAAACGCGCCAAGGAACTACTACAAATGCTTGGCTTGGGAGATCGTTTATCACATCGCCCATCAGAACTTTCCGGCGGTCAGCAACAGCGCGTCGCCATTGCCAGAGCTTTAGCCAATAACCCGCCCTTGCTTCTCGCTGACGAACCCACAGGTAACTTAGACACAGAATCCGGCGAAATTGTTCTGGAAGCCTTACAAACCATCCGGCAAGAAGCAGGCACAACCGTCGTCATCGTCACCCACGATCCCGCTTTAGCACAACGGGCTGACCGTACAATTACCCTTGTAGACGGTCAAATCGCCGAATCAGAAATCAACAAATCGATAAGTCGTTGAAGCCCAATTAGACAGACTTGTGTTAAAATATTCGCAGTGCAGAAACTAAAAATTCCCGGATGCGTTTATGCAGGCTGATTACATTCTCGATTATGATACCGTTGCAATGGGTGAACAACGAAAGTTGTATCTCCTAACTCACGTGACAGCACCACATGCGACTGGCGAAACCCAACGCCGTCCATTAAATCTCAGTCTCGTCATTGACCGTAGTGGCTCAATGGCAGGAGACAAATTGGACTACACGCGCCAATCTGCCCAATTCTTGGTGCAAAACCTAACGGCACGGGATATTTTGTCTATTGTGCTTTATAACGACACAGTTGAAACGCTCTTACAGCCGGAACTCGTCAAACGAAAAGACATCATCACCCAGCGTATCGCATCCATTAAAGCCTCTGGAACGACCAATCTCAGTGGAGGATGGCTGGCAGGGTGCAATCTTGTCGCTGAAAACTTATCACCTGATTACGTGAATCGTACGATTCTCATGAGCGATGGGTTAGCAAATCGCGGAGTGACCAGTTCCACACAAATCATCGGCATGACCCGCCAAAAATATGAAGAACAAGGAATCAGCACCACTACGATGGGCTTAGGCAAAGACTTTAATGAGGATTTGCTGATGGCAATGGCGAATGCCGGAGGTGGCGCGTTCTACTTCATAGAGAGTCCCGAAGTCGCCCCGCTTATCTTCAGCGAAGAATTACAGGGCTTACTCAATGTCGTCGGACAAAACCTCACTATCAGTCTGGAAAATCTGGGACACATAACCCATATCAATCAACTCAATGCCTATGCCATGACGAGCGACGGAAATACTAGTTCGTTCCGACTCGGGGATGTTTTCGGCGATGAAGTAAAAGCCTTATTGCTAGAAATCACGTTGCCCGCCTTTGATGAGGTCGGTCATTATCACATCGCAACTTTGAGCTTCGAATATGACGAACTTTTGCCCTCTGGCGGGGTCAATCACCATCGGTGGGAAAAACCGGTCATGCTCAATGTGGTCAGCGGTATGATGAAACAGCTAGCCAATCCACAGGTGCAACAGCCAATGCTACTGCTCAAAGCGGCACAAGCGCGTAAATGGGCGGTAAATTCAGCCGATAAAGGCGAATACAACACCGCCGCCAAGATCTTACGCGGAGTCGCAGAGGCGATAGATCAATCCGGTCTACAAGATGACTCATTGCGTGAAGAACATACCGCCCTGCTAGAGCAAGCCAGCGAAATTGAACTTGGTGCATCCCGCTATAACGAATATAGTCGTAAAATGATGGCGACGCAGGCATTTTACACCATGACCAGCCGCCATGAGGATACAGTCATGCTGAGGGTGCGCGAACATAAGCGTAACCCACAGGACACCTCAGAAGAACCGGCAGTGCTTGATGTTAAACGTAGCGAAATCAAGGTTGAGCGGGTCATCGGCTATCCGCCCACACAGGTAACATGGAACGAAAAAATCTTCGAACTCAAAGGTGATCTCATTCGCATCGGACGTTCACATCACAATGAAATTGTCATCGCCGCGAAAGGGGTTTCCCGTTTTCATTGCCAGATTAAGCGTGATGGGACAAAGTTACTGATCGAAGATTTGGGTAGCACAAACGGAACAATCATCGCCGGAAATCCCATTAAAGGGGAGCGTGAATTAAACATCGGTGACGTGATTTATCTATGTGATGAAAAATTGATCTTTCACGACGGAGAGTAATACTTTATGGCGGAACATGAAACATATCCAATCACTATCGCGGGCTTACAACGCGATTTACGCCTGTTTGAAATAAAAAAGGGTGTCCGCATCGCCATCCTAAATATTTTAGGCGATACAGAACTTGTCGCGGCGGCAAGCCGTGATCTAGCAAAAGCATTAGAAGGCAAGGAGATTCAAGTGCTCGTAACGGCGGAGGCGAAGAGCATCCCGTTAGCCTATGCCCTCAGTGCAGAGATGAAACTCCCCTATATTGTACTTCGGAAGTCCTACAAACCTTATATGGGAGAAGCACTGCAATCCGAAACCCTCAGCATCACCACCGGCGCACCACAAACGCTATTTCTTGATGAAAAAGATCGAGAATTGGTCACCGGAAAAAACGTCGCCATTATCGACGATGTGATCTCAACAGGCAGTACGTTACAGGGTATTCGGCTCATCATGGAAAAAGCGGGCGCTAATGTGGTCGCAGAAGCCGCCATACTCACCGAGGGTGATCGGGCGACTTGGCACAACGTCATCTCTCTAGGACATTTACCCGTATGGGTGGATGAAAATTAGGGCGGCTTCAAATTAGCGTAACCAGTAAAGAGTGGGATGTCATAACAGATGTCCCACTTTTTGATTAAGAGGTAATTTTTTCCACTACCAGAAAATGAGATAAACCGTAGGTATCCAGTGGCGTTCCTTCAAAGCGGTAAAGCGTATCACGGATGATCTTACCCGGTGTGCCAAGTCTGGCGATGATGTTATCGTAACCGCCATAAATTCGGCGATGTGTGACAACTTTAACAGGTAACCCATCAAATAAGCTGACCAATCCCCGTTTGGTATAAGCACGCACATGGGGGGCAAGTTTATCCCGCAAATTATCTGGCAGATAATTGATGAGTGGTGTGTTCCCAAAATGATATTCACCACGCCAATAATGACCGTGAGTCTCGAACGGATACCACCGATTAGGCAAGAAGATGACAATTCGCCCACCCACACGGGTAACCCGCACCATTTCCCTGACCGCTAGCCGATCATCCAAAACATGCTCAATCACTTCATGCGAAAGAATGGTATCAAAGGTGTTGTTCGGGTAAGGGATCGTCTCCGCCGCCGCAACAACGGCGTGCGGGATATCCTCCTGTGCTTCCATCACACGTTCGGTTTCAATATCAAAGGCTTCAACATCAGGCGTAAACCGTCGCTTGATTTGGGACGCATACATCCCCACCCCACACCCGTCGATCAGTACCTTCGCATTGTCTAATTTTGCCCACTTGGCGATCATTTGTAAGCGGCGCTCTTGTCCGGCGCGCCACACATAACTGGGTTCGCCCCTAAGAGCCGCCAGATTAGATGGAGACATAAAATGCTATTGTCCAGTTTGCTGTTAGTTTACTACCGCGGTTAATAATCGTAGCCGTTGTAACTTTCACGGGTGTCATAATTTGACATTGCGGTGACGGCGAGCTTGGTATCCGGTATTTGTTGCCGCAATTGGCGGGTACGATCGCGCGATTCTTGCGAAGCATCAACGGGAATGGTAACGTTGATTGTCGTGCCCCGACCAATAACGCTTCTCACCGTCAGTGTGCCATCAATGAGTTCGGCACGCTCACGCATATTAATCATGCCAAAGTGGTCACGCCCATCGTTGGATTTCGCGTCGGTATCAAAACCTTTACCATTGTCCGCAATGCGAAGCAACATAGTATCACTCTGACGTTGAATAGTCACACTGATAAGTTTTGCCTCTGCATATTTTCGTGCATTATTGACCGCTTCTTCAATCAAATAGAATAACGCACCCTGTTTGTTCTCGTCCAGAACCCGCTCAATTTCTGGCGTTATTCGCATTGCAACTGCCTGACCATACGTTTTATCTAATTTATCAGCCAGTTGATGCAACGCCGCAGAAAGTCCCTGACTTTCCAATGCAAGCGGGCGCAATTTAAAGAGCACATGACGAATTTCTTCCGTCGCCCTCAAGGTCATCTCTTCAATGCCCTCAAGTTCAGCATAAACGTCTTGCGGTGTTTTTTCCATCATTCGCATGGCAATTCGTAGGCGCATCGCCACAGCGGAAATCGTTTGTGTTGGTACATCATGGAGATCACGCACCAGAGATTTACGTGCATCTTCCTCCATCTGGATGATGCGATCCTTTTCATTCATGAGATTGTTGTAAAGCGTTGCATTCTGCAAAGCGACGGTTGCCTGTACACCAATTGCCATTAATGTATCAATGTGATCTTCGTTGAAGGCTTTAGGCGCGGTACTTCCATAAATCAGCACGCCATAGTTATCAAAATGAGCGCGTAACGGAATAACCAGAATTGACCGAATCCCTTGAAAGGCATTAAATGAGCGTAGTTCAGGATCACTATAGGCATCTTTTTCAATCTGTGGCACACCCTCAGCAAGCGCCTTACCGATGATTCCCTCGGCTCCGGCGATACTTCGTTCCTGATCAATGTGGTTCAAACCGCGTGAATTAGCGATATAGAGCGATTCATCAGACGCACGAAACAATAGAACGATGCTAATGACGCGCTGTTTGGCAGACGTTCTGAGGCTGATACGACCAATATCCAATGCGGCATCCAAAATTTTCTGGAATTTCAGCGTACCGCTCAAAGTTTCCGCCATATCAGACATCGCACGGGCACGCTCTCGCATATCCGTTAACTGCTTTTCCCGTAACTCCGCAATTTCGTTAATACGCCGCTGTTGCCGATCCGCTTTCCCGTATTCAAAATACACCCATATCCCTATAATTGATGAGATAAGTGCAAGAATAACAAAGGGGATCAAGTAAGGCTCGACGAGAACAGTCTGTGGATTCTCCATGATAACGTTTATATCGAGGAGATAAACCAGCGTACCCACGGTTGCAACGGCAATACCAAACGCATGAACAGGTCCCCACGTTGGTCCTAGCCGAAGCATACCCATCGCAATTAATGAGCTAAGAATAGCCAGCATCAACAGTGGGTCGCCATTAACGAGGACAATATAGCCAATCGTAAAGCCCCAATCTGAGAATGTGGCAATCGTCGGGATATACTCAGCCAGCGAAGGGATCAAAATCATCACCGCAATGATTAGGTTGATAATCACGCCTACGCCAAACAAGATTGCTAAATCTGTGTAGTTACTGGTGTATGTCACATCCTGAGAACGGGTAAGAAATATCACGAGAGAAACGCCGATTAAGAATAACCAGCGTAGCCCAAACAAGGTCCAGTCTCGCCATTGTGTTTTTGAATTGTTTTCTGCCATTCGTTGTCAACTCGGTTGGTCTAACATTCTCAGCACATTTTACCACTCAATCGTCTGTAACGCTTAACGAATTATCTCAATTTTTACTTTATTATGATTTCGTATCATCAACCTTACACATAAATTTAATGTTACTTATACTAAATCATTGCGATCAAGGTTTTCAACCGCAAATATGCCTAAAATCTGTTAATAAACTCATCATAGGAATTAAACCTGATTTTCCGTTAGAATAAGTCCTTATGAATTTTCCAGTCATACTGCCAAACTTCCGGGGAATAAGATCAAATGAGTGTTTCGGATTTTTCACTTTTGCTGGATGCGGTTTCCGAACGTCAAAACCGAATTCAAGCGTATATGTTTGCTGAAGAAAACGGCGTGAAATTCAGCCATCAACATCTGACTGATGCTGTTTATAGTTATTTGAAAGCGGGCGGTAAGTCCTTGCGACCAGCCGTATTGATGTTTGCCTGTGGTTTAGTCGGTGGCGATGAAGAAAGAGCTTTGCCTGCCGCTAGCACCGTCGAGTTGTATCATACTTTCACGCTCGTTCATGATGACATCATTGACCGTGATGAGTTACGACGCGGTGTGCCTACCGTTCATGCTGATTTTGCCCGACGCGCCAAGAAAGAATTAGGCTACGATGATGCAACAGCCGCGCATTATGGGCTAGCGGTTGCCATTCTCGCCGGCGATATGCAAATGGGATGGGCGGCTTCCCTGCTTACCAAAATACACACCCAATACGGCGTAGATGCGACTCTAGCACTCAACCTCATCAATGATCTATTTATGCGTGTGCAAGCCCTACTCATCGAAGGCGAAACGCTTGATGTCGCCCTCTCTGAAGCGCCTCTCGATCATGTTAAAGAGTCCGTTGTGATAGACATGCTCTGGAAAAAAACAGGCGTACTCTACGAATTTGCTGGACGTGCTGGAGCCGCCATCGGTTTGAATCAAGCGGATCTGAACGATCCACAAATTCGGGCAATCTCCGACTTTACCGGCAAATGCGGAACGGCTTTTCAGATGCAAGATGATATTCTGGGCGTAATCGGCAACGAATCCCAACTTGGGAAACCGGTAGGTTCAGACATCCGTGAAGGCAAACGCACCTTAATTGTGCTCGGTAGCATGAATAATATGACCAATCCCGAACGTAAATTGCTCTTGCGTGTGCTTGGCAACGAATTAGCGACGGATAGCGAAGTGCAGGAAGTCATCGGCTTATTGCGGGAACGTGGCGGCATTAATCATGCACAATCGCTCTCACGCCAATATCTGGAAGAAGCCATTACGAGCATCAAAGATGTTCCCGCATCAGAATATAAAACCTTGCTGGAATCATGGGCGCATTACATGATTGAACGCCAATTCTAATTAATCCGGCAACCAGCCATTTTGCGTTAATCCATCAGTTGCGGCATCGCACCATGAGGGATACGGCTGAGGCGAATCGGCAATGTCGGTCAGTAATTGCCGTGCCTCGTACCCGCCAATTTTGCTGATGATCTCAAGAATCAATACGCCGGTCTGTTCATTCACACCGGCGTAAAATTCATCAATGAGTGGCGCAATCGCTTCTTCATCAAGCAAATATATCGACTTTAAAGCGGAGTCACGTTTGGTTGTGTCTCTGCTCAGGATCATTTTGAGGAGTTCCGTGAAGTTGAATTCACTCAAAATCAGCGCACTAGTCTAAGGCTTCGGCGCGTTCTGCGATCACATCTACCGGCGGAACAGGCTTCCAGAACCATGCGAAGACTGGATTTGTCCGCGATTGCAAATGGTCGAGCAAACTCACAAATAAGAAACCAAACACCGCCAGTACAACCACCAGCACAACCTGACTACCCACCAGCGAATTGGTATCACTGACCACACTCACGCCATTTGCGGCTTGCATCCATATCAACCGCAAAGAGCCGAGCATAAAGCCCACCAATCCCGCAATCGTGATGTCCTCATGATTTTTCAACAGCCAGCTAATCACACGGGAGAAGGCAATAATCCCCACCACCGCACCCGCTCCAACTGCGGCGATGCTCACAATATCCAACGTTTTGACCGCACCCAGCACCACCGTATATTGCCCCATAATCAACAAAATAAACGACCCGGAAATACCCGGCAATAGCATCGCACAAATGGCGATCATCCCACTAAAAAACAACACTAGGGGGCTTGATGGTTCATACAGTAACTCCGTGAGCGAATCCTCCACGTCACCGAGATTCTCACCACTTCCTGCGGCGGTAACCAACTCCTGCGCTAGCACCGCCGGATTATCTACGTTTTGCGCTTGCAAGGCTTCCACGAGAGCATTTTGTGCTTCTGTTACGCCCGCACCATCTTCCACGGCATGGACGACATCCGCCACAGGATCATTTTCATCGGAGCTAAAACCAACCAGTAAAAACGCAAAAATGGTTGCAATGACGAAAGCTATAATCGCCGAAGATGTCCACTTGACCTTGATCCCTATAGCGAGAATTGACGCGACAATTAATCCGGCGAAAAAGGCGAAGATAAACGTGGGTTGATCGGTCAATAAATCATGTAGCAGGTTCGCTAGTAACAAAACCGCGCTCGCAATACCCAGCCCCAGCGCAATAATAAACCGGAACGGGATATGGTCAATCACCCCTTTTACGTCGAATTTCAGCGCCATACGGATCACGTCCGTGTCGGCTGATTTAATCGCGTTAATTAGCGTTTCATAAATTCCAAGAATAAATGCCATCGTACCGCCGGAAACACCGGGGACAATATCCGCCGATCCCATCGCAAAACCACTAAAATACAGGCGCAAATACTCAAAGGGCGTTTTAGGGTTGGATAGGTCTTCAGATTTAAATTGTGAATTGTCGCTCATCGCAGGAACTCTCCATGGTTTACAATGCCGTTTAAGATCGGCGTTAGCTTTCAATGTTCAATATCGCTATAAAAATCATGCACGACGAATATACACAAGTCAATGAAGGATGTCTGAAAAAATAAGTTACTTACGCCTAAGCTGACAATCAAAGAGTGAAAACAAGGGTCAATGTGCTAAAATCCAGCCTTTAATGTTGAGGATAGTATGCCCTATACAGAAATCCCGAACGGAAAAATTTACTACGCCGATCATCGCACAACCAACACGCCTTATATCCCTGTTCTATTCATTCATGGCGCAGGCGGCACCCATCTTGATTGGTCTGCGGAGTTGCGCCGCTTACCACAGGCGAATACATTCGCGCTAGACTTACCCGGACACGGCAAAAGCGACGGCGACGGACGAGAATCAATCCAAGGGTATGCTCAAGACATCATCGCATTTTTGAACGCGCTTGATTTGCAACAGGTGATTGTCGCCGGACACAGCATGGGCGGTGCAATCGCACAGACGCTTGCCCTAACCTATCCAGAACGCATCAAAGCGATTATCTTAGCTGGAACAGGCGCGAAATTACGGGTACATCCCAACATTTTGGAGCGATTACTCGTGGATCAATCTGAAGTGGGCGAACTTCTTAAGCAGTGGATGTGGTCGTCCACGACATCAGCCGCCTTGCGCGAAGCCAGTTATCAACAATTTATGGAAATTCCGGCTGAAACCACCTATCATGATTATTACGCCTGCAACAACTTTGATATTCGCGCACAATTGGACGAAATCAAACAATCGGCATTAGTGATTGGCGGAACAGAAGATCAGCTGACCCCGCTCAAATATAGTGAGTACCTGTCGCAAAACCTGCCTGATGCAGAATTAGTCATCGTAAAGGGTGGCGGGCATATGATGGCGCTTGAACAACCGCAATTCGTCGCCGAAAACATCGCTAAATGGCTGGAAACCTTAACCGGATAACAGAAACGGGCAAAATAATATGGAACGACTAAATACAGTATGGCGCGTGTTCAATGCCGCCTCAACAGTGAGAGATCTCGCTCTGCATTCCCGCACCTATTACTTCGCCGCCGGAAAACCAATGACCTTCTATCTCAACGCGGATAACGCAACCGTGCAGGTGAAACGTTGGTCGCGCCCGATGATCGAAGTCAAGGCAACCCTACAGGCGGCATTCGGCTGGCGCGTTGCCACTGATTATGATGATGTGGGCGTGTATATCGCCGCCAAACGTCTACCTCTGATTAGTGGCTTATCCACCGCCCGTTTTGAGGTGCTCGTCCCGCGAGAAACCTATCTCGTCATTCGCGTGGATGACGGTGCATTGTTGTTGGATAACATGGAAGGCACATTGCACATCCCCCCACCCACCGACGCGGATACCAACCCGCTCATGTTGCGCTATGAAAATCCGTCATAAGTTTTGTGTTAGAGGTCTTGCATTCGTCTAGAAGACATGTTAACTTTAAATTATGAGTGAAAAAACGTCCTCCCAAAAATTCATGTGTTGTATGTGCGCGATATTTACAGTATCGGGACGTTTGCTGTCGCCACAACACTGAGTCAGTTCATCTAAGTGTGACTTCGTAGAGCCAGCCGTTCCGGTTGGCTTTTTTGTTTGCATAGTTGCGAAGTTTCGCTTAACAAACTGCTAATAGCACTCAAGTAAGATATACATAGTTTCGCCAATCCATTATTCAGATTGACCTTAACAAGGAGAAAACAAATGTCAGACATTGCAGATCGTGGATACGCCCATCCAGAAATTCTTGTCTCTACCGATTGGGTAGCAGATAATCTCAATAATCCTGATATTCGCATCATAGAATCCAACGAAGACCCCCTGCTCTACCCATCCGGTCACATTCCGGGTGCATTACAGGTCGATTGGACGAGCGACCTCAACGATCAACTTCAGCGTGACTATATCGACAAAGCTGGTTTTGAAGCCCTAATGTCAAAAATCGGCGCGACCAACGACACCACCATCGTCTTCTATGGCGACAAAAATAATTGGTGGGCGGCATATGCCCTCTGGGTATTCCGTCTTTTCGGGCATGATAACGTCAAGCTCATGGACGGTGGTCGCCTGAAGTGGGAAAAAGAAGGACGCGATCTCACCCGTGAAGTCCCCGAATACGCCCCCACCAGCTATTCCTCTGCGGACCGTGATGACAGCACCATCCGTGCGCTCCGTGAAGATGTCCTCAAGCACATTGAAGGCAGTAACCCGTTGGTGGATGTCCGTAGCCCCGGCGAATTCAAGGGCGAATTGCTCCATATGCCCAACTATCCGCAGGAAGGCGCTTTACGAGGTGGGCACATCCCCGGCGCGCGCAACATCCCGTGGAGTCGTGCCGCCAATCCTGACGACGGCACGTTTAAATCCGCTGATGATTTACGCGCTATCTACGAAGAAGAACAGGGACTCAGCCCCGATAATGACGTAGTCACCTATTGCCGTATCGGTGAGCGTAGCAGTCATAGTTGGTTCGTGTTAACATACCTGCTCGGCTACCCGAAGGTCCGTAATTACGACGGTAGCTGGACGGAATGGGGCAATTCAGTCGGCGTGCCGATTGAGAAATAAGACAGCCCAACACGGTAAGATGCTGTGCATTGTAGCCGTCCAAATATTGTGACGTAGAAACAAGCCGAAACACAATAATGAGGAAAAATGACTGATTATCCAGAAGAACTTGCTGAAATATTGGAGACATTCTCGTTCATCACAGATCGAAATGATCGCGTGGAATATCTGATCGAGATGGCGGATCGCTTTAACGAGGTCAAAGTCCCTGAAGAGATCGCCACCCAACCATATCCAGAAGAAAATCATGTTCAAATGTGCGAATCAGATGCCTATGTCTGGGCGGTGGATCAACCGGACGGCACACTCAAATATTATTTTGATGTGCTCAATCCGCAGGGATTATCCGCAATGGCGACAGGCGTGATTCTTGGTGAGGCACTCTCTGGCAAACCCTTAGATCAGGTTTCCGCCGTGCAAACCGATATTATCCTGAAGATTTTCGGCAAAGAAATTTCGATGGGTAAAGGTCAGGGCTTGATGGGCATCGTCGGCATGGTCACAGGCGCGGCAAAAGATAAACTCGCGTCAGATTAAAACCCGACATGAAACGAAAACAAAAAACGATGAGTCAACAGTTCAATCGACTCATCGTTTTTTATTAGCAATTTATAGCCTGCGTCAAATTTCGTAATCTACAGCCGTCATACCACTCATGACCGAGCGGATATAATCCAGCGCCTCTAAATGCGCCGGATGCTTCTGATAGGTCGCCATCGTTTCCAACGAGTCGAATTGTGAATAAATCGACACATCATACGCCCGATCTGACGGCACAATATTGATCCCCACCTCGTATTGCCGGATTTGCTCAATAATCGGTGGCAAAGCATCCAGACGGCGTTTTACTTCTGCCGCCGCTTCCGGGAATTCTGGTTTAAACTTCAACATCACCACATGCACAAGCATACGTATCAACTCCTAAGAATGCGTAAAACTGTAAACAATTCCCCAATTCGCATTTCCCCTCTGCCAAGTTTTGGAGAGATGCTAAGGGCGAGGTTCAATCAGTAAATCACTTCCCAACCGGACGTTTCTGGAATTGCCCGATAGGATCGCCTTGCATCGCGCCATTGTGATAGACCAGATTCCCGCGCACAAGGGTACTCTTCACCTTTCCCGTCAGTTCTTGCCCTTCAAACGGTGTATACCCCTGCCCCGAAGGTGAATCCGCGCCATGCACCACGAAGGTTTCGCTCGGATCAAGCAACACGAGGTCAGCATCATAACCGACAGCAATATCCCCCTTGTTGAACAACCCATAACGTTGTGCAGGATTCCAACTCAGCATTTCCGCCATGTGATTATAGGTCATCCCGCGTTTGCTTCCTTCGCTGAACACGCCGGAAAGCAACCACTCCGTCCCGCCAAAGCCGGATTTTGCCAGCCAGATATTATCTTTATCCGTCGGGCTAACCTTTAATTCCTCCGAACAGCAGGCATGATCGCTCACAATCCAATGGACTTGACGATCCAGCACCGCTTGCCACAAAAATTCTACATCCTCACGCGGGCGAATGGGCGGGTTGACCTTCGCATACACGTTGGTATTATCCACATCCAGCAACAAATGCCCCACCGTCACCTCCCGCCGGAAGTTAATATGCGGGAAAATTTGTTGCATCATCATCGCCGCTTCCAGTGCCTTGCGCGAACTCAGATGCAACAGGTTGATATTCACGCAATCCGTTTCATACGCCAGATACGACGCAATCCACACCGCCAGCCCTTCAGAGTGCGGTGGACGCGCCTGACTATACGCGTGCAGACCGTCCAATTTGCCCTCTTTCTGCACAATACTGGTATAAGCATTCAAAATATCCGCAACTTCACAATGCAAGCTCACGCTGATCGTATCCGCAATCTCAGGATAGGCTTTAATCAGTCGGCTGGCTTCCCGCATGATGAATTCAAAATGCGCGAAATCATATTTTTCATCTTCTTCGATCATCAAAAATTTATGTTGCTGATTCGACTTTCCATGCAACCCGTAGCCACCGTAAAACATAAAAATCTTGAACGATGGCACGCCCATTTCTGTCGCCAGCATTTCCATCTCGCCAATATGGGACGGGCTGATCGGTGCGAGATGATAACTATAATCGACGTAATAACGCCCATCGGAAATTTCCAGCACTTCAGGGAAAAAATCTTTATACGATCCGGCTTTGTTTAAATAATATTGTCCGGTGCGGAAGTACGCCAGCATGGTCGTCACGCCACCCATCGCGGCGGCACGGCTTTCTGTCGGCGCATCTTCAACCAGTGGCGCATAAATGCCCGGATGCGTGTGAGCATCCACCAGACCGGGGAACGCCAGCAAACCCTTGCCATCAATCACTTCATTGGCAGAGTCTGCCGCAATATTCGGCGCGATCTCGGCGAATTTACCATCTTTAATGCCCACATCCATTGTTTCAACAGTTGTCGTGTTCGGTCTGACCACACGGACATTTTTTACCAGTACATCTAATTGACCATCAGCCATGATTCTGTCCTTTAATTGCCATCTCTATTAAAGTGGTAAATTCTCTACATCTACAATACAGGCGTTGAGAGTCGTTTCTAGTAGGTGAACATCCACGCCTTCGTGTGTGCCGATAAAAACAATTTGCGATTGATCTACAGATTGCCCCTCGTCCAGCACACGCATTTTGAGCGTTGCACGATTACCGACGATGTGTAACTCGCCAATCTGACCCGGTCTTTCCTCAAAGCACAGCAAGCCTTTAACGCGCACGATGGATTTCGGTAACTGTTCAATAAATTCACCGAACTTGCCCAGCGACAACGGCTCTGAAGTCATCCAACTCCACGTATCAAAAATCAGTTCATGCCCATGTTGATGCGCCTCAGCGCTCGCGCTATGCACATGCACAGCCTTCGCATCCAATCCGGTCAAGGTTTCCGGCTGAAAGCGTCCTGTTTCAATCACCAATTCCAGCGGAACACGGGCATTTTCAGCCGTCAAAATATGTGCCTGCGGGATAATGTCCTCAAACACATGCCTGATCGCATCAAGCCGAACAGCATCCACCAGATCAACTTTATTGACCAGCACAATATCCGCCACAGAGATTTGCGCTCGTGCCAGCCCATCATGCAAATCGAGATTTTCGAGGATCGTATCCGCGTCAACCACCGTCAGAATGCAATCCACGCGTATCCGCGCCCGCAACTCAGGATCATGGAAGGTCGCCGCCACCGCCACCGGATCAGACACACCACTCGTCTCGATAATGACGTATTCCGGCGGTTCAGACAATTCAAATAAGCGTAAAACTTCCTGTTTGAGGTCATCGCGGATCGTACAGCAAATACACCCGTTAGAAAGCGTCACCGTTTGCCCCTGAACGCCCACCACCAATTGTGAGTCAATATTAATCGCGCCAAAATCATTGACCAGTACGGCGATTTTCAGCCCATGCTCGGCGCTTAAAATGTGATTGAGCAGTGTGGTTTTCCCTGCACCCAGAAAGCCAGAAATAATCATTAGCGGGATCGGGTTGGGTGGTGGAGTCCTCATAGCAGTCATCAGATTTTCAGATTCGTTTCAAATATCAGGTCCTCGCGGTCATAAAAGCCTTCATGATCCGCCTGTAGCACGCCGGGAAAATGTTCAAATAACCAATCCCACAACGGTTCGAGCTTATCCAGAGTAACGGACGAATCGCCCCCTTCCCAGACGGCATTCATCGCAATAATAACTTTCGCAGTATCGAGCGTCTCACGGATTTTCGCCTCGCTCGCTTGCTCGGAATCGGCGATCAATTCACGCAAATCGTCGATTTCTTCCGCAAAAATATCGTCATCGGGAGTATTGATCTCAATTTCACCACACACATATTCACCGAGCTTCAATGTGCCGATCAATGGTTCAATATCATCCGGCACAATCGCATATCTGGCATCCACGCCCTTTAGCGCATCTTCAATCACTTTAAGGGAAATTACCGCGCCGGAGGTGACGATATACCGCATATAATAACCCATCAGCACGCCACCGCGACATCTTGCAAATTATATAGCTTGCCGGGAAGCTTTTTGCCAAGCAATGCCTCTAGTTCCTGTGAAATTTGCGCCACCTGATGGCGATCAATGCCAGTTTCGATGCCCATCTGCTCCAGCAAATTTAGCGTATCCTCGGTGGCGATGTTGCCCGTCGCACCTTTGATAAACGGACAGCCGCCCATCCCACCGAACGCGGTATCAAAGCGGGAAACGCCACTCTCGAGCGCCGCCATCAAATTCGCCAAACCCAATCCGCGTGTGTCATGCAAATGAAGCACCAGTGGAACATCACCAATCATCGGCACAATCACATCAAGCATCCGTTTCATCTGTGTCGGATATGCCATGCCTGTAGAATCTGCCAGCGACAATTCATCAATGCCTTCGTCCAGCATAAACCGGATCAAGTCGTAAATGCGCTCTTCCGGCACACAGCCTTCATACACACAGCCAAACACACATTGCAACCCCGCCCGCACGGAAACTCCTAGCTCACGCGCTTTTGAAATCATGCCAGCGAACTCAGGCTTTTTCGCTTCGATACCCATACCTGTATTTTTACGGCTATGCGTATCACTCGCGGACATGCCCATATCCACAGCACGCAATCCGGCGGCAGATGCACGCTCCAAACCCTTCATATTCAACACCAGACCGCTGTATTCCACGCCATCATGGGGAATAAGTCCGGCACAAACCGCTTCTGCATCTGCCATTTGTGGCACATATTTAGGATGCACAAACGACGTAACCTGCAAGCGCTTCACCCCTGCATCCACAAGACGTAAAATCATATCTAGCTTCTTCTCCGTCGGGATAATCGTTGCTTCAGACTGCAAGCCATCACGCAAACCGACTTCAATAATCTCTACACGTTCCGGTAGGCTCATTTGACCTCCGTGCTTAATTCAGCAAACTGTCCCCATTCACGATTAAAATAAAGTAGCGGCGCGTCCGTCTGCGCGGCATTCCCCGCCAGCACTTCACCGACGAAAATCGTATGATCGCCCGCCGGATACGCGTGGGCAATTCTGCAATCCACCCAGCCAAGCGCATCTTTCAAAACAGGCGATCCACTTACGGCAATTTCCCATGAATTTTGCGCGAAGCGATCTTCAATTTCTGGATACATACCCGCAAATAATTTGCCGATTTCCAGTTGCGTTGCCGCTAAAATATTGACGGCGAAAATCCCACTCTCTTTAACCAGTTGATGCGTATAGAGTTTCTGCGCGAGACATACCGAAATCAGAGGCGGATTTAAACTCACACTACTCAACGAACTCGCCGTCGTACCTTTCCAATTATCTTCATGCACAGTGGTGACAACGGTAACACCACTCCCCCAATGTGCCATAACGTCTTTGAATGTCTGTGAATCAACGGGCATTTTTAACCTCAATCATCGCTTACCTGATATACCTTTAAGGTACTCCAAACCCATTAAACGATCATGAGCTATGCGGTGCTCAAGTCATGTTCGGCTTCAATTTTATCACCGTCACACCGCTCAACACGCCATCAGTGTCCAAACGAATCAACCCGATCAAATTTTGACCCGAATTGTCCAGCACTTCCATCGCCTCGATAGTTTGATTCGGCGCAGGCACCAGCGTCATTTCCAGCAACCAGCCGAGTCGCTTGCCGATGCCAACTGCTGAACCAGAAACGCGCATTCGATTTGCGTCTTTCTGCAAGATCACAGTGTTGATCGCTCCGTCAGAATGATCTTCCCATCCATCAGCCACATAGCGACGGTCTAATGTTTTTTCGCTAACTTGTGTACCATTTACGTCATAACGTGCAACCGTTCCCGACCATGTATCCGCGACTTGCGACGCTTGGTAGTTGCCGATAAAGTCAGGAAATTGATTGGCTCCGCCATCCGCAACTTCCGGCACGGCAATCCCGATAATATTGGCAATTATCTCGCCTGCGTTGTAAAATTTGCCGCCTGTGATTTGGCGTTGTGGTGTAGGCAAAACAGCAAAAGACGTAAAATTATGTCCAAAGCGTTCCCACACCCCGCGTCCGGTCATCGCACTTTCACCCCACGGCAAACCCATGCCTATCACATCCGGTCCATGATACAACCGTCTGCGCCCTTCCAGGCTTAGATCAAACACGCGCTCACCGTTGAACAAGCCCATCGGATGCGAGGCAAGTTCCGGCTGTGGGTTGCAATGCTGAATCACCCGCGTTCTACCGTCCGGTTGGGCTTCAAGGTATCGGCGTTGACGAACAATCCCGGCAAACGCACCGTTCGGATTATACACATATTCACTTACCAGCCAGTGTCCGGTGAAATTATCGCGCTTTTCCGTCATAGTATTAATTCATCACAGGTAAAATTGGCATAATATGAATCTCAATTGCGGCATGAATAATGCTTCCGGTCAATTCTTTTTCATGATACATTTTTTTCTCTGTGCTCTCTGTGGCTCTGTGGTTTATTATTCTTCAAAATTCAGTAACCCGTATTGAATGCCGATGCGTTCGCCACCACGAAACCAGATGTGCACTACCGCCTTTTTTGTCCCATCGTGCGCCACGACTTCCCGCCGCCACAAGCGCAATTGATCGTCCAGATAATGAAACGTACCACTCAATGCCCGTCCGCCACACAGATTATAACTCCCGACGACCTCCCCCGGTGCTGTCCACGCTTGATAGCCGTTCGTTTGCAGGGAATAGGCGCGTTTTTCCAGCGAATATCCACCCCCCTCGACGATGACCTTGAGTGTGTCGCCGTTTTGTATTGTCTCGCTATAAGATGCCGTTCCCTGTAGCGATTTTGCACCGTCCAACACAGCAAGCTCACCTGACCATCTGCCAGTACGATGCAAAAATAATTCACCCCGTCCGGCGGTGGGATCATGCTGAAAATCATACGATGTGCCATTGACCAGCGACGACGGAACAGACGCGCCCTCGTCCGGCACGCGATCATTCTGCCCGACAACGGTGTAAATTAATTGCTCCCCGCGGGACATCAACGCGAGTGAAAGCTGAGTCTGTTTATCCGGCAAGACCATCAGGAAAAAACGTTGTGTCAACCCGACGGATGCCCAATACGCGTTGGCATCCACCAGACCTTCGCCGAGCGTTTCCGCATAGCCCACATTGATCGGACCTTGATACAGGCGATGATCGCCATGATCTTGAATAAAATAATGTCCGGCGGCTTTGAAGGGACCGATAAACGACACATCAATCCGCACGCGCCCGTTGCCGAGGTCTTGCACAGTACGGCTATCCGCGCCATTACCAAGGAATCTTCCTTCGCCAGAATAAACTTCAGCCGTCCCCACCCATTTGCCGATTCCGCTGGAAAAGCCTCTTTTCTCGCTCATGATTGCGTCTTAATGTCCATCAAATATCAGCCCGCCACAATCTTAAAGGCTTGTCGCTCAACAGGCGTTTCGATCATCACCTGCGTCAAATCCGGCGATTCACCTTCTGCAAACGGCGCGATATTCCGTCCCACGGTGTAAAATGCCACTTCTTCCACACCAAACGGATACGGAGACAGACTATAGACATCATCGCCTAGCGGTTTAAGCGTCAACATTTCATCTTTTTCTGCGGATGCCGGCACACTCTTGAACTGTGTCTCCACATGATACGACGGATGCACGGTCTGAAAATACAACGCGAGGGTGTCGAAAAATTGCAGGAGTTTGTAATTCATAAAAAGAAAATCGTCATCTGCCCAATTCGTGGTTTCTGGATTGGCTTTGAGGACATCTTTGAGGCGTGCCTGACGGTCTAATTCACCCTGTAACATCTCATCGACTTTACCGCGATGTTCTTCGGCGATCATGTCGATATAAATCTTGTCGGACAAACCGTAACGCCCATGATACAATCCCCATGAGTGCATACTGCTAATCACGCCGCAAAACGGATGATGTGACTCGTTACGCGCAGGGGTTGTGCCACTCGTATGCGCTAAAATCAGTGTCGGCGTTTGCGTGAGGTGATTTGGAAGCCGTGTTTTCGCATCGAGTCCCGACGCATCGTCAACTTCTCGCCAGCCATCATCATGATGCGTGATGACATACTCCATAAGTGCCTGCGGATGCAATATGGCAAAATCAGCATTGCCAAACACCCGCGCAAATTGACCGGATGTATCTGCGTGGTCAACCTGCTTGATGATAAAATGTGCCTCACCTTCGGGCGCGGATTGGACGATCATTAACCCACCCTCACAAAATCCTGAATTTGATAAATATGCGTTTCATTATCACGCAATTTGTGGGTGATAATCCGGCGCGTGTTGGCATCAATAAAATAATGATTGTTATACACGGTGGATTTTGTCGCCGCGCTCCAGATCGTAAACACGTAATTATACGGCGTAATCATTGAGCCTTCGAGCTTCACCAGCTCATTTTCACTCTGGCAGAATTTCTTATCCACATAAATATCGCTATGAAATACGGTATGCCCCACGCCATACAGATTATCGAAATCTTCATGTAGATGCCACAGGGTTTTGGCTTCATTCATCCAATATACATCCATATGCACCGCGGCGGATTCGATAAAATCACCCGTTTTGGTGAATGTCTTGCATAAGCCTTCCCAGCGCCCCATAAAGCACTGATAGGGTTGCATCCAATGGGGTGAATCTCCATACGATTTGATATTCAGATGATCTGCCAGCGTTTCCATAATTTCCACCTTACTCCAAAAATGATAGACACAAAAACCGACTGAAATTCACCTTTTCGCCGGGCGCTTTTAAATTACAGGAATGATGAAATTCGACTTTGACTTAGAACTTTGTTATAACATCATGACAATAGTAACTTTACGTATCAAGTTTGTCAAAAACAGGCAGTATCAGGAAATTCTCGGAAAGTTCCACAGGCGCAATCCGGTTGATGGGTGTGGCGCACGTTCGGCAGGCGAACCATCGTAAGCTGTCAACGTGAATTCTACTGCAAATGCCACCGCCCGCGCCGCATGTCCGCCAACAACGCGAATGTCCTGTGGAGCATTGCCATCCCGAAACGCCACAGCAAGGTGCATATGCACATGAGGAGCACCATCCAGCAGAGAAATCGTACCGTGTCCGGCGACAATTTCCATCGCCCTGCTCACAATGATCGGTTCTTGATGCACCTGTTTCACGAAGTCATAGGCGCTGAATTCAACTTCATGTAATCCGCCAAGCATTTCAAAGGTTGCTGTTTGAATGTCCATTTCCTGAGCGACTTTGACGAATGCTGGATGCAACTCGGCTTTATCGGTCAGCGTGCCCATAAATACCCGTGTTCCAGCGGGGTTCACCTGTCTGGCAGTAATTCCGGTCATGAGTGTGTCCTTTCTGCTAAAATACAGACCTGAAAATCATAGCGTAAAAGCACAGATATTTTCTACAATAATGGTATTTACAAATTTTCTTCTGACTACTCACTTCCTACTCCAAAGGATATACGCACATGAAAACACAGGCGTGGCAATTTTCAGCACTCGGAACACCGGATAGACTTAACCTTATCGAGCATGACCTTCCAGAACCCGGAGCAGGCGAAGCATTAATACGCATCACCGCCATCGGCTTGAATAACTCGGATGCGCGCTGGATCGCTGGCACATATATCATGCCGCCCAAACTTCCCGCCTTCATCGGACAGGAAGCCGTCGGCGAAATTATCGCACTCGGCGCACCAAAAGCTGACTCCGCATCACCTGCTGGCTACACCTATAAAGTTGGTGACAAAGTCGCCTTGATGTTCGGACGCGTCGATATGGGCAACATGGGCGTGATCCGCAAGCACGGCATCTATCCTACGAAGGCACTTCTTCCCGTACCAGATAGTTTTAGCGATGGTGAATCCGCCGCGTTATGGATCGCATCAGCAACGGCATGGGGTGGCTTGCACACGGCGGGCATGACGGCGAAAAATTCGATGGACAAAACGGTGCTCATTACGGCGGCATCCAGCGGGGTCGGCACGATTGCGCTTCAAATTGCAACCGCATGGTCAGCTCGTACCATCGGCACAACCCGCTCAGAAGATAAAGCGGAACATCTACATAGCATCGCCGATCATGTATTAATCTTGCCGTCAGGGGTTGATCTTGCGGAAGCGATGCAAGGATTACCCGGTGGCAAAGGCGTGGATGTCGTCTTCGATCCAGTCGGCATAGCCTACACATCAGCGTTTTTTCAACTTATCAAAACCTATGGGCAAATCGTCTTTTATGAGCGCATCACCGGCACCATCGGCGAACTTGACCTAAAAGCCATGATCGGCAAAGAAATCAGTCTTCACGGGTTCACAGTCTATCGCTTCATCCGCAATCCACATTTGCTTGATACCATGATTAAAGAAGTTATGGAGATGGCGACGAAGGGGAAAATCAAACCCATTATTGACCGTGAATTCGCCTTTGCGGATGCGCCCAATGCCCTCAATTATCTAATTCAGGGCGAACATGTGGGGAAAATTATCATCACAGTGAGTAGATGAATTTCAGAAACTTGATTTGGGCGGTTGATAGGCTAACCAATCCCAACCGCCCTACACATCATTATTCCATGCTTAAATTCTCGACGGCTTGCAACAATGCGTCCCCTTTGGCTTCGGTGAACTCACCCGTTTCGCGCCATAGCACCGTGCCATCGCGCTCCATCAGCAAAATTTGAACATCCTCAACATCAGGGATGGCCAGCGCGTTCAAAAACTCGTCCCGATTATCTAGGAAAACTGTAGCCGTAATCTCGCGCAGATGTTCGTCCTGAATCACCAGAATCAACCCCGCCCGCGCCAATACCCGAAAACCGGATTCAATATCAGGGAAAACCGGAATATTGTAATACGCAAATTCGGGATACTCCCCTGCGATTTCTTGCACGAAGGGCAACCATGTATTTGCCACAACCTGCTGGTCACGGTCAAATGGCACAACTGCCAGCACGGTATCCCCGCTAAAATCCGCTGGATACGTCACCGCTTGACCGAGCAAATTATCGCCGCTAATCGTCGGGAATTGGACGCACGCTTCAGCAGTGTCTGATTGCACACAGGCAGTAGAAACGTCTGCCTCGGTAACGTCTGGCACATCTTGAAGCAAAAAGAAAATCACCCCGCCAGCCAGCGCAACCAGAACAAGTACCGCCACAGCAATAAATAGTCGTCTTTTCGTCATCACTACTCACTCGTGATATTTTACACAAGTTGAGTTTAAAGGATACTCATCATCTCGTAAATAACCAATCACCCAGCATATTTTGAATTCGGTGTGTCCCCCAATCATTAGGGGGTTGGACAAATCACCGACAGATTACGCTATATTGAGACGAGATTAAGGGTTAATTTTGATGGAAATTCTAACCATTATCGGGGGAATGCTGTTTGTTACGCTGTGTATCCTTGCATGGAGAAAACGGTTTTTAATTGTTGGCACATCGTCATTCGGGGTAGTGCTCTACCTAATTTTCCGTAGTGACCAAATCGAGACAATAGAACTACCGAATGTCTGCGCGATTGGCATTCTGCTCACCTTCACCCTGTTGATTCTATCTATTCCGCCGCACACAGAAAAACAGGATCAACGCGAAGCCCACAGATAAGATCGTTAGCCTGTCGTGTCATCATTCTCCGGCAGGCTAACCAACCCGTTTTAGCGCGGGACAACCCGCAGATATGCCCGTGCAGGGTCTTGCGCGTCATTCAATGATTGTGACCACATCTCAGTATGCCCATATTTTTTGGCAAGCAGATCATGTGCATGAGCGCGATCTTCAGGCGCTTGCAAAATTTCCGCGGTCGCCACTACGAACTCACCGAGCAATCCGCCACGAACATCACACGGCGCGACTTCTACATGTTCATTGCCACCGATGCGCTTCACCTTACCGCTTGCCATGCCTGTCGTGATGTAGATATTTTCGCCATCTTTATAAAACCAGACCGCAGTCGGCACACCCTCATCATTCGCACGAAACGTCTTTATGCTCAAATAATCGTGATCCTCAAAGACATCAAATTGACTCATTATTGCTCCTGAATTTTCTGACTGTTCCACCATTGTTCGATGCGTCCACCAATCGAACGGCTCAAGATGGGGCGCATATACTCAACGACATGCCACAATTTTTTGAGATCAACACCGGTTTCAAAACCCATCTTGTGCAACATTAAGACGAGGTCTTCCGTCGCTAAATTACCTGCCGCGCCCGGAGCAAACGGACAACCACCCACGCCCCCCGTGCTCGAATCGATAATCCGAACGCCAGCCTGCAACGCCGCATACGCATTCGCGAGTCCAAGCGCCTGTGTATCATGCAGATGCACCGCCAGCTTATTTATGTCATAGCGTTTGCCGAGTTGTTCCATCAAATGACCAACCTGCAACGGATGAGCATGACCAATCGGGTCCGTCGGGCACAGTTCATCTACGCCCAATTCCCACACCATATCGCCATATTTAAAGACTTTTTCCGGCGGGATTTCCCCTTCCATGTTGCACACCCACGCAGAAGCCAGATACACGCGAACCCACACACCGTCCACATGTGCGCGTTGGATAATCACCTTATAATTTTCAATCCACTCATCGGCGGTTTTACCACTGTTGCTCCGGCTGAGTGCATCACTAACGATCAACACCAGTGCAATACGATTGCATCCTGCTTCCCGCGCACGATCATAACCGCGTTCGTTAAAGATCAACCCCATCGAGCGCACATCAGGGTATTTCTGGCGGGTCGTTTGCATGATCCCCGCCGCGTCTGCCATCATCGGCACGGCTTTCGGGCTGACGAAACTCGTCAATTCAATCGTATCCAACCCCGCGTCTACCAGCAGATCAATCATGCGGAGCTTTTGCGCGGTCGTGATCTCTACTTTCTCATTTTGCAGTCCATCACGTGGACCAACTTCAACAATCCGTACCCGTTCGCCCATTAGATCGCCCCTAATTCACGCAATTGTGCGATTTCTGCATCGCTTTTATTGAGCACAGTCTTTAGCACCTCGTCTGTATGTTGCCCAAGCAAAGGCGGCGGCGAAAAACTTTCCTCGTGCGTATCCGACATTTTGATCGGATTCCCCGGCATTTTGACCGTTTGCCCATTCGGATGCGCCACCTCAACCACCATCTGCCGCGCCAACACCTGATCCGCGCTCAACGCTTGCGCCAGATCATTCACCGGCGCACATGGAATCCGCGCCGCTTCCAATTTCGCCAGCCAATTCGCCTGTGTATCTGTTTGCAAAACCTCGCTCAACCGTTGATTAATCTCTACCTGATTCTTCCAGCGCCCAGGCTGACCCAAATTTTCCGCGGTATTCAGTTCCGGCAGATCAACAATCTCCATCAAACTCACCCAGAAGTTATCCGTAATCACAGCAATGATGATATAGCCATCACTACACGGAAATGTGTTATACGGCACATGCACAAAATGCGCGTTGCCGAGCTTTTCAGGAATATCGCCGGATAGTGCGTACATTGTCGCCATATAATTGAGCAGGCTAATCTGTGCATCCAGCATAGAAATATCCACATGCTGACCGCGCCCCGTTTGCTCACGTGCGACCAGCGCCGCCAGCACGCCAATTACGCCCATCAAGCCACCGCCCAGATCACCAATCGGGATCCCCGCACGGGTTGGCGCGTTTTCCGGCTGTCCGGTGATGCTCATGCCACCGCCCATCGCCTGAGCTACCATATCAAACGCCGGACGATTTTTACCCGGTCCTGTTTCGCCAAAGCCCGTCACGCTACAGGTGACAATGCGCGGGTTGATTTTTGACAGATGCTTAAAGCTAATGCCCAGCTTATCCATCACCCCTGCACTAAAATTATTGAGCACAATATCAGCCGATTGCACGAGTTCAAAAAATAACGCCTTACCTTCTTCACTTTTCAAATTCAGCGTGACGCTCTTTTTGTTGCGGTTGAGCGTCAAAAAATACGCGCCCATACCGTCAATGCTATTTTTAGGGTCTTTTGCCAGCAGACGGCGTGTGCCTTCACCCGTCCCCGGCGGTTCGATTTTTATCGCCTCTGCGCCCAAATCCGCCAGAATCATCCCTGCGTACGGTCCACTGAGCATATGTGTTAAATCAAGCATTCGTATCCCATTGAGGGGTTTCACGTTGTTGCACTCCTTATGTTTCGTAGTTGGAAGTGTGAAGTTTGTAGTTAGAAATTCATGCTAACTTGCCCATCAACCCAACCAGAGTCTTTTCAACTTCGATTATTTTTTCATTTAATGACGGATAATCATCATCTGATAGATACGCTAGATCATGTGCGAAAAGAAGTAAGTATTCGGTTTCTTTTGCTGATCCAAACGAAATTTGTAAGAAGCGATTAAAGTCTTGATTACTCTTTCGACCACTGCCTTCAGCGATATTAGTTGGAATAGAAGCACAGGCACGCCGTAACTGACTTGTGAGACCATACTGCTCAGATTGCGGGAAAGCACGCGTTTTTTGATAGACTTCTAATATCAACTGATGCGATTTTTGCCACACTAAAAGTTGCTTAAAATCTTGCATTCTGCCTGAACTCCTTACTTCCAACTTCTAACTTCTTACTTCTAACTTCTAACTTCCTCAAATACTGCATAACCACATCTTTACTGACCACATCCCCATACTTACTATCAATATCAAAGAGATTCGCCTCATGCGGTGCGGCATGACGATCCCCAACGCACTCTCGCGGAACGATCACCCGAAAACCATATTGCATTCCATCCACCGCCGACGCACGGATGCAACCGCTTGTCGAGCACCCAGTGAGGATAATCGTATCCACCCCCATACTCGTGAGCATCGCGGAAAGTGAAGTGCCGAAAAAGGCGCTCGCATATTGCTTGACGATGACGACATCCTGCGCCTGCGGGGTCAACGACGGCACAATTTCCGCCAGTGGTTCGCCTTCGACCATCTTCAGCAACACCGGCACTTTCTGCACGAAAATCCCGCCATCCAAGCCATTTTTGTTATAGAGGACTCTGGTATAAATCACCGGAACTCGCTTTTCACGGGCTAGCGCAATCAACTCCCCCGCTTCCTCCACCGCACCAACCACCGGAGCGGCATATAAGGCAGACCCCTCTGTTGTGTACGCATTGATGAAATCAATCACCAGCACAGCCGATTTTTTGCCAAATCCCAGCCGACCATCAAAAACACCCTGATAATTTTGTTGTAAGTCATCGCCAGCCATGATGCACGCACCCTAAAACTATGTTTAAACAGTAAATTGACAAGTGATTCTTAATGATATAACATCACATTGTTATAACAAATTTACCCCCTGTCAACCATCTTTTAGGAGAAACTTACAGATGACAATGCCACAGGTCGGTGATACCGCACCGGATTTTGAAATCGCCAATGAAAAAGGCGACATGGTAAAACTCTCAGATTATCACGGTAAACAATTGATACTCTACTTCTATCCGAAAGCAGACACACCCGGCTGTACTAAACAAGCCTGCGCCTTCCGGGATAATTACAGCAAGTTTGAAGAAAAAGGTGTGGTTGTGCTTGGTGCAAGCATCGATACCCCGCAGGAACAAATGGACTTTAAGCAGAAATACAATCTGCCTTTCACCCTGCTCGCCGACCCCGATCATTGGCTTGCTGATCTGTATGGCATCTGGGGCGATCATAAAGTGAATTACAATGGCAAAGATGTTGAATATACCGGGCTTCGTCGTTCCACATTTATCATCGACGAGAACGGCATCGTGACATATTCTGCGTTTGGTGTAGACCCCACCACCAACACCGCAGAAATCCTCGAACTTCTGTAATAAAAACAGCCGTCGACACAATCCGACGGCTGTAAACTTACACCCCAATTTTCTTTCTTGGCGATCTTTGCGTCTTGGCGGTTTGCCTATACTTCCACCGTCTCTAACGCGAGGCTATGAAGCACCTTCACCGTGCGTTCCATATCATTTTCAGCGACCACAAACGAAATACTACACTCTGACGATCCCTGTGCAATCGCCAGCACATTGATCCGATTATCGCCCATCGTCGTGAAGATGCGCCCCGCCACGCCCGGAATGCCACGCATCCCCGCGCCAACCGCCGTAATAATCACAATGTCATCCTCAATATCGATTCCATCTACATTCTGACGCAAAATTTCCTGCCGGAGTTCCTGCTCCACAGAAACCTTGACCGCTTCAGCAACGTTATCCATCACTGTAAAGCAAAAACTCTGCTCTGATGACGACTGGGAAATCATCAAAATATTCGCCTGTGCCAGTGACGCAGATAAAAATGTCCGTCCAGCAATCCCCGGTACACCCAGCATACCCTTACCACTCACGGTCAACATACTCACATTACGGATCGCCGTCACCGCCTTAATCACCGTCAGGCTTTCATGCGATTCATGCCCGATTTTCGTGCCGGGATAATCAGGATTAAAGGTGTTCCGTACCCACATCGGGATGCCCAGATTGATAATCGGCTGAACAGTCTTCGGGTGCAACACTTTCGCGCCATAATATGCTAATTCCCCCACTTCCTGATAACTTACATACGGGAGCACCCGCGCCCGCCTATCAATACGTGGATCGGTGGTCATCACCCCATCAACGTCCGTCCAGATGATAAATTCGTCGCTCTTAGCATATGCCGCGAAGATCGCCGCGCTATAATCACTGCCACCGCGCCCCAATGTCGTGTAATTACCTTCCACAGTCGCACCGATAAAGCCCGTTATGACCGGCACAACCCCTTCATTCAGCAACGGAAACAGCCCGCGTTCGATGCGTTTTTCCGTCTCATCCCAGATCGGTTGGGCATTCTGATAGGTCTCGTCCGTCAAAATCAGCTTACCCGCATCAATTGCCTGTGCCTGTACATCCTGTTGGCGCAAAAATGCCGCAATCTGCACACTACTCAGACGCTCCCCAAACGAAATGATCGCGTCAATAATACGCGGGGTTGCCTCACCCAGAATATTGATCGCATTGCACAATTCAACGTGGCTATCCAGCAATTTATTGATCGCCAGTAACGTCTGATCGCGCTCATGTCCCGGCGGAATTAATTGATTAATAGCGTATTCGTGACGATCCCGAATATCCTGTGAGAGGCTCAAATATCCCCACTTATCGCCACCCGTCGCCAGTTGTACCGACTTAATCAACGAATCCGTTACACCAGACATCGCCGAAACCACCACCACCACCGCGTTTCCAATCGCATGTTCACGTTGAATAATATGGATCAAATTCTTGATCGCATCCACACTGCCAACGGACGTACCGCCAAATTTCATCGTGATCGTTTTGCCCATCGTGGCTTGCTCCTCATACCCGTACCGGGACAATAAAAAAGCGTGTGGGAGATTTCCACACGCTTGTAGTGACTAAATTCTGTCAGTCTAACTACCGTAAGCGAAAATCTCCCCACCGGATTTGGTGCGGCATAGTCATAGTTGTGGTAGTCATCATGCCATTTAGGCACAAATTGGACAAACTGACGTGTTTCATGGTTACAATATCAATAGTTAAACACCTGTCGGGAACAATAACCCTTTTCCCGAATTGTGTCAAGCGATTTGTTAGAAATTTAAATTAGACTGTGTGATGACATCCAATCATGTTTCCAGAAATGTTTAAGCGACTATTCACAAAACCAACTCAGAAGAACGATTTAGACTTCATCCCAATCTTGGTGCAGGGTCACTTTTTTGCAGGAAAAACACAATTTATAAGTAATTTTAGCGAAATTGGAATTGTCCCATGGCAACCCTCATCCCAATATCCGTTCAATGCAGTTTTAGATTTCGGACGCAAAACATTTATACAGGACGAAGAACAAATCTATCTTTACTTTTTTGGTAACCCTAGCTCTCTGAAGATGCCACCCATTGAGCAGATGTTCTCAGCAGAAAATAGAAACCGTTGTGGAAGTATCATCTTAGTGGATTTATCAAAGGCAATTACTAGACCAAACGAATCATTTAGGGACATACCACCCGCAATCGAAACCACACAGGAGCGTCAAATTCCCTTTGTGGTAGCGATGAATGAACGCCAAGACTCCCCCACAATGCCCGCCGAGATGCTTCACGCGATTCTCGAATTAGACCCATCAGTTCCGGTGCTCACCTGCAACGCGAAAGACGATCAACGTAGTTGCGAATTGGTATTATTGCAGTGTCTTGAACAGCTCCCACAGGATAAAATTACTCAAAAAGCGATCAAAGCGCTTAAAAAGGCAATCTCATGACAAGTATTACCTTAGAACACATCAGCAAACAATTTAAACGTAACGACTTCTCGGATGTGAACGCCATCACCGCCGTTGATGATATTTCCTTCAAGCTCCCCGCAGGCGACGTTATGGCAATCCTCGGACCGTCTGGCTGTGGCAAATCCACCCTGTTGCGGGTCATCGCAGGGTTAATCAAACCGGATAGTGGCACAGTCTATTATGACAACGTCCCGCTAGAAGACATTCCCCTGCAAGATCGCGGCATCGGCATGGTCTTTCAGGAAGGTGCGCTCGTCCCACATTGGGAAACACGCCGTTCTGTCGGCTTTTACATGAATTTACGCAAACGTGATGCCGAAGTTCCGCAACGCGTGAGAGACATCGCCAACATCACAGGAATCGGCTTGGAAAAATTGCTAGATCGCCGCCCGCGCCAACTTTCTGGCGGGGAGCAACAACGTGTCTCCATCGCCCGCGCCCTCACGCGTGATTGGCGCGTCCTGCTATTTGACGAACCCTTCGCCAATCTGGATGCCAAACTCCGCACAGAAGCCCGCATTGAACTCAAACGCCTGCTGAATAAATTCCCCATCAGCACAGTTTACGTCACGCACGATCAAACCGAAGCCGTCTCCCTCGCCCATCGCATCGCCGTCATGAACGCGGGTAAGTTCGAGCAAATCGGCACGTATCAGCAACTCTACGATAGCCCGGTGAATCTGTTTGTGGCGACATTCATCGGCACACCAGCCATCAATTTATTTCATGGCAAAGTCGAAGATGGTGTATGGCACGGGGATAATTTTGGCGGTTATGCGGTGCGGAGTGATCTCGACAACGGCACACGCGTCACGATGGGGATTCGCCCACAATTTATGCACCTCAAACCGGACGGTGTCGCCGGAGTCGTCGAAGAAGTCATTCCATTTTTAGCAGAACGCTATCAATTGGTCAGTGTGTGGCTTAGTAAAGATCGCTGGCAACTCGCCCTGCCATTAGAAACGGAGATCGAGATCGGAACAACAATTTACTGCGATCTACAACCAGAAGAAGCGCTCTATTTTGACACGCGTAGCGGTAAACGCATCGGCTAAAATTCGATCAATCCGGCGAAACCTTCCAGCAAAGAAGGTCCAATGCCACTAACATCATCAAGATCGTCAATCGTCTCAAACGGACCGAATTCTTGTCGATGGTCAATAATGCGTTCCGCCAATGCCGGACCAACACCCGGCAAATTTTGAAGTTCTTCCAACGATGCGGTGTTTACATTAATCACGCCACCACCGGAAGGAGTTGCTACAGAAACAGGCACAGAGTCGTCTTGAAGCGCCGGCACATGAATCTGATCGCCATCGCGGAGCACACCTACAACATTCACACGGTCAAGATCGGCATTCTCAGTAAAGCCACCCGCCGCATCAATCGCCGCCTGTACACGGCTCTCAAAAGGTAATTCGACCGTAATTTGCGGATTTTCCACCTCGCCCGTGATGTACACCTGAATCGGCGCAGGGGTTTCTGATGGCGCGGGTGTTACGGTGGGAACAGGTGGATTGATCGTAATTTGCACTGCATCAGGGCGTGTACTAATCAACAAAACCGCACCAATCGCAATGGCAACAGTCACAATCACAAAAGCAATAACCACATTGCGCGACGATGGTTCACTAGGCATAACCCGCCCCCTTACTCAGCAAATCCGTTACAAGTACAGCGTGCCATTATTATAACGTCTAAACACAGGATTTATAACGGAATTTTGAACTTTACGTTGTGAACATCATCCCCACCGGAGATCAGCGCGATATTTTCCACCCGAATTTTCCAGTTAAATGACCGTTTACTCAGCAGACCCACCACCTCCGGCAACAATTCATGACTCACATCATGGTGCGTCAGTGTTATATGAGGTCGCCAATTATCAGGATGATAATACGCTGAGGTATCTTGCGCCCATTCGCTCACTGCCTGCCACATTCGATTATGAAATGTGGTCAACTCATAATTACGAATCACCGGAATATACAACACCGGAAATTCCGCTCCCGTAAAAATACCAAGTCCATTGGTCGTCACCGTAAACGGCTCAATTTCTTTAACCATCCGCCGGAAAAACTTCTCAAGATGTTCGCGATCGTAACTTTTTGCCACATGATAAGAAAAGTGTGGCACCGGAGTCTTCGCAATGCCATGCACACCAAACTTTTCCTTAAATTCTTCCCAGAGGTCTTCCACCTTTGCAAAATGTTTGTCGTCCAGTATCGAAGCTACGCCATCCATTCAGAGTCCCCACTCTACATAATCCAACTTTTACTTCCCACCGCTAATAATACCCAAATCTAACGCTTGTCCACACTAACGACTATCAGTATAGTTGTCGCGCACGAAAATAGGATCAATAACCGATTATGACGAATCAACCCATAGTGAACCAAACTAAACTGAACAATCCCCACCCTAATCTGAATAGTCATCACATGGCATGGTCAACCGATTGGGATGCACTTTTCGGCAGATCAGCGCCCCTAATTCTCGAAATCGGCTTCGGCTTAGGGCATTTCTTAGGTTATTTACACGAAAAACATCCCGACAAGAACATCGTCGGTATAGAGATCAACAGCTTTTGTCTCGGTAAGGTGGAAAGAGCCATTGTGCGTGACGGATGGGACAACGTGCGTGTGGTCTTTTCCCGCGCAGAAACCGCACTCAACCATCTATTCGAGCCACAAAGTCTGACGGAAATCCACATCAACTTCCCCGATCCCTGGTTCAAGGAACGTCATTCAGCACGGCGCTTGATGCAACCGGACACGCTCTCTGCAATGGTCAGCCGCCTCGTCCCCGGCGGGAAATTATTTCTTGCAACCGACATCATCGCCTATGCAGAGATGAGCGACGAACTCCTCTCACAAACTGCCGGATTAACCAATTTGCTTGACGGCGCGTGGGTTAACGAAATACAAGATCGTGTCGTCACCAAATATGAACGCCGCGCTAGAGAAGAAGGACGCGAATGTTATTATTTCGCCTATCAACGCAACGACTCACCCGTGCCACCCCTTCCAATCATAAAGGAATTAGAGATGCCACACATTGTCCTGCAAACGCCCGTCTCATTTGAGGCGATAGTCGAACAATTCCGCCAATCCGAACATTCCGACGGTGATACGCACGTCAAATTGATGCACGCGTATCTCGGCGACAAAGCGGTGCTGTTCGAGGTATTCGTCCATGAGCCAACCATCGACCAGTTGATCGCCCTGCTCTACATCCGCAAAGAAGGCACAGATGACCAATACACCCTCAAACTCAGCGCACTAGGCAATCCGCGCCCCACTGCCGGCGCACATCTCGCCGTCAAAGCCCTCGGTGAGTGGCTCATCAGCCTGAGCGACGAAACACAGGTGATTCATAACAAGGTGCGGGGTTAGCCAACAGCTTACGTGAACTCATCGAACGACCATCCATCGTGGGTGGACAAAAAAATCGCCGATCTCAACACACATCTTCAGTTTGATTTCAGGTCGCCATTCTCACCTGAAAGATGTGTCCACGACCTGAAAACTCAGTTTGAAGCATCTCCCTACAGGTTGCAGGTGATTGTCGAAGCGCGAGACGCAGGCGCTTTTTACTTCCACATCATGGAGTACAGCCCCATCGGGGTTCAAATCGAGGGTCATATCACCACACTCGGCAATGGCTCATTAGTTGATGGACGCATCATCAGACCGGGCTGTGCGCTCACGTTCATTTTGCTGTTTGTCATTGCGCCATTACTCATCATCGGGTTCGGCATGTTTCTACTCGCTATGCTAACCAGAGACACGCAACTTATTAGCACCGCCATCCCACTGATCGTCGCAGGCGTATTCTTTGCCTATCTGTTTGCGTGGTATAGCAGACGACACAGAAATTATCTGAGAATCGTCGAATCGGCAGTCACCACGCAACGCGCCAAAAATTCAGATAAAAAAAGCGCCAGAAAATAACTATCCGGCGCTTAAACTTCTAATCAACCATCCCTACCCCAAAAACGCATCCACATCTGTTTTGAGTTGTGCCAGACAGGTCACATCCAGATACAGCATGTGCCCCGCTTCGTAATAATGGAATTTGATGTTGTCGCGCACTTCGGCGTCTAAGCCCATATGGTTAAACGTGTATTCAGCGGCGAAGTGCGGTGTCGCCAGATCATAATATCCCTGCGCCACAAACACCCGCATGAATGGATTCTTAGCGAAACCGCTCCGCAGACGTTCACTCGTATCCGCAAAAGCACCACGATCCCACTCCCAGCCTTGATTCACATTGAAGCTCAACACCTCATAATTCAAATCCGTCTCATAGCCCAGTTCATCCCGCACGTAATCATAAAACATGGCGGTATACGGGGGCATAATGGCGATCATCGACGGGTCAAATTCGGGGAATTCCGCAATCGCCTGACCGGAAATACCCTTAAAACGGCTGTCCAAACGCCCCACCGAGCGGTTATCGTCGCGCAACAATTCACGGCAGAAGCGCATAATGTGAATCCGCAAATCCGCACGATCAATATATGTTTTGTCTATTCCAGTATAATGTGAGAGTGTGGTCGCAATCGTTTCGCGCTCATCTGCGCCCAGCTTATCGCCCTTCATCAGCGCCAGCGTATACTCACTTTCCGTCCACGCCTCAACTTCGTCCAAGAATTCGCGGAGCGGCTTCTTTTGCAGATCATCCGCCAGCTTCCCGTGATACCATGCCGTCGCCGCATAGGTCGGGATATACACATTAAACGGCAGATCATTCCCCCGCGCGAACAAAATCGTCTGAAAACTCATCACCGTAGAAATCAGAACCAACCCGTTAAAGGCGATCCCGCGTCCACCATCCAGCAGATGCCCCGCCAAACCACTCGCCCGCGTCGTCCCGTAGCTCTCGCCCGCCAGATACAGCGGCGATGTCCAGCGTTTGTTCCGCGTCAAATACAGGCGGATAAACTCGCCAACAGAATCCAGATCCGCTTGCAGACTCCAGTATTTCTTGTTGTCGTCGGTTTTAACGGCACGGCTATAGCCCGTCCCCACCGGATCAATAAACACCAGATCAGCTTTATCCAGCCATGTGTCCTCATTCGGGATCAAACGATACGGCGGTTCCGGCATCCACCCTTCATCGTGCATCTTCACACGATACGGACCCACCGCCCCCAGATGCAACCAGATCGACGCAGACCCCGGTCCGCCGTTAAACACAAAAATCAACGGCCGTTGCCCTACATCCTCGACGTGATCAAGTGTATACGCCATGTAAAAAATCTGCGCCTCAATCTCCCCCGTCCCGGCATTTTTTAGCGGCATCATGCCAGTCGTCGTGGTGTATTTCAGCGTCTTCTTGCCCAGTTCAAGCTCATGTTGTTTAACAATCGGCTCTTGCTCGGTGACCTTCTTTTCGTCTGGCTTATCTTCAGTATTTTTCACCGTCTCATCGCTCATTGTAATCCTTTCGCATCGCTCAAAAAAATTTTACAAGGCAACTATAGCGCAAAAACTCCACACAACAAAAAAGCCGGACATTGCCGACTTTTATTTTTGTATTATGCGCTATGAAAGCAGTTTAAAGACTTCGATTCACGGGGATTGTTTTCAGAAACTTGATGTAATGCGCGGGGAGCTTCATCTCTTTTGCGCCCTCTAGTATCGTATCCAAATAATATTTTGATGGCAAAATTGTCTCCGGGGATTTATCAATGATCGTATAGGTGATGGTATGCACATGCGATCCATCCTGCAAAATCACATCCACGCCCGTTGACGTATATCCCACGCCATAACTTTCCTTTGCATCCAGCGCATCGTGGCACACATCACCGATGCGATACAACACGCCCCACACCACATCACCTTCGGAGTACACAATATCAGAAACTCCGCCCCGCCAACCGGACGAATACCGGCGAAAATCCAATCTATGATCGCTCAACATCGCCGCACCAACAACGCCATGCTCAGGGCATAACTCCGACATCACCCATAATGTCATATTGCTACCATAAGCAAAATAGTAACGATCCATAATTTCATACCTTCGTAATGGCTTAAACAGTTTGTTTATGGTTTCAGTGTAATAGAAAAAACCAGATAGAATCATCAAGGTTTGCAACAGTTTCCGAAATTTATAGTTTTCAGAAACCTGAATAGTCGCTCTAAGAATTCCATTGTTTACCCATGGATACAAATCGCCTCGCCCTACCATTTCACATAAGGTTCGTTATCATAACGGGAAATTGGCATCAATAATCGTGGTTATTAATCTATGTCAGTACTTTCATTTTACGATCAACTCGCGGATGACTACCACCTGATTTTCAAAGATTGGCAAGCCGGACTGCGCCAACAGGGTCAGATTCTGCACGATTTCATCGCGCAAATTCGCCCCCAAGCGCCGGACTTAACCCTCTATGATTGCTCCTGTGGCATCGGCACGCAGGCAATTGGATTGGCATTACAGGGTTACACCGTTCACGCTACCGACATCAGCCCGCTTTCCGTTGAACGCGCCCAGAAAGAGGCATCAGCATTAGGTTTAAACATGACCTTTGGCGTGGCGGATTTCCGGTCACTCACAGATGATGTGGATGGCAAATTTGATGTTGTCCTCTCCTGTGATAACGCCCTGCCCCATCTGCTCACAGAAGACGACCTAGCACTAGCGGCGCAAAATCTATTTTCCAAAGTAAAATCCGGTGGCTTATTGCTAATCAGTATCCGCGATTATGATGAGCTTCTCAAAGCCCGACCACATACCACGCCAATCACCGTCTTAGATAACGTAGACGGAAACCGTCGCATCAGATTTCAGGTGTGGGATTGGCAGGGTGATAGTCCAATTTATGTACTCAATCAATTCATTGTTTCCGGCAAAGACAACTGGACAACCCATCACTATCAAACCAAATATCGCGCATTGCAACGCGCCGAAATCACACCATTCTTAACCCAAGCCGGATTTGAAGATGTGCAATGGCACATGCCGGAAACCAGCGGTTACTACCAGCCCATCGTGACGGCACAAAAAGCATGACGCGCCATATTCTACTCGTTCAACTCGCCGATATTGGCGATCTCGTCACAACGACACCCGCAATTCAGGCTCTGCGCGAAGAACTTCCCGACGCGCATCTCACCCTGCTCACGACTGCCCACGCCGCGCCCATCCTCCACAACACCGGACTAGTCGATAAAATCATCACCTTTGATCGTCAGAGCTTCAACAGTTCCATTGCTTTCTTCAAACCCGCGAACCTAACCCGCCTTTTTGCACTACGCCGTGACAACTACGACACGATCATCTATTTCCACCATTTCACGCTCAAACTCGGAACACTCAAATTCGCCATGATCGCGCTTGCAAGTAGCGCAAAACAACGATATGGCATCAACAACGGCAACGGTTGGTTTCTCACCCAATCCATCCCCGACGCAGGCTACGGCGCGAAACATCAAGCGGACTATTGGCTGGAATTGGTCGCATTGCTCGGTGCAAATCCCTCCCCACGCTCACAAAAAGTCGCCCAATCAAATTACCCGATTCCAGATCATGATGGCATTCGCGTCGTCATCCATGCCGGAAGTGGTGGCTATAGCCTCGCCCGTCGTTGGGAGCCGGAAAAATTCGCCCGTGTCGCGGACAGCTTAGCAGAAAACCACAACGCCCAGATCATCCTCGTGGGTGGCACAGGGGATGATGCCGCCGCAGTAAAATCTGCGATGACAGTAACGCCAGTTGACCTCACCGGAAAAACAACACTTGCCGAACTCACTGATGTAATCGACAAATCTGATCTCTACATCGGTACAGATAGCGGAGTCATGCACATCGCCGCCGCAACCAGCACGCCCGTCATCGCCATTTTCGGACCGAGCAATCATCACGCATGGTCACCGTATGCACCGGATGGCAAAATCATCGTCGTGCGGAGCGCCCCCGAATGTAGCCCATGTAGTTATGTCGGGCATGGTGTGGGCTTACGAGAAGGCTGTGCCGCTCGCACATGTATGCGGATGGTCACACCTGAAAATGTCATCACAACCGCAGAAAAATTACTGAATGGGCAAATAATCGACCAAACGCCACCACCAGCCCGCACGATCACAAGCACCCACACCCGCATTCAAGTGCTTGGCTTGCCCGTCGATTCCATCACCTACACACAATGGCTTGATCTCATCGACGAATGGGTGAAATCCGGTGAACGCCTCTATCACGTTTGTACGACCAATCCAGAATTCATGATGGTCGCACAGCACGACGTTAATTTTCGCAATATTTTACAACGGGCAGATTTGTGTGTCCCCGATGGAGTCGGCCTGCTCTGGGCGGCGAAACGTCAGGGAACACCCTTGCCGGAACGCGTCACTGGCTCGGATGGTGTGCCTATTATCGCTGAACGGGCGGCGCAAATGGGCTGGAAACTCTTCTTTCTCGGCGCGGGTGAAGGCATCGCGGAGCAATCAGCGAATATCTTACGCTCAAAATATCCTGATCTTGATATCGTCGGCACATTTAGCGGCAGTCCCGCCCCCGAAGATGAAGATGCTATCGTTCAGAGAATCAATGCCAGTGGCGCGGATATTCTCTTCGTCGCATACGGCTCACCTGAACAGGACAAATGGATCGCCCGCAACACCCCACGCCTACAGGTCAGCATGGCGATGGGTGTGGGTGGCTCGTTAGATTTCATCGCCGGAGTCGTCCCCCGTGCGCCGCTGTGGATGCGTAACCTCGGCATCGAATGGCTCTACCGCCTCTACCTGCAACCTTGGCGAATCAAACGCATGATGCGCCTACCAAGATTTGTACTTAAGGTGTTGATGAGTAAAAACACATCATGAAAACAATCTACTTCTACACCACAACTGACGAATATGGCTGTTTCTCCAATTTCTCCCGTCATGGCTTTGAACTAGACGGCAAATACTGGAAAACCTCCGAGCATTATTTTCAGGCACAGAAATTCGCCGGCACACCCCACGAAGAAAACGTTCGTCGGGCAGAAACACCAAAAAAAGCCGCCAGTATTGGACGCAAACGAGACCTCCCCTTACGCCCGGATTGGGAACAAATCAAAGACGAAATCATGTTCCACGCAGTACTGAAAAAGTTCCAGACTCACGCCGACATTCGGGAAATGTTGCTGAATACCGGCGATGCTGAACTCGTGGAAAATGCCCCCGGTGACTATTATTGGGGTTCCGGCAAAGACGGCTCAGGTCAAAACAAACTCGGTATCATTTTGATGCAAGTCCGCACCCAATTACGTGCAGATAACGCATAAATCAACTTTGGGCACCCTGTCCACATAGGCAGGGTATTGCCCACCATCGGCACGTTTCCCCGTTATGCACACTTATGCGACAATTCATACAACACAAGCCATAACGAGACCAATCTCATGGACGACCTGCGTCAACAATCTGCCTTTCAACAGAGCCTCGAAGCTGAACGACGGGCAATGGCACGCGCTTTACAGGAAACAGTGATAAACCAGTTGAATTTATTGCTCTCTCAGGCAAGCGTTTATGACCAAACCCTTCGGAATCCTGATGCACGCATGGCAGTCTCGATTCTCTCATCACTCGCCCGTCAGGCGCTCCAACAGGCGCTAGATCTTGAAAATAATCTACACCCCACTATTCTCGATTCTCTTGGTCTGGAATCTGCGTTGGATGCCTTCGCACTCCAGATGAAACGCTCGTATGGCATTTACATTGCATTGATGATTGACAGGCTCAGAACACGTCTCCCTGCCCAAATCGAATTGGTCTTGTTCCGCACCACGCAGGAAATCGTCGAATATGCCCAAAAACAAGCACAGGCGACTCGTTTTACGATCACGCTTCACAAACGCGATGGCTTATTGACCTATCTCATAGAACATGACGGTAATCCATCTATTGATATGAGCAAAATCACCGTAAATCCCTATATTGAATCGCTCTCAGGTAAATTGTCACGAACGCCAAATGCACAGGGACAGACTGGCATTCAGATTGAGTTTTCACTGATTGATCCCATCGACATGACCGAACGCGAAATGGAAGTATTGATTTGCCTCACGGAAGGCATGACCAATAAAGAAATCGCGCTTAAGTTAGACATCAGCCCGCGCACCGTCAAATTTCATCTGGACAATATCTATTCCAAACTCGGCGTAAGTACCCGCACCGAGGCGGCAGTTTATGCACTCAACCATAACTGGCAAAAACCATCCTGACTAAACAGACAGGCTACACACCGTCTATAAATCCGTTATGGCAAATATCATTCTCACGGACAATGAGATCAAATCAAACAATAATCAAGGAGTAATAATGATGACCAACTTCGATCTAGGACCACTCGAACCGCTCTTGAAAGATGAGCATGTTACGGAAATTTTGGTGAATCGCTATGATGTAATTTTTGTCGAACGCAGAGGCAAGCTAGAAAAAACCGAAGCAAAATTCGACAGTGAAGCTCATCTGCAAGAGGTTGCTCGCAAAATCGCCGAACCCACCGGGCAAGCCCTGAATGAATCCAATCCACTGGTGGATTCTCGCCTCCAGGATGGCACACTCGTCAATATCGTTCTATATCCCATTGCAGTGGATGGCACGGTTATGAACTTACGCAAATTTTCCCGCTCCCTGCCCAACGAGCAGGATTTGATCCAGTTTGGCTCGTGGACACAGGAAATGGTCGACTTTCTGAAACACTGTGTAAAAGCAGGTCTAAATCTTATGGTTGCCGGGGGAACGGGTTCAGGTAAAACGACAGTATTCAACATCTTAACATCATTTATCCCCGATGATGAACGCATCGTCGTGGCGGAATGGATCACCGAGCTTCAATTGCAAAATCAGCATGTCGTTCGTATGGAAGCCCGTCCTGCCAATATCGAAGGTCGCGGAGAAATCACCGTTCAACAACTCGTTCGTAATGCGCTCAAAATGCGCCCGGAACGCATTATCGTTGGTGAAGTACGCGGTGGTGAAGCGATGGATCTTATTCAAGCCATGAATACCGGACACGATGGGTCGATGTTCACCATGCACGCCACCAATGTCCGTGACGCGCTCAGTCGCTTTGAAGCCATGATGACAATGGCAGGTATTGATGTGCCATTGTTGACAATCCGTGAGCAAATCGGCATGGCGCTCAATGTGATCGTCAGCCAACAACGCCTGCGTGATGGTAGCCGACGCATCACAAAAATCGCCGAAGTCACCGGCACACACGGCGGGATCATCACAACACAGGACATTTTCGAATTTGTAGATACGGGCATGGAGAACGGACGTATGACCGGATACTTCTCCCCAACGGGCTATGTTCCACAATTCATACAACGTCTACGTGATGCCGGATTTACGACTGACGATAGCTTCTTCACAATATAAACTCTCTGAGTCACCTCCGAATCGTTTGGTTATGAGAAGTCCAAATCATGACTTCTCATACCAATTCCATGGATTTTGAACCGTTTTTGCAGATGTTGCGTATATATCAATAAGAACGATCACACAGGAGGATGAACCATGATGCAGAACCATGATTATGAACTAGAAGCTCTACGTCGCGAACACATGATGCAGTATGCACAAGAACAACAGCGTGCCACAAACTTGTTATCGGGACAAACGAATATCCCAGCAAATCGTGGGGTAATCAGCCCGACGTTAGCCAGCATGGGACGGATGCTTTCGAACATCGGCGATAACTTACAACAACGCTACGGCGATTTGCCATCTACTACGATCAACGCCTCTTTCCAAACAGAAACCGCCTGATCGTACCGACAAATCCATTTTCATTCCGTACATCGGGGCGACTAAATCGCCCTCTTTTTTTTCTTCACTTTCGGGTACGCTTGGCATAAAGTGAAGCCTACGGTCTGATTGCCCATGCACACCCAACTCGCCAACATTATTCCAAACTTCTCCGGCAAGCGTATTGTTATCATCGGGGACTTGATTCTCGATGAATATCTTTTAGGCAATGCCACCCGCATGAGTCGGGAAGCGCCCATCCCTGTGCTAGAATTTGAATCACGGCGTTTGATTCCGGGTGGTGCGGCAAATCCTGCAACCAACATCGTTAGTATGGGCGGAGTTGCCTCACAAATTGGGGTTATCGGAGATGATGAAGCAGGTAGAAATCTATCCGAAATCTTGCAGAAAAATCAGATTGATACCAGCGGTGTGATTATCGACCCATCACGCCCAACCACATCAAAAATGCGCGTCATGGCACAGATGGGCTTGCGTTTTCCCCAGCAGGTCGCCCGCATGGATACCCTCTCACGCGAAGACATAGACAACCATACCGAAAAACAGCTTTATGAAAAGGTCAACGCACAGCTTACATCCGTTGATGCCATATTATTTTCAGATTACCACGCCGGTTTACTCACGGAGTCTCTCATCGGGGCAATCCGTGAAAGTGCGAAAAATAACATCTTGACCGCAGATGCACAGGGAAGCCTTGAGAAATACGCCGGTTTTACGCTGGTCAAATGCAATGCGGATGATGCTCAGGAGTATCTACGTAAGCCACTCCATAACGATAGCGAATTTGCAACTGCGGCACAGATCCTACGTGAACGACTCAAACTAACAGGCGCTATGGTCATAACACGCGGCGCAGACGGTGCTACAGTGGCAACTATTGAGGAAACTTATCACTGCCCTGCGCCCGCAGTCAGTGATGTTTATGATACTGTCGGCGCGGGCGATACCGCGATTGCAGTGCTGACCTTAGCCATCATCAGCGGCGCAAACTATCAAGATGCGGCAATCCTCGCCAATACCGCCAGCGGATTGGTCGTGCGGCGTGTGGGGAATTATGCGCCGACACAGCAAGAATTATTAAACGCACTCAAGGCGTGACAGGTTTAGACGAGATAGATTAACACGCCCACAATCGGTGGGATAATACCTATAAGCACAACATCACTCATCATTGCTTGTAGCCGATTAATCTGATCAGATTCGTTAAAATCGCGGATCATCTGCGATTCCATGGTATCACTACCCAACCCGCCAATTTGATTCAATCGTCCAACGGGCGAACTACCCATGAAACCCATCACAATAATCGTAAATCCGAATAAAAAAAGCAGTGATGCGTAGTCAATCTTCGTCAAATATGCGACAATAGCCACAATAGAAAAGATGCCCAGTTCGATCAAAAATAATCGTTTAAAGAAGGTCTTTGAAAATTTCATTCTACGCCTCACGGCTTACAACAAATATTTCGGGCAGTATACCATGTCCACTTTCAAAATCGGCACAATCACCAAATTTGCCATACAATTAGTGGAGTAACGTCATGTGGAATCCACCCAATCCCAAAGAATTTTTCGCACAAGTCTGGCTGATTGCCAAACAAATCCCTGAAGGTCAGGTGAGTACTTATGGACAAATTGCGTCAATGATCCCGCCGCCGGAAGGAGTCACCCCACCCGAATATAACCGTTTGCGGGCGCGATGGGTCGGTACGGCTATGAACAACACGCCTGCGGAGGAAGGGATTCCGTGGCAGAGGGTTATCAATAGTAAAGGGGCAATCAGCCTACCAGCAGGCACACCGGGCGCGAATAAGCAAGTTACCTTGTTAGAAAGTGAAGGTGTGACCTTTAACGAGCAAGAACAGGTTGATTTTGAACAATGCGGCTGGAATGGACCCGACGAGACTTGGCTACGCGAACATGGTTTTTATCCACCAAAACCTTTACGGAAGTCCGGCGGAAAATCAGAGCAACTCTCGCTTTTTTAAGCGTTAGCAGAAAATGAACGCAATGATGACGTGATTTACAAATGGGGTATGCTCCATTTTCAAGCAACAAAAAGGACACAGCGTATGAATGCTATGCCCTTCAGAATGCTTTATTGAGATTAGATCAACCGTAACAATCTACAGTTGAATGTAGCTATTTTCCGCCAAGATGAAGCGATGGACAGCGGGTACTTGCGAAGCCGATGAGGTTACAACGGTCGCATCTGCCAGCAAGCTGGAGTCAATACGTCCCGGAATGTCCCGCAGAACACAATCTTTCATGACAATGCTAGCTTCAATCTCGCTGTTTTCGATGGTCACATTATCGCCGATTGAGGTGTACGGACCGATATACGCATTCTTGATGGTCACATTATCGCCGATGATAACCGGACCTCGAATGATGCTATCAATCACTTCGGTTTTTGTACCCAGAATTACACGATGTGACACATCGGAATTACCACGAATGTACCCACCATTGGGCGGTGAAGGCGTATAGGGTAAATCGCCCAGTACCAATTGATTGGCGTTGATAATAGCGCTCGGTTTACCCGCATCAATCCACCAGCCCTGAAGCACATACGCTTCGATCTTCACATCGCCATGTTCACCGGCGATCAACCGCTGAATGGCATCGGTAATTTCCAATTCATTACGCCATGAAGGGCGGATTTTTGCAATTGATTCAAAAATGGACTTGCGGAACATATACACACCACAAATGGCAAGATTTGACGGCGGATCTTGCGGTTTTTCAACCACACGGGTGATCTCCGTACCATCAATGACGGCAATCCCGAATCGTTGCGGATCAGGTACTTCATAAAGCGCAATTGCCGCCTCTGCTTTTGAATTCGGGAAACCGCGCAGGAGTTTTTCCATTTTGTCCTGAAATATATTATCGCCCAGGAACACCGCGAACGGTTCATCACCGACAAATTCATGACACAAATTGATGGCGTGTGCTAGACCGAGTTGTTCTTCCTGAATAATGTACTCAAGGCTTACACCCAACTTTGAGCCATTGCCGAGCTGTGCCGGAATGGGTGAATCCATGCTGTTAACCACAATCCCAATCTCCGTTAAGCCGGAGTTCTTGAGGGTTTCAATCGCATAAACAATCAAGGCTTTATTGGCAACAGGCACAAGTGGCTTGGGCATGGTCAGTGTCACTGGTCGCAAACGAGTACCCTGACCCGCGGCGAGAATAATTGCTTTCATAAGGTAGATTTCTCCTTGTGTGTTGAAATTACAATCGTAAACTAGATAAAGTCAAGCAAATAAAATGAAATGAATTTGCAAATAAGATACACAGGATAGCGGATGATTACGCACTTTGTTTTTATGCACTTACTAAAATCTATTTTATCATGCTAAGTTCATAGTAATGGAGAAAGGTTAAGGGAGCAAACGAATTTTCTGTGAAATTCCGATAACTTCGCAAACAACTTGCAACACCGGATGGACTTTAGGTTTTGTGTGCGTAAGACCAAATTTCTTCGGCAATTTGCCACACAGCATCGGGACGGGCGACTTGCCGTGCACGTTCGGCGCGAAGGTCTAATGCTTCTTTCCCTTCAGAAAGCCAGCTCTCAAGCACAGCAACCAATTGTTCTGGTACGGGTGCGAAAACGCCAATATTATTATCGACCACAAAATCCACATTACCTTCTTCCTGCCCCGGAATGGCATCATAGAGGATCATCGGTAATCCAGCGATACACGCCTCGCAAATCGTCGACGGCCCTGCTTTTGTCACGAGAATATCAGACCCTGCCATGATGCGCGGCATTTCTTTCATGTTATCCACATAGCCGTAGATATGAGTTGGCTGATTCCATGCCTGCGCGTCAAGCTTCGCTTTTAAGTCTTTGTTTTTGCCGGCGATAATCACCAGTTGGCAGGGCAATTGAGCATCATTAATCCTCAGAGAATTCGCCAGCAACGGTCCCATACCTTCACCACCGCCGATCATCATGACGGTTGGCAAATCCTGGCTCCAGCCGAGAATCTCTCGCGCTTCGTGCTTATCTAACAGGGAATCGCTAAATTTTGGATGTACCGGAAGCCCTGTTAGCCGTAATTGTGTCTGAGAAAGCCCTAGTTTTAGCCCGCAATCATAGGCGGTCTGGGTCGGCACGAGGCAACGCTCCACATGCGGGTCAAACCAGAGACGATGGGTAGAAACAAGGTCGGTAACCACGGTCAAAAATGGTGGATGAGAGGGAAAGGATTTGAACGCCATCATCGAAGGACGGGTAATAACGGAATGCACGCTGACGATCACGTCTGCTGGATTTTCCCGTACCATCCGGCGCAAACGGGAACGGTTGGTGTAGTACATCCACTTGGACGAAATTGCAGTACCGAGGCGGGTATTCGAGCTATGGAAACTCCAGCCATAAAATTTGGAGGCACGATTCACCAGAAATGGATACAGTTCCGGCATTTTATTCAGCGGGAAGGCACATTGGCGATAGACATCAACCAGCTTTTCCTGAATCGCATCCTCACCATATTTGAGTTTCATCGCCGCAGAAATTGCCGTTGCCGCCGCACGATGTCCTCCGCCTGTATCGGACATCAAAAAAAGAATCCGTTTTGCCAATGCCCTGCTCCATACGTAATAGACCCAACTTGATGTTATTGTCAGTCTCAAATTTGCGGGGATAATCATAGCATAATTTTTCATGAGCATTATGCCAAATACAATTCACCCGCCCCGACGACCGTGATATACTGTCTCTATTCGCAAAATTACGATTACCTAACCTACTCGGAGAGTGACCTTGTTACTTTTTAGTTCTAACCCAAGCATTGAGTATCTTATCGGCGTAATCCTCGCCGCGCTTGTTGGCATGACAGTGCATGAATTTGCTCATTGCTATGTCGCCTTTTTGATGGGTGATAGCACCGCCGCTGAACAGGGGCATTTAACGCTTGATCCGCGTGTGCATATCAACCCACTCGGTTTTTTCATGTTTATTCTGATTGGTTTCGGCACGTTGGGTCAAGCACCTGTGAATCCGTATCGGATGCGAAACCCGCGTTGGGGCTATCTCGCTTCGGTGGCGGCGGGTCCGCTCTCTAATCTAGGGTTGGCGATCATTTTCGGGATATTCATTCGGATCATCGGTCTTCAGAATCTCGTTTTCGATTTTCCTGAGTTAATCAGCCAAATCCTTTTAACGATGGTCACCTTCAACATTTTGCTATTCATCTTTAACCTGCTTCCCCTTTCCCCGTTGGATGGTTGGAACATTGTCTATACGTTACTCCCGCCCGATCTTGCGGTTGAGTGGGAACGAAACAGAAGCAATACACAGATGGTTTTCTTCGCGCTGATTTTGTTTAGCTATTTTCCGGGTTTCCCATCCATTCTAGGTATCTTGATTGGTGAACCGACTATTGCTATCCGCCGCTTGATTCTCGGACTATAAATTCATGGCGGCGGTGCAACGCATACGGCAAGGTCTGAGGGCATTATTTGCATTTAGTCAGGACGCAGATTTACAACTGGCGGAGACCTATCTTAATGACGCGCAACTGGAGTTGTTCAAGCAGATGAAACATGGTGAACAACTCCACAGTTTGAACGTGTTGCGCGATGTATTGGCGCAAGCCGAAGATACACCGCGTGATCTTGCTATCGCCGCTTTATTGCACGATTCCGGTAAAATCCGTTACCCGCTGGCGATCTGGCAAAAGACATTGGCTGTGTTGATGCGGGCGGGGTCGATTTCGCTTTATCGTCGGATGAGCACTGGCGACCCGCGCAATCCTTTTAAACGGGCTTGTGTGGTCGCAGAACGACATCCTGTATGGAGTAGTGAACTGGTCATGAAAACAAACGCATCGGAGCGAACACTCTGGTTAGTTACCCATCACGCCGATTCACTAACTCAATGGGATTCACATCCTCATTCGAAACTTTTAAAAAGATTGAAAGACGCAGACGACGCAAACTAGACTACTGATGCAGAGACGGTACTAGACATTAAAGGATAAACATATGGCTGATGTAAATATCGCAATTTTGGGATTAGGCAAAATTGGCGCATCTATCGGGTTGGCGCTCAAACGCTATAACACAAATAGCAAAGATCATCACTTTACCATTACTGGCTACGATAGCACGGCAGATACGAGTAAAGCCGCCAAACAAATGGGCGCAATAGATGACATCGCACAACGTCCAGAAATTGCAGTGAAGAACAAAGATATTGTGATCGTCGCCCTGCCCTACGGTGAGGTGAAAAATGCCTATGATTTCATGGCACAGGATTTGCGTCAGGGTGTGGTAATACTTGACGTTTCTGTACTCTGCCAGACCTCAATGGAATGGGCGAAGAAGTTTCTGCCGAAAGACGCACATCTCGTCTGTGCCAAGCCCATCGTCAACAGCAAATATCTATTCAATGGCGTAGATAAAACTGACGAAGCGGTAGCAGACCTGTTTGATAATGGTACGATTTTGTTGATGCCCAGCGTCACCTGTATTCCAGAAGCCATCTCACTGGCAACCGATCTTGCTAAAATTCTCGGCGCGTTCCCGCACTTCCTAGACCCTGCCGAACATGACGGGTTAGTAACAGCAACCGAGGTTCTGCCCGACTTTATGGGCGTGGTTTACTTTTACATGCTCAGTCAAAGTCCGGGATGGGGTGATATGCAACGGGTTGGTAATTCTAACTTCGGGATGTTCAGCCACGCATTATTCGACACTCACCCTGATGACCTGCGCGACGAAATCCTGAACTCCGGTGATAATCTGGTGCGCTATGTGGATCAGATGATCGCCCAATTACGCAACTTCCGATCTGTAATTGCCTCCAAAGATGATGCGGCACTGGAAGCCGCGCTAGGTGAAGCCAGCAAAGATTATGAACAATGGATCAACCGCCGCCATAACAACAAATGGCAGGGTGAAGATATGCTGGATTCAAATTCGTCTAGCGTTGGCGGCATGATGGGAAACATGGTCGGGGGCTTCTTCGGGGGCTTTCAGAAAAAAGACAAAAACGAAGACAGCTAATCATTTATGTCAAAATCGGCGAATAAACACCATTTGGTCACTTGATCGAATGGTGTTTTATTTTTACTCAGATTATCAACCTGTAATCAGATGGTCTTGCAGTTTACAACCTTTTTACAAGTCGTTCATACTTTTGTCAAACTCCCTACCTACACTAAATAACGGAAACAAACTTGCAAGATATTCTGTGATTAAACAGAGAGGTAAAGGATTATGAAAACCAGACGTTATCTTTTATGGATGACAGGTGTTGCATTGCTGGTCGCGATGCCGATTGCGAGCATCATGGTCGCCGCGCAAGACGACACCGCAACTGAATCTACCGCAACTGCCTTCCTCGGCATTGGTTACGAAGAGGCAGATACCGGTGTGCGCGTCACAGATGTTGTGGCGGATAGCCCGGCGGAAGAAGCGGGTCTACTGATCGACGATATTATCACTGCAATCAATGATGTGACGGTCAATTTTGAAGATGTCGCCGATGTTATCGCCGGTTTCGGTGTGGGTGATTTGATTACTCTCAATGTCGAACGTGGCGATGAAACCCTTGCATTAGAAGCCACCCTCGTAGAACGTCCAGAGGAAATTGATGCCCGTTTGGGACGCAATCAGCGGTTTGATATACCGATGATGAATCGTCCATATGTGGGTATTGCCGTCGAAGATAGCGATGGTGGTGTGGTCATCACCCAGATTATCGCGGATTCTCCCGCAGAAACTGCTGGGTTGCAGGTTGATGACATCATTACAGGCATCAACGAGACCGATATCACCGAAAGCGCGACACTCATAGAAGCCATCCAACAATTGGAAAGTGGCGATGTAGTGACCTTCAATGTTACACGCGCCGGCGAAACGCTGTCGGTAGAGGTCACGCTCGACACAATGCAGAATGTACGCCCGATGATTCTTGAAGGCGCACTTTCCGGCATCGGCATTGAATATTTAGCGGATGAAGGTGTTCTGGTCATCAACGAGCTTGGCGAAGATAATCCCTTGACAGAAGCGGGTCTGATGGCGGGAGATCGCATCTCGGCGGTGAATGGTGTCGCGTTGACACCGGATGAATTACCAAATCTAATGGGTATGATGAATGAAACCCTAACCCTCACTGTTGAACGTGACGGCGAAACCATGGAAATTGAAGTTGAACCCGCTAATCTGCTCCCGCTTTTCATGGGTTTGGGTTCAGGACGTGGCATCTTACGTGGCGACTTTGGCGATAACTTCGGACGTAATAGAATTCCCAACATGCCTAATATGCCGATGATCGGAGATCGTGCACGGCTGGGTGTTACCTTCGTCACCTTAGACGAAACCACCGCTACACAATATGAAGTTGAGGCAACTGAAGGCGCACTCGTCACGGAAGTAGCTGAGAATTCTGCCGCAGATCAAGCGGGCTTGCAGAACGGCGACATCATCACCGCAGTCTCTGGCGACGTTGTGGATGTAGAACGCACACTTGCGGATCGTATCGCCGCATACGAACCGGGTGATGTGATTACGTTAACCGTTACTCGTGACGGTGAAACCCTTGAAATTGACGTGACACTTGGACGATTCGAGCAGAGCACTAGCTTCGGGCAAGATGGTAACTTCTTCAACTTCCGTGATAATCGCGGTTTCGGTGACGGCTTCCACTTTAACTTCCCGTTTGGTCAGGGTGGAACAGAACCACAGGAATTTCAGAGCCAACCAAACGGCGATCTATAACCGATAATTTTGTTATCCACACACAAGACTTCCCTCTATTCTCAGGGGGAAGTTTTTTGATGCCCCACCTTGCCCCATATCCGCGCACATTTTCAATTACAATTCTTACGTGACCGTGCATTGAAAGCATAAGTCGACGGGGTTTATAATCCCCTATGTTAAATCAAGCAGATCGAAAGAAATTTCATGAACCACAAAGATACACTCATCAGCAAGTTAGATACCCGTCAGGCAATAACGGCGGTCATTGGTTTGGGTTATGTCGGGCTTCCTTTAGCCATCGAATTTGCCGAAACCGGATTTTCTGTCATCGGTGTAGATATTAGCGAGAAAAAAGTTGATCTGATTAATCAGGGCATCAGTTACATTCCCGATATTCCAACAGAACGCCTAAAACCGCTGGTTGAAAGTGGCAAGATTCGTGCGACTACGCACTATAGCGAACTGAGTACGGTAGATACGATTAACATTTGTGTACCTACCCCGCTCACCAAAACCAAAGACCCCGATATGTCTTTTATCATCAATTCGATTGATGAAATTGTGAAAATTTGCCATGAGGGGATGCTGATTATCCTTGAAAGCACAACCTATCCGGGAACGACACGAGAGATCATCTTGCCGCGCATTGAAGCCACCGGATTGGTCGCCGGAGAGTCGGTGTTTATTGCATTTTCACCGGAGCGTATTGACCCCGGCAACAAAACCTACACGGTGCACAACACGCCCAAAGTAGTTGGTGGCGTAACACCACACTGTTCCGAAGTTGCCCACAAACTTTACACCAGCGCCATTGAACAGGTTGTGACTGTTTCTTCTCCCACAACTGCGGAGATGGTGAAATTATTGGAAAACACCTTCCGCGCCGTAAATATCGGCTTGGTGAACGAAGTCGCCATGATGTGCGACAAACTGCAAATCGACGCATGGGAAGTCATCGAAGCGGCGGCGACCAAGCCATTCGGATTCATGCCATTTTTTCCGGGTCCGGGTTTAGGAGGGCATTGTATTCCGGTTGATCCACATTACCTTAGTTGGAAGTTAAAAACGCTGAATTACAACGCACGGTTTATCGAGCTTGCTAGCGAAATTAACACCGCGATGCCGTTATATGTGCTGGATAAAATCTCCAACGCACTCAACGATGACGGGAAGCCAGTGAAGAATTCTAAAATTGTGGTACTGGGCGTGGCGTACAAACGCGATGTCGATGATGTGCGAGAAAGTCCGGCGCTCGATATTATCGAATTGCTACGTCAAAAAGGCGGGGATGTTTGTTATAACGATCCGCATGTGCCGTCCATCCGGCTCATTGATGACAAAACGATGCAAAATAGCGAATACTCGGATGCACTACTCAAGCAAGCCGATTGTGTCGTTATTGTCACCGACCACACCAGCTACGATTGGCAACATATTCTGGATACAAGCCGATTGGTAGTGGATACGCGGCATGTCACCGCACCATTTACGGGCACAGCGAGAGTCGTCTCACTCTAAAGTCTTTATTTGTGGTTTGCATACTTTAGCCTTATACTTTTTAGTGAACGATTTACAGCGAAAGGTGGTGGAATGGCGGAGTTACCCTTTCATCTAAAAACTATAGAAACCTTGCCCGGCGCATTGGATATTTTGCGGTATTTAGGCGAGGTGGACGATCATACAGCCGATGTCGATGAAATTTGCGACACGCTTGAACTGAGTGATAGGCGCTTCAGCAAGGCGATTCGGCGATTAGTAACGAAAGGCTACGTCATCATGGATGGTGACATGGTGTATCGCCTCAGCGAACAGGGTGAAGATGCGGTAGGAGAACTTTCTGAATATGATGCGGCAGAAGGCAACGCCCCCATCTCGGTAAGAATCAGCGACGATGAAGACGACGATGAAGACATTTCCATTGAGCAAAATGATTTCGTCCCTGCATCTGCGCTTGGTGCAATTAAACGTCGCCTTGTTCTAGCAATCCCGACGACGTTTACCGCTCATCAAGTCTCGAATGTCGTTGTCGGGTTTAATCCTGCAAGTGCAGACAATACGCTGAACGCATCAACCGATATGTTACTACGATTTTCCGTACTCAATGGCACTCCTCAACAACCAAAAGAGTTACCGCTCACGTTATCCAACGAGGCGGCGCATGAAACCCTTGAGGTTGTGCCGGGTGCTTTCACACAAATGCGCCTGCGGGTTGAGGTTATGCAATTAGACAACTTCAGCGGGGATATTTCCAACGTAGGTGGCATGTATGTCGATGTGGATGTGAGCAATCTTGGTGCGAATAACGGTGATCTTATCGCATATGGCACAGACATCAGCATTTCAGCTTAATCAAAACGTAGCCAGCAAAAAATCTCAGAAACGACGAAGACCGCACAAGCTAATGTGTGCGGTTTTTAGTTCTTGTTGTCAGGTGGAATCCATCCGAACGGAGTCTCATCGTCCAATAGCTCGAACGGGTGGAAATCTTGCTGTTCACCACGATTACGCGCAGGATTTTCCGGCATGGCACTCAGTGGAGAGCGCCCTTTCGTTTCATCAGAATTATTCAAACGGCGTAAATCTGGCGCATAAAACATCATTTTAGAGCGATTTGGATTGATGGCGACCCTTGCCACCCCCCGCGCCAACATATCCACTGGCATGGGTGCGATCCTACCAAAACGCAACCATGACAATATAGGAATACTGCCGAGAAAGGTCATCAACTCAAAGAAAAAAACGCGCTTTTGACCCCGCACATAGGCAATCGGCGCACGGATAATCGTCGTTTTGATGCCCACCCGCTGTAAATAATCTTCGGCTTCACGTTTAGCGCCGATATACGGACGGCTGATCCACGGCGCACGAACGCTACTCATTAAGATCATCTCGGAAACGCCATCACCGACACACATCGTCCCGATATTACGCGCAGAGACGAAATTCATGCGATGGTGCGTCAAACCTTGCGTTGGATCACCTGCTAAACTGCCAACAGTGTGAATCACGACCCGATGCCCGCGTGCTCTACCCCGCAAGCTCGCCACGTCCCATACATCTCCCGTGACGATAGTGGCGCGTTGTGCTAGCACACCAAGATCGCGGTCAAAATCCGGACGAACCAGCAAGGTCACATCCGCACCTTCAGTGAGTAACGCGGCGGCGATGTGATCGCCTAAAAATGTTCCGCCACCTGTTACCAAAATTTTCTGATTATTGTTCATCATATTGGACTAACAACTCCCATCCTGTGAGATTCATTTTAACGGTTTAAGGGGAACATAACAATCAGTGGTTGGGTCAATTGTTATAAAAACTTGATTCTTTGTGAGTTTTTGTTTAAAGTTTTTAATAAAGTACATTCTGTATAATAGAAACTATACGGTTTGTATCGTATTCTGGGTTAGTAAAAGTGTTTGATTAGCCGATCATAGGCAAAGACAAAACACGGACTTATAAGATTGCAGATTTATCTATCCCATCTATCGGATAGATTGTGGATTGAATCAGGTGATAACAGCGGCGCAAAATGGTGTATGCACCGCATTCACATCATGAGGTTAAGGCATTAAACTTTTAACCTATCATGTGCCGATACGTGTTGAACTGTAAATAAAATACAGGGAAAACCTATTATACAATCTCGCAGTTGGGCAAAGTCTGATAAATACATCAGGCTCATTGAGGTTATACCAATACTGAACTTTTTGCCTCCGCCTAACTAAAAATGCACTCGCTGTCCGTTGCCGTGATCGTCTTATGATTGCGGTTTTTCTTTGAGGACATCACGATGCAGTTAAGCATCATTACGGCGTTAGAGATTCAAAAACGGAATAAAGAGCGAGTCAATCTTTATCTTGATGGTGAATTCGCATTTGGCATACCACTTATCGATGCCGCGAAGTTGCACAAGGGACAAAAACTCTCACAGGAGCAAATTGACGAACTCCGCCATCTTGATGCGATTCAGCGATCAATGGATAAAGCTGTGCGCTTTCTTTCCTATCGCCCCCGTAGCGTCGATGAAGTCCGCCGCAATTTAATCAAAAACGAAACCCCCGAATCAATCGTCGAAATCGCGCTAGAACGCCTGATTAATATGGGCTATCTGGATGACGAAGCGTTTGCCCGTTTCTGGCTGGAAAATCGTGATATGTTCAAACCTCGTGGCACTGCCGCGTTACGTTACGAACTCCGCCAAAAAGGTATTACCGACACCATTATTGATCTCATCTTATCAGAATTTGATGTCGAGGATGCCGCATATCGGGCGGCGCAATCGAAAGTCCGGTCTATGCGTGGTAAGACGGAACAGGACTTCCGCAAAAAAGTGGGAAGTTTCTTACAGCGACGTGGCTTCACCTATGATGTGTGCCGCAACGCAATTGAGCAATCTATTCAAGAAATCGTGGAAAACGACCCTGAATTCTTCGCAGAGCGCGAGGAATAAATGACCATTTGTTTTCTGCAAAACAACCTGACCTGTAACGCTATGTAAATCAAGAAAGGAGGTCAGCGGTTTTTGTGCCATCAAACGGCAATTACCGCTACCGCTTATGGAAATCGTCGTCGGTATTATAGGTGTGCTCATCGGTTTAGTCGGTGGGTTCTTTGGAGGCACGAACTGGCTATTACGCCAGCAAGAAGCCAAAGGAACCAGCATCATTAAGCAAGCGCAGGATCAAGCAGATAAGACGCTGACTGAAGCCGTTTCAAAATCTGCCGAAGTTTTACGTGAAGGTGAAGAAAAAGTCAAATCTTTACAAGAAGAAACCGACAAGGTGATTTCTCGCCGTCGTCGTGATCTTGACAACGAGGAAGAACGTTTGCAACGTCGTCGTGATGACCTTGATGAACGTCTGGATCGGTTGGAAAAGCGTGAGCAAACCCTGAACAAGCGTCAGAGTTCTCTTGATCGTAAAGAGAACGACATGAAGAAGATCGAACAAGAGAAATTGGATGAATTACAACACATCGGGCAGATGACGGTGGACGAAGCGCGTGAAGAATTACTGAAATCCGCCGAAGAAGAAGCACGTAATGATATGGCGCGTATTATTCGTCAGGTGGAGGCAGAAGCGCGTGAATCAGCCGATACCCGCGCCCGTGATGTCATCGCGCTGGCGGTCCAACGTCTGGCATCCGAGCATGTCAGTGAAATTTCCGTCAGCGTCGTCTCACTCCCCAGTGATGAGATGAAGGGACGCATCATCGGGCGTAACGGACGTAATATCCGTGCGTTTGAGTTAGCAACAGGTGTAGATGTCATCGTTGATGATACCCCGGAAGCCATCACGATCAGCAGTTTTGATCCTGTCCGGCGTGAAGTTGCCAAACGTGCGATGTCCAAGCTGGTCACCGATGGACGAATTCACCCGGCACGCATCGAAAAGTTGGTTGAAGATGCGAAGGTCGAAGTCGAAAATACGATCCGTGAGGAAGGTGAAAGTGCCGCCTACGAAACTGGCGTGCATGGCTTACATCCAGAAGTAATTAAATTGTTGGGTCGGCTTAAGTTCCGTACCAGCTATGGGCAAAATCAACGCGCCCACTCTATCGAAACGGCACACGTCGCCGGTATGATCGCCGCTGAATTGGGTGCTGATGTAGAAATCGCCAAAGCCGGTGGATTGCTCCATGACATTGGTAAAGCCATCGACCATGAAATTGAAGGAACGCACGCCCTCATTGGCGCAGACTTCCTCAAACGCTATGGCATGAAAGATAAGCGGATTATCAACGCTGTCGCGTCACATCATCATGAAGTGGAGCAGGAATCGGTTGAAGCATACATTGTAGAAGCCGCAGACGCGATTTCCGGCGCTAGACCGGGCGCAAGGCGTGAGAGCCTCGAATCTTACATTAAACGCGTTAAAACGCTTGAGGAGATCGCTACGAGCTTTGATGGCGTGGAACAGAGTTACGCGCTACAGGCAGGTCGTGAGGTGCGTATCCTCGTCCGTCCAGATACTGTGGACGATCTCTCCGCCATTCGTCTGGCACGAGACATCGCCAAACAAATCGAAGAGACGATGCAATATCCGGGGCAGATCAAAGTTCACGTCATCCGTGAAACCCGCGCTGTTGACTACGCGAAGTAATTAATACCACATCAAGCATAAAAACAGGACTGGCGTTGTTAAATCACCAGTCCTGTTTTTTATTTTCTAGCTATGCTGATGAGGCTTATTCACCCATCATCGGGATCAAAACCGCATCAATCACATGGATAATACCGTTCGACGCGTGGACATCCGCCAGAATGACGTTGGCATCATTGACCATCACGCCATCTTCCGTCACGGAAATGGTCACAGATTCGCCATTCAGTGTAGGAACGCTGACACCGTCCAAATTAACGACTACTTCTGCACCGACAGCATTCTCAACCACATGATACAGCAAGATACTGGTCAAAGTCTCTGTATCAGCAAGCACTTCTTCCGCTGTCATTCCCAACGCATCAAGCGCCGCCGCGAAAGCTTCGTCAGTGGGGGCGAAAACCGTGAAGGGACCGCCGGTTGCCAATGTTTCGGCTAAACCAGCCGCTTCTGCCGCCGCCAACAGGGTGGTAAATGACCCTGCACCGTCTGCGACAGTCACAATATCATCCAGCATTTCACCCGTAATCGGATGCACGCCCGTGACAATTGAGCCATCAGTCAAGCCAACCTTGATTTCGCTTACCAGATCAATCACTTCTTGCGACACATCGGAGTCGTGTGCTTCAGCGAAATCAATACCATCGTTGAATAGTGAAAGGACATAGGTGCTGTCTGAAGGGAAACCATCACCCTCAACAACCGCGGCGATCATGTCGTAAACACCGTTATCAACGCGCTTGATGGCACTGGTGATCAGATTTTCAGCGCCGGGGGATTCACCACCACCAAAGGTTGTGAAATATTCATCCTGATCTACGCCGATGACATACACACCTTGATTTGCGGCATAGGCAATACCGCCGGAGCCGGTAGGACCACCCGCACCAAAGATCACATCCGCGCCTTCCCCAATAAACTGAGCGGCGGCTTCTTGCCCACGGTCAGGTGCCTGGAAATCAGGGATATACACACCCAAAGTAGAAATATCGGGGTTGATGTAAAGTGCACCCTGCTCAAAACCATTGCGGAATTTAATCACTGGGAAAATATCCAGCCCATAAACACCGGCAACAACATCGCTTTCGCTCATCAACGCCGCCATCGCACCAGCGAGGAAGCCTGCTTGATCTTCACGAAATTGCAGACCGACCAGATTCGGAAGTGGATCAACGCCACTGAAATCTTGATCGATACCGATGAAGAAGATGTCGGGATTTTCCACAGCGGAGGCGTAGGCGGCATCACCTAACGAGAAACCGACAGTGATGATGATATTCCAATCACCTTCTACACAGGTGCTGATATTGGTAGCATAATCTGCAACGTTTTGTGTCTCGATGAATGTGCTTTCAAGACCAAATTCTTCGACGGCGCGTACCATACCATCATAGGCAAACTCGTTGAATGTACCGTCATTTACGCGTCCAATGTCAGTAATCAGACAGACACTCTGGACGGTATCCTGCGCGGCAACCCCACCAAAAGCAAATACAAAGATACTACATACAAGTAGTAGTCCAACTACGATACGTCGTTTAATCATTTTTCGTCCTTAATTTTGAGAACATCAAAACTCATGTACAAGCGCCTGAATAGTAGCGCACCTTTATAAGTTTTCTATAAGAAATGTAAACAAAAACAGGTGAGGCACAAGACCCCACCTGCCAACTTACCTATTGCGTTTTAGGGATAACTACGTCGCATTATTCGCTTTCGAGCAATGCACCGGTTACACCATCTACGCCTGTGTCCAGTGAACCATCAGCCAGCATCGCGGCAATCGCGTCTACTGCTTCAAGCACTTCCTCAGGAACGGTTGCATCGTGGGTCGGCGCTAAACCAACACCATCATTGGTTGCGTCCAAAATGTATAGGCTACCACCCTGCCACGGCACACTACCATCGATCAAGGATGCCAGCATGTTGTATACGCCTACATCAACGCGTTTCACGGCGCTGGTCAGCACGTTTTCTGATCCGGGTGATTCACCACCACCAAAGGTTGTGAAGTATTCATCCTGATCCACGCCAATGACCAATACACCTTCGGATGCCGCAAAGCTGATACCACCGGAACCGGTTGCACCACCTGCACCGAAGATCACGTCCGCACCTTCACCAATCAATGCTTCGGCCAATTCCTGACCTGCCGCCGGATCGATAAAGCTGTCGATATAGCTACCGAGTGTGGTGATGTCCGCATTGACATAAAGCGCACCCTGCTCAAAACCGTTACGGAACTTGATAACCGGCGGGATTTCCGCGCCGTATACACCACCAACGGTGCCACTTTCAGTCATCAATGCCGCGAACGCACCCGCCAAGAAGCCGGATTGATCTTCACGGAATTGGATACCGACGAGGTTATCGGGGTGACCAACGAAGAATTGGTCAACGCCGATGAAGTAAACGCCGGGGTTGGCTTCTGCCGCCACAAGGGTAGCATCTGCCAGCAAGAAACCGACGGTTACAATCGCGCCTGCACCTGAGTCAAGGCAAGTGTTGATGTTGGGTTCAAAGTCGGTCGGTGTTCCGGATTCGATAATGCTGACTTCGATACCGAAATCTTCCGCCGCCTGATTGATGGCGTTGGCGGCAAGTTCGTTGAATGTACCGTCGTTCACGCCACCCTGATCGGTCACGAGACAGGCGCTGGAGATGGTCATCATCTCGTCGCCCATGTCTTCCATGGCTTCTTCCGTGGCTTCCATTTCCATTTCTTCGGTGGCTTCCATTTCAGGTTCGCCACCCATGAATGCCATCGCTTCTTCAGGAAGCAAGATGTTATCAATCACATGGACGACACCGTTAGAAGCCATGATGTCTGTAGCAACAACATTGACCATACCGTTTAACACAACGCCACCGTCAACAACTGCGATAGTAACAGGCGAGCCGAGCAAGGTCATGACTTCGCCACCGTCCATACCGACAATATCTTCTGCGGTAAGAACACCCTCGGCTACATGGTAGCCAAGTACAGATTGAAGGCTGACCGGGCTGGTCATCAGCAGATCAAGCACGCCTTCCGGCAGAGCTTCAAAAGCCGCATTGGTCGGAGCGAACACAGTGTAAGGACCTTCACCGCTCAGTAATTCAACATAACCAGCTTCAGTTACGAGGTCTACTAGGGTGGAGAAGTCTTCATTTCCCGCGGCAATATCAACGATGGTACCCATCATTTCTGCTTCAGGAGTTTCTTCCATGTCTTCCATAGCTTCTTCAGCCATCGGTTCCATCAATGCGCCGGTCACACCATCCACGCCTGTGTCCAGTGAACCATCAGCCAGCATCGTGGCAACTTCAGCCAGTTGATCCAATACGTCCTGAGAAACGGTTGCATCATGGGTCGGCGCTAAACCAACACCATCATTACTCGCGTCGAGGATGTACAGGCTACCACCCTGCCACGGCACACTACCATCGATCAAGGATGCTAGCATGTTGTATACGCCTACATCAACGCGTTTCACGGCGCTGGTCAGCACGTTTTCTGATCCGGGTGATTCGCCACCACCAAAGGTTGTGAAGTATTCATCCTGATCCACACCGATGACCAACACGCCTTCAGATGCCGCGTAGCTGATACCACCGGAACCGGTTGCACCACCTGCACCGAAGATCACGTCAGCACCTTCACCGATCAACGCTTCAGCCAATTCCTGACCTGCCGCCGGATCGATGAAGCTATCAATGTAGCTACCGAGTGTGGTGATGTCGGGGTTGATGTAACGTGCACCCTGTTCAAAACCGTTACGGAATTTAATAACCGGCGGGATTTCCGCGCCGTATACACCACCAACGGTGCCACTTTCGGTCATCAATGCCGCGAATGCACCCGCCAAGAAGCCGGATTGATCTTCACGGAATTGGATACCGACGATGTTATCAGGATGACCAACGAAGAATTGGCCAACGCCGATGAAGTAAACGTCGGGGTTGGCTTCTGCCGCCGCGAGGGTGGCATCTGCCAGCAAGAAACCGACTGTGACAACTGCACCTGCACCTGCATCCAGGCAGGTATTGATGTTCGGTTCAAAGTCGCTCGGTGTGCCAGATTCGATGATACTCACTTCGATACCGAAATCTTCCGCCGCCTGATTAATGGCGTTGGCGGCAAGTTCGTTGAATGTACCGTCGTTCACGCCACCCTGATCGGTCACGAGACAGGCGCTAGAAATGGTCATCATCTCGTCGCCCATGTCTTCCATGGCTTCTTCGGTCATTTCCGCTTCAGGGGTCATTTCTTCCATCGCGGCTTCTTCGGTCATTTCCATCTCAGCTTCTGGTGTTTCTTCCATCATTTCTTCACCAGCAGACATTGACGGAGGCAAAAGCACGGCATCAATAACATGGATAACACCGTTGGTTGCCAGAACATCGGTCAAAATAACATTGACTGTACCGTTCAATACAACGCCACCATCGACAATTGCAATGCTGATGTCTTCACCACCAACGGTTGTTGCGGTTTCGCCATCCATACCAACGACATCTTCGGCAGAAACTGCGCCGTCAACAACATGGTAGAGCAGAACACTGGTCAGTAATTCTGTATTGCCAAGCAATTCTTCCGCCGTAATTCCCATTTCCTCAACCAATGCGGCAATGGCGGCATCAGTGGGGGCAAATACAGTAAACGGACCCGGACCCTGAAGCGTTTCTGTCAAGCCTGCGGCATCAATCGCGGCGACCAACAGCGTAAAGTCACTTGCAACTGCGGTTTCAACGACATCGCCCGCTTCTTCGGTCATTTCCGCTTCAGGAGTCATTTCTTCCATGACTTCTTCGGTCATTTCCATTTCCGGGGTCATTTCTTCCATGACTTCCTCGGTCATTTCCATTTCCGCTTCTTCAGTCATCTCCATCTCAGCTTCGGCGGTTTCTTCCAATTCAGCTTCTTCGGTTTCTACTGCTTCTTCAGTTTCTACTGCTTCTTCGGTTTCTTCGACCGTTTGTGCAGTATCTGAAACTTCAGTTGCAGGTACGTCGGTAGGGGTTTCTTCCTCATCCCCACCACCACATGCCGCCACTATTAAGGCAACAAGCAGTAACAATACGAGCAAAATACGTCTGTTGCTTCGCATAAAGCCTCCCTTTTCAACATGGTTCAAATAAGTCTGGAATATGACCAGAATGCGTAATTATACACGGTGACAGATATTAACACTTATGGCGAATATTGGAAAATAATAAGGTGATGAAAAATATCACAATTACGTTGTGATATTTTAACATAGTATGTAGAACAAACTCATTTATTAATCAGAATGAACAGGTATTCGTGCATATTATAATTACCTGTTCAATTCTGATTGCTTAGCAAGAGGAATTTACTGACAACTATACAGCAATATCACGGCGTTCAAATAATTGAGTTGACGCGCCACACAAAATCACTGCGAGAGATAATATCGCAAGTGCCCCACCTAGCGCAATGCCATCAGTCAAAACCGTCGTACCGTTATAGTGTGCAAAGATACTAAGTTGCCGTACTGCATCCGATGTTTCAGAATTTGCCGCTCGTCCGATGGTGTCCAGCAAATAACTTCCGACAACAAATACGCCGGAAATCGCCATCGCTGTTGTACGTCGACGAACCAATACCCCAACGAATGTTGTGAAACCTAGCACGAATATCGTACCAGGAATAATGTTTATCGTGCCTATGAGCAGTTTATCAACAGCCAAATCAAATGTTTCAGACCCAAGCTGTCTCCCTATCAATAGTCCACCAAAAGCAAATCCACAAATGGCAATGATGATGACGCTATAAGCAAGTACCTTTTCAATGATGACCTGCCATCGCGGAATCGGTAAGCTCAGAAACATATCCATAATACCACGATCTTCTTCATTTGCAGTGATGTTCAGTCCTGCCATCACCGCATAAACAGACATCACAAGCAACGCAAAACCAAAAAACGCATATCCGATAAACCCTTCCGGTGTTGTGAATGAAGTCGCATCTGTGATACCCACTGCACGCATCATGGCTGGATCAAACGAATCGAGCAAGTCTGCATACCCTTCCAAACCAGACTGATCTGGAATAACAACAAATGGATAGATCGCATAGATGCCAAGTCCACCGCCCCACCACAGTATTTGTTTCCAATGCCGACGCAAGGTTTCCAGAAATATCATACCGGTCATTGAACACTCTCCTTTCCTACGGTGTTCATACCATTTAGTTTGCCATTTAACTGTGTTTGAAGCGGTGAATTATCGTCATAAAATGCGAGGAATATTTCCTCTAGCGTCGGTTCTTTCACATGCAGTTCAACCACATATTTATCACTCAAGGCTTTGAGTAATGGGTCAAAATCCCCCATCAGGCGTAAATGCAGGGTATGGTCATCTTTTTGAGTAACCTCAGTCACGCCGTCAACTGCCGAAATCCATGATCCCGCAGTAACTGCATCCCGCGTGGTCATCGTAACCCAGCGGAAATCAACCTGTGTTAGTGCATCCACGCGCTCAACCGCCTTAAGCTCACCATGTCGCAAGACCGCCACCCGATCACAGATAGATTGAACCTCACTCAATACATGTGAGGAGAGGAATATCGTGTGCCCCTCATTTTTGGCTTCGATCATCAACTGGTTAAAGGTCTGTTGCATCAACGGGTCAAGCCCACTCGTGGGTTCATCAAGGATAAGCAGTTCAGGTTTGTGCATCAATGCGAGAATCAACCCCAATTTACGCTTATTACCCGTCGAATAATCACGAACCCTCTTTGTCGTATCGAATTGCAGGCGCTCCGCAAGGTCTTGTGCATAGCGAGTGTCTGTCATGCCACGAATTCGCGCGAAGTAGGCAATAATTTTGTCGCTACGCTCACTATCCCACAGACTCAGTTCGCCGGGCAAAAAACCAATGCGTTTGCGTAGTTGAACGCTATCATGTTGTGCATCTTGATCAAGAAGCGTGATCTTGCCTTCGGTCGGACGGATCAAATCCAACATCATGCGGATTGTGGTGGTCTTACCTGCCCCGTTCGGACCTAAATATCCGAAAATTTCCCCTTGATTGACTTTTAAGTTCAACTGGTCTAGCGCTTTGAACGCGTTCTTCCCCTGACCATAAACTTTGGTGAGGTTCTCAATTTGTATGACTGATTTCATCATGACCTACTCCTTAAATTTCCTTTTTTTTTCCGCGTGTTATTTTTCGTCGAAAAGTTGAGTACGGTAAGAACGGATCATATTGAGAAGTATGTCTCTCGCCGCATTCAAATTTCCACCATCATCGGGCATCAAATAGCGTTCGAGCATCATGCCCATCTCACTCGAAATCGCAGTGATCTCAGGAATTTGATCTTCCTCTACAAACTCAGACGCATGAAGCAATCCATAGCCAAGGCAATCTAGGATAAACGCAACAACTCGCATATTCACATCTGCCCGCAATGCACCAACATCTTGCATCATTTTTAGCAAGGGAAAGCGTTGGGTTCGCTTAATCTCAATGAATTCTTGGGAGCTTCGGCTCAGATATGCGCCAAAAACACGACTATCCCCGCGAATAATTGCCTGTACTAACGGGTAATTTGGCAATAGCACCAACGTTTTCTGATATAAGTTAACGAAGGTCAAATTGTCTTCATCTTGCTCTAATACGGTAAGCACCTCATCCGTGTACGCAGAAATTTCGTGCTTCAGTAAAGCAGAAACCAGTTCATCCTTGCTGGAGAAGTGCAGGTAAATTGCCCCTTTAGAAATGCCTGCTTTGTTTGCAATATCGCTGACAGTTGTCTTGTCATAGCCATAATGCAAAAGCAAATCCCGCGTCGCATCGTAAATACGTAGCTCTCGTTCCCTATTTTGTGAGTGATGCTCTTCTTCGATGACCATAAATCTCCATATGTTTGACTGATTGACCAGATATGTACATCTGGTCAAATCATACGCTATCATTTCAATGCTGTTCCCCCTAATAATTGGGGGGTATGATTAGAGAATATGTCTTTTCGGCACGCTTAAATCACACAGGGGATGTGCAAACGTCATGGTTGATCTACCCAAATTAGCCCGTTTTGATACCGATACAGGTGTTCGTATTTATCGAATTCCGCTGGTTTTGTTCCCTAATGGATTCACGGGATACAGCTTTCTGGTGCTCAACGCTGGACCGCCTACCTTGATTGATGCGGGTTCCGGTCTGGACGAAAGCAATCGCAATTTACTGGATGGCTTAGAACAAATACGCGATGATTTTGGCGAAAAAGTGGGATTAAGAGATATAAGCCACCTCATCGTCACGCATGGACATCTCGATCATTTTGGCGGCGTGGCGTTTATGTTGGAAAAAACCGGTGCACAGGTCGGCATTCATGAGCTTGATCGTCGTGTGTTAACTGCCTACGAGGAACGGGTTATCGTCGCCACCAAAGACTTGAAAGTGTATCTCGCACGGGCGGGAATCGAATCATCGCGCCGTAGCGAACTGATTGATATGTATGGCTTTGCGAAACGCCATGTGCGTTCTGTAGAGGTTGATTTTAGCCTTGATGAAGATGTGATGTTTGAAGGCATGACCTTCGTGCATACGCCGGGACACTGTCCGGGGCAAATGTGTATCATCATCGGCAATGTGATGCTCAGTGCAGATCATATTTTGTCTCGCACTACCCCGCACCAAGCACCGGAAAGTATCACACATTATACCGGCTTAGGTCATTACAAAGATTCGCTCCGCAAAGTTCAGAAAATTGATGGAATCGAATTGGCTATTGGCAGTCATGAAGACGAAATAAGCGATGTCTATACGCGCATTTCAGAAATTCAGAATAGTCACGAACGTAAGCTCAACCGTGTGTTAGACATCATCAAGAACGGCGTTCAACCGATGACCATTAACGAGATCACACAGAGTATGTATCCTAATATGGCTGGTTACGAGAGCCTACTTGCATTGGAAGAAGCGGGTGCTCATGTTGAGTATCTCTATCAGCACGGGATGTTAAGTGTTGCAAACCTAGATGAAGTTGAAAAAGAGGACAATCCAGCACTTCAATACATTGTTTCGTGATCGTAACGGAGACATTACGTTATGATTTTGTGAATTCCTTAAAGAAAGGTTAAACTATTTTCGTTAAATTGCACAAGTCTTAAACTATTTAACCTTTTTGCTTAAACTCGATTCATTAGACTCGAGCTTGGTCTGTAAACCAGACCAAAATTATAGTCACACTTCTAAAATGGAGGAGTATTTAAATGAAACAACGTAACAGACTTATTTTGGTAGTAGCGGCAATGCTTTTGGCACTGTCGACTGTCATCCCAGCGTTAGCGCAGGATGATGCAGTCGAAATCCCCGTGTGGATCGCCTTCTCAGACTACCGTCTGGATTGGACAGTCGAACTTGCGGCAGAATTCAACGAAATGTTCCCACAATACAATGTCAACATTGTGGGCGGATACAGCTACGAAACTGTCTTCGCTGAAACCCAACTCGCCGCTGAACAGGGCGAACTTCCCGCAGTCGTACAATTCTTCGAAGCTGGAACACAGGATGCTCGTGATAGTGGTCTCTTCAAGTCTATCGCTTCTGCGTTGGCTGGGCGTGAAGACGTAGAAGGCTTCCCGGTTGCACTGGATGACTTCATCGGTCCGGTAGCCGCTTACTACACACTCGATGGTGAATTCACCTCCATGCCATGGAACACCTCTTCCGCGATCTGGTTCAACAACATGTCCATCCTCAACGAAGCTGGTATCGACACCGCCCCTGCAACATGGGACGAAGTTGCCGCCGCTTGCGAAGCCATCATGGCAATGGACGGTGCGCCGGAATATTGCTTCACATTCCCGAATCATGGTTGGTTCTTTGAACAATGGCTTGCTCAACAGGATGCACTGTTCGCCAACAATGGTAATGGTCGTGAAGAACGTGCCACAGAAGTCGTCTTCAATAGCGAAGCCGGTGTCGCCGTGTTGGAATGGCTGGACGAAATGGCCGCCGCCGGTTACCTGTATTACAGTGGTGCTCAGGGTGGTGATTCATGGGCAACCGTAGATCAGGCATTCCAGACACAACAAGTTGCGATGGCGGCTTATAGCTCCTCAGATACCACTTTCTATACCAACATGGGTGTGGACAATGGATTTGAAGTGACCGCTTCCTTCCTGCCCTACAATGATGATACCGGTTGGACAGGTAACCTTATCGGTGGCGCGACAATGTGGCTAACCGATGGTCTGGCAGAAGATGTGGAAACCGGCGCGCTGGCATTCCTCCTTTTCCTGACTGACACTGCAAACGCCGCTAGCTGGCACCAGGTTACTGGCTACATGCCGATTCGTACAAGCGCGGTTGACCTGCTCGCAAGCGAAGGTTGGTTTGAAACAAATCCGAACCAGACCGTTGCCGCAGATCAACTTGCCCAGAGCACGGTCACACCCGCAACAAGTGGTGCAATTATTGGCGCATTCCCATCAATCCGTAATGTTGTGACCGCGGCTATTGATCGTGTCTTACTGACCGATGAAGATGCTCAGTCCATCCTCGATGCGGCGGCGGCAGAAGCCAATATCATCCTAGAAGAATACAATCTGCTTAACGTCGAATAATCCGACAGTAAGCGGTTTGAATCTCGTGTAAAACCAGGCAGGGACACGCATTGTTGTGTGTCCCTGTTGTATTTTATCTACTAGAAACTATGGTGCTAACATGACGATTTCGCCTGTTCTTATCATCATTTTAGCGGCGCTCGTTGGTGCCGCACTAAGCAGTTGGGTCTTTCAGCGTCACAATGGCAATATGCTATTCGGGATGGGGGTGGGTGCGTTGGGTGGCACCATTGGCTCACTCATTTTCATGATCCCGCTTAATTTTTGTACTTTTGAAGTAGAGCGCACCACAGCCGACCACGTTTTTGGAACGTTCCTCATCGTTTCAGGGATGTTGATTGTCCTCTCCCCCGTGAACTGGATATTTTCACGTCGCCTAAGCGGGCAAAATTTGATCGCCTCGCAAGGGTCGCAGGGGACGTTTAAAGGATTTGCCACTCCAGTGATTTTACTCACACCAACCATCGGGATTTTGTTGGTGTTTCTGTATTATCCATCGTTAGAAACCTTGCGCCTCTCCACTTTACTTGCCCGCCTCGGTGCACGACGTGAAGTATTTGTCTGTGTCGATAATTTCACCCGCCTTGTGGACGATCAAGCCTATTTCGACATTGTAATTCGCACCTTATGGATTTCCGCCGCAATCGTCATTATCGGATTAGTATTGTCATTGCTCATCGCTACGATGGCGTACTTACCGATCAAAGGCGCTTCCATCTATCGCACATTGTTGATCTGGCCCTATGCGATTTCTCCGGCAGTAGCAGGCATTATTTTCTTGCTGATGTTCAACCCCACAGGCGGCATCATCAACCATCTGACACGGCAAATTACCGGCACAGCACTCGGTTGGACGAATGACCCTAATGTAGCTCCCTGGACAGTGATTATCGCCAGTGTATGGAAGTCTATGGGCTATAACATTTTGTTTTATATCGCGGGCTTACAGAATGTTCCTAAAGACTTGCTGGAAGCCGCGGCTATCGACGGGGCGAATGTTTTCCAGAGATTCTACAACATCGTCATCCCACAACTTGCGCCGATCACCTTCTTTTTGATCGTCACAAATTCTACCTATGCCTTTTTCGAAACCTACGCGACGATTGATTATCTCACGCCCGGCGGTGGTCCGTTGCAATCAACAACTACCATGATGTACAACGTTGTGCAATTGGGTGTGGGTAACAATGATCTCGGCAAAGCCGCCGCCCGCTCAATCATCCTGTTCCTTATGGTTATCGGCTTTACCATCGTGCAGTTCCGTAGTGGTGGACAACGCTCAAGTACGGCGACATAGGAGATTATGATGACGAGTATTTCAAAAGATTCTGCTAACGACGTTGTAGGCGTACGGACATTTAAACTACGGAACTTAATCCCAAAACGCTGGTATGCACATCTCATATTGCTATTAGCATGTATCGTCCTCGGTATCCCGCTTTATTATTCCATCATCGTCGCCACACAGAGCAATGCTGAGGTCTATCGTTACCAATTCACATTCGGCAATGCCCTGCAAGAAAATTGGGACATTGCGATTAATCAGCGCCAATTACACATTTACATTCGCAATAGTGTCATCATCTCCATCACAATCACAATAGGCAAAACGATCCTATCCCTATTGGCAGGCTTGGCGTTCGTCTATTTTCGTTTTCCGGGAAAATGGCTGGTTTTTGGCTTCGTGCTGATTACACTAATGATGCCAACGGAGGTCTTGATTATCGCGCTGTTCCGCTTTGTAAATACACTGGGCTGGACGGAAGGTGCATCCAACTACGCCGCCTTGATCGTCCCGTTTTTGGCGAGTGCCACCGGAACCTTTTTGTTCAGGCAACACTTCGCTAATCTGCCGGCGGAACTTTCTGAAGCGGCACAATTAGATGGTGCAAATCCACTGCAATTTCTTTTTCGAGTGCTGATTCCGATGAGCTGGAACACTGTTGGTGCGCTGGCAGTGGTTCAATTTGTGTATGCGTGGAATATGTATCTGTGGCCCAATCTGATTATCACCGATCAAAGTTACGATGTGGTTCAGGTCGGGATTAATACGCTAAGAGCAGGAGATAGCGCCCTGCAATACGGACCGTTGATGTTAGGGTCGGTTCTGGCGAGTTTACCACCTATGATTGTTTTTCTTCTGCTACAGAAACAATTTATGAGTGGTTTTCAGCTAAACACCGAAAAGTAATTACGAAACAGCACGCAAATCTTCAGGAGGGCGTAGGGATTTTAACTGCGCCTTCATCTGTTTCGCCGCAATCGCATATCCACCATCTGCCGCGTCCACAAAATGCACCTGCCGACCAAAGTAATCAAACACAATACATGTCACCAAAGCATGAGTGGATACATGAATGCCATAGGCTAACTTGCCACGATTAAATTGTTCCATCAGATAATCATCCAGTTCTGCGCGTTGTGCAACAGAGCCAGAAATGGTCATCCGAAGCGCATCATCAAACTTTTCATGATCGGTAGATTCAAGGAAGATTTGCTTATATTCTCCCCATCGCCCAATATTGAAGCGAATTGCAAACGCCGCCATCATCGTGCCTTTTAGCATTCTGAAAATGTCACGCAGGGTAAAATCTTGAAAGCGAATCTTCGCCTCGGTAACTAATTTCTTGGGGTTCATGGCGAGGTGCATATTCTTTAGCGAAATTGGATGGCGTTTTTCACGACTTCCATAGATGTTATTGATTTGCTTCAACACCTCGTCATAAATTTGCGCGTGTTTGCTGTCATCTTTCTCCGCCGCACTAACTAAAATGCTGACGGTTTCATCGGCTGAACTGGGTATGGCATTCCAACGGCATTCAAAACCTTCAAAATTTCCTTGAGGTTCGCCATCAAATTGCACAGCGTAATATTCACCACGAACCGGATGCTTGAACAGGAACTCGGCATGGGCTAATCCACCGCCGGTAAAAATTGCCTGCTGGAAATTATCGGAGTTATGCAATTTGGCAACGCGTAATTTATAACCTTCCACGATGACATCGCGTACCGGCACAATGCCAACCCGCAATTCCAGATTGAAATACTCACGCGCTAAATTTTGTGACGCGACCAACGCCTCTACCGCTTTATCGCGGTATTGCGGTGGGATCAACATAGACGCGCCATCGCCACCAAAAACATACGGAATATCTGCGCCCTCAACCACATTCAGCATGGCACTAATCGAAGCGGCGGCAACAGCGTTCACATCCTTGTAACGACCATTCTCGATTGCGATTGTACTTCCACGAACATCCGTCAGTACAATAAACCAATCTAGGGGAACATCCTGATAGTAAGAATTATCTGTGATGTCCTGAATGTGATGGAGAATTGGGGTCATCTCCGCGAAAAATGTGCTTACTGTCGCCGCGTTCATTGTAATACTCCGTAACGATTACTTATAGAGTGATTATATACCGAAAATCTTCCGGCATCTTAACTCTCAACTATTATTACGTTGAATTAAATAGGTTCGGATGTATGCTCACTCACAAATTTACGAACTACTGAAAACTTTAATTAATTACTCATCACCCAACGCCCATAATGTAATTTCTCCCGCTTCGGATGAGGTCGTGAGGAGCGTTCCGTCCGGATTAAACGCCAGACTATTTAGTGTAGCATCGCTGATTTGTTGCTCAAAAACACGATCACCACTCTCCATATCCCAAACGCGCAATGTGCCATCACGACTGCCCGTCGCGCAGAGTGTACCATCCGCGCTAAAGGCTAGACTGCTCACAAAACCTGCCCGTCCTAAAATGCTGAATGATTGCGCTTCTTCTTGCGTGGCAACATCCCAGACAACGACATTGGTATCCCCTACATCATTTTGCCGCGAGTAAGCCACGTAACGTCCGTCAGGGCTAAATGCCAGCACACCCTGCACATCAAATGTGCCGAGCATATCCACCGAAAAAACAAGACTTCCCCTGTCGGCATCCATCAGCGCCATAAATCCAACCTGCGCTTGATCTGACTCATCATCGTCTTCTGGAAATGACTGTCCGGTGATTGCCAATATTTCATTATCAGGACTGAACGCTAAGGCATAAGCACGACGTTGCTCTGATGTGCTAAACGTCGCCAGCACACGCTCACGATCAATCCCTCGCACGGTGACATCATTTACCAGACCAGTTGCAATCATGTTTAGATCATTGCCCAGCGCCGCCGGATTACCGTACTCAAACAGGGCTTGTGCTTGTTCTGAACCGTCTGCAATATTGAGCACGCGAAAACTGCCCGAATCCGTTGCGTCATCAAAGCGAGTCATGATGCCCAATGCGCTATCGTCCGCGCTGAAAATCACCGCTTGCATCGGTCCGTTGGAAGTCGTCTGGAGTATATCAGAGGTGGTTTCATCGTCGCCGAAATGATAAATCCACACGCCGGAAACACCCCCGACTGCCAACATGCGCCCATCTGATGACCAATCGAGCGCATAGCCCTGCCCATCGAATATCCGTAGTGCCGTTAAATTTCCGGCATTTTCCGGTGAAATAATCGGAAGGTTTTCCGGCAGAGGCGCAGTAACCACTTCACCGACTTGATAAACAACATCGTCATCTATGCTGAGATAAAGCACTCCTGAGTCTTCGGCTAGATTGACCTGTGGGCGCTCATCGGCTTCAAGTTCCGTGCCGATAAATTGCGTGTGGAGCGGACGGCAAACGTTTTCTGTCGCATCTTCACATTCAAACAGCACCACCGAGTTACGCAGAAAATTAGGCTCGGTGACGCGGGTATCCATCGCGGCGAGGGCATAAAACTTGCCGTCAAATTCCACACGTTCCAGATGCTCTAGTGTGGTGCTATTGCCACTAAAATTAAGCGACGTGACGGTGTTAATGCACAAGAACCCTGCACCAATGAGCGTAAAAAAGGTCACCATCAAGCCTGCGGTGCGCGTGTTGGTATTGCCACTGCGGAACATCTGAAAAATCGATACGGAAAGCAAACCCGCCAGAAAAATAAGGATGAGAAATGGCATCCCCTGCCCTGTGCCGAATTCCACCAGCAGAGATTGATAATTCACGACCTCGTCATAGCGGGGCACATATTCCGGCGTGGTGATGTCCGGTCCGAGCGCAATCACAACCCCGATAGCGATAAACGAAAAAATACCCGTGACGATTGCCCAATCACGTTTCCAATTAAACCAGCCATAATAATCCATCACTGTCTAATCACTCAATTCTATAGACCAAATCTCAACATCGTCTTCTAACAAGATAAGCTCATTATTATCGTTCCTTTGCAAGCGATAAGCATCTTCAAAAAAGTCCTGCATGGGTGGCATAGCAAGCGAATAAAGAGCATGACAATTGAACTCCCAACTATCACAACGATACAACACCACAGTGTATGTTGAAATGGGATCGTCAAAATATTCAATTTTCACCAGATTGTAGGTTGCTCCATCAACTTTTTCTTGATCGACCAAATCAAGCGCCAATAAACCTTGAAACGCCACGCGTATCGGTGAAAAAACGATAAAGAGGAGAACTAAGGCGGAGATAATCACAAGTCCAATACGAAAAATGAACCTTAAATTTCCGGCAACAATGAAAGTAATCGCCAACAGGAAACCCAAGATGCCCACTCCAAAGAATGTCGTCTCTCCGCGCTTAATAAAATGAATGAGGCGATAATTGATAGTGGAGTCAGGATTAGTGAGATAAACCATACTCGGCGACCATGTAGCGAGATAGATCATGAGGGCGCAAAAACCAAGTGACAAAAAAGCGAACAGCAACGACCAATTAATGTATTGTTTCCAGTTAAACTGATTTAGATAATCCATAGTGGTTTACTCATCCAGCTCTGTCACTTACGAGAATTACTAGAAAGTTATTACCTGTAACATCTGTTCTCGGACTCAAATCTGTAAACACGCTCGTTATTATCATTATCTTCGCCCCGAACATAGACATCAAGATCATTTCCGCTACGTCTCAAAGATGCCCATAGTCGTTGATCTGGCGAACGGATCAGATCAGGCAAGTTACCTTGTGATGCAGGTTCAACCGAGTAGAAATCTATACCGTATTGACTTTGCAAACTACCCGTAAAGTGGGTAATCACCTCTTCTTCAGACGAGAGCGGAATGACAGTCCATTCGACACCTCCACCCAACGCAACTTCAATTTCAAAGCGAACCAATATGTGTTCTGAGTCATCTGACCAAACCAGATGGGTCGCTCGATATGTTGGAACAGTAAAACATTCAAATACCTCGTCTATTGCCGGCATAAGCACCGTATAGACAAAGATCACACATAATCCACACACTATCCCGATGAACAAAAGCAATCGTCGTAATCTACGCATGAAAGAGTCTGCCGTTTCACTGGTACACACTTGATAATCCACTTATACTTGGAAACGAAACTCTTGTAAAACACCTGAGTGCTTGCAATGACAAATGATAATATCCAACAAGCGGCAGACTTGATTAAAAATGCGAAGGAAATCGCGGTGTTAACCGGCGCGGGCGTAAGCAAAGAATCCGGCGTGCCGACCTTCCGCGATGCGATGGATGGCTTATGGGCAAAATTCGACCCGCAACAACTCGCCACGCAAGAAGCGTTTGAAGCAAATCCTAAACTCGTCTGGGATTGGTACGAATACCGGCGCGGATTGGTGCGCGGGGCGAAACCGAATGCGGGGCATTACGCGCTGGCAGAACTCGAAAAACGCTACGCGTCGCTGACGATTATCACGCAGAATGTGGATGATCTGCATGAGCAAGCCGGAAGCAAAAATGTGATTCATCTGCATGGCAATATCGCACAGAGCAAGTGTTTTGACAATTGTCAGGGCGACCCGACGCTGATTGACCTGAACAGCTACGCATGGGATCGTGAGCAGACCCCACCGCCCTGCCCGCATTGCGGCGCGTATGTGCGTCCTGATGTTGTCTGGTTCGGGGAGATGTTACCACTCAAAGAACTCGACAGAGCAAAAGTGGTCAGCGTCAATTGTGACGTGATGATCGTCGTCGGCACTTCCGGTCTGGTCACGCCTGCCGCATCTATGCCGGAATATGCACGACAGGCAGGCGCGAAAATTATTGAAGTGAATCCCGATTACAGCATGATTACGCGCATCGCAGACATCAAACTCGAGGGCGCTTCCGGCGAAATGTTGCCCAGAGTGATTGAGGCACTCGGATGAAATTGAAAAACAGACATACAAATCAATGGTTCTTGGGCTTGATCGGCGTATTATTGCTACTAATCGCTTCCCCCCTTCTGGCACAGGAAGACGATATGCCCGAAGATGATGATATCCGCAATCATCCGACATCGGTTTTTTTACGTCGGGCGGTGGATTCTACGGGCATTGATGAATTGATCTTCGTGGATAATTTGAGTGGTGAGGATACCCGCATTGAAGTCTATGGCGAACGCTACACCGTGTTGTCGAACGCCGTGCTCTTTTACGATCAAGCGCGTCGCCGTGTCATGCTTGCCTCCGCAGATGGCACGTTAATCGAACACCCCTTTGTTCAGCCCAATTTAGAAACCCGCCGGATTGATTGGGTCGTCTCTAAAGACGGCGAACGCATCGCATGGACAATCACCGATGATGATGGCGCGGGCAGATTGTCCACAGTGACCAGTGTGGCTGATCTGGACGGCAGGAACAATCGCCTTGTGTATGAGGATGGTCCAACAAGCGACGGATCATTTGCCCTACCGCTTGCCTTTAGCCGCGATGGGTCACAGCTTTATATGGATACCCACCTTGATGGGCTAGACAATCTAATTCCATTAGCTCAATATATCCGCATCTTCGCGCTTGATCTTGAAACAGGTGAAACCGAAACCCTCCCTAACGAAGAGTCGCAGGTGTGTATTTGTGGCGCAGATGTCGCTGAAGGCTTTTTCGTCCGGCTCGCCCTTGCCAGTACCGGAGACCGCTTCGACGTGTATGTGTATGATCTGGACGGTGATGTCAGCCACGAAATTGATGCGCTCAACCTGACGAATTACATTCAAGCGGGCGATATGCTGATCTCTAACGATGGGCGCTATGCCGTTTATGGATTGCTCCAGATCAATAACTTCGGCACATCACAGCAATCCACCAGAACGATATTCGCGCTGGTTGACCTGACTACCATGACCCAGACCGCACTCACTCAGCCGATCACCACCGTCGTTCGTCCGGTAGCATGGACGGAGGACAACACCGCCATCATCTTCACCAGCCCAAATCAAGCGGGCACATGGAAGATCGAATTAAGTGATGGACGTTTAGAACGTATCGCAGAAGCGGCATTTCTAGGCACATTGCGACGCTCTTAATGACGAATCGCTTGTCACCATTCCTTACCGCGCTTACAATCTAACTATGGTAAACAAAAACATCAGTGAACAAATAGACAATTTTGAACGGCGGCGGGCAAAATATGAACCCGTCGCACAGATTTTGCGGGAAGTTTACGGGGATCTGGAATGGCGCAAAGGGCAATCACCGATGGAGGAGTTGGTGAGTTGTATCCTCAGCCAGAATACCAATGACCGCAATCGGGATATGGCATTTGATGCGTTACAAGCACGTTATGACACATGGCAGGACATCGCCGATGCGCCGGAAGATGAAGTGATTGACACGATTCGCTCGGCAGGGCTTGCCAACCAGAAAGGACCGCGTATTCAGGGTGTGCTCAGGCACATCAAAGAGGAGCGCGGCGCATACAATATTGACTTTCTGGCAGAGATGGCGCTGGACGATGCTAAGAAATGGCTGACTGATCTGGACGGTGTAGGTCCGAAAACTGCCGCGATTGTGTTATGTTTCGGTTTCAATTTGCCCGCCTTCCCTGTTGATACGCATGTGCATCGGGTGGGTAAGCGGATCGGATTCTTGCCGGAGAAAATCAGCGCAGATCGTGCACATCCAGTCATGGAGGCGATTGTTCCGCCGGAAGATCATTATTCATTTCACATTTACTTGATACGCCACGGGCGGGATACGTGTAATGCGCGCACCCCACACTGTGAACGCTGTCCGCTGACAGCCCATTGTGACTATTATAACGAAGTCGTGAAGCCTAATACTTAAATCGGCGAGTATACGGAAGCTATGAACAATCAAAGAAAAGCACCCATCACAGAATTAGAACTCGCTAGTATGCGTAGCAATCTGAACTTGCTCCGTAGTCAGGTTAAGACGCAACGGGTTGACAACGCCTTTCTGGGCAAACAGGTCGATAAACTTATCAACCTGCTTGAGCGGATTGATATGCAACAAAAGCAACAAAACCGTGTCGGTCGGCTGGAAGCCCTGTATAACGTCAGCCGCGTGCTGGGTTCTTCATTGGAGCTACAAACCGTGCTGAACCAGGTGATGGATTCGATTATCCAACTGACTGGCGCGGAACGTGGCTTTTTGATGCTCCGCGATGACGACGGTGGATTAACGGTGAAGGCGGCACGTAATCTGGACCAAGAAACGCTGGCAGATGAAGACTTCAAATACAGTCGCACGGTCACCAATCAAGTATTGGATACCGGCTTGCCGATCCTCACTACCAATGCCGCCGAAGACCCGCGTTTTTCAGGGCAAGCCAGCATCGTCGCCCAATCCCTCCGTAGCATCATGGCGACTCCCCTGCGGGCGCGTGGCGCAGTCATCGGCGTGGTCTATGTCGATAGCCGTGCACTTGCAGGATTATTCCACGATGAGGATTTAGACGCGATGGATGCTTTTTCCGGTCAGGCGGCAATCGCGCTGGATAACGCCCTGCTGTTTGATGCGACAGATCAAGAATTGGCTCAACGCATTGAGGAATTGCGACAGTTACGGCGCATTGACCTACTTCTGAACGAAACCCTTGATGTGAACAAAGCTCTTGCCTATACGCTTGAATGGGCGTGTCGTTTAGCGCGGGCAACAAGTGGACATCTAGGTTTGATCGCCAATGATACCGGACGCGTAGAAGCTGTTCAGCATTTCGGCTTGCTCGATAGCGAATTCCGTCCAGAATATCTGGATACGTTTTTCCCACAGGTCAAAGAAATTATAGACACTGGAAAAACAGTGACCGTTATCATGGGGCAAGACTCACCACAAACGGTATTGATGATGCCCATTCGCCGTGAGCAAGACATCATCGGTGTCGTAATTCTCAAGCGTATCCCCGCCAGAGAATTTACGGATGAAGAAAAAGACCTTGTTGCCCGCGTAACCGCCCGTGCCGCCATCACCATAGAAAATGCCAATCTGTATAGTGCGGTACAAGCCGCAGACAAGGCAAAATCGGAATTTGTCGGCATTGTCGCCCATGATCTGAAAGCCCCGATGAACAACATCTCAGGTTATGCACAACTCATGTTGATGGATGGTGAACTTGACGATGAACAGGAACTTTACATCAACCGGATACGCGATACTGTGCAACGCATGGAAATTTTGGTCTCTGATCTTGCGGACATCAGCCGTATTGAGAGTGGCCACTTTTTGATGGAAGAGACCATCGTTCCCGTCAACATGGTGATCGAAGCGGTTAAATCAGGCACGATGCCGGAAATTCAAGCTAGAGGACACACTCTGATCGAAAATATTGCTGATAATTTGCCCGATATGCGAGTCGATTATTATCGTTTGCTTCAGGTGTTGAACAATCTCGTCAGCAACGCTTTCAAATATACGCCCGATGGCGGAAAGATCCGCTTGAATGCTGAACGTGATGCCAACCGAATAATTTTTAGTGTGGAAGACACGGGTATCGGCATGTCCGAAGATGAGCTTAAAATGCTCGGCACAAAATTCTGGCGTGCAGAAGATCGGTATACACGATCACAACCGGGAACGGGTTTGGGTTTTTCCATCACGCGGCAATTGGTCGAACAAATGGGAAGCAAATTGACCGTTGAAAGTGAACGCGGCAAAGGAAGTAAATTTATGTTCAGTGTTGCTATAGCAGAGCAAGAAATCGACTAAGTTATGCACCTTTTTCTTTCACCACACCTCGACGATGCTGTTTTGAGTTGCGGCGGCACAATCTATCAGCTTACCGAGCAGGGCGCGTCTGTCTCTATTTTGACGATCATGGCGGGTGATCCACCCGATCCCTTACCGGATACACCCATTGTGCGCGATCTGCACCAGCGTTGGAAAGCTGGTGAAAACCCGGTAGCCATTCGCCGGCAAGAAGATATCGCCGCCGCAAAAATTTTACACGCCAGCGCACAACATAGAGAATATGGAGATTGTGTGTATCGTGTTCATAATGGTGTCGCGTTGTATCCATCCGAAGAATCACTTTTCGGCGAAGTACATCCTGATGATAGCTTACCCGGTTCACTCGCTATCGAAGCGGCATTGATTAATTATGTGTTCTTAAATATCGAAGCCATTTATGCGCCGCTGGGTGTTGGACACCATGTCGATCATCAGATCATACGTGATTGGGCGCTAGAAATTTATCGGCGTAATCCGACTATAGAGATGTTTTTTTACGAGGAATATCCATACACGCGGGATATGAAAGCGATTGAAAACGCATTCAACTTTTTTCCGGCAGAGTTCAACCTTACATCAACGATGGCTGAACTAAATAAGCAAGATGTTACCGCCAAGATTCAAGCAATCGCCTGTCACCAATCACAGTTGAGCACATTCTGGAAGACGCGGGCAGAAATGATTAAAGATGTCCGGCAGTCATTTTACATCGGGGATGGCAACTTCGGTGAACGCTACTGGCAAATAACTTCGGGGAGAAACACCGATGGCAAGTAAATCCTTTCAAGAAGCGCAACAACAACTTGCACAGTTGCTGAATGATGCCCGTACAGGCGCAATTATCCCGGTACGTCTGCCACGACAGATCGAAGAAATTGAGACGTTACTGGCTACCGCTGAAACAGAACATGAAGAAGAGATCGAAACCCTCAAAAATGTCCCCGGTGGAGATGCGGGCGCAGTCATCCTTGAAAATGCCGAATTTTTAAAGATTGCCATACACGAATTACGCAATCCCATGACCAGCATTCGCGGCTATTCAGATATGCTCATCAACCCGAATATGGGCGGTGGCGACCTGAGCGACATGCAGAAGCAATTATTAGAGGTCGTGCGAACGAACGCACGGCGCATGGAAGGATTACTCGCAGACATCAGTTATATCAATAAGATTCAGGCAAATATTTTACAAGTAAAAGCCAAAATGGATTTATATAAGAACATCGCCATGATGGCAGAGAAAAAAGCCGAGCCAATTGCCGAAGACTTAAAGCGCACACTTGAATTTGACACGCCCGAAGGCTTACCCATCTTAAATATTGACGGCGACCATCTTTCCCATGCAATGATTAAATTCATCGAAAATGGCTTACGCTATTCCCCGCCAGACACGGGCAAAGTTATCGTCAAAGCCCACGCAGATGATGGCAATTTGGTCATCAGTATTGAAGACAATGGCGTAGGCATGACCGAAGACGAAATCGCCCGTTTAGGCGAGTTGTTCTTCCGATCCGATAACGATGTGGTGCGTGCCTACAAAGGGAGTGGATTGGGCATACCGATTGCCTATGGACTAATTGCGTTGTTGAAGGGTCAGGTTGATGTGCAGTCCGCACCTGAGCAAGGCACACGTTTCACGATTACGCTTGCAGGAATGATGTAATCTTTCCGTTCTATTTGTCCGATCAAATGTTAACATGATTCCTACTTTACACGAATTCTATTTCATGATACATTCTTGAAACTTAAACATTCTGACCTTTGTCTCGAATATTTTGGGGACATTTGTGAACAGAATTTTATTGTATGTTCTCGATGACACAGCCACAAGCTGTGTCTTTTATAATTTTACCTACGGAAGGAGTTGTACCGTATGGTTAACCAACCACAATATCTCACCCAGGAAGGTTTGGAGACACTAGAAAAGCGTCTGCGTGTCCTAATTGAGGTACGCCGTCCACAGGTGGCTGAACGGTTGCGCTTGTCTTTAGAAGAAGGCGGCGAGCTGACCGAAAATGCCGAGTATGAGGATGCCAAAAACGAACAAGCCTTTATTGAAGGCGAAGTTGCGCGTCTTGAAAACATCGTTCGGACTGCGCTTATCATCGAAGAAAATGGTGATAAAGAACACGTTTCAATCGGTGCTCGTGTGACAGTTGTTGAAAAAGGCTATGACGAAGAAGAAGTTTATCATCTGGTAGGCTCTGCAGAAGCCAACCCGCGCGAGGGCAAAGTTTCTATTGAAAGCCCAGTAGGGAAAGCACTCGTCGGCGCAAAAATTGGCGATAAGGTCAAGGTAAAAGCCCCCGACGGTGAATTTGTTTACGTCATAAAATCAATTGAGTAACGATTGACAACCGAAGGCAGTGTGTGATTTTCTTCATATGCTTACACCTGATTCGTAAATTGCCAGCGAACGCAATTTTTATATGGCGGATCTTCCCTGAAATAACAATCACCCATTGACAAACCCCACTGCCGTCACAGACGATTGGCAGTGGTATTTATTTATACACACAATCAGCCCTGTAGGAGTGACCGTCCGATGTGGCAACCCAATAAGCTGGAACAGGAGCGCGTGGAAAAAGCTGAACGCCTGCAAGAACTGGGTGTTGAGCTTTTCCCGCGGCGTGTAAACCGCACACACACCAACCAACAAGCGATCAACGAATTTGAAACCCTCGAAGCAACCGATGCCGAAGCCGCCGAAGGAATTGAAGTAAGCGTCTGCGGGCGCATCCGGCGTTTGAACATCAAGGGCAAAGTATCGTTCATGCACATTGAAGATGAAAGCGGACGTATTCAGCTTTTCTTCCGTGTGAACGAACTCGGTGAAACTGCCTACGATCTCATCAAGGAAAAACTCGTCGAAATGGACGATTTCGTGCAGGCAACTGGCACGATGATGCGTACACGTGCGGGCGAAATTAGCGTGCGCGTGCATGAGTTCAACTTACTTAGCAAAACCCTGAGTCCGCTACCGGTCATCAAACAGGTAACGCACGATGACGGCACCGTGACCGAATATGGCGAATTTTCTGACGTTGAACAACGCTATCGTCAGCGTTATGCCGATCTTGCGGTAAATAGTGATGTGCGCGATGTGTTCATCAAACGCACAAAAATGATCCGTGCGATCCGTCACTTTCTGGATAATGAAGGCTTCCTTGAAGTGGAAACGCCTGTCTTACAACCGATTTATGGTGGTGCGGCGGCGCGTCCGTTTGTCACCCATCATAATCAACTCGACGAAGATTTATATTTGCGGATCAGCTTTGAATTGTATCTAAAACGCCTGTTAGTGGGCGGGTTCGACGCGGTCTATGAAATCGGGCGGGACTTTCGCAACGAAGGCGTTAGCTGGAAACATAATCCAGAATTCACGCAGATCGAATTCTACAAAGCCTATATTGATTATCATGGCGTGATGGATTTAACCGAACGAATGGTTGCGTATGCATCCGAACAGGTCACCGGTGGCACGAAAATTAGTTTTCAGGGTCAGGAAATTGAATTTGCCCCACCCTGGCGACGTGTGAAATTGCGCGACATCATCAAAGAGGAATCCGGCATTGATTACATGGAACATCAAGATGCGGAGTCACTCGTTCAGGCGCTTCATGACATCGGTGATAAAGTCGCGCCAGATCAAACCTGGGGCAAATTGGTCGACCATCTGTTGAGTAAATATGTTGAGCCAAAATTGGTTCAGCCCACGTTTTTGATCGATTACCCGCGTGATATTTCGCCATTTGCCAAACGGGTAGATTATGATGAGTTCCATGTAGAACGTTTTGAGTTCTTCATCGCCGGTATGGAAATGGGCAACGCGTTTACCGAGTTGAACGATCCACGAGATCAGGAACAACGCTTTCTCGATATGCAACGCCTATATAACGAGGATGACGACGAAGCCGCCCCGCTTGACGAAGATTATCTGCGGGCGATGCGGTATGGAATGCCCCCGAACGGCGGTTTTGGTATGGGGATTGATCGACTTGCAATGTTACTGACCGATCAACGCTCGATTAGGGATGTTTTACTTTATCCTCATTTACGGCAAGAAAAGTAACGATTTTATTCGCACCAAACAAAAAACACGCTAGAATATAGGGGACTTCACGATACCGCTCATACTAAAGCATATTCTGTGGAGGGTGCACAGGAATTGCAAAGTAGAGGTCTTCTATTCATAATGGATGGTATCATCCCCTTTATTTTTGCGTGATAGGACTGATCCTATGGCATCGGACATTAATCTTGACATCCAGCAAATTCTCGATGGGTTGGGACATAGTATCCTGATCTTCGATTCCGAGAATCAACTCATCAAATCGAATGAATCGGCAAAGCAACTCATCGGTAAGAAAGATTTAAAGACAATTGAGAATAACGGGTGGGAAGCCCTTTCCACCCTGCTTAATGCACGGCAAAAATCGCCTGATGATACGATAGAGGCGGTTCGTGCAAAAGTTCTTGACACTGGCGAACGTCAGCGTTTTCATATTTACCACTCTGGCGAATATGTCCCGTGCTGGATGGTCAAATTACCGCTTGATGGCAAAAAACCGGGGATCATGATTACCCTTGACCAGCCAGATTGGGCATTCGTTACGCAAACCATAGAAATGTTCCGCACAGAAATGGACGATGCGATCCGTTCTACACAGGGACATATTGACATCATCCAGAAGACGATTAAACATCAAGACCCTGACTCTGACGTGGAGTCCCTCAGCCGACGAATCGGCGGGTTTACGCGCCTCATCTCCGTTCATATGTATCGTGTTGGACGTTTGATGACCATGCTGGAACGGCTTGAAGAAGTACGCACCGGACACATCAAGGAAATTGTCGAGGCGCGTGTGAAGAAGATTGACCTCAGCAACTTCATGGAAGATTTTGAGGAAGAACTAGATGAAATAATGCTGGTTGATCCTGAAACAGAAGCCACCGATCATCGCTCACGTTTAACCATCACCGTGCCAGAGGGGCTATTCGTAAATGCGTCTCCGTCGCATCTAACCCGTATCTTGCATGACATGTTACGCAATGCTATTATGTACAGTATGAAAGCAACCCCCATCAAAATCAGCGTACAAAAGGTCAAAGACACTCAAGTACAGATTGATTTAGAGGACGAGGGGTACGGCGTTCGGGAAAAAGAGCAGGAGCGTGTATTTGAAGCGTTTAAACGTGCACGCCAACCGCAAATCATCAGTGAATTTGGTTACGGGTTAAGTTTGCACCTGTGCCGACACGAGGTAGAAGCAATGAACGGTAAAATGTGGTTTAACAGTACTGAAAATGTAGGGGCGAAGTTCAGTTTGATGTTGCCGTTGTGGCAAGATAAGCCTGAAGTGTCTTCCTCTTCTTCTGATACGTCATAAACCCTATTTTACCCGACCCCCGCCGAGGTTCTACTGCCTACCGTTTTGAAATTGAACGCCTCGCTCTGAATGGTCAGGGCGGGCGTTTTTTGTTGCACAATTGAACACGACGTAACGAACTTCGGTACAAATTATGATGGGAGCAAATGAAGCCAATGAACTTTGAGTTTATGACCCGCGGGGTATTCGATAGCCTCATTATCGCCGTTATTTTGATCGGCAGTGCGCTGGCGTTTGTTCGCCTTTATCAGGATTTCACACGCCCGTTGCCACCGTTAGATGGGAACGAGGCAAACAATCCAAAGCAATCACAAAATCGACCACAATGGTCAAAAGACGATACACAACCTGTAGAAAAACAAAATGACAATACCAACAACAACCCCAATGAGGAGTAAAACCGGATGTTAGACATCGCCTTGATAAGAGACAATCCCGAATGGGTCAAAGAACAATTCAAAAAACTGAACGATATGGATGCCATTGGTCGCATTGATACCATCGTCAAACTAGACCAGCAACGCCGTGAAATGCTCCAGGAATCAGAAAGCATTCAAGCGAACCGCAACAAGCTCAACAAAGGTATGGGGCGTTTGCGCGGCGATAAAAAACTGGATGAAGCAACCAAAGCCGCACGAGCCTATCACGCCGCACAAGCCCTGCGCGAGAAAAATTTTGAGCACGCAGAAGCCATCCTGACTGGCGCAACCAGCGTAACCGCACCCGACAATCGCACAGAATTGAACGTGGCGCTTGAAGACCTGACAGACCTATTGCGTGGCATCGGTGATCGCGTCAATGAGATTAACGAGCAACTCAAGCAGGTCGAAGGCGAACTCAACGAACATATGCTGTGGCTTCCCAATTTGCCACATGAAAGTACACCCGTTGCGGATAGTGAAGAAGCCAATGTCGCATGGCAACCGGAAGGCGATTTCCGCGAGTATGACTTTACCCCTAAACCCCACTGGGATTTAGGACCGGAACTCGGCGTGATTGACTTTGAACGCGGCGTAAAATTGGCGGGCACACGCGCCTATATACTCAAGGGATGGGGTGCGCGTTTACAGCGTGCGTTGATTAATTTCTTTCTCGATATGGCGCAGGAAAAAGGATTTGAAGAGGTTTACGTACCGTTCTTCGTGCGCGAGGAAATGATGTACGGATCATCACAATTCCCGAAATTCCGCGATGTGGTCTATTACGATGGCGATGCCGATATTTATCTGCTCCCGACGGCAGAAGTTGCCATCACCAATATGTATCGTGATGAAATCGTGGATGAAGCCCAATTGCCGATGTATTTCGTTGCCAATACGCCCTGCTTCCGACGAGAGAAAACCAGTGCCGGGCGCGACACACGCGGAATCAAGCGGGTGCATCAATTCCAGAAAGTGGAGATGTATAAGTTCACCACACCGGAAACCAGCTACGCTGAACTGGAATCACTAACCGAAGCCGCCTGTGATTTATGCCGTGCGCTGAAAATTCCGTTCCGACGTCTTGAAATTGTAACGGGTGATCTGGGTTTCAGTGCTACCAAAAAATATGATGTCGAACTATGGGCACCGGGTTGCGAGGAATGGCTCGAAGTGAGTTCATGCAGTAACACGGAGACATTTCAGGCAAGGCGAGCAAACATTAAATATCGTCCTGAAAACGGCAAAAAAGCGCAATTCGTCCACACACTCAATGGAAGTGGGCTAGGATTAACGCGGGTAATTATCGCTATTCTGGAAAATTATCAGCAAGAGGATGGGAGCGTGATTGTCCCTGAGGTTTTACGCCCGTACTTAGGCGCGGATGTCATCACGAAGGATTAATGGCGGAACACAAAGTTGGAGTGTAGATTTAAGAGGATGCAGAACATGATTGCATCCTCTTTTTTTGTTATTGCAATGTTTCCAGACGACGTTGTGCGCGGAGCTTAAGCTGATGCAAAAACTTACTAGCGCGATAATATTCGTCTAGCTCGGTTTCTTCGTCCATCGTTAGCGCATGATTCAGCTTTGCATTCATAAGATAGCGAATGCGGTCTTGTGTAGAACGCGAAGGGCGAAACTCGATGATTTGTTCCATCGTGGGTTGCGATGTGATGAAATCCACATATTCTATGTAGGCATTATCGTGATTCATAGTTGTTTCCACCTCACAGTAACAAACTCGTTACGTCTATGAATATTGTAATGGATTTCCTTCTCTACGCCAAGCCTCCGCCCGCACTATTCTCAGACTACGCTTATTGTCGCGTATGGAAATGGTATAGTTCGGGTAGTGTTTGCGTCCATTATGTAATGCTGTTTGCTCCTAAGATACGTTCAACATCAACTTATACACAAGGAGCTTTGCAAAATGTCCAAAATTACCAGAAGTCTCGTTTTTGTCATTGTCATTGTTAGTTTGCTTGTCGGGATTGTGCCATTGGTTGCCGCACAGGATGACGGAGTTACGGTCACTACAACCACCACAACCAATGTCCGCAGTGGTCCCGGTTTAGAATTCGCCGTGCGCGGTGTCGCCTTCCCCGGTGCAGAATATGCCGTGAGCGCCCGCAACAATTTTTCTACAGGTCGCTTTTGTGTCAGTGGATTAGCCGGTCTGGATATGTGGTTACGGGTCGAATACAACGGCTTTGAAGGCTGGATCGCCCGTTGTACCGTGCAGATTTCCGGTAGCGTAGATTCCCTACCCGTCGCCAGTGCAAGCGCCCCTGCAATCATTGATTACGACGAATCTGACATCATTGATGCCCAAACGGTGATTGACCGTGGCGTTGAACCAAACGGTGATTTCGTGATTGGCTTCACCCGTGATCGTATCAACGTGCGTGATGGCGCAAGCCTGGGCAGTGCCATCGTCGATGTAACCCCTGCCGGTGAAGATGTGTATATCATCGGGCGGACAGAAAATAATCGCTGGGTGCGTGTACAATATGAAGGCGTAACCGGATGGGTAGCACGTTATCTGATCCAGATGCCCTATCAATGGGACGCAACCGTACCTGTGCAGTAAAAACCTAACGATACAAGTCAACTTATAGTGAACGTATGAAAAGTGGGACACACAATCCCACTTTTTTTCATTTTCAATATTTTCAAAAGGCGCTAATATAGACATGAAAGGTTATTCATAAAAGAGGAATTCATGACAGACCAACCGCAAGAGTTTTACATCCCGGAACGTGCACTTGTTGTTGTCGCGCACGCCGACGACATCGAATTTGGTATGGCAGGAACGATCACCCGTTGGACGGACGCGGGGGCAATAGTGACTTATTGCATCATTACAGATAACTCAGCTGGCAGTAACGAACCGGGCGCAGATCTCGCCGCCTTAGTGGAAACACGTAAACTTGAACAAATCGCGTCGGCAAAAGTATGTGGCGTAGAAGATGTGCGTTTTCTGGGGCATCAGGATGGCATTTTGCAACCCACAATGGAACTTCGTAAGGAGATTACCCGCATCATACGTGAAGTGCGTCCACAGGTGGTCATCACGCTGGATCCGACAACGGTGTTCGCTATTGGAAACGGCTATATCAACCACCCCGATCATCGTGCCGCCGGAGAAGCCGCAATTTATGCCGTCTTCCCTAGCGCGGGAACACGCCCAATTTTCCCCGAACTGTTAGATGAAGGCTACGAACCGCATAATGTGGACTTACTCTACCTCACCATCAACTTAGAATCGCAGGTTGTAGTGGACATCAGCGAAGTTATTGATCGTAAAGCGGAAGCCTTACGCTGTCACAAATCACAATTGGGCGAAGAAGCAATTACGATGGTGCGTAAGTGGAACGAAGAAGCCGGTAAAGAACATGGTTACGGCTACGCGGAGAGTTTCCGCGTTATTGATTTGCGTCGCCCGCCTGCGGGTAATGTTGCTGAACCAGAAGCAGAAGAAACCGAACAAGCCACATCATAACTTAGCGATGCGAGGACGGGACAACTGAAAATCCCGTCCTTGAAAACTTACGCATAAATCACATATTGCATCAGAAAGTCCATTACTGCTTTGTAAAAATGCTCGTAAGTTTCTGGCTTACGAAAGCCATGCCCCTCGCCTTCATAAACATGATACTCGTGCGGAACGCCCCGCGTACGTAACGATGCAACCAGGCTATCGCTCTGATTTTTCGGCACAACAGCATCTTCTGTACCTTGAAACAAAATGAGTGGATCACGGATTTTGCTCACGTTAAAGAATGGAGACCGCTCACGATACAGCGCGGCATCTTCTGGCAATGTGCCAATAAGACTGTCTGTATAGCGTTCCTCAAATTTGTGCGTATCCTGCACGAGCATAAATTGGTTAGCAACCCCATACATACACACACCCGCCTTATAATAACCGGGCTTGGTGACAAGCGATTGCAACACCGTAAATCCGCCCGCACTACTTCCAAGAATAATAAGTTTGGTAGGATCAGCCAACCCCTGCTCAATCAAATATTTCGCCCCGCTTGCCGCATCTTCCACATCATATACACCCCAATTACCCTGCAATTTATTGCGATACGCACGTCCATAACCCGTGCTCCCGCGATAATTCACATGCAATACCCCGAACCCGCGTGTAGCAAAAAATTGCGTCCGTCCATCATACTCCGCACGGGTCTGTGCAGTCGGTCCAGAATGCACATCAATGATCACAGGCGGTGCACCAGAACCTTCATAGCGAGCATTAAGAGGCGCATAGTACAGCCCGTAAACCGGATCGCCATCATCGCCTTGCCAGATGAGTGGTTTGGCTTCAGCAAGTTCATCAAATGCAACCATTTCCATGGTGGCACGGGCGTGAATGCGTGGTTTGGCATTTTGGGCAGGTTCGTTATCTGTCAACTCTGATTGTGGCGTATAAGTGATTACGCGGGCAGGGATGCGCGTGGAGGAAGCAATTATCGCCAGGGTTCCAGACGTAGCAACCGAAATCTGATCGAGGAACGTGTATTCATCAAGCCCGTCAACTTTACTTGTTGTGCCACTGTCAAGGTCTAAATGCCACAGGCTGATAAAGCCCTGCTGATTACGTAAAAAATAGAGCGCCTTACTATCTGAACACCAACCATAAACGCGTCCACCCTGTACCCATGCCGGTTTGCCGATCTCTGGCGGTACTTTGACTTGCTTATGATACAGTTGCTCACTTTCCACGCCAGAACCAATTCCAGTAAGTTGGCGTGTTTCATGACTTTGAAGATCATAAAGATAAAGTTGCCCGAACCCTTTTTCATCACTAACATAAGTCAAATAATTCCCGTCCGGGGAAAATTCGGGTTGATAGTAACTCGCGCCGGAGCACAGAATCTCATGTTCGGAAGCATACGGCACGCCTGTTCCATCCATCGCTAAAGTGAGTAAGCGCAATTGAGTCTTATCCCACGGCATGTTTGGATGATCCCATGCGATATACGCAACGTGCGTTGAAGCCGGATGCCATGTCGGTTGCATCACAAAATCCGTGCCAAACGCCAGCTTGCGCCCCCATAATTCCCCATGAAAATCAACGATGCCTAATCCATCTTGCCCTTCATAAGTGTGCACATAAATAACCCACCGTCCATCAGGCGACACTTTAGGCGATGCAAACCCACCGAACGCATTTATAATCGGATGCGAAACACCGCGTTCAAGCGAGAGTCGATATAAACGTTCTCCTGTGGAGAAAATAACCTGATTGTCGTAGAGTGCAAATTCGCCACCTCCGTACCCGACGCGCCCACGCACTGAGAGGTTTGTCAAATCCCGCGGTGAATCCACCCCTGTTTGCATGACCAGCGCACTGTGTTTACCGCGTGTCTCCACCCAAACTACTGTTTCACCATCTGCGGTGCATTGCACATCATAGAACCGCTTTTCTGATGCAATATGTGAGGATTGTACCGAGCTTGACCATGTACCGAATTGTTTGAGGATTTGTGACATGAGTATCTCTCCGGGGTGGTGAACATAAACGCAAAACGCCCCGTTTGCACGGGGCGCTACGATTACGCGTGTGGAGTTAGAAAGAAAGTTTATTCAAAAAATATTTTTGTGTACTCCACACAATTAACTTGTCGTAATCATAGCTATTTAAAACAAGTGCGTCAAATAGTATCAAATGACATAATCATTTACTATCGATAACACTTTCTATCACAAATTTCCACTTTCTCAATTTCAGCACACTCAAAGCGATTTGGATTTATGTCAAATCACCTGAGCGTTAAGTATACCAAAATTTCCTGGGCGCTACTATAACAGCCTCTATTTAAACAAAATTTAACATGGGTATCTTTCGCTGTCAAAATCGTACAGGATGCACAACCCGTCCTGCCAGAACTACGTCTAAACCAATAAAATTACCGATCAGAAACCCGCAAATTTTAGAAATTCGCCTCCCAAACCGACCACCCTAAATCACTCATCGGGAGATGTTCGTTTGAAACGATCTCTACTACTGTACCCACGTCTGCCCATTCATACAGCAAGCGCGCATTCTCGTCTTGAGACATCACACAACCGAAAGTCGCCGGATTGCCGACAGTCCCGCCACCTAAAAGATTGCCATTCGGAAGCAACACCGCACCATGAAATCCATTGACAAGACCGGGACTCACTTCATAGATACCCATAAACCAGTTCATTTCCCACACGCCACATTCCAACCCTGCGGAGTTACAAAGCGTGTTACTACTGCCCAATGCCACAGGGTCATGATCCAAAATCTGATAAACACCGGGGGAGGTTACTGCATTCGCCACACCGGACGAAATGTCCCATTCAAAAACACGTTCGCCATTTTCAAACGCCACAAGATGCTGTTCATTCAGATCAACAACGATCCGTTTGGAAACAATCGGCGGATTAGGCATCGTAACATCCCGCGATGGAATTTGCAGAGTATCGCCGGGTGACAGTATATCAAGATCGCGTCCACTATTGACCTCTTCCAGCATAAAAAATGGAATGCCGTTACGTCGAGCAATCGCCATTGCCGTATCGCCCCGTTGTACTTCGTAAATCGTCGAACGATAACGAACACGCAGGAACACCGATGATTGATTTTGAGTGATGGCATCTCGTAAAAAGTCCATCGCTTCGTCGGCGGCAATATAATACAAATCGTTTCCATCTGTGTTCAGAGCGGCATTGAGTTGGTCAACATAGGGCAAAAACGCCTCTTCGCGCAATGTGAGGGAAGAAATTCCTGCCTGTAGCCAGCGCGTATAAATTTCTGGACTGATGGGCCAGGTCACTTCGGAATTTCGGAACGGGTCATAACCAACCAGACGAAATTGATCGTTCACCTGAGACCGTACCTGACTTAAATAGGGTTCAGGGTCAGTCACATTCGGTAAAATTTCATCTACGTTGAGGTCTAAACGGCGCGAACTTGCCACCTGATCGGCATTTTGCATCAACCATTCTAGCGTTAATGACACATCAAGCACCAAACCATTACGCCCGTCAACGCCGACAACTTCACCGTTGCGCCATTCATATCCGGCATCAAACGCAGGCATATTAACATCATCTGTGAGGTCGAGCAAAAATGTTTGTGCGCTCAGGTAATCTAATTCGAGGGTTGGGTCTACACTAAATCCAAACGGAATACCTGCCAGCCCAACAGAACGGGCGGATTTTGCCGTATTCTCCGCATCCAGCGTCAATCCAAGTTGGGAAGGTCTTGCAGATTGGACTAATTCGCCGTCAATATAGAGATCTATGGCAATATCTTCCGTCCATGCAGTTTGAAGCGCCAATGTAGCATCGTCAACAGACTTTCCCCCTAATCCAACTCCCATAGCAGAGACGTTCGGGAAAATCTTGCCGGAAAAAACAAAACTGATGAAGTAAATTCCGAGCACCACAAAGACGAAAATACCCGCACCGCGCATTATTTGCGGATTATGCCTGATATACCACCACGCATCACCCATTATCAGACCACCGCGATCCAACAGGTTACGAACCGGCGAGTCCCGTCTGGTTAGCGATGAAAATGGCGATGTATTTCCAGACTCATTCGGTTCCGCCATACGGGTTGCCATGCGTCGTCGTTGACGGGCAATTTGCCGCTCTCTAGCGTTGATCTTCCGCTTATTTCGTCGATTATCCGTACCATCCATGAAGATACTTCCTGCAAACTCATTTAAGCGATTCGTAAGTACAGAAACACAATATTTCTATTTCTAGCGTCGGGCGGCGGTGTGCTGTCCAAAATGGAAATTCGGCTAACCTATAGCAAGGCGCGTGGCATTCAGCACCCGACTATCAACTTTTGGAGTGATTAAATCAACAAAACCTAACGATTACGTTAAGCTATAGTAAGTTACTGTGTTTCTGTACGATAGTCTTCTCTTGGCGGTGAAAAAACATCTATTGCGAGTGTATCCACCAATACTTTTACCATATGCTCAATGCCGCCGGGGATCGCATAACTATCCCCCGCCTGACAAATCCGCGTTTTGTCGCCAATCGTCACTTCAATTTTACCATAAACTACATAACCGACCTGATCGTTCATGTGGCTATGTTTCGGAATCTCAGCACCGCGCAGTAAAAAAAACTCACACAGCATCCCCTCATCGGTGGTTGCCATCGTTCGTCGATAAACACCTTGTCTCATTTCCACCTGTTCTACATCCTGCGGCGTTACAAAGTATCCATCCACGTTTTCATACCCTATGTATTTGCCGAACGAAACACCACAATTATGGCGTTATCCCAATCGCTTGTCCACCATTATTCATAAAAACGGTTCGCAAAGCGCCACGCACGCGCTAGAATTCAAGAGATGGCGATTCTATAAACGATGCAGGAAGGTGTCAATTTATGACAAAATGGCTCGAAAAGCCCTTCATTTATGAGATCAACACAGCGGTGTGGCTCACCGACCTGAGTTTCCGATTCGATAAGCCCATCACCCTGAATAACATCCCGAATGAAGTTATTGATGAACTTGCCGATTTAAACATTGACGTGATCTGGTTAATGGGTGTCTGGACACGAAGCAATGCAGTCCGTGAGAGCGCCCTTAATTATATGCACGAATATCGCCCCGTTTTGCACGATTTAACCGAGGAAGATGTTATCGGCTCTGCATATGCCATTGGCGGTTATCAGGTTGACGAGCGGCTCGGCGGGCGCGAGGGACTGGCTAAATTCCGCAAACGCATCAAATCACATGGGCTGATGTTAATTCTGGATTTCGTCCCGAATCATGTCTCCGTCGATCATCCGATTATCAAAGAACGTTCAGCCTGTATGGTGCTCGGCACAGAAGAACAACACAACGAAAATCCCGGCGTGTTCTTTCCTACGGAAGGCAAAAACGGAAAAACCATTTATGTGGGTCATGGGCGTGACCCGTATTTCCCCGGTTGGATCGACACCGCACAACTAAACGCCTTTTCGCCCGATTATCGCTCCGCCGCGAAACACACTCTGCTAGACATCGCCTCACAGTGCGATGGTGTCCGTTGCGATATGGCGATGTTGATGGTGAATGATGTGTTCGCCAATACATGGGGACGGTTTTTACAGAACGCCACTCCCCCACAGGTCGATTTCTGGAAAGAGATCATCCCTGCGGTAAAAGCACGCCATAGCAATTTCAAATTTATCGCAGAAGTCTACTGGAATATGGAATATACCCTGCTCCAACATGGTTTTGACATGACTTACGATAAGACTCTGTATGATCGTATCTTACAGGCGGACATAAAACATTTACGGGATCATCTACTCGCACCTTTGAGTTATCAAAATCGGCAGGTACGATTTATCGAAAATCATGATGAACCGCGTGCCGCAAGCAGTATTGGTTTAGAGAAAAAACGTGCCGCCGCTACATTGATCTGTACTGTCCCCGGCGCGGTATTGCTTCATGACGGACAATTCAGTGGACGGCGAATCAAGTTGCCTGTACAGATCAAACGTCAACCCTTCGAGACCTATAATCGCGCCTTAGCAGGATTTTATAAACGCCTGCTTGCCGAAACGCGTGATCCGATTTATCAACACGGGACGTGGCGCTTGCTTGACCTCAAACCCGCCGCCGAATTTATGGAAACCCATCACAATTTACTGGTCTATGGCTGGCAACACGCGGATCAATTCCGCCTCATCGCCATTAACTTAACGGGTATCTGGTCGCAGGGAATCATCAATCTCGGCGAATGGATGAAGATTTTCGATGATCGCTGGGTGCTCCATGATGCCCTCAGCAACACGTATCGCTTCCATTTTCATGACAATGACGTTGTCGCCGATGACGGCTTATATATTGAACTTGAGCCATATCAATCCATGATTCTGCGCTTTGGTGTCACCGGTAAATCAAAGAAATAGCCGATTGATGAAAGTGCCCGCACGGATCGTCGGATTTCGCTGGCTGGTTATCTGCTGGGCAGTCATCATCTTCTTCTGGTTAAGCAGGGAAGATAGTGATGTGCTTGGCGTGGTCTTGCTAGGTATCTGGGGCGCGATGCTGTTTTGCGGGTCATGGATTACCAGAAACTTAGGTGGAAGACACGTTTCACGGTCATCTGCTGTAGGCGTATGTTTGCTCGGCGGTGGCGTGGTTGGCATAATGACCGGACTCATCACGGCGGGATTGATGTTCTTCAAGAATGTGCGCCATGCCCACATCTTCCCCGATTACCCCTTTGAAATGATCGGCGCAATTTTAGAACGCGTACCGATCTGGGGAATAGCCGGCGCATTATTCGGCTTGGCAGGTGGACTTATGTGGATAGCAATTCGACCTCACCATCCATTACAATCAGAAGACTTTAGCCATTCACAAACCCCGGAGCCGCCGCATTGACCAAACAAGTGATTACAGATCGGCGTACATTAACGAATATTATTTTGAGTTTGACCTTTAGCCGACTCATCATCAACATCACGCGGCGCTTCCCGTACGCCTTTTTGCCAACCATCGCCCGTCAATTCGGTGTACCCTTAAGCGCGGCGCAAAATGTAATGGCGGTGCAAGCCGGAGTTGGCGCGGCAAGCCCATTATTTGGCTCATTATCAGAACGATATGGTCGCAAACGCGTGATTATTGCCATGCTGATTCTGTTAGTCGCAGCTTCTATTTTAGGCGTAATTTTGCCCACCTTTAGCATCTTCGCCATAGTGATGATTGTCTATGGGATTAGTAAGATGATTTTCGATCCGGCGGTGCAAGCCTATATCGGGGATCGCGTCTCCTATAAACGACGCGGTATGGCGATGGGCTTTGTCGAATTTAGCTGGGCAGGCGCATTATTGATTTCCGCACCGCTCACCGGTGTATTGCTTAGTTTATCTGTTTTGCAAGTGCCGGATAACTTTCTCGACAGTAGTTTTGGTTTTATCCCAACGTTTACCTGGCAACCAACAGGCATTCAAGCGGTCTTTCTCGCGCTTACAGTTCTGGGAATCCTTGCATCAATCATCGTTTGGCAATTCGTACCGGCGGACGCACCCGCGAAAAATGCACCACTCAATATCATCACGCCGATGGATACACTGCGGCTGATGCGCGGCAATCCTGCGGCAGTCGGTGCAATCCTTTCTGCCTTTCTGCTTTCTACCGCCAATGAAATTTTCTTCATCAATTATGGTGTGTGGATGGAATCCTCGTTTAATCTCGCATTGACCGCACTGGGCACAGTGACGATTGTGATTGCGGCGGCGGAAATTGGCGGAGAAGTTTCTGTTATTGGTTTATCGGATCGTTTTGGCAAACGGCGTATGGCGCTCATTGGTGGTATCGGATCAACACTCTGTTATATTCTGTTGCCTACACTCAATTTTAGCCTTGTCGCGGCGCTGATCATCTTATTCATCATGTTCTTGTTTGTAGAAATCGGCATCGTCGCGGCAATTCCGTTGTTTTCAGAAATCATGCCGGAAGCCCGCGCTGTTATGATGAGCGGAGTCATGGGTGCCGCCGCGGGGGGTCGCTTAACAGGTGCGCTACTCGGCAGTATCATTTACGAACTATCGGGTAATTTTTTCATCATCGGCATTGTTTCTACGGTGATCGGCGCAACCTCCGTCTTTATGCTGTGGCGCTATGTACCCGAATCATGAGGATTCCAGAATTTTAGCCAGCGCCTTCACCCATTTATCGGCGTTACGTTTCTGTGCGCGGTTAGCCGTTTCCTCAAAACGAGAATCTGCCTGTTGCATATAAGACAATGCTAACGGATTATTCCCCTGCCGATGAAACGCCAGCGCCAGATAATAGAGTGTTTCGGGGCGTTTCTGGTCGATGCGATAGGCTTGCTGAAAATGATTAACGGCTTCATCCCATTTTTTCTGACGATACGCAATCACCCCGCGACCATAATGTGCTAGCATCTCATAGGGATAGATTTTGAGCGCCTCGTCAAAATTCTCAAGCGCCTTGTCGTTGATACCATCCTGCATATAAAAGAAGCCGCGCGCCGCGAAATATTCTGCATTGTTGGGCAACAATCGAATCGCCTCATCAATGGTGAGAATGGCTTGCTCAACATCGCGTTTTTCATAATGCGCGAGCGATTCTTTATAATATTCGTCTGCTTCGTAACGGGTTAAACCGAGTCGTTGCGTTAGTCGTGCCATGTAATTACTCTAATTTTTCATGTGATGGAATACTTCTCGACACTATAGTATAGTACGAATATCTATAAGATTCATAAAATTACTTGAGGTTAAAATGGATTTTGAACTCAACGATGAACAAAAAATGTTTCTGCGCGTGGTGCGCGATTTTTGCGAAGCCGAACTAAAACCATATGCGGCGGAAGTTGACCAGAATGGCGAGATGCGTTGGGAAGCTATCCGTAAAATGGCGGATTTGGGCTTACTCAGTCTGCAAGTGCCGGAAGCCTACGGCGGAGCGGAACTTGATACCATCAGCGCCTCTATCGCCGTCGAAGAAATCGGGCGGGTGTGTGGCTCCACCGGATTGTCCATCTCCGCACATAACGGCTTGGGCTGTGGTCCGATTGTGCGCTGGGGATCGGATGCACAAAAAGACACCTATCTCCCCAAACTCATCAGTGGAAATCATCTCGGAGCACTCGCACTCACCGAGCCACAAGCCGGTAGCGACCTGCTCAATGGCGCACAGACCTTTGCCCGTCGTGATGGCGATTCGTGGGTCATTAACGGGACGAAAGCATGGATTACCAACCCCAAATACGCGCCTGTGATTACGGTTATGCTCCGCACAGACAAAGAAGCCGGATCAAGTGGCTTCAGCATGATTCTGGTCGATACCGACGCAGAGGGCTTGACCATCCATCCACCGGAAAAGAAAATGGGCTTAAAAGGCTCCCCAACGCAGATGCTGACGTTCGATAATGTGCGCGTACCGTATGAAAATATACTCGGCGACGAAGGCACAGGTTTTTATCAGACGATGCAAACGTTAGATTCAGGACGAGTGAGCATCGGTGCATTGAGCGTCGGCTTGGCACAGGGCGCATTCGAGGAAATGGTGCAATACGCACAGGAACGCCACGCATTCGGTGAACCCATCGCCAACAAACAGGCAATCCAGTGGATGATCGCCGATGCCGCGCTTGAGATCGAGGCGGCGCGATTTATGGTGTATCGGGCGGCATGGATGCGCGATCAAGGCAAAAATTATGGCAAAATGGCGGCGATGGCAAAGCTCAAAGCCAGCGAAGTCGCGGAGAAAGTATGCCATGATGCCATTCAAATTCACGGGAGTTACGGCTATAGTCAGGAATATCCGGTGGAGCGCATGTATCGTGACCAGCGCCTTATGAGCATTGGCGAAGGTACAAGCCAGATTCAACGTCTGGTCATCGCCCGCAACGTGCTCAAGGAATTTAATCAAGGCATACCCATGCCAATTTAGGCAAACAAAAAGGCGACCTGAGCGTTTCGGGTCGCCTTTATTTTTCTGTCTAAATTTTAGCAAAACTCAGCTATCACCAAAGTAAAGCACGTCCGAACCACCTGCTGTGGCGAACAGAATGGCTTTCATGAATCGTGTCCGTTGCCGTCTTCATCAGGGACAAGGAACTGCCCCCATTGACCGTGCATCCCGTTTTCGGTCACGCCGTAATATTCACGGATATTGCCGTTTTCACGTTGCACAAGATCATATCGGATACTGCCACTCTTTTTGTAACTGCGCCATAAACCGATCTCACCGCTCCATTGAATATCAGAGTTTTTAAGGGGAGTGGTTTCGCGTTGTTTAATCGCATAATGCCACAGACGACGGGCTGAACTGCGCGTCACATTTTTAACGACGTTGCCATTTCGCAGATCACGCATGATGTAATAATGCGTGTTGTTGCGTTGCTCCGTACCGACGATTTCCACACCGGCGCGGGGCGGGGCGATAAAATCCGGATCAGATTCTTCGTTTCGGGCGTTGTCACTTTCCTGCGCTTCCTGCACAATCGGATTGAGCTGTGTCACAGTCGCCACCGGATCAACATTAGAACGCACCGCTGACGTTGTTGCATCACCAAAAATTAGCCCCTGACGTACCAGATTGACGATTTCATCGCGGATAGCGAGAGTCGTGTCATTTTCATCGCGGACAAAAATTTTGCTGTTATCCACCGCATACGGGCGATCTTCACCAAATGGCACCTGCACACGCACCACATTTTTGCCCTGCGTTTCGTGAACATCAACATCCACATTCAGCGGTGGCGTGATGAGTGAGCTGATTTCATTTTGGAGGATGTTCACCGCTTCTGGCGGATTATCCACGCCAGGCACCTTGCGGCGTTTATTGCTACTTAATCCAATGTAAACCGTCCCGCCATTGGTATTGGCGAAGGCACACACATCAGAGATGATGTTGACGAGATGCCCGCCTTTTTGCTCCAATGTTTCGTGGAACGATTGGACGATGCTCTCACCCTCTTCGCGTGCGGTCTGCACAAAATCTTCGGGTTTCAGGTTCGGGCTATAAGGTCTTGAACGCGAAAAGTCCGAACTCTGGAACATTTCTAGCAGAGCTTCAAACGAACGCTCCTCAAGCAAAACTTCAGTGACGCGTTCACCTACACCAAGCGTGATAATTCGCCCGTTGCGATCCCGCAAAGTCACTAAATTGTGCGAGTCCGACCCCTGTATACAACGCATACGGCGCGGATATTCCGGCTTGGTGCCGTCGAAAAAGCGTTGGGTGTTGCGCCTACCGCCCCGCCCGATGTCTGTTGCTTCTAATGCGTGGAGATTGCGGTCTTGCGTATAGGCAACACGGGTTTGTCCACCAAAGTCCATACCTCGCATTGCCACGCCATGTGTTGTATTTACGTGTGCCGCGATACAAATGCCGCCTGCTTCATTAATCATCTGATATGCTGTCAACACATCGGACGACGCGCCCACTTCGGAACTTCCCACATCTAATACATGCGAAGGGATGCCCATACTTAGTAATAAATGGTCAAGGTCACGTAATGGGGTTTGCGGAGAAAATATGCCAAGAATATGAAAGCCGAACGTCGCAGTAAATTCAAACCCCGGTAAGACCAGAATCTTTTCTAATAAGCGACGATATTCGGCGAGTAGTCTCAGTTCATCCGCGTTGGCACGTCCAAGTGTTTCTAAATATGCCAGACGCTCAACTTCCTGCATCATCGCCCAATACCCTTTACCGGTGTTATGGTCGGTAAATGCGATGATGTCTAAATTACGATGTTCCGCCCGCCGCAAAATATCAATATAGTGCGTTTCCGGCTCGGCATAATCGTGGGAAGATGGCGTGTGAATATGCAGGTCAATTTTGTACCACTGCATCCGTGATTTTTTTCTGGATGCCAAGTTAATTCTTCCTCAGTTGTCTAAAGTTAGACAGGTTATAATTATCTAAAGAGTTTTCTATTCAGCAATTAACCGCTGGAACAATCCCGGCAGTTCATCGGGTTCAAAAGGTTTTACAAGAAAAGCATTTGCGCCCGCTTCCATCACTTCGTCTTCAACATCCAAGCCGGATGTCATGACAATCGGCAATTTCACATAGGCTTCCATATTGCGCAAATCACGCAGAACATCTACCCCATCCATATCTGACAAATGATAGTCCATCAAAATGAGGTCAGGCTGTACATCTTCCACCATAGCGATGACATCCCCACCCCGGGAAGCAATGGATATTTCAAACCCATCAAGTTCCAAAAGAGTCTGGAGCAATTTCACTGTTGTACGATCATCATCAACAAGTAATACTTTTGACAAAAGTAACCTCTCAATCTGTGTTTTAGGGGACAGAGGATAATCAGATCACCTGCCTGATAGTCACCTGCCCCACAACGGTAACATACACGTAAGTTTAACGAGTCATCACGGTGTTGTCTACGAGTCTTTTGGACTATTATTTTCTGCTAACGTCGGTAACGCCGCCGCCATCACATCGCTCAGGTTCTCTGCAAGCACGAATGTCAGTGAATTGCGAACTTCTTCCGGCACATCCTCGATGTCATGTTCATTCTTTTTGGGAATGATAACTGTATCCACGCCGAGGCGATGCGCCGCCAATACCTTATCTTTAATGCCACCTACCGGCAACACCTGCCCGCGTAAGGTGATCTCACCCGTCATGGCAACATTGCTCAAGGTCGGACGACCCGTCAAAAGTGACACCAGCGCCACTGCAATCGTAACACCAGCAGACGGTCCATCTTTTGGCACCGCACCGGCTGGCACATGCAGATGAATATCGGTATTTTTGTAGAATTCGGGATCAACGCCTAAGTCTTCAGAATGGGCGCGGATATAGCTCAACGCCAACTTCGCGCTCTCCTGCATGACTTCGCCCAGTTGTCCGGTATATTGGAACCCTTTACCGCCCTCCATGCGAGAGGCTTCGATAAAGAGCACATCACCGCCAACGGGTGTCCATGCCAGACCTGTTGCAACTCCCGGCTGATCCGTACGTTCTTCGATCTCAGTGTGATACCCATAGCGCGGGTTGCCTAGCAGTTCACGAACTTTCTGCTTATCCACGCTGACTTTTTCGGTCAAACCTTCTGCAATCTTCGTGACGACCTTGCGCGCCGCCCGTCCGATTTCGCGTTCTAGGGTACGAACGCCGGCTTCACGCGTATAGTCACGGATGATTTCCAGCAACGCATCATCGCCAATTTCGATTTCACTATCGCGCAGACCATTTTCACGAATTTGCCTCGGCACGAGATATTGCTCTGCAATCGCTGTTTTCTCTAGCTCGGTGTACCCACTCAATGTAATGATCTCCATACGATCCCGCAGAGGACCGGGGATTGGCTCAAGTTCGTTGGCGGTGGTGATGAACAGTACCTCGCTTAAATCAAACGGGACATCAAGATAATGATCGCGGAATTCGGTATTTTGTTCAGGATCAAGCACTTCCAATAATGCGGAAGCCGGATCACCACGGAAATCACGCCCCAGTTTGTCCACCTCATCCAGCATAATCACCGGGTTACGGGTTTCTACGCGGCGTAAGGTCTGGATAATCCGCCCCGGTAACGCACCGATATAGGTGCGTCGAAAACCACGAATCTCGCTTTCATCTCGGATACCACCCAAGCTCATACGAATGAACTTGCGCCCCATCGCCCGCGCAATGGATGCGCCGAGAGATGTCTTGCCTACACCCGGAGGACCCACAAAGCACAAAATCGCGCCTTCGCGCTCACGACGGATATAATCGGTTGTTTCCTGTTGTTCGAGTTCTTCCGCACGTTCAGCGCGCAATTTACGCACCGCCAGATATTCAAGGATGCGCTTCTTAATATCTTCAAGCCCGTAATGATCTTCTTCAAGCACCTGACGGGCATTGGCAATATCGAGATTGTCGTCTGTACGTTTCGACCAGGGCAACGTGGTCAGCCAATCCAGATAAGTACGGATCACGCCATATTCCGCCGCCGCGATAGGCAATTTGGAGAGACGATCAAGCTCCCGCTTGGCTTCTTTTTCGGCTTCTTCCGGCATTTGCGCCTCTGCAATCTTGCGCCGGAATTCCTCTACCTCAACGGTTTGCTCATCACCCTCACCCAATTCACGCTGAATAGCCTTAAGTTGCTCACGGAGATAATATTCGCGTTGGGTTTTTTCCATCTCAGATTGTGCTTCTGTCTGGATTTTGCGCCCTAATTCAAGGACTTCAATCTCTTTGGAAAGCACATCCATCAAATGGCGTAATTTTGCCTCGGTACTGTTGACCTCAAGTAACTTCTGAGCATCTTCAAGATCAATGCGAATGTACGTTGCAATTGCATAGACCAGTTGCAACGGATCATCAACATTTAAGGTCGAAGATACCAATTCGCCCGGAATATTCGGCACGAGATCAGCGAGGCGGGTAAATTGATCCACCACGTTGCGAACCAGCGCCTCAACTTCGAGGGAATCCTCAACTTCTTCAGGGAAACTTTCAACCTTAGCTTTTAAATAAGGTTCAGTTTCCGTAAATTCGGTCACGCGGATTCGTGCAATACCCTGTACCAACAGGCGAATTGTGCCATCAGGCGCACGAAACAATCGGTGAATGGATGCCAACGTTCCTAAACGATTTACGTCGTCAGGTCCGGGTGTCTCTAACTCGGGGTCTTTCGATGTCACCAATCCGACAAGGCGATCCCCATTAATGACATCATCAACCAGTTTGATGCTACGGGGCTGTCCCACCGTCAGCGGAATTGCAGTTTGGGGATAGACCACCAAACCGCGCAAAGGCAGGATGGGAATTTCTGACGGGATTGTATCAAAGTCGAGTTCTGAATCGTCCTCGATTTCAGATTTCTTTCCGACGACCGCATCATCGTTGACTGCCATTAACCGTGAAAATACATCTTGTAAATTTTCGGTCATCGCTTTTCCTATTCTTGTATGTTTGTGAAGCTCACAATCAATCCTGTATCACTAACAAGCCAATTTAAACTATAACATTGTTCGGTAAAAAGAATATTAGATATTAGCCTGTGATGTGAGTTGTGTGTGAGAAACAGTGCCCTGAGAAAACCATGAGAAGAAATGCGGTCATTCGTCATATGAACCATAGGGCAAAGATACGTTGTGCAGTATGGCTTGCAAGGGGTAAAATAGACTCAAAGCAGTGAAAAAACGCAAAGAAATGGATTTTGACATGGAATTAAGAAAGATTATGCGTTTGGTGGAGCTGTTTCGTGGCTTAAATGACGAACAGTTGGGCACGATGGAAAATATTACCCGAAAAGAGATTTATGAGGCGGGTGATGTTATTTTTTCACAAGGTGAGGACGGCGATAAGATGTACATCGTCGGATCCGGACAAGTAGAGATAAAGATTCGCAACCCTACCGGCTATACCTATTCCGCTGTTTACCTCGGCGAGGGGCAAGTCTTCGGGGAGATGGCGCTGATTGACGATGCGACGCGCTCTGCGACGGTCATCAGCGCACATGATAATACAACGGTCTATGCCATTCCGCGTACTGATTTCACCGAACTATGCACCAGCAACACCGCCATCGGGTATCTTATGATGCGTAATATCGCACAGGACATTTCCTTCAAGTTACGCCATAAAGACTTCAACCAGCCAAGTGATGACTAATAACTAAATTTATTGACGAGGGCGATCATGATTTACAAAGTAAGTTACGTGGTGCAAGGGGGAGATTACCCCGGCGGAATTCGTAATCAGCAAGATGAGCCAGTAGTCGGTGAATATGTACTCATTGGACCGATGAGATTTGAGATTATCGAGGTGTTTGAAATTATGGCACCCCGTGATGATTTTCAATTTCTTCATGCAACCGTAAGACCTATCGAAGAAAAAGCGCCATCATCAAACGTCAAGTAGCCAATAAAAAACGGGGCTGGCGAACTGCCCCGTTTATCTAACTTCGCATTCAATCTACTAAGACGCTCGCTAAAACTCGAATTCGTCAAAGTCTTTGCACAAGACCAACGGACCATCATAGGCTTCACGCGCTTCTGGAATGAGCGGCGCAGGATCCGTATTCCACACCTGATAGTGGATAAGATAGAGTGATTTCGCGCCAACTTTGGTTGCTAACTCACCTGCCTGACGTGCAGTGCTGTGTCCGGGCGGAGGTCCTGCGGCTTCGTGGATCAAAATATCCGCACCATCCGCCAATTCAAGCAGGGAGGGCGTGGGTTCAGTATCGCAACTGTATGCCAGCACCTTACCCGTGACCTTATTTTCGATGCGTAACCCGATGGTCGGTACAAAATGCTTTACAGGCCACGCGGTAATTTTGAAATCGTCATTTTCCAACACCGGCGCACGGAATCGCTCACTCACACGATGAAATGCAACCGGAAAGAAGTTGGGCCACTCCTGCCAGCTATAGCCAGACATTAAATCTTCAACACGATTGATGCAGTGATGTAAGCCATAGAACCGCATCGGTGCGCGTCGCCCTAAAAGCCACATATGCATCATCATGTTCGGCATACCGGATACATGGTCGGGATGAAAGTGCGTCAAAATCACATCCTGCAACGCTTCATCATCAATGCCGAGGTCTTTGATCTTACCAAGTGGATTCGAACCCGCATCAACCAGCACGGGTGTATCTCGCTCACCAATCAAGACAAAGTGAGTATAGTCATGTTTTGCATCGTTTACGGCTGCCGCCGAACCAAGAATGACAATACGAGCCATGAACAAGCCTCTAAATGATTACCAAATATAAACACATTCCCCCAAGTATACTCCATTGTGTGTTTATGCGCGGATTGAAATTTTAAACCAACTTATCCACCCAAAAGCGCGATAACCACCCGTGGCGTAACGAAGGCTTCCAGAAATGCCGCAATGATTAGCCCCGGAATCACCAGGGCAATCGTGAGTTTGACCGTATCACCAAAAGCGACCATCCACGCCTCACCGACGGTCTCCCCTCTCGGCGGACGCGTAACGATAGAACCCAGCCTTAAACCGAGCGCCGCCGCAATCACAATCACGGGAATCTCGATAATGCCATGTGTAAAGACCGCACCGAATAAAAACAGCGGATCATAACCAGCGATCAGCACCTGAGCCAGCAAATATCCCAAAATAAGATAGGTCAAGGGCGTTAAAGTCAGCGAAGCCACACCAAACGTGAATATGGACAGGATCATCGCCGCGAGCAAAATACGCCCATTCTGTAAGATGATGAAGCCCATAGCTGAGGATTGTGTGGATGTATTGAGAAAACTCGACATTATTTCTGTCGCATTCGATAACTCATCGGTGCCAAGAAATTCATCCTGTGGGGGTAGCGGTAAGCGCCACTGCTCCAGCTGACCGAACAAGAATCCCGCAAAAAAGGCGACAATAAACACGAGCGCCGCGACTTGCATAGCGGTTCTTAAACGGCGCAAACTCAACGTAACGCCTTTGCTGTACCATTCAATCAAATTACTCGCTGTTGTGCCTTCGTCATCAATCGAACGGGCAAAGCGCCCAATCTTCTTCATCACGCCGAATATATTCAGCTGATCAATCGCCCGACCCAGCAATTCCTCACGATTAAAGATCGCGTTCCCGACCCGCAAAAGCAAAATACATACAACGAACATGCCGATGATAATCGCCCATAACGCACCGATGCCCGAAGGCGAGTCTGCGTCCGGTGCGAGGAACATAATAATGCTCTCTCCGTTAATGATGAGCGTCATCGGGATGATGATAAAACTCGCCAGTAAATTTGCGGCGCGTGTACTGGTCGTCTGGCTAGAAACCACCACAGCACCCGTCACCATCACCAATGCTTGCACTGTCGTCAGCAAGACGATCTGTACGATTAGCATGGGTTGTGGTCGCCATGCAAGCTCAGTAAACAAGAGTGTCGTCAGGTAGACAGCCATCCCCCCATAACTTGAGATCAAGGGCGGGATCATCGCCGATAAAGTTTTGCCGATATATAGCTCTGTGTTGGTCAGGGGCGTGCTAAGCAGAGGTTCTAGGCTACGACGTTCCTTTTCGCCTACAAACGTCTCTAGCGCGATTACAAGCGAAATGGAAATCGGAAAAAACCCGACGATCATCAACAGAAACGGAATCGTACGCTCACCAATGAGTTCCGCACCGAAGCCAGTCAACCACGCAGAAAAACGTGCCGCGACAAATTGTGCCAGAAACGGAAACAAAAACGTCAGGATGAAAATAGGTGCGAGGATACGCCAGTCACGGAAGCTATCACGCACTTCGCGCCGTGTGATAATCAGCGCGTTTTGCATCGTCGTTGTGAATGTAGCCCAGCGCGTCGTCTGGTCAGAGGCGATATGTGGATCAAACGAATTAGTGGATGTCGTCATGCGTACCTCCCTCCAGCAATTCATCTTCGCGGACAACTTCAAGGTAAATGTCTTCCAGTGTTTGTGAAACCGGCGCTAAGGTGATGACATCTACACCCAAGCCTGTCACATGCCGGAGCAAATTCGGATTTGTCTCGAAGGGGTCATCCGCACGGTAGCGGACCCAATCATCGCCAGACGAATCCACCTGAACGAGATTAGATACATCTTGCACCAGCCCATTCAGATGCCCTTTTACGCGCAATTCCATCAATGGCTCCCCGACGAATTGCTTTGCAAGCTCCACAAATGTTCCGTTGGCGATGATACGCCCATGCCGGATGATGGCAATTCGATCTGCCAGCGCCTGTGCTTCGGCGAGATTATGTGTGGTAATCAGAAACGTACGTTCGCCACGTTGCAAATCCACGATGGCATCACGGACTTGCTTGGCGCTCAGAGGATCCATGGCGGAGGTCGGCTCATCAAGCAACAACACGGGTGGCTCATGCAACATCGCACGGACTAAGGCTAACTTTTGCTTCATACCCTTAGAATACTCGCCCAATCGCTTATCAAGTGCAAACGTAAGATCAAAACGCTCCATTAGCGCAAGTGCACGTTTACGCCGTTCGTCTTTAGACAGATGATAGACCTGACCGAAAAAATCAAGGTATTCAAGACCTTTCATGCGTTCGTATAAACCATGCTGTTCTGTCAATACACCCACTTTGGAGCGCACTTTTTCTGGTTTCTCGACCACATCATAGCCCGCAATACGTACTGCGCCGGATGATGGCGGTAAAATAGAGGTCATCATCCGCACTGTGGTTGTTTTACCCGCTCCGTTTGGACCCAGAAGCGCCAGCACTGAACCCGCTTCTACATGCAGATTGATGTGATCTACCGCACGAAAACTCCCAAAATCTTTTGTTAAGTCATTACACTCAATCATAAATCGCACACCATAATAGATACTCTCATAGATTTACGCACAGAATAACATTATCGCACAGATTCCTTAAGTCATCCGATGAGAAAATGAAAACGCCCCGAAGTTTAGTCCGGGGCGCAAGGTGTGACGTAAATTATTTAGCTACCTTCGGGTTGGGCTTCCGCCGGTGCTGGTGTGGGTTTTTCTTCCTCCGGCACGACCGGCACAGGCTCAACATACTCCGGCGCACCGGGGCGATGGCGATAAGCCAACATGCCAATTGAAACGACGAACAGCACAAACGTGACCAGTTGGGAGAGGTTAATATCGCCCACCAAAGTCACATCGATGCGTAGGAATTCCAGGAAGAAACGTATAAACGCATATTGTGCGACATAAATCCAGAAGAAATCACCAACTTTGAAGCGATCCTTGTGATTGTTATACAGGTAAAACAAAATCAGAAATGCGCCAAAGCTCCACAACGATTCGTAAAGAAATAACGGGTGAAATTTAGCCGCAAAATATTCGATAGCGCGATAGGCTTGATCCCGTGATTCAATCGGAATATCGATACCCCATCCGAGATCCTTCAAGAAACCGGTAACGGGCTTACCATAAAGTTCTTGATTGACGTAATTTGCCCAACGACCAATCGCCTGCCCAAGAGGTAAGACGACAGCGGCAATATCCAACCACGGCGCGACGGGTAACTTGTTGCGACGCAGATAGACCAGCGTACCCAGTAAACCGCCGAGCACCGCACCAAAAATGCTCAGTCCCCCGCTCCAGATGGCAATTGCGCCGTTTTCCAGATTGAAGAAATTCTCTAGCAAATAACTGCGATCTACGCCCAAACTCTCCGACGGGAAAAACACGAACCACAACCTTGCAAGGATGATGCCGGGGATAATCGCCCACGTTAGCGCACCATACACATGCTCAGGATCACGTCCGGTCTTTTTGGCAAGGCGTGCCGCGATCACCGTCGCCACCAGCATCGCGGTAACGATGATGATGCCATAATAGCGGATTTGCACGTTGCCAATTTGAATAAATTGACTTTGAAACTCCATTTTAATTAACCCTCTCTATCTTCTAAAGCCCTGTACACATACCACAGACGCTGAAGCCCCGTAAAGTTCGTCCCAATCGCCAGTACCCACAAACCGATTTCCAGCACGGGCAGACCAAAGAATTCCGGTGCAAGCAACATCGCCAGAATAAACACCACCCGTTCCAGTCGGGAAAAGTAGCCGATCTTGACGACTACGCCAACACCTTCCGCACGGGCGCGGGTGTAACTGACCATGAAACTCCCCAATAACGCGGCGAGCGCCAGTAGAATCAGTGTATATTCATCTTGAACTGCAAAATGATAACTCAAAGCGGCGAAAATTAAACCGTCAGCATAGCGATCCAGCGTAGAATCTAGCATTTGCCCGAATTGTCCCTTACGTTTTATCGCCCGTGCCACTGCACCATCCACGGCATCAAGCGGCAAACCGATCAGCAAAAGCACGCCTCCCCAGCGCAATTCACCCATGCCGATGAGTAATGCCGCCGCCGCCACCACACCCAATCCAAGAATCGTGATCGAATCGGGATGGATGCCAAAGCTGGCTACAATCGAGCCTAATCGAGACATAAAAACATTGCTATATGCCCGCACACGATCTGATAATGTTACTGGATGTTCAGCCATAATTCACACTTGCCATGAGGCACCCTTTTCTGTACACTGTAACCATTGTCGGGGCGTAGCGCAGCCCGGTAGCGCGCACCGTTCGGGTCGGTGAGGTCATGGGTTCGAATCCCGTCGCCCCGACTAAGAATCCCACTTTTGGTGGGATTTTTTTTGATTCAAACACCCGCTCAATTATCGCACTTCAACAGGTTATGTAAACCGCCAAGACACCAAGTTCGCCAAGAATTTTAGGACAAAACAATGCGTTTTATACCCTGTTTTAAAATCGGGACGTTGAAGTTGATGAGTAAACCCAAAGTGAGATTTGTCGCTTTAAGATATGATAATATCTGCGCGGTATGAATGGGTAGGATATGCTCAACTGTTTTTAGCTCTACTACTAATTTTGAAGCGACCAACAAATCAAGCCTTGATTGCCCAACCAGATACCCTTTGTAATTAACACCCACTAGGACTTGCTGTTCAAAAGAAATATTTCTCTGCTTAAATTCAACACACAATGCTTCTTCGTATACTGATTCAAGAAAACCAGGACCAAGAGTACGGTGCACTTCAATCGCCGCGCCAATAACATCATGTGCGAGTTTATCTAATGCTGAATCAGGTTCTCTACTCATTTTGCTTCTTTTTCTTGGCGTTCTCTGCGTCTTGGCGGTTAAACTAAGCTATTATAACCCTGTGACCTTCGCTTCGTCCCACAGCGCGTCAAGTTGATCCAGCGTGTAGTCGGTCATCTGCTTGCCCTGTGCGCGGACTTGTTGCTCAATGTAATGAAAGCGGCGGTAAAACTTACTATTGGCATCTTTAAGCGCCATTTCCGGCTCAATTTTTAGCCAGCGCGCCCAATTCACCAGCACAAACATCAAATCACCAAATTCATCACGACGTTCGTCATCGGTTTCTGCCTGTGCAATCTCGTCTAGTTCCTCGCGAACTTTGGCACTCACATCCTCGATCTGCGCCCAATCAAAGCCTACCTTCGCCGCCCGCGATTGATAGTGATGTGCCTGTAGCAACGCAGGCAAGCCTTTGGGGATACTATCTAGCAAAGAGGTGTCATCCTCACCCTTATCGGCTTTCTCCTGCCGTTTGAGCGCCTCCCAATTGGTGACCACCTGCTCGGAATTGCCATTCACATCCACCTGCCCCCACACATGCGGATGGCGACGGATCATTTTGGCGTTCACATGGCGCAACACATCGCTCATCTGGAACTCACCGTCATCAATAGCGATCTGTGTATGAAGCACCACCTGTAACAGAATATCGCCTAGTTCTTCATACAGCGCGACAGGATCATCATTTTCGATAGCATCCAACACTTCGTAGGCTTCTTCGATCAAATATTGTCGGAGCGACTCGTGCGTTTGTTTGCGATCCCACGGGCACCCTTCAGGCGCACGCAAATGGGCGATAATCTCCTGAAAGTGCTCAAAGCTGGACATTTCTCCGAGCGCAGGTAAATATAACGAAGTCAGATGATTGATTTGCTGACTGCGGTCAATTTCGTAGAGCGGCACGGTTTCGACGATTTCATCCCCCGTTCCAGCCGAATGAATCAGCGTCACAGTAAATTCATCGGGATATTGATTCATGAGCGTCAGTTTGACATTTGAGGCAACCTGTTTGCTATACACCTGCCCGATCAACGCCGGAAAATCTGGATTTATGGGCGGGTGGTGCATTGCGGCGATGTCAATACCATCAAGGATTTGCAAGCCATCCAGCGCGTCCACGCCCACCGCACGGAGCATCGGCTCAATAAAGCTGATCCCATGCACGATTTCTACATCAATGCCAGCATCTTTCGCCCGATTTAGAATGCGAATCGTGGTTGATTCACCCACAAGCGGATCACCCGGCACAGCATAAACGACATCTTCCGTTTGCGCGGCAGTCAGCAGTTGACTGACGATGGTTTCATAGACTTCATCAAATTTTTCGCTTGAGTCATAGAGTTCATCAAAGCTTTGATAAACCGTGTCTGATTGTGGCAAGCATGGGACGCAATTATGGCGGGATGTGCGTAAATAGACCGCTTTGGCGTTTTTTAAGACGCGCCACGCCTTACGCGAAAGATCATCAATATCACCCGGTCCCAGACCCACAATCGTCAGAGTCATACTATTTTCTCGCCTACTTCGTCAAAGATGGTGTCTATTCTACGGAATTTTCGGGCAAACAAAAAGGCAAGACATCATCATGCCTTGCCTGCCTGTGTTTTACATCAACCGGGAAATTACCCGTAGATGATTAACGTTTGGTGTATGTAGGTGCCTTACGCGCACGCTTGAGACCTGGCTTTTTACGTTCCTTAACGCGGGCATCGCGTGTCAGGTAATCGCCATCCTTCAATGTGGGGCGTGTATCGGGGTCAATCTTGAGCAAAGCACGGGCAACGCCCAGTTGAATTGCATCACGCTGACCGGAAATACCACCACCGGAAACATGCACACTAATGTCATATGTGCCGTCTTGTCCAAGTGTGGTAAGCGGCTCAAGCAGAATTTCGACATCACCACTGCGAGGCAGATAATCACGTCCATCTTTACCATTAATCGTCAGTGCGCCTGTGCCACCGGGGAACAAACGTACCCGTGCGCTAGCGGCTTTACGACGACCAATACCTTCATAATATTGTGCAGACATTTATAGCCCTCCCCCTAAACTTCCAGCTTTTCAGGCTTCTGTGCGGTGTGTGGATGCTCAGGACCAGCATAGACCTTGAGCTTCTTCAGCATATTGCGTCCCAGCGCTGTTGAAGGCAACATACCTTTAACGGCTGAAGTAATCACGCGATCAGGATGACGTTCCATCAGGTCACGCATGGTTGTTTGCTTCATACCACCGGGATAGCCACTGTAGTTATAATAGAATTTGGTATCCAGACGATCACCCGTTACCACCAACTTTTCACAGTTGATGACGATAACAAAGTCGCCTGTATCCAGATTCGGGGTGTAGATCGGCTTGTTCTTACCGGTCAAATAAGGGGCAATCTTAGTCGCAAGACGACCCAGTGTCTGCCCTTCTGCGTCCACAACCCACCAACGTTGTTCAATATCTTTGGGTGTGGTAGTAAATGTTTTGACTCTCATATATTCCTTCCTCCAGCGGGCAAATTTGCTCCGCCTTCACTAAATTTAATGGCTACGATTTGTCCGCAGTAATGCCTGCGATTTTGCGAAGCCAAAAATTGACTCAGTTATCATCATCGGGATAGCGCACTTTTTCAAGGACTAATCCTTGCGGCGGTGCCAGAGTCGTCGCTAAAGACAAATCTGCACTGCCAAATCGTTGGACGAATTCCTCTAAATCGAAGCGTCCGCCAGCAACGTCAATCTGCATCCCGACAATGCGCCGCACCATATGGTGCAAAAACGCAGTTGCTTCTATGGTAAAACGGTATAATTTCCCATACGGTGTCGGCTCAATCTTCCATTCAGAGACAAAAACCTCACGCACGGTATTATCGCCCTGTGGCGGATTACCAAATGTGGCAAAATCATGCTGACCAATTAACAACGCCGAGACTGCTCCCAGCGCCACATCATCAAGATCATACTTGATATGCCATACCTGACGATGCAATAACGGTTGGCGTTGCGCCGAACACATCACCGTGTAGCAATAGCGCCGGGCAAGTGCATCAAAGCGAGGATGAAACCCCTCCTGCTGACGCACATCTTGTAATGCGATATCATCCGGCAAATTGGCGTTGATCGCCCGTAAAAGCGTCTCATTACCGTGTGCCCAGTCGACATCAAACGCGATCACCTGCCCTACAGCATGAACACCTGTATCGGTGCGTCCTGCCGCAAGCACATGAACCGCTTGCTGACTGACTTTGCTCACCGCACGTTCAACACTCGCCTGTATCGTCGGCACACCATCAAGTTGACGTTGATAGCCTTGATATGCCGTACCATCATAAGCCAATGTCGCACGATACCGCATGATAACCGTTATTCTTCGGTGGTATCAACCAGTTCAAGCAAAACCATTGGCGCGTTGTCGCCCTTGCGCGGTCCGAGTTTGTAGATACGTGTGTATCCACCCGGACGTTCTGCATAGCGCGGGGCAAGTTCGTCAAACAGTTTCTGAATAACCACACGATCATTGTTCAAACGGCTTGCCGCAATACGACGGGCATGAACTGCCGCCGCTTGATCGCCAATCGCGTCTGCTTTTGCCAGACCACGCTTGGCAACGGTGATTAAGCGTTCTACGTGACCACGCACATATTTCGCCTTCGCCTCGGTGGTTTTAATACGACCATGTTCCAGCAAAGATAAGGCCAAGTTTAAGCGTAAAGCCTTACGATGTCCGGAATCACGGCTGAGTTTTTTACCTTTTACGTGATGTCGCATGATGCGCCCTCCACACACTATCGGTAATAAGGGCGGTCTTTTCAGCCGCCCCTATACAATCCATTCAATATTTCGGGCACAATGCCCATTTTGAATCAGCCTATGCTTATATCTGATCGAATTGAACAGACAAACACTTATTCGGCTTCTTCTTCTTTTTCATCCTGCAAGTAGCCCTTTTCACGGAGCTTGTCTGCCAGTTCATCCAGTGATTTTTCACCGAAGTTACGGATGGCAAGCATCGCATCAGGACCACGATCCAGCATATCTAGTACATCCCCAATGGTGGTGATGCCGGTGCGCTTCAACGAATTGAAGACGCGCACACTGAGATCAAGTTCTTCAATCAGCTTGTCATAAAGATCGGTTTTGCCACCGCGAGTTTTCTTGTCACCAGCTGGATCAACATAATCAGGTTCAGGAGTCAAACCCTGGAATTGCTCAGGATCAACACCGCTGATAACCGTCAGATGACGAATGACGATTTCACCCGCCTGGCTCAAGGCTTCTTCAGGACGGATTGTACCATCTGTCCAAATTTCAAGGATGAGCTTGTCGTAATTGGTACGTTGACCAACACGCGCACGCTCAACTTCAAAATTCACACGGCGAATCGGGCTAAAGATGGCATCAACAGGCAGTTCACCAATCGGTAAACGTCCACGTTCATCCGCCGGGCTATAGCCCCGTCCTGACCGAACTTCAAATTCCATCTCAAGGTGGGCATCCGGCGCATCGACAGTAAACAGGTACAGATCACTATTGATGATGTGTACTTCCGGCGGGCATTGGATGTCTGCCGCTGTTACCGTACCTTCGCCACGATGCTCAAGACGCAAGCGGGCAGATTCTACGTCGAATAACTTCAGACGTAACTGCTTCACCTGCAAAATAAGCTGGGTCATATCCTCACGCACATGCGGGATGGCGGAGAATTCATGATGTACGTCAGAAACACGAATACTCGTGACTGCCGCACCGGGTAAAGAAGACAATAGCACACGACGGAGCGCGTTCCCTAATGTCATCCCGTAGCCACCCTCAAGGGGGCTAATTACAAAACGCCCATAATTTTGTGTGACCGCCTCTTTTTCCACTTTATGTGGGACGACCATACCATTCATTACCAAGATGCTAACCTCCTGGTCTGCTTTTTGCTAATTCGCGCACTAAACACGGCGCTTCTTGGGCGGGCGAACACCGTTGTGAGGAATCGGTGTTACATCGGAAATAGAGCGGACCTTCAAGCCACTCGACTGTATAGAGCGAATGGCGGCCTCGCGTCCCGGTCCCGGTCCTTTAACAAACACGTCAACTTCTTTCATGCCGTGTGTTTGTGCAGTTTCGGAGGCGGTTTGTGCCGCAATACGCGCCGCATAGGGCGTGCTTTTACGACTGCCCTTGTAACCGGCTGTACCCGCACTCGCCCACGACACAACATTACCCGATTGATCCGTCATGGAAACAATGGTGTTGTTGAACGTGGCGTAAATGTGCGCCTGCCCGTATGGGATATTCTTTATTATTTTCTTGGCCGCAGAACGACCAACTCTTCTTCCTCGTGCCATGTAAGTACCTTCTCTTCAGAGTTCCTACGTCAAGATACGCCCTGTCCAGTCCTGTCCAGGGCGCGACGAATTGCATTCCTCTTGATGATGCACGGTGAAACTAACACTAGGTCAGGGCAATCACCACGCACCTGAGGGAAATTTGGCAACAGTCGACCAATGAATTGACGACTATTTCTTGCCTGCACCACGACGACGACCACGACCCGGCACGGTCTTTTTCACACCGCGCTTGGTACGTGCGTTCGTGCGTGTACGTTGACCGTGTACCGGCAAACTACGACGGTGGCGCATACCACGATAACTACCAATTTCAGAAAGACGTTTAATGTTGAGGTTTACCTGACGGCGCAGATCACCCTCGGTTGTCAATCCGGAAACTTGCTCACGAATAGATTGAACCTGTGCTTCAGTTAAATCCTGAATGCGAATACTCGGATCAATACCAGTCTGAGCCAGAATCGCCTGGCTGGTGGTATTACCAATGCCGTAAATATAGGTCAGCGCAATCACTACACGCTTGTTACGCGGTAAGTCTACACCTTCAATACGTGCCATAACTAACGTACTCCTTCGATGGTTAATTTCTACAGTTGTAGAACCTTAACCCTGCTTCTGCTTATGTTTGGGGTTCGAACAAATCACCATCACCCGACCATTACGCTTGATAATGCGGCATTTTGGGCAACGGCGCTTAACAGATGTTGAAACTCTCATGATAAGTCCCCGACTTTTTTGACTTTACACAGAATCAATATCATACAATTAATCAAGAAAAATGTCTACGCCTATCTTCCTGTCGCTCCCCTATTACAGGGTTGTGAGGATGATCGGCGCGCCATCCGTTATTGCGATGGTGTGTTCGATGTGAGCACAAAGTGATCCATCTTTCGTCACCACCGTCCATTTATCGCCAAGTTCTTTAGTTTCCTGACGACCCATAATGACCATCGGTTCAATCGCGTAGGTCATCCCCACCTTTAAGGGTGGGTTGGACGCATTGCGCGCATTCCGACCACGCGGCCACCAATTGGGGATCTGTGGTTCTTCGTGCATTTTGCGCCCTACGCCGTGTCCGGTATATTCTCTTGCAAGGCTATATCCCTGCTTTTCGACATAACGTTGTACCGCTAACGCCACATCGCTCACCCGATTACCAACAACGGATGCTTCAATCGCTAGTTCCAGCGAGTTTTCGGTTACATCGAGCAACCGTTGAACCGGAGGCGTAATTTCACCCACTGCCCATGTACGGGCGGCATCCCCTACAAATCCGTTAAAGTGACATCCCACATCAAGGCTGATGATGTCGCCATCCTCAAGAATGCGTTCTTTACTCGGAATACCATGCACCAATTCGTGATTTATCGAAGCGGTGATCGTCGCCGGAAAGTTGGGTGCACCGGATTTTGGATAATTCAGAAACGCAGGTGTTGCATTATGATCTCTAATCACCGTTTCAGCGATTTTATCAAGCTCATATGTAGAAATGCCGGGGCGAACTGCCTTACGCATCTCTTCATGAGCAACGGCGACGATACAACCCGCCTGCCGCATAATCTCGATTTCTTCCGGTGTTTTGAGAACAATAGCCATACCGATTTATCCGTTAATCTTGTTTAGATGCGCGGTGATTTCAGCCTTCACCGCATCAATGGATTGCAAGGCATCAATTTCGGTAAGCAGACCATGTTCGCGGTAATAATCAACCAGCGGCTTGGTCGTCTCAACATACGTATCAATGCGCTTGATCACCGAACCCGCTTCATCATCAGCGCGGCGACTCAGGTCTTCCCCCGTGCTCTTGAGCGTTGCTTTCACACCGGGAGCAAACGTACCATTTTGGTCCACAACAAAATCGCAATCAACGTCATCGTGGAAATAAAAATTATACGTCTGTGTCTTATCTTGAGATTGAACCCGTCCATATGCACGTTTGAACGCGGTATACAGATCGAGATTCAGCAGGAGCACCGAATTCAATTTTGCGCCCCGACTTTCCAGATACGTTTCAAGCCATTTCGCCTGTTCGATATTACGCGGGTATCCATCAAGGATAACGCCATTTGCGGCATCCGGTTGCTCTAAGCGGTCACGCAAAACTTCATTGGTCACTTCATCAGAAACCAATTGACCGGAGTTCATAATCTCTTGAACACGTTTCGCCAGGTCGTCTTCCCGTGTTCTCATGGCACGGAATAGATCGCCTGTAGAGATGTGCGGAATATTATATTCCTCGGAGATGAACGCGGCTTGCGTCCCCTTGCCCGCACCTTGAACACCCATAATGATTAAATATAGGCTCATAAAACGCCTCCCGCTCGTAAAACACCCAAAAATAATAATTTTATCAATGATATGTCTATCTCACTAACACAGGACATGAATACGTCGCGGCAAACCTGATATTACCGGCTAAATACCCACCTATGTCATCACATTTGATCTACTTATTATTTGGAATGACTTTGCCGATGATGGCTGAGAGACAGAAAGTTAATTTTAATTTCTGCCCCTCAACCGCCAAAACACACGCTTTAGCGCATGAAACCTTCGTAGTTACGCATCACCAACTGTGCTTCCAATTGGCGCAAGGTATCAATCACAACACCGACAACGATGATAAGACCGGAACCCGTGATAACTTCAGCGGCATTTAGCGTCGCACCGGCAATTTGCTCACCGGGGAAGATAATGCCATTAAACCAGTCAATCATACCCGGAACGACAGCGATTATGCCTAAGAATAACGCGCCGACGAACGTAATTCGGCGTGTTACGCGCAGAATATACTCTTCTGTACGCTTACCCGGACGAATACCCGGAATAAAACCACCGTTACGTTGTAAGTTATCCGCAAGATTTTGATTACCAACCATGACTTCAGCATAGAAGAATGTGAATGACACAGTCAGCAGAAAAAATACGCCCCAGTAAAGCAACCCTTGTTGATTACCAAATGTGTTGACAATATCCTGCCCGACCTGACCATCAGGAAAAAAGCTAACGATAATTGCCGGGAATGCGATGATTGCATTTGCAAAGATGAGCGGGATCATGCCTACAGGATTCACACGAAGCGGAATATGGGTGCTTGCGCCACCATACTGTTTACGTCCACGTACGCGCTTACCATATTGGACAGGAATACGCCGTACACCTTCCTGAATGTAAATCACGGCGATCAAACTCACCAGTACAATCACGATAAACAGCACAATATCAACGACGGGACGCAACGAATTACCAACTAGGTTTGCGAGATTTTGTGGCGCAACTGCCACGATACCCGCAAAGATAATCAATGAAATACCGTTACCAATACCCTGCTCGGTGATAAGCTCACCTAGCCAGACCGCGAACATCGTTCCTGCCGTCATCGTTGCAAGAACAGACACAGTTAATAAGAGTTCACTGCCAAAACCTGGAATGATCTCAACATTATTACCAAGTAACTGGTTAAACACCTGAATCTGACCAAATGCTTGCAATAACGCCATCGGGATTGTTGCGTAATATGTATAACGCTGGATCTTATCCTGACCACCCGGCTCACGCTGAATTGCCTGCAAACTTGGAATAATCGGCACGAGCAATTGAAAAATAATAGAGGCGGTAATGTAAGGGTAAACACCATTCGCCAGAATACTAAAGTTGGCAACCGCACCACCGGAAAGTAAGTTCAGAGTCTGAATGAAATTACCACCCGCTGTTGCCGGATCCAACAATTGTTCGAGAGCGACACGATTTACGCCCACTACAGGGACGTGTGCGGCAAATTGGTAGATCACCAAAATTAACCCTGTAATCAGGAGTTTATTGCGTACATCTGCCAGCCGCCATGCGTTACGTAAAGCATCAATCATTGCTTATTTCCCTTTGAACTTTCTCTTTTTACGTAATCTGTTTTCTTGATAAGCATCATCATTTATTGGAGATAGCAGACATATGGGTCGGCTACCGTAGGATCAACAACATGCCCTACACCGACCCAATGTGTTTGAATCTAATTTCAACAACTTGTATCGCTGGATTAGATGTCTGTATCTTGCTTATCATAAGAAGACGAACCACGCTTATTCTTCAGAAGACTGTGCTTCCAGTTTTGCAATGTCTTCCTTACGCAATTTCTTCACGGTTGCCAGAGCACCTGTCAGCGTCAGCGGGATGATGTTACTAGCACCGCCTGCACCAACGATTTTTTCTAGCGCACTCTTACTAAAGCGATGTGCTTTTACATCCAATTTCTTGGTAAGCTCACCACCGCCAAGCACGACAACCGGCTTATCACCATCACGCACCAAGCCAATCGCGGAAAGTGTTTCCGGTGTGACCTCTGCGCCAGCATCAAAACGGGCTTCGAGATCAGACACATTGACTTCCTGATACTCAATGCGGAAGATATTGGTAAAACCACGCTTAAATGGAAGACGGCGCACAAGAGGAAGCTGACCACCTTCAAAGTAAGGACCTTTGCCCCCACCAGAACGTGCACCCTGCCCCTTGATACCACGACCAGCGGTTTTACCCTTACCGGCGGCGATACCACGACCAACGCGTGTTTTCTTTTTTGTTGAACCCGGTGTGGGTTTCAAGTCATGTAATTTCATTATTCATCCACCTGTTCCACGCTCACCAGATGGGTGATCTTGGAGATCATACCACGAATCTGAGGCGTTTCTTTGTGAGTGACACTTGCATTCAGCTTACGCAAACCGAGTGCTTCTGCGGTTGCGCGCTGTTTTTTGTTGTAACCAATCGGGCTTTTCACCAGAGTGACGCGAAGCATGGTTTCGTTACTCATCACCAGCCTCCGATGTTTCCTTCACGAGAACCTCTGCCTTTTCACGGCGACGTTCCCAGAACGGACGAACATACTCAATGGGCTTGCCACGCATCGCCGCCAAATCTTCGGGGCTACGAAGCATTTCAAGAGCCTTCAAGGTTGCCATCGTTACGTTGAGCAAATTGGCACTACCCTGGCTTTTCGTCAGAATGTCGTGCACGCCAACTGCTTCTAGCACCGCACGCACCCCACCACCAGCAATAACGCCAGTACCGGGAGAAGCGGGCTTCAGGAGAACCTTTGCGCCGCCATATCGTGCCGTGACTTCATACGGAATGGTCGAACCAGAAAGCGCGACTTTCGTCATATTACGACGCGCCCGATCAGCACCCTTACGGATACTATCCGGCACACCACGCGCTTTACCTACACCAATACCTACGCGCCCTTTGTTGTCACCAACGATGACCACAGTGCGGAAGGCAAAGCGACGACCACCTTTAATCACTTTGGCGACACGCTTAATGTCAACGACGCGTTCATCTAACTCTTCGCGTTCGTCGTCGCGGCGCGGGTCTTTTCCTCGTCTATCTGCCATACTTAATTACTCCACTTTAGAATTTCAGACCGGCTTCGCGCGCGCCATCAGCGAGTGCAGCCACACGTCCATGGTACTTGTAGCCACCACGATCAAAAACGACCGCTTCAACTCCTGCCTGCTTCGCACGTTCTGCAACGTACTTGCCGACAATACGTGCCGCGTCTACCTTGCTCTTGCCCTTAAGTTCCGGTGCGATTTCATTGTCCACGGTGGATGCCGAAGCAACCGTTTTGCCACTCACATCGTCAATCACCTGTGCATAGATATTGGACAGGCTTCTAAAGATGTTGAGGCGCGGACGTTCTGCCGTACCAGCTAACCGGGCGCGAAGACGGTAATGACGACGCTTGCGCGAGTCGTACTTTTGTTTTCCTTGAATATCTGCCATAACACAAACCTACCTTATTTCGCTGACTTACCCGCTTTACGGCGGATAATCTCATTGTCGTAGCGAACACCCTTGCCTTTATACGGTTCTGGTGGACGCAATCCACGGATGTTAGCCGCAACTTGACCCACAACCTGTTTATCATAACCATCAATAATGATGGTACGACCACGACTTTCTTTAGGCACATCAAAGGTAATGCCTTCTGGCGGTTCGATGATCACATCATGCGAGAAGCCGAGCTTCATCGACAGATTTTGACCTTCTTGGATCGCCTGATAGCCAACACCTTCAATAAGAAGGGTCTTACGAAAACCTTCTGAAACACCCGTAACCATGTTCGCCAGTAGCGCACGGGTTAAACCGTGTAATGCGCGATTCTGGCGCTCATCATTGGGGCGTTTCGCAATCAATTGACCGTCTTCCATTTCAACGGTCATAGCGGGGTGAACGGTCATAGACAGTTCACCTTTAGGTCCTTTTACCGTTACTTGCTTACCATCGATTTTGACATCGACTTTGTTGGGTAGCACAACGGGTTGTTTACCAATACGTGACATCGTTCGCTCCCTAACCTACCAAACGTAGCACAGTACTTCACCGCCAACACGCTCACGTCGAGCCTGTTGTGCAGTCATCACCCCTTTAGGTGTGGTGATGATCGCGATACCTGTGCCGCTCAAAACGCGCGGTAAATCACGGCGGTTACGATACACACGACGACCGGGTTTACTTATACGGGTGAGATTGGTGATAACCGGACGGCGATCACGGCGAGTACCGAAGTACTTCAAGGTGATGTGGATCATCGGAATGGGGGTATCATCACCCACCATAAACTCTTCTACGTAGCCTTCTTCTTTAAGGATACGTGCGATTTCCACCTTAATTTTTGAACGCGGCACGTCCACATTAGGCTTTCCAGCCATCAGTGCATTACGAATTCGCGTTAACATATCTGCAATTGGATCGCTTGTCATAATTCAGCGCAACTCCTACCAGCTTGATTTAACGACACCAGGGATTTCACCCTTCAGTGCCATCTCGCGGAAGCAAATGCGGCATAAGCCAAACCGGCGCATATAAGCACGGGGACGACCGCACTTCATACAACGATTACGCACGCGCACTTCGTACTTACGATTCTTCTCACGAGCAATCATCGATTTTTTAGCCATAAAATTTCTCCGTCGTCCTCGTTAGTCTTCCTGGAAGGGCATACCCAGCAACTTCAGCAGGCGACGACCCTCCTCGTCAGTGTCGGCAGTTGTGACGATGGTAATTTCCATACCACGCACTTTGTCTACCTTATCAAAGTCGATTTCCGGGAACACCAATTGTTCACGAAGACCAACTGTATAATTACCGCGTCCGTCGAGCTTCGCCGGGGTACCACGAAAGTCACGAATACGCGGCAGTGCGACGTTTATCAAGCGATCCAAAAGTGCCCACATGCGTTCGCCACGCAGGGTCACCTTTGCACCAATCGCACGACCTTCACGCAACTTGAAGGTTGCAATGCTCTTACGTGCTTTGGTAACGATAGGTTGTTGCCCGGTTATTTTACGAAGGTCTTCTACTGCGCCATCCAGTGATTTAGGGTTATCTACCGCTTCCCCCACACCGATGTTCACAACAACCTTCTGGATACCAGGAACTCGCATGATATTATCGTAGCCAAACTCTTCCATGAGTGTCGGCAAAACTTCTTCGCGGTAGCGGGTTTGTATGGGTTGTATATTAGCCATTTTTTATCACTCGCTCCGGTTCTTACTCAATATCTTTACCGCTACGTTTGGAAAAGCGCACCTTGCGCCCCTCCGCGTTAAAACGGAAACCAACTCGTGTCGGTGCATCTGTGTCCGGGCAAACGAGCATTACGTTTGACAGATCCATTGGCGCATTAAATTCTACAATCTGCGCCGGAATCTGCTGGTTGCCAGCTTGCCGGGCTTTCTGATGCTTCTTCATAACATTCGCACCGCTGATAATGACACGGTTTTCTTTAGGGAGTACTTCGATAACTTCACCGCGTACACCCACATCTTTACCGGCAATAATTTCTACGGTGTCACCACTCTTAATTCGTTGCATGATCTTATCCTCTCCTGATCCTAAAGTGTCTCAGGCGCGAGTGATACGATCTTCATGAAGCCCTTATCACGCAGTTCGCGTGCCACAGGTCCAAAAACGCGCGTCCCCTTAGGGTTCGTCAGATCAGTGTCCAATATCACAACCGCGTTATCATCAAATCTGATGTATGAACCATCAGAGCGACGAAACTCTTTGGCAGTACGGACGATCACTGCGCGCACGATCTCACTCTTTTTAATGTTACCCTGTGTAGAAGCTGATTTGACGGTGGCAACGACAACGTCACCAACACGACCATAACGCTTCTTAGAACCACCCAAAACACGGATGACAAGAACTTCCTGTGCGCCGCTGTTATCAGCGACCTTAAGGCGAGATTCAGTCTGAATCATTCTCTAGACCTCCCCGCCCGTAATGATGTCCGGGTTTTGAATAACTTCTTCAACAACCCAACGCTTCCGCCTGCTTAACGGGCGGCTTTCGACTAAACGGACTTCAGCACCTACCGGAATAGCGTTGCTTTCATCGTGTGCCATCACCTTGCGGGTGCTCGTCACGAATTTTTTATAAACCGGGTGCATACTACGGCGGATAATTTCTACCACCACCGTTTTTTCCATTTTGTCACTCACGACGCGCCCCTGAAGGCGCTTGCGATTGTTCGCCATGCTTATTCTTCCTCTCCTGCCACCAATGCCGCCAAATTGCGTTCATTCAGCACTGTGTATAAACGTGCAATATCACGCTTCACATTACCAACGATATTGGTGTTTTCAAGCTGACCGGATGCTTTCTGGAAACGAAGGTTAAAAAGTTCTTCCTTCTTATCCTCTACCGCATCCAATAAGTCTGAATCAGACATTTGTCGAATTTCACGCACGTCCATTAACTCACCTCCTGACCAGAGATCGGGTCAATACGCTTGACGAACTTGGTCTTGCAGGGTAGCTTGTGTGACGCTAAACGAAGCGCCTCACGGGCAACACCTTCTTCGACACCGCTCATCTCAAACAGCACACGCCCCGGCTTAATGACGGCGACCCAGAATTCTACAGAACCCTTACCTTTACCCATACGGGTTTCGGCTGGTTTCTGCGTCACGGGCTTATCTGGGAAGACCCGGATCCAAATTTTACCACGTCGTCTGATATAACGGACGATTGCACGGCGGGCTGCCTCGATCTGACGGCTGGTTAACCAAACTGGTTCGGTTGACTGTAAGCCGTAATCTCCGAATTGCACAACAGCCCCGCGTGACGCTAAACCTCTCATGCGTCCGCGCATTTGCTTGCGATACTTTACTCGTTTTGGCATTAACATAAGCCTACGCTCCTCGTGCCGGGTGGCTGTCTTTCAGAAACGCACGTCACCCCAGATTATGGGCTAACGTACACGTCTTTCTGATCACCGGCTCGCTTATTCGAAATTTCTTCGTCAGAGTCAAGGACTTCGCCCTTATAAACCCAGACCTTGATACCAATGCGCCCAAATGTCGTCAACGCTTCGGTAAACCCATAATCAATATTCGCACGCAGAGTATGGCGGGGAATACGTCCCTCGTTCATACCTTCACGTCGCGCCATATCAGAACCGGCAAGACGACCACTCACCTGAATACGAATACCCTGTGCGCCCTGTCGCATTGCCTGTCCAATCGCACGCTTCATGGCACGACTGTGACCAATACGGCGTTCAAGTTGGCTGGCAATGTTTTTAGCCACCAGAGTTGCATCAAGGTCAGGTTTAGTAATTTCTGTGACCTCAACACGGACTTGCTTACCTGTCATCTCCTGAAGATCGTTTTTGACCTTCTTGACTGCTTCACCTTTACGACCGATAACGATACCGGGGCGGGCAGTGTGGATATTTACAAGTACTTGGTTCGGATAACGCTCAATCTCTACTAAAGAGATACCCGCGCGATCTGATTTGTCGTTGATATAATTGCGGATGGCACGGTCTTCCTGTAGCTGTTCGACGTATTTTGCGCCTTCAGCATACCAGCGAGCGTCCCAATCACGATTAATCTTTAGACGATAGCCAATCGGGTTAACTTTACGACCCATAACTTACGCTCCCTCTCGCTCATCAAGGATGATCGTCAGGTGTGCCGTACGTTTCACACGCGGCTTATAGCGACCACGCGCCCCTGCCTTAAATCGCTTTAGGCGGGGACCTTCATCTGCAAAAATCTCGGAAATAAACAATCCTGACGGATCAAGATCATAATTATTTTCCGCGTTAGAAATCGCAGAGTTCAGCGTCTTACCGATTAATTCAGCACCCTTCTGAGTCATGAATTGCAGGACAATACGCGCCTGTTCTGCATCCATACCACGCACCTGATCACAGACCAGACGCAGTTTCTGCGGAGAAATCGGCAAATGTTTATTTATCGCACGTACTTCCATCATCTCCGCCTATCTCTTCTTCTTCTTCTCAGCAAGGTGACCACGATAAGTACGTGTTGGGGCAAATTCACCTAGCTTATGACCGACCATATTTTCCGTGACGTAAATCGGAACGTGACGGCGACCATCGTGAACCGCAACGGTATGCCCCACAAGTTGCGGGTAGATGGTGCTGGCACGGCTCCATGTACGGATCACGGCTTTCTTGTTTTCATTATTCAGTTTCTCGACTTTTTCTAACAGCCGAGCTTGAATATAGGGTCCCTTTTTTGCGGAACGCGACATATGTTATCCCTATCTTCTCTTACCACGACGACGGACGATGAAGCGGCTTGTGCGCTTATTTGAACGGGTACGTTTACCCAGCGCAGGCTTACCCCAGGGCGTTTTCGGTGCCGCCATACCGATACCAGTACGACCTTCACCACCACCATGAGGATGGCTGTCAGGATCCATCGCAGTACCACGTACAGAGGGTCGCCAGCCTAACCAACGGGAACGACCAGCTTTACCAATCTTGACATTGCCATGATCGGTATTACCAACCTGCCCGATAGTTGCCATGCAACGCTCGTGGATCAAACGAACTTCACCACTTGGCAGACGAACCTGAGCGTAGGTGCCCTCTTTCGCCAACAACTGGGCAGAAGTTCCTGCCGCACGGGCAATTTGACCGCCCTTACCCGGCATCAGTTCAATGTTATGAATCTGCGTACCAAGCGGAATGTCCTTAATCGGCAGTGCGTTACCCGGACGGAGTTCTGCCTGATCACCATTGCCGATGTTATCACCGACTTTGAGACCGAGCGGCGCGATGATGTATCGCTTTTCGCCGTCTTCGTATTGCACCAACGCGATACGCGCGGAACGATTCGGATCATATTCAACACTGAGGACTTCAGCGCGACCATCAAACTTGTTGCGCTTAAAATCAATCAGACGATAACGACGCTTATGACCGCCACCGCGATGGCGAACGGTAATACGTCCCTTGTTATTACGACCACCGGATTTGCGGATCGGTTCAGTAAGTGACCATTCCGGCTTCGATCTGGTGATTTCTTCAAATGAATGCCCTGTCATGTCTCGACGACCTGCCGAGGTGGGCTTGTAAACTTTTACCGGCATTATAAACTTCCCTTAAACGTTAAACAGTTCGATGGAGTTACCGGGTTCCAGCGTGACAATCGCCTTCTTCCACTGGCTTGAGCGCCGATAGAACTTGCGACCCCGTTTCCCACGTTTTGCAGGCATAATCATGGTGTTTACTTTGTTGACATCAACATTGAAAATCACCCGGATTGCCTCGCGGATTTGAATTTTGTTCGCTCGTTGCGAAACTTCAAAGACATATTTTTTATCCTCGGACATCTCATTACTTTTTTCAGTAATGACCGGACGGATAATAATGTCATAAAGATGCAGTTCTGCCATTGCTTATTTTTCCTTTCCCCAGATGCCCTGAATTACTTCCAGTGCGTCCAGAGGAACGATGACCTTATCGTACTTCAACAGGTCACGGATGTTCAGATAGTTCGCACGCAGATAGCGAGCATCATCCAGATTACGGACACTGCGTTCAACGTTCTCATTGGCATTTGCCAGCAATACTAGCGCGGAGGTTTGTACCCCTGCCAGATTGTCGAGTACGTTACGCATTGCTTTCGTCTTGGGTTCATCAATTGCCATTGCATCAACGAATACGAGTTGCCCATCACGAGCAAGCGCACTCAATGCACAGCGAATAGCCTGTTGACGCATTTTGTGCGGCATAGACTTGGTGTATTTACGCGGACGAGGACCGTGTGCAACACCACCACCGACGAAAATCGGGGCGCTCTTCGCACCATGACGCGCACGTCCGGTACCCTTTTGACGATACCATTTGGCTTTCGTCATCCGGATTTCACTACGGTTCTTGGTCTTATGTGTACCAAGGCGTGCGTTCGCCAGCTGACGAACAAATGCCTGATGCATCAAACCAACATTAACCTCGACTTCAAAAATGTCGGCGGGCAGGTTTACTGTCTTAACCTGTTTGCCGTTAATATCCAATACAGGAGCTTCCATCACAATCTACCTCCGTTGCCTTACTTGCGCGCCGGCTTAATCAGAACGATACCATTCCTTGCACCGGGCACGGATCCACGCACAGCAAGCAGATTGCGTTCAGCATCAATAACCACAACTTCCAAGTTCTTGATCGTTACACGCTCATTACCCATGTGCCCGGACATACGCTGTCCTTTTAATGTTTTACCAGGACGCGCACACATGCCGATGGACCCAGGAGAACGCTCACGATCTGACTGACCATGTGTCTTCGGACCACGACTAAAGCCATGACGCTTAATCGTACCTGCGAAACCACGACCCTTGCTGGTGCCGATGACATCTACGCGCTCGCCTTGCTCAAAAACATCAACCTTAATTTCCTGTCCTTCTTCTACGTCCAGTTCCCCATGCTTCACGCGGAATTCACGTAAATAACGCAGAGCAGGCAGGTTGTTACGACGCAAATGACCGAGTTGACCCTGTGTCAGACGTTTCGGCTTTGTTTCATCAAAACCGAGCTGAACAGCAGAATAACCATCACGATCAGCGTTACGTACCTGTGTTACGTAGCAAGGACCAGCTTCGATGACAGTTACAGGAACAGCATTACCCTGTTCGTCAAAGACCTGTGTCATTCCTACTTTTTTGCCGATTATGCTTTTCATCAATTAGCCTCCAGAGGGGTGCTGCACATAACTTTATGCCGGGAAAAATCTCCCGCCCCTGTCTGTTTTACGGGCGCATCGGCGATACAATTATCGCTTACGCCGCCTGTCTTAAATTTTGATTTCAATATCCACACCCGCCGGACCGTTCAAACGCATCAGTGTGTCGATGGTTTTGCTGTCCGGGTCAAGCACATCAATGAGGCGCTTGTGTGTGCGAATCTCAAAATGTTCCTGAGAGTCTTTATCGATAAACGGCGAACGCATCACCGTAAAACGTTCCAGCCGGGTGGGCAACGGTACCGGACCAACAACCCGTGCACCTGTGCGTTCTGCGGTTTCCACAATACGCTGTGCGAACTGGTCGAGAATGCGATGATCGTATGCCTTCAACCGGATGCGAATCTTGTTCTTGATGACCATATTTATTGTTCCTTGCGGCTTGCCGCCTTCTTGTAAGAGTTGTAGCCGTCCCCTACCAGTGAAGTAGATGCCGGGAGAGTAACCTATCCCGGCATCTAAAAAGCGAAGTTAGCTAGCCTTGAATGCTAATTGGCGATTTCGGTGATGATACCAGCACCGACGGTCAAACCACCTTCACGGATTGCGAACTTGGAACCTTTTTCCAACGCAACGGGGGTGATAAGTTCAACATCAAGGTTCACGTTGTCACCAGGCATCACCATTTCCACGCCATCAGGCAGGGTGATGGAGCCAGTTACATCCATTGTACGGATGTAGAATTGCGGCTTGTAGCCACTGACGAATGCCTTATGACGACCACCTTCGTCCTTCTTGAGGACGTAAACTTCACACTTGAATTTCTTGTGCGGGGTGATGGAACCGGGCTTCGCCAGAACCATACCGCGAACAACCTGTTCACGGGTCACACCACGGAGAAGAATACCAGCGTTGTCACCGGCTTCAGCGGCATCAAGTTCCTTGTGGAACATTTCGATACCAGTCACGATGGTACGCATTGGTTTTTCTTCGCTCAAGCCGACGATTTCAATTTCCTCGCCCTTCTTGAGTGCACCACGTTCCACACGACCGGTCACCACTGTACCACGACCCTTGATGGAGAACACGTCTTCAACAGGCATCAGGAAGGGTTTCTCGGTCTCACGTTCCGGGGTCGGGATCCATGCGTCAACCGCGTCCATCAGGTCACGAATCGGCGCATATTCCGGTGCATCATAGTCTTCGCTGGCGCTTTCAACGACTGCCAATGCTGAACCACGAATAATCGGGGTATCCGCAGAGAACTCGTAGCTTTCCAGCAGTTCCTGAAGTTCAAGCTCAACCAATTCGAGCAGTTCTTCGTCGTCCATCTGGTCAACTTTGTTCAGGAAGATCACCATTGCCGGTACTTCTACCTGACGAGCCAACAGTACATGTTCGCGGGTTTGCGGCATCGGACCATCCGGTGCACTTACCACAAGAATAGCACCATCCATCTGGGCGGCACCGGTGATCATATTTTTAATATAATCGCGGTGACCAGGGCAGTCCACATGGGCATAGTGACGGGCAGTGGTTTCATATTCAACATGGCGGATGTTGATGGTAATACCACGCGCCTTTTCTTCCGGTGCGTTGTCAATATCATCATAGTTTTGCTTCTTTGCCTGACCATGCAACGAAAGCACCTTGGTGATAGCGGCGGTCAGTGTAGTCTTACCATGATCTACGTGCCCAATGGTGCCGATATTAACATGGGGCTTATTGCGATCAAATTTTGCTTTAGCCATCTCTTGCTTTGTCCTTTTTACTCAATTTTACACTCAACGTTAGTTGGGTACTACATACACGCCGGGACAATTTCGCTTTAGCGATTGCCCTTGACAACATCATCAGCGATGCTCTGCGGCGCAATTGTATACTTATCAAATTCCATCGTGAATTGACCACGACCCTGTGTCATGTTACGCAAGTTGGTTGCGTAACCAAACATTTCACCAAGTGGTAATTGGGCAGTGATGATACTCTCACCCACACCGCGCGGTTGCATTCCTTGAATAATGCCACGACGGGAAGACAAATCACCAACCACGGATCCGGTGTAATCGTCAGGGACGACTACTTCAACCTTCATCGAAGGCTCAAGAATTGCCGGACCACCCTTTTGAACACCTTCCTTCAATGCCATTGAACCGGCAATCTTGAAGGCAATTTCACTAGAGTCAACATCATGTGAAGAACCATCCACAAGGATTGCCTTCACACCAACCACCGGATAACCGGCGATCACACCACCGCCAAGAGCTTCACGAACGCCGTTTTCAGTCGGCTTGATGAACTCGCGGGGGATTGCACCACCCTTGATCGCATCGACGAAGAGGAAACTACTTGTTCCATCTTTATTGGATTCAGCCGCAGTTTTGCGATCTTCATCAGTCATCGGTTCAAACTCAAGAACGACACGCGCAAACTGACCGGAACCGCCTGTTTGACGTTTGAAGGTCATATCAACACGGCTGTTACGGGTAATGGTTTCACGATAGGCAACGCGTGGACGACCAACAGTTGCCTGAACGCCGTACTCACGAAGCAAACGATCTACCAGAACTTCAAGATGAAGCTCACCCATACCCTTGAGCTTTGTTTGACCAAGCGCATCATCAACTTCGACTTTAAAGGTGGGGTCTTCTTGCGACAATTTACGCAATGCTTCACCCATCTTGTCCTGATCGGCTTTACTGTTCGGTTCAACCGCAACTTCGATCACCGGATCCGGGAACGTAATGTTCTCTAAGATAATCGGTGCATCGGGTGCGGCAAGCGTTTCACCGGTGAAAGTTTCTTTAAGTCCGATCACAGCGGCAATATCACCGGCATGAACTTCATCAACATCTTCACGGCGATCAGCAAACATACGCACAATACGACCAATACGTTCACGTTGACCCTTGCTGGTATTTTGTACAGTAGTACCTGCACGCAATACGCCAGAGTAAACACGCACGAACGAAAGCGTACCGTACTTGTCATTTGCCAGTTTGAAAACGAGTGCCGCCAGCGGTTCATCATCATCCGGGCGACGTACTTCTTCTTCCTCGGTACGGGGGTTAAGACCCATAACCGGGGGAACATCCAGCGGTGAAGGTAAGAGATCAACCACGCGATCAAGCATGATTTGAACACCCTTGTTCTTCAATGCAGAACCACATAACACGGGTTGAACAGTACCAGCGATGGTTGCGGCACGTAAAGCGGCGAGTAATTCCTCGTCGTTAATTTCCTCTTCCATCAGGTATTTCTCGGTGAGATACTCATCGTTCTCAACGATTTTTTCGATCATTGCTATGCGTTCAGTCTCCGCCGCTTCCCTAAAGTTCTCAGGAATAGGATGACGTTCGATGGCAGTACCAAGATCATCACCATATGTCACCAGTTCCATTTCAAACAGGTCAATGATGCCATTAAAGTCATCACCTTCACCGTAAGGGATCTGGATTTTAATCGGATTACCGTTCACACGATCAACGATCATATCAACTGTACGTTGAAAGTTCGCGCCAGTACGATCCATCTTATTAACGAAGCAGATACGCGGTACTTTATATTGATCTGCTTGCCGCCAAACTGTTTCTGATTGCGGCTCTACACCAGCCACACCGTCGAATACAACCACACCACCATCCAACACGCGCAGACTACGTTGCACTTCAGCAGTGAAGTCAACGTGACCTGGGGTGTCAATGATGTTAATTTGATGCCCGTTCCATGCACAGGTCACTGCGGCGGAGGTAATGGTAATACCGCGCTCACGCTCCTGTTCCATGTAATCAGTAGTTGCGACACCATCATGGACTTCACCAATACGATGTATCATACCGGTATAGTACAGCACACGTTCGGTGGTTGTCGTTTTACCAGCATCAATATGTGCAATGATGCCGATATTACGCACTTTATTGAGATCGAGTTTACTTGTCGTTTTTGCCATTTTTGCTCTATGAAATACTCGCGTAATACTGAGCGATTAACGGAAGTGGGCGAACGCTTTGTTCGCTTCTGCCATTCTATGCGTATCGTCTTTTCTTTTGACTGATGCGCCCTGACCAGCGGCGGCATCCATCAATTCGCTCGCTAATTTAGCCGCCATCCCACGCCCGGAGCGACCACGACTATTTTGCAACAGCCAGCGCATCGCTAATGAAACCGCGCGTGAAGGCGCAACCTCTACCGGAACTTGATATGTTGACCCACCGACACGCCGTGGTTTAACCTCAACTGCGGGTGTCACGTTGCGAAGTGCTTGTTCAAACACTTCCACGGGGTCTTTCTTTGCACGTTCTTCGATTAAGTCAAACGCATCATACATAATGCCTGTAGCGGTGCTTTTCTTACCACCACGCATCATCCGATTAATGAACATGGTCACATGAACATTATTGAACTTTTTATCGGGCGGAACGATCCGCTTTGCAGGGCTGTTTCTTCTAGACATCGTTCAACTCCTATTTCTTCGGGCGCTTCGCACCGTACTTACTACGTCCCTGTTCGCGCTTCTTAACACCATCAGCATCAAGCGTACCGCGAACAATATGGTAACGAACACCCGGCAAATCCTTCACACGACCACCACGCACCAAAACGACGCTGTGCTCCTGTAAAGTGTGACCTTCACCCGGAATGTAAGCGGTAACTTCGAGTCCGTTGGTTAAACGAACACGCGCCACTTTACGCAAAGCCGAATTCGGCTTTTTCGGGGTCATGGTTTTTACCTGTGTACAAACACCACGACGTTGCGGCGCACCCTTCTTACGGCGCGTACGCGTTTGGGTATAAGCATTTAACGTGTACTGTAACGCAGGAGCTTTGGTCTTCTTCTTTTTAACTGTACGCCCCTTGCGGACCAACTGATTAATGGTTGGCATAAATCTCTCCAAATTGACTACTGGGCTGACTGCCTGTAATTAGGCACACAAACGGGCGTACATAATGAACGCCCGTATAGGTCCTTACCGATGGTGAGCAACCCGCTATAAACGGTGCTATCACCATATCGCACTCAATTCAGTCACACATTGCCTTCAATGAGGTTGTGCACTGCCCGTAAGTGTGGAAGCTATAGTATCATCCGTCCTTGGCACTGTCAAGGGAACACAAACGGGTTTTAAGCGAATTAACAATGAAATTTGGGCAGTTTGTATGGATCAAGACACTTTTTACTTAACAAATCTGCTAAATCTCTCAAAAAAAATATAAAAATAGGCTAATGTCTAGAACACCAGCCTATTGGATATTATGTTGGGGAAATTGGCAATGGTCAATTGTTAATTTAGTGGCTGTTTAATCAACTTCGATAGCGTAATCAATAACTCATCAACCCCAACAGGCTTCGTAATAAAAACTTCTGCACCTGCATCAATCGCCTGCCCCATCTGGTAGCCCCCCGTTGCAGAGGTCACCACCACAAACTGGACATGCTCGCCACCGGGTTTCGTGCGGGCAAAATCCAGAATTTCTAGCCCGCTCATATCGGGCAGAAGCAATTCCATAATAATGACATCTGGCATCCGACGCTCAATCAGGGTCATCGCTTCACTAACACGATGGGCAACACCTACATCAAAACCGGATTGTTTAATGACCGATGCAATTGTATTCGCAACCTTTTCATCATCATCTGCGACAAGCACATATTGACCGGAGCCAATAACTCTGAGATCAATCTCATTGAATGGCGTATCGTTCTTTTCATAGCTACTGGGCATAACGACGAACAGACACTGTAATTCGAGCTTGCCTAAACGAATAGTATCGTTATGTTGTAGTTTATATTCTTTACCGGGTTCCAGCTTACCACCATTCAGAAAAGTATGATTTGCGCTGTTTAAATCACGAATCGTAATCCGACTATTACGCGCAGAAATAATGGCGTGTTGACGGGAAACCCCCAATTGATAACCGTTAAATGAGTTTAGATCAACATCCGGCTTATTTGCACTTTTCTCATCACCGCGTCCCAATAACATGGAACGGCTCACTTCAGTTTCAATAATTGAGGCGGTTCCAACAACTCTCAACTTAATAACCCAGGGAAGTAAATAGTCCAGAGGACCGGTTCCTCTAGGCGCGACAGGTGGAACATTTTCAGGTGTTAGATGCCGGGTAGTCAATTGTGATTGGGCTAAGTCTGCCATCTGGATTCCTTACAATCTAAGTCTAATCAATACTCTAAGCTCCGTTTCTTTATTCTAAACCTGAATTTCATGAATAATTAATTAAGATAAAGACATAAATAACTTTTGTAACATAATAATTACAAAATTAATTATCACCCTATGCGAATCAAAAAGGGTGTGCTTTCTCTTAAATACAATGAGGCACACCCTTCTTTAAATATGACGTAATTTGATTGACCGCTTTAATTAACGGAACAATTCACGCACGATAATGTTACGCTGAATTTCGCTTGTACCTTCGTAAATCTGGAAGATTTTGACATCACGAAGAAGTTTTTCTACGGGATATTCCTTCATGTAGCCGTAGCCACCAAAGACCTGTACAGCATCCACTGCCGCCTTGGTCGCCATATCCGCCGCAAACGCTTTTGCGTAAGCGGGTACTTTGGGGTTAGCGATATGATTATCGACCTGCCACGCGGCTTGCCAGACCAATAAACGGGAGGCTTCATAATTAATTGCCATATCAGCGATCTTATGACCAATTGCCTGATGCTGATAAATCGGCACACCGAAGGCTTCACGTTCTTTCGCATATTTCACTGATTCTTCCAGCGCACGCCGTTGCAAACCAACCGCGCCCGCCGCAACCCCCGGACGGCTGTGATCGAAGACCTGCATCGCAAGGTAGAAACCACGTCCCTCTTCGCCGATCATATGCTCTTCCGACACTTCAACATTTTCAAAGACCAGTTCTGCTGTATCAGAAGCTCTCTGCCCGATCTTGTTGAATTTCTTGCCGATGCTCACACCCGGCGCATCGCGTTCAATCACGAAGCAGGTCATACCGCGATGACCGGCACCGGGGTCAGTTTTTGCGAACACGGTATAAAACTGAGAATGGCTTGCATTGGTGATGAAGGTCTTTGACCCATTAATCACCCATTTATTGCCTTTTTTCTCAGCGCGAGTCTGGATGCCTGCCACATTTGAACCGGCATTGGCTTCCGTTACACCATAGGATACCAACTCGCCTTTATCGCCCAGACGTTCGCCCAACCAATAGGATTTCTGCGCTTCATTACCTGCGAGGATAATAGGAAGCGCGCCGAGGTGATTGGTGGTGACGCTGGTGCTGATGCCAGTACAACCAAAGCCCATCTCTTCTGCGACGAGGCATTCCTCAAAAATGGTCGCCCCTACCCCACCATACTCCATCGGGATGTTCATGTTGGTCAAGCCGACTTCACGCGCTTTGTTGAAGATTTCCGTCGGGAATTTAGCGTGTTCATCGTGTTCTTCTGCCACGGGAATGATTTCTTTGGTGGTAAAATCACGCGCCATCTTCTGGAGCATTAGTTGCTCTTCGGTTAAGCCAAAACCAACGCCATTTTGTACTGCTTCCATTTCAACCATTATTTTTTAAACTCCAATAATTAATCAAATTTACGTTAGATTATATTATAGACTTGAAAATGACGGACGACAATAATTCTCATTACTGGATTATCCGCCCCATTTCAACGGCGATATATTTCGCTACTTTACGTGATTGAATTCGCGCCGCCATCAATATCCCAGCCGGTGAATTGACCAGCCCGACGAACCACAATCCGTCATAAGGCGTGGGTTCACCACATGTTAAGAGTAAGTTGCCATCGTCATCAATCACATCCGGCAGTTGAATCACGTTTTGCAAGCCACTCCGATACCCTGTGGCGGCAATCACAACATCATAAGACGCAAGTGTTCCATCTTTGAATTTAACGCCGTCCGGGGTGAATGCGCTTACATCAGGTTGAATGGTGATATCACCCCGTTTTAAATATTTGACGAAACCAACATCAATTGTGGGAATACGTTTATCTTTGAAGATTGCCCATTGCGCCTTTTCCAGCCCATAACGCGCAAGATTGCCAAGCTGAATCCGCGCCATAATGCTTGCAATACGATCTCCAAGTCCCGCCGGCAAGAATGACATCGGTACACCCCACACATGAATGGGTATACCAAACGGATCACGGGGGACAATTAACGGTGGCGTACGTATGCTAATATGCACGTCTTTCGCGCCATTTTCTACAAGATCAGCACAAATTTCTGTGCCAGTATTGCCAGACCCGATGACGAGCACGCGCTTATCCACAAAATCCATGCCTGTTTTATAGGCAATCGAGTGGAAGAGGTTTCCTTTATAGTGGTCAGCGCCTTCAAACGTCGGCATCTGCGGAGTCCGGTTTAATCCAGTCGCAATGATGATGTGTTTCGCACGCCACTCATCGCCCTGTTCAGTTTGTACACACCATTCGCCATCGTCAATTTGCTCGATAGCCGTCACTGTACAACCATGCCGTATATCGAGTTGCAATTGAATCGCATAATTTTGCAGATAATCAGCGAATTGATCCTTCGGCACATAGCGCGGCAAGTCTTCTGACATCTTGTGATAAGCGAGATAGGATAAACCGCGTATGGTATGCAGGCGTAACCGAGAGTAACGGTCACGCCAAACATCTCCAGTGCACTCATCTTTATCAAGGATGACTGTTTCCACGCCATAATGCTTAAGCGCACCTGCTGTTGTCAGACCAGATGCGCCGCCACCAATAATGAGTACTTCTGAATAAGGCATCAGTGTTTCCTCAAGGCTTTACGCGAGGACTCGTGTTATCGCCTCACTCGCCGCCAAACCGGAAAGTGCCGCGCCTTCTATTCGCGGTCCACCAAAAGCATCGCCAGCAAATACCAAAGACAAGTCACCTTGAGCAACAAGGCAACGCTCAGGATAAACCGAAGTTGGAGTGGCATAGCGCCAACGTTTAAGCTGTGACTCCTTCACAACTGCATTGTCATCCAGATAAAGGTTCAAATCTGTGTGTAACGCATTGAGTACGCGTTCATCCGGCGCACTCCACATATTCTGAGAATATTGGTCGTTCGCCTGTACGGTGACTAACGTCGCGTTAGGCGAAATTCCCTTTACTTTGTTATCCGCAATCCAAGAAATATTTGCGTTCTTGCGTTGTACTGCCCCCGGTAATGGGAGCGTCACCCGCCCCTCAATAAGGAACATGCCCGTTAAAGAGGGAAAATATTCGATTTCTTCCAGCGCAACTTTGTCTTTATCAGCCAACGCCGTCGCGCCATCATTTAGAATTTGTAACGATTGCGGTACGGGAGCGGTCATAATTAACGCCTTGCTAGCGTAGATATTGCCTTCTTCATCCTGAAAGACCCACCCTTCTTCATCACGAGTCGCAGTGACGATTTTGACGTTAAGTCGAACATCTTCTATGTCTTTTGCTAGATGCTTGGGTAAATTATTCATCCCACCATACGCGGCGTACCGTGGGTTACCCTGTTCCGGTGAGGGTGACTGTAAACTGCCATCACTCCACCCAAACGCCCAGACATAAACAACGCGGTCATTTACCCACTGTTCCACATATGTCTGGAATTCTGGCTCACGTACGGTAAAAAATTGCGCGCCATGATCGGCAACACCGTCACCGATTCGCCTTGTCGCCAACCGTCCGCCGACACTCCTTCCTTTGTCGACCACGATGACTTTTACACCTTTTTCCTGCAAAGCCTGCGCCGCCATCAGACCAGAAATACCCGCACCAATAATTAACACATCCGTGCTAACATGAGTCTCAAACATGAGCTTGCCTTTCGCGATTCAACTATAAGGCTAATACTATACAGTTAGGGCATTTTTTGCTACAATGTTAAAAGAACGTTATGGGGGTGACAAGGCTTCGATGCGGGAGGCTGATGTCATGTTGCAAGCCGCGGAGCCTAAAGCCGCGTTAACAATGGGCAAGCATATTAAGTGCCAATAACAACAATACTGCTTACGCATACGCCGCTTAATAGCGGTTGAGCTTAAGTAGCTAGCCCATAGAAGGCTAGCCGTCTGCCCTATCCGTCCCCGTCCGGGTAGATTGGTGGATGTCATAAAAGACCGGGGTGCGATGCTGTCTACGCCGATACAGCAGCACCAAGTGACTATCGGCTAGCATTGAGCGTACCGCGTCTTCCGGGCTACTCAATGTGAAAACTAAATGAAGACTAAGCTTGTAGACTCGTGATGTCGAGTCCTGTAGACTCGAGTTCGATTCTCGACACCTCCACCTAGCGAGACACTAGTCGAACATGAACCAGCATCTCGGCGCGTAGACACTGCCGGATTGCTGGTTTTTGTTTTTCTAGTCGAAATACAGTCAAGACTACAAACTCTCGCTTATAGTACCATTCGGTTTAAACAACACCCGCATGATCCCTGCTCGCCCAATCAGCCCTTGAATCTGTCCGTCGTCGTTAACAACAGGCAGTCGCTTAATCTGATTTTCAATCAAAGATCGAATTGCCTGATGCGTCGCTGTCTCCATTTTTATCGCAATAACCGGTGTTGTCATAATATCTGTGACGGACTGAGTGAATTTCATGCCCTTGAGCGATAAATCTCCTTGCAGAACATCAATAAATTGCTCCCGTTCGCCATTCAGGAGACGCTGAATCAAGTCACTTTCCGTCACAATACCGATCACTTGAGTCTGATTCAGCACAACAACCCGTTTTGTGGAGTTCTCCAACATCATCTGAATTACATGCTGGACAGAATCTTCTTTATCAACGCTAAACGCTGTTTCGAGTTCAACATCATCAAGTGTTATCTGCCAATTAAAACCGGACGTTGATTGATTTATGCCCTGATGATCTTGCATCACAATCTCACGGAGAATATCTGAACGTGTAATAATGCCCATCAAGTGCCCTGTTTGATCTCTAACAGGCAGACGCTTGAAATGATGAGTTGCCATCAAGTTTAGTGCCACGGAAATCTGATCGGTGTGCAAGACAGCTACTGGTTTAGCCGTCATGAATGTATTTGCGGTGATATGCTCATACCCTGCGATTTCTCGTTGCTGATCTTCGGGATTCATCTGCCTTAACAACGTCAAATTGGCATTGATGCCCGCACGCCGAATATCATTATCCGTGATGATACCAACTAGAATTTTCCCGGAATTTAATACCGGAATAACCCGTATGCCTTCGCGTGTTGCTATGGCTACAACTTCCGTAAGTCCCGTTGCTTCATTGACGGACACCGGTTGAGCTGACATCACTGACCGCACCAGACGCGAGCCAAACATCCCTGATTGCCCCGAAAATGGCGCTAGCCAACCCTGTTGACGCAACCCAATTGACTGTAAGTTATCCCCATCCTGAATATCAAATCCGAATGATTTAGGGAAAGCGACCTGTTGTGTTGCATAAATACCACGATGCCCTGAAGCAAGATAAGCGACGACACAGCCCAAAAAGATATACAACGGTGCGCCACCGCCGACAAGTTCAATACCCATGAGTGCAGAAGCTAACGGCGTGTTGCTCGCACCTGCAAACACAGATACCAGCCCGATGGATGCCATGAAAGCCGGATCAACACCCAGTAACCGCCCCATCGTAAAACCCAATGTCGAGCCGATCACCAACAAAGGGGTAACCTCACCCCCATAATAGCCACTCCCTAGAGTGACCGTTGTAAAAAGTAACTTCAATAAAAAGGCAAAGGTTACGACACCTGTGCCGTTTACACTATTGCTGATGAGAGGCAGGCTGAGTCCCAGATAATCCGTTGTACCGAATAAGAGCGTCAGAAAAATGATCGTAATTCCACCAATAACGGGATACATCGGCGACCAAGGAGTAACGTGTTTTAGCAGATGTTTGATCCCGTGAACCAACTCGATAAACAGCATACTTGTTAAGCCAAACGCTACGCCGGCTATTGCGACCTTGACCATAAGCGTTGGGTCAACACCTGCCTCTGCCATCAGCGGATAGTGCGAATGAGATGCACCAATCCAGCGGGTCACATAATCACCCACAAACGATGCCACCATACAGGGAATAATGCCTTCATAGCGGATACGCCCGACATTTTGTACTTCCATACCAAACACAAATCCGGCGACAGGCACACCAAATACCGACCCAAAACCGCCCGCAATGCCTGCCATAATTATCAAGCGTCGATCTGTTGAATCTAAATGCAATAGGCGTTGCAAACTGTCCGCAAGGCTCGCCCCCATCTGAATCGCAGTGCCTTCGCGCCCGGCTGACCCGCCAAAAAAATGCGTAATAACTGTTCCGATAAGCACAAATGGAGCCATCCGCAAGGGGATGCGTGATTGATTAAGATTGACCTCCTCAATAACCAGATTATTCCCTTTGCTGGCTGTTCCCCCGAAACGCCAATAAAACCATCCAGCGATAAAGCCCGCAATCGGTAGCAAAAAAAGTAAGCCCTGATGAGCGACCCGAATCTCAGTCGCCCACTCAAGTGAGATCAGAAAAATGGCTGACGCTGTGCCTGCAAGCATCCCGACCAGCGTACCGAGAATCAGCCACTTCGAGGCAGTTCGAAGGAAAGATATAAATTCTGGGATATTGAAATTGAAAAGCGCGTTGGCATCACGATAAATCCGCTGACGGAATGCACGCCGTTTCGCACGATTGATCGCCTGTGTCGCCCGTGATTCGACAACGGACTGTGGATTTTTCACGATACGGATTTCTTCCGATTGCTCTTTAAGATCACCAGACATATGAGCCGCCTTTTGCACAACTAAAATGGCTTCTACTCAGTATGTTGAGTAGAAGCCATTAACCTGTTCGGTATTACGCGAGCCTCATCGTGGGATGTTTGCACACCCAACTTCAGTTTAGTTCTACCGCTTAAATTCTACAAGATTTGATCTACTTCAGTGTGTAGTCTGATATTTGATTTCCATCCCGTATTTTAACATTCGAATCCGTATCTACGTGCTGCAATCTACTGACCTCAACCCCCATTAAGATGCGCTTGAATCATCATGACCATCGCGTCAAGTTCGGGATTGAAAGACATAGCCAAATATTGCTGATAGTTGCTGATCGCTTCGTCCCACACACCGAATTCCATCAAAATATGGGCTAATTGTAGGTAGTTTTCTGCATCACTTGGATCAGATGCAATCTGCTGAATGTATTCCTGTGCCATGGATGAACGGCTATCAATGAGGCGATATCCCCGTTTCTCCAACCAATCTCGTGTCCACTCTGGTGTAATCAAAAACGCGACATCATAACTTTCATATGCCAGTTCATAGTCACCCTGCTGTAAAGCGGTCATACCTTGTATCAAATAACCAACGGTGAGATCGTTTCTAAAATCAGATTCGCCATTCTCAAAGAATGTGGTCAGTTCGTGTTTAACATCATCATATTGCCCAAGCCCAAAATAAATTTGCGCGCTGTACAGATAATAGAGGGGTCTTAATCCTCCAAATTCAGCTTGAGTATCATAGAATTCCCGTGCTGTCTCAAAATCGCCCAATCTTGCAAAAAATATCCCCGCCCGATCAATTGCGCTGATATTATAAGGATCAAGCGCAATCGCTGTATAAAAATCCGAGATTGCCGCCATACCATCGCCCACTTCATAGGCATTAATAACCGCACGCGCCTCAAAAGCAGGGCTATAGTCCGGGTCAATATTTAGCGCATCATCAATATAACGCAACCCACTGCTGGAATCATCTAAGTCAAAAGCATAGTATTCTGCTAGGTCGACCAGAATTGATGGTTCGTATGGATTGACCAGGTTAGCCGTAGTTAATTCATTTAAGGCGGCGGTAGGATTGTTCTGGCGTTCATAAACAAGTGAACGATTGGAGTATGGATATGCGCCATAGATATTAATTGAAGTTGCCTGATCATAATAGTTCAACGCCAGACTATATTCCTGTCGATCAAAAGCGATACCGCCTAAATTGTTGTGTGCATAAAATGCTTCAGGGTATCGCTCAAGGGCTTCTAAATACCAGTGTTCCGCCTCATCGTTATTCTGTAAACGTCCATAACTAACACCTAAACTAATTAGTGTAAACGCATCGGATGCACCGAGTTCAATCGCGTGATGCAAATCCGCAATCGATGCTTCATAGTCACGCATTTGTCGATACGTCCATCCCCGCAGTGCAAAAGCGTGTGCTTCTGTGGAGGATAATTCTATCGCAGTAGTATAGTCTGCGATTGCCATTTCATAGTTGTCCATATGTGCGAATAGGGTCGCCCGACGTTTAAACGCATCGCTGATCGTTGCATCTTGTACGATTTCAAGAGTTACCGATTCAATGAGTTGTTGCTGTAATGCTTCAGTCTGGCGCTGAAGACCACTTTCGTCTAAACGAACATAGCCAACTTGTTGAGCAATATAATACCACTCCCCAATGTTCGCCTCAGCAGGACCCAGACGATCCACATAGCCCTGCGGTTGAATAGCGATTATTGCACTGTTTTCATCAGGATAGGCATAAATAGGGGTTGATGCGGCAGTAAAAATCACCGGATCACCCGGTTCCAGTGTCGTTTGCCCGGAAACCGCTATCGCTGTGACAACTATCACTGCTATCGAAAAGAATAAACGGAAACCACGGTTTATCATCAGATTGTTTTCTCTAGTATCTAAACTAATTCTCTATTACAAAAAATACCATGAATTCTAGATGTGATGATTGAGGTTTTGAATTCTAGCCACCGATTTTCCTATGCAACGCTGAACTCTCTTGCCTGATAGCACTTCTCTGCTAAACTTTGACGATCTGTACACGATATTGGAGAGTGTCTATGCGTTGGATGTTGTGGCTGATCGTGATGTTGGTAATGGCGGGATGTGCGGGTGCCAGCTCCCAACAACAAACTTTAGAAGCCGTAGCAACAACTCAATCCGCCAATCTCGCCGAAATCGGCGCAACGGCAACGGCACAATCGGAGCGCCTTCAAATCACCCTTGAAGGTGTAGAAACACAAATCGCCAGAATTCAAAGTCAGCGCGTATTTATGATTTCAACCCTCGAAGCGCGTGGTATCGCTGTGGATAATTTGCAGGGCATCACCCTCGAACCACTTACTGCAACCCCCACCCCCTTTGGTCTGGTTGCCAATGATACGCCTACCCCGACAGCAAACTTAAACGTCCCTGATACGCTCATTTCCCCCACACCACCACCATCCGGCTTCAGCAGTCCGCTCGGTTTGGGCAATATTGTCACGTCGACATCAGTCGGCGCGGATGATTGTGCGCTTGATGTTGCCAATCAGTTTACGCCAGATACGCCTGAAATCTATCTGGTGGCGACTGCTACTGGCTTTACAGATAACACCACCGTCACGACCAGTTGGACACGCGAAGGCACAGTATTGACTGATTTTTCCTACACCTATGATGCCATTGACCGTGCTTGCATCTGGTTCTTCGCTGACCAGACGGATTTTGAGTTTTTACCGGGGAGCTACACGATTACCGTCGGCGTGAACGGAACAATCGCAGGACAGGTCAATTTCGTTATCAATCCAGGCGATGCCATAAGCGATGGTTAAATAATAACCGTCACTATAAAACAATCAAACCATCCACCCTACCCGATCCCGTTAATAATCCTACCCCTATGGACAGTTTTCCCATTGTCCCGTCGATGCTATAGTCAAGCGATTAACAATAACAATAGGTTGAGGTTAGAATATGGGATTTCAGGGTGGATGGTTCGCCTATATGCGGAGTGACATTACCGCAGAACAACCAAAAGTAACACGAGAACTGCTTATGCGGGTGCTTCAATATGCCCGTCCATATCGCCAGCAAATCATTATTTTGCTAGCGACCATTATCGTCACATCAATACTGGGTATCCTCACACCGTTCATCTTTCGTGATCTGATTGATTATGCGATTCCCAACGCTGACACCGATAGATTGAATCTGCTGGCATTAGGCTTGGTCTCATTACCGATCATCTCTGGCATGATCCGCGTCTATCAACGGCGTGTGAATTCCGCGATTGGTGAAGGTGTGATTTATGATCTGCGCGTCAGTTTATACGATCATCTTCAAAAAATGTCGTTACGCTTTTTCACCAACACCAAAACCGGCGAATTGATGAGTCGCTTAAACAATGATGTGATCGGTGCACAACGCGCCGTGAGTGAAACCATCGTCTCGATTATCACCAATATCTTTACTGTCGTGGCAACAATGGGTGCAATGCTCACGCTGGAATGGCGTTTAACGCTTCTGGGTGTGATGGTTTTGCCATTCTTTATTATCGCCGCCCGCCGCATCGGTAATGTGTTGCGGACGATTGCTCGTGAACAAATGCAATACAATGCTCAGATGAATGCCATGATGAACGAGACACTCAATATTAGCGGAGCGCTTCTCGTTAAGCTATTTGGACGGCGTGGGCAAGAGGTCAGCCGTTTTGAAGACCGCTCCAGCAAAGTGCGCGATATTGGCGTGAATCGGGCGGTGATCGGCGCACAATTTTTCGTAGTCATTAGCCTTGTAAGTGCGGTTGGGACGGCATTAGTTTACTGGGTGGGCGGTTATCTCGTTCTCGACGGCACCTTTACCATTGGTACAATCGTCACTTTTGGCGCATTGCTGACTCAACTCTACGGACCCCTCCAGTCATTAACGAATGCGCCTGTGGACTTCGCTACGTCAGTCGTTAGCTTTGAACGCGTCTTTGAAGTCATTGACTTACCCCTTGATGTTGAAGAACGTCCAAATCCGATTGACCTATCGAATGTGGCTGGACGGCTAGTATTTGATGATGTCACCTTCTCCTATGAAGTGGATGAAAAATTCCTCTTGAATGAGGTCGAGCGTGGCGGAGATGATAGCGTGACGGCGGCACTTTCTGGCACAATCGCCACCAAAACCACAAACGGTACTGCGGCGAAATCACAAGCGCGGGAAATTGCACTCAGAAATGTCTCCTTCGACATCGAACCGGGACAATTGGTCGCGCTAGTCGGTCCGAGTGGCGCGGGCAAAACGACCATGACGTATCTCATTCCACGCCTTTACGATCCCACTGAAGGACGTATTCTCATCGACGGACACGATCTGCGGGATGTGAGCCTTGATACCCTTGCTTATCAAATTGGCATGGTCACTCAGGAAACCTATCTGTTCCATGACACCATCCGCACCAATCTGGTTTACGCCAAATTAGACGCAACACAGGATGAACTGGAAGCCGCATGTAAAGCCGCTAATATTCACGATTTCATCATAGGCATGCCCGACGGTTACGATACGGTTGTCGGCGAGCGTGGTTATCGTCTGAGCGGTGGCGAAAAACAACGCATCGCTATCGCCCGTGTTATCTTGAAAAATCCGCGCATTCTCGTGCTCGACGAAGCCACCAGTAGCCTTGATAGCCAATCCGAAGCGCTGATTCAGGATGCGCTCAACAAAGTGATGGACGGGCGCACGAGCATTGTCATTGCCCACCGTTTAAGCACAATTCTCGCCGCAGATGTCATTCTGGTCATCAATCGGGGTGAAATTGTAGAACGTGGCACACACGACGAATTACTAGAACTTGATGGCTTGTATGCGAGCCTGTACGACACACAATTCCGTCATCAGCACGAAGTCGCCTAGCGAAAATAGCCACACAAATCAGTTAAAGCAAGTTAAAACGGCGGTGATGGTTCAGACCGCCGTTTTTGTTTTATTTTATTTTATGATGAAAACTGTACTTTAGTCCTGGTAACCGATTCTCTACGCATAGTCGTAAGAAATACGGTTATACTAAAATTGTGTAAACAGTTAGGAAATGAACAGTGACCGTAAATGTTGCGTGGGATTCCGAAATTGATGATGTAATTGTCTATGAATTTCTGCATAAGTGGACGTGGGAAGAATTCTTGCTTGCCTTCAACGAAGAATGTCGTATGGCGCAGGAAATAGGCAATCGACAATATGATGTGATCGGTGACACGTCAAAGGGTACGACTTTGCCGATTGGCGCGGGTATCACCCACATTTACTCGGTCTACAAACGCTATCCCAAAAATTGGGGCATCACGATGATTGTCACACAAAACGGCTTTCTGCGTACCATGCACAAAATCGGTGCACGTATACATCCTGATGCAAAACACGCGTTTCTCATCGTAGCCACATTAGAAGAAGCCCGTAACACCATCCTCGAACGGCGTGCCGAAACAGTTACCCATAACACCCCATGCAACTAATCGCCCTGCCCGACCTTCACAATGGGGGCAAGAATTTTCTGCCGCGTCTCAAAGATGAATTATCACAGGTCGATCTATTATTGCTACCCGGTGACATCACCAACGGCAGTCGCTTCGCAGAGACCCTATCAGAAATCATGACGTATAATCCAAATGTCCTTGCCATTCCCGGCAATTGGGAACGTTCACAAGACATTGTCTACATGCAAGAACAGGGTATTGGTCTACATCGCACGCATCGGATTGTTGATAATATCGCATTTTATGGCGTGGGTGGCGCACTACCTTATATCGGACATCTGGAATTTAGTGAAGATCAACTTGGTGGTTTCGCTCAAGACGCAGTCAAGGCTTTACCCCCTGAACTACCGGAAATTTTTGTATGTCATCACCCGCCATACAACACACTCAATGACCGCAACCATTCAAATAATCACGTCGGAAGCCATGACATCCGTGAATTCATCGAGCAACGCCAACCGCTGATTTGCTTTACCGGACATATTCATGAAGGCGTGGGTATAGATACTATCGGGCGAACGCAAATCATAAACCCCGGTCCCATCTGGCAAGCAGAATGTTATGCTTATGCCGAAATCATTAACTCCGAAGTTAAAATGCTAGAAATCCGCCAACTCTAATTTTAATCGAACATTCCATACAGATTCTGCCCTACTCCTGCTATGATGAAGTTGTGAAAAAGTTAAAGAGTAGGCTATGACAGAGCGATATCTGATTGTTGGTCTGGGGAATCCGGGCAAAAAATACGAAAATACGCGTCATAACGTTGGTTTCTGGTGCATTGATGAATTGGCACGGCGCTGGAATATCTCCGGCGCAAAAACCGAAAAACGCGCCATCGTCATGGATGGGGTCATCAAAGAGAAGCGCGTCTTACTGGCGAAACCTCAAACCTTTATGAACCTCAGTGGTGAACCAGTGCGCGGGCTGGTGGACTTCTACAAAGTTGATCTCGATAAAATTCTAATTATCTTTGATGATCTCGATACCCCCTTTGAAACCTTACGTCTGCGCGCAAAAGGCAGTGCGGGCGGGCAGAATGGCATGAAAAGTATCATTCAGCATCTCGGCACGTCAGAAATCAACCGGATTCGGTTCGGCATTGGTCGTCCTCCGGGGCGTATGGATCCTGCCGCGTATGTGCTCAAGCCATTTGGTGGCGACGACGAAATCACCGCCCGCATTATGGTGGATCGTGCGGCGGACGCGGTAGAAACATGGCTAGTGGATGGCATCGAAAAAGCGATGACGCGCCACAATGGCAACATCGAAGGCGTTAAGGAATCAATTCAGGAGTAACGCAATATGGCGATGACATTTGAAGAAGAACATCAGGCGATCTTGCGTGATTTAGAAGCGGGCATTGTCGAGATTTACAAAAACAATCCTGAACTGACTGATCACAATGTCGATAAAGCAATGCAGACGCTCATTCGCAGTTTTGAAGCCGATGTGAAAGGCAAACGTCAACCCGTCATGAAGTTCAGCACGTTGGAAAAACTCATTTACCAGCGGCTACTGAACACCTGCGAATTCTGGATGAACCAGCGCGAGCCGGGTTTGACGGTCTACAACAAAGAAACGGTCATTCTATGCCTGAAGCGCATCTATAAATCCATCAACTCTTGGACCCGTCGAAACGGAATGCGCGGTTATCTCGATTTCGTGAAAGCCTTCGTGCTCGGATAAGATGACCGGAAATGAACCGATGAAAATTGGCATCCTCTCGGATATTCATGCCGATCTCGCCGCATTGCAATCCGCACTTTCCCTATTTGAAGACCACGATGTTGATCTGACCGTCTGCTGTGGTGATCTGGTAGATCGTGGGGCAGACGGTGATGCAGTCGTCGATCTCATTAAGTCAAGGCAAGTCCCCTGTATCGCAGGCAATCATGACAGGCAAGCACCACTTTATCAGAAATGGATTACTGAAAATAACATTGACGCGCGTGATCCTAACATAAGCGCACGTCTTTTGACCGAAAACACACTTCAGTTTTTACGCGACCTGCCCGATGACTTGCGCTTTGAATGGGAAGGACTGCGTGTGTTGATGGTACATGGCACGCCAAACAGGATTGACGAGTACCTATTTCCACACAGCCCATCAGCACGCTTCAAGCAAATTGCGATGGATGCGAAAGCCGATATTATTCTCAGCGGACACACGCATACGCCAATGGCGGTAAAACAACGCGCAGTCTATTTTTATAATCCGGGGTCTGTGCATCGCAATGCCTCACGCGGGAGCAACACCTGTGCAATTCTCACGTTACCGGAGCGAAAATTCGATGTGCTCAATCTATCGTAGGGAAATAACGCTCATCCCCACCAGTTGTACCAGCGTTTACGCAAATTATATGCCCGTCCTACAGACGTAAATCCACGCGTATAATACAACCATACCCAGAAGATCATCAAAAAGAAGATGCCACCCACCGCACCCACGACCAAGCCCATTAAGCCACCCATTGTGACATCGCGTCCTTGCTTCTCGTGAATATAAGCCGTGCCAAATGCGCCGACCATTGCCCAGCAAAGACTCCAGAATAAAAAGGCACCCCAGATCATATCACCCTCCTAAAAGGCAATTGTAAAAGATATTTATATCATACGATAAATGTTCTGAAGTAATATGAAATTATTGCGAAAATTCCGTTGAGAAATAACCAGAAAGCCACACCCTACCGCCCATAACGCGCATCTGATAAAATTTAAATTCCCCGTTAGACTAGAGAAAACATATCAACCCATGCACCTCACCGGACTAACCGACCTGCTTCGTGCGAGTCCCGTTTATCAAACCTTGCTGGATGAACTGACCGCCCATCCTGATCGGTCAATTTCGCTCATACGTGCGGCACGCCCCTATTTGCTGGCGGCGCTCGCCCGTGATTGGCAGGGTCCGCTGGTGTATATCACACCGCATGTGAAACGCGCCTATAACGTCGCGGAACAACTTCCAGTCTGGCTCGGTGACGATTATCCGGTTATGCGCTTCGCTGAACCCACATCACAATTTTATGAGCGCACCTCATGGGTCGAATCCGTCATCCGCAATCGGCTGGAAACGCTCGCCACGCTGATGCCGCCGGATGACTCCATGACGCAACAACCGCTCATCATCACGTCCGTTAAAGCCCTGATGCAACGCACAATGCCCGTTAATCAATTTCGACGCGCCTCGCTCTTGCTCAAATTGGGTGATCGGCAAGCGATTGATAAATTATTGATGGCGTGCCTCGGCATGGGATATGAAGCAGTGCCACTGGTCATCGAAGCAGGGACGTTTAGCAGGCGTGGCGGTATCGTTGATATTTTCCCTATCGCCAGCGATTATCCGGTGCGTATAGAATTTTTCGGCGACGAGATCGACACGATCCGCACATTTGAACCCGCATCGCAACGGTCTAATGAACAACTCAAACAGGTCGCCATCACACCTGCGCGGGAAGCCCTGCCCTCACAAACACAATCCGTCGCCACACATTTATCGACATGGTTTTCGTCGCTCCAATCGCCAGAAGATGATATGACCAGTGCCTCTATGGATCTCGAACCACTGTCTAATGGTGTGCCGTTTCCCTATATTGAGCATTACCTGCCCTATCTCTATCCAAATCCGGTCAGCCTGCTAGATTACACCCCGCCGGACGCGCTCATCATCATCGAAGACATGGAAGAACTACGCGAATCCATTGATGAAATTCAGGAACAGGCGACGACCTCACTTGAAGAACAAACCCGCATGGGACAACTCCCGCCGGATTATCCCCTGCCCTATGTCGAATGGAACACTTTAGAGGCGGAATTAAGCGGACGCACCCTCTTGCATATCAGCAATGCCATTCCGCCGGAAGATACCACCCGCATCACAGAAGCATTCGCGCGTTTATTTGAACCCGGTGGACGTTTTGGCGGTCAGTTGCGACCGGTTGTGTCCGAAATTCATCAGCTACAGGGACGTGGTAACAGCGTGGTTGTCGTATCGCAACAAACAACGCGCCTGTCTGATTTGTGGTACGAGCAAGACGCGGCGGATTATGTGCCTGTCAGTATGGAAATTTCTGAGACACTCGATCAGGGTAGTTTGCGTTTCGTCACCGGTGCGCTTCAAGAAGGTTGGACACTTAGAAGTAGCTCGCACATCCTGCATTTATTCACCGACGCAGAAATCTTCGGCTGGAGTAGACCGGAACCCCGTCGGCGCAAATCCGGCAAAGTTAGCCGTCCACCGGAATCCAATTATGCCGATTGGAACGAAGGTGATTTTGTCGTTCATGTCGATCATGGCATCGGTCAATTTATCGGGATGCGCCACCGGACGATAGAAGGCAACGAACGCGAATACTTGACCGTGCAATATGGCGGCACAGATATGATTTTCGTGCCGATCCATCAAGCGGATCGACTAACGAAGTACGTCGGCGCGACGGATAACCCGCCCACGTTGAGCAAACTCGGTCAACCGGAATGGGCGCGAATCAAAAGCAGGGCGAGCAAAGCCGTCGAAGAAGAAGCAGAAGAATTGCTCGAACTCTACGCCGCACGCGCCAGAGCACGGGGCATCGCCTATTCACCGGATAACCATTGGCAACATGAACTAGAAGCCTCCTTCCCCTACGTAGAAACCGAAGATCAATTGCGGGCAGTACGCGAGGTCAAGCATGATATGGAAGCCCCCCACCCGATGGACCGCTTGATCTGCGGGGATGTGGGGTACGGCAAGACCGAAGTCGCGCTTAGGGCGGCATTTAAAGCCGTCATGGATGGCAAGCAAGTCGCCGTACTCGTCCCGACGACGGTTCTTGCACAACAACACTATGAAACCTTCAGCACGCGTTTAGCCGCCTTCCCGCTTAAAGTAGAGGTCATGTCTCGGTTCCGTAGCAAGGAGCAACTCAATAAAGTCACGCCGAAAATACTGGCAGGCGAGATTGATGTCGTGATCGGCACACACCGCCTCTTATCAAGCGATGTCACCTTCAAAGACCTCGGTCTGGTCATCATCGACGAGGAACAACGCTTCGGCGTGAAGCATAAAGAACATTTCAAGACACTCCGTAATCAGGTCGATGTTCTGACGTTAACAGCGACACCGATTCCGCGCACACTGTATATGAGCCTCGCCGGTGTGCGTGACATCAGCATGATCCAAACCCCACCGGAAGAACGCTTGCCGATCATCACGCATGTGGGCAGTTTCGACTCGCGTTTAGTGCGCCAATCGATTCTGCGCGAGATTGAGCGCGGTGGACAAATCTTCGTGGTGCATAATCGCGTAAAAACCATTGATAGCATAAGCGATAAAATTCAAGGCATTGTACCGGAAGCGCGCATCGTCGTCGCACACGGACAGATGGCACCCCGTCAGCTAGAAGCCATCATGACCAGCTTTGCTCATGGTGAATTTGACGTGCTGGTCTCAACGTCGATTATCGAGAGCGGAATCGACATCCCCAACGCCAATACGTTAATCGTAGATCGTGCGGATTGGTTCGGCATGGCACAACTCTATCAGCTACGGGGACGCGTGGGCAGAAGCGCCCAGCAAGCCTATGCCTATTTCTTCCACGATGGCACACGCCGCCTGACCGAAGAAGCCAAAGCACGCTTGGATACACTGGCAGAAAATACCACGCTCGGCGCGGGCTACCAGATTGCCATGCGCGATCTTGAAATTCGTGGCGCGGGGGACATCCTCAGCACACGCCAAACCGGACACGTCACGGCGATTGGTTTGCACCTATATACGCAATTACTGACCGATGCCATCCAGAGCTTAAAAGGTAAGCAGGATGATGAACCCATACCTGCCGCCGCCACCAGTAGCATCGTCATTGATCTACCCATTCCCGCGTATTTGCCCAACGATTGGATACCAGAAATTTCCCTACGTCTGCAAATTTATCGCCGGATTGCCGGAATTTACAAACGCAGTGACCTAATTACCATGCGGGAGGAATTACAGGATCGCTTCGGCAGCTTACCGAAAGCCGTTTCCGGTCTGCTGTATCAAATGGAAGTTAAGCTGTTGGCGCAATCTGCGAATGCCACGCATGTGATGGGGCGCGAGGGACGCTTCCAGATCAAATTGCCGTTTTTAGGCGAGATTAACCGACAGGCACTTGAACTCCGCCTCGGTGAGGATATTTCTGTGAGCAGAACAGCGATTATGCTGGATAATACGGAAAGGTGGCAAGAACGCCTGATACAGGTGCTTTCGAAATTGTCAGAAGGGGTCAACACCGGCGTAGGGATTTAGAATCATCAGGGGATAGGCGACTCTTCTATCCCCTGAAAAGGTTGCTACTTAAACCTGAATTCTGTTTAAGGTGAATATCTGCGAAAAAGAGCTTTTAGCCGTTAGCTTTTGGTTTGAAAAAACAATGCTTTTGCTAATGGCTAAGAGCCAAAAGCTACGACCTTCATGGTCTTTTACCGAAAAATGGCTGTCAATCATGATCGTTTGCTTATCCAGAACTGACGCTATTTTAGGTTTCTTTTTTCACATCGGCAAAATCTGCGCCTGTAATTTCAATTAATTGACTCAATGTAATCGGGAAAATGGCATTATGCGCGCCACCCGCCGCGTAAAGTTGGTCAAATCGCCTGAGTGAATCATCAATATACGTCGGCAAGTTGGGGGTGCGATGTGCCAACGGCGGAACACCCCCCGGTGCATAACCGTAAATTTCGACACATTGCTCCGGTTTAGCAGATTTCACCTTCTTGCGTCCCACCGAAAACATCGTCGCCAATTTACGATCATCAACGAATTGATCGCCACTTGCCAGAATCAGTACCGGATTACCGTCAATGATAAACGCCAGACTCTTAACGATCTGACCGAGTTCACACCCGATATTATCCGCCGCCATTTGTGAAGTTGCGGTACTTTCCTCATAAAACGTAATCGTGATGCCTGCATTCAACGCATCAAGTGCTTTTTGCACATCTTCCGCTGTTAATGCTTCCATAATGCACCCTCTCCCTTTTATAGTCCACCATCTAAAATCACCAATAGCACGGAAAACAATTACCATAGATTAGATTTTTTGACCTAAACCGCACTCAACGTTAAAATTTTGACTGATTAAAGTCAAAGAAAATTAAACTTACACATCATATGCAAACTGATTTTCACACAAAAGTTAAAGTTCGCCAAACCACTATCGAACTCATTGTCGGGGACATCACCAAACAAGCGGTAGATGCCATCGTCAATGCCGCCAATTCATCATTGCTCGGCGGAGGTGGTGTGGACGGTGCAATTCATCGTGCCGCAGGACCAGAACTCTTAAAAGAAACGCGTGACATCGGTGGATGTAAAACAGGCGACGCAAAAATAAGCGGCGGATACCGCTTACCTGCGAAGTATGTTATTCATGCCGTAGGTCCAATTTATCGTGCTGATGATAGCCATGTTGAGGCATTATTAGCAAGTGCCTATCAACGAAGCCTTGAACTAGCCGCCAAACACGCCTTAGAGACCATCGCTATGCCAGCCATTAGCACCGGAATTTATGGCTATCCGGTGGAAAAAGCCGCGCCTATTGCACTGCAAACAGCAATTGACTTTGCGACGCACAAAACGACCAGCATCAAGCTCGTCCGGTTTGTGCTATTCACAGAAGAAATATTCATCAAGTTCCATCAATCACTTAAACGTTTTCAAAGTTAATAGCCCATGTAAACGTTTTCTGGAAGCACATCAAAAAATTAATCACCTGCCAATGATTGAAGTGCACCCAACACTTTGCTGAAGTTTTCAAACTCATTATCGACGAACATATCGCTTAATTGCCCGTCCAAACGTTTCGCACTTTCCAGTACATCCTCACGAATTTGACGCGCTTTATCCGTAAGATAAATCCGCACCGCACGGCGATCTGCTTCGTCAGGGCGACGTTCTACCCAACCTTTTTGCTGTAATTTATCAAGATTCGGCGTGAAGGATGTTGCGGCACGCCCAACTGCCCGCGCCAATTCAGACGCATGACGACCGTCTTCTTCATACAACGCCCGCAAAATATACCATTCAATGACTGTAATATCATCAGGTTGAATGTGTTGCCGGAAATATTGATCCATACTGCGTAACGCAATATCAAGATTACACCAGATTGAACCCTCAAAACGCAGGTTCTGATTATTATTTGACATATTTCACCAATATATTGAATATCGAATAGACTCAAAATAAATCTTAACGCTAAAACTAAATTATTTTCTTAAGACTGCTATCAATCACCTTGAAGAACAACAAGCTCTAAGTTTGCGAGGCTCAATCGATCACCCGGATTAAACGAGTAAGGAATATGCGGAGAAAGGCGTTTACCGTTCATAAATGTACCGTTAACCGAATCAAGATCAATAATATTCACCAGACCACGATACCGAACCAGCACAGCATGACGACGAGAAACGCCAGACTCTTGAGCACCATGATCGAATAAATCAATATCAGGTTCATAACTGCTACTACCATCAGAGCGCCCGATAACATAGCCTTCAACACCAGGGGCATTGATGCGAAAATCGGGCGGACCTTCAGTGTTTAGATTTCCATTTTTTACAATACGGATCTCTACAATGCCGTCAGCGGCGATCCCCTGTTTAAACACCACTCACTCCTTTTTGTGCAATTCTTTGTCTATAGAAAATGTGATAGATTGCACAAGCTAGCTAAATTATACCAAAACTTTAATCATTCGTAATAGTTATTTCTGAAATTTCAATGAATTCCGTGCTGATGTCCTTCATTATCTCATTATTTACATTCAGCACAAATCCACTGCTTTGAATGTAAAGCCCCACCCTCAATGTATAAGACCCATCAGGAAGATCAGCAAAGTAAAATGAATCCGCGATGTATTCACCTGTTGTCCATAAACTTGTCGGGTAGCTATTTTGACGCGGCATCAAGTCACGTTGGGTCACAATAATGCCATTTTCATCAACAATATGCACAAAAACTGTAAAATCTTCATCAATTTCGCTTTGTGCAACCCACACAGGTTCAAACAATAACCCATTGTCATTGTTAAGGCTATAACCATACAACGCAATAAGTCCATCAAAACTTTGGTTTACAACAGTGTCAACCTCAGATGGAGCAAAAACACGCGGAATCCCATCCACAGCAATTTCACCCAGAGCAATTTCAACATCGCCAGAAATTAACACGATTTCATTGCGTCCTGAAGCCAGATCAGGCGGAATTGACCACGCAACATACTCGCGCAATAATTCACCATTCGTCCACGCTTCTACAGGAAAATCACCGTCAAATGGCTGTCCCATCCAGAGCGTGATTATATCGCCATTCTCACTTAGAAAGCGCACTTCCAGATCATCGACGGATCGACTCTCATCTACTCCTAATGCTTGCCAGAAAAACGATAACCGCAAGTCACCACCCGGTCTCGCGCTCATTGGAAGATTATTCCAACCAAGCAGACGCACGCCATCACTTAAATCTATATCCTGACGATTATCGATTTGCAATGTATCCGGCGAAGGGATTGTTTGAGGACGAATAACCGAAATGGAGCCAATTTCCGCAGAGATTCCGGCATATGCACCCGTTTCGTCAATAAACGGCACAAAAGTCTCGCTATCACGATCTGCCCATGACACACGCACAGAATAATTTCCGGCAGGTGTGCCTATCGGAATCGTAAACGGCACATTTTGGATCATCACTTCACCTGCACGCCACTGATCCGTACCCAGCAGGAAAAGATCATTGCGTGCAATCAAGTTACCGGATTGATCCGTCAACTCCAGCACAGGACGTAATCGATAATAGGGTGGCGTTTGGTCAATTCGCCAGCGCATTTCAAATAGCGCACGTTCTCCGGCGGGAGTCGGTGGTGATTGTGAGTCGACAAAGGTCATTAACGTTGATTGTATGGCATCATTATTGGAAACAGTTGTTTCACCCATTCTTGTATACGCTTGAAAAGCAGGCAGACCATCCGGCGCTAAAGGCACATCCGTCACCCGCCCTTCCTCTAACAATGCAGTCCATGCCGACGGTGTTTCAGCGTTATTCGTGAAGATATACAACCCGTGCTTATCAGGTGGCGGCAAGAACAGGCTATCGAAGCCCATCCATGTGACCTGCCCTGACCAGCCCGTAATCAGCGTGGGATGCTCACGATGATACGAGGCAACATAAACGATGGTGTCATCATCTACATGCGCGGGCAACCACTCCGCAACTGCCGCAAGATCACCGTCAGTCTGATAAAACAAATCGGCGCGGTTTGCCCATCTGAAATATTGCCCTGCAACGATGAGTGAACTCGCCCCAAATACGGCGACAAAAACAATACCCAGCGCATATCGCCATTGGTACAGCTTGATCTCCGTTACGCGCTGACGAACAAAGTTCCAAATAAACTCAATGCCAAGCGCGGGCAAAAAGAAAATAAGCGGCACCATCCCCAACGAGCGCATATGATTAGGAGGAAAGCCCCCCAACGAAATCACACTGGGAATCACCATCAACGGAGACAGCAAAATCAGAAAATAACCCGCCCGCTCACTCGCTTTTCCACGTCTAACTAACAGACGAAGCGCATAGCCCATCCCAAGAATCAAGAACACACCCTCAACCGGATTAAAATAAGGTCTACCGGGGATGTTATAACGCAGATTGCCGTCCTCGCCGCGAATGAAGAACATCTCCGCATGACGGCGGATGCTCTGCTCCAGCGTAACGACAACATCGCTTTCATTGGTGACTTCGTTCAAACGTCCAAAGAAAATATCGGGATTGTTGAGCGCATAAGCGACAATGGGAATCGACGTGATCGCAAGGACACCAAAAAAGATGAATCCTTGAACAAGGCGCTTGCGAAAATGTGCACGGTCAAAATACAGTAGCGCGATTCCCGCAAGCAACAGCCACACGGGAAACAGGCGCGAAGCCATATACGTATACAACGCGCCACCGGCAAAAAATCCGCCTAGAACCAACCAGCGCCAGCCCTGTTGCTTCGCGTTTAAGCCGCGCCATAAGAACAGCAATGCGAATGATTGCATAAACGGCAACGTAATCGCACGGTACATCTGCCGCGCCATGAGCACCTGATGAAACGAGGTGGTCATCAACACACCAACGACCAAGCCAATGATGATGCCGCGCTGTCCACGAAACATCGCCCGCCCCAACGCCATAGAAGCGGCAATCGTCAACATCGCCACATACACACTAGACAGCCGCATCGTAAATTCGCCGTCGCCGATCAAGCGAAACAGCACCGCATTATAATAATGATAGAGCGTTTCGCGCCCTTGATAGCTATTGGTGATCGGGAATAAATCCGCTCCACCGAAAGCGATACTCCGCGTAATCAGGATATTTGCGGATTCATCAAAGTGAGGACCGGGAGGATGTGTATTGAGTTGCGATAATCGCAAGACCGCCGCGATCAACAGAATAATCGTCGCCAGCAATAAAAAATAACGCCGCATAAACTCTTTTGAATCCGTTCTTTAAATAACGCCTCATCACCGGAAAATAGCCTATGCCGGGCAGTTTAACAAGGCAGAGTTTGTCTTGTAACCGCGAATACAAAACTTAATTAACAAAGATTTCACAAAATATTGACATCATTTCTGTGATTTCGCGTTATAATCCCGTTCATCGTATTACATATTTGCAACACTAGAGGATCAATGGCTAGTAGCAACACAACACTGTGTCCCTATTTCTACGAAGGATTGCTCTTTTTACCGGAAGAGTCCATCGCAATTTTAGATAAATCAGGCATCCCTTCAGATGTAGCGGGATGGATCAAGCGGGGCATGATGCTCGCCGATGTGCACCGCTGTGATGACATCGTTAAGGCAATTACCACAGTCATGGAGACTCTTCATCACAAATTATCTGCGAAAACGGCGTTTTAGTTATCCTTTACGGCGCTTTAAACGTGTCTCGAAGGCTTTTGTCGGTTGCCAGCGTTTCGCATCAGGGTGATTTGCGGGTGCGATACTGAGCAAGATCAAACGATCATTATCACGCAAATAGAAGACATCATAGGTCGTTTGTCGTTTTAAACGTGGAGGCGGTGCCAGACGGCTATTAAAGCGCATCTGCTTACCAGCGTCATCCGCCAATACACTACCGCGCCAGATCATCCAGAATGGCGCAGAGTCCGCTTCCGCTTGCATCTTTTCAAACTGCACAGGCAAACGTGCATATCGAAACGCCCGCATCAAGATCACCCCAATTAAGATCAGCAGTAAAAAACCAATCATCCATACACCAAAACCCCATATTAGGCGCGGAATAATAAAGGTCAACGGGACAAGCAAAATGAATAAAGACACAATCGGCTGTGTCACAATATCAGTCCATTGACTGACGGTGAGCTTACCTGTGCTATTGGTAAGCAAACGCTCCCGCATTTCAGGTACGATTTTTTCAACTTTAATCTCTTTTGTCGCATCAGTCATAATTGTATTCACTAAAGATAAATTTCAGAGTACAGCTTAAGTATAAACAAAAAAAGGCGGCGAATCGACCTGATTCACCGCCTCAACATTAAAATTGGGTACATCTAAGGCAGAGGTAACCTGCTCGCAATGGATACCATATCAGTCAGATTAGTCGCCAATGTCGGGAAAATGCCTAACAAGACCGTTCCTGCAAAACAGGCGTAAACTGCCCAGTTAACATACATTGTAGCGCCCTCGGCAGGGTTGCCTTCGTCGCCTTCACCGCGCAAATACATATTGACGATAATCCGCACATAATAAAATGCGCTGACCACACTCGTCAATACACCAATCACCGCTAACGGGATCAGATTTGCATCAATCGTGGATTGGAAAACCAGCCACTTGCCGACGAAGCCACCTGTCAACGGAATTCCGGTCAGGCTGAACATGAAGACTGCCATCATTGCCGCCATTAACGGGCGACTTTTAGCCAGACCGACAAAATCTTCCAGCGTGACCACCGTGCCGTCGTCTTTTTCTAATGACATGGCGATGCCGAATGCGCCGATGTTGGTAAAGGCATACGCCAGCATGTAAACCAGCGCCGCTTGCGAAGCACGATCTGCCAGTTCAAAATTATTCGCGCCTGCCGCCGCCACTGCCATCATAAGGTAGCCAGCGTGGGCGATAGACGAATATGCCAGCATACGCTTAATGCTCGTCTGCGACACTGCGACAAAATTACCGAGGATTAACGTGACAGCCGCCACAATCCATACAGTCGTCTGCCATGCGGTTGCGGTATCGCCATCTGAGATAATAAATGCCGGAAGCGCCACCACCATAATGCGGAACAATGCGGCAAAACCACCCGCCTTAGCTCCAACACTCATGAAAGCCGTTACCGGCGTGGGGGCGCCTTCGTAAACATCCGGTGTCCACATATGGAACGGCACAACCGCCACTTTAAAGCCCAGACCGACCACAATCAACGCCGTACCGACCAGCAAGTAGAAGATCGAGTTATCAAGATTGGTAATCGTCGTAACCTGCTGTGCGATTTCCGGTAAGCTCGTCGTACCCGTCGCACCGTAAATCAGCGCCGCACCATACACGAAGAACGCACTCGCAAACGCACCGAGGACGAAGTACTTCATACCGCTTTCCTCGGATTTCACGTCATTCGGACGGAACGCTGACATCACATACAACGGGATGCTGAGTAACTCTAGCGCGACAAAAATCACGATTAAGTCATTGGCACTTGCCATGAACATCATGCCAGCGGTGGAGAACAATAAAAGCGAATAATACTCGCCCTTCTCCATGCCGGTACGCTTGAGATAGTCAATACTCAGCAACACACCGAGGATCGCTGTCGTCAAAATGATAAGGTTCATGAAGCCAGTGAAAGCATCAGCAACGAACATACCATGCAAGGCAGTTTCGCCGCTGTCGAATGTAAACAAGTTAATGAAAAAGCTCACACCAAGCGCACCCAACGCCAACCATGCAGTTACGATTTTGCGCGGAATGAACAGGTCAATCAACAGCAAAAACGTGGTAAATACCCCCAAAAACACAGCGGGCAAGGTGACACCCAGATTGAGATCTGCGAAACTTGGTACGTCTAACATAGTGTCTCCCTTAGGGGATCATCGTGAGAATTTGCGGCACACTCTCACCCATTTGTGCAATCAGGTGTTGGCTGCTCGCATCCATAACATCAAAGAATACGTTCGGTTGCAAACCCATCCAGAAAATCATAATCAGGATCGGAATGAGTACCGCCAATTCTTGCCAGTGTAATTCCGGCAGATTCTTGTTTTCTTCTTTATCCAGCTCGCCCATATACACTTTCTGGAACATCTGGAGCAAGTAAATCGCCGCCATAATCACACCCAGTGTAGCGAACAGCGCGAAGAAGATACCGAGCACATTACTGCCAACCGCGCCAAGCAAGATCATAAACTCACCAACGAAGCTGTTCAGCCCCGGCAAGCCCATACTGCTTAAGGTAATAATCAGACTGATGCCACCGAACAGCGGCAACGCCTTCCAGATACCGCCATAAGCACTCATTGACTTGGTGTGACGACGTTCATACAGCATACCGACCATCAAGAACAAGCCACCGGTGCTAATACCATGATTGACCATCTGAATAGTCGCACCCTGCAAACCCTGTGGATTGAGGGAGAAGATACCAAGAATAACGAAACCAAGATGGCTTACAGACGAATAAGCAACCAGCTTCTTGATGTCTGTCTGTGCAAAGCTGACCCACGCGCCGTAAATAATGCCGATTACACCCAGACCCGCGATGATCGGTGCCCATTCCACGGTTGCTTCAGGGAAGAGCGGCAGACAGAAACGCACGATACCGTAAGTACCCATCTTCAGCAAAACGCCCGCCAGAATGACCGAGCCGGCAGTTGGTGCCTGAACGTGAGCATCCGGCAACCAGCTATGCAGTGGGAAGATCGGCACTTTAATCGCAAACGCAACCAAGAAGCCGAGGAACAACACCGACTGCGTGCTGAATATGTCCGACATCGGGAAGACAAGTTCCCCGCTTGCTACCATCGCGGCAATTTCCGGCACAGCAAATGTGCCCGCTTGACCACCGACGTACAAAATCGCCAGCAACATCAAGATCGACCCTGCCATCGTGTAAAGGAAGAACTTCACCGCGGCATAAACACGATTTTCTGCACCCCAGATGCCGATCAAGAAATACATCGGTACAAGGGTGATTTCCCAGAAAATGTAGAAGATAATCATATCCTGTACGACGAACACGCCCAGCATCGCCCATTCGAGCAACAGCATGAACACGTAGTAGAGCTTTTCGCGTCCACGTTCTTCAAGAACATGCACACGGAAAGAAGACAGGATTGCCAGTGGCATAATAAACGTGGTCAGCAATACAAGTAAAAGGCTTAAGCCATCCACACCGACGAAGTAACTGATGCCATAACTCGGCAACCAGTCAAAACGTTGTGCGAGTTGTAAACCAGCTTCGCCCGTATCGAACGCCGCCCACATCAAAACTGAGGCAAGAAAAGTCGCTATGCTGAACCCAAAGGCAACCCATTTGATTGCAGCGCGATTCTTCTCCTCATTCATAAATAGAAGTATAGTCAGACCGACCATCGGTAAAAATAAGGTTACCGTGGTGAGTGAGAGACTTGAACTTACTGCTTCCATAGTTGTAATAGCTCCTCTGAGACAGCCGTTAGTTCTGAATCATGGGTAACAACATCAAGACAATGACGATCACCACGCCCAACAATAGCGCAAGCGCATATGTACGAACGTAACCCGTCTGGACTCGGCGCATTCCGCCGCTAATCCGTCCGACGACCCAACCAACACCGTTAACAGCACCATCAATGATGCCAATGTCGAACGGTTTACTCAATAAATTACCTACTGTAACAAACCCGCGATGCAAGACTTTGTCGTGGAAGTAATCGTGGAAGAATTCCCAGTCGATTACATTTGCCAGAAACTTCCCTATGCGGATGAACGGGTTGATAAGAATTGCCCAGTAAATCTCATCCCAATACATACGCTTATTGGCAAGCGCCCAAACTTGACCGGTACTTGGACTTGCCTGTAGCGGATCTTTCCCATCCTTGTTAATCGCCTTCGTACCGCCATAGATTGAGCGGGCGAAGAAAATTGCCCCCAGCCCCATGGATAGCGCGGCAATTGCGATCACCGGTTGGAAATCAGGGATGTGGAAATGCGTGATGCTGTATTCAAGGAAATTCGCCAGCGAGTGTTCCCCCACCAACCCGCTCAGGAAGAACGAGAATATCGAACTTAGCGGGGTAGGAATGTTGATGAAACCGATGGTCAAACTAAAGAAACCGAGAATCATCAACGGGATGGTCATGCTTGGCGGGCTTTCATGAGCGTGTTTTGCCGCTTCATGCCGCGCTTCACCATGAAATACCATTTCGATCTGTCGCCACATATAGAAGGCGGTGAAGCCTGCCGCGATGAACAACATACCGAGCGCAATATATCCCCGCAGTTCGCCGTCTGCAAAGCCAACCAGCCAGCTATCCGCGAGAATTTCATCCTTAGACCAGAAACCAGCAAAGGGCCAGATACCCGCCAATGCCAGCGTACCAAACAGGTATGTCCAGTAGGTGATGGGCATTTTCTTACGCAAACCACCCATATTCCGCATATCTTGCGGGTCAAATTCTTCTTCGTGTTCATCATGATGATCGCCGTGATCGTCATGACCGTGTTCATGCAGATGATGGTGTCCGTGTTCCATACCATGAATGACGGAACCACTACCGAGGAACAATAACGCTTTGAAGAACGCATGTGTAACCATGTGGAACATCGCCGCTGGATACGCGCCAATACCCACTGCCGCAACCATAAAGCCAAGCTGACTCACGGTACTATAAGCAAGCACACGTTTGATGTCGAATTGACCGATGGCAATAAAGCCCGCGACCACAGCGGTTGTCGCACCAACGATTGTCACAAGGAATGATGTCAGTTCTGCATGATAGAAGAACGCATTAGAGCGCACCATCATATACACACCCGCCGTCACCATTGTCGCGGCGTGGATAAGCGCACTGACCGGCGTAGGACCTGCCATCGCGTCCGGCAACCAAACGAACAACGGAATTTGTGCGGATTTACCTGTCGCGCCGAGAAGCATAAATAGGGTAATCAGCACGAGCATGGTTTGAATGTTGAGGTTAAACGGTCCGATGTCGAAGTTCGGGCGCAAATCCTGTGCGACTGCCTCCGCTTCGTCAACGCCCAGTTCTGCGGCGGCACGATCGTCTTCAGTTTGTGCATCTGCGAGCACGGCTTCTGCGGCTTCCACAACTTCATTCGCAGACTTGTATTCAACCATCAGCACTTCAGCCTGACCAAATGCACCGAGTTGGCTCAGTTCTACGCCTGCTGTACCGTAATAATAAAGCGGAACGGCGACTTCACCATGAGATTCTTCCTCACCGTGCGCTTCTTCGCCAGCAGTTTCACCCTCTTCTGCCGCAACACCTTCTTCATGTGTGCCTTCGCCCTCTGTAGCGTGGTCTTCATCACCATGATGACCAACAGAAGCATAATCAACGGCGGTTTCGGCAGGTTTATAAAAATCCAGCGTACCGAACGTCCAGAAGATCAGGAAAATCGCCATCAACACGCCAAAATCACCAATACGATTGGCGATGAAGGCTTTACGGGCGGCGTTACTGTTATTCCAGCCAACACCATCCGGTTTATCCCACCAGAAGCCGATCAGTAGATATGAACACAAACCCACACCTTCCCAGCCCACGAACATCATCAGGAAGTTGTTGCCTGTGATGAGGATGAGCATGAAGGTCAGGAAGAGGTTCAGATAAGCGAAGAAACGCGAAAAGAGCGGGTCGCCGTGCATATAGCCAATGGCATATATGTGAATGAGCGTACCCACAAAGGTGACAAACATCATCATCGTTACACTGAGTGTATCGACGCGGGTTTGCCATGAAATATCGAAGTTAATCGAATCTATCGAAATCCAACTACCGAAAATTGGTGGATTAATCACCGCCGGACGGAAGCCATTATTCGAGAGATAAAGCAGTAAGCTAAATGCGATAACAAACGTCATCCCTGAAGCAAATGTACCGATGATCGCAGAATTACGTTCACCGAGACGTGCGCCCCAGAAAAAATTGATAAACGCCCCAATCGCGGGAAACAGGATTATTGCTGGTGCGAGTTGAGCGAAACTTTCCATTAATCAAGCCTCTCGCTGTACGTTAGATAACAGCCGGTTAACCGCATACTGCTAACCTTCCATCAAATGCAGATCATCAATATTAATGCTTTGCTTGGTACGGAAGATCGTCACAATCAGCGCCAGACCAATCGCCACTTCTGCGGCGGCAACGGTAATGACGAAGAATACAAAGATATGACCATCCACCGCGTTCCACTGACGGGCAAATGCCACCAGCGCCAGATTTGCCGCGTTCAGCATCAGTTCAACGGACATAAACACCAGAATCGCGTTTTTGCGAAACAGCACGCCCATTGCGCCGAGTGTAAATAACACCATGCTTAAAACGACATATGCTTCAATTTCAACCATAGTTTCGCTTCTCCCCTTCTAATCCCCTGCTGGCTCTGATGTTTCAGGGGCTTCAAGCTGTGGTACATTTTGCGGTTCAGTACGCACATCTGTACCCGTCTGTGAAGAAATCACACTGGTCAACGGACGGCTTACCTTACGTCGCATCGGACGACCCGGCTTGGGCTTAATGATTGCACGTTGTGTCAACACAATTGCACCAACCATTGACGCAAGCAAGAGCAAGGCGACCACTTCAAAAGGCAGAGCATACTCAACGAAGAGTGATTCACCGATTGCCTCAGGGCTACCAAAATCCGGAATTGCCGAATTCACGACGTAAACCGTTACTGGCTCAAGTGTTCCCTCGACATCAGTTGCACGCTCAGAAAAAACCATGAGTTGATAAGTGCCACCGACCAGTTCATATTCCCCACCAGTTTCGTCACGCGTGGTGCGAAGAATATCGTCGGTATTCGAGGTTGGTACAAAAGCCCAAGTCAGGCTACCAGAGCCAAATTCTGCCATATTAGACAGTTCACCATAAGGCAGATCAGCCAGAACAGTCTGAATGTCCTCATTAGCACCAATGAGAAAGTCCGAACCAACGTCAATGATGTTGATGGCATCGGCTTCGCTGTAGGCATTGAAGACCGCGATACGGCTCATGCCATTGCGAATATCTGCCAGACTATCAGAGAAGATCGCCAATTGAGGTAACCCAATTTGATCAACCCCTTCACCGAAAACAGTCGTTGCACCGTACATGACGATGGTCTGGAGTGCTTCAGGTTCAACGGTGATCGTACCGATTGGGAATGGCTCCGCCAATACGGGATTTTCTCCACCAATGGCGATTTCATAGTCACCGGGTTCCAGCGCAATATAGCTCATCTCATTACGTTCGGGTGCGGCATTATACTGCACACCTTCTGAGATGAGTTCCCCATTTGCATAAACGTCAACAGCCGGAAGATACGGCGCGACGTTCAAGACACGAACCATGGGTGATGCTTCACGGGTGGTTTCTGTGCTTATGCTTCCACTTTCGAAAAACGCATAAGAAACCGCGAGGAAGAAAGCGACCGTAACACCGACTGCGACGAGTGAAAATTGCTTAAACAAGTGAGTGTTCTCGCCTGCCACCTTATCAGCCCCAAGGAGCATGATGACAAACAGGAACAATACCATAATCGCCCCGGCATACACGGCAATCTGCACCATCGCCAAAAATGGCGCGTCGAGCATTAGATAAAGGAAAGCAACACACGCGAAGTTGGTAATCAACAACAGTGCGCTATGTACAGGTTGTTTTACGAGTAGCATACCCACAGCCGCTGCGACTGCGATCATGCCTACAATTAAAAACAGAGCAACTTCCATTGCACTTGTCCTATTCGGGCGTAAAGTGGTAGACGGTTGTGCAGTTTAACACAAACAAAGCCAGAGTTCAAAGACTCTGGCGCTTATTTTCCAACGAATCTCAAACTTTTACTTGGCATTCGGCATATCAGGTATCGAACGAGTGTAAACACCCGGCTCCACCACCTGCGGCGTATCCTGCCCACCTTCGGGAACAGGATCAATCAGCATGTCTTTTGTGAATATTGAATCACGCCGATTGGTAAAGCTCAGCTGGTGTTCATGCCCCAATTCGATGGCTTGTGTTGGGCAGGCATCTTCGCAATAACCGCAGAAGATACAGCGCAACATGTTGATCTCATAGGTCTTGGCATAGCGTTCTCCGGGGCTATAACGGGCTTCATCAGCGTTTTCCGCCGCTTCTACCCAGATTGCATCCGCAGGGCACGATGCCGCGCACAATGAGCATCCGATACATTTTTCCATGCCATTTTCGTAACGGCGTAGATGATGACGACCTTTAAAACGCTCCTGAAAAGGACGTACTTCTTCAGGATAGTTAAAGGTAATTTTCTCTTCAAGCACATGCTTGAACGTCGTTGCGAAACCTTTGACAATATTCATTCCAGTAGAACCTCCTCTTATCTAGTCGCTACCTGTGTTGGCAGGTAAAGCGTTTGTATCATCCCCATCGCCGTCGGTAGTCTCTTCTTCCGGCTCCGGCGCGAGTGACGCTAAGCCATCGAGAATGTTGAGTGTGCCTTCATAGAGTACAAACGGCACCGCAACCAAACCACCAATCGCCTGTAACGCGGTAAAACCGATGCCGGCACGTTCGCCTGTAATCATCGGATCATCTTCGTAATCGGCATCTGGCTCGTCATCCTGATCACCATTCGCCAGCAGGACACCACCAATAATTGCCACTGCCGCCAGCATGACGAAGGACACCAGCAAATAGCCGTTTGAACCAAATTCATCACCAACGACAACCGCAATCGCTGTCCAGACAACGGCTAAAATCGCCAGGGGAAGCATGACTTTCCAGCCAAATTGCATCAATCGATCATAGCGAATACGGGGCAATGTCGCACGAATCCAGATGAACCCGACCAGCAACAAAACGACCTTCGTAATCACGACAACCGGACCCAGGATTGGAATACGATCTACAAGCCCAAATCCATCCTGATACCCACCAAGGAACATTGATGCCGCGATCAGGCTGACCGCAATCATGCCGAGATACTCAGCCATCATAAACAGCGCGAACTTCATACCGCTGTATTCGGTCATATACCCTGCGGTAAGTTCCTGTTCGGCTTCCGGTAAATCAAATGGAGCGCGGTTGGTTTCTGCAATGAGGGCAATAATCAGGATACCGGCGGCAAGCGGATTGAGCACGATAAACCATTGCCAGAATAAACTCTGTGCCTCGACAATCTCCTTGATGTTCATGCTACCGACGAGCAAAACGGGCACTGCCAGCGCCAAACCCATGCTTAACTCGTAGCTGACCATCTGTGCAGAAGCGCGCATTGCGCCGAGCATAGAGTATTTGTTATTACTCGCCCAACCAGCCAGCACGACACCGTAAGTGCCGATACTCGTAATCGCCAGCAACCACAAAACACCCACGTTGACATCAATGACAGATAATCCAACCTTATACCAATTGCCATCGAACCACGGGATGACGAGATCAGGACCAAACGGAATCACCGCGACCACCACAAGCGTCGGAATCGCCTTGAGCATCGGTGCGATCAAATAAACCGGACGATCCGCATCGGTGGGCATGATGTCTTCTTTGAAGATCAATTTCAAACCATCTGCCGCAGGTTGCAACAACCCACCCGGACCCACACGATTCGGTCCTACACGCTGTTGTAACCATGCGATCAACTTACGCTCTAGCAAAGTTGCATATGCGAAGCCCGTGACAATCACGAAAAGCAAAATCGCGGACAAAATCAGCGGTCGAACAATAGAACATCCCTGTGAATCTTCACACAAGATGATCTCTTCTTCAGCCACACGGCTTGACCCGTTAAATGCAAAATTCAGGACATCGCCGCCGCCATCGAGGATACTTCCCCAATTCGCCAGCACGATGAGCAACACCAGCGTACCCACCACCACATTAATTGCTATTACGGAAAATGGGATGAAGTTCAGGAAATGGGCTGGTTTTTCGCCTGCGGGACGCTCAAAGTTGCGTGGGATAGCAACCTGCGCCACACCCACAAGGAAAATCGCCAGAATGGGGATAAAGGATTGGAAACCCTCTAACTTCAAATTTTTCAAATTCCCCACCGGTAACGGCGCTACTGATGAAAAATCTGTGAACGCGAATAGCCCCTCTGATAGGAAAAAGAACACAAAGTAAATCAACCCGAGCGCAGAGAAACCAGCAATTGCGCGTGAGGTGAATTTCGTCGCATAAACATCATTCCATCCCCAGAAGGCAAATCCCACATAACCCGCGATTGCCGGAATCAGCAACCAGAGTAGGTTATTGAAGTCAAAATCTGCCGGTGGAACCAGATCGTTCACATAACTAATCGCCGGATACCCGTCATACCATAATGCCGCGATGAAAAAGATCGGCAGTACGGCGGCTATCCCGAATAAGATCAAATCAATCCATGAGATTGGACTTTTTTGTGAGTCGTCGCTCATTGTTGCCCTCTGTTTGTTTCAATAAGCGGAAAGTGAATTCCTATACCTTCGTAATTTCGCCAACGGTCAATGTTAGCGGTGTCGCTGTTGATGCTAGATGACGTGGCATAATCGCCGTGCCTTCCGGCGCATTTCCATTTACATAGGCTTTAACACGGACTTCTGCACCATCCGCACTGACCGCGACCACATCACCCTGTTCGATGCCGAGTTTCTTGGCATCTTTGCTGTTCAATTCAACATAAGGCTCCATGATGCGCGGATGAACCAGCATACTCGGTTCAAACGTACTTTCACGGTTATACAAACGCGTGACCGGCAGAATCACCAATTGTGATTTTCCGGCTTTCGGTGCATCAGCGGATGCGACATCGCCTTTCGCCACATCACCACTATCGGCGACTGAAGCAATCTGAACGCCTAAACCACCCTTATTTTGATATGCCGTACCGCCATAGTACAAATCTTGCCCGCCGACATCCGGGAATTGGCGTTCAATTCTCGAAAGGTCACGGTAGCGCATTCCCTCAAAAGCAGGAACGCCATTGACAATATCAAGCATCACCGCGGCGGCGGAGGGTTTAGAACGCCCTGCGCCTAAAACTTCACCTACACGGGAGAGAATCTGCCATGCGGGTAATGCCTCACCGATTGGACCTTGTGCGGTGTAGAAACGCTGAACACGGCGTTCACCATTGGTAAACGTGCCGTCACGCTCCGCAAAACTCTGAATCGGCAGGATCAGTTTTGCATCTTTTTCGGAAACAACATCCGGGAATAAGTTTAGTGAGATGATTGTCTCAACCTTATCCAACCATGCGGATGCTGATGGATCGTCTGCAATTAATTCTAACTGTGCCACAATTAAGACTTTAGGCGGATTTGCCATAATATCCTGCGTGGTAAACGGCGAGAAACCCAGATAGTGCAAGCCCATGCCATTCGGACCCGGTAATGGCGACAATAAACCATTATTCGGCTTGCCCACATGCCCACTATCAACCAGCAAATTCGCCGCCGCCTGTGCCAATGCACGACTGCCATCCAATGACAAGCCTTCTGCACCGGCAACAATCACGAGATTATCCGCACCGGTGAGCTTTTCGAAAACCTCTTTCGAGTCTTTCTTGAGCGAATTCATGAACGTCGCCGCCTGCCCCACAGCATAGCGGAGGGTCACATCTGCGAAATCGTCCATGCGCGTGGGGCGAACATTCGCCACCACCACATATGCACCCTGATCGTGTGCACGCTTCAAGCGTAAGCGCCAGATCGGAACTTCTTCTTCAAGGTCAGAGGCAATGATCAGAACTGCATCGCCCTTGCCAAGCTCACCGAGGTTTGTGCCTTTACCAACACCGACCTGCGCGACCAATTCCGCACCGCCGTGTGTCGGTGACCATGCCCCAAGACGATCACTGCCCACTTTCTCCATCACCTGTTTTAATTCCCACAGGTCTTCATTGCTCATGCCATTACCGGCAATCGCGGCAACATCACCGTTCGCGCCCTGTAGCAATTCAGCAAATGTGTTGAAGGCAGTCGTCCAGTCCAATTCAATCAGACTAGACCCCTTACGCATCAGCGGGACATGCAAACGACGGTCACTACCCGTAAAGTGATGACCGAAACGGGTTTTATCAGAAATCCAAATTTCGTTAACGTATTCATTTTGACGGGGCATCACGCGCTTGATCTTGGCACGTCCGCCAAAATCACGATCAAGACGTACGCTCAGGCTAATGTTTGAGCCAGCCGCATCGTGCGGGCAAATACTCGGCACTTCCGTCAATTCCCACGGACGCGCACCAAAGCGGAAATCCGCAGTCGTCAGCGCACCCACCGGACAAATGTCGGTCGTATTCCCTGAGAAATAGGTATCAAAACCGGGTTCGCTATTGGTGATGATTTGCAGGGTACGTCCACGTTCGTGGAATGCAAGCACATCATCGCCGACGATCTCATCCTGAAAACGAACACAACGCCCACACTGAATACAGCGTTCTTCGTCAAGGAAGATCAAATCACCCAGCGGAACATGCTTATCAAGGTGCATTTTATCCGCAAAGTTCATTCTGCTACCCTGTGGACCATACGCCATCGTCAGATTTTGCAACGGACATTCACCACCTTTGTCACAGATGGGGCAGTCCAACGGATGGCTGGTCAACAGGAATTCCAGCACATTTTCACGCGCTTCCTCAACAACTTCGGTATTGGTGCGAACCACCATGCCATCGCTAACAATCTGCGTACATGCGGTCTGCAATTTCGGGAACCAGCGCACTTTAGGCTGACCGTCCTCATTGAGAACGACCTCCCCTGTTGCGCGGTCTTTTTCGATCATGCCTAATTCGACAAGACACATACGGCACATGCCCACCGGTTCCATCTTTGGATGGTAGCAAAATACCGGAATGTCGTTATCAGCATACCATTTCGCCGCGTCTACGAGGTTAGAACCCTTCGGTACCTGATACTCAACATCATCAATGATGATCGTAACGGTATCGACTTTTTCTTTCTCTCTGACTATATCGACCATATATCCACTCTCTTAAGTCAGTAGCCATTAGTTTATTGATTTACGGGTCTGTTATGTAATTAACTACCCGATATGGAGCTTACGGCGCGTCAGTTCTAAACCGCGTTTTGCACGATCCTGCAAGATTTGATCTGCGAAGCCCCAATTGTCTTGCTGAAATTGAGTTTCCGCGATAATCAGCCCCTGCTGAAAGTCCTGCTGTGCGCCGTCTAAATCGTCACGTTTAAGACGTAACTCGCCCCGCAGGATGTAATTCATAGCCACATCAGGGTGCAGGGCGATACTTTCATCAAGATCAATCAACCGTTGTTCGTTCGTTGAGCCGCGTTCCGTCGACGATGTGAATATTCGGCTAAATCTCTGCCAGAAACTCACGCTCGTTTCCGTCACTTCCTCATGCTGATGGTCGTCTACCACCGCCGTTAAATCGGTTTCATCAGCGTCGGTGTGGATCTCTTCGTCCATAGCGGCAAGGTGATCCGTCATATTAAAACCTAGTCTCCGGCGGCGCGAACAGGCGCGGACTCACCGTTAACATGCTTCTTAAAATCTTCAGGGAAATGCTTGATCGTGTATAAAATCGGGTTCGCGGCAAAATCACCCAATGCACATAAAGTCGTGCCTTGCATGTTACCCGCGACATTCCGTACGAGATCAATATCAGATTCTGCGCCTTCCCCACTCAAAATGCGATCAAGGACTTTATCTATCCAGTACGTCCCTTCACGGCATGGGGTACACTTCCCACAACTCTCATGCTTAAAGAATTTGGTTACCTTAGAAGCCACCCACATAATATCGGTGGAGTCATCCATGACAATCACAGATGCCGACCCGATAATAGTATCAATTTTCGGGGTATCTTCATAGGTCATCGGTGTATCAAGCACTTCGTCACTCAGCGGCACAATCGGACCTGATGCACCGGACGGCAACACCGCTTTAAACGTATGCCCATCTAGCGGACCACCACCATGATCGTATAGCAACTCGCGGAAGGTCGCGCCAAATTCGAGTTCATAATTACCCGGATTTTTTACATGACCGCTCAGGCAGAAAATTTTCGTACCGGCGCTCTGTTCGGTGCCGAGCTTCTTAAATTCCGCGCCACCTTTACGCATAATCCACGGGACATTCGCCAGTGTTTCCACGTTATTGACGACGGTTGGCTCTCCGTACAAGCCACCACCCTTTTGCGCGGGAAACGGTGGACGTACACGCGGTTGACCGAGCTTACCTTCAAGGCTGTTCAACAGGGCGCTTTCTTCCCCACAAATATATGCGCCCGCACCGAGATGCGTATACACATCACAATCCCAGCCAGAGCCGAGAATGTTCTTGCCGGCGAAACCGGCTTTATAGGCATCATCAATACACTTGTCTAGCTCATGCCCAACATCCCAGAATTCGCCACGCATGTAAATATAAACCGCTTTCGCCTGAATCGCATAGGCACAAATCAATGCGCCTTCGATCAATTGATGCGGATTATTCTCTAAAATTTGACGATCTTTAAATGTTCCCGGTTCGCTTTCATCGGCGTTCACGGCAACATATTTCACCGGCTCGTTTTGTGGAATAAAGCTCCACTTCACACCTGTAGGGAAACCTGCCCCACCACGACCACGTAAGCCGGAGGATTTGACTTCATCAATGACTTCAGAAGGCTTCATACCAATGGCTTTTTTCAGCCCATCGTAGCCTTCGTTTTTCATATAGACATCAAATTTATGGATGTCCGTGACTTCTTTTTCCCGAAAAATAATGTACATGCAGTGTTCTCCCTTTACCAACCAGCCGGTGCTAAAACCAGCATGTGCTGATTGAGACAGTGTCCTAACTCACAGTTACAATAAAACGTCTGTCCGTCTTGTTTTTGTGCTATTTGCTCTTAACCGATGCGTTGACTTCATTGCGCCACTCATCAATCAAGACTTTCATTTTTTCCATATCAAGATTTTCGTGAAAATGGAAATTACATTGGAGCATCGGGGGTTTGTCACAGGCGGCGAGGCACATCACATGCTCTACTGTGAACATCCCGTCTTCGGTAGTGCCACCTTCTTCTACACCCAGATAGTCCTTAAGCTCCTTGTGGAACTCATCCGCGCCACGTAGCGCACACGGCATATCGGTACAAACCTGAAGCCAAAATTTCCCTTTTGGCTTCTCTGAATACATCGTATAGAAACCCGCAATGGACTTTACCTGTGTTGCGTCCATCTCGCAAATATCTGCGACTTCACGAATGCCTTCAGGTGAAACCCATCCATACTCTTCCTGCACAATATAGAGCAAGGGCATAACGGCTGAACGCTTATCGGGATATTTTGAGAGATGTTTGTCAATGCGATCCGCATATTTTTCTGCGATTGCCATTTCTTATCCTTAGGAACGCAGTCTAAAAACAAAAGCGTGTGTTAAAAACTCGGAAAAGCCTAAATCAATAATGGGGCATGAAGAATATCACGCCCCAATTTTTAGCAGACCAGTTTATCGGTCACAATCACCCAATACAACGTCCACACTACCAATAATGGCAATCAAATCGGCGATCATATGATTTTCAGTAATCATCGGAATCGCGCCGATATGGACGAAGGACGGGGTCTTAAAGCGTACGCGGCGCGGTTTGTTGCCACCTGTGCCATGCAAATAACATCCGATTTCACCACGCGGGCTTTCAATCGAAACGTACACTTCTTCATCCGGTGCAGAAAAACCTTCTGTCCAGAGCTTGAAGTGATGGATAACCGCCTCCATGCTCGTCCCTAATTCGGAACGGGGTGGCGGTACAAACTTACGATTCTCTGAGCGGAATGCTCCACCGGGCAGACGATCAATCCCCTGACGCAGAATCTTCAGGCATTCGCGCAGTTCATAAATGCGGCAGAGGAAACGATCATATACATCGCCATGTTCGCCAAGTGGTACGTTAAACTCGTAATTTTCGTAGCCACTATAGGGCATGGCTTTACGAATATCCCAGTTCACGCCACTCGCACGTAACGGTGCGCCTGTAACGCCCCACGCCAGCGCATCTTCCGGTTCGATAATCCCCACACCCTGCGTGCGATCCATCCACAGCGGATTTTTCGTCAACAGACGTTCGTAATCATCGATTCTACTAGGGAAATCTGCCATAAATTCTTCCAGCGCAGGTAAGAATTCTGGACGTAGATCACGCCATACACCACCGGGGCGCAGGTATGATCCCATCATACGCTGACCGGAAAGCATCTCGAACATATCAAGGATTTTCTCACGTTCGCGGAAACAATACAGAAAGACACTCATCGCGCCAAGATCCATCGCCTGTGTTCCCAACCATACTAAATGGCTGGCAATACGGGAAAGTTCTAGCACAATGACGCGGATCACCTGACCACGCTCAGGCACATCCAGATCGACCAATTTTTCGACTGCCATGCAGAAGACCATATTGTTCGACATCGGCGAGAGATAATCCATACGATCCGTAAGCGTGACCCCTTTTTCGTAGGTCTTTGCTTCGATGTTCTTTTCAATCCCGGTATGCAAGAAACCAATGTCCGGCACACAGGAGACAATCTCCTCGCCGTCCAATTCCAGCAAAAGGCGCAACACACCATGCGTACTGGGGTGGTGCGGTCCCATATTGAGGAGCATGGTTTCACCAGTCATTGCGCGCTCGGACACCAGTCCTTTAAGCTCGTCAAGACTGCCCTGCCACTCACTCATATCAGTTTGAAGCCCTGGGTTAGCAACCATAAATCGCGTTCCGTTCTTCCATTTTGATCTTTAGCTTAGTCTTCAGCAAACGGCTTGTGCTTTAATATTTCATCCACATTGAAGGAGAACTGAATCGTTTCATACCCCAGCGGATAATCACGACGGTGTGGATGACCGTTCCAATCTGTGGGCATTAAGATGCGCCGCAAATTAGGATGACCTTCAAATTCAATCCCCATCATGTCGAAAATCTCGCGCTCGAACCAGTTGGCGGCGGGCCACAATGACGTGATTGACGGCACAACGGTGTCATCTTCTTCCACGTAAGTCTTTACCCGCAGGCGATGATTATACAACATGGAGTAGATATGATACGACACGCCGAAACGCCCCGGACGGGTGTATTCGGGATAATAATCTACTGCGCTAATGTCGGAGAGGAAGTTATAGCTCAATCCGGGGGTATCACGCAGAAAGCGGATGACTTCCGGAATGTCTTTACTGGCGACAACCAGCGTCGTCTCGCCTCTAAATTCGACTACATCTTGCAAAGCATCCGGTAGATTGACTTTAATAGCGTCTACAGGATCAAGCGATTCGGGAATATTCATAGAGATTTACCTTGCCTGTCCTAGCTTGCCCAATCAGAGATACGCTCGCCGCGAATCTTTTCATGTAATGTCAAAATACCGTGCATCAATTGTTCAGGACGGGGCGGGCATCCAGCGACATAAACATCCACCGGAATAATCTCATCAACGCCCTGTACCACCGCATAATTGTTATATACCCCACCACAAGAGGCACAATCCCCCATGGAAATAACCCATTTGGGATCAGCCATCTGGTCATAAAGTTGACGCACAACCGGAGCCATCTTACGGGTTACGCGTCCTGCCACAATCATCAAATCCGCCTGACGGGGACTTGCACGGTTTAATTCCATACCAAAACGAGACAGGTCATAAGTGCCTGCCTGCGAACTCATATATTCAATTGCACAGCACGCCAGACCAAAAAGCAGGGGCCAGGTCGCGCCCGTTCTCGCCCAGTTAATCGCTTCTTCAACGGTTGAAGTAACGACACCTAAATTACCAAGTTTCGGTGTTACTCCCATTCCAACGCACCCTTCTTCCACTCATAAACTAAACCGACAGTGAGGATGAAGACGAACAAGCCCATCACTGCCAAACCATAAAAACCAAGATCACGGAAAACCACCGCCCACGGCAAGAAAAAGATCACTTCAATATCAAACAAAATGAACAACACGCCAATCAGATAAAACTTGACCGGCAAACGTCGATTCGCCGGACCAATTGGCTTCATACCGCTCTCGTAAGGTGCGGTCTTGCGCGTAGTCGGATTATGAGGACCGAATACCCGCGAGATATTCATAATGATGAAGGTCAAACCAATTGTAAGAAGAATTAAAATACCAGCTGGAGCAAATTGCTGTAGTACCATTGATTGTCCTCTATTCCGTTACAGCAGACGGGTAAATTCGTTTGTACTTTTTTGAACAATTAACCAGATTAAGGTTAGCATAACCCTGTTTTGTTGTCAAACAAAATTGAAATTACTGTTGGTTTAATCCAGAGTTTGCCAGACGCACTAAGCCTAACGCATCTTGGTCAAGTCGTAAAGGGAATCCCGTTAAATTTTTAATCAAATCCGGCGAATTCACCCAAATTTTAATCAAACCCTGTGCTAACGCTCAAATCTACAGCACTAGAACTTAGCCGATTCGCCGTCCATCGCGTTGTAATTGATAGGCTTTAATATGCAATGCCAGAATGTCCTGCACCACAAGGTCACGATTTTGTGCATGTTGATAGGCGTTTCGTGGTGTTTCACTCCCCACGCTGAACATATAATGAGTCCCCGGCACAACCCGCGTATTCCCCGCCGGAAGTTCCAGCTTGCCCAACAAATCCATCATGTCCGTTAACCCCACCAGCGGGTCACGATGACCGAGCATCACACGGAACAAATCCCAATCACGCGCAATCTCATAATTGGCTAACCGCCCCATCGCCATAAAAGTCGCGCCGGTAATGCCACGCGGCGTTTCATCATATTGCTTACGATGGATTTCTTTTACTTCATTGGTTGCACCGGCGGCAAGATTTTTGAGGATGGTTGGCTTAAGGAAACGCTCAAAAATTTCTAAGGCGGGCAACCGTTGCAAAATGCCAATTCCTACGCCCAATGTCGTATAGAAGGCACGATGCAAACTATCTTCCAGCAACAATGCGGGAGCAAGGGCATACCGGGTGACTTCACCATAATTCCAGAACATCGGGTTCAGATAAAAGAGGGTCGCGCCACCCATACTGTGTCCGACGAAATTAAGCACTTTGGGAGAACGCTCGCCCGGTTGACGGCGCAATTTGACCAACTCCGCCCAACGCCTCAATGTTTGCATCGCCGCAGGTGGATTACAAGCCTCTAGCGACGGCGTAACATCGGTGAGCACAGATTTCCCGAACCCATTATGGTCAATCGAAATGGAGACCAGTTGGCGATTTGCCATCGTGACTCTGCCCGGCAATTCTTCCCAAATTTTATGATTACCCGTCCAGCCATGCACAAACACCACATAACCCTGCACATTAGCGATACGATTGACAAGATACTCGTCCGGAATGTCAAAATCTTCGGGCCAGGTGATTTGCCAGAAAAAATCCTCTAGTCCCGAATCATCAAGCATCTGTTTCACATCTTCAGCATATAAATAGCCCTTGTTCATTAAATCAAGCAGACCATACGTTGCAGTATATGTGTTAGGGATGGCACCTTCGGAACGTTCTTTATAACCAAGCACCCATCGCATCGGGGATGACTGAGCCGTCATACGGTTTCTTTCCTCGTCACACTTAATCTAATTGTTCATTGTACTATGACTAACGGATTTTGAGGCGCATAATCCGGCTATCAGAAAAACCGGACGCGGCGTAAAATGCCCGTGCCTGATCGTTCGCCCGTTGGGTGTTGACCATCAGCGACATCAAGTTCAATTGTTGCGAACGGCGTAAAATCGCTTCGAGCAATTCCGCCCCTACGCCACGCCGTTGATAGGTTGGCAAAACCGCCATATCGTTGATAAATCCCCGACTTTCCGTCAGCGCACGCACCACCGAGAGCGACACACAACCGATAATCAAGGCAGGTTCGCGGCGTGTTTGAGCAACAAATACTTCCAACGTCGGCGATTCGATGATCCGCAAGGCAACATCCCGCCATTGTTCGGTGGTCAATTTACGGTTAGCGGGGATCATCGCCATCAAGCCGATAATTTCATCAATATCTTTTGGCTCAGCCGGACGGATCAGAAATTCCACCTGATGCGGTAAGGGTGTACTAAATAGCTTGCCAGTTTCTTCATGATGCCGTTCTAACCACTCGGCGATAATTTCCCGATGGGTACGGAAGGGCAATAACGGCAATTCATCGATAGCAAACACTTTCGCATCCGCCGCATCATCTCCCGCTTTGAGCATCCCACCAATGGGGCGCATCCGGTAAAAAATCATAATCCCACTGACAGGCGGACCTTCAGGGAATGAATTTACCCCCGCCATTTCGATGATTTCAACCTTTAACCCCGTCTCTTCTTCGGCTTCACGGATAGCCGCTTCTTCAGCACTTTCGTCCGCCTCTACAAAGCCACTAGGGAGCGTCCAATCGCCCTGATGCGGTGGATTACCACGCTGAATCAGCACGATTCCCCCATCCATTTCGATCAGCAAGCCCACCCCCGGCACCGGATTGACGAAATGCACATAGCCACAATTATCACAGCTAGCACGCATCCGCCCACCGCTTTCACGCTGGACCAACTCATGACTGCAAATCGGGCAATACTTTAGTTTTTTAGGCATTTATTACACCAATAATTTTTCGATCTTATCAAAATTCATATAGCGATCATAAAACACATTGACCCATTTCGCTTGAGTGAATCGCCTCAAATTCGTCACGACATCATTGAATGTCCATGCTTCAAATGTATCAGAGTTGCTCAGACAATTTTCATAATTCTGAACCGCGTTCGCGCAAAGCGTATTTTCTTGCGGATATAAAAATACAAAGAAACCATCCTCATATTGATCGATATGCCTGAGCGCACCTGATAAGAGATGATCGCGCCAGATTTGTTGTAATGGTGGGCGTTGCAGGGATTCACGCTTATCATTGACGAAGCATCCCATCATATTAGCAACTTCATCGTAACGTGCGCGGTGGTTATCCGCTTTCACCTTGAGATTCTCGTGATACTTGACCTCGATACCGATAAATCCGTTTCCGTTTTGGGGTGTTTTGAACTCAACAAATACATCAAAAGCGGATTTATCACCTGTATAGCGCACATCACCCCGCCCCGGAGAATGTTCAAAATCAATGGCGATCACCTCACCCACGCGATCATTCGTCAAAGCACGAAACACGCGTGTTGCTAACGGTAAATCCTGTCGTAGTTCGCCAAAAAGATTAAAACACAGAGGTTGGCTAGAAAGCAGATCATTGTAAATACGCGGCATCCCAAATAAGCGCCCTTGACGATTTTCTGGAGTCATCACCTCTGTACGCACAATCGCTTTGATCGTATCCGTCAAATAGTTATTGAGTGTGTCCTCTGCATACGGCATCGGCAAACGAGAACCGAGCAATCGCCCATTATGTTCACCGATGGGATACCCCTGTTCTTCACGCCAGAGTGCTTGCAAGAGGCGCATCCGACGTTGCGGGAGATTATCGCTTTCAACTAATACGTGATAGTCTTGAGCGAGTGATTTTAGAGACGACATAACGACCTCGATCCATTAGCAACAAAAAAGGCATAGCGTGTGCCATGCCTTCAGTTAACCACAAAATGATCTCGCGTTACATCTCCAGATAATCACGGAGTTGGCGGCTACGGGTTGGATGACGCAATTTACGCAGTGCCTTCGCTTCAATCTGACGGATACGCTCACGGGTTACGCCGAAATGCTTACCGACTTCCTCAAGCGTATGATCCTGCCCATCCTGCAAACCGAAGCGCATTTCTAGCACCTCGCGTTCACGGTCACTCAACACACCCAAGGCAGACCGAATCTGTTCCTTGAGCAACTGACGACTAGCCGCATCCACCGGACCGGGAATATTATCATCAGGAATGAAATCACCGAGCAAGCTGGAATCCTCCTGACCAATCGGCATTTCGAGGCTCATCGGTTCTTGGCTGATCCGCATAATCTTTCGCACTTTTTGGGCGGCACGGCGCAATTTACGTTGTAAGCCGGGGTCAAGGTGCATCCCCTCTTTACGCAACAATTTGATGGCTTCCGTCTCGTCTTTCGTCAGAAAGTCCATTTCCAGCGCGATTTGCTCCGCGCTCGGTTCTGCGCCTAATTCTTGAATCAAGTTACGTTGAATACGCATCAAACGGTTGATCGTCTCGACCATATGCACCGGAATACGAATCGTCCGCGCTTGATCGGCAATCGCACGGCTGATCGCCTGACGAATCCACCATGTCGCGTAGGTGCTAAATTTGAAGCCTTTGGTATGGTCAAATTTGGCAACCGCACGCAACAAGCCGATATTGCCTTCTTGAATCAAATCGAGGAAGTTAATCCCCCGCCCCATATACCGTTTCGCCACACTGACCACAAGGCGTAAGTTGGCCCGTGTCAATGATTCCGCCGCAATTTCAGACTTCAATTCTACCTGTTCAAACAGGTGCGGTAAGTCTTCAACTTCATCTTCATCTTCGCGCAACCACTCGCGGAACGTTTCCGACGGGGGCATCACGCCTTCTGTCCGGTAATGCCCGCGAATTTGCATCTGCTGAGTAAAGGGAATGAGATACAAGCCCTGCATTACCTCGAACAGATGTTGGGCAAGCTCCGTCCAATTTTCATCGCGTCCCCAATCACTCTGACGGAGATAGCGCCGGATATAGGATTTGCCGTCAACATTCCATTCTTTAGTGACCGCTTGCACTTCGTCAATCAACTCGCGTAAATCAGGTGGTTCCAGCTCAAAATTCGGCGCGAGCTTGACGACCTGTTCCCAATGCTCCAGAATGTGATCGTAAACTCGGAAGACGATATTGATCGGATCGGGCAAACCTTTTTTCGGATCCCCCACATGATCGGGCTGTGACAGTTGATCCATCATTTCCTGAAACAGATTTTCCGCCGCGATCTGCGTACTCAGCCAGATTTCGCGGTTGCTGTCTAATAAGGGTACCTGACCAATTTCTTTGAGGTACATCCTTACAGGATCATCTGCTAGTGAGACCGCATCTAACGCACGTTGATGTAACTCCTCTTCATCTTCAAGATCATCGTCGGAGTCATCCATATCATCGCCCGAATCGAGGTCTATCCCGCTATTGCTATCGCCAAAACTATCATCGTCGAGGTCGTCATCCATTTCATCCATATCCTCGACATCTGTATCTACAACAGTGCTTTGGTCGGGTTTCCGTATACGTTTCTTAGCCATCGGAGTCCTTTGAATTTCACATTAACCGGGCAGATAAGGTGCTGATTTCAGCTTCCAACAGGTGTTTCGCCTGCGTGGAGAGGACAATCCGCGCACCTAACATGAACGCGGTAGGCTCATCATTCATATTATCCTGACTATCACGCTGAACAAAACTCAGTTCATCCAATTCGCGTTTTAGCCGTTGTACACGTAATTGTAATATCTTCGTTAAAAATTCGACATCCTCATTATTGACATAGTATGTGCGCTCATGTTTTTTCCACAAAGAGGAAAAATCAGCATTAAAACGGCTTCCACCAACCCGCCCTCTCACGAGATCAGTGTCCGTCAAAAGTAGATTTTGTAGCGCGTCAACCATCACCGGTGATAGATTTTCTTGAATGTAATCCATCACATCCAAGCTGTGTTGATTCACCGCCTCGGAAAACACACGGATCAGCGCCTGATAATCCGACCGGCTAAAATCTTCCGAATCTAATTCGCGCAAAGGACCGTCCATCATCGTCGTGTTACCGTTTGCCAGCTCGCGCAATTTACGATTCACCTGATAAAACAGTTCAGGATTTGCAAACAACGTCCGCAAACAATGCACTTCCATCGATTCGCCCATCGGTGGGGACGCTTGTGTTTTCGCCCGCACAGGCTGATTCGCGCCGCGTGCATTGCCATCAGCAGGGTCATATGCCGGATACCCCGCATAATCTTCTTCGTCATCCGGTGGCATATAGGCATCATCATAGTCTAGCGGTGGCGGTTCATCATACCCATCACGCGCACCATTGCCGTTATAAGCGGGCGGTGGTGCTTCACGCCGAACCGGTGGCTTGATTTCTGATTTGTGTTCCTGCGCCCACTTGAGCAGTTCACGCTCAGGAATACGTAATTTGAGTGCCAATTTCTGGATATTATCTTGCTTATACAGATTGTTTTCAGACGCAACCAGAATCGGCAAAATGTTGCGCGCCGCCGTTTCGCGCTCCTGCACGGTTGAATCGGACCCCAGAGTGCGCGTCTCGGACTCAATCACATAATCCGCAACCGGCGTTGCATTTTCGACAAGCGATTGCCAGCGTTCCGGCTCTTCCCGTAACAGATCATCAGGGTCTTTTGCGTCGGGAATCTGCAAAATCCGCATATCAATCGAGAGTTTGCCCGTAAAATCCGCCGCAAGTACTTGCCTCGCGGTTTCCAGACTGCGCCGTGTCGCGCTTTGTCCGGCGGCATCAGAATCCAGTGCCAGCACAATTTTCTTCGCATAGCGCGGCGCGAGAATTTTCAGCTGGGTTTCTGTCATCGCTGTTCCCATCTGGGCAACAACATTCATAAAGCCCGCTTGATGCGCCTGAATCACATCCATATACCCTTCGACGATAACCGCAGTCTCTTCCTTACGGATGACATCCCGCGCAAGGTCAAAGCCAAAGAGCAAGCGACTCTTATCAAACACAGCCGATTGCGGAGAATTCAAATATTTGGGTTCGTCATTGGGGTCTAATACACGCCCGCCAAAACCAACAACTTTACCGCGTGCATCGCGGATCGGAATCACCAGCCGATTGCGGAAACGATCATACACATTGCCACGATCATTTTTGACCGCAACACCGGCGGCAATCACTTCATCTTCGGAATAGCCTAGATTTGTGAGGTAATCCAACATATGCCCCCAACCCGCAGGCGCTAAACCAATGCCGAATTTGTCGATGGTTTCCCGTGATAATCCGCGTTTTTCCAGCGCATAGGTACGCGCAAATTTCGCCTCGTCCGTGTCACCTTCAAGCAGATGCTTGTGATAGACCTCCGCCGTCGCACTCAACAACCCCTGTAACTTTTCGAGTTGCGCGTCTTGTGCTTTATCTTCCGGCGAACGCTGACGGACTTCCACGCCTGCCTGTTCTCCTAGCGCATTTAACGCCTCGGTAAACGACCAGCCATGATGCTTCATCGCAAAGCTGAAAATATCGCCACCTTCAGCACACGCGCCAAAACAACGCCATGATTGCCGATCAGCATCCACAACAAAAGACGGCGTGCGCTCCCCATGAAACGGACACGGCGCTTTGTAGTAGCGTCCTGATTTCTTCAGTGGAACGTACTGTTGAATATAATTGACGATGTCGATACGGGCTTTAATTTCGTCTGTGGTAGACATGAACCTCACGTTGAATCACTTGTTCGTCTGTGCATTATATAGGTGGGTGTATAGTCTCGCAACGCGATTCGCGTCATAAATCGCTTAATACGTCCGAATAACTTATGAAACTTCAGTATGCAAAATCAAACATGCTTGAGGAAACGTTTTTGTTGGCAATGCTAAATCTATTTACATAATAGAAAAGTGGGTACAAAGGCACAGGCAATACATACATCCTGTGCCTTAGTAAATACCGTATTCTACGCTAAAAACCAGCCATCTCGCTCAAGTCAGCGCGTCCTGTTTGCATAGAGCTGATCGCCTGTAGCAAACCGAGTCGATTTTTACGAATAGCCGGATCATCCGCGTTGACCAGCACGCCATCCCCCTTGCCCGTCCCGAAATAGGCTGTGACCGCCGGGACAAGTGGCACGAACGCAGTCAGGAACGCATCGACATTGCCATGTTCATCCAGATTTGCACTAGCGCTTTGATACGCATCATACAGCGCATTTTCCTCACTCTGCTGGAACAAAGCAGGATCAACATCAAATTGGGTTGGCTCATTACGGGTGATCCGCACACAACGCGCAAAACTATCTAGAATTGCCGCCCAATCATCACGGGCAACCCACGCCGCCAATTGCTCTGCACCCTGCACCGCACGATAGGGATTGGCGCTCTGTTCCGCCAGCACCGCATTCACCACGTCCGCAGAGAAGCCTTTATCAGACATCCATACACGCAACCGTCCGGCGATAAAGTCAAGCACTTGCTCTTTCGCCTGATCGCTCACTTGTAGAGGTTGTGCCGCCGCCGCGAGATTCACCGCCTGCATCAAATCCGCGTCAATCTTCCGTGCGACCATAATTTCAATCAAACCGAGCGCGGCACGCCGTAACCCATAAGGATCGGCTGTCGAACGTGGCGCTAACCCTGCACCGAATAATCCGACCAGACTATCCAGACGATCTGCCAGCGCGAGTAACGCCCCCGCATCTGAAGACGGCAGAATATCTCCCGCACTACGGGGCAACCAGTGTTCAAAAATAGTATTCGCCACTTCTTCAGGGAAACCACTCTTGAGCGCATATTCACGCCCCATCACGCCCTGTAGCGAGGTCATCTCGACCACCATGTTGGTTGCGAGGTCGGCTTTTGCGATATGTGCGGCGCGTTCGGCAATCGCCACATCGGTTGATCCTGTGCCAAACAAATCACCCAACCCGGAAACCAGACCGGCAACCCGCTGATTCTTTGCCAGCATAGAACCAAGTTTCTCATGAAACGTCAGCGTCCCCAGACGCGTCAAGTAGCCTTCAAGCGGTTTTTTGATGTCTTCCTTGTAAAAGAAATTCGCATCAGAGAAGCGTGCGCGGATCACATGCTCGTTACCGTGCGCCACTTTATCAAGATGTTTGTCGTCACCATTGCGTACCGTAATAAAATACGGCATCAATTTGCCATCGGCATCTTCCAGCGGGAAATACCGTTGATGTTTACGCATCACCGTTACCAGCACATCGCGGGGTAAGGCGAGATATTCCGCTTCAAATTCACCACGTAACGCCATCGGAGCTTCGATGAGATTGGTGACTTCCTCCAGCAAGGCGGAGTTATCAGGAATCGTGCCGTTGACCTCATCTGCCAACGCTTTAATCTGTTTAACGATGGCTTCACGGCGCTCATCAAGCGAGACGATAATGCCCTGATTTTTAAGCGCATCAAAGTATCCATTAACATCGCTCACCAGATGCGGTTGTGAGCCAAACGGACGCAACCCGCGTGTCACTGCCCCACTATTCACACCCGCATATTCAAATGGAATCACCGCGCCACCAAACAACGCCACGATCCAGCGAATGGGACGTGAGAACGCCACACCGGAGTCATTCCAGCGCATCGCTTTGCCGAATTTGATAGTTGCGATGATCTCAGGCAAGGTTTCCGCCAGCACTTCTACCGCCGGACGACCCACATTCTTTACAGTTGCGACAACATATTCCCCGCCGTCGATTTCCTCCACGCGCAAATCCCCGACATCCACACCTTTACCCCGTGCGAAGCCTTCCGCCGCTTTGGTCGGTTTACCATCCGCATCAAAAGCACGGCTTGACGGTGGACCTTTTTCGACGGTTTCAAGGTCGGTTTGCATCGGCGCAACTTGCTTCGCCCACAACACCAGACGGCGTGGCGTAGCGTACACTTCAACATCGCCATGAGTCAGGCGCAGATCGTCAAACAAGCTATTGGCAATCCCATGTAATTGGCGAAGCGCTTCATCGACATCCTGCGCGGGTAATTCTTCTACACCGATTTCAAACAACACATCCGAAGCGGTATCCGGTACGGTACGCTGTGCCACGTTTTCATCAAGTTCTTTAATGTCCGGCGCTTTCCATTTATCCGCCATTTTCATCAGCGGAAAGCCGAGTTTCTCCCGATTTTCGAGATAGGCTTGCGCCACGTTGCGCGTCATATCACGCATCCGGCGGAAAAATGCCGCACGATCCGTCACACCAATCGCGCCACGCGTATCCAACACATTAAACAGATGACTGCACTTCAGCACATAATCATACGCCGTAATGAGCGCGTCGCCTTCGAGAGCGCGTCCATGTTCGCGTTCATAGGTATCATAAATCTGACGCAGGGCATCCACATCCGCGACATCGAAGTAATAACGACACGCCTCGATTTCTTCCTGAAGCATCATATCAGCATAGGTCAGACCGTTATCCATCCAGTCGATTTCCCACGCGGAGTTTTTATTCTGCAACGCCAGCACGATACGTTCAACGCCATACGTGATTTCCACCGAAACGGGGTTCAGTTCCATACCACCTGCCTGCTGGAAGTAGGTGAATTGGGTAATTTCCTGCCCATCCAGCCACACTTCCCAGCCCAGTCCCCACGCACCCAGCGCCGGACTTTCCCAGTTATCTTCCACAAAGCGAATATCGTGCTCACGAGGGTCAATACCCAGTGCTTCGAGTGATTTCAGGTACATCTCTTGCGGGTTGCCGGGATCGGGTTTCAGGATCACCTGATACTGATAATATTTTTGCATCCGGTTCGGGTTTTCACCAAAGCGCCCATCATCAGGACGCACGGAGGGTTCAACATAAGCGACGCGCCACGGTTCAGGACCAAGCACGCGCAAGGTAGTCGCCGGGTTACCCGTTCCCGCGCCAACTTGAACATTATAAGGCTCCCAGATCACACAGCCTTGACCTTGCCAGAAATCATGTAATTTTAGGATCACCTGCTGGAAAGTAAGCGGTGGAGTCGTCATACACTGTCCTTAATTTTGTTAATTGTGGTTAGTCTGAATGGTGACGGGCGTATTATAGAGGGAAGGCGCAGGATTATCGAGGGGGTTATTCAAGTAAGCAACCCTCTATAAAAATAGCACAAAGGATTTCAAGCGAAGAAATATAAGTGTTTCGCTAGGAAATTGTTAAGATTTTAGCAATCTCGCAACGCATAAATCATGATAGGGTTGTAGTCAGTATGATGAACATATTTAATCGCAAATCCAAACAACCAAATTACAAAGACATGCCCGATACTGAGCTGGTCGAACTGGCAAAAACAGATCAGGATGCGTTTGGTGAGTTGTATGAACGGTACATGACCAAAATCTACAACTACATCTATTATCGCACTAGCAATCAGCATGATGCAGAAGACCTGACCGCCCGCGTGTTCTATCGTGCGATGTCCCACATTGAAAATTATGTGGATAAGGGCGTGCCGTTTCAGGCGTGGCTCTATCGCATCGCGCATAATCTGGTCGCCAATTGGCATCGTGATCGGGGTCGCCGGAAGATCATTCCATTGGATGAATTTGTCGCTTCAAGTTTGCGCTCAGAATCGCCGGATCGTTTTGCAGAAGACGAAGAAGAGCGGGAACAATTGCTAGAAGCCATTCGTCGCTTACCATCGGAACGCCAACAACTCCTCCTGTTGAAGTTTGTTGAGCATAAATCCAACGCTGAAATCGGGGAGATCATGGAACGCACAGAAGGTGCGATCAAATCACTCTACCACCGCACGCTCATTACCCTGCGTGATGATCTACAAATGAAACAATTGAGCCGAAATCGGAACGACAATCCGAATCGAACACAGAAAAAAGGCTAAGTCTCACAATGTCTTATACGAGCGAAAACCGATTTGAGGATTTATTGTCAGAGTTGACGGATGCCATGTTGCATGATGCCTCCGCACGACAGGTAAACACGCTGGTGGATAGTTATGATGTAGCGGCGGTTGAGATCAATCCCTTCAAAGACATGATCTATCAATTGCAGGGTGTACTGACACCTCAACAACCATCAGATCAGTTTGCCAAACGCCTAAAACGCGATCTCATGGGGCAACAACGCTATACCTTTATGGATCGCCTCCGTTACTTGCCCGCACGCGTACATGTTGCGGCAGGATTTGCAGTCGTGGCGGGCTTCATGCTGATTACCCGTCGTCGCATCGGTATAGACATCGACGATGCGGTGGAATTACCGGCACTTCAGCAATAAATTTGCTTACTGGCAAGATGATTTGCTATAATACCGAAATCGGACTACCCACAATCAAACTTGTAGTCCGGTTTTTTTCATATCTACTTGACAGGAAGATGCCATTTCAGGTATACTTCCCCTTCCTATTGCCTCTATTGATTCTATCTTTGATGGAATATTTCGAGAAATATCAGAACCACCCCGATAAACCAAGAATGGCACATCCGTCTATGAGTCGATTCCCTGCCTGTCTGTTACGATGTAATGAGGAGCGGTGCATTGGATAAGTTATCAAGAACAAAGAACTATGCCCGAACGACTGTAACCAAAGAATTGCCGTCACTTATTGACGTGCAACTTGACTCGTTCACATGGTTCAAGAAGGAGGGTTTGCTGGAACTCTTCGATGAGATCAGCCCCATCGAGAGCTTCAACGGCAATCTAAAACTTTTTTTCCCCGGCTACAGCAAAGAAGCGGAAGAGTTCGGTCTAAAATACTGGTTCGAGGAGCCTAAATACGACGAAGAGCTTTGTATCGAACGCGATATGACGTTCGGCGCTCCGCTCTACGTCCGTGTAGCTCTGGTGAACAAAGAAGCCGGCGACGAAGTCATCACCTCCGATATTTTCATGGGCGATTTCCCTGTCATGACCGAAAAGGGAACGTTCATCATTAACGGCACTGAACGCGTCGTGGTGAGTCAGTTGATTCGCTCGCCCGGTGTTTATTTCTATGCTGATGAAGACCGTACCACAGGACGTTTGCTGGCAAACTCCAAACTGATCCCTGATCGTGGTGCGTGGATGGAATTTGAAACCCGCAAAAACGATTATCTAACCATCAAGTTTAATCGTAAGCGGACGATCCCGGTAACCATTTTGCTCCGCGCATTGGCGGCAGTAGATGATGGCTTACCTGAAGAATTATCCCCGATTAAGACCGGGTCTGATGAAGAGCTTTTCGCCCTGTTTGCGGATGTTGATAATGACTCCGTGCATCAGTACATGGTCGGGACAATCAAACAGGAACCCGTCTGGGAACTCAAGAAAGATCAAACGATTGCTAAAGCGGCGTTGCTGGAATTTTATCGCCGTATGCGCCCCGGTGATCCGCCTACCTTAGATAACGCACGCGAATATCTGGAAAGTCAGCTATTCGATCAACGCCGTTATGATCTGGAACGCGTCGGGCGCTATAAGCTGAATTTACGCCTCAACCTTGACGACAAGATTTCCCGCCGCAAGCGTACCATCACCAAAGCGGATATTGTCGAAGTCCTTAAGCACATCGTCGACATCAACAATGGTGTCGCCGGACCGGATGACATCGATCATCTCGGTAATCGCCGCGTGAAAACCGTCGGTGAACTGATTATGAACAAACTTCGCATCGGTCTGCGCCGCACGGAACGCGTCGTTAAAGAGCGTATGTCGATCCGCGAAACCGACAACCTGACCCCGATCAATCTGGTCAACATTCGTCCGGTGGTCGCGTCCATCCGTGAATTCTTCGGCTCATCACAGCTGTCCCAATTCATGGAACAAACCAACCCGCTCGCAGAACTGACCCATAAGCGTACATTATCCGCACTTGGTCCGGGCGGTCTGCGCCGTGAACGTGCCGGCTTCGATGTACGTGACGTTCACCATAGCCATTACGGACGTATCTGCCCGATTGAAACACCCGAAGGTCCGAACATCGGTTTGATTGGTCGTCTTGCCAGTTACGCCAAAGTAAACGAATACGGCTTTATCGAAACCCCCTATCGCAAGGTGGTTAAATTCCTTGCGCCGGGTGATGAAGAAATCATCGGGCGTACGGTGCGTGAAGATATTGAAGATGCCAAGGGCAACGTTTTGCTCGAAGAGGGTCAAATCGTCACCGAGGACATCATCAAGAAATTCACCAAAGCCGGTTTAGAGAAAATTGCCGTTTTGCCATTCGTAACTGACGAAATGCTCTATCTTTCAGCAGATGCGGAAGATAACTTCGTCATCGCACAGGCAAATGTTGAGCTTGACGAAAGACAACAAATCGTCCAACGACGCGTGTCTTCCCGTCACAGTCAGAAATTTATCATTGTGCCCTCACAGCGCATTGATTATATGGATGTTGCCCCGCGTCAAATCGTGGGTATCAGCGCCGCGCTTATCCCCTTCCTTGAGCATGACGATGCGAACCGTGCGCTCATGGGATCGAACATGCAGAGACAGGCAGTGCCGTTGCTCCGCCCCGATGTGCCGATTGTCAGCACAGGCATGGAAGACCAAGCCGCCTATGATAGCGGTCAGGTACTCGTCTCAGAAGTTTCCGGCGAAGTGATTAGCGTTCAAGGTGAGCGTATCGTCATCCGGCTGGAAAGTGGCGATGAACATATCTATCGCCTGCGTAAATATGATCGCTCGAATCAGTCCACCTGCATCGATCAGAAGCCGGTTGTCCGTAAGGGTCAGATCATCAAAAAGGGACAGGTCATCGCGGATAGTTCCTCAACGCTTGAGGGCAACCTCGCTTTGGGTCATGATGTATTGGCATCCTTCCTTTCATGGGATGGGGGTAACTACGAAGATGCGTTGCTCATCAGTGAAGATATGCTTCGCAACGACAAATTCACCAGCATTCACATCGAAAAGCATGAAGTTGATGCCCGTGATACCAAGCTCGGTCCAGAAGAAATCACCTACGACATCCCGAATGTCGGTGAAGATGCCCTGAAAGACCTTGATGAATTCGGTATCGTCCGCGTTGGTGCGGAAGTTGGTCCAAATGATATTCTCGTCGGCAAGATTACGCCGAAGGGTGAAAAAGAACTTAGCCCCGAAGAAAAATTGCTCCGTGCAATCTTCGGTGAGCAAGCCCGTGAAGTGCGTGATTCGTCCATGCGTCTGCCCCACGGTGAACGTGGTAAGGTCGTCGATGTGCGTATCTTCACCCGTGAAGAACATCGTGATCTGCCTGCCGGTGTCGAAAAAATGGTGCGTGTGATGATCGCCCAACGTCGTAAGCTGACCGTTGGTGATAAAATGGCGGGTCGTCATGGGAACAAGGGTGTTATCTCCAAGATCGTACCCATCGAAGATATGCCCTATCTCGCGGATGGTCGTCCTGTAGAAATTATCCTGAACCCGCTCGGCGTTCCGGGTCGTATGAATATCGGTCAGATTCTGGAATTGCACCTCGGTTGGGCGGCAGATCGTCTCGGCTTCCGTGCAATTACACCGGTTTTCGACGGCGCGAAAGAATACGAAATTCAAGCCGAAATGAGCCGTGCGTGGATGATCGACGAAGCATGGGATCAAATCACCGAACGTGCATGGCAATGGCTCCATGACATCGAATATGATACAGAACAACTCGAAGATGACAACGAAGTCCGTCGCCTCTTCGTGCATGAATGGTTACGCGATAAGCCAGAATATGACCCAGATTTACTGATTACGGATGTCGTCTATCTGCGCCGCGCCACCCTTGAAGAGTGGTTACGCGAAATGGGTATTGATCCCGAAGCGGTCATGGTCTTCGATGCACAGGCGGTTTCAGTGGATGAACGTGCGCGTCGTGATAATAACGCCACTGACTTGATGCTCCATCTGTGGATCAAGAAGCACTCACCGGATACGGTCATTCCAGAAGACATCAGCCTGCGCGATCTGACCCAATTGGCAGACCGCATCATGTTTGAAACCGGAATCGCCCTGCCCATCTACGGCAAACAAACCCTGTATGATGGACGCACAGGCGAACCGTTTGATCGTTCAGTCGCGGTTGGCTTCGTCCATATGCTCAAGCTCGCCCATCTTGTCGAAGATAAGGTACATGCCCGCTCAACCGGTCCATACAGCCTCGTCACCCAGCAACCGCTCGGTGGTAAGGCGCAGTTTGGTGGTCAGCGTTTCGGTGAAATGGAAGTGTGGGCGCTGGAAGCCTACGGCGCGGCATACACATTGCAGGAAATGCTCACGGTCAAATCAGATGATGTTCAGGGTCGTGTGAAAACCTACGAAGCCATCGTCAAGGGTGAACCCATCGAAGAACCGGGTATCCCCACCAGCTTCCGTGTGTTGGTCAAGGAACTGCAAAGTCTCGGCTTGGCGGTAGAAGCCATCACCGATAACGGCGACATCATCCGCTTCGGTAAGGACGACGATCAGGCGAAACAACCGCGTATGAACACCGGCTTGCTCAGTCTGGCGGACAATCCCCCGAATGTGATCGGTGGCAGTGACTAAGTAAAAGGGCTTCAGGCTCTTAGCAACTAACTTTTAAAAGGGCGTGATGTCAACTAGGCATCGCGCCCTTTTTGATTCACTCATGACTTAATCTCATATACTCTTGGGGCAAATATTTAACGTATTTTGTAGGGATGACCCAACGTGGCATTCCGCTGACCACAATCAACCATGAACGAAAATAACTACCCGCAACGCAAATTACTGCGCCTTTTTGATTCAATTCAGATTTAATCTGATACAGTCTAGCGTAAATATTTAACGTCTTTCGTGGGGATGACCCAACGTGGTCATCCGCCAACTAAAAAATATCATGAGCAAAAACACGTACCCTCAACGCAAATTACCGCGTCTTTTTGCTTCACTCATGACTTAATCTGATACACTCTTAAGGTAAATATTTAACGTCTTTCGTAGGGATGACCCAACGTGGTCATCCGCCGACTAAAAAATATTATGAGCGAAAACACGTACCCTCAACGCAAATTACCGCGCCTCAAAGATTTCGATTACGCATCTGAAGGCGCTTATTTCGTCACGATCTGTACCCAAAACCGCCTACCGCTCTTTGGAATTATCGAGGAAGATCAGATGCATCCTAATGACGCAGGTAAAATGATCCAACAGGTATGGGACGCATTGCCTTCAAAATTCGCTGAACTCGCTTTAGACACCTATGTCGTAATGCCAAACCATTTTCACGGCATCATTATCCTCGTAGGGAATGCCCAACGTGGCATTCCGCCTTCTTCCAAATCTAATTCAATACCTGAAACGGACGACCACGCCGGATCGTCCCTACAAAAAATCAACTTGTCAGATATTGTCCACTGGTTCAAAACGATGACCACCAATGCGTATATTCGTGGCGTAAAAGAAAATAATTGGCAACGCTTCCCCAAAAAATTGTGGCAACATAGCTATTACGACCATATCATCCGTAACGAAGTCGACCTGCACCACATACAAAATTACATCATCAACAACCCTACCAAATGGGCTGAAGATAGTTTATTCATTCAGTCGCCCACGTCTTGATATTGTCAATCGCTTTATAAATTTTCTTATGAAGTCCACTTATGGGTGAAGCATGAGGATATCGTAATAAAATCCCCTCCAAAATAGGAATTGCGGAGTGTTTTCCATATTTCGCAAGTGTAGTGATGAGTTCAATGTGTTCTCTAGAATTGGAATAATTGAACCAGTTACTCTCGCGTAAATACTCAATACAGTTCTCGTATACGTCCGTTTCTCCCCTATGGAGCAACAGAATGGATGCTTCACCTCGAATTTTCATATCATCGCTTTTTAAAGCGGCTTTTAATGCAGAAACGGCTTTATCCCCCATACTGTGTAACATTCCTGATGCCGCTGAGCGTATCCATGTCCGCTCGTTTTCAGATGGTGACGGTAGGGTATTTAATCGCGGGATCTCGGTAAAATCGGCAAGCAATTCAATCAGGTGTGGTATGACACGAATATCATTAGAATCAATCAGCTTATCACGTTCAATCCGTGAGAGATTCCAGAAAGCGTGTTTACGCATGTGGATGTCCCGATCATGAAGTGCTTCAAGCAGGTGATCATACGCATAAACACTGAGTGACTTCCGTAGCGACATACTGATAGCAACGCCAATTGCCGAACGAACAAGAGGATTATCATGATGCAAACAATCCATCACATGGCTGATCACATAAGGAATATTGTGATATTCATATAGTACCGTTGCAATTTCAAACATCGCTGAGATCCGAAAATGCTTATTATCTGCGTCAAGACAAGCGACGAGCGGTTCCATCACAAACGGTTTGTACAGATGTCTAAAAACCACGATGGAGTAAAGCGCATCGTCTTCCATACCGGGAATTTCACTTCGATTTTCAATAATCTCTTGCAACGGTTCATGATAAAGTTGTTTTTCATCGTCCAATATCCTTGAGGCGCGTACTAAAAGCGCATGTGCGCCATAATTCTGTAATCGCCCGTTAGGACTATTCAACGCTTTCAAGAGGACTTCCGGCACACGGTCATCGTCCGTCCTTGCAAAATCATATAGTCCATTGTAATTTGACGTTCCATTGATCGTAGCAATCGCGTCCGTGTAAAACGTTTCGATCTGCTCAGGGCTATACTGTTCCATAACGCATCCGCACCAGTGTCTTTACGATCAGTATACGCGAAGTCACGACTAGATTTTTACAATTGAGTCATTTTGGCGGAGCATTTGGCTCACTATACGCAAGCAATCTATGCTATCCTGAGCAAACACTAACCATGCTTATAGATTAAAAATACTGCCATACCAGCCAACAACCGCCAACAAAACGCCACACTGCCAATCTATTTTGCCACATTCTCCCCTCAAACTGCCAAACATGGCAGAAAAAAAATTATCGTTGGCGTTGGCACAACAGGCTATAAAAACGGAGTTTAGAATATTATGCACATCAACCATCTGCACAAATGGGATGTCACGCCCAAAGAAGCGATTGCCATTCAGAATGAATTTAGAGGTAAATTAGAAAATCGCCCTTTAGATTTTGACGCGATTCAACTTATCGCAGGAGTCGATGTGAGCGTCAAAAATAATGTGTCACAAGCGGCAGTCGTGGTGATGACATACCCGCAGATGGAAGTCGTGGAAACAGCACTCGCCAAACAACCCACGCCCTTTCCCTATGTGCCGGGCTTGCTCACCTTCCGCGAAGGTCCGGCGTTGGACGAAGCGTTTGAGAAACTAACCAACGTGCCGGATGTCTTCCTGTTTGATGGCATGGGGCGCATTCATCCACGCCGCATGGGGATCGCCGCGCATTTGGGCTTGTGGCTCGGCAAACCGACCATCGGCTGTGGCAAGACCCATTTTCTCGGCACATATGATACACCCGCGCTAGAAGCCGGAAGTTACACAGCCCTCACCGACAAAGGAGAGCAACTCGGCGTGGTGTTACGTACCCGCACCAATGTCAAGCCAGTTTATATCTCGCCGGGACATCTGTGTGATATTGAGTCCGCCACCAGATTTGTCCTCGCCACAACAAGCAGATACCGTCTGCCCCACCCCATCCGCCTTGCCCACAACGCCGCGGGAATGCTATAAAATTATGCCCGCCCGCGCTTGATTTTGAGCTTATCGAGATACCATTTGTCGCCCGCCCACGCCTTGATAAGCTCCGGCAAGCCTTCATAGGCGACATCCGACCACACATCGTTATCCGGTTGGGTCAGTTCTTCCGGTTGCGTCACACCCGTAAAAACGAGCGCGGTCTTCATACCAGCATCCCGCGCTCCGCGAATGTCCGTATCCAGCCGATCACCGATCATGAGCGTGTCTTCCGGCGAAGTTCCAAGATACGCCAGCGCCGTTTCAAACATCGGTTTACCCGGCTTGCCGATAATGGTGGCTTTTTTGTCTGTCGCAATCTCAATCATACCGATCACGCTCCCGGCACCGGGGACAAGCCCTTCAGGAGAGGGAAAGGTTACGTCAGGATTCGTCCCCACAAAATCCGCGCCCGCACGAATATACAACGCCGCAGTCTTTAGCTTGTCGTACGTCAGAGAGAAATCAATGCCAGCGACGACGATCTGCACCTCGCCCTCATCAACCACATCAAAACCAGCGTTATCGAGTGCCTGCCGTATGCCCTTCTCGCCCACCACATAAACGCGCGTCCCTGCCGGATATTGCGTGCTCAGATAATCGGCTGTGGCTGTCGCAGAAGTGATGATACGTTCCGGTGATACATCTTCAACGCCCATCCGCGCCAATTTCGCCACATAATCGGCTTGCGTCTTACTGCTGTTGTTCGTCGCCAGCACAAACGGCAATTCACTTTCACCCAGCCATTGGAACAATTCCACAATACCCTCTAGCGGTTGATCGCCACGCCACAACACCCCATCCATATCCATGACGACCCCGCGAATCTTCGAAAATTTCATCCTCAATCACTTCCTATTTGACCGACGGTTGCCCAACTACGTCTTGACTAATCGTTTCGCTAGGGCATTATAGCGCATCGCACACACAATATTACTGATAAAGTTATAGAGCAGGAATGAACGTAACGGGAAGACCTCACAACACAAACGCGGGGCATATGCTCATCATCATCAGCATTCTGCTTTTGGGTGGATGGTTACGCTTGCACGAGGCAACCCGTGATGTTCGCTTCCACTCCGACGAGGCGCTCTATAGCACCTACGCCCGTAATGCGGCAGTTTACGGCTATTGGATGCTTAACGGTCCGCTAGATAAACCCCCGCTCAGTATCTATACCTCCGCGCTTGCCATGCACTTTTTCGCGGCTGATGTGAATGATCTTGGTGTGATTGATGTGCTCATCAAAAAAGGTGAATTCGCCGCCAAAATACCTAATATATTCGCTGGACTTATCTCTATTGCATTGTCTTATGCCATCGCGCACGAACTGTATCGTCAGCGTGGGGTTGCGCTTATGACGGCGCTGGTGATAGCAATCTCGCCTTATGCGGTTGCTTATAGCGCATCTGCCTTTACCGATGCCTTGATGCTCGTATTTATGCTGGCGGCATGGTTATTAGCGATCCGTCACCGCCCTATAGGCAGTGGACTCATGCTGGCGTTAAGTTTTTCTGCAAAACCACAGGGATTACTCTATCTACCGCTGATCATCTTATTTTTGCTGATTGATTTACGTAAATTCCAAAATAATCGGTTTTATGTAAAACGGGATAGTATTCAACGCATTGTAATTTTTACTCTAAGTCTTCTAGTGGGAATCGGTTTTCTACTTTTATGGGATTCTCTTAGACCGGAAACCAGCTTATTCACGCTTGGTTCCATCAACATTAGTCAGGGACGGTTCATCACACCTCCACAAGAATGGATTCCACGTTTACAGGAATGGCTGAGGATCGGCGATAATTTGCTTGGCTGGGGTTGGTTCACGGCGGTACTGATCCTCGCCAGCATATTTGGTGTTATCCGGCGTAAATCATGGCTGGATTGGTGCATAATGGCGATGATAATCGGATTTTTTACGCTTCATTGGATTGCCGCCTTCTGGACATTTGACCGCTATCTGTTGCCCCTCGTGCCGTTGTTTGCTCTGCTGATAGCCTGTATGTATCAGGAGCTAGCACATAGTCAATCACGATCACGTCTGCTTACGGTGATTTTTGCGATTTGTCTTTTAGTATACGGCGCAACAGCCCGCCATGATCCGCGCGCAGATGCCTTTCATGGAGAAACACAAAGCGCCCTGATTGACTTAGGCAATTATTTGAACGCCAAACCACTCGGAACAATTATTTATGATCGCTGGATGGGGTGGGAACTCGGCTATTATATCGGCGCATGGTCGGATAAACGCCGTGTGTACTATCCTGAACCTACACAACAGGCGAGTGAGGCACTCCTCAATCCGGACCGCGCACCCCGCTATTTAGTCGCGCCGGCAAATCGAGACAGCGAAGCATGGCTGATGTCCTTTGCACGCGTCGGATTCACCGTCTGTGTGGATTATTCGCGTGATGGGTTCGCCGTTTATCACCTCACTCCGCCGTTGGAGGTGGCTCTTGCGGATTATCTGCCGGGGAATCCGCAGGTTTGGGACGACGCAATCGTTGAATCATCTTGGCGCGATCCGGTGTGGTGTGATGGTGAATCTGCGTCTTAGCACTGTTAGGATCATCAACAATATCGACAGTATCCGTCTTGAGCAGGTCGTTCACGCCCTCATAGCGTTTTTCCCAGTCTGCGATGAAGCCTGTCAACCAGTTCAACTCAGCTTCCATTAGCGAAATGCTATGCGTAAATAGCGCCCTGATATGAGCAGTATCAGAATCACCATCTTGCTCGTGGCGTTCCCACGATTTTTTTACAGAGGTTAAGCGTTGCTGTAAATCTGTGCGATGATGCGTCAAGACTTTATACGTTTGACGCGGCTTTAACACCGTTAAATTGGCAAGCCCTAGCTCAAAACCAGAGCCTAAGGGACGCGGTTGACGCAACAAATCAGAAATGGCAGTCTGCAATAATCCCTGCCCGGCATCGGTAATCTGATAGACACGTTGCGCCGGTATCGTCCCACCGACGCGCATCTCACTGGTCACCAAATTCTGACGTTCGAGCTTGTTCAGGATGTAATAAATTGACGAGAAGCCAATCGTCAACCATTCACGCAAACCACGCTCATCAATTAACTGCTGTATCTCATGACCGTAGCGTGCGCCTTCAGACACAAGACTTAAAATGGTTAACTCAGCGTCTGTCATGTACCCCACCCTGTTTGGTTCACTCTCATCGGCATAACCATAACAAAGATTAAGTCCGTTTTCTACTTTTGCTTGCGCCCTGTCCGTAACACATCTTGCAAGGTCGCCACGAGGTTACTTGCCAGATAGGGTTTGGTCAAATAACGATCCGCACCGGAATTCAACCCTTCCCTGATTTGCTCAGGATCCACAATCGCAGAGAGAATGACCACCGGAATGGCATCAAAAACAGATTTCTGGCGCATCTGACGCAAAAATTCCATCCCACTAATGCCCGGCATCATCAAATCAAGCACGATGGCATCCGGCAAAGGTGGCTTACGTAAAATCTGCGCCGCTTCGTTTGCATCCAAAGCGGAGAGTGCGTCCATCGAGGCACGATTTAGCAGAGCTATGATTAACTTTTGAACAGCAGGATCATCGTCAACAACAAGAATACGAGCTTTTTCTGGAGAAGCCACACGCATATCACCTTTCTAAATTTGGTTATAAGTCCGTTTGTTTACGCAGGTTTTTAGCGCAGTAAGCGAAACAATGCAACGACTTTTAAAAGTATAACAAGGAATTGGGTTTGAATATGCTATAATTTTTGTCTAAACCTATGCTTAAGTTGTATTCTGGATATATTGAGTAGGTCTGCACATATAAGGAGCAATTACTCCATGATTCCAAGACGGACAATTTTTCTGAGTCTGGTACTTGCACTAATGCTTACCGGATGCTTCCGGCAGGCGAGCGAACCGTTTGAAACAGTTGAGGGGTCACAGTCCGGTGATGCCCTGGATGTGCAGGCAACTGTACCGGTACTTGTTACCGCAACCATCGAAGAAGAGGCAACCCTAGACACTCTACCTACCGATGCACTCAACCCAACGGATGAACTCGTTGAAACTATCCCTACCATCGAACCACTCACTACAGAAGTACCAACCGAACAAACGGATAACACGCAACAGAACAATCAAACAGATACGTTACCGACGTTAGGCGCGGCAGTAACCTCTACACCCATTATCGTCCAGCCTACCAACACCGATGCACCACTGGCTATTCCTTCAGAGACACCTGTCCCTGTGGCTACCAATGCGAATGATACCGGGGCAGAGTCATCGAATACCAGTCCAACGCTCACACCGACGTTTATCACACCGGGTGTGGCGGCGGGTACAAGCGTCAGCCCGACGATCAACATCACCCCTGCGGCTGGCACTCCGGCGACGGCAACACCTTCTGGATTAATCACGCCGACGGACTTCTTAAACCCGAGTAACATTCCAGAACAATGTTTATATATTGTACGTACTGGCGACAACCTTTTCCGTATTGCGATAAACAACGGGCTATCATTAGATCAACTACGTGCCGCAAATCCGCAGATACGCAGTGACGTTATCCAACCCGGTGATCAATTGCTACTGCCAGTGGCAGGTTGCGATGGCGAAACGCTATCATCTGATCCAGTTGTGACAGAAAGTGCACCTGCTAGCGCACAAGATCAGATCGTACATATCGTACAATCTGGCGAAACAGTCGGTCAAATTGCCCGCCGCTATGGGACGACTATCGCCGCCATCGCACTGGCTAACAATTTGAGTGATCCGAATCGTCTCTCTATCGGTCAGCAACTTATTATCCCACAAAACTGATCTCAGTAGTGCCTGATTTACGTTAACATGTAAAAGCCGTAGGAAATTTCTACGGCTTTTTTAATTTTCGAGCCGTGCAGACCACATCGTTACGTTATCAAATGCAACTTCCGTGAACGTACCCTCGCTCGTCGCCAATGCAAATCCCATAAAACCACCGCGAAAACTACTGTCAAATGTTTCTGCAACAAACTCATCATTGATATATAACGCCAGATAATTATCGACGCACAACACACGAATGACGTTTCGTGCCACACCTTGATTTACAGCATCCGTCCGCGCCCAATTAATGAGTGGCTCGACATTCCCACCTCTACCCTTACGGATAGAATAACTGCCATCCCCACCAATCAAGAAATAATACCCGTTGGAACTGGTATCACTGGTACTCGCGCGGCAGACAATCCCGTAGGCATTGCGCTCGTGCGAGGTCAGTTGTAGGGTTTCTACTTCAATCATCACATCCTCATGAACACGGCTGTTAAACCCACGTACATACGCCGTCGAATTTGAGCGCATCCGATACGCGCCATCTTCCACGCCAATTTCGACAACCCCTTCTACGCGATTATCCCAATCATAGGGCGTAAAAAAATCTTCGTTAAAAATAACATCGCCACGTACAAATACCTCGGATGGATTTTCGGTCGGCAAGCACGCGCTTTGCATGATCACCGAAAAAAACAGGAACAAGATCAGCATAAATTGTCTACGCTTACGAATCGACTTATGATAAAAATTGGTACGAAATTCAGTGTTAATCCTCACACCTCATAGTTGCTGTTAGGTCGCATGTGTGTATAATCAAAGTCAAACCATTCTACTGCTTGTAGAAAAATTTCTCGATAGATAGTAAAATCTAGAGAAGTGAAAAGCAGAACAAGCGGGGAGTCTCGTAAACAGATTTTAAAGAGTTAGAGAATCGCCATTATGATTGAGGTAACTATTGATAGTATCCGTGTCAGTCTGATGTCACAGCATCGCGTTGTCGTCCTTAAAGATGTCAACAGTGATCGATATATCACGATCTGGATCGGACCGTCTGAAGCTGATGCCATTACCATTGAATTGCAGGAGACACCTCCCAAACGCCCCCTGACTCATGATTTACTCAAATCCGTGATTCAGGAACTCGGTGGACGTGTCGTTCATGTTATCATCAACGAGCTACGCGATGATGTTTATTATGCACGCATCCTCATTGAAGTCGACAGCAAGCAAATTGAGATCGATTCGCGATCAAGTGATGCGATTGCGCTGGCGGTGCGCGTAAAAACACCCATTTTCGTTGATGAAAACGTCATGCGTCGTGCGGGCTTTAAACCCGATGAAGACATTGAAAACGAAGTCATCTCCGGTGTAGATGAACCCTCGGATGAACTTACCGGGGAAACCGCCGGACCACTCGACGAAACCCGTTTGAGTGCATTTGCAGATTTCGTGAATTCACTTGATCTTGACCTCGAAGAAGACGACGACAGCAATTAAATCGAGCATGTTCAGGTCATTGCCTGATGCAACACAAAACAGTGTGTCAATTCTGGCGCACTGTTTTCTTTCTACACGCTTACCTCTTACAATAAGCAAACACACGTCTGGCAAATACACAGTAGGAAAATTGAGTGTCGGAACAACCAGCGCCTTATAGTCAGGAGGCGGAAGAAGCCGTTATCGGTGCGGTGATCGCCAATCCGAATTCGTTTGTTTCCATTACTGCCTTTTTAAAACCTGATGATTTCTTTTTCATGCGGCATAGCTATATCTGGCAGGCGATGCTTCGTATGCACGAGCGCCGCGATACGGTCGATTACCTGACGCTAAATCAGGAATTGCGTGATCTTGGCTGGCTGGATTTAATCGGCGGACCTGCTTATCTGACGCAACTCATTACCAGTGCACCCACCTCCACCCATGCGGAAGTGTATGGGCGCTTGGTAGAACGTGCCGCCATCCGTCGCAAGCTCATCACCGCCGCCGACGAGATCAAAGCCATCGCCAATAACGAAGAAATGCCGATTGAGCGCGTGACCAGTGAAGCAGAAATGCGCCTGTTCAACGTCACAGATCAGCAGATTAAGCGCGAATTTGTGGCGATGAACGAAGCGGTCAGCGAATATTTTGAGCGCGTCGAATATTTGATGGTGCATCAAAACGAGTCGCTTGGCGTACCCAGTAATTTCCGCGATCTTGACGAGTTACTCGGTGGCTTTCAACGCTCCGATTTGCTGATCTTCGCAGGCCGCCCTGGGATGGGCAAAACCTCCTGGCTTTTGACGACTGCGGTCAATGTGGCGCGGATTGGCGGACGTGTCGCTATTTTCACAATGGAAATGGGCGTGGAACAGCTTGTCCAGCGTATGATCTCTATGGAAACTGGAATCAGCACACAGAGCTTGCGTTTAGGGCGAATTTCCGCGCAGGAATATTCGCGTTTTGTGGAAGCCGCAGGACGAATCAGCAATTTCCCGATTTTCATTGACGACACACCGGCTCTCTCGCCCGCACAGATGCGAACCAAATGCCGACGCTTACAGCATGAGCACGGCATTGATCTAATTATTCTCGATTACATGCAACTCATGAATAGTGGTGGCGTGTATCAGAACAACCGTGTGCAGGAAATCAGCTATATCAGCCGTAGCGTGAAGGAACTCGCCCGTGAACTCAACGTACCTGTTATCTCCGCCGCCCAACTTTCGCGTGCGGTAGAGCAACGTCAGGATAAACGCCCGGTACTCTCTGATTTGCGTGAATCGGGATGTTTAACAGGCGACTCCTTAGTGCATCTATACGATGAGGGTCATTATGTGCCAATTCGTGACCTCGTGGGTAAACGGGATTTCCGCGTCACGAGCTTGAACACAACTACGTACAAATTAGAAGCGGGAACGGTCATCAACGCATTCAGCACAGGCACTAAACCTGTTTTCAAGATGACCACCGCGCTAGGGAGAAACATTCGAGCGACGGGCAATCATAAATTCTTGACTATCTGCGGATGGAAACGGCTTGACGAATTGACTGAAAGTGACCACATCGCCCTACCGCGTGTCCTGTCGGAACAAGCTGTACAAACAATGGGTGACAGGGGACAACTCGCGCCTAGATACAGTACGATGGTAGAGCAAATGGCGACCAAACTCAAACTTGCCACGAGCGATATTTACTGGGATAAAATTGTCTCCATCGAAGCGGATGGTGAAGAAGAAGTGTTTGATCTCACTGTCCAGGAGCATCATAATTTTGTCGCCAACAACATCGTTGTCCATAATTCAATTGAGCAAGATGCGGACATCGTGATGTTCCTGTATCGAGATGCGGTTTATAACGAGGCGACGGAATTCCCGAATCAAGCCGATATTATCATCGCTAAACATCGTAACGGACCTACCGGCGTGGTCTCGCTGTACTTCGACAAAACCATCACCAAATTTATGGATGGCGTGGTGCGTAAAGTTGATCTGGGAGATTTTTAGGTGACACAATTTAAAGGTTTCTCTGAAGGTCGCACGGAGATGAGCCAATTACCGGCGGAATTCTTTACCGAACTTGTGCCACTCATTGACGATCTAGCAGAACTTAAACTCATGCTGTTTTGCTTCTGGGCGTTGCCGCAAAAAGAAGGCAAATACCGTTATTTGCGACGCGCCGACTTTTTAGATAATCAACCGCTATTAGATGGACTTCAGGCGATTGATCCGGCGAAATCAGCGCAAGAATTGCTTGACCAAGCGCTGAACAAAGCACTCGAACGGGGCGCATTGCTACAAGCGACGGTGACTCATGAATCCGCTACGGAAACCCTGTTTTTCGTCAACACAGTTCTAGGACGAGATGCCGTCGCACAGATCAACAGTGGGCAATATATTCCTGCCGACGAAGGCAATCCCGTCGAAATTTTGCCACCGCGCCTGACAATCTATAAACTGTATGAAGATAACATCGGGATGCTCACGCCGATCATCGCCGATGAACTCAAAGATATGGAAAAAACATTCCCGCCTGCATGGGTAGAAGAAGGCATAAGAATCGCGGTACAATCGAACAAGCGTAATCTACGTTATATCCGCGCGATCTTAGAACGTTGGCGGACGGAAGGAAAAGACGAAGGTGAAAACGCCAAAGGACATTCTGAACAAGATGGTGAGCGATATATCCGGGGGAAATACGCCGACTTCATCGACCACTAACGACGACTCAAATACCTGCCGTACCTGCGGACGTGTCCCGTCCTACTGCGAGAATACCGGCATGGTGCGTTATGCAGTGCCTGTAGGCGATCCGCGCTTCGGCAAGATGTTCCGTTGCCCTTATAACAGCAAAGCCTTTGACGATGAGCGCAAAGAAAAGCTCCGCGTGATGAGCAATCTGGATGCGTTCACCGATTACGGCTTCGACAATTTTAAAATTGATCTGCCGATGCTGACGCAACAGGAAAGCGTCTCGCTGAAAATGGCGTATGATCTTGCATCGCGATTCGCGGAAAAACCGGACGGTTGGCTTTTGCTCGAAGGCACCTATGGCTGTGGCAAAACCCATCTCGCCGCCGCCATCGGAAACTCGCGCATCGAACAGGGAGATCTAGTTATTTTCATCACCGCGCCGGATTTGCTCGATCATCTGAGAAACACGTATTCATCTTCCGCAGAGGAAACCTACGACGAAACGTTTGATCGGCTTCGTAATGCTGATTTACTGATTCTCGATGATCTCGGCGTAGAAAATCCGAGCGCATGGGCGAAAGAAAAACTGTTTCAGCTCTTAAATCATCGCTATAGCTATCATCTGCCGACGGTCATTACCACCAATATGGACATTGACAAGTTCGATCCGCGTATCCGTAGTCGCTTGCTCCATACAGATTTCACCCATCACATCAAGATCATCGCTCCGGATTATCGCTCTGCCGTGGGCAATGAAACCAACCAGCTCATGTCCAATCTGAGCGTTTATCGGGATATGACCTTCGAGACATTTTTGCTCGATAACAGCCTCTATCCCAAAGAGCGTGAAAATCTGCAACGTGCGCTGGAAATTGCGATTGATTATGCGGAAAAACCGGAGGGTTGGCTGGTCTATATGGGGAACTACGGCGCTGGCAAAACGCATCTCGCCGCCGCCATTGCCCATTACCGCCAACAACATAATACAAAAATCATGTTCATTACCGTGCCAGATTTGATGGATTATTTGCGCGTTGCATTTGATCCAAGCGCAGGCACAAGTTTTGACCAGCGTTTTCAGGCAGTCCGCCAGACGGAATTGCTGGTATTGGATGATCTCGGCACAGAAAACGCGACCTCATGGGCACAGGAAAAGTTATTTCAGGTATTGGATTATCGCTATGTCTCTCGCTTGCCAACCATCATTACAACGGCGAAGGAGTTAGATAAAATCAATGAGCGCATCAGTAGTCGTATTCTGGATGATAGACGGTGCAAAATTTTCGCCATCACCGCGCCAAGCTACGCGACCCGTCGTAGACGTAAATAAGCACATCTCAGCTGAAACGGTTAAAGCACATTGATTCTGAACAACATTAGCGTAACAGGCTATGAGCGGCGCTATCGACAAGCGGTAAATGATCTGATTTTCAGGAGCAGTCGTTTACATACCCATCTGGATTGGCACGATGTCAACACATGGATGGATACCTTTGATGTTCCGATCCGTCTGGCATGGTCTGGCGAAAAGTTGATTGGCATTATGGCGGCATCAACACCCATGAGTGGCACGGTCTGGCTAAGAGTCATCGCGATTGAAGACGATTCTCCACCGCGTCCACTGTTGCATACCCTATGGGAAAGTATGCGTGAATTTCTAAAAGGCGTTGGCGTACATACGGTTGCTGTGCTTCTCATCAATGAGTGGCTGGCAGGATATGTTCCGCAGATGGGCTTTAGCTATGAAGAAGATATTATCACTCTCCGGCGGGACGGTCACAGTCTCCCGCAATCAGCCGATTATGACGTGAACATCCGCCCGGCATCGCAATCAGATATTCGCCGGATGACAGAGGTCGATCAATTGGCATTTGTCCCGCCATGGCAACTCACTTTTGATGATGTCCGGCACGCACATCGCATGGCGGCGACCTGTAATGTGGCATACATTGACAACGAAACTGTCGGCTATCAACTCAGCACCCGCTTCAAACAAACAGGACATCTCGCACGTCTCGCCGTCTTACCAGAAATACAAGGACATGGAATCGGCAGTGCATTACTAGATGATCTGATCCGGTATTTTTTAGCCCGCAATATCACTACCATCACGGTAAATACACAATCGACTAATATACGCTCTCAACGTGTTTATAAGCGATATGGATTCCGCCGGAACGGTTATGATTTACCCGTGTGGATGGCATCAACCTAGAAAGCGAAAATCCTATGACCATCGTGTATCGAGAAGCAGACGGTAATTTACAAACGCTAGCTGGCAAAACCATCAGTGTGATCGGCTACGGGACGAAGGGTCGCCCTGCCGCGCTCAACCTGCGTGATATGGGCGTACAGGTGATTATCGGTGGCGATAAAGCCGATCAAGCGAATGCGACATTGGATGATCTCGCCGCAGAATCTGTTGCTGGTGCGGTGCAAGCCTCTCAGATTATTCTGGTGATGCTCCCTGATGAACTCATGACGAGCCTGTATATCTCACAAATTTCACCCTACCTCACCCGCCAACACACCCTGATCTTCAGCAGTGCCTATAACATCGCCTCGCGCTTTATCGAGCCACCACCATTTGTCGATGTTGGTCTCATCGCACCGCGTACCGTCGGGGCAAAAATCCGTCCACGTTTCAGCGAAGATAACACACCATTTCATAATTTTGTCGCTGTCGCATCGGATGCTAGTGGACACGCATGGGATACTGTACTCGCAATAGCCCTCGCATTGGGCGCATTACGGGGCGGCGCAATCGAAATCAACTTTGAGCAGGAATCTGAGTTAAATCTCTTTATACAGCAAGCGATTCTTCCTGCCATCCATCATGTGATGATGACTGCCGCCGAGCTACTTCTCAACAATGGGTATCCACCGGAAGCCGCCTTTACTGATCTCTATCTCTCCGGCAAATTTACCGAACATATGCGCGAAGCATCGCAAATGGGGTTATTAGAAACGCTCGAAAACACCACGCAAACCGCCCAATATGGCACCTATAGCCGTATGGAACGCTTTAATGATCTGAAAATGGAGCGGTTGATGGAAAAAGTGCTTGAAGAAATCCGTAATGGTAGCTTTGCACAGGAATGGTCTAAGGAATACGCAGATGGATCGCCCCGCTTGAAAAAGCTTAAAAAAACATATCGTGATAAAGACCTCTGGGATTTGGAACAGCAAACCCTCGATATGATGGCTGAACCGCCGGGCTTTGATGAATTTCCTCCCTATGAAGAATAACTCACTTTCAATACTCATGGCGTTACTTTGACCTAAGAGTAGAAATCAACTTAATCATTCTGTTTTATTGTTACGAAACTTGTGATTCATTTCGCCAAAACGATGCTAACATTAGACTAATGGTCAACTTCAAGAGTGGTTCCTATGAACAACAATCAATCTATTACACAACAACAATCCATCCAAACATTAGTAGCAGAACTAGAAAATCCCGATGTCGATGTACAACAATCCAGTGCCATTCAACTCATCGAAATAGGTAACGAAGCCGTAGAGTCGCTCATATCTGCATTAAGCCACACCAACTGGCAAGTGCGCTATCTTGCCGCGTGGGTTCTGGGTGAAATTGGAAACCCAATTGCCGTAACACCCCTCATCAACGCATTGAATGACAGTAATACAGACGTGCAGGATTGGGCGGCGAAAGCGCTCGGCGAAATCGGCGATGAACGGGCGATAGACGCTCTCCTTACATTACTCAAAAGTGAACAGGCAAGCACACGACGCAATGCGGTTTCTGCGCTCGGATGGATCGGCGAGGCACGGGCAATAGACTCTTTAATCGCTGTTGCCGACGATAGCGATATTACCGTAAGAGGGTGCGTGGCGGCGGCGTTCGGCTTTATTGGCGATAAACGCGCCGTACCTAAACTTACAAAAATGCTTCAGGATAACGATGAATGGGTACGAATTCGCTCTGCAAATGCGCTGGGTAAATTGGGCGACTATCATACAACCCGCTTCCTGATTGACACAATGCAAGACAGCAGTGAATGGGTGCGCTATAATGCGATCTGGTCATTAGGCGAGATCAAAGATGGTCGCGCATTTGACAATATTCAGGGTGCATTGGAAGATGTCAGCACCAATGTGAGACGTGGCGCGGCAGAAGCACTGGGCAAATTTGGTGATCCGCGTGCTACCGACCCACTGAAGAATCGTCTTACACAGGAAAAAGATGTCAGTGTGCGTGCCGCCCTTGATCTGGCACTCAAAAAGCTCAACTACTAAATCGAATATTGGATTAGCAGGGATATATAGGTTTGACTGAAAAAATCACACCTCTGATTGCGAATTTAGGCGCGGATGATCCCGATACTCAGGAGCGCGCCGTCGAGGAACTCATCGCCATTGGCGCACCCGCCGTACCCGAACTTATCAACGCTGTTTATGATGGCGATGCCCTTATATGTGCGAATGCCATAGAAACGTTGGGGCAGATTAAAGATACACGCGCCATAGGTCCACTGATTATCGCTTTACAGGATAGCGACACACAGGTGGTCATCGCGGCGATGACCGCACTCCGGCGCATTGGTGATCCGGGTGCTGTACAACCACTGATCTCATTCCTGAGCAAAGATGACATCCATCTGCACTTTAACGCCACGCTTGCTCTGGGGCAGATCAAGCATGAACAAACCGTCGCCGCCCTATTGGAGGTACTCAACAGTGACGATCCTAATATCCGGCATGGTAGCGCGGTTGCATTGGGTCGAATTGGCGATCACAGGGCGATTGAGCCGATTTTGAAACTGTTAGAGGATGACGAAACCAAAGTCCGCTATAGCGCCGCCTATGCGCTCGGTGATCTTGCGGCGCTACATCAGGATACACGCGTGATTGATCCACTCAAAGCATTATTAGATGATCCTGATATGAACGTCCGCACCACAGCGCAAGAAGCACTCGGCAAACTCGACGTTTAAAACACAGGGCGTTTCGATATGAAAACGCCCCTACCTGCGATATCAACTTAGAGTAACGCCTCTACCTGTGGAAAGGCTTTTAAGGCATTAACAAATAGCTCTCGATATGCAAGTGCTTCTGCTTCTGTTTCTCCTTCAAAGCGCAAACTCAGCACTGGCTCGGTATTGCTGGCACGCAATAGACCCCACCCACGCGCAAACTTAATCCGAAAGCCGTCCACTGTTTCACTTTCACCGTGTTCACGCAATGCCTCTGTTACAGCTTCAATGACCGCCCGTTTATCCTCATCTGGGCAATGTGGACGATATTCCGGTGTGCTATACAGCGTCGGCAAAGCGGCGTTTAACTGCGAAAGGCTTTGATTACTCACCGCCAACAATTGCAATAATCGCCCCGCCGCCATAAATCCATCATCAAAACCATAATAATCTTCGCCAAGAAAGATATGCCCGCTCATCTCACCGCCGAGCAACGCACCGGATTCTCGCATGGATTCCTTAACCAGTGCATGACCACTCGCCGCCATAATGGGTTGTCCGCCCGCATTTTTGACGGCATCGAACAACACCTGACTACTGAGGACATCGGCAACAACCACCGCATTCGGATACCGTGCCAGCATATCCTGCGCCAGTAATGCCACCACCCGATCCGCCGCGATCATCTCACCGTGTTCATCCACCGCGCCCATACGGTCAGAATCACCGTCAAACGCGATCCCGATGTCCGCACCGAGTTCACGCACCCGTATCCCTAGATCACGCATGTTTTCAGCTTCCTGTGGGTTCGGGTGATGATTTGGAAACGTGCCGTCCGGCTCACAAAATAGACAATCCATCAAAGTATGCCCCCACAGTTCAATCAAGCGACGGGCGAATAAGCCGCCTGTGCCGTTGCCAGCATCCACGACGACTTTCAACGGGCGCGGTGGTTTTGGGATTCGCTTCTCCAAATCATACACATATTGACTATAGGTCGCATCTTCAACGATGATTTCACCGTCACCGTAAAAGAGGCGCTGGTTATCAATAAGCGACTTGATGATTTGTATCTGATCGTCGAATATCGGGCGATTGCCCACGCATAGCTTAAACCCATTTTGCTCCGCGCCGAGATGACTTCCGGTAACCATCACCCCGCCGATTTCGCCTTTATTGACCGCGTGCCAGTACATGACGGGCGTAGCGATCAAGCCGAGATCAAAAACTTGAAGACCAGCGTTCGTCAGCCCTTCCATAAACGCGGTTTGCAAATCAGAGGAAGATACACGGTTATCGCGCCCGATAACCACTTTGTCGATTTCCAGAATCATGTATAAATACGTGCCGAAACCGTGTCCGATTTCTCGCCCAACCTCAGGCGTAAGGATGGTTTTTTCACCACTTGCCCGCCCGCGAATATCATACTTTTTAAAGAGTGTCGGGTTAATCTCCACCATCTTCGATCACCTGTTCCTGTTTCACATACATGCGTTTTTTGTCGCCGACATCACGAAGCACATGCGTACCCGGACCAATATTCACCTTTGTACCAATCTTTACCCCCGGCATGGTCATCACATCCACGCCTAAAAAGCTCCCCTCACCGATGACCGCGCCAAATTTATCCCGTCCGGTATACACCCGCTGACCTTTAATCTGGGTCGGCACATTGCCACGATCAATCCGTAAATTGGCGGTTGTACATCCCGCAGAGAAATTAACCCCTTCGGAAAACACCGAGTCAAGCACACGGCAGGCGTGCATTGAACACCGATCAGCGACGTAACTGCGCGCAATTTCAGTCGTAAAGCCCACCTCACAATTGTTTAATACCATCGAACTCCGCACCAGTGAATTATTGCCAACGATTGTGCCTGCGCCAACATAAGCCGGACCGACCACCGCCGCACCGGGGAACACCCGCGCACCTGCACCGATATAAACATTGCCGACAATGGATGCGCCGGGGGCAATAAACGCATCGTCAGAAATAACCTGCCCGTCAATTTTATCGAGAAAATAATTCATAATATCCAGCACATGCCACGGGTACTTGAGCGCGTTCCATTGTCCACTGTATGGCACAACCCGATACACTGATTGTTGCATGAGTACGTCCATCGCCCGCTCATAATGGTCATCAGTCACCGTATCCCGCGCATACTCAGAACGCAACGTATCAAACAAAACATGGCTATCTGCGTGAATATGAGCGACAATATTTACGAGATTGCTGGGGCGATTCTCTGCACCGGGTTTTTCCACGATGCCAAGGATGCGCCCATTCGCATCAACACGCAGGTAACCACCGGGAAAATAATCCTCCATTTGATAACCGGCAAGATAGGTAGCAGTCGGGTCTTTTTTGAACGCGGATAGCATACTCTGGTGTAAACTCAGATCAACCACATCATGCACCTGCGTCACATAAATGGGGCTGTTCGGCATCTCTGCTAATAAGGGTTCAATGTTGAGGAGTGCATCTCCCATCCCAAGCGGTTCATTTTGCACCGCCATGCGAATGTTCATTTGCCCGGATAAAGAAGCCAATATGTGGGTTAAATCCTCCTGATTTGAAGGATTGCCAACAACAATCACATGGTCAAAACCAAGCACACGAAAACTTTGTAGTTGGCTTAGAATAAGGGGTTCGGTGCCAAAGCTCAGTAACGACTTTTCACGTAGGGGCCACATCCGTGATGATGCGCCCCCTGCAAGAACAACAAGTACAGGAAGTGAAGCCATAGTCTTTCTATCCTAAATCTTAAATTGGTCAATCGCGATCCTATTGTAGCGGATGTAAACGACACGGGAAATATACGGTCAAAACAAATAATATTGGGATGATTAGCGAAATTCATGAAAGTAACTAAATTTTTGAATAATAAACTTAGAATTCGCTTGCGCGTGTTTACCTTTCGGCAATACAATTGAAGTGTAAAGATTTCTAGCATGAAACAAATTCGATGACAGATCACCCTGCAAAACAACGATCCGGAAAAACAGGTTCTCTCAGTCGCGGTCAATTGGAACAGGCGCTGAAAAAACTTTATGAGGACGGTATCGATACTATCGCTCATCAGGTGCGCTATATGCTTGCGCTTAGCCAGATAACCGATGCCCACCCCGTCACCACACCTCATGATGAGCCACCGGCGACGATTGCACAGGCACGCCTTGCCGCGCTCACCCGTTTTTCTGACGTATTGAATGGTAAGCAAGTACTCAAACTCTATAACGAAGTTGATTTGATTGAGGATGATGCTATTCGCCTGCCTTTAGTGCTTGATCTGGCGTTACGGCTTGACCACAACGATTTTCAACTCGTGTTGCGGGATACATGGGAACAAGCGAACAATATCAATGATCGGGTGTTACGCAGTCGTACATTGATTAAACTCGTGCCCATGATCTCCCTGATCGAAGACGAACCGGCAACACCCAAAGATTTGTTGGATGTCGTCGCACTGGCACAGGCTATTCACAATACTGAGGCACGCGTTCGCAGTTTAGTTGCCATTGCACCCCATCTACCGCATTCCGTAAGCGCCCGTTTGCTTAAGCGAGCATTAGATGATATTGCGACATCAAGCAACATGACATTAAGAAGTAATACAATCAGCGCGATGGCGGCGTATCTTCCGAAAGAAATTGAAACACAGGCATTAGACAGTGCCATGGCGATCAACACACCCATAGACCGCGCCCGTGCCCTGACGGCAATGGCACAAAATGTGTCTGATCCCTATCAACAACGACTAAATAGTGCCGCACTAGATGCAATCGGCGCGATCAAAAATGAAGATGAGCGTGCCGCCGCATTTATCGCGTTTGTGCCACATCTTGACTATCCATCCAGAATTGACAAAGAGCACTTTCCAATTTTGCTAGAACAGGCGCTACGCATTGCAATCACCATGCCCCGTCGTCATATCCGTGCACGCTGTTTGGTGGCGCTTGCACCGCATCTCACGGGGGATTTACAGGGTGAGGCGTTAGCGGCAGTCCACAGTTTAGAAAATGAGGGTGAGCGTGCGTCTTTACTAGCTGAACTTGCGCCCACCTTACAACCGGATATGCTGGTTGCGAGTCTCGCAGTTGCCCATACCATGCGAGAGCAGGATGCACGGGTTCACGCCTTAACCATCCTCGCGCATTATGTGCCGGAAAACGCACGCGCCCAAACATTACTGGATGCGCTTGCCGCCGCCGCTAATTTGCCCAATCATTATGAACGGGTGACTGCGTTGATTAATCTGGTCGATATTTTGCCGCCTACCTTGCAGGAGCAGGCATATACCAATGCACTGGAAACTTCACGCCTGATCGAAAATGAAAACGCACGATCACGCGCACTCAGTTTGTTGGGTCAGCATTTGCCACAGCACTTACTTTCGCGTGCGCTTGACGCAACAAATCAGATCAACGATCCCCAATTGCGGTTGAATGCGCTTATCGGGATAGCACCGAACCTTACCGGCGAAGCGCACGATAACGCCCTCACTGTAATGTTAAAAAGCATTCGTGACATGCCGTTTGATTACAAGCGTACCCGCGCCCTCGTGAGTATCGCGCCACATTTGTCCGGTGCGATGCTTCAGGAAGCGACAGAAATTGCCGAACTTTTAGAAGACCCGTTTGATCGCACGACGGCATTTATCGCACTCGCGCAAAGCTATTCGCCGGAAACACGTCCGCGTTTAATTCTGCAAGCATGGGCGCTCATCAAAGAAATAGATGACGGCTACGACCAGGCGAGCGCCCTATCCAGCATTGCGACCTATCTACCCGAAGGGCGCAAATACGATCTGGCACGTACCGCCGTTAGCGTGATTGGCTCCATCATGGACGAGTACGATCAAGCGAGTGCAATAACGATTCTGGCATCACTGCTGGCTACAGGCGAGCGTAAAGCGAACAGTAGCCTACCGAGTTATTATGGCTCCGTACGGGAAGCTATTCTATCGGCAGTGCAGATTCGACAACAGCATTGGCGCGTGCGCTTACTTATTGAAAGTTTGCCAGCATGGATTGAACTTAAACCAGAACAACAATATACTCTGTGGACAGAGGTTTCATGGCAAATGTCCGGTTTACCACTCGCAGATGTCCTGCTATGCTTGGGAACATTAACACCTATCTTACGGGAAATGGGTGGTGAAAAATGTCTAAAAGAAATCGCACAGATACTCGGAGTGCGTTAAAATCAGTCTGCTTAGATTAAACCTGTTCTCAGGTTCAGGGAAACGTATGGATAACAACTTTCTGGAAAATCTGCTAACGGCAGTTATTGAGATCACTGATGCGGAGCGTGGATTAGCAGTCAGCGAGGATCTGACCGTTCAGAGAATCAACAATATTGATGAGACAGTTCTGGATTCGTCAGAATTCATGGATTTTGCCAATTCGTGTATGCAACAGGCACTTGATACACAAAATGCCGTCGTCACGAACAACATTATCACCGACATTTCTGATGCACCCACAACCAACACCAATTTCTCAAATTTGCGTGTCATTGTCGCGTTGCCTATCAAAGGTCACGGAGCAATCTATGTTGATCAACACATTCGTAATGGGGTTATTTCTAAAGAGGTTACTGATAAGGTAATGCAACTCGTGAATCGCTTATTAGATGACCAACAACTTCACTTCACAGCAGAACAAATCGTCAGACTTTACCATAAACTCTAAAATGCACTGCTTAGGAAGTAGCATCCCCTATCTTCGCAGACCTTGATCTCTAAAACATACGTATGAAACAATAATAACTGGACTCAATGATCCATTTATTGTGTGTTCAACCTGTATGTGTCGCGCCTGCAAAAAGCACACCTACTCATTCAGTTTAGGCAAAGACTTGGGTTGTGGGATCGACTTGAGGATTTCATCGACAATTGCGGCGGTACGCTTGCTATATAGCCAGACCATACCCGGTTTGACCTCCGTACCGCAGATGACGGCCAATGAAACAATATACGGTGCGCCGAACTCAATAATATACACACCCTGTTGATCGCCCTCAAAATAAGTCGAGTGGAATTTACTCTCGTCAAGGATGCTGGCGAGTGAGTGTTGCGCTTTATGGTCAATACTTAACGCCCGTGTCAGCAATTGCAAATCAAAATCGTCCAGCGTTCCCGCCGCACCAACCATGTTGCCATCAGCATCCACCAGACCGACGAAATTTGCTCTTACATGCCCCAGCAAACGGTTAAGCTCGTTATTGATCTTCTTAAATTGATTACGTCCCAGTACAAGCGCGGCAGGACGTGTTCGCGGGTCTAAGCGCCGCGCACGATCGCGTGATTCTTCCACGCGCGGTTTTTCATCCTGTTCGGGTCGCCCACGGTCAGTTCGTTTTGATTCTAGCTGACGCTCAATTTGCATCAGCACAAAGGTCATATTCAATGGTTTGTACAAATAATCCACCGCGCCAAGACGGAACACGGCAACCGCACTCTTTGCAGAGAGATCATCATCAATCACAATCACACTCGCATTAGGGCGCAAACCACCCACCACTGCAAGCAAATCCATACCGCTTAAATCAGGTAATTCAGCCTCGGTCACGATAAGATCAAAATTGACAAGCAAGATCTCACTTAACGCTTCTTCAAAACTGCTGGACTGATTGATGACATAGCCACCTGCCATCTCAAGTGTATCGGTCAATGCGGAACGCAGTTCTTCATCTTTAGCAACGATTAGGATGCGTTCTTTCTGCCTAGTAGCCACCATTACTCATCAACCTTCAATAAATCGTCGTCAAGAGCCTCGTTCGGTAAGTAGTCTTCAATCAAAGGCTCCAGGGTAATCAATTGTATCAACATATTATTATAACTAATGATACCATGAATGTATTTTCCTGCCGCCGCAGAAAGCCGCATTTGCGTTTTGGCGACATATTCCACCTGCTCAATGCTATCAACAAGTAAGCCGACCTGTTGATCTTCAAATTGCCCGACGATGAACAGGGTTGCGTCCGTAATCACGGAGGATTCATCAGCAAAAATTCGCCGTAAATCTAGCATTGGCAAGACCGAACCGTGTCGGTTGACAATGCCAATCACCGCCGGATTGCTTGACGGTGTTCTGATAAGCGCAACCATGGTTGCAACTTCCACCACCCGCTCAATTGGCAAGCCATAATACTGCTCGCCAATCGTGAAGGTGAGGATCGGAAGTGTTTTACTCTGAGTCGTCGTCATAATCGTCAGCGCGTGCGCGTGAGCTATCTAGCCACATAACGACAATAATCGTCGGCGGATTTGCACCTTGCAACAAAATTTCATCCACCAGATCACCTAATTTTGATCGCAACGCCACCAGCACATTATTCGCAGAAACACCCGCTAGCCACGGGGTCTCTGAAGAAATTTGTAAGCCAGTTTTGGCACCATTGATGACACCGTTAAGATGGATCGTATGTGCCTCTCCAGTTTTGAGGACAAGTTCTGCAAGTGTAGCGGCGGCAGTGGAGAGTTGCGCCCGATGTGCAGGCGTAAAACCCAGCAAACTAGAAGCCCGCCGGGCAGTATCACGCACAATCATAATATCCATGCTGTCCTCAACCTTTACCGACATAATCGGAGGTCGCATGTGATAAGGACCTGAAGGTGTAGTCATTTACCCTGCCCTTGTGGTTAAACCTTTATTCCAAAATTCCCAATTCTTGCAATGTCCCGATCAAATGCTCTGAGGCGAAAATATCTTTAGGGATATAATCATCCGCGCCAGCACGCAAACCAGACATCGTTGCTTTTGGTCCTGCTTTTTCCGTCAACATAATCACCGGAATATCTTGCGTTGCAGGATTACGCTTTAAACGGCGACACACCTGAAAACCATCCATTGTTGGCAGTTTTACATCCAAAACAACCAGCGCAGGCGGATTCTCAATTGCATCACGGATACCATCAGGACCATCATATGCGACACGAACACGCAAACCCACGCTCTCTAGCGTTTCTTTGATCTGTGCCGCCTGTGTTTTACTGTCTTCTACTAAAAGGACTTCTAAAGCCATAACTTAACCCTACCTATGGCTAGTTTACACCAGATTCGATATAACTGTCGAAAGACTTGCTAAAGGCAAAACCTGTTCGACTGCTCCGCGCTCAATCGCCGCGCCCGGCATTCCAAAGACTATCGAACTCGCTTGATTTTGGGCGAAGGTGCGTGCACCTGCTTCCCGCATTCGTAGTAAGCCCGCCGACCCATCATCTCCCATACCCGTTAAGATCAGCCCAATCGCCGCCGAGCCACAGGTTTCCGCGACGGATTCAAACAGCACATCCACCGACGGACAATACTTATATGTACCTTGCTCTGAAATTAGACGCGCTCTTAATGTATTGCGCGATCGAACGACACGAACGTGCGCCTTTCCCGGAGCTAAGTGTACCATACCAGGGAGCAAAACCATGTCATTTTCAATCACGGTGACAGGCAAACTGCTCATCTTCTCCAGCCAGCGCGCCAATCCGCTCATAAACTCATTCGGCATGTGCTGAACAATCACCACCGGCACGGGCAAATTGGATGAAAAATCACCAATTAATTTGCCTAATGCACTCGGACCACCCGCACTCGCGCCAATGGCGATAATCTCCGGTGATTTACGGGGTTGGCTCACCTGCCGTGTTTCCCGCGTCACATCTGTTTGCAAACGCTTCGTATTGCCCCGCCTGACAACACTGACTTTCGACATCGCCACTAATGTTTTAATCAGATGGCGATATTTGTCATCAAAGGCAGGGTCTGTGCGCGAGGGTGGCTTTTCCACCACAGCTAAAGCGCCCGCCTCTAATGCCTGAAAAGACAGATCAACCTCTGTCTCCACCAGGCCACTGACGATCACAACCGGGGTTGGATATGCCTCCATGATGCGCCGTGTTGCTTCTAGCCCATCAATCCCCGGCATCCTTACATCCATCGAAATAATATCCGGTTTTAACTCCGGCACCATCAACAGGGCTTCGCGTCCATCACGCGCTTCGCCAACAACCTGCAAGCCGGGTGTTTCGTTAATCATGGTGGCAAGGTGACGGCGGATGGTCATACTATCTTCAGCAAGCATCACCCGTATATTTCCTTGAGTAGCCTCTTTGGACTGTTCTGCTTGCATATTCGCGATAGCAGAACTCTCGCTATTACCCATACAAGATCAGCTTTCAATATTCAAACGAAACGCCTATCTACCATCATCCGTACTTTAGCGCAGTCCGCAATAGCAAATACGCATATCTGAAGACATTCTATCCAACTCGATACCAAAACTAAACTTTGCAAGCGATTGATTAACACTCTTGCAGTAATTACAGTGTAACGCCTCTTAATGAAGTCAACACCTCAATAATGTGGGGTTTTGTTTAGACAACCGTTCATACAACCGATTGAATCGTCGCCAGTAACTCACCCTGATCGAAACGTGACTTGACGAGATATGCGTCTGCGCCCGCCCGTAAACCAGCTTCGCGCTGTTCCGGCTTACTCAATGAAGTCAACAAAATGACCGGAATATGCCGGTATTGCCCGCTTGATTTGATCTTCGCCGCCAGTTCTAAACCCGTCATATTGGGCATCTCGACATCGCTAATCACCAGATCAAAATCATACTCGGACAGTGTATGCCATGCTTCAACACCATCAAACGCAACATGCACTTCAAAACCAGCCGTCTCCAAAATATTCTTTTCCAGTGTGCGCGTCGTAATCGAATCATCAACGACCAGCACCCGCAAACGACGGGTTGCCACTTCGGATGTGTCGGTGATATATGCCCGCCGACGTGGGATTGCCGCGCCGGTTGCTTTGCGGATCAGATCGTTCGCGTCCAGCACGATAATGACATCACCCGTTCCCAGCAGTGCCGCACCTGCCACATACGGAGCACGCGCCAATTCAGGACCGAGTGGCTTCAAGACCAATTCTTGTTCGGTTTGTAATTCGTCCACTTCAAACGCAACCAGACGATCCGTTGCCTGCAAAGTAATGATGTTCACGAGTTCATCCGCATTTGCAGACGGCACATTCAGGACTTGCCCCAATGAGGCTAAAGGCGTAGGACGCTCATTAATCAGCACCATTTCCCGCCCCTCTGCCGTAAATACTTCATCACGACTAAATTCGCCCATACGAATGACCATTGCGGACGGCACAGCCAGATGTTGCTCCCCGACCCGCAACAACACACAGCGAATTCGTGTGAGCGACACGGGGACACTCAAGGTCGTCGTCGTCCCCTGCCCGACCACACTATGTAAGCTCACCCGCCCGCGCAAACTCTCCACACGGTCACGCACGATGTCCATACCAATACCTCGCCCACTCAACGAGGTCACTTTGTCCAATGTGGATAAGCCTGATTGGAAAATATACATTCGGGCATCTTCATCACTCAACGCTAACGCGTCGGATTCGCTCATGATGCCACGCTCAACCACCACTTTACGCACAGAATCAGGGTTGATGCCCCGTCCATCATCAATCACACGGACGATAATTTCACTACCGCGCTGTTCAACCTCAATTTTGATATGCCCGATGGGTGATTTGCCGTGTAATTGTCGATCCTCCGGCGATTCGATACCATGATCGATGGCGTTACGCAACAGGTGCATCAGCGGGTCTTTGAGTTGTTCCAATACGCTTTTATCAATCTCAACCGCCGCGCCCTCAATATCAAGCTGAAGCTGTTTACGCGTATCCCGCGCAAGATCACGCATCATCCGCTGAAAACCGCCGATAATCGTCTCAAATGGCATCATACGCATCCCGCTGATGTCATCCTGAAGCTGTTCTGAAAGCGTATTCAGATGGGTGTTGTTCTGAATAGTCGATTGCGACAACAATTGCAGTTGGCGGGCAGTTTCCGTCAACATACGCTGATTAAACTCGAGAAATTTGAGCAAAATCGGCAATTCACTATTATGTGCGCCTTCGTCCTGCAAGCGTCGTACCGTGCGAATATAAGCCGCACGCACGCCACGCCATTCTTTTTGCCAGCGATTAATCAACCGGCGCGTCTCTTTAATATTGCGTTGTTGCTCCTCACCGTGCATCCGTGCGATGAGCAATTCCGTCGCTTCTTCCATCAGCCGATCCAACTTGCTAACGGTAATCCGCACGGTTTCCTCCGCCGGACGCATCACTAGCGTGCTCATATCCGTCGTGGTGAATCCACCATTCAGGGTTTGTAATTCCGGTGGAGGCTCATAACGGGCAGACATCGGTTTTGACGACGAAGCCGGGTCAATTGTGACCTGAAACATGCCCGTCTCACGCATTGGGACGGCTTCATCCCGCATCCGAAACACTTCCTCGACGACCACATCATCAATTTCGTCATCATCCACAAGATCATCCTCATCAGCAGATGCGATTTCCACCACTTCCATCTCATGCGAATCATGCGTGGTATCTGCCGGAGGCGCTAAGATAATAAGGCGCTCAAGGTTGGTTAGAATTTCCTGCACAGTTTCGTCATCATTCTCGTCACCCTGCGTCACATTGGTCACGAGGTCAAGCGCATCATAGAGCGTATCAGCGACATCCGGCGAAAGGGTCATCGTGTCTTTTTGGATCGCGCCGAAGACTTCTTCCATATAATGCCCGATGGTCTCGATAACGCCGATGCCCACCGCCCGCGCCGCACCTTTCATACTGTGTGCCACGCGATTCATCTCCCGCAGGAGGTCATGCCGTGCTTGCAGGTCTTTCGCGTCGATCATCTCAATCTGGAGCAGTCCATTGTTCAGGACTTCCAGATATTCACCGACCTCATCCCAGAATATGCTCAGTAATTCGGAATCACCCATACTCACCCACTCACACCGTTTACATTTATGATTATTCCGCTATTCATAATGATGTCCTGTGCTTCACCGCTACTATAGGTCACAATGAAGAAAATCAACAACAGGATGAACAGGATCAGTAAGCGCCGTCTTTGTCGTCGTTTCATATCAATCAAGCGGCAGATGCGCGGCGTTTATCGAACGCGTCTGCCACATCATCTCCTATACATTCAATCCAGCGATGAGATCATTCACACGATTCGCCGCATCACGCAGACGTTGCACACTCGCTTCTACCTGCATCGTACTACTGACCGTTTCTGTCGTGGAATGCTTAATCGTCCGCATTGCTTGCGTCAGTTGATCCATGCCGATGGTTTGCTGACGGGTACTCGCCGCAATCTGCATCGCCGCCATCGCCGCTTCTTCAATCGCGCTGGCAAGGTCACGGATCGACCCACCCGCCGCATTCACGAGTTCCTGACCCGTATCCACGCCTTTACTACCCTCTTCCGTCACCATCACGGCGGAATTGGTCGCGCGTTGAATCTCGCCGAGAATTTCACGTACCTGCACCGTTGCATCACGGTTTTGGTCAGCTAAGTTACGCACTTCCATCGCCACAACAGCAAAACCCTTGCCCTCTTCACCCGCACGCGCCGCCTCGACGCTTGCATTGAGCGCCAGCATACGCGACTGATCGGCGAGCGCGTTTACGGTAGCGATGATCTCGCCAATTTGCTGGGTATGTTCTGAAAGCACGAGGATATTATCGGCAATGTCTTCCACACGGCGACGGATCGTCTCCATACCTTCAACAGTTTCTGTAACCGCATCAATACCGCCGCGTGAAATATCAACAGAAACCTGCGCGGTTTCCGCAACACTTTGCGCCCGTTCGGCGGTTTCTGTCACCGTTGCACGAACTTCGTTCACGGTTGCGGTGGTTTCGGTGACGACGGCATCTTGCTCATTTGCCATCGAAATTTGGCGAGAGGTCGCTTCCAGAATGGATTGTGTATCAGCATCAAGGCGGGACATAGCTTTCGTGATCTCAGTCACCAACCCCTGTAGCCGATCCAACATACGATTGATGGATTGCCCAAGCCGAACAATGATGCGCCCTTCATGTGTGTTGATGTCAAGTTCCGGCACGTCCAAACGTTCTCGCAGATCGCCATTCGCTACGCGCTCCAGAATTTCGACATAACCATTCAATGCGCTATCTATCCCGCGATAACTAAAGTTATAGACCATCAAGCCAAAAATAATGCCCAGTCCGAAAGCGATTATCGGCGCTGACATTATCACCAGACCAATCTCATCCATACTGACATAAAGGATCAATGAAAGCACAAATATAGGCACAAAGGCGGCAACAGCCGTTGCTAAGACGACCCCGTTGCCCAATAAAGCCAGAGTACGTGACCAAGTGCTTCCGTTCTGACGATGTTGTTCCGCTGTCACATCAGCCATAAGTTCTCGTCCTGATTGTTGATTTCGTTAAAGTTAAAAGAGTACTTCGTGCAGAGTTGCTCTGATTTACACTCATGGTTAATCATCTGTACCGCCAATCACGAGGCGTTCATCTTCAAACATACCGTTTACATCGAGTAAAACAAGATGATCTTTGGTCACACCTAGCGCATATCGAATGGTATGTGTGGCTTCGATTTCGGCATTCCGCACATCCCTGATGCCCTGAACATGATGCACCAGCAAGCCAATTTCCAGACCCTGTGCGTTCACCACGACCAACTCTCCGGGTGCAGATTTTTCATCCATGCCGACATCAAAAAAATACCGCAAATCCATCACAGTGGTGATTCGCCCACGCAAATTCACCACGCCACGATAAAACTCAGGTGTTCCGGGAACAGGCGTAATGCGCGGCGCAACACGAATCGCGAGCACGCGTTTCACATGAACGCCGTAGATTTCACTGCCGAGTTCAAATGTCAGCACAGTTTGCGTACTATCCGAATCAATTTGCTCGGTATTTATCGGCGCGGCATATTGTTTGGCACGTTGCTTTAAACGTGCTTGCATCGCCTCTTTTTGGCGTGCATCGTCGTCAAAATCAATATCTTGCCACAACGTTTTCCAGTCAAAGGCTTGTTTTTCAGTCATAAATTGGGATTGTTCCAAACCTGTTACGGTAGTGTAGGTTAAGTATACACCTAATAGCGTGTTTCAATGTATTTAGGATAAACAGCATCGTGGATTTTGCGTTGCTTCTGGCGAAAGTAGGTGTTCCATCCTGACGACAGGGACTAGAATCACTCATCTCGCTTTGCTATCATTGGACTCACATGGTCATATTGGTTTGGTCTTCAGAAACCTACCCTTAATGTAAATAGACAACAATCAATTTCAAGGACGAACAATGAGTACAAATGGAAGTAATGGTACAAACGGAAATTTCGGCGAAACCGGAACGGAGAATGTCAAGCGCGGTTTAGCCCAGATGCTTAAGGGCGGCGTTATTATGGATGTCGTCACACCCGATCAAGCTAAAATCGCAGAAGATGCCGGTGCGGTAGCGGTCATGGCGCTAGAACGTATTCCAGCAGACATCCGCGCTCATGGCGGCGTTTCCCGCATGAGTGACCCCGATATGATCGAAGGGATCATGAAATCTGTGAGCATTCCGGTCATGGCGAAGGCACGCATCGGTCATTTTGTGGAAGCGCAAATTCTGGAAGCACTCGGCATTGATTATATTGATGAGAGCGAAGTCCTCACCCCTGCGGATGAAGAACATCACATCAACAAGCGTAAGTTCAAAATTCCGTTTGTTTGTGGATGCCGTAATCTCGGTGAAGCGTTACGCCGTATTAATGAAGGCGCGGCAATGATCCGCACCAAAGGCGAAGCAGGTACCGGCGATGTGGTAGAAGCCGTCCGTCATGCACGCACTGTAAATGGTGAAATCCGCCGCTTAACCACCATGGACGAAGACGAACTTTTCACCTACGCTAAGAATATTCAAGCGCCGTATGAATTGGTCGTCGAGACAGCAAAACTGGGGCGTTTGCCTGTGGTGAACTTCGCCGCTGGTGGGGTTGCAACCCCCGCCGATGCCGCCCTGATGATGCAAATTGGCGTGGACGGAGTGTTCGTGGGTTCAGGCATTTTCAAGAGTGGTGACCCCGCCAAACGTGCGAAAGCCATTGTTGAAGCTGTCACCCATTTTGATAACGCTGAAATTCTTGCGAATGTCAGCCGTGGTCTGGGTGAAGCGATGGTCGGCATTAATGTTACAGAAGACAACCTATTTATGGGTAAACGTGGTTGGTAATTGTGTGTTAAATCTAGGTGTGCAACCGTTGCCTGCGGTTTACTTCAGCTACACCTATGATTTCTCCATCAAGAAGCAATAAACGCTTCTTGCCTAAAAGCCGGTGCAACACTTGATTGATGTACCGGCTTTCTTGTTTCCAGAAAGCCTCAAGCGACATTTCCGCAATTTCTTTCAAGGTTGACTGCTGTAGGTCAGTTGTTGATTCCTTGAAAGTCACTTTAGATTGTAACGTATTTCGTGTCACTTTCATATTTTTCAATCGCGTGTTTCAGGGTAATCGCATCAAATTCGAGTGAGCAGTTGCAACAAGAATGAATTGTCCATTGCAGCGCGGAAACGTTTTTGCCTCAAACTGCTCTTGGTTTTATTCTGTTTGAGTAGATTCAGTGCAATGGTGCGGAGCACAGC
>JAVJSU010000022.1:0-29275 GCA_040219275.1 Aggregatilineales bacterium | reverse complement strand
TCATGGCATATAACTTTGCTAAGCGTCTTAAGGCATTGAAAGGACTAATTCCTTACGAATATATCTATCAGCAATGGCAAGAACATCCTGACAAATTTACTGCTGATCCGTCCCATCTCACTTTGGGACTGTACACCTAGCAATCAGGATAGTATGTAAATGCGCTCACGTTCGAAACTCTTTAGCGCTCCGACGAAGCGCTTGCCGAATATGTCACCATTTACGGAAGCGCGCACGGGATGCTGGCGGCGTTGCATTTCTCAGCTGAGGAGTAATGCGCAACTATCCCATCAACTCTGCAACCTCATCCAGAACAGCTTGTCCCGTTTTGATAGAGAAGAGTAACATGGTTCCCTCATCTTCAGGTAAAACAGTCACAAAACCGTCTTCCGCCTTTATGACCAGCAATGGAGCACCCACCGTATTTTCCTCTTGAGATTGAACCAGCATGATAATCGTCCGCTGTTCATAATTGACGATGGAATTGGCATAAACTTCCGGCACATTATGATCTTCAAGGAGCATCATTGCGGCTTGCGGATTGTTGGCATTCAGATAGGTAATCGCGTCATCATAGAGGCGCTTGTCAACAAGATACGGGGCAATATTCACGACCTGATTATCGGTAAGATCCAGATCAATAATATCGTTTAAACGGACAATAAGCTCCATACCAGTCGGGACAGTCTGGAAACGATGAACACCGGCATCAGGTGAACTATGATAAATAGTGAACTGTGGGATTAAGTAAAACCAGTGATTGCTTCGCTCGGCGCGTGTATCTTTTAACACAGTTAGAACTCGCTGGGTTGTTGCCCCTCCACCAACGAGCGCGGCAATTGTTTGATCAATCTCCAGATAATCGTCCGTTTGTTGAACAAATTGACGCGCTAACAGGCTATTGAGTGCCGCCTGTGCGCGGGTTTCGTCGAAAGAATCGGATGGCTTATACCCCGGTAGTGCACCAATACCTAGTGCCCGTAACAGGAAACTAAGCTCATCTTCGCTGATACGTAAATCTAAACGGAGCGTTTCTTGTGTTGCTTCTTGATCTGTCATATTTTTCTAATCCCTTAAGATTCTAAATATAGGTCAAAATCCGAAGAAGTTGGCGACATCATTGACACGATCACCCGCCCAATTAGCAACTTCGCCTACGGTCTCATCAATCTGCGTGTTGTCGGCAATGCGATTTGCAATACCTGTCCCAACCTCTCCAATTAGCGTTCCCCCTTCGACAATTGTCCCGCCAACACCCCACAAGAATGTTGCACCTTCGTTGACCACACCATTAAGATCACCTTCAAACACTGATTCCACTACACCATCTATACGTGCGTCAACATCTGCCGCATCCAGTGCATCTTGTAAGCGTCCGGCTGTCCCTTCAATCTGCTGTGCTAAAATAGGGTCTCCATTAGCGAGTTCCGGTGCAAAAGCAATAGCCCCTTCTGCCATTAGATTACCAATAATCTGTACGCCAGAATTGACTAAGCCTACTTGGGGTGGTAACAGAAATGCCTGAACAACGCCGCTGGTTGTTTGGACAAGTAACTCGTCACCCGTGTATTCCCCACCCATTGCGAAATCCAGTAAACCACCACCCACGCCTTTAAATAACGTAACTCCCGTTGCAAATTTTCCACTTTCAATAAAATTTAATACACTCTCAAAACCCTCTTGGGTGGTGGTCATGGATGCCAACTGTCCCATGAGTTTTATGCCACCGTATTCTATCAATGTATCCAGTATCTCTCCGCCAAGAAAATTCGCTGACGACATAAACGCCCCAGAATTACCCAAAGTTCTTAAAATACCACTTATGTCGTAATCTTGGGCGAATAATGATGCGGCATCGGCTTCCATCTCAGCAAACATATCGGAGATTTGGCGGAATTTGTACATGCTTTCTTGGAGAGCAACGAATAGTTTTTCTACGGATGGTAAGACGAGGACTTCTATTTCCTCATAAAACGCATCTGCACCAATCCCAATCCAGCTCCCACCGCGCAATTCTTCCATCTGCTGAAAGAGGCGCGAATAGAGGACTTCAGTGAGATCAGCCTGATTGCCGAATTTGCGAACAAACTCATCTAAAGTGTCATACTCAATGCGAATGTGTTCACCAGCCATATTGATTGCGCTCCACCTTGCGAAACGCTATCGCCTCCTTACATATACCATCAATAACTTAATCGGACATTGAGCACGATAGTGCGACGTTGCACTCAACTAAACAGCGGTATTTCTTCAAAATTGAGACTATCGATCATGCTCTGAAAAAGACCATCTATTTCACCGGCCTGTTCTTCAGGGAGTTCCGTCGGGCGGCTTCCCACAAACAGATAGACCTTATTCTCTTTCGCAAAATAGAAATGTGATTGAGTGACAAAAAGATCTTCACGTTCGTTATACCACGACATCTGTACATAAATGCCGCTTTCTCCGGTATTCGCAGAAATCTGGTTTTCGCTCAATATCTGGAAATCTTTATAGGTATTCACCTGACTTTCTAAAGTGCGTTGCATGTATTGTTCCGGGGTAATGTCTTCTACAATCTGTGCAATCATTAGCCCCAAGTTGGCATGTTGCCGATTATCTTGCGTGATCGGTGGAGAAAGCCACACCGTTTGGTTCTCATTAGAAGAAATTACCAACCAATTCGTAGGAGCTTGTAGAGTAAAACCGGGTCCAACAAATCGCATTCGTTGTATCAAAGTAGCGTCCCCCTAGTAATTGAATTCCAAATGGCTCCTCCACGATTAATCAGCCCCTCACCCACATCTGTAACCGTATTAACAATACCTTGGCCGACTTCGACGAAATCATCACTCATCGTCTTTCCATTGGCACTTTCCAGATAGGTATCTAAGTCGTGTGTCATCATTGCGGCACCGGACTCAAAACTTGGCAGACGCTGAACGATGGTGACATTCTTGTGATATTCCCATGTTTGATCAGGGCTATCATCTCCATTGAGTGAATTTGTCAGATTCGCGATAAATGGTACGGGATCAGTTGAATGTATGATATGCGTATAATTTGCGCCAACAGGATAATCGGTACCGAAAGAACCATATGTGGTCACGCTTAGATTGCTTAATTGATCGGGCGAAAGATGTTCTTCTTTCACAAGGCGATTCAGCGCGTTAGCAACAATCGCGCCACCCTGACTATAGCCATCCAAATTCATATCAAGGGTGCCATCGGCTAAATCAGCACGAAGCAGGTTTACTAGACCTTGTGTTGCGGCATTTTGACTGGGTGATAGCCCGTCAGTTTCACCTTCATAGTTGTCTTCAAATGCTTGTCCAGAATCAGACAAAAAGTCATCTGAGGCATTGAAGACAGAAACAATCATGCGGTCGGGATTGTACTTTTGTAGACTCTCCAGATTATCGCGTAACCCTTGGGGAGTTGTACCGACCCCGCCAACATAGACATAATCAGCATCGCCACCCGCAAATTCGACCCATTGACCGTGCTCATTGAGGTAATAAACACCGCCATCCACAAGTTCTCTATCCGAGAGAATTTTGGGAGGTCGGTCGGTAGATAAGTTCTGGTTCGTTCCGGAATCATGATAGGTATCACCAAACAGTCTAGAAGCGTCATCTTCTGCATCAGCAAAAATCTGAGCAACGGTGCCGAAGGTCACGCCACTTTCATCAAGTGCAACAAAAAGCTTTCCTAACGCGGGAAAAACGAGCGTTTCCATTTCATCATAGAACGCATCCGCCCCCTGTCCGATCCACGCCCCTGTACTTAACTCATCCATCTGATGAGAAAGCCGCGCAATAAGTTGATCTGTCTGGTCTGCCTGCAAGGCAAAGCGTTTTGCTATTTCAGTCAATTGCTCATACTCAACGCGAATATGCTCGGCCATAAGCGATTCCCTCGTTCGTATCCTTGATGACCTCAATGATGAGGGTCGCATTCATGATCCCTGGTAGCTCATGAATGCGACGAAGCTAACGGTAGATTTACCGTAATTAAACAACAAACTTCTGAGAAGCTTCTGTATCGCCATCTCGATAATAAGCCACTGCGGAGTTTAAATCGCCGGACATTTCTTCACACGTTGCCGCGAGGCGTTCAAGATTTGGTTTAATGCCTTCAAGGTAACGTGCCATCGCCGCCGCACCAATATTGCCAAGCAGAGCACTAATCTTTAGAATATTGATCGCAATTTCTAAAGCATTAGCAACACTTTTCATCACATCTGCGGAGGTATCAAAACCTTGAGCCATCGCTTCAACAGCATCATAATCAATACTAACATCTTGTGACATGGGTTATCATCCTTTCAAATCGGGCAAGTAAACAGCGACTTAAATGTTGATTTCTTCGTACAATCCACGCAGATCATCAACCACACGGGTGACTTCATTATCTGCCTGAATGACCCGATCCTCAGAACGAACAATGCTGGTTTGAAAACCGCCAATTGAGGCAATCAATGCTGTAATTTCAGGAATGAGACGGGTGCGAACCTCTTCATAAAAGGCATCTGCACCACCACCTGTCCACAACCCACCTTCAAGGGGATTCACCCCATTCTCAATGGTATCCATAACCTGCTGAACTTCTTCAGTCTTTGAAACAATTTCACGGACGACATCCTGCACTTCACCCAGAACATAGTTAAAAATTGACATAGTGTTACTAGACCTCGCTTATCTATAGGGTGTATGGTTACTAATCACGAAAACGGGTGGCGGCGTTCATGTCTTTGTTACTCGCAATATCAAGAACACCCTGTAGATCTGATGCAACCTCACGAAACTTTTCGGTCATTGTGCTCACACGAGGACACAAAACATTCAGTAACGCATCAACGAATGCATTGCCACCATCACCAACGAATGCCTGTCCTTCGCTGGCCATATTCACTATATTTCGCAATTCCGAAAGGGTATCTTCAAGCTGGTCGGCACCTGCGGTAAACAAATCCCGCATTTGCTCAACAGGTTCAATCTCTATACGAAAATCTGTCATTGCTTACTACTCCCGTCGCATAAAAGTTGATTTATGATTTCTGGCTAAATGTTCTGAGCAAAATAAGAACCGGCTTCTTCTTCAGCATCTTGTACTGTCCGTACAATTTGCTGGGTGAGGGTGCCACTGGTTTCAAGCGCCTCAGACAACTTGCGAACAGCAGGCAAGACAAGTTCTTCCATTTCTGAATAAAAGGCATCTGCACCTTGACCGATCCATGCCCCACCTTGAAGTTCACCTATCTGATTAACTAATCGGTTGATGAGTTCCTGAATGACATCCGCGCTATTTGCAAACTTTGCGCTGATCTGGTTCATGTCATCGTATTGCAATCGTATTTGATCTGCCACTGTGGTCTCCTTGTAATGAATTTGGCTGATGTGCTTTATTGCAACAAATACCATCGTTATGCCCAATTACGGACACAATCTAATACTTTAGCATACTAAAACTAAAGAAAATTTAGCCCTATTCTAAGAATAGTACGGATTGTAAAATTATGTCAAGTTAATATTTTGTATTGATACCTATTAGCACAACTGTTGCATAATAGATGTAAAGAACATAGCTAAACACGTTTAGCAACAATCACGCGCAGTACCACTTTTACAAAAACCAACTCCATCCCATTGCGCAAAGAGATAACTTCGCCCTGTTCATAGTGGGTGCCACCCGCGTCCACGCCATTCTCATGTAACACTTGCAGACGATACTGTCCGTACACATCTAAAATACGCGCATGTTTTCTTGAAATACCATCCACCCAATCCCCCTGTGCAATTTCACGAATATCAAGATCAGGGATGTATTCATCACGCGAGTAACCGATGACCATATTACCAAAGATAGACTTACTACGTTCGTTCCCCTTCATATCGCGGAATTGAAGATAGACATCGGGCAAATTACGACGCACCAGCCTTAACCTCTGTTGCCCGATCCATGCGTATCGTCTTAAATCCAGAGTCAAGTCAAGCACTTCATTCACGCCCTCAATTTGAAGGTCGAAGGTTTGTCCGCCCGTCGATTGTTTGAAGGGAGAAGCCTCAACAATAGCATCGAGTAGATGACTTAACGGTCGATCTTTGGGTAACCAGAAGCGCAAGGGTTCGTCATCAAAAACAATCACAATCTCTTGATGATCTGTAAATTTGGATGCTACAGGTACCATTTATACAGTCTCCACGTTTTCAATCATCTGATTATCTGGTGTCACGTTCAAGAATTGAATCACATCGGCTTCATCTCCCTCCAAATAAGCGAAGCCACGTCCGGGAACGTCGAAATCAATTCGCGCCTTCTCAAAGACTTTATAGTTTTCTACAAACAGGGGAGCATTTTTATAGCCGGTCACGCATGTTACCGCCTGTTGCTTTAACTGAAACAAAAATGCAGAAGCGTTCCGCGAAATGGGGTTCGCGCCACGAATAGCCTGAAACAGATAACTTGTGCCAAAGTGGATACCCAGTTCAGGCCCTTTTTGTACCCAGTTATCATCAAAGAATGTGCCAAGATGAGCGACAGTTTGTGGAATTTTCTCTTCTTCTTTGGTCATAGCTTTATTTAGTTTGGAACGGAATAGTTCGGTTTCGTTATTGAAGAATTCATGTGCATCGTCAATCAGCACAAGAATGCGCCGGTCAAATTCACCCTCTGACTCAGCACGCTCTTCATAGATGTGCTTAATGTGTTCCTGAACAGATTGAATATCCTTCATGGTGTGGAGAAGTTTATTCTGATAAACGGTAGGCATATGAGCAACTTCACTAAGTTCGCTACGACCACTCGGCGCTAACAGATAGACTGTGACTTCTTCCGGTGAATACAACCAGTTGGTTTGAACAACCAGATTCTTCAAAATGGTCGTTTTACCCGTTTTACGTCGACCGATCACAAAGATATTGCCAGCCACATCATGCAGATCGGCAGTGAACAGTTGAAGATTACCATAGGATTGCCCCAATGGGATGGAGAAGGTGTCGATGCCACGACTTTGCTCGGTTTTTCTGCGCCGCAATAAGCGATGGAGACGAGGCTTTCCATTTTCGGCATCATAGACATTGAATTCGCTGGATAGATCACCAATGTCATAGGGGCGTTTGTCTTCAAGCGCATAGGCTTGATGCTCCATCGCGGCAGATTCAAGGTCTTGCCCCATTTTGACCAATGCCGACATAATGGCGGACGTTGTCCCCTGTCCCGTCTGGGCAACCTGCACCTCAAGCGGGGGAGAACCACGCCACATACTCCGTCCGGCAGGGGCTTCCACGCTTAAGTAGGGCGGGCGACCACCCACCACCATTTGCATCTGGTCATCTTCATTCATACGGAACGCCATACGATACTGGATCGACCGCACGATCTGGGAAGGAATTTCTGAATAGGCGTTTCCTGCCGACATCACCAATACCATCCCGATATTCACGCCATCCTGCGCGATATTTTGCAAGATTTCCGCCTGTGGTGGCAATCCCTCACCAAAAACGTCCAAAAATTCACGGATGTTATCAATGACGATAAACAGAATGGGGATCACCTGATCGTATTTCCCCTCTGCAACCGCATTGCGGTTATGCGCGTAGATGTCCACAATGTCCTGTGCGCGTCGCTCACGGTAGATGATTTGTAACCAATTGAGGAGACGGCGCATACGGGGTTCATCTGCCGGAGTGATGTAATTCCCAACATGTGGAAACCCTTGCATCGGGCGGAGGGCATTGTTCACACCGAAGTCAATAATGTGGAAATGAACTTCCCACGGGCTATGGTATTGTGCCATTCCGGAAATGATCGTGCGAAGTAACGTGGTTTTCCCTGTGCTAGGCGCACCATAGACCACCAGATGCCCCCGTTCAAGCGGTTCATTGAAGTTAATCTCGCATAATTCCTGACGACGATTCGCCGGATCATCCAATAAACCGATTAATAGACGCATTCCCACAGGATTGTTATCCCACAGTTCGGAATTCCATTTCCACGAGAAACGGCGCGCAACGACTGTTTCATCTACGCCGGACTTTGTCCCATCCTCCTCAGTATCAGGTTCCTGTTCGATCAGCGCAGTCCGTAGAGCAAGTAAATTGTCAAGGGACTCTTCAACCGGCTCACCTCGCCCAGTTTGTGACCTGCTGATAATTTCATCTAGTCGCTCGAACTCTCTGCGTGCCAATGTATGATCTAATGCAAGGTCTTCCGGTAAGGGTTCTTGCCATAATTGTGGCAAAGGCTGATAATCGGGTAACTCGTTGGTATATTCAACAATGTACTCAACCAGACGCTCGACAACCGTTCCACCTTTACGCACCAGCTCTACGTTTTGTTCTTCATCATTAGCGCTCGATTTCAGTTCAACGTTGCTGACAATATTTGCGCTGGAAACTTCAAATTCATATTCTTGATCGGGATGATCACTGTTTACATCTGACGACCAAAAGATCGAAAATTTGCTATCGCCATGTTGGATATCGTAACGCGCTTCACGGCTCGGGTCGTACTTGTCGCCCATATAGCCGGATTGGAACATCACTGGTTGATTACTACCCGATTTGATGAAGCCACGCCCCGGAATGTCGTTGGGCAAAAACATCGCATCAGAGACGCCGATCATATCCCGACTATCCGCCACCGAGCGCACACGCAAACACACCGCAGATTGCGAGTTTGCGCGAACTTCCTCGCTGACCGATCCCGCAGGGCGCTGTGTCGCAAGCAGAAGATGAATGCCAAGACTACGCCCAACACGTGCGATGCGTGACATTTCCGGCATAAAGTGCGGCAATTCTTGTTTCAGTTCAGCAAATTCATCAATAATAATAACCAGATGTGGAATGGGCACCATCTTTACTGGGATGATTACGTCATCATCGCCCGATTCACGTTCAGTATTCGGGTGCATATAGCGCACATAGAGCTTATGATATTCAATGATGTCCTTGATCTTCCGATCAACTTCAAGCGAGGTTGTCGCAAAAACACTTTTTCGGTGTTGGATCTCACTCTTGAGTGCGGTTAAGGCGCGTTGAGCTTCTCCGGGAGCAAGATCAGAGACAACCCCGACTGTATGAGGAAGCCGTTTAAACGTGACGAACGAACTACCGCCCTTATAATCGACGAGGAAAAATGCAAGAAAATGAGGGTGATGCTCTACTGCGAGCGCGCCGACTAGGGTTTGCAGATATTCACTCTTACCGGAGCCGGTTGTTCCCGCAACCAACCCATGCGGTCCATCAAACCCTTCCAGAAAATGAAATTTCATTTGTTTACTACGTTCGAACATGCCAATTGGCACGGGTAAGGGAAACTTGCCTTTGCGCACATCTTTGCGATCACTGTCAAACCAGCGATTACTCAGGTTAAGGTCTTCAATCCGTGTTACACCATACATGTCCAGAAACCCGACATACTGCGGCATATCCCTGCTAGAACCCGGTACACGTAGGCGGATATTGGCGAGATGTTGTTCAGCGACCTGTAAAGCGAGATCCTGCGGAGACTGATCGACGGTTGGCGCAGGCATATCTTCACCCGTAACGTCATACCATGCCGGGTCACCGGGACGTATCACGCTGGTAATTTTATTTGGCGTATCCTGATTGCGATAACGACTGCGTTCTTCAATCTGATCAAGCGTAAGGGGCGGTTCCCCCATCGGTTTATCATCCTGAATGTCCCAGCCTGCCGCAGGTATTCTTTTACCTTCTGCGCCGATTTCCGCATACCACAGGCTAACCGGCGGGATAAGATCCAACCGGATCATGGCAGTACATTGGCTTGGAATATCTTGCACGGTTTCATTATTAAAGATCACCGACACTTTAAGCGTCTGTGGTTGTGACAACACACTCGCAATTGCCGGATGTTGACTGATGGCGGCGGTATAGTCATCAATAATAAGGACAATATGCTGGTTACTACCCTCTTCGGGTTCACCTTCATCCGCATATTCGCGGCGGCGATTGAGCGTTTTTAACAGGCGCTCCAATAATTCCAGTGAAGAATTTTCATCTCGTGCGATTAAGTCGCCCACACCCTTACTACCATTGCGATCAGCGTTGCAATGGGGCAACCAGCGTGTCCATGTCCAGCGTTGCCGTCCGGTTTCACGGTCATGCGGTGCGATGATATAAACCATCACATCCTGCGGCGCATGATGGACGACGAGGTGCAACAACATCGCACGGATCAACGATAAGCGCTTATCTTCATCCCCCACAACACTAATTGCGCCACGTTCCTTTAGATCAATCGTCATGGGAACATCATGAAGCATTTCATAACGCTTACCAATCCGGATCGCTTCATAGAGGTGTCGCTCTCGCTGGCGTGGAGGTAATGAATAATCCAGAGGATCAGGATACTTGACCCGTATAAACGAAGGGAGCGAAGCCGTGCCAATGCGGATATTTAGAAAATCAGGATCGGTGGCGCGTCGTTCCCAGAGGCGGGGATCAGGGAAAATAAAATCACGGCCTTTACTATAAGGAAGGCGTGCTTTCAGTTCATCTAATGAGGGATTTAGACGATGAAGTATACTGCGCTGATTCGTATATTCGCGTTCTAACACCATCTCAATCTGACGGAGACGCTTCTCATAATTTGTACGAATATCGCGGGCTTTACGTTCTGCACGTTCTTTACGGAGATCCTCCGCATAATTGAGTATGCGTCGGCCAAAGAACAGGGTAACGACGAGCGTAACGACCGGGCCAACAAACCTGACCAGAACGATGGCAATTGCCGAGCTACCGCGCCCCGGATTAAAGCTCAACATGGCGACCGCATACATCAGCGTGGGAAGCATCGTCATCACCATCGGGATGATACGCGCCCAGCCGGGGCCTTCTCCATCATCTTCAGGGATCTCCGGCGGGCCTGGCACTTCAATTTCATTCACCGGCAGTGCGGGTTGAATGCGTGGTGGTCGATTAAAATAATGCTCAAGACCGTCCGTCTCCGGCTCACTAGGTATATCTGTAACGGAGGTTTTTGATTCTATAGAAGGCACAGCTTGTTCTACCGGGTCATCTGGATAGTCAATTGCCATCTGTTAATTGCCCCCCTGTGGCATAAAATCGTCAAGTTGTTCTTGTGAAATAAGGCGAATACGGTACCCGCCGGTACGCCCGAAGCCGAGTTCGTCGTTGACATCGAGCCAAACGGAGTAATCCCCTTTGTTATATTTATCAGACGATTCTTCTTCTAAAGGAACCCCGTTAATCATAACGTTATAACGGGCATTTTTCTGGGCGATGAAGTACAGACGCCCGTCATTGCGCACTGTAAACCGTCCGAGAATGCGGGAAATCTCACGTGATGCGAAGGCGATATCAGGTTGTGGGTCCCGCCGTGACGGATTTGAAATCTTACGTCCAACGGTCATATATTTGCTATTTTTCAGTGGCACAAAGTCGTTCGGAACACTTTTGCTTTGTGGTGTAAAGACGGCAAATAAGCCATCCCCGAAAACGGTTGTGTACTGGTTATTCCGGAAGCGGAAACGCGTCCTAAGATCACGTGTGATGGCGATATACACACCGCCTACCGCGAAAAATACGACCACACCCACCAGCAACACAACCCAGATGGGAAGGCTATTGTCATAGGCAATAGTTCGCATGGCCACCCATCGATACAGGGGCTGGTTAGCGGCATCACGAAGCTCAATCTGGAGCAATCCGTCCAATTCACGCACATCGCTATTGTCAAAAATCGTCGCATCGTTGAGATTGATTGACGCGCTTGTAATGGCGCTATCTTGAACATCCACAGGGGTGACTAGATCGACAAAATTGCTCTGCCCCTCTGGCTGAAAACGAATGACGATACTGGTCACATCAGGGTAATTGTCCACTTCAAGCGTATTACGACCAACCAGTCGCTCCCGTGAAAAATCGCCTCTGGGTTGCAAGCTCGTCGTATCCACAAGGCGAACCGTCACCGTCTCTTCCGCAAGAAGCGTGGTATCAAGGTTGACGCTAACCTGTAACGGATAGTTACCCGGTCCTGTAATAAAGCCGGAGGGGTCAATGGTGACTGTCGAACCATCAGAAGATGAGGGTGATAACTCAACATCACCAAGACTGTAAAAATAGATTAATTGGTCGTTCGGACCAAGCACCGGTTCCGGCTCAATTACCACGCTGAACTCTGTCGGGCTGTCGATGAGTGCATTGCCTTGAACACTTTCAAAGCTGACTGCATAACTGACCAACCGCTGGACTGTGATATTCCGTGTATTACGGGAGAGTAAAATGCGCTCTGCCTCGTTAATACGCCAGACTTCAGCAACTACCTCCACATCACGTGTTGTCGTCGCAGCATCCGTTGCAAAGTAAATTCCTTCCACATCCCATGTCATGCTAATTGTGTCAGAATTACTTACGGCTTCAGGAAATTCTAACCATGTGCCATTCAGATCAGGAATGCGGAAAATGACCGTGTTCGCCCCCGGTATTCCTGCAATGTTAACGCTAATATTGACATCTGAACCACTCACCGCATTGTTATTAATTGGTGTGATTTGCAAGCTTGAGAGCGTTTCAAAAACGTTCAAGACCTGTGAACATCCGGCGTTTCGTTGTGCCACAGAGGATTCACAGATTTCGCTCAAGGAATCGATACCAACCAGATTATCGTTTCTATCAATGACGACTGTAGCAAATCGATACAAACCCGGCGTCAGCAGACTAGCGGTATTCCAATCAAAGGTGATCGCCTCACCCGCTTCGCTAGTTTCCAGAATGCGATAACCACCATTGGGATCATCAAGCCGCAAGAGAACCAACGCTAAACGATGCCCCAATTCTGTGACCGGCGCATCAGAAAGACTACCGGTGAGGGTATAGTCTCCGTTGATGAGTTGATTATTATCCGGTTGCGGTGAAATTGTAATCTCACCGGTATAGTCCGGGACGGCGAGTGCCGTAAGTGAAGTGCTCTCCCAACGTGCCAGAACAAGAGGTCGCTCTTGAGTAATTTGCGTCTGTAAATCAACCCGTATGACCACAGTCTGTGAGTCATCAGCGGTGGCATCAAAAAGCGTATCGTTCAAATCGAAGCTTAATTGAAGAATATTTCCTTCAGCCTGTTGCGTGGTGACGATTTGCGCTTCATTAAGATAAACGCTCACGTTCTCGGTCTGTGGGAAGTTATCCAGCGGGACGCGAAGTGTAACTTCTCCACCGACAAACCCTTGCGGACTGTCAAGCGAAACCCCTGTAAGTGGGCTAAAAACGTTCAATAAGATCGGTGTACTGCTCGCGATGATCTCTTGATCACAAACCACAACACCTGAGAAAGATAAATTTTCGCAGGAGATTGTCATCCCTCGCTGTATATTCGGCGTGCGAAGCAGAACGACACCTAAGCGATATAATCCGGAAGGAGAAGTCGCCGTGTTGAGGTTATAAGTTAAGGGTGATGATGGCGTGATTTCCAAAACACGCAGACTACCGCGGACCGCATTCAGTCCATCATCGGGAATGATTTCGACTAACGCCAGCTGATCGCCAACTTCCGCAAGCAATTCGTTGACACTCGCCGATAAACGATATTCACCACTGACTTCCATCACTAGATTGCTATCAGCCTCTGTTACACCGGGAAGCCCTTCAATCTGAATGGCATAATCAGGTGTGGCAATTGCATTCGCTTCTCGAATCCATCTGCCCAGCACACTCCCTGCGACGTTGACCACATCAATACGAAAGACAACCGATAATTCTGTCGCTGTTTCCTGCGTAAACAAAATACGATCAAGATTCGCTGTCAGAGTCAGTTCGACATTTCGATCCACCGCAACCTGTGCGATCCGCGTATCATCAACATACAGATAAGCCACTTGTGCACTCGGCAAATCCGCAACATTCACGTTAAAAGCCACATTACCGGCGACGAAACCATTCCGTTCACCAATCATGTCAACCGCAGTGATCGGATTATAGAGATTAATCCCAGCCTGTTCCAGACTAATGATCGTTCCCGAAGCGCAAGAGCCACGTAAGACTGCCGCGGCAATCATCACACTGCCCGGTTGCCGTGCAGAGGTGTTTAATTCATAGTTGCGTGATGTACCTTCGTCCTCCACACAGGCCAGAAGCATCGGTTGTCCCGCTTCTGAAAGCTCAATAATGGCGAGATAATCGCCAGGGATGGGCGTTTGAGCCAGCGATGCACTTACCATAACTAGCGTACTGATGGCGATATTTTCCTGAAGGTCGTTTAGTTCGACGGTGTATTCAGGCGATGAAATTAGTGAAATATCCTCACCCTCAAAGCGTGCGATGAGGATGTTGCGCGTTGAATCAACCACATCAACACGAATATTAAGGTTAAATGCGGTACCGGGGTCTGCCTCTACTGGCAAAAACCCAGAACTATCCCAAGATAAAATCGTCTGCCCGTCGCGCTCCAGCGCTGTGGAAGCTACCGGGGATAACGTTTCATCCTCTAAACCAGCATAGAGTTGTAATAAATTCGCTCCGGCGCTCTCTAACCCAATTGTGCCCGCTGAGATTTGAAGCACACCGATATTCTCTTCGGGGATGATGACATCTAATGGGCGATAAACGTTGAGCATGGTCGGTGATGTCTGCGCAACCCCGATGCCATTTGAATCTACAACATACGCACCAATGGACACAAACCCCGGCGCAATTGCGGTTGTCGTGTCCCACAAACACGTTGGTTGAGACGCATCACCGCAGGGTAAAAGAACGGGGTCGGCTCTCGTGTTTGATAATTCCTGTATATAGAATTGATACGTGTAATTCCGATCTTGAGGTAAAGGCTCGGAGAGTTGTAAAGTCAGATCAACAATCCCCGTCACACGATCGCGATCCTGCACATTTGCAAAGCGCAGATCGTAAATTTGCTCGATATAGCGAATGGTAGTTGAATCTGACCCAATCGCCCCCCCCACCAGCGCATTGATGACAAACCGAACCTCGTTAGTGATGCCCCGATTTGTGAGGTCAAACCGAACCTCGTACTGTGATTGCAGAGCATCTATGAAGCTATTGATGCTATTGGCAAGGTGGCTATTCGCGGCGTTCACATCGGATGTCTGCGCGGCATACTGATACAAGTGTCCTGAGTTCCCGACAAATGCCCCCGCAAGATTGACATCCGGCAAGCGACGTTGTCCCGCTAATTCCGGTAATGTAATGGAAAAAGTGCGCACGCCGGACTGCTGGATATTCTGCACAATGGAAGTCAATGACTCCTGCGTTTCTATGGAAGTATCCGCCGCGTCCGTCACCAGCAGAATGACATAATCGCGCTCGACTGTTGGATTTTGATTCGCCTGTACTAAATTTACCCCTGCGCTCACCGCGTTGATGATGACATTCGCATCAGGGCGAATAGGCCGTACTTCAAATGCTTGGATGGCCGCCGCCGCGCTGGAAAAATCTGAAGAGAATTCACTCGCGCCCATCGGGAAGGCCATGTTGACTTCAATTTGATCACTGAAAGGAATGACAGCAATTTCAGCATCCGGGAAATTCACGGGATTATTTAATGCGTTAACGAGGGATGCTAATTCGCGTACTAATACAGGGGACATGGTATCGGTCACATCCACGAGCATGACTAAAGAAAGCGGGGCACGTTCTTCAGGGAGCAACGATCTCACTTCCAGCGGCGTAATGGGATCAATCTCTCCAACAGTTGCCTGAAAGTCCGGCTCCCCTAGAATGCCCGCGCCTGTTCCCTGCGCTGTCAACACAGCAACATCGAATACCATAGTGTTATCGAACTGCTCACTACTCAAGATATTCACCGTAGGCGGCGGCACTTCTTCATTGTTGTTCTGGGCAGAAACGATCGATATAGAAGTAATACAGAGAATTAGAAAGATAACAGCAAATAAGCGGTTATTCATCAAGAAGCGATAATACATTTAATGTCCCCCTAATGTTGTCGTCGAAGATGTTTAACCGACGAGACACTAAATAAAGTGTTTTGACTTTATTTCTTTAAGAATCTTCCCAAAAAGCCCGGCTTTTTATCTTCTTTTGCAGAGTCCGTCACGGTATTGATGTCCTGCTCATCAACTTCCAGGGGCATCGGTCTCTCGTCTGGAAGTCTCAAATGCACATGCGGACTTGCATCTTTAAATACGTTGCCAAAGTCTTTCAAATCTAACCGTGCTAAAAGAATGGCAATATTATCATCCCCCTCAAAATCATAAATCTCTTGAATGAACTCATTGGGTAAGTTTGTCCAATGCTCTGAGGCGAGATCCACGTTGTGGAATTTATTGACCACATTTGAAGGAGGGAGCACATCGGTTAAACCGTCTGTACACAACAACATAAAATCCAGAATACCGACATCAAGCGTTCTAGACATAATGTCATCTCTGGATAAGCTGGGTTTTCCTAAAGCAACTCTGAGATACCCTGTATCCGGTTCGCGGGCGTCCGCCTGCTCAAACCATCGCACCTTTTCCGAACCATAAGGATTGTATAGAAATGCAGAGGAATCCCCTACGATGACGATATGCCATTTCTTGTCAACCATTGCTACTGCGGTCATCGTAGTTGCTACGCGTATAGACCGATGTTCCGGGTCAGCCATACGATGATATGCCGTAATTTGCTTGCTATAGTCGGCAATTTCACGGCTGGCCTGCAATACACCTTCAATCAACCGATCAAGTGGATCACCCGCCGTGTTGAAGAAATACCAGAGAACAAATTCAACCGCAAAATTACTGGCGACCTCACCCCGATTTGCTCCGGTTACGCCATCAGCAACCAGCCAGAGATATTCACGCGTACCATCTAATGAGTCCTGGCTGTAGAAACCCAGCGCATCCTGTTGATCGCGACGCCCTCCGGGAGCAATCGCATATCTTGTGTTTACACACAGGTTATTAATCAGGTTTTTGGGACGTAAATTGGTAATCTCACGAACTTCAATCACCGCAGTATAGGGCGTGCCACTGATGGACACATGACTTCCACTGTAAATATCAACACTTTCCCCTGCTTCAAGGGGATGTGATTGCTTATCCACCACAATCGTGGTAGATCTTTCAGAAAGCAACGTCATGCTAAACGCTATTTTGTCGCCATCCTGCTTTACACGAAAAGCAACACGAAGATCGCCCTCACTATAAAATTTCTGATTCTCGTGAGCGACAATATCCATTTTGCCATTTTCATCTGGCAGTAAGCGAAGGACATGAATATCCTGTGAACTGTAGCTGTCATCAAACATGGTCAGGGAAATTTTCTAAGCTCCTGATCGAAATATTTTCCGGGATTCCTCACTACTCATCCCAGTCAGCACCTAAACCGGTCCACTTATTTTCGCGCCTTGGTTTTGAAACAGGTCGTAAGTCACCGGTATCACTCTTACGTTTATTGCGCGTAGGCACTTTTGAAGTAGCCGGTTCATTGGAAGTTTGATTTGATTTGTTGATACGCGGCCACTGAATAGGATTACCTGATTGTTTCGGGGGTTGTTCGGCAACCGGATCGGACTTCACAGGAGCATTGTCACGCATCCGTTGTTCGAGTTCAGCCCGCTTAATCAGGCTCGTCCCACCCACAACATTATTTTGTGGAGGAACAGGATCTGAATGTGAGGTTGGCGGTGTATTTTGTGGATAGGGTGTCGTATCCACTTCATTATTGCTGTAGCTGTCATCATTCATTTGAAGATACATGGTTAACAAAAACCACGCAACCACCATGACTCCTACAATGCCGATTCCAATTATTACAATGAGCAGAAGATTCTCTAAAGACATAGGTGCTTAAACCAGAGTGTTTATAATAGGCGAATACTGGAAGGCAATGCCTGTGGATAATGATATTTATTGTATCCATAGTCAGTGCACAATATTTTTAGGAAATTTTTAGATATAAAGATAGCTTATCATTATCTTTGCGATCTGGCTACAAAAATGCCTTAAGATTGCTAATTTTAGACATTACAATTTATCAACATCGCAAGATCAAGTAGATTTTAACGCTATTAATGGCATCATCACTGGTAATATGGTAAAGATAATCTTTATCATCACATTACAAACTTATCCATCTCAAGGACACCAACGTGACCGACGACATTTTCTATTCCAATTCACAAGATGAGATTATTGCCGGAAAATGGCGACTGATAAAACGCCTCGGACGCGGCGCATTTGGTGAGGTTTGGATTGCGGAAGATACGCAAGGCGATTTTTCTCAGGAATGTGTCGTCAAAATTCTGTCGAACATAAATCCCGATGGAAGCCCGATGTCGGCGGGCAAGCAACAGCAATGTCAGAATTACTTTGTCCGCGAGATTGAAATTATTAAGCGCATCCCCGATCCGGAAAGATCGAATATTGTGCTGTACCTATGGGATGGGCTTCATTATCATAACGACGGCACCCTTGATATCAACAACAGCGATTACGTCTTCGCGATGAAATATTATCGGGGCTATGTTGATCTCTCCACCGATAATTCCGACAAACTCACGTTTCTTCGAGAAAACTTATCGCTCTCCAAACGCGCGGATGTGTTGAACCAAATTGCGGTGGCAATTGACTATGTGCATTCTCTCAACGTAATCCACCGTGACATCAAACCTCACAATTTTTTATGTAATCGAGATGCACAGGCTATTTTAATCGACTTCGGAATCGCCAAAGCGGAAAGTGATGGAGAGGATGACATTGCGGAACCTGCCGCACGCAATTTAACCCGAATGGAGGCCTTCCGGTCTATTGGCACGCGCGATTATATGTCTCCCGCACGGATGCATCGAATTGCAACAAAGCAAGATGATCTGTACGCGTTCATTATCTCATCCTATGAGATCATGACGGGGGGGCAACAACCATTCGGTGACAATGCGGATGGCTTTTATCAAAAGATGCGGCATTTTTCGCCAGAAAACCTCACATGGGAAAGCGCCCCCGGCGAACATCTTGAGAATATCGTGAATAACGACATTGCCAGACAAATTGATGCGCTATTCGCTCAGGCATTTACGGCGTTTAAAGGAGTCTCATCAAGCGGAGAAACCGTTGAATCTCAATCCCCGGACTTCACCTGTTGTGTGGACTTCAGTAAAAGATTACGTGACATTGTCCGCGATATTGATGTCATTGAAGCGGCATCTCCAAATGAACCTATCATCGCACGGGCACGGAGCGCCATACTTACCCAGATTAATGAGAATCGCCCAATGGCAATGGGGTTCGCGGTTGGCGGACTTGCATTTTTGGTAGTTCTTATATTCATTTTACTTTCGTTGGGTGGTGGCGGTGATGACTCCGGTCAGGATCCGTCACTAACACAATCGGCGGCAGTTGTGAGTGCCAACACAACCTTAACGCCCACCCTTAATCGTACCCAACGGATCGAACTCACGCTCGGCACTCAGTTAGCCTCGCTGGATGTTGTTACGGAAACGGCACAACAGGATGACTCATCAGCCACGCCCTCTGCCGAAGTAACGCTAATCCCTACAGAAAACAATGATGTCAGCACAGCAACCGGAGAGGCCTTGCAACAAGTGGTAGTAGAGCCTACTTCCACACCAACGCTAACGTCCACCGCCACACCGACGCTAACGTCCACCGCCACACCGACGCTAACCCATACGCATACAGCAACCGCCACACCGACCCATACAGCAACCAGTACACCGACCGTGACACCGAGCAATACACCAACGCCCACGCCGACCCATACATTGACGAGTACGCCCACACCAACCAGCACACCAACGCCCACGATTACACCTGATATTGAACAGACCAATAATGCTATTGCGACCGTTGATGCACAGGGGACGCTTGAAGCGCGCACCCCAACGACACTTGAAGCAACCATTGACTTACTAAAAATCTCAGAACAATGGGAACCAACGGCATTTGATTGCCAGTTGTTTGTGACGATTTATGAATTATTCACAGGTGATGAACATGGATTTGATGAAGCACCTGTTGAAGAATTTCTGGATTATGTGCCAATGCAACGTATTTACAATGAGTGTAATCGCGCATCGAATCGGGATAGTACCGATGTTGACCTCTTTGATTTACGCCGTGATGTGGCGACAATGCGTTTAGTCACAAACAATATGGAAGATCTTATGGAAGACTGATCAAAATTCATGGGATACTTGAGATAGCATATTTAATCATGATGCGTACCTGTTTCATCGCAAATATCAACTCTGTCAACTAAAGGGGGAAGTCTGTTGACCCAATTACGATCTCGCTCTGTAGCAATTTCGCACATTGTCATCTTCTTTTTTGTAATAATTATTACAAATTTTGCACTCCAATCCACACAGGCGCAAGATATAGTCAGTACTGACGATGTTTGCACCGATGTTCGTTACTTTATGGAAAATCGTGTCACACCTTATAATCAGAGATGGGGCGGCGGTGTTCTTCAACCCGGCACGATGGGTTCTAGTAACGTCAACATGGGTTCCCCCGGTGATTATTGGACGTTGAACATCACTCTACCGAGGGATGATCGCAATCAACCAATCGATCAATCAATACTGATCCGTTTCGATAATGTCTCCCCCGACTTATCGCTTGAAGTAGGCTTATTTTCGGGTATGCAACCCATCTTTGAGTCTCAAAATGCCCAATCAAATTTTGTTGAAATCCGCAACAGTGCGACCTATAATTACACGATAGAAGCGGATGGCATTTATACGCTTGTTGTCCACCGCACCCGCATTGCAGATAGCGCCAATGTCGGAAGTTATCAAGTGACCGCAGACTTTCCGGGCGGTGGCAACATCACAGTCGATGACATTGTAAACAACTCCACAAATCAAGTCTTATCACCTGATCCTCGTTTAGAGAACGGTATTGAAGTTACGCTACTTGAGGCACAAATATTTACTCATGTGAGCGCACTACGCACAGTGAGCATTCCCCAGGGAGAGGCATCGCAGGTCTACTTTGATCAAAGCAATAATCTCCTTGTGGGCGAGTGGGCGGATAACATCCATCTCTTAGGCGGAAATTTATCGGTTACTGGCATTGATGTGAATGGGTTAGAACGTATCTTTTATGTTGAGAACTTCGGTTATGCCGCACAAATTCTCAATGAACCTTTAACAAACTTCATCGACGCAAACGATACACGTATCACGCTAGCCAATTGGAATGATGTGCTGGGTACGTGGGTTACGAATGAGTGTACAGGGGTGCTTTTTCGTGACAACACAACTTTCGTGGCATATACGCAACCCGAAACGCGAGACTTAACCGTCGGCGACTTCACCAATGATGATTGTGAAGCGCTTAGAATTCGTGTAAATGCGACCAACATTAATGGCACACTACAGCCTCATCGTTTTTGCTATTCGCCAGATGGGATTGTTGCGAATTCCGAAATCACCTTACAGCAATCCACGTTTGACTTACACCTGAATGCGGAAAACACATGGCTAAACACCACCGTTGCAGAGCCACAATTTAAAGACCTGACTTTGCAAAGCACCAATCTTGATTTATTCAGGCGTGAAGACCCGGCTTTAACCAGCTACCCTTACTGGAATATCACATTAAGGGATCAAGACATCACGCTTGAGATGGACTGGTTTAACTTGAAGAGCTTCGCTCATGGCGCAAATTTACCGACTGATGGCGAAAACACCTCACCCGCACGAATTGATCTGGCATTTTTAGATGAACCGCGAACAACAACAAGCCGTGATGGAGAAAACATCGCACGCTTTGAAGCACTGAATGATGTTATTCGCATCATTTACCGAACCGCAGATGCAGAAATTCCCGGACGCGAACACCTTCTATTACCCGCTTCAGATAGTTATCTTGAGATTATCACGCCGGCAGGTGAACCGGCATACGCGGGGTCTGCATTACCGGGGAGAATAGACCACAGTCCGCGAGGCTTGAATAATCGTGGTGGGGATTGCTATCCTGTGAACACACTTTTGCCACAGGCGAATTGTGCGGAAAATGGGATGATCAATACAGCTAATGCAAATCTCTGGTATGGCATTACCGAGCATCAAGCCTTCGCCCAATTGATTGACCTGACCCTTATTCGTAGTTACAACAGCCACGATACAGAGATAACGGGCCCGTTTGGAAATGGGTGGACAAGTAACCTGCTCCTCGATTATGACACTGCCTATGATTCTCTTTTAAACAGCAGGCAAGTAGCGACAGAATCAGCCATTACGATTTATCGCACAGGATTGGATTTAACATGGGCACCGCGCGGGATTGTGAGCTTTACCACGCCGAGCGGCTCGCGGCATGTTTTTGCTTCCTCAGACGACGAATTCAATTCGGGAGTCCTCAATTCGCTGACCATGCCCGGTTGGACACTTACACATAGCAATTATCGCGCAGGGGAATGGTTTCTTGCGCAGGATTCCGGCTTAACTTATGTATTTGATCGTGCAGGGCGGTTATTGCGTTATGGTTATCCTGATCGTAACAGAAACATCTACATTCAATATCCCTATGCGAATTTGAACGGACCGGGCAATATCGGACAAAATTTAGTCACGATTACGGACTCACCTGAAGGAAGCTTGCCCTTACGTCGGCTTGAGTTGTACTTTAATCCCGATCATCAGGTAATTTTTAGTATATTGCGTGACCTCACCGGATTCGATAGCAACCGGCTATCAAGGCTTGACGAACAACTCAAAAATGTCGTTTCCCAGATGCCACAAACCTTGACAAACACGGAAGTTCAGTGCGATGTGAGCGCAAACTGCTATGGTATCGCGTATCGTTACGCAGACGGTAGCAATAACGCAATTTTACTCACCGGTGTGGATTACCCGGATGGGACAAGTGCTAGTTATCAGTACGATGCACAAAATCGTCTGGTCTGGCATGATGACCCACGCGCACCTGTCGCCCAAACGATGCGCTATACCTACAATAATGAAACAGAACCCGGCGCAGTGAGCGAAGCCTACATATTGGAGACCGGTACATCGAATGAAGGTGACTTCAGCCAGTCCGTGCCCTGGCGATCTTTTAATACCATTGTTGATGGCGTGGAACGCCGCGTTACAGTTACTGAAGCGAATGGGAACCAACGCATTTTCACATATGATGTTAGCGGAACGGATTTGAGAGAGCGGGAGTCCACCTTTACCTTATTAAGTGAATCCAGCCCGCTTAGTAATACCGGCGATCCTTTTGAAGCAGAGCCGATTGAATACACATGGGAAAATGGGTTACTCGTTCAGGTGAATGCACGTATTTTGCGCGGGAATGAAGGGCGTAGCACGATCCGTTTCAATTACGATCAGAACGGGCATTTTGCGGGCATCAGAAGCGGATACCCACCACTCACCATTGCTCAGACAGCACAACAGGGTAGCGTCCAGGCAATTGAGATAACAGACAGCGATGGTGCCAACACAGCCTATCAGCTCAATGAAAATGGGTTGATTGAGTCACGCACGGAACCTTATGGAGAAGTGACGAGTTATATCTGGACGAGCGACAACTGGGTTGAACAACAGATTGGAGACTCCTTACGTTACCAATATATTTATAACCCGCTTGGTCTGGTGACGGAAGTGGGGCGTTTTTCAACGACGACTCCCGATGACCTCGGCTATCGGATTACAGCGACTTACGACGGTTTAGGACGTGTCATCGCAATTCAGGATACGCTCACACCAGATGGGCAATGTATCCGTTATATTCCCGGCGTGGATACCTGCGCGGGATCACCCGTAGAAAATCTGGCGACTAACGGGATTTGTGATATAACAACGCCCATCACACAAGAAATTCATGTGGTTGATCCGCTCAACGCTGTTTCAGCATATCGATTTGACAGTCGTCAACAATTGGTTGATGAAATTCTCTTTACGCCCGCCTCAACCACATTACCCTTCTTGCGCCGCACAACCTATACCTATGATCTGCATAGGCGTGTCACGTCGCAGGATCAGTGCATCACGGATGCGGATGGGAACACAAGTGTACAGACGGAATCGTATGCTTATTCTGATGTCATCACCCTACAACATCCCAATGATGGAATCATCCGCGAAATTAATGGGCATTCCATCATCCGTACCGATGCTTTTGGCAGGGTTGAACAACACATTTTCGACGGATTAGATCGCATTCGTCGGCGTCTGCTGGCTTCCGGTAACATCATTGACTACGACTACGAAGTTGGCGAGCTTGAGCGTCCGAATGGATTGCGCGTTGTTGAGCGGAGCTACCGCGAAAATGTGCTTTTCTCGATTACCAATTATCTATATGAAGATCGCTGGCAACTCTACGAGGTCAACCGTACTTTCTTAACGGAAGATGGCGCGGAAACCGGCACACTAAGATGGCAATTGAGTCTGTCCCCGGATGGAACAACCAATCTTGATTCCCTGTTAACGATTATTGACCGCGACACCGCCATCCGTGTCGCGACACTTAACTGGACAGAATATGGGGCGGGTGGGGGTTCTCCATCATTAGCACGATTTACACAACTCAATGACCCGCTCCGTCCGGGACAGGTCAGTACATTGCCTGCACTTGAAGTCAGTTATGATGCGCTCGGCAACATCGCCTCTGTCCTCAATCCGGAAAGCCCTGCGGCGGACACCTTCATCGGGCATTGCTCCGGCGTAGAAGGACAGAGCGCAACACGGCATTCTATTGAAGGACATAGTGGCGTATTTGACTGTACAACAGAACCCTTCTCCATCAGTATGACCGTTGACGCGTATGAACGCCCCGTAGAAATTCGAGATAGTAGCGGGGCGCGCCGCTTTACCTACCAGACCGCGAGCGGGTATCCACATCACCAGCAAATAACGGTGACTTTTGAAAGTGTGGACGGGACATCTCTCGGAAACTGGGTGCTCATTGTGGATGCCGGCGGGGATATTGTCGAATGGATTGATGAAACGAACACGCTTCATGAATACCGCTACGACACACTTGGCAGACTGTTAGAAGTGAGCATTGATGGTGCACCGGAAGACTCCTATGTCTATACTTATAACAACGCCGGGCTGGTTACGCTTGCCACCGATGGATATGGACGCGGTGTAAGTTATGACTATAGCGATCTCGGTTTGCTTACGGTTGAGCAAGATACAAACACCGGTAACGCGATCACTTATCTGTACAATTCACAAAACCTACTCTCCCAGATTATCGATCAATCGGGTTCGACCACGTTTTACACATACGGTGACCCGGTAAACCCGACCCGTTTAACGGGCATCATTTCCCCAACCGGTGGGCAAGATTCCTACATCTGGAATGATGATCGAGGATTTCTTGTTCATATTGATCCTCTTAACCGGCGCACAGTATATGCCTTTGATGCACTCAACCAGTTGCGCGGGGTGGTTGATCCCATCGGACAACGCTATGAATACAACTATGATAGTGCCGGTAATCTCATCTCATGGCGACAGTATGGCGTGGATTCTGTGTGGCAAGATTGGCTCACCAACGAAGATTGGCTTTCAAGACTTGCTAACATCAACTGGGAGTCCGGTAATCAAATCCTTCAAGAGTGGAACTTAGAGTTCTCACCTGCGTATGCCGTCAATATCACAGAAACCGGCACATCGAACTGGAGCTGGACATTCAAGTTTGACCGCAGACAAGCACTGCGCGAAGTGGTGAATCCCGCCGGTCAGATGATGACTTTTGCCTATGATTCACTTGATCGCCTCATTACAGCCGATGCCGGCGGACAATCTAATCTATGGTCACTGACGTATGACAACACAAGCCATAGCATCGGCATTGATGACGGGAACGGAGTGCAACGTCAAATCAGTCTGGATACGGGCGATAATGTCGTCTTGATGGACGGCGTTAACTTTACGCTAAGTGATGGCCCACAGGTTCGCGTGACCTACCCTGATGGCGCGGAACGGCTATATATCTTCGATGTGGGTGACAGCACAACAGGAAGATTGCCGTCCACCACCTTAGTTGCGCCGGGTGTCGTTGTGACATATCGCTATAATTCCAGCGGTTTACTGACAGAAATTCAGCGCAACATCTGTGTTGAAGCGGGAGACTACACCTTAGCAGAGACGGTTTCCACAAATTCCGACCCATGCGACACACTTGATGATCCAAGTGGATCAGCACAATGGCAAAGCGAAGAACGTTTCATTTATGATCCGGCTGGACGCTTAACACGGATTATTGATGCAGAACAACAGGTAGAATCGTTCACCTATGATGAAATTGGAAATATCGTAGGTTACCAGAATCAAAATGGTCAGGAATTTACCTATGCCTATGACAATCTGAATCGCTTAATCCGTTTAACGGGACCCACAGGCATACGGTTACTTATTGGATACAACAACCTGAATCAAATTACAGGCATTTGCCAGTTACGTGTAAATACCAACACGTCTCAAATTCTAAGATTCGAACAATGTAATGCATCGAATGTATTGGTGCGGTTCCCCGCTTATGATCGGTTGGGGAGAGTGTTAGAGCAAACCTTCCCCAATGAAGGCACCACCGCTTCCGTCCGTTATGACTATGGTGTTTCCGGTGCGGGACTGTTAACCGGCTGGGCGATTGATAACAGCAATGCCCGTGCAACGCTCAGTTATTCGGAGGATGCGCTTTCACGTCTGACATCAATACGCTATGCAACCCAGGAATATACCCTAAATTACCGTACCTTAAATCATCTAGTCAGCGTGGAAGGGAGTGGCAATATCGATTTAAGTCGCTTCCCGGAAATCACCTTGAACGGTCAACGTTTTACCGTAAGTTCTGACCCCACTCAAACCAGTTTTGTTGATGTGGCGGGCGGTAACGCCTTTAATATTCAACGTAACAGTAACGGCATGTTCAACCAGATACAAATGCTAGGCAACACACTGGATGTCTCTGCAACGCTGGGAAGTAGACTCACTGCACGTGATGATCTGCTCATCATGCCGGTGGAACGCAACGCCGATGGCTTAAGCCCATTGGAGTTAACCATTAACCGGCTGGGCATCCCGGAAGAGGTGGGAACTGCGCCTGATTTTTATGTGGAACGCAACGCGATCGAACAAGTCACGCGTAATCTGATTCTCTCACCCGAAAATGGCTTAACCCTCTATAACGATGTGGACGGTTACATCGTGGTTAATGCCTATGATAATCGTGGTTATCCAGTGAGTACTCGCATCAACAATTCAGAAGAAGGTGAGCAATTTTACGCGGTTTCTTTCACATACGACCAATTCGGACAACTCACCAATGAAACGCGTCAATATGCCGATGGCACCGTCTACAGTATCACATACGAATACATCAATCAGAATCAACTTACCCGTCGTATTGTCGAAGTTAACCCGACCAATACCTCTGAAAAAACCACAACCAATGCTGAGGCCTCGGTGCCACTCTTAGCCATATTTGCTTTCGTAATGGTGCTCTTGCGGAGCCGACGCTCTAAGCGATTGATGGTCTTTTTCATGATACCGACGCTGTTATTAATGATTAGTTCGCCGCTGTTTTCTCAGGATAATGACTCATCTATCCGCCGTTTTGTCTTTGAATACAGCTTTGATGCCGCCGGAAATCTTGAGCTGATTACCCAGCAAAATACACCAGGCTGTAACATCAGCCTAACTTACGATAGTATAAACCGAATCACTGGCATCCGCTTAGCAGATAGCACCACACATTCCTATGAACATGACGCTTATAATCGACTTACGCGTGCGGATTCACGGGCATTTGTCTACACGACAAATGATGAGCTTCCCACCTTCTCGGTAGAATCCGGCTTGTTGACCGCTTATGGCACGCTTTCGGATGGCACCGCTCTGTTTGCCGCCAATGCTCAACAAACAGATTGGTATACCACCGACGGACGCGATATTTACGGCATTTACGCGCCGGACGCAGAAACCGACCGCTTGCTATGGGTGTTTGATCCGTTCGGTCGCCGCATCAACTTTGATGCCCCAATTCTGGATGTTGAATTCTGTTTCCTCAATGGCACCAATGCGACACCGTCTATCTTGCCGCGCCAGGGCGGCGGTATCGATCATGTATCCGCAGGGCTACAATTTTTTGATGGACGTGCCTATATGCCGGATATTGCACGATTTTTACAACGAAATCCTTCGATCATTGACGTCCAGGGGCAGGTCTACGCTTTCTCTCCCCAAACATTTGATTTGCCAGCCACAACCCGCGAAGACCCAATACGTAGAGGTATCAGCTTGCTTGCAGAAGCGCAAGAACGCAGTCAACGTACGCAAAATGTAACGGTTGAAGCGATCAGACAGCAACATCTACCGCACATCCTGCCCCCTGTGAATGGAGATTACAGCTTGCTCCATGCACCCATCACGCGGGAACGTGAAAGGCAGGATCGCTACCTGAGCTTACCGGACTGGCTACAGGCAAATTATAACCTCCCTGCACCAGAAATTGACCCCTACTCCGGGGCGATTGCCTTACCTTTACAAAACATGCCCACGCACGGAAGAAATGCGGAGACAGTTTTGCTTGATCGGGATGGGGTAATGTGGCACACAGAAGCCTTTCAATTTGATCCGGTGACGAATCGTACCGTGCTCGGAAAATTGCTAAATCACTTCCAGATCAGCTCAGGAATTCCGACCAGCTATGTTGAGGGACGCGGGCAATCAGGTGCTCTCAACATCGGCTGGACGAATAGCGTGGCATTACCGGTCTTTGATGATCGTGTTTTCCCGGATGATGTTCTAGCATTTATGCCGAGTGTACTCAGCACGCCCGTTGATGGGCTGGATGTAATCAACCTTAGTTTGCAAACCCGCGACCTCCCTATTCATACAGGGGCGGATCTTATTGGATCGGTGCTTGATAATTTCTTACCCGCATTGCCGGAATTACCACCCATAAATCGTGACGAAGTCGTTGGGGATTTCTTCAATTTTGATCTATTGGATCTGGAAACGATGCAAAGTAATCTCGCTGTTCCACTGCTCTATCCATATCTTCCGTATGCGACAAACCTCGGTAGCATTGACTCCACATGGTTGAGGCCTAATTACCTACAACAAGAGGAACGCTAGCACGTTCTATTATCCATGCAAAATACATGACGGAGGCAGTTATATGTCCCCGTCATGTCTCATCATAATCGAAGGTATGTGTCCTTGATTAAGTATCTGGCTCAACTCTAGAAAGTGTGAGTTGAATGAATTAAAGTAGATGATATGAGATTTCCAATTACCGAGTTACTAGATCAAAGAGACTGTGAAAGCTGGCTATTGGAGTATTTTCATCCCGAAGGGTTGAAATGTCCAAAAT
>JAVJSU010000021.1:0-34451 GCA_040219275.1 Aggregatilineales bacterium | reverse complement strand
ATACGGTTGAAGGCTTATGGACTAATATCCGTAACTTCCTCCGACCTTTCAAAGGCATTCATAAACGCTATCTCTTTGGCTACATTGCCATCTGTGAATTTCGCCGTAATTTGAAGCATGTTACGCCTGCTTTTATCTCTCAATTAGTCCGTACTCACACTTTCTATACATGAGCCTAAATTTTATAGAAATCCCTAGCGCGAATCTAACCAATATCTCATTGGATGAATATGGATATGATTCTTGGAAACCTATTGACTGGTCGTCAGATGGCTCACAAATTCTTTATCAAGCTACAGCTGGTGGATTTCCGTCGACTGAAATCCGTTTTTTTGACGTTAATCTCGAAACTGCAACACCATCTTTTCTATGGGGATTTACCACAAATCAAGTATTGTCAGAACTTGCAACATATCCTGTTATATCCAACTATGTGATTGCGGATATTTTTACGGTCGAACGTAATCCCGTATATGGTCACTGGTCAGTCATTCAGTTCCAGATTGGTGAGTCAGAAAATGCGCCACCCGACCTAACGTTGCTCTGGAATTTACAGAATAATTCTTTTATTCCAATCTCGTCTCCCATTCAGGGGCAAAATATCATCGCCTTTCCACCGACTTGGCATAATAATGGTAAGGAATTGATAGTAATGACAATGGATAGTACGAGACAACTCTATATTACTTTATGGGATTTCTCAGAAGATGGTACTTTAATCCTCACAGACTCTGCTCCCAGTGACCGACAAGTCTTATTTTCGTTGGGTGCAGGCGATATACTCATTGCACGTAACATTGATGACCCTTCAACATATTATCTAGGTGAAGTAATCAACGGGCAATGGTTTGAAACTCCTTTTCTCCAGTTCCCCACTTCTTTTGGAAATATTTCTTCAGGAGATTGGTATCTCACTGCTTCCGAAGCAGAGCGGGCAATGTTGAGCTGTTTGTTTGATCAGACCCTAGCATCACGATTAACACTTGGTGTAAGTGGTCAGGTGGCATTCACTGATGGGACTGCGAGCAGATTACGTCAAGCACCAGGTACAGATCAATTAGAAATCGCTCTTATGCCGGAAGGAACGGAGTTTACTGTTATTGGTGATCCTTATTGCAAAGATGGCTTTCGATGGATTAACATTCAACTGAGTGATAACATTACAGGTTGGGCGGCTGAAGCTAGCACAACTTCATATTTTCTTGAACCACTTGAGACCAATGAAACGTCAACCCCTTAACTAAGCGAGACAATATTACTTCTACACCTATATCAGTATAGTTGAGTACTTCACTTATACTGATTAACTCCACGCATGATCCACCTTAACCTGCCTATGTCTAATTTCAGATGGTGGCAGGTTTTTATTTGTTCGTAGCCCGTTGTAGATTTCCCAGCCCTCAGCTGTAAAATTCCAACCTTCGACTGTAAGCCTCGGCGCGATTTGTTCCGACCTTCTGCCATGATGGATGGTGGAATAAGGAAGGGACGGATGCCATGTTCAAACGGATTGTGTTGTTCAGCTTGCAGATAGTCGCGCTCGTACCGTGGATCGTCGGTTTTGTGATGCTTGGCGGAAACGCTAAGGTGGTGCAAGTACTCCCGACGCGGATCGTTTTGCCTACGCTCACGGCGACACTCACCCTCACACCCTCTGCCACGCCGACGGTGACTCTCACGCCAACCTCGACATTTACGCCCACTCCCACAGCAACGTTTACCGCTACCGCTACACCCACGCAAACGCCGACCTTAGCCACGCGCGTCTTTGAAATCAGCGCGATCATGCCGGGTGTGTTTGTGCCACCGACGGCAACGTTCATCCCCGAAAATATCACCCTGCTTTCCGCACCACCACAACCCATCGAACCGTTACCGGATGCCACCGATCAGCCGCCACCCTATACCGGTTGGTACAGTTTCGAGTCGGATCATCCGCTGGTGCAATACAGCGCGCCGTGGCAACCGCGCCAGATCGAGGCGGCAAGTCGTGGACAATATCACCGCAGTGAGAATGCATCGAGTTATGTCACGTTCCCATTTGACGGCGAGGGCTTGCGGATCCGTTATGTGGAGGCGCGCAACATGGGCATATTTGAAGTCGTTGTCGATGACGCTGTTATCGACACGGTGGATGCGTTCTCGTCCGACCTGAATTTTCCTGCGACGCGCGTGTATTTCGTCGGAGCAGGACGGCACACGCTCACCCTCCGCAATGCTCAGCAAAAAAATCCCGCCAGCGAAGGTTATGTGGTCGGCTTGGATGCGATTCAGGTCTTTCGTGGCAATGCGAACACGCGCTTTGTGCCTCCGCCATCGGAAACCGCCACACCAACGCAAGTTCCGCGTCCCGCTGTGTCGGTTGAACTGGTCTCCGCGCCACCTTCACCTCAACCCACCTTTACGCCCGAACCGGAGACAGCGCGCACCATCTCGCTGGTCATCGCCTATGACGAAAACGGTAATCGCGCCGTCGATCCCGCCGAAGGGGTTCGGGGAATTTCTGTGCGTCTGGTGGAAGTCGGCACCAATCGCGTGATGTCGCAGGCGTTCACCGACGCACAGGGTTATGCAGAGTTGCAGGTCACGTCATCGGTGCAGATGCGGCTGGTCACGCCGTATTTCAGTCAGGTGTGGGATATTCCACGCACACGAAGCGGCGCATCAGAAGCCAGCTTCACGCTCCTGCTCGAACCGGGTAATCAGCCGGGGTTAATCCCCTAGAGGAACGATTTATGACAAACCATGAAATTCGTTGCACGATGCTCTTTCGCTCGATCTATGTACTGATGTCACCCATTTTCATGCTATTTGCCGTGCTGGCATGTGCGGGGACGGGATTACTCGATACACCTTCTTTCACCTGCCCGACTGCCATTCCGCCAACGGTTCTCGCTGGCACACCGACACCCATTCCCGCAACGCCGGTGGTCATTGTTCCACCAATGGATTTCTATTTGGGCGATCCGGTATCGGTAGGATCGGTGCAATTTCGCCTGGTCGATGTGATGGTTCACCCTGATGACCTTTACGCGATTTATACGTGGACGCTGGAAGTCAGCAATCGTGGTCAGGAAGGTTACGAAGTTTTTCCAGCATACCAAATGTTCATTAGCGAGGTTCAGTCACCTTACGGTGAAGTATCAGGTGTGTGGAGCGCGTCGCAATCCGCCGCCGATGAGGTGGGTATTTCCGCAGATATGGACTTATACGCGCTCGCACCGAATGAGACACGGCTGTTCCATCTCGCCGCCTCTGCCCCCGCCGGTGATCCGGTGGAATTTTCGTTTGATCTCACGCCGACCATCACTGATGATGAACGATTTATTACGTGGGCGAACCAGTCCAATCCGCATTGTGCGCCATAAGGAGGACAAATTTTGGATATTCTCGGCGGGTTACGCGAAGCGATTGACAGCTTCTACTACAACATCATTCTCAGTCTGGCGGGGTTGCATTGGAGCTTACTGCGTGGTTTCGTCATGATGGGCTACACCATCCGGCTCATCAATGACTGGCTGATCGAAAATGCCTTCTCACCTTTGATTGAGCAAACCAACGCCAGCCTGAGTGTAGCGATCAGCTTCGCTTTTGCGATTGCCCTGCTGGTGCTCGGTTTGACCTATCTGCTGGCGGCATTTATCCGGCTGGAAGTGGTCAATTTTCGCAGTGCGCTGACGTGGTATGTGGCGGGAGCGTTATTTTTCGCACTCGGTCCATCGCTCTATCGTGGCATGAACGACTTCCGCACCAACATCGCGCAGGGCTTCTACCTGAGCACGCTCAATGGGTTGCAAGGCACGATGGGTAGCACGTTTACGTCGTTGGAGCAGGTCGAAACGACGGATCTGGCGCTTGGTCCGCTGTGCGATTATCTGGATGTCTATTTGCCCGGTGCGACTTCTGCCGGAGCGATTGACGGGCTGGATGTGGCGCTGGCGTATCTGCGGGCGGATGGACCGGATGTCATGGGTTATCCGCAACCCATGTATTCTCCCGGTTGTCCAGCGCATTTGTTACATCCTTTTACGGGCAATTACATCAGTTCCACCCCACAGGAATGGTATTTCGATGGCTCGTATTTCGATGTCAACACGTCGTCGTATTACTTCGGCGAGATGGACGACGAGGAGCGCGCCGACTCACTCGCGATGGCTTCCTCCTCCCATGCACGGATGCTGACCGCCTGGCCACTGGTGCTGTTCGGCGTGGTCGAGCAACTCGTCTATTTGCTCATCACGATTGCTATGGGCATCACCTTTTTATCGTTTGGGATGGCGATTTTGTTCGCTTTCTTCAAGAAAACTGAAGTCATCGCCCGCTCAATCATCGACCAGTGGATCGAACTCATCGTGCAAACTGTCGTCATAGCGATGGTGCAATCGCTAGTCGTCACCTTTTTTCTGGCAGGCACAGCGGCGGGCAATGGCATGGTCACACTCGGCATCGGGCTGATTTGCCTGATTTTCATGTTGATTGTGCTCTGGTCGGGCATCAAATCGGTCTGGAACGCACTCAACCGCTTGTTCAACGCGATGGGTCAGGTCACCGGTGGCACGATGCTCTCGCCCGGCATGGCAACAGTGGGAACTGCGGCGGCGGGTGCGCTAGTGACGGGTGGTGCGTTGGCGCTCGGATCGAACGCAATGGCGGGGATGTCGGCGCTGAATCGCGGGGCAACCGTGTCTCAGGCGGCAGGTGTTTCACTCGGTGGATTTTCCAGCCTGAGCGGTGCGGCACGAACACTCGCCTATCTCCCCAGTGCACGCAATACCCCGCTGGGCGAGGCGGCTGAACAATTCACCGAAGGCAGTGTCACCCGACAGGTGGCGCGCAATCTGCCAGTGGTCGGACGTGCCGCCGGACCGATGCTCGGTGCGCGTCTACTCAGTGATCGCGATCCCTCGTCTGCCGATTATGACGACGAAGGGCGACTACTCAATCGTCCGATGCTGGTGCCTGCGGTTGCGGAAGGGCTGGATTATTGGACGCTTCCGCGTGGCGCACGCAAACGCAAACCATCGCCTGAGTCAGCGTTCTTCGAGGATACGGATGGTGAAATGCTTCCAGCCGATGGGTTGCCACGACGCATGGGCTTGTTTACGCCCATCAAGCCTGCTTCTTCCAATGAAGAGGATGAACTACAGGCACAACGGCAACAGGAGCGTGCCGCCTATGCCGACGAGATGCAAGGCGAGGAAATGGAACAACACCTCACCGATGTCATGCGCTCCCACACCGGACAATCTTCCACGCTCGGCGCGTTGCTTAACGACCAGAAAAACGGCGAGACGGGTGAAACGAACGCGCTCGGACAGGTTGTTTCACGGTTGGAAGCGGCGGCGGAAACGATGCTTCAGGCGGCACGGATGCAAAAGATGATCGGTCAACTTAAAGTGTCCGGTTCGGGTGATGTGGCGGGTGTGATGAACGATGTGATTACGGATTTTCACAAGGATGGCGCGCAGGGGGATGCCGATTATTTCACCGTCGCAGATCGCATGGCGCAGGCGATGGGAATGCAACCGGCGGGCGATAACCAGCCCGCAATTCAAGCCGATTTGACCCGTTTTGGCATGTTTGTTAATCAGGCGCTTCAGGGTGGATTGAGCGGTGAGCAAGCCGAACAGGTCGTGCGGGAAGTGAAATCGTCACCGGACACTAGCATGAGCGATGGGTTACGCACCGTTTTGACCGAACAGGTGATGGCACACGGCAACCGCAACCGTGAGGATGCTGGACGCGAGGTCGAGCGACTGGAACACAGCGCCCGCATGTTGCCACAGGAAATCACCGCTTTTGGCGCAATGCAGGTGGCAGTTAGTCCACAAATCGACATTGAATTGGGCGATCTGAATGTTCAGCAAGCCATCATCACTGATACGAACGCAACACAGAAAGGCGGTGCATCATGACCGAAACGCTCAAATTTCACACGCTTGATGAACTGAAGTCGTTATCCCTAACTGACCTGCAAGCCTTGTGGGAACTCGTACCGACGGATCGCCAGAAAGCCTATCGTGCCGCTTATGATCGTGAGGTGCGGAATGCCAACGCGCTGGGATCGGATGAGCTTGAACGGCGGGTGGCATCAGAACTTTTACGCCGTTACGACGACTCCGCCCTCGTACCGGTGGGATCACGCTGGGCGCGTACGCCTGCACGTGTGCAGGATGCCGCCAGATCGAACGATTCGCTTGAAACAAAAGACGATTCGACGCACACACGCGCCAAGCCATCCGCCAAAGTGATTATTATCGCCATGATGCTGGTGATCGTCGTGGGCTTCGTGATGATGCGTGTATTAGGTGGCGGAGGCGGCAGTGATCTGAATGCCGAATCCACTGAAGAACCGACCACCTCGCCGACTCCCGAAATCAGCCCAACCCCCACACCCCTCGCCCTCGAAGCGCAGGACGACGTGATTTCCGGCGGCGATTCTTCCCGTGAGACAGCCTATCCGGTCAACCTACAAATCACCTTGCCGGACGAGAGCGCGCCGCGTGTGTGGGTGGTGCAACGCCGCGCCGTGCGAACTGCCGAATGGAATTATGATTTCAACCCCGATATTGCCTCATTTGTCAGCGGCATGGCGGTGCGTCCGGTGATTGGCATCCCGTTTTCTGAGGATAACGCCAATTGGTTCGCGCAGATGGCGAACGGCACGAACTTCACGCTGACGATGAACACCGGCGCGATTTTGCGTTATGAATTTGCAGACAAAACGGACGTAAGACGCAGTGAAACGGACATTTTCCGTCAGATTGAACCGGGATTAGTGCTCCTGTTGATTGGCGAGACCGACGAAAATGGGTTGCCCACCGCAACGCGCACACTGGTCACGGCGACCTATTCGGAGGATCAGGAACTCTCACGCACCGGTGAATTGCTGACGATTGTGGATGAACCAACCTTATCCGCACCCGAACCAACGCCTACACCAAGCGCCACGCCCGACCCATCCGCTTATCTGGATGTGCAGGTGGTCAGCGTGACGACGATTGACGGACAACTCACGACACGCTTGCGAGTTTATAACGGCGGGACATCGCCCATAACCTTCACGCAGGACGACATCTGGTTATCTCTGGGCTACGCACCCAATCCCGTCGGTCCGCGTGTCCCTGCGGAGGGTTTGCAATCTTTTGAGCTACTGCCAGAGCAAGCGGTTGATTTAACGCTTGTGTGGGCGTGGGACGAAGAGCCGTTTGCTACACTCTGTATTGGCGAATGGCAGTTTGGGCTGATGATTGAATAACTGACTGTTAAAGGCTATCTATTTTTGACAGTAACAACACAATACAACAACAGCTTGTTATTCGTCTCCGTCATGGGTATGGTGTCAATGTCACGCTAGGCGTTACTTCAAACTCAGAGTCCATATAGGCAGTGTACGATTGATACCCCTGCCATTCATGCAAATCATTGGTAAGTGTCAGTAGTTCCATACGACTTTGTGTAAAATATGCGAATCCGACGATTTCACTCGTTGCACTAACCTCGCCCGCTTCGCCGTTGATAAACACATATATCAGCATCAAGTTTTCCGGATAGAAGAGCGTAACCACACCTTCATTATCATTTAGAGTTTCCCCAAACAAATAGGTAGGGTCTCCGAATTGTTCAATAACCTGTCCCAGCATTTCGTCAGGCGTGGTTTGTAAGATAATGATGTCGACGGTCACACCATCTGTACTGTACATTTGACAACAAGACTCACCATCTATAGGTGACCAGAATGCGCCAACAAGATCCGTGTCTTCGTTAGCACGCACCTCAAGGTCTGTAAATTCTTCACTATTCTCGATGATAGACAGCGCGTCGCTAAAGGTGGTTTCACCGGGAATAATGCCTTGCCAGCACGGCGTACCACAGGGTATTCCGGTCAGGTAACTGGAGTCATCAAGAAGATTTTCATTACGTATTCCAAATGATTGAGTTGATGTGCTGGTTGGTGCATACGCTGTTTCCGTGGCGCTAATTGCGCGTAGCGTCGCCTGTTGAATTATCCTCGTCGCTTCCAGTAATCCCGGGCTAATCATCGAGGTTGGTGTTAATGTAATTACTGTTGCCGTAAGGTCAAAAGAGCGTCGCGTTGCTTCTTGACTTGTGCTGGTTGCTTCCAATAGGGCTACGGAAATTGTTTGGGTCGCTGTAGGCGATTGTGTTGCATTAATTGCACGTTGTGTTGCCTCTTTGATAATCCGTGTCGCTTCCAGTTGTCCCGGACTAATCGTCGATGTCGAACTCGATTCAATAGATTGCAAGCTATTTCCATAACTAAAAGCAGTTATCAGAGTGGATAGAACCAATAAAAGTAAAATTAAGACTTTTCGCATATTTACATTCCTTTCAACGAACTTTTAGATTACTTGTCTAAAAAATGAGGATTTGCGTCATTTCATCATTTTTTGTGTTTTGCAATAAGTAATATCTTAAATTATGGTGTTTGTTTTATGTTCGTGCAATGAAGGCAGTCCAGCGACTTATCTATTTAACCTATAGAAATACAGTTCGGACGTTATAGAGAAGAGCATTAAATGTTATCGTAGAGTATTCATATCATAAGGCAGGTTAGCGAACGCACTCGATTTGGTTAGCGCCACACTTGAACGCGTTGTGTAGCGGGATTGTCAGCTATCCAGTCGTAATAATCTTGTATTGAAGCGTTAAGACCAAGCCACGGGACGATTGCACCGGTACGACCATGAAAACCTGTCATGAAACGTATAAATAAATTAGGATATGCATATATGCACAGCGTATCAAAGAAATTGTGGAAAAAGTCAGGCGGTTGTGATGTATCACTCGTATGTGTAATCACAAGATGCTCATCAAAATAGAACGATTCTAAACGGGTACTTCCAAATGCTACTCGCGTTCCAGCAATAACTGGACTACTTATTGATTGAGGTGTACCTAACGTAGTAATCATCTGCAAAAACGATGCATCATGCCATATTGCAGTTAATTCTGAATTGATTAAGGGAAGTTCTATCCTCCCATTGTTAAAAGCCGATTTTATACACACTGCGTCTACAGGATTATGATAATCAACTCCATCTTGGAGATCGCTTGAATATCCCCATCTTCCAAATATTTGTAAGCCAACCGCGTTTCCATTTTGCCCCGCAAAAAGAATCCACTGGCTAGTTGCGCCTAATCCAGATGGTAGCCCAAATCCATAGTCCCCTTCAAAAAACCTCAGGTTGTGGGTTAACGGATGGTTTTGCACAAGGGTAATCGCTTCTTCAAACGTGGTTTCACCCGCTCGAATACCCAACAGACAGGGCATTTCACAGCGCGACCCATCAGGATTTGTAAAAAAAGATTTCAATGGATCGTGGCGAAAGGATCCGCTTGCTATTGCACTGTAGATAAGCAATAGCGAGACTACGAATACTAAGAGTGAGATATTGCGGAAAAAGCGAAGCATAACAGTCAACTCACATAAGAATTGGGTAGTCTTAGAGAATACCTGACTGATCTACTTCCTATCTCACGATTAAGCTATGGTTATCCTATGACTAATCTACGATTTAGCAGGATCACAAACTGACACACTACCCTAAAGTATCCAGAGGCACACCCTCTCATCTTGATACGCCTATGTTGTCAGGGGTTCGATCAAGTTCTTGTAAAGTTTCGGCATCATAAATATATAAGCCTTGACCTGTCAATCTCCGTAATCCTCCCATACCCAAACTGTAAAATTCCAGCGCCTGACTGTAAGCCTCGACGGGGTTTTGCTCCGTCTGCCCCTATCCTGAAAGTGTAGAAACGAAGCGGCAGTACTCATGCCAGCGACTCAGAATTCCGGCTCGTCATACGGCCATCTCGCCTGTGTCGATGGGACGAAGGTGGATGCTGTCACCTCGCTTCTGCAATCCCGTTTCTGTGCTTCAGGAGGCAATTTCCGTTGGATCTGTCAACCGCAATCGAGCAATTCTTTGGCGATGTGCAAGCCGTCGCGCAAACCATCGCACCGCTAATCGCCGTCATCGGCTTTATCGGGCTGGGGGTCATGTACATGGGTTCCAGCTGGCCCATAATCGGGGACTGGAAAGGGCGTCCGTAAGGGCGTATCAGCATTGCGCGAAAGCGTCACATTCTATCAGGAGAACGTGTCCTCACCTCGGCGCGACTGAGACCTAAAGCACTCAGTTGTGGTAAGCCTTCGAGGGACAACCCGAGCCGTGCGGGAGAAACCAACTCCCAATAAGCGGACGGGCGGAGAAGATAGAAAGGGTTAGCCGGTTATTGGCAAAGCGCGAGACGGGACAAACCCCGAACTGACGAAATCTTGGTTTGTTACGTCAGGGTGAACTGTAGGTCAGTAGTTTCCATGCTGACTGAAATCCACAGCAATGTGGAAAGCCACGAAGTGCCTGAAATTGCAACGTGGTCAGTTCACAAGCTCTCAATCTGAGAGAACCCGTTCGGAAGCCGACCCGACCCTATCTGAAATGCTGGTACAGCTACCGGAGAACCTGCATCGCTCTTCCTAATATATATGGAAGGCTGGCTTTGAGCAGTATCGGGCTTTGCAGGGGCAGAGTCGCCGTAGTAGTCGTGGGAGTTACGCTTCAAACAGAAGCGGCGACCCACCAGGGAGCGCGGAACACCGCGTACAGGGCGAAGGGCGACAGGAAGGTTATTCAAGGCAATGCAACAGACGGAGATGTTAGATCTTGGCAACTAAAGATTGCAAAAGTGCTGTAAGTCATGAACTTGAACATATACGTAAATTGGCAACCGCTGACCGTGACAAACGGTTCGGCAAACTATATCGACTGGTCAGAAAGATGGACATGCTAGAGAGTGCATGGGCGCACGTCAAGAACAATAAAGGCAGCCGCTCAACAGGCGTTGACGGGATGACCCGCGACGACTTCAACGCGGAAGAATTGTCTAGGCTACATGAGGAACTCATGACTGGCGTGTATCAGCCCGTGCCTGTCAAACGCACGTACATCCCGAAGAAAGGACGCAGTAAATCGCGTTCTAAGAAGAAACGTCCGTTGGGTATCCCATCTCTGCGTGACCGCACTGTACAGGAAGCAGTCCGTCGGGTGCTGGAAGCACTCTATGAACCACTCTTCCGCTCGTCATCGCATGGCTTTCGCCCGAAACGTAGCACCATCTCGGCGTTACGACATACGGCACTCGCCTACAAAGCGGGGGCAAGCTGGATTATCGAAGGTGATATTGAGAAATGCTTCGACAGTATCCCGCACCATGTTGTCTTGAACCTGTTGCGGAAACGGATTAAAGATGAACGCTTTATCGATCTCATCCGCCGTTTTCTGCAAGCGGGGTTCATGAAGAATGGACACCGCTACGACACGTACAGTGGCACACCGCAGGGTGGCATCGTCAGCCCCATTCTCGCCAACATCGTGCTCCATGAGCTAGATGTCTGGATGGAGGAACAGGGCGCGAACCAGCCCAACAACGAAAGCGGACGCGAATACCGTCAGCGTCAAACCACTGCCTACAAGCAGTTAACCAGACGCATCAAGTATTTGCGCGAGCAACTTCGTAAAGGCGCACCGTTTCCCAATGAACGCACGGCTAAGGAAATCACAGCCGAACTGCGTCAGAAGGAAGCGGAACGCAACCGGACGAAACCTTCAACTGTGCGGTCGAGCATCCACTACATACGCTATGCGGATGACTTTCTGGTGGTGATGTGTGGCAAGAGCCGTGAAGAAACCGAAGCGCTCAAAGCGCGGATGGCGAACTGGCTCAAGGAGACACTCGGACTGACCTTGAACGAGGAGAAAACCCTCATCACTCATGCTGACGGGAAACTACGCTTTCTTGGTTACGACGTTCAGGGTTTACGTAACCCGAACGGCACACGCTGGGCGCGACTGTCCATCCCGAACGATGCTTTTCGCTCGGTGGTGGAACGCCTGCAAGATGCCGCCCGTTATCGTCATGCACCGGAAATGGATGTCTTTGCAAATGTGAATGCGCTGGCGCGTGGCTGGAGTCAATACTACTGCTACGCCAATGACAGCAAGCACAAACTCAGTCGTTTGACCGGGATTGTGTACTGGCTCATGGCGCACTATCTCGGACGCAAACATAACATTTCTATTCGCAAGATGATGCGGACGCATTATGGACGTGACCCGAAAACGGGACGCCTGGCGCTTTACACAGTCAAGCCCGATGGGAAGCAGATGTTTGTCTGGAACAAGTATCCAACACATCGGTCTATCTTATCGCCCGGTGGTCATGTGACCAACACCCTACCCTACATCAATACAAATTGGGCAGGTGGACGCAGTTTGGAACGCAAAGCGCAGGCAACCGTGAAGGTCAAAGGTCAGTGCGAAGGCTGTGGACGTGAGGGGTTGAAACTCACTATGCACCATCCGAACCGCTTACGCAATGCCAGTCAGAATACGAAGTCGATTGCACAATCCGGTTATGAGCAGGACGTCAAAATGCTCTGCCATGACTGTCATTTAGGTCATCATCATGGAGATACAAAACGCTAATGAATATCAACGTATATGAAGGAACTAACCAACCGGAGAGCCGGATGCAGGGAGACTTGCCTGTCCGGTTCGGGGAGCGCCTGGTGGAAACCGACCTCATCAGGAGGCACGGCGCTACCATTCGACTCCATAAGGATAATCCAAAAGCCGCCAATCAGGTGGTCATGGGTCTGGTCTTCGTGATCTTCGCTTCCAGCGTCACCACCCTCATCACCTTTCCGTAAGCGCATCACGCGTTCATCTCTGGCGGAACAGCCTCGCGTTGTTCCGCCCTTCTCTTTGGCTATTTTGGAGATTCTTATGGCGGCGGATTTCAAATCTCACATTCTTTTGCGGGACGAAAAAGGCTTCTTCGGCGTGCCGTTCAAACGGCTGTTGCTGGCGGGTGTGGGTGGCGGCTTTACGTATACGCTCACCAATTTAACGCTGGCGAACTGGTCAGTTGTGCTCGCGTTCAGCATGACGATTGCCACGATAGTGCTCACGTCTCCACGTGGCGGTATTCCGCTGTGGCGACGACTGATTTATCGCCTGCGCGGTCTGCTTTTGCTGACTGCATCACGCTTTCCACAAAGTCCAGTAGCTCAGGTAGTGGATCTGCTGGATCTGCCAGTGGATCTGGTGCGGCTGGATGGGGCGTGGTTGTTCGCGCCACCGTCGCATGATGTCGAGATTGATCTGCGCGAGTGGATCACGTTTGCTCATGCCCGTGAGACGGATGGCTTGGTGTTCGTGGATGCTCCGCTGACAGGAGGCACACATGAGCGATAATACCATCCCGACTGCGCGCACCTTCCTTATAGAACCTTTCGACATCATGCTCCACGCCACCGAAGACGGCGTGCAAACTTTACAATCCCGCTTTGGCAATTGGCTCCGCACACTGACCACACCTGCCCGTTTCGTCTGCTGGCAGATGCCAGCCACACTTGAAGCGAAGATCAACACGCTCAGTCAAACCGCTTTTGAGACGGACGATCATCAACGCGCACGCCTATTAATGGAATATCGCCGTCATTACGAACAACTCGACGAGAGCGCGGAGTATCAACAGGCGTTGTGTGGCATGGCAGTCTGGAGCGACCAGAACTCGCGAGCACTGGCGGGGGCGATGTCGTCCGCGTTCGATACACCGGTGTTTGAAGGTGCTTGGCCCGCCCTGTTCACCGGCAAGTATGAACTGCGCGATGCACCTTTCTGGCATTTGGCTCCTACGGGCAGACCGGGTGGTCGTCCGTTGTGGGCGGTGCTCAATAGCTACGAATTTGCGCCTGCCGTCTGGAATTTCTTCCGTCCCCTGCCGGTGCTGATGCAACTCAACCTGCCGCTGGCATTGTGTGTTGATATTCCCAAAACCTACGAACGCAACGCCGCCATCAACGCAGTGGAAAGCATCATTCAGGCGTATGAAGTCCATTTATCGGGTGTGCGTGGCGAAGATAGCCGTTCCGTTCAGCGCGTGATCGATTGTCGCCGTGCCTTGCAGGAAATCAACGCCGGGGATGCGCTCCATCTGGCGCAGATCAGCATTGCTGTCGCGGCGGATGACCTCGAAACGCTCAAGGAACGGGTGCAGGCGGTGGTCAACGAAACCCGTGCATGGTTTTCACTTCGGCACGAAGTCGGTGAATTATTGGCGCGAAGTCTGGGCTTTTTCGCCGCCAAACGCACCAAAGAGATCGGCTTACCGGATACCAGCTGGCCCCTTGTCTCGCGTGAATTGGCGCTAATGCTCTCACCGCTTGGCTATCGCAAATTGTCCGGCACGGAAGGCGTACTACGTGGCGAAGCCGTCGGTGCATCCTATCCCATCTTTCACGATTCATGGCGCGATAAACGTGCCACTCATGAAATTTGGGTCGGTACATCCGGTTTCGGAAAAACCTTCGCCAACAACTGCTACCTGACCCGCGAATACGCCGAAAATAGCATCCCGTTCGATTTGCTCGAACCGATGGGACATGGCAAACACATCGCCGAAGCCTTCGGTCTGCCCTGGTATGTGCTGAGTGCGAAAGCCACCAAACTCAACCCGCAGGATGTGATGTTCCCAACCCTCATCGAGCAGGTATCGCACACGACACGCATTTATGAAACGGTGCTGGGGCGTCCGTTATCGGGCGGTCAGCGGCAAAACTTGGAGCGTGGTCTCTTGGGTGAAGCGTTGGAAGTGCTTTACAGCGGCTTCCCGAATTTGAGCAGCATTACGCCACAAGTCACACCGACATGCGATGTGGTCTGCGATGTGCTGTCTGGCATGGGTGACAAACCCGCCATCAAAGCGATTGCCAAAGATCTCGCTGATGAAATCGCCGGACTGTGTACGGGGAGCGGTCCGTGGTCGAGCTTCCTCAATGGCATCACCAACATTGATTTGACACGCGGCGAACGAGATTGGATTAGTCCGCGTGTGTTCAGTTTCCACGAATTGGAAAGCGATCCGATTTTGCAGGCGCTGGCTTATACACAGGTCTTGAGTGCGATTCGCCGCGACAGCCTGATTGACGAACAGCCCCGCATCATCGCAGTCGATGAAGTCTACCGCCTGATGCGCCATTCATCCCTGCTGGACTTCCTGATTGAAGCGGCGAAGACCTTCCGCACGCGACGCAAAAAGCTCATCTGTATCGATCAACAGATGTCCATATTCCTTGAGGGCAAGGCGCGATTGGTGTTTGAGAACAGTCCGATTCGGGTGGTATTCAGCCAGCGTCAGGGCATGAATGTCTTCCATGAGGATGCGGCATTTCAGCATTTGAACCAGCAACACCGCGACATCATCGCCGCCTTGCCGCGCTTCCATTTTGTACTGGATGTGCAGGACGAGGGTTTATGGTACGCCAGATCTGTAGCGACACCGGGCGAGCTGGCGCGCTTCTCAACGACATGAAATGAGGGAGACATGATATGGCGAAAAAAGAAACGATCCACCCGTGGCAACAAATCGAGGAGCAGGCATTTCACGCCTTTCGAGAGTGGCCATTGTGGCTGGTGTTACGTGAGCGCGAATTGGCGCAACAGTCCAACAGATCGGCAGAAAGTCCGGCATCTGTTACAGGCGCTCAAGAACCGCCTGCAAGATCAGCACGAGATTGAAAACTGGTTGGAGGAAATATGATTTATCGGCTTAAGTTGTGAGCTTCGCGTCAATATCGCGCACAAATTTCTCAACCAGATCATCGTCATGGTTAAACGGTATCAGAACATATTTGGCAACTTGTCTCTTGGTATCAATGCTCTGGGTATCCCACTTTACTCCGTGTAAGTCAACCGTATTTTTAACCAGTCGTCTCCAGATCGTGCTATCTGGCAAAAGCGTTTGTGAAACAAGCAATGTTTCAGCCAGTCGCTCAGTCATACGAGCAATGAGCGGATGCGCGAAAAGTTCTGGACGTGAGGGATTAGGTGCGTATTTGTGACTCATCAACAGCATATACAGCAAGCGCGCTTCGTTGAAATCATCAATTTCAAACAGTGCCATCTGATTTTCCATCAACCAAATAAACGAGTTCCGTTTATTGAAACATGAAAAGTGAGACATCGCAATTAAAGGAGAAAAAATGACAAATTTAGTGATTGTGGAATCACCAGCGAAAGCTAAAAAGATCGCCGGATTTCTGGGCGACGGCTGGCAGGTGGAAGCCTGTCGCGGGCATGTGCGTGATCTACCGGAGGCTGAACTGGGCGTGGTTGTCGACAAAGATTTTCAGCCGCAGTATCAGGTGTTGCCCGGTAAAAATAATCTGGTCAGGAAGCTGGTCAAAGCCATGCGTGAAGCGGATGCGATCTATCTGGCAACCGATCCAGATCGTGAAGGTGAAGCCATCGCCTGGCATCTGCTCGAATTGGCGGGCAATCTCAAAGGAAAAGCAGTCTATCGCTCTGCTTTCAACGCCATTACGAAATATGCGGTGCAATCCGCGCTTAAAAATCCACGTTCATTGGATGAAGCACTCGTCGAAGCACAACAGGCACGACGGGTGGTGGATCGATTGGTGGGTTATCTGGTCTCGCCACTTGCCTGCAAAGCACTTGATGGCAAACTATCTGCTGGACGGGTGCAGAGTGTGGCGTTGCGTCTGGTGGTTGAGCGCGAAAAACAAATTGAAGCCTTCAATGCAGAAACCTACTGGACATTATGTACGCGACTTGAGGCAGATGGCGTTCCCTTTGATGCCATCCTCCATCGCCTCAAAGATCGCGCGTCGCAAAGTACGCGTATCACCTTTCCAGTGCGTGACACGCCCGAAAAACTGATCTCCTTGCTTCAAAGCGCAAAATTCTGGGTGGATAAGAGCGGAACAACACAAAAACCACGTCAGCCACTCCCACCCTTCACCACCTCGTCGCTTCAACAAGCGGCATCGAAGGGATTGGGCTTGTCGCCTGAAAAAACGATGTCGCTGGCGCAAACGCTCTATGAGCAAGGACGGATTACTTACCATCGCACGGATGCTGTGCATGTCGCACCGGAGGCACAGGTAGCGGCGCGCAATCTTATTCAGCGCGACTATGGTGAAGCCTACCTGCCACCCACACCCCCGACCTACAAAACGCAGGTGAAATCTGCACAGGAAGCCCACGAAGCGATTCGTCCAACTGACCTTACCCATTTACCGGAAGAAAATGGCGGTGATGGTGCGAAACTCTACGCGCTGATCTGGAAACGCTTCATCGCCTCGCAGATGGCACCGGCGCAATACAGCGTGACCGCCGCTTTAATCCACGCGGGTAAATCCACTGACAAACCCTTTCCATTGGTTTTTAAAGCAAGTGGACGCAAATTAATCTTCGACGGTTTCCTGCGTGTCTACGAAGAACCGGATGATGGCGACGATGAAGAAAACACCGACCCATCCGCACTTCCAGCGCTTACAAATGGGCAACCACTCAAGCTGATCGATCTGCCTTTAGATGAAGGACAAACGCGCCCGTCCTCACGTTTCAGCGAAGCCGGATTGGTGCAGAAACTCGAAGCACTGGGCGTGGGACGACCTTCAACCTTTGCCTCGATGGTCGGTGTCATCAAGAGTAAGAAATACGTCACTCTCAAGCAGAAACGGCTTATTCCCACCGAAACAGGCATGAAACTGTGTGATTTTACCGTGAACCACTTTCCCAAAGTGTTTGATGTTGGCTACACCGCCCGGTTGGAAATGGCGCTGGACAAGGTGGCTTCCGGCGATTTGCCCCGTCTTGATCTGCTTAATACCTTCTGGCGGGGATTTCAGCCGCAATTGAAGACCGGAACGGAATTTGCCTTGGCGCAGATAAAAGCCCGTCCGCAGGCGACCCCGCTGGGTGAAAGTTGCCCGGAATGTGGTGGTGATCTGGTCGAACGACAAGGAGCGCAGGGGGCGTTTGTCGGCTGTAGCAATTACCCGACCTGCACCTACACTCGCAAAGTCGAGCACAAACCACTCGTTCTGCATCCGGCGGAGGATTAGCCCATGAGCGACATGTATGCTGAGACCTATCCGCCTAAACCACCACCACTAAATTATGATAACTTCGAGCCGCCACCCGACGATTACGACCCAACGCTGGATTATGTGCCGTTCGGTATTCCTGACGATTACGCGCCGGACGATTTACGCAACCTGCCGGATGTGCCACCACCCTCGCAAGATGGCTTGCAAGGATTTGAATCCCCTGAACCGGAAGATGAAGCGTGGTCATGGCACGATGCCCGAATCATCGGCATTGATCGGGGTGAAAACCGCTACGAAATCGGCGCGATTGACCTGTATGCCAACGCCGATACCGGCGATCTGGGCGGCAGTTATTTGCCCATCGCCACTTTCAGCGATGAAGCACCGGCAGTTGCGTACTACCATCAGATTCAGCAGGAGATTCATGAGCAGGGACTACCCGCCTTTCAGGTCGCCGATTTTGCTGAACGGCAGGCATTTACGATGAACCCTGAGCCGGAAAATTGGCGTGGTGCAGAACCGGATGAATATGCCGCTTATGAGTATGTGCGCGATCTGGAAGCGTTCGATCCTGCATTGGCAGATGATCCACCCGATGATGCGATTGATCCGCTGATTCAGACCGCCATTGAACTTGGCGGTGTGGTTGTTGAGCCAAAAGTCGATGAAACGACCTTCCGCGCACTTGATGCTATCGGCGTGCAGGCGGAGAATTTCGACCCGTCGACTAATCCACCGCCCTTCTACGATGCCGACACCGGAACCGCCTATTGGATCGGCGTTTTCCAGCCCGATAAAGATGACCGTGAGAACTGCGTGACCAGCATTCTGTCGCTTGGACGCGATCCGGAAACGGGCGAAATGGAAGCCCAACTTGCCCCCTGCGTCCCCGGCGATTGGGATAAGACATACAGCGCCGCAGAATATCTCATTCAAACCGCCAATCGGGGCGGGATTGAGCAACTTTTCGATACAGCCGAGGGCATGGCGCTGGCCACCGATCAACGCGAACTGTGGGAGACCGAACGCGGTGTGCCTTTAGAAGCGGACGCGACACGAGAGCTTGCGGATTTCACACAGTGGGAGGTGGAACGATGAGCGACGAGATAAGCCGCGATTATCGGCTGACGGTGCGCCTGTCCGTGGACGAGAAAGCCCAATTGGATGCACTGACTGAACGGCTAGGTCTGGATATGTCGGCAACAGTACGCAAGGCACTGCAACTCACTTATTCGGGTATTCAACCCTTACCAGCAAACGGTCACTTCGTGCCACTCGATGCGAACGGAGTGACATTTCCCATTCGCTTGAGCGGAAAGGGCGAACATGACCGCTGAGATTCCTTTTCACTATCAAACGGACGATGCCCGTTACAGCATCGATGTCATCCGCGACAGTCGCGATGAAGATCAACCGCATTACGATGTCGATCTGGTACGCTCACGGAGCGGGCACTTCGGCGAGACGATTGAGCAACGACTCACGCTTGCTGAATATGATGACCGGGCCGAGGCGGAATCTCATCGTCAACAGGTGGAGGATGGAATCGCTGAACAGGGCTTATCTGCGCTGGGTGATGCCGCCAATGACGTGCGCAATGCCCCGATTCTCTACGATGGGCATTATCTGTTTGTGACCTATCCGCCGGATGCTGAACCAAACGCACCCGCCGCCGCGCATTTGCTCCATCTGGATGAACCTGGCGTGCAGAGCGCATCACTTGGAAACGGAACCGCCTCTGAGATGGATGCACTGATTGAGCAAAGTGAACAGGCATTTACGAACGGACAAGCGATCACCCTAGCCGAAAACGAACCCGTCCGGCATATCGACGGCGGTGGCACAGCGCACTGGTTTGCGATTGTCGAACGCGATGAACCGGAAAATGAGCCGTATGAACTGCGCTATTTCCGTGAACTGGAATTGGCGGATGGCACTCAGCGAAACGATTCCTACCCTGTCATGCCACTATCGAACGACGATCCACAATCCGCATGGGCATTGCCCGGACTGGAAATGTATTTAGAGAAAGGTGATGTCTATATGGCACAACAGTTCGCGCATGATGTGGCGGATGCTTACGGGCAGGATTTCCCCGAACCACTCGACCTGCCCTCCCTCAATCCGGATCCGGAATACTACTTCGGTTATGGCGTGAGTGAGGACAATCAGCCCGCACTGGAAGCGGTGAAAACGTGGATGGACGGTGCCGAACGCCGTTTTGACACACTGACCATTGGTGAATATGGCACGTTAGATGAGGCGGGGGTTGATGAGCTTGAATTGGAAACGGTCAAGGATCAGCAGGGTGTGCAGGCGGCGATGAACCTTGCCGAAAGCATGGCGGTTGAGGGCGGTTATCTTGATCCTGAGCGCGACGATCCGCGTATCTTCTTTGAGGATGATGCGCCGCCTGACCCATTTACGACCCATCGTGAGCGAGAATTGGCTGAACCGCAATACGGCATCGGGGCAATTTCCGCCAACGGTGAGCATTTTCTGGATGTCTACAAAACATGGGGCGATGACGATTATGAGCGTCTCATTGTGCCGCAACCGGATTGGGAGACAGCACGACTCCACGCAGAAACTGCCTTTAATTTGCAAGCGAATGATGATCTTCAGGGCGCGATGCACCTGATTGAGCTAGAAGGCATACGAGCGGGTGTCATTGATCCTGACCGCGCAGATTTGCGTTTGTTCACACAGGGTCCACCTGATCCGTTCGAGACGCTGGCACAACGTCTTGAAGGTGAAATTAACCCGTATTGGAATACGGATGATGAAGTGATTGATGAGCCTGATCCGCAAGCGCAAAATCCGTACTGGCGTTTAGAAACTATTCCGGTAAATGATCCAACGGGTGAACCGCTCGGACATGCGATGCACATGGTGGTTTATGAGGGGGTCGAGCATGACCCGGAGATGGTCGGCACGCCTGCGATCCCAGAAAATGAACCCTTTCGTATGCTGGAAATGGCGCATTTTGAAACGATTGAAGCGTCTGACAAGTTCGGTGAGGAGTTTAACGGCTACCTAATGCCCGGACTGTTAGAAGGTCCCGAACTGGCGGAGGAAGTCGCTCGATTGGAGGGGCATCCGGTGGAGTGGAAAACGCTGGAAGGGCAGGAGATGGACGACTACCGCGATCTAAAGTTGACACTGACTCGCGATCCGGTAGACTGGCAGCCCTACAACCCCAACGCTGAACGCGATGCGCGGATTGAGGCGGAGGGGCTGTATACCGATCCGATTCGCCAGTTCACTACTTTCGGCGAAGATGAAGATGAGCCGAAGGTAGAATCAGTTTCACCGGATTTTGATTTGTAGGTGATGCCCGGCATATCGCCGGGTTAACTTTTATTGCTGAATGGTTATTGTAGGATTTTGTTATGTAAGCTCGTTTGGGATGTCTAGGAAACGATGCACTTGGCTTACTTTGATATTCTGACAGAATTCTTGCCAACCACTTGAGCTGGACGTTAACGGATGGTAGACAGCTACTGTAACAAACCCGCTGACATATCTTTCAGGAACTTTTGCTGAGAAGAAGTTCAATCTTCCGTATTTGGGATGATCAATTGTAACGAATGTTCGATCCAGAGATAACGCTAAGTCTTCATCGTCTTCTTGTTCAGATTGTCTCCATGCGTCTTGGAATTTCGTATTCTTAGTGTTTTTGAAATAACTTAGGATCCTTTTGTATCGTTCTGTTGCAACATACTGAAAAGACTCTCCACGGAAAATTTTCATGGCCCTTTTCGGTTTATCTTCGACTCGTCTTACTTTAAGGTTATTTTGAAAATCATCTTCAAATAAGACCCGTAATAGGTTTGGACCCAAATCACCTTTACGGAGTAAAGATAGCATTTGATCATCATAACCCCATAACTGACGGTGATAATCATTAAATGCAATGAAGTCCCATAAGGCAGTTCGCGCATAAGCCGGACAATCCAATTTTGCAAGTATGTTAACTATGTCGTTCTGAGTAACTTTGGAATGTTGAAGAGGATAGATTAGTCCGGCGACAGCGTAGAAGTGGTGTTTCTGAAATTCACTAAGCTGCAATGCATCTGCGAGCAATTTCACATATGGTCCGATATTAGAATGAGAACCGTTTTCTATACTTTTCAAAGTCCCTTCAGACATTCGAGCACGCTGAGCTAGATTTTTCTGCGTCCATGTTTGGTCTTCGTCATAATCTCGCATTCGTTTACGAAGATACTTTACTAATTCTCCAAAGTTAGTTTTCATCAGCCATCCTTTTACTTTACATAAATATTTTTAGTCAAATTTTTGTCTGAGATAGGTCAAATTTCTTTACTGGTTCAGATACATTTATATCACTATTTTTCCCAAAAACGTATCTAAATTTGCTTTGTGTCTCTAGTGACTTATAGGATAATGATTCTAATCCACAATAAATGTGGTGTCTTCTGCGCAGGAGGACGAAGAAAAAGTCATAAGGAGAACAAAGGATGAACGACTGGCGTAAATCAGCAAAAATCGGTTTGACAACTTTGGAGCTGCTGAACAATCTCACCGGCTCGCCGCACGTTCCGAATACATTTGATCAGATCTCGGATGCCTACTCGACAGGTCACCAGAATCAGCAAACAGCCGATGGTCTCGGTAGTGCTATTCAGAACGACCGTAACCGCCCGGCTAATATCAGCAAGAAGTAGTTGTTCAGAGCAAACCCAAGCACACACAGCTTAAGTAACACACATCAACCGAGGAACTCCACTGGGAGTTCCTCATCAATTTTTATTGTCCCTGATATGCGAAAAATCCTTTATTCGGTGTTTCAGTTTCTTACTCACCCGTAACGTCACTCGCCGAATGATACGCGGGGCTTCACCGCTGGCGAGTGTTCCGCGCTGTTCGCCCCGGTCGATGGTCTGTGTCTCCAGCACAAGGAAATTTTCCAACTCAATCTTGCCACCAGCAACGAGTTCTTCCGTCCACACGTCAATGAGCGTTTCCAGTACCAACTGCACATCACGGTTCTTCAACCGTGTGCGTCGCCCAATTTCACGCACCATCTTGTTCTTGTTCAAGCTCATGCCTGCACCTCCATCTGCTGTTTACGTTGTTCGTGTTTTTGACGCATTAAATCCATGCGCGTGAATTGTGTTCCGCTCGCTTTTCCCCCTGCTTTATCCATTGCTAGTTGATATGCCTCTCGCAATTTATCGCGCTTGGCTTCTTCCGGTGGGGGAGGTGGTAGTGCTGGCAAGTCCAGTGAGATACCCCGCTCCAGTAATAGCGGTTCAATTTCCGTGCCATCACTCAATCGACGAGACCAATCTTCACGTTCGTAGAAGCGTGTCAGACGGGCATTCAATACCACCTGCGTTGCAAATCCAGCTTCAACATAGCGCGCAAAAATGGTGCAATTACCGACTTGTGGCGTAATGACTTCATCCACCGTCAACAACGGGCGGGATCGGCTGTATTTATCATCGCCTGAACCTTCCTGTGTGGCTGTCCCGCTAGCTTTGCTGTAGAACTCCGCTGTGTCCGCATCACAGCCGCCGTAAATCACCTGTGTTGCCAGACCTGTGAATAGCGCCTGCGTACCTTCATTGCCGTAAATCAGGTGAAATTGTCCCTTCGTCTGCGCGCCGATCAGGATGGAGATGCGACGTTTACGCACGAGATTGACATCTGCCACCAGTGAATCGAGCTTACCGAGTGTTGGAAATTCATCGAGGATCACACCAACAGGCATAGGAAGCGGTCCTTTATTCCGTTCGCCGATGGTGTCAAGATCAAGCATGACTTTACGCAGAGTCGCGCCGAGATAAGAGGCATAGACAGCACGCATCCTGCCGGGACAGGTCAGCACAACAACGGTCGGTTGTTCAACGATTAACTCTGCATCAAAGTCAGATGCGGACGTGTTATCGCGTACATCCGTCGATGCCCAACCGGTGAGTGCCGTTGCCAGTGTTGCGACAATATTAGATGCCACTTTGCCATCTGAACCAACGGAGGCGATAAAGCTATTTGCCAGCAGTGCGGCATCGTCTTTCTTTGCAGCCAGTTTCGTCGCCAGCGCTTTAAGATCATTCATGGCATTGTAGATTTCGCCCAGATTCGGAAAACGGATCAGGCAGGCGGCAAGCAGAGCGGCGGCGCTATCTGTCCAGAACTTGTTGTCGCCCTGTGCGGAAGGAACCAGCACATCGGCGATAGCGCGGGCATCCGATACATTGTCAATATTCTCAGCCAGATTATACCGTGGCCCAATTGTTGACGTGGGATCATGCACCACAACCAGATGACGGGTGATGGCGGCATATTTGAGGATGTGAGTTGTAATTTCACCCTGCGGATCAGCCACTACCAGCGAATGTCCCGCCAGCATTCGATCCGCAATCGCTGGCAAAATGATCCCCTGAGTCTTACCGCTACCCGGTCCGCCGAGCGTCAGAATTCCGCGCGAAATGTCCTCTCCACCGAGACAAAATCGCCCCGTACCTAAATCAAGTCGCCGCTTATTCTCACCCCAGAACGCACCGAGCAGAATTAATCCTTCAGGGTCTTCGCGACGAAAGCGTTTGTACTCACGTTGTGAACAAAAATGAGATGAACCCAAAGCGCCCCGTTTGACCTGCGGTGTTCGTAGGCGATCCACACGCTCACGTAACCAGCCACCATTTTTGATGCCGTTGTTCAATCCGATGGTGACGATCCCCCACAGAAACACGAGCATCAATCCGAAGCCGAACAGTCGCAGATGGTCGATGTTATCAGGTCCACCAGCGAGTGTGCGAATGAAGGCGTTGGGTGCCTGTGTGCCCCGCACCGTCTCGATGGCGAGGTCGCCTGCCAGAGATAGATAGATCGTGGTGATGCCCATTAACACAATGACATGTGTGAAGATTTTCAACCCACGTTTCCAGCCCGAAATGCTCTGAGGATCACTACTCCGCTGGATGCCTGCACCGAAAACGGCACTCAAAATCAAGGGCATGAGCAAGGTTAAGCACGATAGCGGAATGAGAAAGTTGCCCAGCAATTCTCGTCCATCGGTAAAGAGCAAGTAAATCATAAATTGTTTGACACCGTACCAATTATTTGTTGAATTTGTTCGTGACGTGTTGCAAACTCTGATGGACTATCGTCACTCCAAGCAACTGCACGCCGAAGTAAAGTTTTCACCGCTCTCCTGTGATTATCATCCAAAGCTGCATATTCCAATTGCATAATCACTCTGTGCTCTTGGGTGTTGAGAAGATGTACACAAAAATGCTCCAACCACCATGATCCCTGGTTTAACATCTCAGGTGTTACCTTGAATAATGTTTTTATCAGAAGTTTTAGATCATAGCTCTCGACATATCCAACGAGTGTTTGCATCGGCGGGATGTGCGTCGTTTGGTCATCAAACACGGTAAAAAGCATTTCCAAGAGATTGGGATTGAGGTGTGTTGATTTCCAACGACCCAGATTGTCTAAGGCAAACAGAAATCGGTCAACTTCTTCTTGTGTTTGCATTAGGCGGTTATCAATCAGAACTTGAACGAGGTAGCCCCCCAGGTTTCTATGTCTGCTCATGTTGCCTTGTACCTTCATATGCCCACTACACATAGGTTAAACTATCATACAACTCATTGGTTGGGAAACCATGCATCCAAATCGTTGGCATCTGGCTCAATACTTTGTTCTTCCTCACGCTCAAGCCGCCAACCTGGGCCAATGACATCATCCAGCATTTCGGATAAATGGCGCGTCGCAACCTCACGAAATAGCACATCGTGTCCGCGCTCTTTGTTGTTGTAAACGGGCAGACGTTCGGCGACTGTCGAGACTGTCCCCGGTAAAACAATATGTGTGTGGAGTTGTTGCAATCCTTCATCATCCGTTGCGCGATCATGCAAAATGTAGCTGTACTCCGGCAGATCAAAACCGCGCTCGGTGTAGTAATCCTCCACGACACGCTCCGTGAGATCGCAGACAAAATCACGCCGCTGATCCTCTGGAACAAGTGCCATCAGGTCGGGCGCAGGCGAGACCACCCACGTCCACGCCAGCACATGCGGACTCTGCAATTCGTCGCTGTTTTTGAGAATGTCTCGCCAATGCAAACCCATGCCACGATCCTGCCAGCGTTCGTAGTCGCGCTTCTGAGCCAGCTGATTCTGCACCTTGTCCCGATATTGGAGATATTTGAGCGTGGAACTCAGACCCGTTCTTCCGGTGCCGTACCCTTTGCGATGCGGTCCTTTGTAGGCGAAGTCCACTACAATAATCGCCTTGCTCAATCACCCGACTCCTTCAACTCGCGCACGGCATTCATCTGTGCCAGCAGAGTCTTGCCATTTTGCTTGGCGGCGATGATCGCTTCCCGCAGATGGTCTTCATCAATAGAGAGCAAATACACCAGCACATTGAGTTGAAAACTGACAGATTCTTCGAGTTGGTCGATGCGCTGACGGAATGATCGCTGGAAATGCTTGCGACTTCCAGTGAGGTCTTCCTGCTCATCGAGAAAGCGCCGGATCGCCTCACGGATGAGGTCGGCTTCGGTAATGTTGCGGGGTCTGGTGCTGGCAATTTGACTGAGCCGACGCGCCATCTCCGGCGTCATGGAGAGACTGCGGCGAACGGATTTTCTGGACATAAGATTCACCTACCATAATGATTACTACTTCAATTATGGCAGGTGGGGTTCATGAAGGGCTGAAATCCTTCAGTATTGACTTAGCAATATTACAGTTACTGGAAGTGCACGTTCGAATGTTCCACACCAGTAAAACTAGATGTTGATTGCGCGAAAGAATTCTAGTGTTCTATTGTCATATCATCTAGGAATTCTGATGCAGGTTGAACAGAAGTTACGAATAATTTATCTCTAGCACGAGTACAAGCAACGTAGAGCAAGCGACGTTCAGAGTTATATATTTCTTCTAAATCTGCTTGATCTGTATTTTGTTCAATACGCTCTTGTAAAGGAATGACTTCATCATCACATGCCATAATAGCTACTGCGCGAAATTCCAGACCTTTAGCAAGATGCATGGTGCAAAGAGATATATAACCAGCCGTAGTAGATACTCTATCGTCAAGAATCTTGAATGATGCCCCAATTTGTTCTAAAGTTGCTTTTGCCCGATTTATTTCATTATTTGAACGTACAAAAATGCCAATTTCTTCAGGCACTGTACCACTATCCAATTGAGCTTTAATCCACTGTGCTACAGCAGTTATTTCGTCTTGTTCAGAATCATAGTCTTGGATTATTGGTTGCGGTCCATTAAATGCTGATATAGTGCCTTTGCGACGTTCCTCATTTCCATCAACATCCGATAATTCTGGTCCGAGTAATTTGTCTGCCTGCATTCTTATTTGGTGAGATGTACGATAATTGATTTTCAATCCTTTGGATCGTCCACGAACATCAACGCCAAGCACTTTCCATGAGAAGGGTTGCTGGAATATCCGTTGTCCCTGATCTCCTGCAAAAAATAACCCGTTCAAATTTTGACCCGCAAGTACCGCCAAAAACTTCAATTGTGGGACACTTATATCCTGAGCTTCGTCAACTACAATATGATTAAAAGGTGATTTGCCCGTTTGTTTATAGTGATCTGAAAGTGCGTTATACATACCTGCCAATGTTACTAATTTCTGTTCTTTGAGAGCAGCTTGTACTTGTTCAAAGATTGACCAAAGCGTGGTGCGCTGAATTTCCCTTAATCTTGTTTTACGACCTAAGCGAGGAACATTTAGATAAGCGTCTAAACTATCCAATTGCCATGTGTCTACAACTTCATTCCACTCATTTAGTAGAAATTGCAAAGAAAAATTTTGATTTTCAACTGATTGCTTAGATACCTTAAGTATCTGCTCAATGTCATCTTGGGTAGCCAGCGTTACTGCACCAAGGTTCAGATGGTGTAAGCGTTCGCCGATTACGTCCATAGAGTAAACTTCTATTTGTTCAGCCAATGTAGGTCTATTATGAAGCAATCGACGCAATTTGGTCTGCAACGCATTGGCAAGCGTATCCGAAAACGTAGTTAATAAAACACGCACATTGGAATTAGTTTCCGCCAAATGGACTGCTCGATGTAAAGCCACAACAGTTTTACCTGTACCTGCTGAGCCGTATACTCTTGCAGGACCTTTATAATCCGCAGTAACAATTTGCTTTTGTTGCGGATGCAAGAAAACAGTCCATTTTTCCCAGGGAAATTCGAGAGCACGCTCCAACTCTTCGACTTCGCTCATTACGCGGAAACGACGCAGTGCATCTGGATGTTCAAATGGATTCGTATCTTGTGAGATGATTTCCGCCGGGGAGGGTGAGCCACCAGTTGCTAATTCTAATAAGGCTTCAGCCGCTTCAGAAGGTAAATGAACTGCCAGTTCAAGTATGCTATCATCGGTGGCATCCCGAACATCATCAATCCACTCTGGCGGAACCCCAAAGCCTAGTAATTCATCCTCAGAAATCTTAGGGAATAGTCTAGGTTTTGATCTCGCTTCGGTGACATAATTTGGAATGACAATTTCCTGAACCGTTTCACGAATTTCTACTAACTGTGCCGCGCCGGTCTTTGGATGTGTATCCAGTTTGCGGGTCTGCGCCCATTGATATGCATCGTCGTGATGACCTACATAACAAATCAACAGGCTACTTTGACTTCTATGTACAATAATGCGAATGTCGCGGTTCACCCGAACTGAGGCGAAGCTGGCATCTTTCGCCCGGTCCAATTTATGGAAACTTAGACCGGGGTTTGCCGGGTTGAGTTGCAGGTCAAAAACCGTGGTTTTAACAGATTTTTGTTCCTGATTTGTGAGCTTATTGAGGCTATCGATGAAAGTATCTGCGATTCTAAAGTCCATTAGTTTACCTTGAATACCTTCATCACTTCATCACCGAGATGGTTAATAACCTTAACTGCAATCCTTCCCGTTTTGGGTTTATCAAAGGGACGCGATGTATCACTATACAACGTTTCCCACGCTTCTTTATTGATTTCAGCTTTCAAGGTTGTTTTCAATGAACTGTACGGATCATTCGCACCCAGAAAATACGCGTGGCGTACGAAGAAACTTTCTTCATCATAATTCGTGTCAATAAACCAGCAGGCAATACCCTCTGCGCCATGACTACGGATTTCACCCGTGTTCGGATGAAAAACATCAACTCCATTGATTTTGACCTGTATCTGTTGATCTTCAAGCTCAAGCAAATCAATATCCGGCTCACCGAAGATGACAAACAGATTACCTTTACCAGTATTTTTCAGGTCATTCGCCATATGAAGATCAGCGTTCATGCGTGCTTTAAGCACCGGGATTGCACCAAGCCTATCGAATTCAGTTGACCTAGCATCGTAGTTGAAAGCACACGCAATCAGTACATCAAAACCCGCATCACCGGCTTCACGAGCGGCTTCAACAAGGTCTGGACGGCTCACAGTCCCAAATTCGGGACCAATGAAAATACCTGCCCGTTTTTCTACAGCATGTTCATTCTCCCCTTCAAAATAGCGACCTTCAGCGCAAATATTCGCTCCGGGCCAGGGACTGAGTGTTGAAAAATTGATCTTGTCTTCTTTATGGGCTTGCTGAACACCGGCTGTCTTGAGATTTTCTAAGATTATTTGTACAAAGCTGTGGCTTTCTTTCAGTCCAGCACCGTCTTCACGAGGATCGATCAATTCATCGTTTTCATCAACGCCGAGAATGCGATGGGGTGATAGACTTTCTACCGTAAACGGACCCGAAACTCTCACTTTTGAGTTGTCCTCATAAGGTTGATCGTACAAGTATTCGTATTCAGCACTTGCGGCAATCGAAGCATCAATCTGTTGTTGCCGTTCAATTCGCAAATCCCACCATTGGGAATGCAAAATTTTTGCCTCATTTGAACTATTATCATTTAATTCTCTAGGAATTTCCCAGCCTTCCCAATTTTCTCCCAATTGTTGATTAAGGCTAGTTCTTAAAGCCTCAAGATGTTCTTGATAATTTTTCCAAATAACGTCAATTTCATTATTGTGGGCGATTGATTTTAATGTTATATGTGGCACTCTTTTATAGACAAAGCCATGTCTTATATCATCAAATGTTTGTTCAATTGATGGTACTGTACGGGATAGTTGAGCTTCTTTTTCTTTTCCATCTTTACTGTCAACTAATAAGAAATAAGGGAAACGTGCTCCCATTAATCTTGCACGAGCAAGAGCCAACGCAACTCTAGAAGTATCAACTGTTATCCATCTGCGACCCCACTTTTCAGCAACATATGCTGTTGTTCCAGAACCACACGTCGGATCAAGAACTAGGTCGCCGGGATCTGTTGTCATAAGGATGCATCTCTGTATCACTGCATCTGATGTTTCAACAACGTAATTCTTATTTGAAGCTGCAAATGTATCCATCCATACATCAGTAATTACTTCACTAGTAGCATCATCAAAGAAATAACGCCACCTTAAACTGGTCTCAAGAGGTTGCAAGCGCCCTGCATAATATAGGCGGTTCATTCCTTCTAAATTTGTTTTCCAACTTTTACCTTTTGGGTTACTAAACGTTCTACCATCAATTGTGAATGGGAAAGTACATGACGGGGTATAACCTGAAGATGCCAAATTCTGCGCCGTGAAATATCTGACTTCGTTTCTGACTTTAGAGTTTTTAATCTTTCTTGCTGAAACTACTCTCCCATCTGGAAACAAAGTCTTCGAAAACTCGGGATGTTCATCTAATTCCTTGGGATTACGAGCCTGTCTAAATTTAAGCTTTTGTCTGGATTTTGCGTACCAGATGATAAAATCTGTTGTTCGTGCCAAATCCGAGACACCTAATGGACTTTTTACTCGAAATGTTATTTGAGCAACAAAATTATCAGAGCTAAAAATTTCATCAAGTATTACACGTACCAAGTGAACATTTTCATCACCTATTTGAACAAATATTGAACCGTTATCTGTTAGCAGATCATGAGCGACAGTAAGACGATCTCTAAGGTATGTTAGGTAAGAATGAATACCATCACGCCATGTATCCCGAAATGCTTTGACCTGCTCTGGCTCTCTTGTAATATGGTCTAGCTTTCCATCTTTTACATCTCGACTGGTAGTTGACCACTGGAAATTCGAGTTAAACTTAATACCATAAGGCGGGTCAATGTAGATGCACTGAACTTTACCACGCAACCCTTCCCGTTCTGCGAGCGATGCCATCACCTGTAAGCTATCGCCAAGAATCATGCGATTGCTCCAATTGGCATCATGTTGATAGAACTCGGTTTTTGCGGCAGGACTCGGAAGTCCGTTAAAGTCCGCAAAGAAATCTAACTGTTGCAGTAGACCCTCTTGCTCCTGTTCTTCTGTTTGCCTACGCAGATCATCAATCAATACTCTTGGGTGAATCTTTTCTTGTATATATAGCGGTGGTGCTTGAACAACTAAATCCGACCAATCCTGAACATCTTTACCACGCCAGACAAGCTGTGGGTCTAAATCGCGGTTGCGTCGCTCGTAAGCCACTTGAATTGAAGACCGCTCCTCCTCATGCAGAAGTGAATGATACTCAGCGGTAGGAATGTGTAGTCTTTTATCATCATGCTTGAAGTTATCTACGTCTTTTGATTTCTTGTTTTGCGCCATATTCCTAACTTTCTGTCTGTTCAGTTATAGCTGATACTAATGCTTGAAATTCTGCTTCGATCTTGTTTTCAAATTCTGCTTCCATTAAATAGACATCTCTTAATTCGAGGAATGCCCATCGCCCCAAAGTTCCTAGATTATTGACACCGGGTATCCAATAAGTATCCATCGTAGATTTCTTTTCCTTAGCATCTTCACCACGATACCCTTTGATTTCTACAATCAGATTTAGGTAATCAGGCTGTTCATCATCGGTCTGCTGTCCATCATCAATCCTTACAATAAAATCTGGCAAATACTTGCGTGTGACTGAACCATAGCGATAGGGGACTTCAAAACCAAGTGCGTGGTTTTTGACATATGAATGTACCAGCGGGTGCGCCTCAAGTACACGACAGAACTCACCTTCCCAGTCACTATCCAAAACCGCCCAGTTGACATGACATTTGCGAGAGTCTGTTTGCCAGCGATTTGCCTTTGACGTATAAAAATTGACTTGATTTGTCGAACCGGTTGGGTTATAAGCATCAAGGATTGCCGTTATCGGTCTGTCTCCTACAAGTGCTCGTGTAATTCCAGCATGGATACGCTCACATGCCATATCTGCCAATTCTTGATACATCAGTTGTGCTGGAAAGGTATCACCTTTACAGATTAGGTAATCGTTATCCAGCCACTGCTTGACAATCCGTTTCAGTTCTCCGAATAGATGTAGTTTAGGTTCACCATTGGGATCGCGCCACTTGTTATAGAGAAGTCGCGTCGTTAGGTGAAATAGCAATGTAGATCGTCGCAAATCATTTGTATGGATTAGACCAAGATCAACATCTTCACCAATGATCCCTGCATTTTTGGTAATCGATGGACCAACTAAATCTGGTGATAATTCTAAAACGGAATCATCGTTGAACTGAGCTGTCAGCCTTTCCTGATCTAGTTCTACTCTATATCCTTCAACACGTGGAAATATTATTTCAAGATGATCTCGATCCGGACGCACTGCCCGAATGTGAACAGTCTGTTTTGGAGTTTGAGGTTTAGAGATCACGGGTTTCGCTGTGAAATCGAATGGTATTCCCAAGATGTCTGCATATTCGACATCAAACAATCCCTCTTCGTTCAAATCGTATGATTGCCGACGCAATGCACGTCCGACTACCTGCTCACACAACAATTGTGTGCCAAATGCACGAATCCCAAGAATATGGGTGACCGTGTTTGCATCCCAACCTTCAGTTAACATCGAGACTGATACAACACAACGGATTTGAGCACCAAGCGTATCAGGTTTGCCGACTGTATTCATCACTTCTCTAAGCAAGTCTGAATCACTAATGTTATCTGCTTGCTGTTGATCACCGGTTCGCTGGAGAATCTCTCTGCGATAGCGTTCAATTTCATCAGAAGCCATTTTTCGGAAGTTATTGTCGAGCGCATCACCAGATTCAAGTTGCTCGCTGTCAATTAGCAACGTGTTTGGACGGGGGAATGGGTTGCCATGTTCATTAAAATTCTGAAAAAGCGGTAGGCGTCCATTGTGAAATCCAATACTGCCATCATCCGTCTCATATTCAAAACCAGAAATATAATCGTAGACTAACTTAGAGATGGAAGTATTCTGGCAAACAATAATAAAACACGGCGGTGTGCTAATGCCTACTTCATTCCAAAGTTGAAAAGTCTTTTCATAATGTCCGTATAGTGCGTCTAATGCCGTCTGTAGTTGCGTAGGTAAACTAAGGGGATCTAAGTTTTTAGCCTTACCGCGTCCCGATTTTGGCATTTTTGAACGGATATTCCCCCAAATATCGCGAAATTTAGGCATATCACCACCCTGAATATTGTCCGCTACCGGTACACGTGGAAGTTTGACAATTCCACATTCAATGGCATCCATCAATGAAAAATCACTCACTGTCCACGGGAAAATTGTTCCTTCAACATATCCTGAACCTTTCAAGAAGAAAGGTGTTGCCGACAGATCAATAACTTGCGCGACACCGAGATTCCGTTTGACAGTTTCTAGCCCTGTAATCCAAAGGCGAGCGGCCTCATTATTCATTTCCGCTTCTTTACGATCATCCCCTTTAAGTTTGTCATCATTGGTTTTGTCAGGTTTTTCACGGTAACAATGATGGGCCTCATCATTTAGGACTAAAATATTCTTCATACCCATCAGTTCAGGCATCACACGTTGCAACATTTGCCCATCGGTTTCCAATGTGCTTAGTTCTTCGCCACGACCCTGAAGTAAGGCTCGACTTGTGGGAGGTAGGCTTATACGTTCTCGTAATTTAAACGCATGATAATTTGTGATTATGATTTTCGCTTTTCCTAGATCAGGCAACATATCTTTAGGAACCAGCTCCCGACTATCGTAATAACTGTCGGGATCATTAGGTTGTAAGACACGCAAACGGTCACGAATCGTAAGTCCTGGAGCGACTACTAAGAAACCCTTGGTAAATTTTCTGCTAGTTGGCTTTCTAATAGCGTTGATAGTTTGCCAAGCAATAATCATTGCCATCACTGTGGTTTTGCCAGACCCCGTTGCCATTTTTAGTGCAATCCGGAATAACTCAGGATTTGCATCTTCATTTGATGCTCTCAGTTGTTCCAAAACAGCCATCTCACGTTTACCAGATTGAGGAGCAACTTCTGTCAACCAGATTAAGGTTTCCACAGCTTCAACCTGACAAAAAAATGGGCGACTACTACTAAAATTATGGCTCAACTCTAGAAAGTGTGAGTTGAATGAATTAAAGTAGATGATATGAGATTTCCAATTACCGAGTTACTAGATCAAAGAGACTGTGAAAGCTGGCTATTGGAGTATTTTCATCCCGAAGGGTTGAAATGTCCAAAAT
>JAVJSU010000020.1:0-16124 GCA_040219275.1 Aggregatilineales bacterium | reverse complement strand
AAAGATGATGAGTGGGAACTGATCGCCCCACATCTACCGAAAGCCAAACCGGGAGGACGAGCACGAGAGACAGATGTGCGTGAAGTCCTCAATGCAATCTATTATGTGCTGAAATCAGGCTGTCAGTGGGACATGCTTCCTCATGATTTTCCAGCTAAAGGCACTGTCTATCATTATTTCAATGCATGGCGTAAAGATGGCACATGGCAACAGCTCAATGCAGCATTACGCGGTGAACTGCGGCAGGAACTCGGTCGAAATGAGACCCCCAGTGCGGCAAGTATCGACAGTCAATCTGTGAAAAGCAGTCCAAAAGGGGGCAACGCGGATACGATGCAGGAAAGCGCGTAAAGGGTCGCAAGCGACATATAACGGTGGATACAGAAGGATTGGTGATGAAAGCATTTGTCACAGAAGCGAACTATCAGGATGGCACGGTTGCTAGTTGGTTAGTCTCGACGCTCGCTACCCTATTTCCTCGTTTAGCTAAGATTTGGGCAGATCGTGCCTATCGTGGACGCTTTGTCGAAGAGGCGGCGCTGTTCAATATTGATATTGAAATTGTTACGCCTGAACCAGACCAACAGGGCTTTGCTGTTCAACCACGACGGTGGGTCGTCGAACGCACTTTTGCTTGGTTAAGTAATTATCGACGCTTGAGCAAAGACTATGAACAGTGGTTACATACCTCTGATGCCCTCATCTACGCCGTTATGTCCCATATCATGGTACGTCGTTTAGCTCGACTTAAAGCCACTGATTGACCTTTTCAAACAGCTTCTGAGATAAATATTCTTGAACAACCCTTTGCATTTCAAGAATTTTGGTATTCAAAATAAGTGGCAAATTATTGATGGGAAAGTTAAAAATATGCAATATACAAATCTTGGAAACACCGGATTAAAAGTCTCGCAAATTTGCCTCGGCATGATGACCTATGGCACATCGAAATGGCGACCCTGGGTGTTGGATGAAGAAGAAAGTCGCCCCTTTGTAAAACGGGCAATTGAAGCGGGGATCAACTTTTTCGACACCGCCAATATGTATTCAATGGGCGTAAGTGAAGAAGTCACCGGACGCGCATTAGGCGACATGCTACCGCGGGATGAATATGTGCTGGCGACTAAAGTTTTTTTCAAGATGACCGACAAGCCCAATCAAGGTGGGCTATCGCGCAAGCACATACTGTCTCAGATTGACGCATCCCTGAAGCGACTCGGCACGGATTATGTCGACCTGTATCAAATCCATCGGTGGGATTATGACACGCCCATCGAAGAAACAATGGAAGCCCTGCATGATGTGGTCAAAATGGGTAAGGCACGTTACATCGGTGCGTCGAGCATGTTCGCATGGCAATTCGCCAAAGCCCAACACATCGCAGAGACAAACGACTGGACGAAATTTATCGCCATGCAAAATCACTATAATCTGGTTTACCGCGAAGAAGAACGTGAGATGATACCACTTTGTATGGATCAGGGTGTGGGGCTAATACCCTGGAGTCCTCTAGCACGGGGATTTTTAGCAGGTAATCGCACCCGTGATAAGCAGGCTGTTACCGCCCGTGCGGCTAACGACCCGATGGCAGATAATATGTATTATGCGGATGCGGATTTTGATATTGTGGATCGTGCCAAAGAACTCGGCGAAAAACATGGCAAATCCGCCGCACAGATCGCCCTCGCGTGGATGCTACACAAACCGGGGATTTCTAGTCCGATCATCGGCGCGAGTAAGATGCGCCATCTTGATGAAGCCATCGAAGCAACTAAAATTGTGTTAAACGATGAAGATATCGCTTATCTCGAAGCACCTTATCAACCAAAAGCCATTCACGGACACGGCTAAAAAAAGAGAGAGATAGCTGTGTGTCCGTCTCCCTCTTTATTGTCTTTATTGGTGTTTGCCTCGATGTTGCCATGCGAGCAATCTGTGTTCGATCAATGTAATTATCCCGTACAACCCACCTGCCATGATCGCAAGCGCAATTACAGCCACAAACATCATTGGCGTGTTGTATTGATTGGTCGCTAGCTTAACCATATAACCAAGTCCAGAACGCGCGGCGACAAACTCACCAACCACCGCGCCGATCACCGCCAGAGTTGCCCCTGTTTTTAATCCGGTCAGCAAAACCGGCATCGCGGCAGGTAATTCTAGTTTCAAAAATGTCTGTCGCCATGACGCATTATTGACGCGCATCAAGTCATGCAGATCAGACGGAACACCCCGAATACCTACAATTGTATTCATCATCATCGGGAAAAAGACGATCAAAATAGACGTAACGACTTTACTTTGCGTACCTGTACCAAACCACAGCACCAATAACGGCGCATAAGCCACCACCGGCGTAGATTGAAACGTCACAATCACAGGCGACAGAATCGCTTCTAATACAGGGATACGGGCAATCAGATAACCAAGCGTGACTCCGATTAGCGTGCCAAATGTAAGTCCCATCAGAGTTTCATAGAGGGTCGTCTGAGCATGTGACAATAGCGTGCCATCATTGATGACTTTGACGAATGTTTCTAGCACATCCGCGGGAGCGGGAATCAAGAATGACTCGATCAAGCCAAAGCTAGTCACCGCCTGCCACAGCACCAGAATAACGGTGAAACTTACCAACGGCAAAAAGCGCCGGAACCATTTACGGTAGTTATTGCCACCGGATAGAGGCACGACGGTGCGAGAAAGTGGCGATGTGCGGAAATTTCCGAATGTTTTCTGCATAAAAAACCCCGATTTCCAAAATTTAGAAACGGGGCAGGATCAGCTAACACAAATAGGCGTAAATACACCATCACTGTGGCGAAAACGCACTATGATATGTTAAGCAAAACAAGCTAAACCAGCAGTTCTGGTTCACTTGTTTGACCTTCTCTCATCCGGACTTTCACCGTCGGCTCTGGTATCTCACCAAAATCCACCGGCATAGCTATGAACACTATGCACGGGTCGCGGGCTAATCCTCTTTTTAGAGGCATCACCGCCGGTAGGGAATTGCACCCTGCCCCGAAGGTTGCTTATAGTATTGACTACACCAAGTATAACATACTTACATCAACAGGCTAACTATTTCTCAGCGGTGATTAAGAATTGCTCTCAAACTCTGCCGGCTCATCGGAGATTTCTTCTTCCGCATTCAGCAAGGTGAACGCAAAACGCCCGCCCGCGCCCTTGTGATTACCTTCTGCCCAGATGCGCCCACCGTGCGCTTCAACAATATGCTTACAGATGGCTAGCCCTAAACCAGTACCTTCACCCCGTGAGCGAGAATCGTCCAGTTGATAGAACCGCTCAAAGATGCGTTCTACTTTTTCCGGTGGTACACCTAATCCATTATCCATTACGCTGATCGCGACTTCATCACCGAGGTCTTCCGCATTTACGGTAATGGTCTCCCCTTCAGGTGACCACTTAATCGCGTTATGGATCAGATTAATCAAGACGCGCCGAGCAAGATCACGGTCACACAACACATGAATTTTTGGCGGAACATGGCGCACCATCGTCAAGGATTTGTAGTCGCTCTGGTCTTGCATTTGCTCAAAGGCTTCATCAACAATTTCCAGAAGTGGCATATCCACCATCCGCACAATCGACTGACCGGATTCGATCATCGCAAGGTCGGACATTTCCTGAACAAGCCACATCAAATTTTCCGTTTCGCGGGCAATGGCACGTAGGGAGGTGATGCTATCCCGTCGCTTCGGTTTATCCTGATCGTGAAATAGCGAATCAATCGTCAGGCGAATATTCGCAATGGGATGTCGCAGTTCATGTGAAATATTCGCGACCATATCGCGTCGTGCCCGATTTAACCGCACCAACATGGTGATGTCCTGTAGGGCTAAACCGATAAACGAATACGTATCCCTACGGACAACACTGGTACGTACTCGGAAGAACCGTTCGTCTATTCGCACCTGCTCTTCGTAAACTTCCTCTTCGTTCCGCAACGCATCCGTAACCATCATGTCCACTTCGGGCAAGCTAATGACATCATTAAGAGCGCATCCGAGGGGCGATTCCACGTTAAAGAGTTGCTCGGCGGCGTTATTAATTGCGATGATTTTCAAATCACGGTCAAGAATAATCAACGAATCGTAAGCGGCATTGGCAAGCGTAAGGAGCAACGCTTTGCGGTAGGCTACGCTTGATTCCTGTTCTGTCATTTGTGATTGCAATGTATCAATCAATGCTTGCTGTTGAATAGCGTCCTGCTCTTTTTTGACGATTGTTTCATCTTTTTGATTAGAGGATGATCGCAAAGTCCCAATCTCTTGATCTTTTGCCTCAATCTGCCCATCAAGTTCACCAATACGTTTGGTAGTAGACGTAAATTCGACTTGTTTTCGCTGAATTTCTTCATCTTTCGCTTTAAGCCGATTACGTGCCTGTAGCAAAAGGAATATCGCGCCAACAAGAGCTACACTCAATATCAGTGCAATTAGCTCTATCATGTTTGGTCATCCCTCAAAAATAATGTTCACTGGAATTAAATCATTTTCAAAACGACTATTTGTTTCTGAGTCAACTGCTTCTAAACGAGTCACATCTGCTTGATAATATAGACCGACATAAACTTCCAGGCAGTCCGGCGAAAATGTCTCTTCAAAATAAGCTCGCCGAATGTCAGTATTTTCATCGCCCGCCTGCCAATCCGCAAATGGGAATGTATCCCCCCACGGAAAGCCATCCGACTGTGCGATAAGTAAACCATCACAAGTGACATGCACGAACATCTTAATTGCATCAGGGTCAAGCACCCGCCACTGTGAGCGTATTTCTATATAATCATCATTATAATGTGCATCTACGCTAATAAGTTCAACCTGATTTTCAGCAAATCTAGCCCCGATTGCATTTAAGGGAGCATCTACCCCTTGACCACCCACAAGCACCGCTTCAAAATCGCGTTCATGGAATTCAGTCACAAATACATAATCCGCATTTCTGACACGCTGAGTAACATCGGTTTGCCCCAGCGCAGGTGGATGCGTACTAAACCCAAAACCACTATTCCGTTGAATTTCGGGAAATGCAATGACGCTTATATCACGATAATTGCCCACTGAGTTAATCGTCCATTGCAAGCCATAATCGGAGGCAGGATCAACAAATAGAACACCCTCAGTACCGATCAAGAAACGGCGATTTGCTTCGTCAGGGATCAAAAAATCTGGCGTATTGATGACAACCGTATTTGTCGCCTCGACATTCAATGTGTCAAACTGGGCTAACAGATTGCGCTGATACGCCGCCAATTGCAAGAATTCCCCGCGTCGCATCGCTAAAAATTCTAAACTCACGCCGATAAACCCGATCAGAACCACCAGCGCCATCAATTTTATGATGCTCGAACGCTGACACCACAAACTCGCAATGATGATTCCCCAGAAAATGCTCCCTCCCAATGAGGCAAACAATGCCAGCCGTGTTTGACCAAGAACATAACCAGCAGTCAAAAAAAGAGCCGCCGGTAGTATTGCAATCACATACCAACCCACACCATACAACAACGCAGGCAGTGTCTTTAGCGCAAAACGTGCGAAAGCCACGACACTTACAAATACAATCAGCATCGCAATGATGACCAGTGCAATCGGGTCGATGTCACCTGTGATAAATGGACGAATGAGCGCCGCGAAGGGATACACCAAGCCTTGTAGCAAAACCGCTAATGAAACGTCTAGCGCATTGTTAATTTGCGTTGCATCCTGTGGACGCACGCGCCACCATTGCAACAAATAGATGCTCACCATCATACAAATTGGAGCTAACAAAATACCAATGCGCCGGAGTGATATTTCTTCTTTTGAAAACCCAATAACAATCGCGCCCACCATAAGCGGCAAAATGAGGACACCGTTTTCATGACTAAACACTGCAATAAACGCCCCACTCCACGCGATGACGAGCACAAACATCCTTTTTGGGTTATCCAGCCATTTTAGCCCTGCCCACACGCTCAACATCACGCCGACTGCTAATGTCAGGTGAAACAGTGCGGCGACCATTCCCACTGCTTGATAACTAAACGGGAACAGGACAAACAAGATACCGGCGACAACTGACGCAGGAAATCGGATGCTAGGTGGCGTGAGTCGTTTTGTGACCTGCCCGCATAATATACCGGCGATCCCGAAACAGATTACGTTCAGGTAGTGGAACGCAACCGGATCGTAACCACCAGATAGGCGTTCATAACCTTGCCAAATCGTAAATACCAGCGGACGATAAAATGGAAATGTGGGAAAGTCCCCCCAGAATTCCAACCCGCTTGTTTGTGCTAGAATGTCAAAGTGCGCGCCATCATCCAAAAAAAACGGTAGTCGAAGTGTGTAGCCATAGACTGCAAAAGCAAGTAGCAAGGGTGCGGCGGACAACAAATACTCTGTCCAATGCCAGATCAACTGCTGATTTTTCCGCTTGTTACTCACTAAATTGCTTTATCCTTCGAATCTATAGCCAACCCCCCGAACAGTTGCAATCCGGCGTGGATTGGATGGATCATCTTCAATTTTTTCCCGTAACCAGCGAATATGCACATCCACAGTGCGCTTATCGACAAAATAATCATATCCCCACACTTTAGTGAGAATAAGATCACGCGAGAGCACCGCACTCCGATTTCGCATGAGTTCCGCCAGTAAATCAAACTCTTTGTTACTGAGTTTGACCTCTTCTTCCTCCATAAACACACGGCGCGCCGTTAAATTCAGCCGTAGGTCGTTGGAGATTAACTCATCCTGTTGCAATAACGGTCTGCCGGGCGCACGACGCATCAACGCCCGTACCCTTGCCAGAAACTCACCTAACCCGAATGGCTTGACGATATAATCATCAGCCCCACTCTCCAACCCGACAATCTTATCAACCTCTGTTCCGCGTGCAGTGAGCATAATAATCGGAATATGGGAAGTTGCTGTATCATGTCGGATCATCCGGCAGATGCTAAGACCATCTAAACCGGGGAGCATAATATCCAGAACAACCAGATCGGGGGTTTCGGTACGTACTTTTTCTAAGCCAGATTCACCGTCCATTGCAGTGACGACTTTAAAGCCTTCCGCACGGAGCTTATCAGCAAGATTTCTGATAAGTGTTTCTTCGTCTTCAACAATTAATATTTTTACCATTTACCCGTTACTCCTCACGATGGATAACTGATTATCGTGTAGGAGTAATAAATCGGGTTTAAAGTTTACGGGATTTCTCTTAAACTGAGTTAAGCAATGATTATGAAGTGTGAAGCATGAGATAACAATCCCACAGTATCAAACTACACGGTTTATCCCTCAAAACGATAGCCAATGCCCCGAACTGTCACGATGCGGCGGGGTTTAGATGGGTTTTCCTCGATTTTCTCACGTAACCAGCGCACATGTACATCTACAGTACGCTTATCGACAAAATAATCATGCCCCCACACTTTGGTGAGAATCAAATCACGCGAGAGAACGGCGCTCTTATGGCGCATTAATTCCGAGAGCAGATCAAATTCTTTGTTACTGAGCTTGACCTCTTCTTCGCCTTTATAAAAGCGTCGTTCCGTCATATTCAAGCGCAAATCGTCTGAAATCATCTCTTCCTGTTGGCTCACCTGTGGAACACCGCGCCGCATTACCGCCCGCACACGCGCTAAAAATTCGCCAAGCCCGAATGGTTTTACGATATAATCATCCGCACCACTTTCCAGCCCAACAATTTTATCAACTTCTGTACCACGCGCAGTCAGCATGATAATCGGGATATGAGAGATGTCTTTATCGTGGCGCACCATACGGCAAATACTTAACCCGTCTAAACCTGGAAGCATAATATCAAGGATAATAAGATCGGGCTTTTCCTGACGTACAACTGCTAAACTTCCCTCACCATCCCGTAAAATACTCGCCTTAAAGCCTTCAGCTTCTAATTTTTCAGCCAATTTTCTTGAGAGAATTTCTTCATCTTCGATGATAAGCACTTTTGTCATAGGTTGCCCCTAACTTTCCGAGTCATTGGCGCTCACTGCTTGAACACCACCAAGCGACGTTGCGGCGCGTACACCATTACGAATTGCCTGAGAAACCGCTTCAGCCGCGAAAGCACCGATTGCGCTCACATTCGCATGGATTTCGCCTGTCGCTAACGCAAAAATTGTATCACCATCAAACATGGTATGAGAGGGTGAGATTGCGCGGGCTAATCCATCATGTGCCATCTGAGCCATTTTATTAACATGCTCTTTCGTCAATTTTGCATTGGTCGCTACCACCCCAATCACCGTATTTGAGGAATCAGAGGTTTGCGGCATTCTTGCCAGAACGCGCATCGCACTAAGCATACCAACGAATTTCTGTGGATTTTCTTCGTCACGCAAACCCGCAAGAATTGTGCCATCTTCATTAAGCACATCACCGACTGAATTCACTGCCACCAATGCGGCTACAATTAATCCATCGCCCAGATCAATGGCGGCGGATCCAATCCCCCCTTTTGTGGCGCGATTGTTACCGGAAAATGCGCCGATTCTACAACCTGTTCCCGCACCTACCGATCCCTGCGCCACAGGAGCATACGATGCGGATTCACACGCATCGTACCCCATCTGTGCATCAGGCCGGATACCGGTTTCTCCTATTGGCAGATCCATTAATATAGCGGCAGGTACAATTGGCACAACAAAACCTGAGTTAGATTTATAGCCAATCTCGTGGGTTTCGAGATACCGCATGACACCATCTGCGGTCGCTAACCCGTAGGCGCTTCCGCCGGAAAGCACGATGGCGTTGACGTGTTCAATAAGGTGCATAGGGCTGAGTAAATCAGTTTCTCGCGTACCTGGAGCACCGCCACGTTGATCCACGCCACCGATTGTTCCATCAGGGCAGATAACTACGGTACAGCCGGTAGCACCCGCTAGATGCGTCTGATGACCAACACGAATACCCGGTACAGCAGTCAACGTGTTATTCTTCATCATCGTCATCCCAGTATGCGTCCTCATCATCAAATCCGAAGACTATAGCGTCCGTATCATCTGGCAATTCTGATTGCATTTCAGGGTCGATAATGGCAACGGCGCGGTCATAGTCCTGTGGATTGACAAGAATTTTAACCTCGCCAAGTGAACCGAATGTTATTCCGATAGCATCCCGTCCAGCCATATGATTAATCACCGTTTTTATACCTTCGTGTTCCAATCGTCCAGCGACAATATGTGCCTCGCTGAGGTTATGGGTAATGTAAACGATCATCCATGAGGTATTGTTGGGTTTGTTTGAGAGTCCGAAAGACATAGAAATCCTAGTTAAAAACAACTGTTTTATTATTGTAAACAAGAATACGGTGATCTAAATAGTACCAGATAGCGCGTGATAGCACGGTTTTTTCCAAATCCTTGCCCTTTCGTACCATTTCTTGCACAGAATCACGATGATCTACCCGTGCAACATCCTGCTCAATGATTGGTCCAGCATCCAGATCAGGCGTGACGAAGTGACTGGTTGCACCAATAATTTTTACGCCGCGCTCAAAAGCCTGATGATAGGGTTTTGCACCCGGAAACGCAGGTAAAAAGGAGTGATGAATATTGATAATCCGGTTTGGATAGTGCGCCGTGAAATCTGCCGAGAGAATTTGCATATAACGCGCCAGCACAACAAAATCTATCTGATGCTCATTGAGTAAACGTAATTGTGCCTGTTCTTGATCGGCTTTCGTGTCTTTCGTAATTTTGAATGTGTGATAATCGATGCCAAAGTTCTTAGCGACAGATTCAAGATCAGGATGATTACTGACAATGAGTGGGATGTCTAAATCTAAATCGCCTACCTGCCAGCGCGACAGAACGTCGTAGAGGCAATGATCCTGTTTTGAGATGAATAGTGCCATACGTTGACGAACATCTGAAAAATGCAAGCGCCACTGCATGTCAAATTGTTCGGCGATTGGTGTGAAATGGGCTGAGATATTCTGGCGGGGCGTTTCAAAATTTTCTAGCGTCCACTCAACCCGCATAAAGAAGATGTTTTGCTGTGAATCAACATGCTGGTCAAGATGGAGAATATTTCCATTACGCCTGAAGATAAAATCGGTGATCGTAGCGACTAAGCCACGTCTATCCGGACAAGAGATGAGCAAGATTGCTGAAGGTTCTGTAGTCATGTGCACTATTCTTTATTGACTATAAGAAGACACTTTATGGATTTGTCACGTAGTATAACGCATATTGAAGGTCTATCGGCACATCCGAATAAGGGCTGTACTCCGGTCCAGTAAGATGAAGGACTTGACGCAAAATTTCTACGGAGTGTTCGTCTTCCGGGTTTACGAAAAATACCTGACCTAATCCGTCTTCCTCTAACGTCCGCGCAGTCGACAAATCAAATTCCTCGGCTGGAAAATGAACGACCTCGAGATCCGTGCGCTTCCATAAGCGCATCAACACCTGAATATAGGGCATCCACACGCCATCCTCATCAATAAAGTTTATGTTGGTATGTAGGGGCAAATCTACCGAACGGTGGAAAGCATCAGCAAAATCATTTTGCCAGCGGACTTGCCGATTATAATAATTTAGATGTGGGACAAAATAGTAGAAAATTTGCACGCTGACGACAAACAGTGGTATCGCTACCAGACTACGCCTCTTCAGTGGTATCGGGAACAGGTTATGGAGATGTCGGATACCCAACGCAATAATGATAGCAATCGCAGGGAAGATTGGTGCGAAGCGTATTGTCCACGCGCCGATACGGATCATCGCAACGCCAAATATTGCTAGTGCCAGCCACAGCATTAACTGTTGATGACTTCGCTCGCGGATAGGTCGAAAAAGAGAGAATATGCCTATCAAGAATAGCGGTGAAATTACGTAGAGTAACATCGGTTGTGTTCCGCCGTAAAAATCCGGGCTGTTATCTGGTTTGACAAAAATTTGAAGTATTACATTACCAAGTCGTTCTATGTAATTCTCAGGAAGTATGTTTTTGGGAAGCGTATGTTCAAGGACATAAGCATTTCGCTCGCCGCGCGGTGAAGTCTGCTCCAGACGCGAGAACAGAGGATAGTCCAATGCAAATAAAGTTACATATAGCGGCAAAGCGATCAAAAGAAACGGCACGAAAATTTGAAAACTTCGCGTCATCAGAATTCGTAATTTTGATGTAAAGGAATCGCCAGAAATCGAAACAAGTAACCACAACGAAACAGCTATCGGAAACAACAGTCTTCCTGCTTCGTGAAAATACTGTGTCAAACCGAGCATCAACCCACAAATAGCAAGGCTTTGTGAATCAGCTTTCTTTATGCCGCGCACCAGAAATGCTAGCGCTAGCGTTCCAAAAAACGGATCAAAAACGTTGATGAGCACCATACGGCTGATATGAATATGAGGGGGAAAGGTCGCTAATACGAGTGCGGCAACAACTGCTGTTCGACGATCAAACAGTTGCTTTGCAAGAAAATAGCAGGCAATTACCGTCAGCGTCCCACCAATGACAGAAGGTAACCGTGCCGCGAATACACCCCACCCTAGTGTCTCCATACTGAGGAGTACCATATAGGGTTGTACCCATACGAACGCTATTACCCTATCAAGTGGTTCAAGTAGGGGAAAATCCGGTTTATCCCAGAGGGCAATGGCTGTATCGACAAATATATACTCATCGGAAAGGGGAACACTTACAGCCGTATCAAGTTGCCAGACGCGCAAAAACAATGCGAATGTGGTCATCAAAATTAGCATCCACATTTCGCGGCGATTGAAGTGAATTCTATGTGGAATTCCGGTGAACGCTATGGTGAGACCCAAAACTCCACCCACTAACAATCCCATTTGTATGCTTTGATGAACTTCTACGGTAAACAGCCCGAAAATGTTTGTGTTAATTTCAGTTAGCACAATTAATGAGATGAGTCCAATCACCAAGCAAAACCATTTAATGATACTCGATTTTGTGGCTGTGCTATCAGGCATAACCATGGGTGACTTTCTATCACTTCAAAAATATCATCATATAATGAATGAAGTCTGGACACAAATTGAGGTAATGTAACAATGAGGCTATACAGTGAAAAAGAAACAAAAAAAGAGAACGGTGTGTGCCTGTCCGAAGAAGAAAAAGATTGGCGTTGGCAGTGGCTTACTCTCCCACACCGTTACCAGTGCAGTACCATCAGCGCTTGTGGGCTTAACTTCCGGGTTCGGGATGGGACCGGGTGGACCCCCACAGCTCTAACCACCAACTAAATCTTTGTTTCTCTTCCTCAGAAGACGACCGCTCTCTTTTTTGTTTTACTGCTTTTTAAACTACTGCTCAGTCTATTTTTCAACTGATATTCTTCAACACATGCTTTACACAGGTCGCTTTCGCAACCCACCGTTTATACAATCAGAGCAACTCTTTTACCCTTGTTCGTTTGGGGCGAAGGTCGTCGTTCTTGATGTCCTCTTCCGAGGACGAACCCGTTCCTTCATCGTTTAGTGCTTATTTGGGGGTCTCATGCAGTTTTAGCTTACGCCAAAGTTCCTGCCTCCCCGCACCACATCTCTACTAAGAAAAAGCCCTCGACCATTAGTACAGGTTCGCTACACACATTACTGCGCTTACACGTCCTGCCTATCAAGCTGGTGGTCTCCCAGCGGTCTTACTCTTTCATGAAGATGGGGAATCTCATCTTGAGGTCGGTTTCCCACTTAGATGCTTTCAGCGGTTATCCGATCCGAAGCTCGCTACCCAGCTATGCCGCTGGCGCGACAACTGGCACACGAGCGCTTCGTCCATCCCGGTCCTCTCGTACTAGGGACAGCTCCTCTCAAATTCCCAACGCCCACAGCGGATAGAGACCGACCTGTCTCACGACGGTCTGAACCCAGCTCACGTACCGCTTTAATGGGCGAACAGCCCAACCCTTGGGACCTGATCCAGCCCCAGGATGCGATGAGCCGACATCGAGGTGCCGAGCCTTGTCGTCGATGTGAACTCTTGGACAAGACTAGCCTGTTATCCCCGGGGTAGCTTTTATCCGGTAAGCTACGACCCTTCCACTCGGAAGTCGTAGGATCACTAAGCCCGACTTTCGTCTCTGCTCGATTCGTTGATCTTGCAGTCAAGCTGGCTTCTGCCTTTACACTCTTTGGCGGGTTTCCATTCCGCCTGAGCCAACCTTTGGGCGCCTCCGTTACTCTTTCGGAGGCGACCGCCCCAGTCAAACTGCCCACCAGACACTGTCCTCCAGACGGCTTCACGTCTGTAAGTTAGGGCCAAAGCGTAATCAGGCTGGTGTTTCATCGGTGGCTCCACCCAGTCTGACGACCAGGCTTCCCTGCCTCCCAGCTACTCTACACAGATTACACCCTAACGCAATGTCAAGCTACAGTAAAGCTCCACGGGGTCTTTTTGTCCTGCTGCGGGTAACGCGCATTTTTACACGTACTTCAATTTCGCCGGGTCCTTCGTTGAGACAGTGCTCTACTCGTTACGCCTTTCGTGCGGGTCGGAACTTACCCGACAAGGAATTTCGCTACCTTAGGACCGTTATAGTTACGGCCGCCGTTCACCGGGGCTTCAATTCAGTGCTTTCACACCTCCTTTTAACCTTCCGGCACTGGGCAGGCGTCAGCCCCTATACGTCCGCTTTCGCGTTCGCAGAGACCTGTGTTTTTGGTAAACAGTCGATAGAGCCCTTTCACTGCGACCTGCTCTCGCAGGCGCCCCTTCTCCCGAAGTTACGGGGCTATTTTGCCTAGTTCCTTAACGAAGGTTCTCCCGTTCGCCTTAGTATCCTCTACTCATCTACCTGTGTCGGTTTGTGGTACGGGCAGCTGCTTTCATCACGTTAATGGCTTTTCTAGACCCAGGGTGCCACCCACTTCTGACTATACGTCCGGCATCACGGCAATTAACCGCTTGCCACCATCATCCACTCAATGGCTGGGCTTTCCTCAGGTGTTCATTAACGCTCCCACAACTGGTACCGGAATATTAACCGGTTGTCCATCGCCTACGCCTTTCGGCCTCGGCTTAGGCCCGACTAACCCGACGCGGACTGGCCTTCCGTCGGAAACCTTAGATGTTCGGCGAAGAGGGTTCTCACCTCTTTCTCGCTACTCATGCCAGCATTCTCACTTCTGTCCGCTCCAGCCTCCCTTGCCGGGTTGACCTTCACTGCAAACAGAACGCTCCCCTACCATTTAATACATCCGTAGATGTATAAATCCCTAGCTTCGGTACAATGCTTGAGCCCCGTTACATTATCCGCGCAAACGCGTTTGACCAGTGGGCTGTTACGCACTCTTTAAAGGATGGCTGCTTCTAAGCCAACCTTCTGGCTGTCTCAACACGCTCACATCGTTTGCCACTTAGCATTGATTTAAGGACCTTAGCTGTGGGTCTGGGTTGTTTCCCTCTCGACTACGAAACTCATCTCACGTAGTCCGACTGCTGCACTAAAGTTACTGGCATTCGGAGTTTGGTTGGGTTCGGTAAGCTAGACGCCCCCTAGCCCATCCAGTGCTCTACCTCCAGCACTCATCATGCAACGCTAGCCCTAAAGCTATTTCGGGGAGAACAAGCTATCTCCAGGTTCGTTTGGCATTTCACCCCTACACACAGGTCATCCCCCAATTTTGCAGCATTGGTGGGTTCGGGCCTCCCGTACGTGTTACCGTACTTTCACCCTGCCCATGCGTAGCTCACCTGGTTTCGTGTCTAATTATTGCAACTCAAGCGCCCTATTCAGACTCGCTTTCGCTTCGCCTCCGGGTGTCACTCCCTTAAGCTTGCCACAACAATTAACTCGCTGGCTCATTCTCCAAAAGGCACGCCGTCAGGGTATTTTCAACCCCTTCGACCGGTTGTAAGCACACGGTTTCAGATTCTATTTCACTCCCCGCGCTGGGGTTCTTTTCACCTTTCCCTCACGGTACTTTTGCGCTATCGGTCGTCAAGTGTATTTAGGCTTGGATGGTGGGCCACCCAGTTTCACACAGAATTAGCGTGCTCCGTGCTACTCAGGATACTTCTGCTGACATTCGCCCATATGTACGGGACTTTCACCCTCTCCGGTCAGCCTTCCCAGACTGTTCCACTTCAGCTACTGTCAACGTTATGAAGTCCTACAACCCCGATGTACACGTACATCGGTTTGGCCTGCTCCGCTTTCGCTCGCCACTACTCGCGGAATCTTCTCTTTTCCTCGGGCTAATTAGATGTTTCAGTTCACCCGGTTCCCTTCCTTTTACGGATATCAGGGTATGATCCCCTGATGGGTTTCCCCATTCGGATATTTCCGACTACTTACGGCTGCACACGCCTGATCGGAACTTTTCGCAGTGTACCACGTCCTTCTTCGGCACTTGACGCCAAGGCATCCCCCGTGTGCCCTTATTCGCTTATTCTTGCAGAGGTGATACGGAGAGGCAGACCCTCTCGCGCTTCGCTTCTGCGGTGAGACCCTCTTAAGCTACTAATTGATTTACGGGTTCTTTCTTTTTGGATTTCTCTTCGCGCGTTACTCTGATTGTATTCGGTTGTTAAGCTGCGTTTGGTCGTGACTGACTTTCATCACTACCCGTGGCTGAGTATCCAGATGATTTCTCATCGACACCCGACGCTGGGGGAGAGGGGTTTAATTCTTTCCCACACCGTCCGACTTCGATGATGCTCGGCAGGTTACTCATATTCACTTCTTTATAAGGTGCGGTGCTTCTGGTGTTTCGTTTTACTTCGGCATTTAGAGACAAAAACAGCCCGACATCCCTGCCGAGCTGATCTCATTCCAGCGCGTTTGGCATGTTTTTCTATGCTATTCTGTTTGGAATGTGATCTCGCTCTGTGCCAAGTAACTGTCCTGATTTTATTTGGAAAACTAAACGTTATTCAGATATTAACAAAGCCTCGCTTGAAAGTCAACGTAGACTTTGAAAAATGCCGCTTAACGGCAGAATAGTGAGAAAGAAACAGGTGTCGATCCTAGAAAAGTAGTTTGATCTTGCGAAGTTCTGTTCAGATACTCCGACTTTGGTACTGCTTTTTCGTGGATTATCTTGCGATTTCTCCACTGTTTTCTAGAAAGGAGGTGATCCAGCCGCAGCTTCCGCTACAGCTACCTTGTTACGACTT
>JAVJSU010000019.1:0-25889 GCA_040219275.1 Aggregatilineales bacterium | reverse complement strand
GTTTTGGCTAATGTCCAACTGCCATTCAATGTTTTTATGTGCATGGTCTGTTCCCTTTCTCAAGTTAGCGAAGATTTATGCAATGGGTCTTTATGTTTGAATTGCATCGACCAGCGCACGGGCAGATTTTGTGATCGCCTCCCAATTCCCTGCTAGTAAATCAGATGTATCAAATAGCGCACTACCAACACCTGCGGCAAATACGCCTGTCTGGATATAATCTCTAATATTCTCGCCATTAATTCCGCCAGTTGGGATCAGTCGGAGGTGGGGCAAAGGTGCCAGCAAGTCTTTAATGTAGCCCGGACCAAGCCTACCAGCCGGGAAGACTTTGACCGCTGTGACATCCATTTCCCATGCTGTTTGTATTTCAGTAGGGGTGTAGGCACCAGGAACGGTAGGTAGTGCATACTTATGACAGGCTTCAATGACATCCCTTTTTGTGACAGGGGAAACGACGAATTGTGCTCCCCTTTTCGCAACCAATTCAACCTGTTCAACGCTTATAACTGATCCTGCACCGATTATGCCGTCTTCGCCGACTGCCTCGCGGACTGTTGCAATGGTGTTTGCCGCATCAGGGTTGGTTAATGTGAATTCGAGTATGTGGACATTCCCTGCAATCAATGCTTGTGATAGTTGTACAGCCTGAGATAGATCATCCAGGCGGATCACTGCGATAACCTTATGGTCAGCTATTTTTTGAATGATAGTCATACCCTGTCCTTTTTCATATCAATAGTAGATAAGATGAGTTAGATAGATGGTGCAACAGTTGCGCCATGCTTAGGTGGTTAACCAGCGAATCGGGTTATCATGCCAGATCACGCGAAGGATTTCATCGGGGATAGCTTCGTCTTTGAGACGTGGCGTGAATTGAGACAATAGATAGTCAAAGCCAGGTCCACCACCATATGATTTCCAATACGACCGACGTGCCATATCTCCACCGAGCAACAAGTGTTTCTCGAAGCCAGCATCGACCATCGCCTTTATTAAGTTAATGACCACAGATGTCGGCTGGTATTTGATACGACTTGCCGTATCATATGCAAGAAATGCGCCGCGTGCTGCCAGGCGCTTGTGCATATATAGATCAGGATTGCGATCAATGTGGCAAAGCATGACTTTATCGGCTGGAACCCCAACTGCTTCCAATAAATCTAAAACGCCCTCAGCCGCCGTTCCCATTTCTGTATGAACTAATACCGGTACAGCAATCTTCTGATAAATTTGACCGATTGCGCGGATATACTTCCGTGTATGATCGCCGATGGTGTGATAATCGGAAGCAATCTTCACGAAACCTGCTTTAACCGTACTACGCGCAACGATCGGGCTTTCATAGCCGTTGAGATCAACCCCCTCAATAATTTCTTGATATAGTAATTCAGCAATTGTGTCTTCGTCATATTTGAACTGCCAATGATCGGGTAAATAAAAGTTTTTTGATTGAAAGCCCGTACATACGATAATCGGTACATTGCAGGTCTCGCTAATCGTAATGAGCTTGCGAACATTTCGCCCACAGCCGAAGGGTTGTGCATCGACAATCGCGCCACCGCCTGCTTGTTGCCACCGGCTGAGTTCATCCATTGCTTTTTCAACACTATCGAGTAAAAAGTCTGGTGTTTGGAGCACTTGTAACCCACTATCTACGATGATGTGATCGTGGGCATTAATCCATCCAAGTTTTTCAGGGGCGAGGCTTCCGAGTGTTGTCTCGATGTTCTTCATTCGAATTTCTCCACAGGACGGGTGTATCCTCCATACTTACCCTATCTGATCATGCGTTCAGCCCAGTAGACGTTGGACGAGGTGTGCTTTAAAAGCTGTCAAATTTCGCCACGACAACGCGACCTGCAAGGGGCTTCCATCCGGGTCATAAACAGTTTTACCCTCATCGGTTATGCTTGCCGATATCGATTCCATCCTGACGTATTCTGTGCTATACGCGAGGTAAACAGCGACTGTATCAAATAGGGTCGAGGTGTGTTTGTTAAAAAAATCTACGTTGACCCATGTAACCAGTTCAGACCAGATACGGTAATTTTCCATCACTGCTCGTAGTAATGGGTCATTAGACTCTTGAATAGCTTGATACTGATTGCCACTTAAGATAACCTGATCGCAGGTATCAAGTGGGGTAATCAAAATTTCTTGCCAGGGCGCGGCAAAAATACTGCGCGCCGCCTCGATATCTTCGCGCACATTTGTTTCTGCAACCGGGTCGCTATTGTCTCCGTAGCCACGTTCAAAACTGCCGAACATTCCTACGAAACGGCACTTTTTTGCTATATCTGGTGCAATGTTAAGTGCCTTTAGCAAGTTTGGAGAGGGACCAATACCGATGATTGTTACAGGCTCAATGGATTGACGAATTAGATCAATCATGGCTTGGACACCATCATGATAAACTTTTCCCGGATAGTCCTCAAGCTGATAATCGGTCACCCAGGGTAGCTGAAATTCATTAGCACTAGCAAAACAGATACCAACGCCGACTGGCACATCAATGCGCCCTGCAATCTCTAGCATTTTAGCTGTTACACGCGCACGGTAAATCGTGTTACTGGTGTCGGTAAGAACCAGTTTGAGATCCAATTCGGGACAACGTAAGAGCATTGCCAACGCCCATGTATCGTCAATATCTGAACCAATATCGGTATCAAGAATGACGGGAACTTTCATATTTTGCCTTTATGAGTCGCTATCAATGATGAGTACCCAGTCGGGTCCACGCCAATCGGGTGTAAATGTAGCTTGATCGCGCCGTTTATACGACCCAATTTTTGTAGTTTCACCATTACGCGGATTGAACCAACTCGCTGTGAAAGTCTCACCTTCCAGCCGTTGCAGATCGACATCAACCGTGATGGGCGTAGTGGGAATATAGATCATGGCGTAGCGTCCGTGTGCATCACGGGTGGCACGAACGTGGTTGCCAAATGTACCTTCCGCGCTCTTGAGGATTGATTGGTCGGGAATACGTGACAGATAGGGACGCGACAACATGAGGTTTTTAAGGTGTTGCATTTGGAAGGCTCCAGGCGTATCGAGGGAGTCCTTCCAGTATTTCTCTGCTTCTAAAACAGGGTCGTGCTCTGCGCTATACATTTGCCAGACACTTGTTTGTCCATATGTAACGCCACAGCCACCTGCAAATACGCCACGATACACGCGACGACGTACATCATAGGGTGTAAATGCCCCATTTTCGGCAATAAATTGAATATGTATGTCTTCATAACAGGGTTCGCTATCCAGCACAGGCTTGGTGGGTTGCCGCATCCAGTCCCCATGAATTTGTTCCCATATGGGTTCATTTAAATGCCCGTGACCAGATTGCCATGTATTTAATTGTAGCCAATCATCCTGATGAAATTCCATAGATGATCCGCGTCCGCCCATCGGATGATAGGTCATTAACTGACTGGCTTCAGATTTAATACCCTCTGCCATTGCACGCCAAATTGGACGGTAATCCACGCCGCCCTCAACTTCACGGCGGTCACCACCGATCATCCAGATGAGATTATCATAATCTCTAAACCGCTTACCCAGATATTGACCGTAAATTCGTGCATTGGCTTCATTGAAAATAACAGGTCCTGCGCCCCATGCCAGGTTGACCTTATCGCCCCATGTTGGTAATAAGCACAAGTATAAACCGCGCTCGACCGCCATATTGATGACGTTTTCAACATCTGCAAAATAATCCTCATTGGGTTTTGCAGGATCCATGTCATGAAGGGGTAAATGTCCGGCAGGACTTGGCTGTTGCAAGCCATACTGTTCTGCCAATATGACTGTTTGGATGACATTGAAACCTTTTGCTTTGCGATTATCAAGGTATAGAGGGATCTCTGTCTGTAGATTACAGCGATGTAGCATTTCCCATGCTGTGTCGCCCAGCCAAAAGAAAGGTTGATCGTCGTCAGTCACGAGGTAATGTTGATTGTCACTCACTTTAAGGCGTTGCATTTTACCTCCTATTGACTAGAAATTTTCCAGCAATTCAAGTGTTGTGCCGAGCTTTATCTGACTATCAACATAGGTATACATGCCGCTACCATCGGCATACAAGCCCTGCTGTAACACCTCAATGCCATGACCTCCAAGATAATCAACAACCTTTTTGGTATCTTTGATATTGAGTGCAATATGTTGAGCGCCCTCACCATGTTCATTCAGCCAATCGCGCCATACGCTGGGCTGATGATCCGGTTCGATTAACTCAAGTTGTACTTGTCCAGTATTAAAAAATGCCAGTTTGGCGGTTGAGTCCGATTTTTCGCCTTTGTATGTCGTTTTCGAGATGTCATAGCCGGGTGTCTCAATAATCGTGGGTTCTGGCACGCCGAGTAGGTTTGATAAGCGTTGTGCAGTCGCTTCAATGTCGTGTACGATGATGCCAACCTGGGTGACAATGTCCGTGCCAATGCCTCGTTCTTTCGGAAATTCAGGACCCTTTGGGCTGGGGCTTCCGCCAAAATGCTCTAACAACTCGATGATAATTCCGAGATCACGATCTGTATCCAAATAGGTATATCTGCCTGATCGCCCGGTGAACAATCCGCTATGAATTACCTGATAACCATGTTGTATAAATGACTCCACAACGGGTTCTGTTTTGGGAACAAAAAAAGCAAAATGATGAATGCCATCGCCATTTTTATTAAGAAAGTCGTACCACGAACTTCGTTCTTCTAAAGGTTGTAAAAGTTCATATTGAATGCCACCAAGATCAAAGCCGCTAATTTTAGCGCGTGCGTCGGTTGGCTCACCATAGTATTCGGCTTCGGTGTGGTCGTACAAATGGGTAATTTGAAAATCTGCCGGAATTTGCCAGCCCAGGATTTGACGATAATTTTCTACCATCATCTCGACATCCTCAACAATCAGACAGACCTGAGAAATATTTTTTTTATCAATTCCGCTTATGCTCATTATCGTGTTTCCCCTTAATAGTATTTTGTTTTATAGTTCCTCTAAACCTCAAGGGTTGTAGCCGAAAGGGTTGCTCTCAGACGGGAGTTTTTGTACGGCAAGGTCGCTAATATCAGTTAGCTTACTAAATACAGATTCAGGAATAGTTCCTTTTAAGGCGGCGGCATTGTCACGGGCTTGTTGCGGTGATTTAGCACTAACCAGCACAGCTTGTACAGCGGGCTGATGGAGCAACCAACGCAAGGCTAATTGAGGTAGTGAGTAATTTAGGGATGCAGAAATCTGCTTCATCTGCTGAACATCATCGTATATTGATGCCCAGACCTTATCCTGAAAATGTAAGATGTTCCAGCGCTGGTCATCGGGGCTAAAGGTCAAGGTCTTCTCGTAATTGCCAGATAAGATGCCATGTGCAAGCGCACTATACGCCACAACTGCGATTTTATTTTCGTAGCAATAGGGCAGAATTTTAGCTTCTGCAACGCGCCACAATAAATTGTAGCCAAGTTGATGGGCATCAATGTTACCGACTTCTGCAAGTTGTTTCATCTGTGCCACCGTGAAATTGCTCACACCCACGGCGCGAATCTTGCCCTGTGATCGCGCCTTTTCTAAACCTTCCATGAGAGGACGCATATCATGTCCGCTACGGGGCCAATGAATGTAGTACAGGTCAATTACATCTGTCTTTAAACGTACTAAGCTGTCTTCCACTCTTCGAAGCATGGCGACGGCAGACATTTCGTCGATATTTGTTTTTGATGCGATAAAAAGATTATCCCGTCGGCTACGATCTTCTTGCAAGAATCGCCCGATTAGTTTTTCGGATTCCCCATTACCGTAACCATCAGCCGTATCAATATGTGTGATACCGGCTTCAACAGCAAATCGTAGCGTATCAAGCAGAAAACCGGCAGTCCAATCGGATATCCCATAAAAGGAAGTTCCCATCCCAAGTGGGGCATGTGCACCGGTATTCCCGCCAATACGTGTGGATTCTAGTACGTCTGAATTTTTCATTTTACGACTATAGGATCAACTAAGGCATTCGCACTTGTGACTTTGGCGTACCAGTATGCGCTATCTTTCAATATACGCTCCTGCGTATCAAAGTTCACGTAGGTGAGACCAAAGCGGCTTTCGTAGCCATATGCCCACTCAAAATTATCCAGCAGACTCCATACAAAATAACCTTTTAGTGGCACACCCGCTTCAATTGCGCGGTGAGCGGCATCAAAATGCTGGTACAAGTATGAGATGCGTTGTGGATCATGAACTTCACCATCACTGACCACATCTTCACAGGCGATGCCATTTTCATGTATGTATATGATTGGGATTTCTGGATAATCTTGATGCAACCATGTAAGCAATTTATACATGCCATCCGGGTAAATTTCCCAATCACGGGCACTGACATTTTCGGAATCGCGCTGGTTTAATATTGTGCCGCTTGTGTCCGACGGATCATGAGCGATGTTACGTGTGTAGAAGTTTAAGCCGAGGAAATCCAATGGTTGATTCATAATTTCAAGGTCATCGGTTTGTATCTCCGGTATCTTGTCACCATAGTGTGCCCATGCCATCTCTGGATAGCCTTTGCCTAAGATTGGATCCAAAAACCAGAGATTAAATTTTTCGTGTTCTAACCGTGCAAGTGTTGCGTCGGCTTCGGTATCTGTGGCAGGATAGGACGGTACCATATTCAAGGTGATCCCGGCCTTACAATCCGGACTTTGCTGGCGGATTATCGGCATGGCGCGTCCGTGTGCTACCATCAGGTTATGGGCAACTTGTAGTGCAATCTTACGATCATGAAGACCCGGTGCATGTTCACCGATTTCGTTGCTCAAGATGGCAATACACCACGGTTCATTAAAGGTTGACCAATGCTTAACCCGATCCCCAAGACGTGCAACGGTATGTTCTGCATAGTTGACGAAAGCATCAATGGTTGCGCGATTTTCCCAACCGCCTTGATCCTGCAATGCTTGTGGTAAATCCCAATGATAGAGGGTCACAAAAGGTGTAATGTCCGCTTCCAGCAAAGCATCTACGACTCGATCATAATAATCTAAGCCTGCCTCAATCACTGTGCCTACACCTTGTGGCAAAATGCGGGGCCATGCAACAGAAAAGCGGTAGGCATTGGTATTCATTTTTTTCATGATGGCGATATCATCGTGATAAAGATAATAGGATTGGCACGCCGGTTCGCCGGTATCGCCGTTTAGCACTTTACCTCTTGTGGCAGAGAAGCGATCCCAGATAGACTCTCCACGCCCATCCACCTGTGTTGCGCCTTCAATCTGATATGATGCGGTTGCTGTGCCCCAATAAAATGCCTGTGGAAAGTGCTTTGTCATGATTTCCCTTTTGTCGTTTTCTAAATATCGTATGCACGCAAAACTGCGTGTAATGTTGCCCTCGCATCACGGGCGCTTACGGATGGTTCACCCGTTCTTACCGCGTCTATAAAGGCTTGCATGGTGTCTAACCAGCCCGGACCTTCAGCGGCAGAACAGTCAATATCTGATTCACGCAATTGCCCATTTTCACGCTCGACAATATGAATCGGGTCAGATGGATTAGAGGGAATATGAAGCGTGCCATTCTCGCAAAATATATCAAGGGAATCTGGAACACCTGGAAAATGTGCCCAACTTGCTTGTAGGGTTGCGAGCGTGCCCTGTTCAAATTGCATGATAGCAACAGACGTATCATCTGCCGTTGTGGGCTTTTCAAACGTTGCTTTTAAGGCGTGAATTTCTTTAACTTCTTGTCCCAACAACCAGCGTAGCAGGTCAATTTTATGATAGCCTAAATCCATCATTGCGCCCTGTCCTGCACGTACCGGGTCAAAATACCATTGTTGATTAGGACTCCAATATTCTGGTCCGCCGTGAGCAAAGGCGGAATGCACTCGCCGGACAATTCCTAAACGCCCACTATCCAACACTTGCTTGGCAATGATATGTTGTAAGCGAAAACGCTGATTATGTGCCAGCATCAAGATGCAATTCGATTGGTCTGCGGCGGCAATCATTGCATCACAATCAGCAAGGCTGGCGGCAATGGGTTTTTCCAGCAAAACGTGGTAGCCCTGATGCAAGCAAGCCACCGTCATTTCGGCATGAAGATAAACTGGCGTACAAATTGACACGGCATCGAAATTGCCATCTTTGAGCATTTGTTGCCAATCTGTATACCGCCGTTCAACATCAAATTGATCTGCTATTAAACTCAGGTTGGTTTCGGTTCTGGAACAGAGCGCAACAACCTTCGCGCCAGCCTTTTGAAAGCCCGGAATATGTCCCATTTCTGCAATTTTGCCCGCACCGATCACCGCGATTCTTAGCGGATCGTTCATTCGCTTATGCACCTTTGAACGCACCGGCTGTTAGTCCCTTGATGAATTGCCCCTGTAGGACAAGGAATACGAGCATCACCGGTAAGATCGCGAGGAGCAAGCCGGCTGTTAGGGCAGGATAGTTCACCGAGTAACGCCCGACAACCTGATACACTGCTGGTTGGATAGTTTTCAAAGCCGGGGTGCTGATAAATGTGGTAGAGAACATGAATTCATTCCACACGCCCATAAATTGGAAGATCAAAACCGTTGCAAGTCCCGGACGTGCCAACGGCAGATAAATGAACCGGAAAACGCCCCACTCACTACAACCGTCAAGTTTGGCGGCATCTCCTAATTCACTTGGCAAAGATTTAAAGAATGCCCGCAATAAAAAGGTAGCGAAAGAAATTGCACCACCTGTCATCGAAAGGGCAAGCCCGATATGGGTATTTAAGAGGTTAAGCGATTTTAGGTATTGGAACATGGGAATCAAGATGGCTTGACCAGGAATCATCATCGCTAACAGAAATGCGTAGAAAAGCCAGTTACTTCCCGGAAATTTGAAGCGGGCAAAAACATAACCTGCTAGCGTTGCCGTAATAAGCACTACTGCGATATTGATCGCTGATACATAGATCGAATTTCCAAGATGTACTGGAAGGTCAGTTGTGTTGATTACCTGTTGATAGCTGGAAAGATCAAACGAGGATGGCAAGAACTGCGTAAAAACTTCCCGTTGGTTTTTGAAGGAAGTCATAACCATCCAGAAAAATGGAAAAGCCGTGACCACTGCAATTGCAATCAAGAGAAAGTAGGTAGAAAACAATTTGAGAAATCGTGCACTTTTTTCATTCATCAGCATGTCTTATAACTCCACTTCGCCAACACGTCCGAGTCGAATTTGAATGATGCTGAATATCAAGCTCAATACCAAAATAAGCAGGGCGATAGCCGTTGCATAACCATATTGTGGATTTGAACTACCACCCGCACCAAAGGCAACGCGATATAAATATGTACCCAGCGTTTCACTGGCGTGATTGGGTCCTCCTGTGGTCATAACCCACACCTGATCAAAAACCTTGATGCCCCCGATGGTGGTTAGAACAATGGTGACGGTAATTGTACTTCTAAGCATCGGGACTGTAATAAAGCGGAAACGATGCCAGGCATTCGCGCCGTCAATCGATGCGGATTCATACAGTTCCTGCGGTATGGTTTGCATCGCGGCAAAGTAAATCACCACAAAAAAGCCGAAAGATTGCCAGACCGAAACCACAATGATACTGGGTAGCGCGAGGTTTTTATCCGCTAACCACAGTCGTGTCCATGACTCTAGTCCGACATCGCGTAACATCTCATTGAGGATACCAAAATTGGGTTCAAGGATGGCACGCCACAGCATACCTGTGATCGCTAAGGAGATAATGACGGGCATGAAGTATAAAAAGCGGAAGACGGTGCTTCCATAGATACCTGAGTTAAGCAAACTTGCGATGATTAATGGGATGGTGGCATTAAATATCACCGTTGCCACTGTGTAATAGCCTACATGACTTAGAGATTGCCAGAATAGATCATCTTGAAGCAAGAGTCTGAAGTTACGTAAGCCTACCCAGGTGGCATCCTCAATACCATTCCAGCGCTGAAAGCTCAATAGAATTGCTTGCCCCATAGGTATTGCGATGAATGCAACTAAAAAAAATGCCGCGGGTAGCAAAAAGACAATAGGTAACCAATATTTTCTGAGAATTTCTGAGATAAAGAAAGGTTTTTCAACCGACTGAGGTGCCGATTGCTTTAAGTTCGTTACCATGATTTATATTTCCTAAATGAGTGGTTGATTTTTTGGGGATCAACCACTCGCTTACTATACTAGAAATTGTCTACTGATCGGTTAAATGAACCTACCGACCAGCTTTAAACATCAAATATTGAAAGATTAACGCTCGCGGATTTCGATAACTTCTGCTTGTATTGCCGCCGCGGCTTCTGCCGGTGTCAATGAACCATCCAGCACAGAAGCACATGCACCTGAGAAGGCTTCCCAACTTCCCTGACCAAAGAGAATGTGGTTGGCACCATCGGTTTCGAGCCAGCCTGTCATTTCCCGCACGAATTCATCTTCTAGAACTTCCTGCGCGGATCCCAATGAAGGCATATTTTGTGTGGCTTCAATGTGTGGCAGATACACTTCGTCGCTCAGAATAAATTGCAGGAATTCAAGCGCAAGGTCTGTGCGTTCGGTGTTGTTAGCGACAACCCAACCTTCACCACTACCATTGCCGGACCAGTGAATTGAATCTTCCGTTAAAGCTGGGTTCTTCCAGACATAGAATGATTCAACCAGTTCTTCCGGTGCTTCGTTGGCAATGATGCTAGGATACCAGGAACCGCCATAGAGCATCGCGGCACGACCCTGATAGAAGATTTGTGCACCCTGCGCTTCATCAACGCCATTGATGCCGGGGATTAAAACATTTTCATCTTGCAGGCGTTTAAGTAGTTCAAATGCCTGAATAACTGGTTCTGAGTCCCATGAAACTTCGGGATCAATCAACTCATCAAGTGCGTACACATTACCATCATATTGTTGAACAAGGGGTAAAGCAAAATCAGTACAGACGTTCATGTTAGCATTGCCCCACGCTAGAGGAATGTAACCAGCTTCGTTGAGCGGACCAGAAATTTCAACCAGATCATCCCATGTTTCTGGCGGCTCAACACCGACTTCTTCCATTATCGCCGGATTGACATAAATACCAAACATCTGCGATGTCCATGGCAGTGCATAAACATTGCCATCAAAGGTAAATTGGCGCATCGGACCGGGATAGAATTGGCTTAGAAATTCCTCATCCATTATTTCACTAAAGTTTACGGTCAGCCCTGCTCGTCCAAGTTCAGCAACTTTTACGTGACCGAAGAAGACATCGGGCAGTTCATCACCTGCAATCATTGCTTCGAGGGCAGGTAAGTATTGACCAAATGGGATGTAGTTATTCTCGATAGTCACACCTGGATGTGCTTCTTCGAAGGCGGCAATTGCCTCATTCCACCACATATGCGCTTCTTCATCACCACTCAATGCGGGTGCCCAATGCATTATCCGCAATGTTTCCTCATCATCTTGAGCGAAAGAAGTCGTTGTGAGTGAGAGAGTAAGCAATACAAGCAAAATTACTGTGATTCGTGTTTTCATAAAATATCCTTTCAAACTAAATTTGGGGTTTAAATCTATAATCCTTACATCCTGTAATTACAGGATGAAAACACTCTAACATAACATCGAAGTCATGTCAAGATTTTGCTTTTTTGTTGTATTACAGGTGAATTTTTAACGATTCATACGCCTTTGATCCAAAGATTTCGTTCTTTTCTGACCAATTCCTTCCCTTAGATATGCGTTTTCCTTGACGTATCACTCTGTTCTCAATTAAGAAATTATAAAAGACAATAGTTTCGATAAATAACGGTTTTTCCAATAACTTGACATTTATAGAAGGTTATGATAATGTCCTTGTATCCTGTAATTACAGGATACAGAAAAACAAGAAAGTTGAGATGAATTGGCTTCTATGAACATTGAATTTAACATTGACCGTACAAGTTACATTCCCCTATATGTACAAATTGCTGAACATCTGCGCGAGTATCTTGATAGCAAGGATGCTCACCCTGGCGATCAATTGCCGGGAGAGAGTGAATTTTGCCGCATTTTTGATGTTAGCCGCACGGTGATTCGCCAGGCACTGGATGAACTTGAACGCGATGGGCTAATAATCAAGAAAAAGGGGAAGGGTACCTTCGTTGCCGAACCCAAATTAGAAGAAACGTGGTTTCAGAAACTGACGGGTTTCCATCAACATTATGCATCGCGCGGGTATAAGTTGCATTCAACTGTTTTACAACAAGATATGATCTCGGCGACTTTGAAGATTGCCCAAAGATTAAATGTACGTGAAGATGATGAAATTGTTGTCATTAAGCGCCTTCGCTTTGTAAATGATGAGCCAATCGCAATCGCGACAACCTATACGCCATTTAAGTTGTTTCCGAAGTTGCTGGATGCTGATCTCAGTAACCAATCCATGTACGGTTTTTTGCGTTCAGAATACGACATTGAAATTGCGCGTGGTATTCGTGCTTTTGAAGCCGTGCTAGCCAATAAAGTAGAAGCAGAGATGCTAAACGTTGAGGAAGGAGCGGCGATGCTTTTGTTAGATAGTGTTAGTTATCTGGTAGATGGAACGCCTTTTGAATATTACAAGGCGTTGCATCGTGGTGATCGTTCCCGTTTTGAGCTTGAGGTCAGTCGAGAGACAGTTACAGCTAGTCATTGGTAAAAGGACTATGTCAGGAAAACAGTATCTTCTTGGAATTGATCTCGGAACAAGCAGTACAAAAGCCGGGTTATACAGTACAGACGGAATTCTTGTGGCAGTTGCCACAGTTGATGTCCCGATTTTGTACCCACAAGCCGGTGTTGTTGAACAAGATATGACTGATTTCTACCTGAGTGCCGCCCATGTTGTTCAGCAGGTCATTCAATCCAGTGGGACGGATCCAAAAGATGTTGCCGCACTTGCGATTAGTAGCCAGATGGCAGGTGTTGGTTTTATTGATGAAGATTTTAAACCGGTAGGTAACTTCGATTCGTGGCTAGATATGCGCTGTCAACCATTTGTAGATGAGTTAAGGCGAAATCACCAAAAGCGTATCACAGCCCTGACAGGATGTCCACCAACATGCAACCATGGTCCGAAGCTGATGTGGTGGCAGGAAAATCAGCCGGAATATTACAGACAGATCGCCAAATTTATCATGCCGTCAGCTTATGTTGCGGGCAAGATGACAGGAATTTCCGCCGACGACGCATACATAGACTATACATTTTTGCATTTCACAACAATGGTAGATGCTCAAAATGGGGTATGGTCGGAAGATTTGCGTGAGATTATCGGCATTAGTCGGGAGAAATTGCCACGCATCGTAGAACCCTGCTGTATTGTAGGTGAGGTGACTGACGAAGCGGCACAACTTTTTGGATTAGTGGCTGGAATTCCTGTTGCGGCGGGATGTGGTGATACAGCCGCAGGTGCGTTAGGCGCGGGTATTGTTCATCCCGGTAAAATCTTCGATATCGCCGGGACAGCGTCGGTTTTTGCGGCTACTACCGACACATTTGTCGCTGATGTTAAGCATAGTGCATTGTTGACCATGCGCTCTGTTATCCCTGATTTATGGCATCCACTTGCTTATATTGCAGGGGGCGGTCAGGCGATTATCTGGTATCGCGATCAATTCTTTAATACAAAGAATGGTAAAACGCAGGTTATTGACGACGACTTATTCCTGGAAATGACACAACTTGCCAGTGAAATCGCGCCCGGGTCTGATGGTTTGTTCTTTTCACCCCATCTCGGTGGGCGGATTTGTCCTGCCTCACCAGAAATGCGAGGGGCATGGATCGGTTTTTCTTTCAGTCATACACGGGCACATTTTGCCCGAGCCATTCTTGAAAGTATCGGTTATGAATACGCCTATTATTTACGCTGTCTACGCGAAACCCTACCAGATATTCAGGTTACTGAAACGCGGGTTATTGGCGGTGGAGCACAGAGTAAATCATGGAATCAAATAAAAGCGGATATTTTAGGCACACCCTACCAGACTATTAACCGAACCGAAGTGGGTACATGGGGAGCGGCAATGATCGCTGGTAAAGCTATTGGCATTTATGCTGATTTGGTGGACGTTGCCACACAGTGTGCACAACCCTCACAACAATCAATTATGCCCGATATCGATAAGGAAATACACTATCGTGCCAGCGCAGAACGTTACCAGCAACTACAAACTGTATTAGAAACTTTGTTTTGAGATAGAAAAGTACAGAATCTATCCTCATCGATAGGAAAAGAATTTAATGAGAAAAAAATTACGAATTTGTATGATTGGCGCGGGGCGCGTGGGAAAGCTACATGCTGGCACGCTCAAACGCTATATTCCTGACGCGGATGTTGTTGCCATTGTTGACCCTGTAAGTGAAACGCTCGATGAAACAGCGGACGAATTTGGCATAAATTTGCGGTTTGCATCGCTCGAAGAAGCTCTGGATAAAGCTGAATTTGATGCGGTAATTATCACCACACCGACCTTTACTCATCGTGAATTGACAGTGCTTGCTTCCGGGCACGGCAAGCATGTATTTTGTGAAAAACCGATGGCGCTGACCATAGAAGAGTGTGACGAGATGATTGCCTCAACGGAGAAAAACGGGGTGCATTTGCAAATTGGGTTTATGCGCCGTTTTGATCCCGAATTTGTGCACGCCACACAACTCATTCAAGAAGGCGCAATCGGCGACATTATGCAAATCAAATCACTCACACATGGTCCGGGTTTGCCACCGATGTGGGCAAATGACATCTCACGGTCAAATGGGATGATTGCAGAAGTAAACAGCCATGATCTTGATTGTGTACGCTGGATGGTTGGCTCTGATATTCAGCGCATTTATGTTGAAACTGCAAATTTTAAGGGCGATGCGCGCGGCGTGCCCTATGAAAATTTTTACGATACGATGTTTGCTTCGATCCGTTTTGAATCAGGCGCACTGGGAAACGTCGGTGGTGTATGCCCGTGTGATTATGGCTACGATGCACGAGTAGAAATTATCGGCACGAAAGGGATTTTACAGGTCGGGCAGATGCAAAGTAAAGCTATAGTCGTCTGCGTTGATCGTGATGAGGGGCTGATTACCCCTATGTACAAACGCTGGCAGGAACGTTTTGCGTCGGCTTATGTCAATGAAATGGAGCATTTTGTTGAATGTATTCAGAATGACACAACACCTCGTGTGAGCGGGATTGATGGACGATGGGCGGTACTTGCAGTACTTGCTGGTACAAAGTCATTTTTAGAGACCAGACCTGTATATCTGTCTGAGGTCATTGAGGTGCTGGAGGACGCATGACCAACACAATGACCGCAGTCGTGTATTACGGACCCAAGGATTTGCGTGTGGAAGAAATACCTTTGCCTCAAATCACGCCTGATGAAATCCTCATAAAAGTCCATGCGGCAAATATTTGTGGAACCGATATTCGTATATATAAGGGCGAACATAGTCAGTATCCAAAAGGTACCAAACGTATTCCCGGTCATGAGGTAGTCGGGGAGATTGTGCAAATGGGTGAGCGGATTACGGGCTACTCCCATGGGCAACGTGTTTTCATCGCTCCGAATATGGGACACGGCACGGATCGCAATACGATTTCAGGGAACAATAATATGGATCCGTCGTTTCAAGCGTTGGGCATCACAATGGATGGTGCTTTCGCAGAATATATGCGGATCCCTACTCTGGCGATTCAACAAGGCAATCTGATGCCTATTCACGATCACCTTGATGCCGCCGTTGCGGCGCTCATTGAACCATTTGCCTGTGTTTTGCGCGGGCAGAACGCCATTAATGTACATTATGGTGATGTTGTGCTGGTAATAGGGGCAGGTCCGATTGGCATCCTGCACCTCATGCTCGCTAATTTACGGGGTGCCGTCAAGGTTATCGTCAGTGATCCCAATGCCAATCGCCGCAACAGAGCATTGTTGCTGGGTGCTGATGCAGTGATCGACCCGACACAAGACGATGTTCAATCCTTCGTAGATATGCAAAGCGAAGGACGCGGTGCGGATGCCATCATAGTGGCGGCACCGTCCAAATCTGCACAAGAATCAGTTCTTGATCTTGCGGCGATTCGAGGGCGTATTAATTTTTTTGGTGGTCTACCCAAGCACGATCCATTTATCCGTTTCAACTCCAATACGGTACATTATCGTGAATTGGTTGTAACCGGCACAACAGCATGTAGCACCTATGACTGCCTCCAGGCACTTGATCTTGTAAATAGTGACCGTGTTGACCTCAGACCGATTATCACCAGTCGATATGCCTTAGCTGATGCGGTTGACGCGTTCTCTGCCGCAATGACAGGCGGTGATGATCTACGAATTGCCCTTGAACCATAAGCCAAATACTTTCTTAGGGATAAGCCAGGCATGAAGACTCTTCCTTTTACCTTTGATCTTAAAGACCCGAATTTTATTCCATCCGAATACGATGCCCATATTCAACGCAAGCTGAGTAAGATGCAGGGGCAGTATCTCGATACAGAAGCCTTCGCCGTCCAACTCGAACAAGAAGATCGTGTTTTGTACCAGGTTTACGAAATCAAACGCCCTGAACTCGCCGGGGAATTGTTGCATGGAATTTCTATTGTACATCCCGGCAAAGTGGGTGATGAATATCATATGACCAAGGGGCATTTCCATACCGTATTGGAAACCGGTGAAATTTATTATTGCCTCAAAGGTGTGGGCTATATGATTATGGAAACGCCAGAGGGTGATTGGGCTGTCGAAGAATTGTATCCGGGTCGCGTTTTGTATGTATTGCCGCGCTGGGCGCATCGCTCGGTTAACGTGAGTGCTGACGAAGACCTCGTGACGTTTTTCGTGTATCCGGGTAATGCGGGGCACGATTACGGAACAATCGAAGCACAGGGTTTTCGTAAGCTCGTCGTCGAGCGCGACGGTCAGCCGAAAATCATTGATAATCCACGATGGGAACAACCCTAATGATGAAGGCATTATCGGATTGTCACGTTCTCGTCACGCCCACTTCATTTGGCAAAAATGATATGAATCTGAAGACTCAGCTAGAATCGCTGGTTGGTCACGTCACATATAATACGACGGGTAAACCCTTCGATGCACAGACGTTAAGTGAACTCATCATTGATGTGGACGGTTATATTGCCGGGCTGGATACCATTGATGCAACCGTACTCGCGCACGCGAAACACCTGCGAGTCATAGCCCGTTACGGCACAGGTGTGAGCAACGTTGATTTGGATGCCGCAAAAGCACATGCAGTGACCGTAACAAACACGCCAGCCGCCAATGCCAAATCGGTTGCGGAACTGACGATAGCACTCATTCTCAATTTGATACGCCCGATTATTGTCGCTAGCCAGGATACTCGCAATGGGGGGTGGATGCGGACTGATGGATTTTCTATGGAGGGAAAAACTGTTGGCTTAATTGGACTAGGCGCTATCGGACGTGAAACTGCTCGTAAATTACAGGGCTTTGATTGTCACGTTATGGCTTATGATGTTGCACCCAATATCAAGTTTGCTGATTCATTAAATATTGAAATTGTAACTTCAATACAGCCATTACTTAAACAAGCAGACTTTGTTTCATTGCATGTGCCGTTGTCACCAAATACGTTCGAAATGGTCAATGCTAACTTCCTATCACAGATGAAGCAGGGCGCTTATGTTATCAATACCGCGCGTGGTGGGCTTGTGGATGAAAAAGCACTATATGAGTCTATACAAAATGAACATCTTGCGGGCGCGGCATTAGATGTCTTCTGTGAAGAACCACCTTCACGAGAAAATCCATTGCTACAGCTTCCGCAAGTCATTACCACCCCCCATATGGGTGCACATACGGATGGTGCGACAAATACAATGGGCTGGATGGCGGTAGAGAGTTGTTTAGCAGTTTTACGCGGCGAAGACCCTCCCTATCGGGTGGTATGAGACCTCCTAAATATGGCGCAAAACAAGGACAGAGATTATGTCACATGGTCACCAATATTTTTACTTCATTGGTGTGAGTACGGTTCAATCATCAATCAATCAGGTTTTTCCATTGTGGATGGATGTGTTAGACCATTCTCATGTTCAATTACTCGGCATCGACCATCCTATCAATGATGCGCCGGACGCGTATAGAAGCACAGTTAAAAAGATCAAAGAAGACTCACAAGCTCTAGGAGGATTGGTCACAACTCATAAGCTCGATTTATATGCGGCTACTTCTAATCTGTTTGATTATTTGGATCGATATGCACAAATTACACAAGAGCTATCCTGTATCTCTAAGCGTGATGGGCAGTTACGGGGACATGCCAAAGATCCCATCACAGCCGGTCTGAGTCTCGAAGCAATTATTGGCGAGAACTATTTTGGACAAACCGGCGGAGACGTTTTATGCCTTGGCGCAGGTGGCGCCGCGCAAGCAACTTTACTTTACCTGATGAATCGACCTAATCCGGCAGATCGTCCCAAAACATTTATCGCAGTGGATATCACTGAAGAGCGTCTTACACATTTGCAAGCGATGGTTCAAGCACAGAAGAGTGATATTGAAGTTCAATATTTCTGCAACACACATCCTGAAGATAATGATCGTCTTTTAAGCAATTTACCAGACCATAGTGTAGTAATTAACGCAACCGGGATGGGTAAGGATATTCCCGGTTCTCCAATTACAGACAGCGCGATTTTCCCCAAAAACGGCATCGTTTGGGAGTTTAATTATCGTGGAGCACGCGAATTTTTGCATCAAGCATCCCGACAAATAGAGTTACGTGATTTGCAGGTCGAAGAAGGATGGGTTTACTTCATTCATGGTTGGACACAGGTGATTTTCGAGGTGCTTAATCTGCAAATGACACCTTCCCTTTTCGCCGAATTAGATCGGGTTGCGGCATCTGTTCGTAAATAAAAGTATGCTATGCAGGTCAAATTTATGTTGAGGAGAAAATAATATTATGGGTGCTCGCCTAGTACCACTGTTTTTCCCGAATCGTGACGAAGGATTTGATATTCAGGTTGATCACCTCCGTAATTTACTTATAGATGAAGCAATAATATTGGATCCAGTTGCATTAGGAGAAGATTTACCGGAGGCAGAGGCTGTTGTTTTTCCACAGGTACTCGGCGATGCCTATCGGATGTTAGAAGAATTTCGCGCACTTGACCGACCCATTTTGTTCATCACCTCTGAATTTGGGACGATGTCTATGTGGGATTGGGAAATTGGAAGTTATCTTGCCAGTGAAGGCATAACGACGATTGCGCCCTATAGCCTGGAACAAGCAAAAACCGTCTGTCGCGCTTTAAGTAGCCAAAGCCAATTACACACAACCAAATTTCTTGCCTTTCAAGACAATCCTGGTGAAGGTTTTCAGCCCGGTATCTTCAAACGGTTTTATTGGTGGGAGAACGAAGCGACTCAGCGCATGTTCGATAATTTTGGAATAACGATTGAACATCGAAGCTTCAAAAAGATGGGCGCAGAAGCAAAAGAAATTAGCAACGAAGCCGCAGAGAAGGTCTGGAATGAGTGGCAAGATCGTCTCAATATTGCAGAGATGCCGCGACAGGCACTGTTGAGTGCGCTCAAAATTTATATTCGTATGAAGCAAGAGCTTGATGCAGAACCTAATATTGGTGGAATCGGGATTAATTGCCTCAACGAATCGCATTATTCCGATACAACGCCCTGTTTAGCCTGGAATATGTTATATGAAGAACGTGGTCTAATCTGGGGCTGTGAAGCGGATACGATTACGATGTTAAGCAAGTTCATCCTCCATAAATCGCTACAAGTACCCATCATGATGACGAATCTGTATCCGTTTTTGATGGGACAGGCGGCACTCAAGCATGAACGGATTCCCAATTTCCCTGAAGTAGAGGCGAACCCTGAAAACCACATTCTTGTTGCCCATTGCGGATATCTGGGTGTTCTACCACAGTCATTTTCTACAGAGTGGACATTACAAACAAAAGTTTTAGGTATCGTCAATGATAACGCTACTGCCATTGATGCACGCTTACCAATAGGAGAAGTGACACTTGCTAAGCTCCATGCGGACTTCAAAACCATGACGGTGGCGCAAGGAACCTTAACCGGTTACGCGCAATTTCCGGGTTCAGATTGTGTGAATGGGGGTATTATCAGGGTCAATGATGGTCACAAGTTGATGACCTCGCTGGCATCGCATCACTATTTATTGATGACAGGTCACAATCTGCCAGCAATACGTTTAATGGCGAAAATCTTTAATTTCAACATCGTAGAGATTTGATCCAACGTCCAAAAGGGGTGGGTGTTATGAAAATACTGCTTATCGGTGGCACGGGAAACATTGGCACATCAATCACCCAACAATTGGTGGATGCCGGGCATGACTTAACGATCTTCACACGGACGGGAAAACTACCCCTGGCTCTGTCAGATACAGTTTCCTCAATTCAAGGAAATCGCTTTGACTACGACGATTTTGAGACAAAGGTTAAGTCAGCGGGGTCTTTTGATTGTGTAATTGACATGTTGACTTTTAGTCCTCAGGATGCTGAAAGTATTATACGTACATTTAAAGGACGAACCGAACAATATATCTTTACAAGCACGGTTGATGTGTATAGCAAAACGGGTACAGGGTATCCTTTAAAGGAAAATACTGAGCGGAATCCTTCTGAGCAATTTGCATACGCCTTTAACAAAGCACAATGTGAGCGCATGTTTGAGCAGGCAGATGAACGCGGTGATTTTAACGTAACGATTATTCGTCCTGCCTATACATACAGTCACTTTTTTGTACACAGCCTTGGGTTTGAGACCTATTTTTTTGACCGTATGTTGAAAGCTCAACCCATCATCGTTCACGGTGATGGGCGCTCAATTTGGGTTGCCACGCATAGTGATGATGTCGCACGCGGCTATGTTGCCGCTGTCGGCAATCCCATAACTTACGGTAAGGCATATCATTTGACAGGCGAGGAATGGATGACCTGGGACACTTATCATTATGACCTGGCACAAGCGATTGGTGCGCCAGAACCAACACTTGTTCATATCCCAACAGACTTGTTAGCACGGATTGTGCCAGACATCGCAGAGTTGGCGGTTCTTAATTTCAGCCATAATAATATTTTCGATAATAGTGCGGCTAAAAATGAACTCGGGTATGAATATACGATCAAGTGGAAAGATGGCGCACGGCGCGGATATGAATGGCTAGCTGAGCGTAACCTTGTCGCAAACAGCGATAATTTCCCATTCTATGATCGGATCATTAACGCATGGCAGACCCTAACCACGCAACTTGTGAAAGATTTTTCCAAAGACATATGATAAGGATAACGGCATTGGAATAGGTGTCGCGTAGCTCCGTAAAGGATTTTTTGAGTTAGGCAATCCCAGAAAATAATTTATCCCGCTTTTAGAGGGTTGTGATTGGATTGAAATAGCTTTTCTAATATAAGGATCCATCGTTCGATGATCTAAAATTCTGGAAAAGCCTTAGTGTTTCTGAGTGCTTTGGAGACAAATATGAAAGCTGTGATGAAAGTAGCCAGGGGTGTTGGCAACATAGAACTCACCGAGATTGATGAACCTATGCCCGGAACGGGTCAGGTAAAAATCAGAATAGGTGCGGCGGGTATTTGTGGAACCGACATTCACATTTATAAAGATGAATTTCGCTCGCATCCACCTGTAGTTTTGGGTCATGAAATCGCTGGAGAAATTGTTGATGTCGGCGCAGGAGTTGAGCAAGCATTGCTAGGAAAACGTGTCACCAGCGAGACGTATTTCTCAACGTGTGGTGCGTGCATGTACTGCCGCCGCGGACAGTCTAATCTATGCTTGAAGCGTCTGTCTATTGGCTCTGGAGTGAATGGCGGGTTCACAAAGTACTTAATCGTCCCGGTCACGAATATCCATGAGTTACCATCGCACATCGATTACCATTCAGGTGCATTGACAGAACCTCTGGCATGTGTGGTTCACGGAGTCTTGAACCACGCTACCGTCAGACCGGGGGATACCGCTGTTATTGCCGGACCCGGTGCGATTGGACTGATGGCGTTACAGGTTGTTAAATCTGCCGGAGCCACCGTTGTAATGTTGGGGACGAATGTTGATGAGAGCCGTCTTAAACTGGCACATGAACTCGGTGCGGACTACATCATAAATGTTCAACAACAGCAACCACACGATGTAATAGCTGAAATCACGCAAGAAGGATTGGGTGCTGATGTTGTGTACGAATGTTCTGGTGCAAACCCCGCCGCTCAACAGTTACTTGAGCTAGTCCGACGGCGTGGGCATTATGTTCAGATCGGTCTGTTTGGTCAACGCATAAATTGGGATCTAGATCAGGTTTGCTATAAAGAACTGGTCGTTACCGGAAGTAACGCAAGTGTGCCGTCTGCATGGGATAAAGCCCTGAAACTGCTCGACACAGGCATTGTTCAAACCGCTCCCCTCATCACCCACACGTACGATGTTACGCAATGGCAACAGGCATTTGATACCTTTGATGCCAAAACTGGAATCAAAACGCTTCTGACCCCTGTGGATTGAAGGATTATTATGAGATTGGCTAACAAGGTTGCCCTTGTAACCGGTGCGGCGAGTGAGCGCAGTATTGGTTGGGGAATTGCAAAAGCACTGGCTGAAGAAGGCGCAGATATCGTTGTAAACGATGTAGTACAGGGTGAACAGCTGGGATTGCGTGCCACAGAAATCATGTCGTTGGGACGACGCGCATTAGCAGTTACAGCGGACGTTACGAACGCCGAAGCTGTTGACGAGATGATGGCGCTTATTATCGAGCGTTTTGGACATCTGGACATCGTCGCGAGCAACGCCGGTGTCATCCGCTGGGAAAATTTCCTCAATATTACGCCAGAAAATATGCGAGCAATCGTAGATGTCAACATTATGGGGAATGTAAATATTTGTAGGGCAGTCGCAAAGCAACTGATCGCGCAAAAACAGGGTGGTCGCATCATTATTACCTCCTCGGTTCAGGCAGATTATCAGTTCCCGATCTCTACCGTTTATGGCGCTACAAAAAAGGCAATGCATACATTCGTGGGGGGTCTCGCCACGGAATTGGCTGAATATCAAATTACAGTCAATCATATTGGACCCGGTTGGGTGCGATCATCACTTAATGATCCGGCACCCGGTCAACAAAGCGTGGAAGATATTGAACAGCAGAGACGCTCAATCCCATTGAGACGTGATGGATTGATTGAGGAAATGGGACGTGCAGTCGTGTATTTTGCGACGGCAGACGGCGACTATACCACAGGTGCTTTTATACGTGTGGATGGCGGGTTGGGAATAGGGAAATACGTAAGATGACCGATACAATCCTGCTGGTTGGATATATTCACAAACTTGCGTACAAACTCGCTGAATGTTTGAAGGAAGATGGCTTTCAAATCATTATGGCAGGCAAGAATTGTGCTGATGAAACGCTGTCACCATTCATTGAGCTAAATCTTAATGATCCGGCAGACCTGCAAGCGAGTGTCCTCCAGCTACCTGATTTTGATAGTGTAATCATTTTTCCCGGATGGTACGGACATGGTGATTTTTTGGATACAACCAATCTCGATTGGGAAAGTGCGCTGACGGAGAATTTCTACCATATGGTTTATGTTGGTCAAGCTATTGCACTGGCGTTTATTGCACGCAAAAAACCCGGCAAACTCCTCTACATGAGTTCCACAATGGGTATCCGTCCGACTGTTGAAACCATCGCTCAAGGTACGACTTTTACGATGCTGGAAAGCCTGGTAAAAACTGCGGCTGTGGATTTAGCGGAGCACCAGATTACCGTGAACTTGATCGCACACGGTTGGGTTGATCTAGTATCTAGTACGGATCCTATCTTCCCCCGTGCCAGACCTGAGATTGAACAAGATGTTCCCTTGAAAAGGACGGGGCTACCGAAAGACATTGCCTCGTTGATTGCTTTTCTGATGTCGCAGGCATCTGTCTATATCACTGGAGCCGTCATTCCTGTAGACGGCGGCGCTCTCTTAACCAAATCAGCCTTTTCGTCACCTTATCAATAAGTCTCATGTGTAGAGGTCATTTATACCACCACTTGAAACGCCCATTCGATATTTTGCGCGCCCATTCATAAAGAATTGGTTGGAAAATCGACTAAATAGGGTTCAAAAAGGCAAATTTCATCTCAACCGCATTTCAAAAATCTGTTTAGCCCCTATAGTCCATAAACTTTTTGTCCGCATATCAGCTCTCATTTTTTACAGCGCGCCCATAATTCATCTGCGCCTGCTCGAATCTATCATCGGTTTCTCTCCAGATCAATCGCTGAGAAATATACGTTTCTGGCGCATTGGTAACAGGGTTGTACGGCTCGAAAATCTGCACACCATGCCGTTTGCCAACATGAAAATAGCGCCGACGTTTCATGTCACCGTCTTTTCGTCCGACCTTACGTAAATAATCACTACACGCATGAAATGGATCAACTTTAGATCGGGCATGTTCCGTGAAATATAGCCTACCTGAACTAAGCAACGCGGCATCCCCTATAGCACCACGCCGTCCGGCTTGCGTTATTTCACGCTGAACTGCTTTCCGTATCTTCTTGGCTTTCCCTGTCCGTGGATGTTGCTGGATGGATTGATCTTTGACTGTATAAGTATTCGGCAGTCGCCACGCCGCAGAATGTGACCCATCTCGATTGAGTGTTAAATAGGCGTGCGCTGGAACATGGTCAGTGGAGGTATTGTTCTGTTGAGAGTAATTTGCCTGCTTGCCGATGTGAGCGATTTCTTCCCATTTAAGCAAAGTCGGAATCGATACGTTCCACAATGCACACAGCACATCCCTGCTAATCGTAATTCCTTCTCGCTCTGAGTCTTTTGTCGCCATCCACGCGGCATAAAGTTGTGCTGATGCCTCCTGAACACCACCTGATAAATCGACTTCCACACGGCGCTTTCCAGGTTTATTGGTTTCGACGGCATGAGAATATCCAGCATTAATCGCCGATTTGACCAATTGTTTTGCGACTCTCAGTTGCCCGGAAAGATAAAATCTTCCGGTTGGTTCGTCGTAAGTCCAGTAACTATGTTTGATGCCATCCTTTAATAGTCGGCGAACGTGACGTTTGCTTTTCGCAACTCCTGCATCACGCCAGATGGCCTCTAGTGCTTGACGATCAATATGTCCATCACCATCGTCAACCGCGTGACCATAAGCCCACGCACGAAATACACCAAACTGACCAATCGCTTTTGCGATTCGTCCGGCTTCGGCATCAATGAGAACGGTCTGGTGGATAACTTTAATTTGAGGAGTAGGCGTTTTAAGTACGGCAATAGGTCGTTTGACGCGATGACACTTTAATTGAGCATTCAGCCAATCCATTTCTTGTGGTGCATGTCGCTGAATGAAATCAATCGCGCCCTCGATGTTGCCAATCTGAATGCGGATAAGCGCAAATTGGCGGATGGTGTGATCGGGATGAGAGTCTATTTTGGGATGTGTAGATTCTTCGATTGGTTCGGCAGGTTGCTTCTTTAATAAGGCGGGGAGATCTGCGGAGAATTTCCCACCAAGTCTCGTTTCGATTTCATCAGGCGCAGACGAACGTTGCAATTCAGTCGATTGCATCTCATCCGGTCTATTCGGTTCGTCGACTAGGCGCGTTGAACCTAGCTCAGTGTTCACTGAGGTCATCACCTGTCACCTGAGAATCTGAAGGACGAGTCCCGTCAAAAAACGGGAAAAGTTGGCTGTATGCCAGGGTAATCGCATCAAAATAGGAAAAGAGAGACAATGGGGCGAAAAAGGAAAGCCTCATGTCAACAGAATTCGGTGCGAGTATAGAACAGTGCTTTGGTGACTTGCCGGATCCGCGTGTGCGGGGTCGTTGCGACCA
>JAVJSU010000018.1:0-9928 GCA_040219275.1 Aggregatilineales bacterium | reverse complement strand
GTTTTGGCTAATGTCCAACTGCCATTCAATGTTTTTATGTGCATGGTCTGTTCCCTTTCTCAAGTTAGCGAAGATTTATGCAATGGGTCTTTATGTTTGAATTGCATCGACCAGCGCACGGGCAGATTTTGTGATCGCCTCTATACTGGGTAACAAGCACAAGTATAAACCGCGCACGACTGCCATATTAATGACGTTTTCAAGATAGGCAAATAATCTTCATTGTGCCAACCCACTCTACAACAGCGTCGAAACGACGACTTGCAACAAGTGGTCAAGGCGGGTAAAACTAATGACATAGTCTCCATTAGCTCAAAACTCTTATGCCCAAATAGTTTTGACGACTTACACAATCACATTCCTATAAGATTATCAATGGAAAACGCCATGATACAACAACTCCTCCCAAACCTAATTCATGAGAATTTTTCACAGGGTATATTTTACGGAAGTTTGGACGCTGTCACGCTATTCATTGATATATCCGGCTTTACACCACTAACAGAAACCTTGATGCAATATCGTAGGGACGGTGCAGAAGCGTTGACACAGGTGTTGCAGAGTGTCTTTTCTCCCTGTGTCCATCACGTTTACCAGCAGGGTGGCTTCATCTCTACTTATGCAGGTGATGCGTTCACGGCAATTTTCCCCTCAGAAAATCACGCAGATGCGCCGCTTCGTGCATTGGCGACCGCGTTTTACATCAGACAATTCTTCTCCGAAAATGGTGAAATCAGCACGCCTTATGGTGCTTTTCAAGTAAGTGTCAAAATCGGGTTAGGTCAAGGACGCGTAGATTGGGGTGTTATCGGACGTGAAAACCAACACACCTATTATTTTCGAGGTGAAGGTGTTAAAGCCTGTGCATTTGCAGAACATCAAGCGGATAAAGGCGAGATCATCAGCAATATGGATTTGCTACCTTCGATTGCTTCTCATGTAAAAAGCCAGCCACTCACAGAAGATTATGTCTTATTGACCGGGTTTTCTAATGATGTGCCAGCTTTGCTTGAACCGGAACGCCCGCTCAATGCGGATGACTTACGCCCATTCGTGCCGGATGCCGTTATCAAGCTGGAATCTCGCGGAGAATTTCGTGATGTTAGTGTGGCTTTCATCTCTATAGAAGACACTGAGGACTCTGAAGATTACACAACTATAAACTCGTTCATTGCTGATGTGCTAGTACTTTGTAATCGCTATGGCGGGTACTTCCGTCATGTAGATTTTGGTGATAAAGGCGCGATGATTGTGTTGCTTTTTGGTGCGCCTGTCGCGTATGAGAACAATAGTGAACGTGCCGCAGATTGTTTGTTGGCAATTCGCGCATTACAAACCACAATCCGCTGGCGTGGCGGTCTCACATTTGGCACGACTTATGCCGGGTTTACAGGTGGCGAAGAACGCAGTGATTATGCCGCTATTGGCGACATTGTAAACCTGTCTGCACGCTTATGTATGAGTGCGGAATGGGGTGAAATTTGGACAACCGCACAGGTGCAATCGTGGTTAAGGGCGAGTGGTTTTCAGTTCGACTCGCTTGGAACACAATCCTTCAAGGGGAAGACACAGATGGTTGAGGTGTATGCCCTGACCGGAAAACGGATTGCTTCATTCGTGGAAGCACAATCGATCACTATGATCGGGCGGGAACAGGAGCTAACCAATCTCACCGATGCTGTAAACCCCATTCTTAACGGGCATTTTGGCGGCATTACCTATATTTATGGCGAAGCTGGTATCGGTAAAAGTCAGTTGGTCCTAGCCCTGCGTCAGCAAATGGTAACATCGCAAAATGTAGGCTGGTATTATCTCCCCGCAGATGAAATTTTGAGCGTATCGTATAATCCCTTTCGGCATTTTTTGCGCCAATATTTTGACCAGCAAGTAGGGTCAGGGATAAACATCAATCGTAATCGCTTCGATGCTAAAATTGATGCACTCATTCAATCCCCCGAACTTGTAAACGAAGAGACAATCCGCGCAACGCTAGATCGCACCCGCTCATTTATAGGTGCATTGATTGACCTACGCTGGAATGGATCGCTTTACGAGCAGGTTGAACCCACACAACGTGCTGAAAATACACAGATCGCTCTCAAAAATCTATTTCTTGCAGAGAGCTTGCGCCAACCGCTGATCCTGCACTTTGAAGATATTCACTGGATTGACGAAGATACACGATCCATTATCGTTACACTAACGCGCAACATGGAGGGGTATCCAATTGTGATGCTCATGACCAGCCGTTACAACGATGATGGAAGTAGCGTCACTATCCCTGACCTTGACCCGGAAACACCCCTGCACACGATTGCCCTGCAACCCTTTGATCGTGAGAACACGGCGCGACAGGTCAATGCTCTGCTTGGCGGGGATTCGGATGAGTCATTCGTCACATATTTGCTCGATAAAACGAGCGGTAACCCATTCTTTGTGGAGCAACTGGTTTATCACTTGCTGGAACTCAATCTGCTTGAACAACATCATGAGATGTGGCGCGTTAAAGAATCTCAACTAAGCGAGGTTCCGACCACCATCGGGGCGGTGCTGGTTGCCCGTTTAGATCGGCTGACGCTCGACATCAAAACGATTGTCCAGACAGCGGCAGTTTTGGGGCAGGAATTTGAGGTGAATGTGCTGTCTTCCATGCTCCGTAATGACCCGGATGTGGATAACAAAGTGAAAGCGGCAGAAGATCAATCTATCTGGACGGCAATCACGCGTATTTTATATCTGTTCAAACATGCGCTGATGCGAGATGCGGCTTATGACATGCAATTGCGTTCACGCCTGCGGGAATTACATGCGCTGGCGGCGACTGCCATCCGCGATGTTTACACAGATGATCTCCCCTCACATTATGGTGATCTAGCATATCATTACGGCAAGGCGGGCGATACCGAAAACGAACGCGAATACAGTTTGCTGGCGGGACAAAGTGCCGCGGCAGGGGCAACAGCAGATGCGGCAAACTTCTTAGCGCGTGCTTACGAACTCACACCAGAACATGAGCTACAGGCGCGTTATGAAATTCTGGGAACACGGGAAAAAATTTACGACATGCAGGGAAATCGTGAGCCTCAACGTGAAGTGATTGAGATAATGCAAAAGATTGCAGATCAATTGGCAGATGACCACAAGCGCGCCTCAACACTGGTTTTGTTTGCACATCTCTTAGAAACTATCGGTGGGTTTAAGCAAGGTCACGACGTTCTAGATGAGGCAATAGTGGTAGCAGAAAAAATAAACGCCCGGGATGTGCTTGCTATTGCGGAGAAAGAACGGGCAAGTGGCTATCTTCGTCAGGGTAATTTGAATGAAGCAATGCCACATCTTTCCCGCGCCACAGATATTTATCAAGAATTGGGTGATGTTGATGCACAGTGTTCAACGCTCAACACCATGTCTGTGGGTTATATAAATACAGGGAATTTTGACGAAGGCAGACGCTTACTTCAACGCTCTCAAGAATTAGCGAAAGATTCAAGTAGAGAACATACACGGGGTAAGGTTTTTCAGAATTTAGCCGTTATTGCTCAATACACAGGGCATTACGCCGAGGCTGAGGCATATCTAAAACAAGCCTATGACATCATGCTCAAGTATGGGGATCGTCGTAATCAGGCGGCGTGTATCACCAATATGGGCGCAAATGCCTACAGCATGGGTGATTATGAAACGGCGCATAAATATTTCGTCCAGTCACAGAGTTATTACCGTGAAGCAGGTGACCTGACTCATGTGGTTCATACAACTCAGAATTTAGGTGCAATCCTAATCCAGCGTTACGAATATGAAGAAGCTATTCGTCAGCTGGAACTGGGTCTTAAACTTGGAGATCAGATTGGCAGTGTGCTGGGTATCGGGCATATGAATGACACACTCGCCAACTTATATATACTTCTTGGTCAATACGAGAAAGCGCAATATTATCTGGAAATTGCCCTTGTAAAAATCCGTGCGATCAAGGATAAGCGCGTTGAAATGTATAACCTTGGTGCACAATCCATGTTGAAAATTCTGTTGGGAGATTATGCTACCGCCTTAGATTTTGCCAAACAAAACATTGAAGGGTCGCTTAGTTCTCACTTTCGTCAACTTTCCACCATTGGTTACCGCATGAGGGGACGTGTCTTGTTGGAACAAGGCGACATCGCTGGCTCTAGGGAGGCGTACCAAAAATCGCTCGAAATTGAAATCGAAACCGAAGAAACACATTTTTTAATCGAAAACTGGGCAGGGTTAGCCCGTGCAGAGTTGGCAGACGGTAATCTTGATGAAGCGCTGAAGTATGTTGAAAAATGCCTTGCCAATATTGCAGTTGCTTACGATTTAGCAGGTATGACAGAAAAATCGTTGATTTATCTGACGTGTTATGATGTATTAGTCGCCGCCGATGATCTACAACGCGCTCAAGAGGTGCTTAATACAGGGCATAAATTAGTACAATTCGTCGTAGGTAAATTAACCAACCCCGACTATATAGATAGTTTTCTCAATAATATTGTCGCCAATAAACGTCTGGTTCAACTCTGGGAGGCACAGAACCCCGCATGATGAAGTCAAGCACCCGTATCCTCGCACTCTTACTATTTACCCTGCTACTGGTGTCATCAGTGGCGACACAATCGACTTCTGCCCAAACGCGGATTCCCGAACCAACACTTGATCCAGCAGATTATGCGGATCTGTTACAAGTTGCTCGTGAGCAGGGGCGTGTTCGTGTGATCGTCAGTTTAGCGGTGGAATATGAAGCATCGAATAATATTCAACGCCAATCCGCGACACAACAAACCGCTCGTATCCGTAGCGCACAGGAAACGGTTTTTTCCCGTTTGCAATCGCTGAACGCCCAACAGCTTGTCAATTATGACATTCTGCCTTATACGGTGCTGGTGGTTGATGAAGCCGGTTTGCTGGCGCTTATCGCCATGCCAGAGGTGAATGGGATTTTTGAAGACGTAGCGTATCCGCAACAGCTTGCCAGTGCAGGGGCGGTCATTGGCGCGACGGTAGCCCATTCTAATAACTATACGGGTGCGGGGCAGGCGATTGCCATTCTGGATTCCGGCGCACAATCTGATCATCCGTTTTTTGGTGAGCGCATTGTGCAGGAAGCGTGCTTTTCTGTAGATGACCCGAATGGTGGTTTTACGGGTGTCTGCCCGAACGGACAATACTCGCAGGTGGGCGCTGGCTCCGCGCAACCCTGTGTCGGTGGCTCATGCGATCATGGCACACACGTTACGGGAATCGCGGCGGGCGCAAACGGGAATTTCGGCGGACAAACTTTCGATGGAATCGCGCCCGATGCTCAGATCATCTCCGTACAGGTCAATTCTTTATATAATAGTCCGAGCGCGTGTGGATTTAGTTCGCCGTGCGCGGTGCCTACACTATCAACCATTATCAGTGGTTTGCAATACGTCTACCAGATTCGTAATGAATACAATATCGCCGTCGTAAACATGAGTCTCGGTTCTACGGCGGAAATTGATACTGTATGTACAGGGGTTATTCCGCCACAGGAAGTCGCCATTAATCTGCTGGTTTCGGTGGATATTGCGGTGGTTGCCGGTTCGGGTAACGCGGGCAATCCGAACGGACTATCCGCACCTGCCTGTCAACCCGGTGCGATTAGCGTGGGCGCAACAGCCGATAATGATTCGATTGCTAGCTTTTCTAATAGCGCCAGTTTTCTTGATTTACTGGCTCCCGGTGTAAGCATTGTCTCGTCTGTTCCGGGCAGTACCTATGGATCAAAAAACGGTACGTCCATGGCGACCCCGGTCGTCAGCGGTGCCATTGCGATTTTGAGGCAGGCGGCACCGAACGCGACTGTCAGCGAAATAATGAGCGCGTTACAAAGCACGGGCGTGTTGATAACCGATGCTCGCAACGGTGTAACCACACCACGCATTCAGATTGATGCCGCTATTGCCGCGCTCCTGAATGATACTGTTCCCACGCATTATGATCTGGTAATTAATGAAGTCCGTCCAAGTGGCACACATGCGATTGAACTTTTTAATGCCGACTCGGTTATGGCTAACATCGCTAATTGGAAACTCCAACTTTACGGGAGTAGCGGATCACTTGAGGCAGAATATACCTTCCCTAGCGGCTTCACATTGCCTGCGGGTGAATATGTAACCCTATATCGTGGCACAGGAAGCAATACAAGTTCAACGCTTTATATTGGCAATTACAGTAGCACATGGAGTGGTTCGAGTAGTGGCGCGGTTCGATTGACAAACGGCGTAGTCGGCATTGATTTTATGCGCTGGAACAATTCAACAGTGGTGTCTGGCGTGGGGACAGGCTGGACAAATGAAAATCCATCTGCGCCGGGAGATGGCAAAACATTAGGACGTGACTCGCAGAGCTTCGATATGGACAGTGGGTTTGATTTCGCCACTCAAAACGCCAGCCTGAACGCGGTTAATATTGAGATCAAACCCGCCAATGATAATCTGGTCAATGCCACTAACGTAACCGCGCTACCGTTTACACAAACCATGAATAATCGCCCTGCGACGGAGCAAAATGGTGATCCTGTGCCATCATGCGCCACCTTGACCGATTCAGTCTGGTATCGCTATCAACCTACTGAAGTGACGACAGTTCAGGTGGATACGGTTGGTTCTGGCATTGATACTGCGCTGGCAGTTTTTCAAGGGACAAACACACTCGCTGAAGTGGGATGCAATGATGATATTGTGCTCGGCTATAATCCCTCCTCACGTGTTGTTTTCAGCGCACAGCCGGGCGTGACCTACACCATTATGGTTGGTACTTTTAGCGGTTTTGGCGGTAAATTGCAGATCAATATTGATACTGCACCGGCGAATGACTCAATCCTCGGCGCAGAAGTCATTGATAGTCTGCCCTATACCCATGTGCTGGACAATTCGCAGATGACCTCCGAGGGGAGTGATCCTGCACCATCGTGCAATGCAAGTACAAATTTCAGCTTGTGGTATCGCTTTACGGCAAGCCAGAATACAATCATGCGCTTTGATACGGCTGGCACAGACTACGATACGATCCTGTCGATATTCACGGGTTCACCGGGTAACTTGACGGAAGTTGCCTGCCACGATGATGTATATTTCAGCTTCTTAGACATACTCAATGCGGATTTAACCTCGTCGATTGATATTAACGTCACCGCGGGTGTGACCTATTATCTCATGATTAGTAGTGGCACATTGACGGATTTTTTCGCTGAAACAGGAACACTATACCTAAACGCCACCGATTTAACGCCGACCTCAGCCATCACCCAAACCGCACCGAACGGCGCAATCAGCACCGGATATGGTAATCCGCTTTACCAATGGTCGGATACTACGGTCGATAATTATGAGCTATACGTGGCACGGGTTGATGGCACACAGATCATCAACCCGATGGTTTCACGAGCAAATATCTGCAATGGTGCGACCTGTTCCATCGACTTGACCACCCTCGCAGAAGCTAATCGCCTGACCAATGGCGCGTATCAATGGTATGTGCGCGAGGCTGGCGGAACGTGGACAACCGCGATGAACTTTACTCTGGACGCAACTGCTCCGGCGCTGGTCACGCTAAACACAACAACCGGTACAGATAGCATAAAGCCAACATTTCACTGGGGACTCTCTGGCACAGCAACAAATGCAACCTATTTCAATGTGTATATTGCCCCGTCTGCAAATGTCGGTACGCCTGTGCTTCAACAATGGTATACACGTACGGAAAGTTGTGGCGGAATCAATGGAACAACGTGCTCACTATTGTCACCCATTGAATTAACAAACGGCGTAGAGTATCAACTATATATTCAAAGTTACGGGCCGGGTGGCTACAGCACAGGCGGTACGGGTGGTTATGCCGGACCCGACACATTTACGATAAATATTCCCACCCCTCAGCCGATTTCACCCAACGGTACAGTGAACCTACCACTCGGCAACCCACTTTACACATGGACGGACATCGCCGGCGCGGAATATTACTATCTGTATGTAGCAAATAGCTCCGGTTCACAAATCATCAACGAAGTGGTCTCGGATGCAGGCTATTGCAACGGCACGCAATGTCAACTCGACGCGACGACTCTGCGCGAAAGTTACCGTCTGCCGAATGGCGCATACACGTTCTATGTGCGCGGTTGGAAAGACGGTCAGGCAACGCCGTGGTCAGGCGGGATGAGCTTTACGGTCAATTCAACGTTGCCGGGTGCGGTAACGAAGGTCTTCCCACTTGAGGGTGAATCAACCGCTTACAACACGACTTTCCAGTGGAATGAAGTGGCGAATGTCTCCGGTTACAATTTGTATCTGGTCAATCCGAATGGCGTGGCAAGTGGCGTTCTGCGTGGCGAAGTCGGCGATGAGGTGGTCTGTTCGACAGGCACTTGCGGCTGGAACACGACGCTAGCATCCGTTCCGGGGACTTGGACGTGGTATGTGCAGGCGTTCAACTCGGCGGGCGCGGGTGCATGGTCAGCGCCGACAACATTCACCGCGCCAACAGCGATTCCTGACGTGATCGCCAAAGTCGCGCCGACCGCAAATCAGGCGTTGACGGATGGCACAGCAACTTTCTCGTGGACACCGGATGGCGATGCTAATCAATATCAACTGTATATGACCGGACCGAACGGCTGGGTCAGCGATGTGACGTATGAAGTCGGTGTAGATGTGACCTGTGCGACAAATTGTTCGGTTGAGGTCGTTTTGCCGTATGTTGGCGATTATCTGTGGTATCTGCGCGGGTATAGCGCGGCGGGCTGGGGTAAGTGGTCTGCTGGAGAAGCGGCGGATGGCTACGGCGCTCAAGCGTTTAGCGTGACCGATACGTTGCCGTCTGTGGTGGCGAAAATCGCGCCGACAAACGCCCAAAATCTGGATGATTTGACGGTCACCTTCAGTTGGACACCGGATGCGGAGGCGACTTACTATCAGAGTTACGTGCTTGGTCCGAACGGATTCGTGTCGGATCGCGTCTTGATGGTCGGTACGGATTTGACCTGTGCGAGTACCTGCGATAGTACGCTGACTCTGCCCGTCAACGGCGCGTATAGCTGGTACTTACGCGGGTATAGCGCGGCGGGATGGGGTGCATGGTCAGCCGGAGAAGCGGCGGATAATTATGGCGTGGTCAACTTCACGGTTGGTCAGCCCTTGCCGGTTGTGATTGTGAAATCCGCACCGATAGCGAGTGCAACACTGACCGATGCCAATGCGACGTTTAGCTGGCAACCGGATGCGAACGCGACGAAATATGAAGTTTACGTCGCCGGACCGAACGGGTTTATAAGTAACGCGCCGTATGTGGTTGGTTCGGGCGTGACCTGCGCGAGTAGCTGTGCGCTCAGTCTGACCTTGCCCGCAAATGGTGCGTACACATGGTATGTGCGGGGCGGCAATGCGGCGGGCTGGGGTTCGTGGTCAGCTGGAGAAGCGGCAGATGGTTATGGTGGCGTGGCATTCAGTGTGGCGCAACCGTTACCGGCTGTGATTGCCAAGATCAGTCCCGCGGCGAGTGCGGGACTGACGACGCTCTCCGGTGCGTTTACGTGGACACCAGACGCGAATGCCACGAAATATGAAGTTTACGTCGCCGGACCGAACGGGTTTATAAGTAACGCGCCGTATGTGGTCGGTGCCGGTGTGACCTGCGCGAGTGAGTGTGTGCTCGACTTCACCTTCCCCGCAAACGGCGCGTATATGTGGTATCTGCGCGGCGGGAATGCGGCGGGTTGGGGTCCGTGGTCGGCGGGAGAAGCACTCGACGGGTATGGTGGCGTAGCGTTCACAGTGGCGCAACCGTTGCCCGGCGCGGCGACTTTGCTCACACCAGCCAATGATGCGGTGATCTACCAGACCAATCGTCCCACATTTACGTGGAACACGGTGGCGACAGCGACTTATTATCG
>JAVJSU010000017.1:0-53688 GCA_040219275.1 Aggregatilineales bacterium | reverse complement strand
CTGTGCTCCGCACCATTGCACTGAATCTACTCAAACAGAATAAAACCAAGAGCAGTTTGAGGCAAAAACGTTTCCGCGCTGCAATGGACAATTCATTCTTGTTGCAACTGCTCACTCGAATTTGATGCGATTACCCTGAGTGATAAACGGTCTACTTTGCGTCGCCCTGCATTTGCGTTATGCTTTTTTTAGAGCGAACGATAAATTTAGCGGAATAGGGAGCGAGAGCAAATGGCAGAGCAAATTCGATGGGGCATTCTCAGTACAGCAAATATCGGGCGATCCCGCGTCATTCCAGCAATTCACGCCTCCAATAACGGAATCGTCAGCGCGGTTGCCAGCCGTGATCTCGCACGGGCGCAAGACTTCGCACAGGCAAATGACATCCCCACCGCCTATGGCACTTACGAAGCACTCATCGCTGATCCAAACATTGACGCAATATATATTCCCACGCCGAACAGCGAACACGCCGAATGGAGCCTGAAATGTGCCGATGCGGGCAAGCCGACCCTGTGTGAAAAACCGCTCGCCAGCGATGGCAACGAAGCCCAGCGCATGGTGGATCGTTTTTCGGATGCAGGCGTGACCTTCGCGGAGGCGTTCATGTATCGCTTTCATCCGCGCACGGTACGCGTAAAGCAAATGGTGGATGATGGCGCAATCGGCGAGATCAAGGCGATCAACGCGGCATTTACGTTTACGGTACGCAACGAGGCGAACGTCCGCCTGAATAAATCGCTCGCGGGCGGATCATTGATGGATGTGGGCTGTTATTGCGTCAATGTGTTGCGCCACATGACAGGTCATGAACCCTATCGTGTGGAAGCCATCGCTGTCATGGGCGATGAAAGCGGCGTGGACGAAAGTTTAACGGGCATCCTTGCGTTTTCCGGCGGGGTTTTGGGGCATTTTGATTGTGGCTTACGCACCTATCGCGCCCATATGTATGATATTCGCGGGACAAACGGGCGCATCCGTGTGAATGATGCTTTTGTGCCGGATGCCGACCAAACCACCACGATTGATTATTGGCATGGGGATGATTATGAAGAAATCACCATTCCACCCGCTAATCACTATCAGTTGATGGTCGAAGATTTTGCCGATGCGCTCCTAAATGACCGTGCGCCACGCTTTGATCCGCAAGATGGCGTGGAGAATATGCGCGTGATTGATCGTCTGTTATCATCCGTGATGCGGAGTTAAATAATTTACCGAAAATCACAATAAAGCCACAGGGACGCAAAGTAAAATCTTCTGTTTTTCTCTGCATCCTCTGTGGCGAACTTTTCGTGATTTATCAGCCGGAACAGATGGCGGTATTCGGCACATCTGTCGGGCGGGCGCGGAGTGTGACTTCTGTCTCGAAGGTGTTGCTCCCACGGACGACGACCAGCGTAACGGAATCGTTTGGCTTGGTATTGACGACCAGATAGGCGACCAATTCATCCATGTTGCGGACGAAAATGCCATCCACCGCCACGATAATATCACCACCGGAGCACACATCGTAGCCGCGCACGCTGGTGATGCGCGTCCCGCCACGTAATCCGGCATCAGCGGCGGGCGAACCGGGCGTAACCGCACTGAGCAACACGCCTGCCGTCACGGGTAAATCGAGCGGTTCGGTTAATTCCGGCACATCAAATTGACTGCTGGACGAAATGCCGATCCATGAATAGGTCACTTCACCATCGCTAATCAATTCCGGTACGACGCGATTGATCGTGTTTGACGGCACAGAAAAGCCCACGCCTTCAAACGCGCCCGAACCGGTGCGAATCGCGGTGTTGATGCCGATGACCTCGCCATGAGAATCCAGCAAGGGACCGCCACTGTTGCCGGGGTTGATCTGTGTATCCACCTGAATGATGCGCGGGTTGTTATAGCCCGCAATCACAGTTGAGTCAATCAACTCCGCCGAGGGCAATTGTCGCCCCAACCCACTGACGATGCCGACAGTCATCGAACTGCTCAAGCCGAAGGGGTTGCCAATCGCAATCGCCCGCTGACCGACGCGCACGAGGTCAGAGTCTGCCAATTGCAAGGGGCGAAGCTCCTCCGCAGGCACATCCACGCGGATGACCGCCAGATCGCTAAACACATCAACGCCGACGACTTCCGCCTGTGCCACGCGCCCATCGTTAAACGTCACCCAGATTTCGTTCGCATCATTGACGACATGAGCGTTGGTGATGATATGCCCGTCTGTGTCGTAAACAAAGCCGGAGCCGTTGCCCGTGTCTTCTATGTTGCCGATCTGAATCGTCACTTCAAGGTTGACGACAGACGGGGCGCTCCGGTCATAGATGTTCGTCAGGAGCAGATATTCCGCGTCCGCATCGGCGATGATCTCGTCCGGCACGGCGGTGATTTGTAGGCGGGTGCTACTGCCGAACGAACTGATCGGTAAATCGGCAATCGGCGTGGTGGCGACTGCCTGCGTGGGCAATCTACCGCCATCGTCCCCTCCACCACAGGCGGCAAGCATCAGCGTGAGGGTGGCTAGGGCAATAAGACGCTTCACATAAAATAAGGTCATGGGAATCTTCCGCAATTCAGTTCATTTTTTCGCATATCGTTTTATTATAGTGGATGGATGCACGAATTCAGCGTAGGGATTGCTAGAGTCTCTGATGAGAATGATGAACGCGGGCATCCTTTGTCAAATAAAAAAGTGTCCCGCAGATTTCTACAGGACACTCGCAATTTCTATCTCAAACGACCGTCAACCTTACATCAACTCTTGACGCAGGTCTTCTACACGCTGACGTTGCTCCGGCGTGAGGCTTTCCGGCACGGTCAGCAATACCCGCGCAAATAGGTCGCCGTATTCGTCTTTCTTCTTCATGATGGGCATTCCCTTGCCACGAATACGGAACTTCTGCCCGGATTGTGTGCCTTCAGGGATGCGGAGCTTGACCGGACGTGAAAGCGTCGGCACGCGCACCTCGCCGCCGAGCATCGCCGTGAACGCATCCACTTTGACCTCCGTCGTCAGGTTGTCGCCGTCGCGCTCAAATTGAGAATCCGGCTCTACTTTGACGATCAAATACAGATCGCCCGCTTCGCCGCCACCGATGCCCGCTTCACCTTCACCGGAAAGGCGAACTTTCGTGCCGGTTGCCGCGCCTGCTGGAATGGTCACTTTTAGGCGACGACTGCCTTTGTTGATGAAGCGTGTCGCGCCTTCATACGCTTCACGCAGACTGATGCCGACTTCATGCTCAAGGTCGCGCCCCTGTTGACGTATATTTGTCCGCGCCCGCCTGCCGCCACCTGCGTTAACCCCACCCATCCCCCCGAAAATCGACTCGAACAGGTCGCCAAACGCGCCTTCGTCTACATCCACGCGGTTATAATATTGCGAATTGCCCTGTCCCGGCTGATAGCCATTCGGGAAGCCCTGCATATTCTGGAAATTCGGACCAAAGCGGTCGTATTGGGCGCGTTTTTCTGGATCACGAAGCACATCGTAGGCTTCGTTGATTTCTTTGAATTTTTGCTCCGCTGTTGGGTCTTGCTGATTCGTGTCAGGATGATACTTTTTCGCCATCTTGCGGAACGCTTTTTTGAGTTCTGCGTCATCGGCGGTTTTGGATACGCCGAGTGTTTCATAATAATCTGCCATAAGTTGCTATTTCCCCTTGTCGCTCATGTGATGTGTCGCTCATTAGGCGCACTAAAACGTCACCGTTGCGACACTTCTGCGGTCTACATACTTATTAGTATAGATCATGTGTGTTGAAATCGTGTTAGAGGAGGGCAATAATTTCGGAGAAAATTAGAATACCCGACAAGACCACCTTAGCCCACCGGACCTGTCGTGATGGTTCGCACGATGATCGCCGCTAGCATCGTAAATCCCCAGATGTAACTGCCCATCGCGGGGCGTTTTTTAGCGGTCACTTCCACGAAAATAAAAAACGGGAGCGACAGCACCACGCCGTAACCGTAAATCACATGGACATCTTCGCCAGGTCGCCCACCGAGCAACCACATCCACCCGCCGATCAGCCCCTGCGCGATCATGAACGCCACAATCGTATAGCTGATGCTCCGAAACCAGGGAGTCACGTCGCCATGCCGGATCAAGCCAATACGCACTGCATTCGCCAGCATGATTCCCGCCACGACCAACCCGATCCGGCTGATCCAGTAATGCACATCCTTGAGGAATAAATAGCGATCCTGAGGGTCGATCAGCGCGACGACGATCACCGTCAGCGCGAACACGCCAAACAGCCCCGCGCCAATCATCAACACGCGCAGATTGACTCTGCCGAAAATGGCTTGCAGTTTTTCAGTGGTAGATTGTGTTTCGGGTTCGGTGGTTTGCACGGTTAAATCGCCTATTGGGTAAATAATCGCTAAGGGCTAAAGAAATGGGTCGTAGGGGCAGAATAATGCTCGGTAACTTTTAAATACGGTGTTTGATCCCCTCCCTAAATCCCTCCCCGCTTCGCAAGGAGGGACTTTCTTCCCCTTCCCTAAGAATTGGGGAAGGGGCTAGGGGATGGGGATTATTTTCCGTTCTAATTAATCAAACTGCATTATTGCGCCCTAAATGGATATTTCTACGACGGCGACTCGGTTGCAATGTCAGCGGATTTAGGACGATTGCGCCGTGAATCCCGCACAGAGTCTATCGCGTCGGGGATTTGAGTCGTCAGCCAGAAGCCCCAGAAAATGAGAATCGCCCCGCCCATCTCGCCAACATACTTAAACGATGGATCTCCGAGCCGGATGAACACACCGCCCAACGCAGGCAACAACCCGCCCGCCGCGATCAGCCAATTGCCGACCATCCGATTGCGCATGATTTGCTTACGCCGGAAGAGGCGTGCGGAGTAAATCGCGCCACCGACTAGCAAAATCGTCCCCCAGACGTTCATAATGGGCGAGAAGAAGCGCACCGTACCCCGCGCCTCGCCCTGCATGATTCCCGTGACCAACTCACCATCAACGGTATGATCGCGGTAAATTTCGGTCATATCCGCGCCCTGAAACCACGCGTCCGGGTTAAATTCGGTGAAAAACAGCGTCCACGGCAGGGTCATCACGCCGACTAAAATCAGCGCCATTTGAATGTTACGGGCGATACTCCCGCGCCGGATGAGCAAATATGCCGTCCCCTGACCGAGCCATGGGGCGACCATCAACGCGCCCGCCCAATACCATAAGCCGAAGAAAAACGGACTCCATGTGATCGTCAAAATTACCTGACTGAGCGTGCCAAGAAAATACATCGTCAAGCCGATTCCCCATGCCAGCAAATGCGGACGGCGCTTTTTTTGCGGTCCACTCGTCGTATTCCACCAGCGCCGCAAGACGAGCACCGCGAAAACACCGGTCACACAACTGCTAATCACGGACAGGAAAAAGGCGGGGGTTAAAAAATCCATGCGGGTTTCGTTTCTACACACAAGCTAACAATACGTCATCTTGTCGTGAATTTTAACACAAACGCCGTGCGAATCTATAGAAATCTATAAAAACGGGGCAATTCTTTACATCCAGAGGCGGCTTAATCGGCATAAAAGTTTGCAAACGTCCTCAAAATCGCGTATAAATCACATAGATAGGGTTTCTATAGATAGGATCGGGTGTGTATGAATTTTCGTGGCAGTTTGCCGTTAATGGTGCTGTATGTGCTCTCTAAGGGGTCGAATCACGGGTATCGCATCGCCCAACACATCGAAAGCGAATCCGATGGATTTTTTAACGTGAAAGCCGGAACGCTCTACCCGACTCTGCACAGCCTTGAAAAGCAGGGCGTGATTGACTCCTACAAAGATGTGGAGAACGGGCGCGAAGTCCGTTATTACAGGTTAACCTCCGACGGAAAAAAGCAATTGGACACTAGCCTGACTGAATGGGACGGGCATGTGAGCGCGGTGAATCGCGTTTTGAGAAGTTTGAAGTGAGGCATCCCCGATGAGTACGACCCTGCCCCCTGATCTTCGCCATTGGCTAGAACACACCACGGGCGACCTGCCGGATGATCTGCGTGAGGCGGTTTGCGACGAGATCATCACGCATTATTGGTTTGCGCTGGATGATGCGTTGCGTGCTGGCAAAACATCCGAACAGGCACACCTTGCCGCCATGATTGCGCTGGGCGATCCGTCCGCCTCGCGCCGGATGATGCAGATGACTTATCGCGCAACGCACCGTTATCTGCGGGCGGCGATGGTGGCACTGGTGACCCCGCTGATTTATGGGCTGGTGTGGGTCGGCGATTCCGCGCTGGATGGCTGGTGGCTGTTCACCTCTGATCTGGTCATCATGGTCACGCTGGTGGTTATGCTGATCCATCTGAAGGTGATGATGAGCAACCTGTTCAGCTTTGAAGACATCACGCGTGAGGCACGCTGGACGACCATCGCTTATGTCTGCTCCGCGCTGTTCACCGCCTTCTGGCTCATCCTACTCAATCGTTACGGCACATTCGGCATGAATCGGGCGACGGTGCGCGTGTTGTGGATCATCACGCTGAGCGGGCAGGTTGCCATCGGCGGCACGTCGATCTGGCTAGGTCTGCGTACCTTGCGCCTCCGTAAACGCCTATCTGCGGCGGTTGCGCTGGCAAGCGGGCATATCCTCGTTGGCAGTTTATTCATTATTGGCGCGGGGATTAACTTATTTTTTCGTAATTTCACTCTTTATCGTCAATTAGAGATCGCTACCGAAGGCATATTTATGCTAGTGTTTGCGTTCTGGGCGGTGGTGTTTATGCAAGCGTTACGCCAGAGTAAATTTTCATTTTCATAACCGTTCTGCCCACACAATCCCTACATAATCCCTAATTCGTGCTTAAGATAATCGTCACATCTATGCGATACGCTATACTTGGTGAAATTAAAGTGAGCATGTAAAGCTAAATATTATGTTGGATAAATCTTTGCGCGAAATCAAAGAGGTGACTTTACTTCCGGTTGCCAATCAAATCGGGACAGAGATACACCCGATTGCCATTAGCCTTGTCGGATTAATCGTGGGCTGTGCATCGGCGGTGGTGGCGTATCTGGGTGTGTTCCCGCTGGCGCTGATTTTGTTGTGGATCAATCGCTTTCTGGATGGGCTGGATGGTACCGTTGCCCGTAACAACAAAACCCAGAGCGACCTCGGCGGATATATTGATATTCAGTGTGATTTCGTGATTTATTCGGTCATCCCTATCGCGCTGGCAATCCGTGCGGATGATACGGCGACCTATATTGCGACAATGTTTTTGCTCGGTGCGTTTTACGTCAGTGCACCCTCGTGGATGTATTTGGCGGCAATTTTCGAGAAGCGCAATCAAGGGGCGAAGGCGCAAAAAGAACTCACCAGCACCACCATGCCCGCTGGATTGATCGAAGGGACGGAAGCGGTCATCTTTTACTCGCTGTTTTTGATCTTCCCCGGTTACAGCGCGCTCTTATTTACGTTGTTGGGCGTGATGGTCACCATTACGATTGCTCAACGCATTATATGGGCGGCGAAACATCTCGAGTAAGACACAGTTCCGCCAATGGATGAAGTTTAGACAGTGTGGCGATGGTTATACTGAAAACTGTTTACTGTTTACTGAAAACTCATACATAACTGAATTCGATCATCCATGCCCATTCACTGCGGGGACGTTTACCGACGACTTCCCATAATGACACGATGTATTCAACGTTCGGGTGTTCAACAATGTCCATCTGACGGCGATTAATCATGGAAATACTCTGAATCCAACCCGCGCCGAGATTGAGTTCACCGGAAGACATAAACAGGATTTTCTGCCCGACACACAACCGGAAATCCGCCGATTGCATCAGTTCATCTACCTGATATTCATGAAAACTATCTGCCGCAGAATACCATGAGTCGCCAACGCGATAGGTGTCTGCATCGCGCAGATTGCCCCATACGCGCCCCGACTTGAGCGATATTTCTATTTCGACAGTGGGTTTTAAAAAGACCGCCTTCATATCCATTTATCCTGCACTCCAACACAATTACGATTACAGTAAGATAGTGACTATTGAAACAATTGTAATCGTTTATGGGCGTAAAGGGCAAAATTTTTACGTTTTTCAGGCACTAAGCGGCGAAATTATATGTTTTTCGTAATGTGACAACCGCTTTTGAACGGTTCATCAAGGGCAATTGCATGATTGTGAATCAAAACGTCCACCAAAAATGATGGACGCGAGTGTTTTTATACTGGTTGGCGGATTGCTTAATCAGCGGCGGAGGACTTCACCTGACTTTTGCTTTCGCTTTTAGTTTCAGCTTTTGTCTCGGACTTGCTCTCCGATTTTGTTTCGGTGCTGGTCGATTTTTCCTCGGACTTACCACCCTCGGATGAGTGACCTTCGGACGAGGACTCTTTGTCCTTGCCATTTTGCCCGTTGCTATTCAGGCTGGATTTTGAGGCACTTTTGCTATCGTTAATGTAAAAGCCTGACCCTTTAAAAATTACCCCTGTGGGTTGTACCACACGAAAAACTTTTTGTCCGGTTTCAGGATCAACATCAAGCGGATCGTCGAGAAATCGTTGTTTATATTCAAATGTCGTGCCATCTTCACGGCGATACAAATAAACAGGCATCGTACCTTACCTCATACTGACATACTGACGTTTTTATAGGATGTTCTGGTTTGTGCTTTTTTCTGATGATAACTGACGACCATATTATCTCTGAAAAAGCGAAATACCTCTGGAATTGATGTTTTGTTTCGCAGATTTTTGTCTTGCGACATACTTAAACATATCATCAAAGCGAGATAGAAAACATGCTGAATTTTTCCACCACTTATAATGATACCGTAAGTTTTGCCCAATCGGTGCGTTCTTGCGAATTTCTGATACATTTTTTATACGATACTATACGGATATTCCCGATCTTTTTGTCATTTTTGCTTTATCTATTTATTGGCAAAATTGACTATAATGGTTTAAACAAAAGAATCTGGCAACAGATGAGAAAGGAGCAGGGTATAGGTGGGTAACATTTACCACCTGTACTATCGGCATGAAGATATTGATTATTGGCGGTACACGAAATATGGGCTATTTCCTTGCGCGTCAGATTATTGACGACGGACACAGCCTGAGTTTGCTCAATCGTGGTGTAACGCGTGATGAATTGCCGGATGACATTCCCCGTTATCATGCAGATCGTACCGACATCACCCAGATGCGTCGCGCACTCGCCGGACGTGATTTTGATGTGGTTGTGGATATGACCCTCTTTAAGGAGCAGGAAGCCGAAGATATTGTCGAGCTACTTGATGGACAGGTGGGGCGTTATATTTTCGTCAGCACCGGACAGGTTTATCTCATCCGTGAAGGCATTACCCGTCCCTTCCGTGAGGTGGATTACTTCAACCCGATCATCCCCGCGCCAGAAGCCAACACCTACGATTACGAGGAATGGCTGTATGGTAACGAAAAAAGCGCGGCGGAAGATGTACTTGCACGGGCATACACTGATCGTGGCTTTCCCTACACATCGCTACGGTTGCCGATGGTCAATAGTGAACGCGACGGGTTTAACCGTCTGTATGGGTATTATCTGCGCCTGAAGGATCACGGTCCTATTTTAGTCCCCTCCGCGCCGGATCATCGGGTACGGCATGTGTATAGCCACGATGCTGTTAAGGCTATCATGACCTTAATCAACACCGATAAAGGCATGGGCAAAGCCTATAACATCTCTCAGGATGAAACCCTGACGCTAGAAGAATTCTTACGCACCCTCAGCGATGTAATGGGTGTTCCGGCGAATATTCAGCGCGTGGATCGTTATTTGCTGGAAGCCAATGGATTTCTACCGGATTGCTCGCCGTTTAGCGATATGTGGATGTCCGAGATGGACAATACGTTGAGCAAGCAAGAATTAGGGATGACCTATACGCCCGTTCGCACCTACCTTGAAAATATCGTCGCTTATTATAATAATCACTCCCTGCAAACACCCTCTAGCTATCGTAGACGGCAGGCAGAAAAAATGCTCGTCCTCACCTAATCTAAAGGGTCAATACAGGCATTAATCGGATGGCTTGTTACATAAAAATTTACGAAGGGCATCATCACGCGATGGTGTCCTTTTTTTGGTTGTGTGTAAAAGGCGATCCTGAATTTTCAGCTAGCGACCCAGTTGCGTATCCCGCCATTGACCGAGCGCCCCCTCGATTTGTTGGCGGATGGCGAGGCGATTTTCCGGCACATAGGGGGCGGTGTAAAGTTGTGTTGCGCTGGTGGGCGGTGCGGCATCTTTTCCGTAATAGAGGCGAAAATCCCGCTTGATCTGATGAAAATACGAATCCGGCGCGTAGATCGGCGCTTGATACAATAACGGGCGCGTCCCGACGATCACAAAAAGTTCGTCGTCCTGCATTTGCGCCCAGATGCCGAGCAGAGTAATCATCTTATAGGTGTGATAGCCGTTGCGCTTCATCCACAGCACCGCACCAGCCCAACCCAGCCCCTGTAGGCTTTTGGGACCGAACACCTGCAATCCTGACGGGGCGCGGCGTTGCACATCGCTCAGATAGCCCGCGGCGTTGACGGCGTTGAGGGTATCGTTCAGGCTTTTTTCCTGCATCACCGCCGGATCATCGTCGCTCATCTGGATTTGCTTCATCAGGCGCATAATATCGGCATGATGTGGACGGCGTGTTGTGCTACGGGATTTTCCTCTCATCATCGCACCTCAAAAATTCTGCTAAATTTATAACGTTCATTTGTTCTAGTGTAACAAATATTCGTCATTCCCAAAATAAAATGGAGCGCAACTGTGCGCTCCATCGTAATCTTGTTATGCTTTTCGTGTGGCAACCCCGCGTTTAGTCGTCAAGCGGTTGTGTTGCATCAAACGTGAGGGCTTCTGGTCCAGAAACCACCCATGAAATACCACCCCCGGCATCAACCAGCAAAGTGATTAACGGTGACCCGAAGGGCGTGTTATTCGCCTCGCTCAACTGTGCGGTAACATCATCACTATCGACCACGACCAATCTGCGGTCAATCGCAAGGTCTTCATTTTCGCTGATTGGCGTGGCGGGCAACCCACCGGAGCGTGTGACCTGCCCTTCTGTATTGACGGTGTAGCGCGTCATCAATTGTTCATCGAGATTGATGAATTCAAGCGTCCAGCCAGACGATTCTGAACCAGTTACGCTAAACCAGATGCTACCTTCCAATGAGTCGGATATTTGCTGACCGAGCGCATCATACGCTCCTAGCGCGGTTAAGTCACTCTCCAGTTCAATATCAAGCACTTCATCGCTCGTTCCTACGCCGGGGAAATTAGGCACATCGCCGTTGCCGGGCGCGGGTGGTGCATTGTTGGTGTTACCGTCACCCGTCGGTGCGTCGCCTCCCAACCCGTTAGCAGAGGTAATGGCGTTGGGGAGGATCGCAAATTCTGCACCCGTTCCCCGGCTTGCCTCAACGATTTCGCCGACCATATCGACCTGCTGACCATCCATCGGTTGCGCCATGCCAAGCGGTGTTTCGACTTCGAGCGTCACGCCGTTGACATCGGTCAAAATGGCAACCTCGGCATCTGTTCCATCCACGATGCTCAATATGCCGGAAACTAAAAGTGAATCACCCACGCTTAAACCAGAAAAATCAGTCGTCGCGTTCGCGTTTAATCCAGCTGGTCCCGCATTAGACGGCATAGATGTACTGCTTATCGGCGGACCGACAGGCGCACCATTGGGGTCTTCCGTGGCATCTCCGCCCTGCTGGTTAAAATTAGGTGGCGCGTCTACAGGCGGTGGCGCAGATTCCGCTGTGCCTTCCGGCGTAGAAGAAGCCTCCTGCGGCGGTGTGTTATTTTCAGTAGAGACTTCGTCGGTCATTTCCGGTGTTTGCGAAGGTAATTCAGCCGGAGAATTTTCGGTGACTTCGGCAGTCGCATCACTCACGACGACGCGAGTCGGTAAGGCACTTTCATCCGGGCTATCATCCCCGCCACACCCTGCGATGAGCAACGGCAGGATCAGTAAAGCGATTAAGAAAACGCCGTAACCCTTATATTGATTGAGCTTCACGTCTGTTTTCCTCTTTCTTCATTTATCATGTTCAATTCGGTTGATGGTTACATAACCACCAGACAAAGATACTGGTCTGTATAAACAACCTACAGACCAGTATAGCTAACGTTTATTCGTATGTGTATGGACTAACGGACCGCGAGTGCGTCGATAAAGAAGTAGTATCCGTAATCACGGTTCTCGAAGATGATTTCACGTTGATCGTAACCGAAACCGTAGAGCGTAATCGGTGATTGAACAACAGTTACACCTACATTCTGACTGAAGTTTGTACATTGTAAGTTTTGCGCCAGATCACCACCGTCTTGAACCACACAGAAGCGTACATTACGTGAGCTACTCGGACTTGCAAGTTGATAGATAGTGACCGAGTTGCCCTCAATACTGGCTTGTGCAAAGGCACCAGCATTGGTCGTGAAGTCATAAGTGCTACCGAAATAGCCCGCCGCAATGCCATTCGTCCACAGATTTGACGGTGCATAGGTGACATACTCACTTGTTGTGTCATATGTCACCGGTTGACCGTTCGGTGTACCGGGTGTGGTTGAGGTCATCAACGTGCCACTATGCTCACCGTGAACCAGAATGGCATCCAGAAGCAGGTAAGTTAGTGTGGGACCATTATGGTTGACCGTGACTGTATACGTTTCCGGTCCTGTGTTGGTAACGTTACGTGACGGTAAGCCATAGTAGCTATACAGATAGTAATCTTGCTGTATACCTGATGTCGATACGGTGCTTACGACACCATCCGTTGTGATGTTACAGTTGGTATCTCCGTTACTTGCACGGGTATAGCAGACACGTATATTGGGGCTATAACCTGCGATAAGTCGGCTCAGGACGATGCTAAATCCGCTGGCATCGGTGATCTGGAATGACAATTGATCATCCGGTGTGCCGGTATAGATACCAGTTCCACCGGAATATGCCCCGCTTGCAAAGGATACCCATGCACCCGTGTAAGTCAGGTTGAAGTTGTCCTGTTCGTATGAACCGGGGAGCAACGGACCTACCGCGCCACGCACTTCGATAGCCTCAACGCTGATTAAGCCGCCCGTTGTTCTGATTGTGACTGCGGCATTTGCACCCGTCAAATCAAGGTCGTTTGCGCCACCACCATTGTTAATGTTGATGATCCATTGATTAGCATAGAGCGAAGCACTTGTGGCTAAGTTACGGGTAACACAATCTGCTTGTCCCGCATTACAGACCTGCATCGTTCCCCAGCCTGCGCCACCGTTATGATAGATGACCAGACGTTGTGCAAGGTTCGCATTGACGCTGAAAGTCAGGCTATCTGCCGGATCATTGGTGTATCTCGACGAATTTCCGTTCATGCCGACGACATAGTAGTTTGTCCAGTCCGTCAACCCGCCGCTTGAAACATTGGTGTAGGTCAGGTCAGGATCATGATCCTGATAGATACCCGGTGTTAACGCGGCTATCGGATCAAGTACCTCAATGGCTTCGATACCAAGATACAACCCATCCACGCTACGGATTTCAACGATATGCTCACCGACACCACCAGTTGCCCGCATGGTGACTGCTTGACCCCACACGGTTGTTGGGTCGGTGCTGGTGAAGGTCTGACATTGATTGCCATCAATACACATTTCAAATGCACCCCAGCCGGAGATAATTGTCCGATAGAGCGCAACTCCGGCACCGTTGATCCGGAAGACAATCGCGGCGCTTGGATCACCTGAGTAGGTGAGTGTGCCAGCAAGTGGACCATTGGGAGGTACGACCGCGTAATTGAAGCTCGACCATGATCCCACATATTTCAGGTTCGTTGAGCTAGAGCTATTCAACCCATCGGGGAGTAATGGTAAGGAACTACCAGCACCGATGATCTGAAGTGCCTCCAACCCGATATATAACCCATTGGTCTGTGCGCGGATGGTCACCTCAACCGGTGTGCCACCCGTGAGATTCAGGTTGGCTTTCGGGATATAGGTACGATTGCCATAGCTCGAAACAGCCGGTGTCGGGTTACTGATTGTCTGGCAGGTGCCGCCATTACAGACTTGCATTCCGCCATAACCCGGACCGCCCGTGTGGTAAATCACGATCCCGTCGATATTGTTGGGGATCACCGAGAAGGTCGCGTTATCTGTGGTAGATGCTGTTAAGCGCATACTGCCACCACGCGGACCGAGTGCGGCATAGGATGTCCAACCTCCATTATAGGTGAGGTTGAAGCCGGTGGATTGTGGTGTTTCTTCATAGTAGCCCGGCACAAGTGCGCCTGCGGTCACCAATTGTATGGCTTCCACGTTTGCATAACCACTCAGTGGTTTGATAGTGATTGTTGATATACCGCCGGGCAGATTCAGTCCATTAGCACCTGCACCCGTGCTGATACGTGCCGCAACATTATACGCATCTATCGCATTCGTGAGTGTGATCGTCTGGCAATTATCGTTCGTATTACGGCAGATTTGCATGGAACCCCAACCCGCACCTTGCGGATGGAAAACCACGATTTCATCGACGTTGGTGGCATCCACGAGGAAGCTCATTGTCGCCGCCGGGTCCAGACTATAACGTGCTGTTCCGCCAAGTACAGAGCCAAACGTCCAGCGTGACCACAAACCGTTGTATTGGAAAGCACTGTTTGTCTCTTCATAGTAGTTGCCCGCCGTTAAGACTGGACGTGCTGTGCTGACGACTTCGATTGACTCGAATGCAAGTACGCCCGCACCAATACTACGAATTTCTACATTATGTACACCCGAACTATTAAACCAAACATATGTGGGTGCACCCCATTCGAAGACGCTAGCATCGCTACTAAAGCGTTTACATTCGCTACCGTCTACACAGACTTCGAAGGGCGCATAACCAGGATACACACCATGATTAATCACCAGTCCGGTACCATCCGCCACGAAGTAAACCGCTGCGGAAGCATCAGTGGTGAATTCCCATACTCCGCTGGGGATATTCACAGCATCTGTATATCGTACCCATGACCCTGCATAGCGCAATTGGCTAACAGTCGGCTTGTTCACGCCGACTGGCAGTTCGCCGAAGTTCGGTGGCGTGGCATCTGGATCAGTTGCTACGATGTGTAAACCTTCCAGACCGATATATAAGCCGTTTGTTTCTGGTCTCACCGTGATTGTTGACGGTGAGCTACTTGCAGGTAAGTTCAACGATGCTTTGCTGATAAACGTCCGGTTGCCATAGGAAGTGAACGTAGGTGATGCGTTTGGAATAATCTGGCAGGTGCCACCATTACAGACCTGAATGCCACCGTAACCAACGCCACCTGTATGATAGAAGACGATTCCATCAATATCATTTGGAACAACCTGGAAAGTTGCGGTATTGGCAACGAGATTCGTATAGCGCATATTGCCGCCACGCGGACCGAGTGCGGCATAGGATGTCCATCCTGTTCCGTTATAGGTGAGGTCAAAGCCCGTAGAAACAGACGTTTCCTCATAGTAACCGGGCGCTAACGGACCGGGTTCGGTAAGAATCTGGATCGCTTCGATACCAAAAAACCCGCCATTACTCTGTATAGTGACCGTCGCTAAGGTCTCATTGCTCAGACCGAGCGCCGCTTTATTGATGGGTGCAACGTTATTGAACGTCGTCCCTTGACTCAGGTTAATATTCGAACACACGGTGCCACAGACGCGCATCGCGCCCCAGCCCACACCACCCGGATAATGGATGATAAGGCGTTCCATCGTGCTCGCATTTATCGGGAAAGAGATCACTGCGTCAGGATCGTTACTATAGATCGCCGAGCCACCCAGTACTTGCGGAACCACATAGGGTGTCCACACGCCACTATAAGCGAGGGCAGGATCAACCTCTTCGTAGTAACCCGGTTCTAGCCCGGCAATTGCGCCGATCACCTCAATTGAGTCAATGCCAATTGCGCCGGTATCCAGACTACGGACGGTGACCGTTTGAATCGTGTTGATCGTCGAACGAACCGTCGCTGGTTGTCCCCAGACCAGGGTCGACGAACTTCCACCAAACGTTTTACAGTTTGATGATCCAAGACAAACTTCTATCTGACCATATCCGGTAGCCATCGTTCGATCAATCGATACGCCACTACCGTTGATGCGGAAGACTGCAACCGCATTCGGATCGACAGAGTAACGCAGGATGCCGTTGGAAGGATTACTACCGTCATTAGGTGATGGATCCACATAATCAGCCCATGCACCGATGTAACTGACGCGTCCGTCCTCTGCCGGATACACGCCCTCAGTTAATGGCGATTCTGCCGCCAGTAACTCAATCGCTTCGATAATGATGTACGCAGGCGAGATGTTACGGATTTCGATGTTTTGAATACCTGACCCGATGCCTGTGACAACCGCCGCCTGTGAATAAATAACGGTAGCCGAGTTATTCTGAACAGTTGCCCTGCGTGCACCGTTGACATAGACATCAAACGGTCCCCAACCCGGCCCTAATGTCCGGTAGATCACCATTGTATCTACAAGATCACCATCCACCTGGAAGGTCATATTCGCATTTTGGGCACCGGTATAAGAGAAACTGCCACCTACAGCCGAAGGTGCCGCCGCGCCGACAGTCCAGCCCAGAGGGTTGGTCACCGCATTGTACAACGGGGAATGGCTGACCATGAAATCATCATCCTGATACACACCAGGTGGCAATCCTTCATCACGGACGCTAATCGCATCAATGACCAGCGTAACACCGGGTGTTGCATTCGTGATTCGCAGACGATGGAGTTGATCCTGTGCACCCGGAATGCTTTCCACGCCGGTACATCCATAGACGAACGTCTTGGCGACAGCGACGGATGTCGGTACAGGGGATGGTTTTGTTGGATTGCTACAGGTTAGTTCCGCAAAAGTATTGTAATTTGCAGGATCTGCCGGTCCCACATCATCAGGATCAATGCTGATTTGCATAGACGCGGCACCGGGGAAACCATACACATGGATACCGAAGGCATCGCCGATGAAGTAGAAATCAACCGAGGAGCCTGTGGCGGTGTAATGCCATGTGTTGTTGATTGCTGGCTCAAAGTAATACGGCAACCATCCGTCGTCATAGACAAAGTCCAGACTGGCATCATCGTGTAAGCCCGGTCCGGCGAGACGTGTTGTGACAACCAAACGTACCCGGCGGTTACCAACGCCACCATCACGATCCGTGACGCTATAGCTGAATTCAATCGCACCACTGATACCCGGCGCAGGTGTGAAGTTGAACACCCCACCACTGACTGCGGCGGCAATTGCGCTGTTCATCGCGCCTTGTGAGGGGCTAGACCCCAGACCAAACAGCAACGGCTCATGACCGGGAGCACTCGCATCCACCACGAAGCTCGTGAAGGTGAACGGATAATCCACATCAGACGGTGTTCCGGCGCTATCGTCGTCATCGGGATCAGACAGGTTGAAATCTGGACTGAATTCCACATAAGGACGCAGACGGTAGTTGATCTGTGTTGACAGGTCGGTGAAGATCACCTGTGTGTCAGCATTCGAGGTGGGTACGCCGTCATTTACCGGTTGCACGACGACAGTCACGGTTCCCAGCGGCGTTGTACCCGTATCAAGGATACCGCTGGCGGTGTAGTCAAAGCTAATCACCGGTGTGCCAGCGCCACTGGTATGGAAATCATTGGGCGGGCAGTAGGTGACGGTATTGCTAATGTCGTCAAACTTAATCGGCTGACCTTCACACGGGTTAAACGGATTTGTGTCATAGAGTGCCGGTAAGTTTGTGAACGCAAAGCTATAGGGTTGGAAACCACCCTGTACGCGCTCTGTGATGTCAAACGTGATCGCCTCTGTATCTTCACTCGTGGTCGGGTTCAATGACCCGTCATCATCAATGAAGGACACAGGTTGCGGATCTGAAAGCTCGTAGGCGCCAATATCAACGATGTCATCACTTGTTGTTTCAGTGAAAGGCGGCGTGCGGTCAATCAAGCGTGGCAGACCCATCACATCCAGCGGGAAGACACTCACCGGCGGTGTACGAATATCATAGCCAAGAATGCTGTTGACGGCGGCATTGCTACCGACATCGACACCTTTAGGCGGTGGATCGGTTGGCGTGGGAATGACACCACCCCGAATATCATACGGCAACAACCGATATGGATTAGTTAAGTCATAATCCAGGAAGAATGTCGCGTTTTCAAATGTCGTAACAGCTGCTGGCACGTTGAGGCTGACGAATGTCGCGGCACCAACTGTTGATGCGGCATTCGAGCCGAAAAAGTTGTTATTGCCCGCATTTTGTACTGCACCATTACACTGTCCAGCCTGTGGACCGCCACTTGAACCACCGAAGCGATCAATGAACCAGCTATTACGCACGCCGTTGTTTTGCCCGTTACTGCCAATTGCCGAACAATCCAGCGTAATGGCGGGAATGGCAGTGTTGTTTGCCACCGCCAGCAACGACCCTTCAAGATCATTGTTAAAGAACAGGTTATTGATGATGTTAAAGCGATGTTCTGCCACTTGAAGGAAGCCGGAATTCGCACCACCCACAGAGATAATCGAACCGAAACTCGGATTAGAGTTCAAATTGTGGTTGATGACCGAGTTATTGACAAATTGGAAATTGATCCCTTGATACAGATGGATCAACGGACCAAAGAGGCTATTACCCTCAAACAGAGAGCTATAGATTACCACTTCATAGTCCAGATAATCTGCCGCTGTTGGCGTGGCGACTTCATTTACCCACTGATCAATCGTGATCGTCGACCCGGCGATATTATCTACAAAGCGATTGTTATACAACTGGGCTTCCATACGGGCAATGCGAATGATGCCCTCATAGCGGGTTGCGCTATTTGTGTGTCGAACTTCATTGTTGGTGAAGCTGTTGCCTTCAATCAGGACAGTTTGCATGTTGCCTGCACCTGTACCCGTGCCCTGAACATTGATCCCCCCTGCATTAAACAGTGAAGAGATATTCACGCCAAAGCCAGTAAAGGGGATGATAAATTGGGTGAAGGCGTTATTCAGGATTTCGACACCCGTACTATTTGTCACCTGTAACGGTTGATCGAAATAGCTGAAGGTGTTGTCTTGCACGATGATATCAGTACCATCACGTATATAGATCGGTGTGGGTGGAATGACAAGCAGTTGCGTGTCCGTCGTCAGATAGAGTGGGGACGATCCGGTAAAGTCAATCCCTTGCACTGTAATGCCCTGTCCGCCATCGATATGAATACCACCACCATCTCCGGTATCTCCGACATCTGTGACGACAATCGAACTACCGAAACGGTTGATAATATCCGCGCCATCGAACGAAGAAAGCGTCAACGTATTGGCACCTGTCGGGTCAGGAATACTAAAGCCACCGGCATATTCACCCGGTTGCAGGATGACATACGCACGACCCGCCGCAATCGCCGCTTGAATCGCGGTTTCGATATGGAAGAACGGATCGGATGGTGTACCCGTCTGGGTACTGAACAAATCCGCGTTACCGACATAGAAGGCTTCGGCATCTAAGGCATTTGTACCATCAGGATCGGCGAATGAAGTGTAGTTCACGCGCTGGTTGATGTTGTAGAACGGGCTACCGAGTACGGTCAAACCCGCGCCATAGGTGTTATCAAATCCATCCGGACTAGAGCCTTCATGCAGGTCGATGGTGTGACCCATCAAATACAGTTCAAGGCGTTGTGGTTTCAAGAAACTGCCATTGAAATGGGAGTCTAGTGCCGCGTTTGCAGTGTTGCCCTCGGTGAAGAGCAATGCCGCCATACCCGCAACATGCGCCGCCGCCGCAGATGTACCACCAAAGCCAACGCCACCCGCACCCGTACAACTGATACTGCCACCCGTCAAGGAGGTCTGGACGAATGACGGTGCGACGACTTCCGGCTTGATGGTGTTACCTGTGGGGTTAGCAATCGGCGGACCAGCGGAACTGGTCGCCAAAATCGGATAATTCTGCGCCTGACTTGCACACACCGCACCCACCGCGATGGCATTCGGCGAGTTCGCCGCAGTCGTCAGCGTGCTTGGCGTGTTCAACTGAACCATCGTGCCGCCGGTGACCGCTGTATCTTCCCCACCTGCCGCCAGTACCTGAATGGTGGTGGTGCCTTCGCCGCTGATCTCAAGATCAAGCTCACAAGACTCACCACAACGTTCCGGTACGACATATTGCTGGACGGAACCACCCATACGGACGTTACGGCTATCCACCACTTCACCATCAAGTGAAAGGGTAGACGGATAATTTGCCTCTCCGTTGGGTTCAACCCAGCTGTAGTCAATGACGCTACCTGCACTGGCGCGGACGTTGACCCGACCGGATTCACCATCATAGCCAAATGCAATAGTACCGCCTGTTGCGCCGGTATTACCCGCGCTAGCGATGACTGGAATATTTGAGCCATAGGCAGATTGAATTGCCGATTGTATACCGCTTTGTCCGCCACCCAGTACGTCATCAATCGTAATCACGATGATGTCGACCTGATCGGAGGCGGCGCGGTTGATGGCATCATCAATCACACCGACGCTACTGGCACGGTACATCACAATGGTTGACGATGGTGCGATGTCACAGATGACCTCGACCACGTTCAAGCCATGTCCCGTTCCCGGATCACCAACATCACCAGCGATGGTGACAGGTGTCGCGGAGTTCAAACAATCGCGCTCCGGGATGATGGACGCACCTGCGAAACTGGTATCAATCACACCGACGACCACACCCGCACCAAGCACACCGGCTTCATGCCAGATGTTTGCGCCGATGATGTCTAAGGAGTGCGGCTTGATCGTCCCGCCCGTTGCTTGTTGGGTAATTTGTGTACGTTCGACACCGCCCACAGAGGTGGAGACGGCAATCGCCGGTAGCGAAATAGCGGCGACTTCGTCACGATTAGCAAGATCAATCAACGCCTCAAAGGACGCATAGGCATTCACATGGTCAACATCAAGATTGATGACCACCGAATCGGTTTCGGCGACAATCGTGCCGAGTTCGACCAGCGATTGACCACCTACGCCCCAGATTTGCACCCGTACGCGGTTGGCTTCATCTAACGTCATGAAGTGCGCCTGCGCGACGGCAACAGCGGCATCTTCACCGGATTCCACGTAACTTGCAAGTACGCTGAAGAGTGCCTGCCCGACCTTGACCACGTTTTCATCGGTCAGCGCGAACGGCACAACCGTCTCTGCGCTCTCATCCGTAACGCTCAGGTCATAAATGGCGATGTCGTCAATCAGCAGGGCACTTGAAGCACCAAAATTGATTTCACCGGCGGCATCACCATCTTCTACGGTGTAGCTTAAGGTATCCGCGCCGTCAACGGTCAGGGTGATTTCGCCACCTGTGACGGTCAAACTGAGCGCGTACCATGTGTCATAACTCAAGGTCGCGGGGACGCTGGTCAACAGGAATTCACCTGTTTCAGTGTCGCCTCCTTCGGTGCTATACAGCGCGATTTCTTCCATCCCAAACGCGACACGATAAGCACTTGTGCCGTTGATGTGGAAGTTCACATCCAGACCACCAGCGATTTCACCTTCGGCGGGTGCGCTGACGTTTACACGGGCATCCGCACGGAAATCGGCGAGAAAAAGTGCTGGTTCAGGGTCGATTGTGGAGTCAGCATTCATCGAGAGCGCGTAACCGTCTTCAACTGCAAGGATGGTTGTGCCTTCGCTGAGTGACCAGCCACTAATTTGACCGTCAAAATCGGAAAATGCGACGGGTTCAAGTGTCGCTTCTTCGGAGGGTTCAGGTGTTTCAGTGGATTCCGCTTCCGGTGTTACCTCTGCGGTAACTTCAAGTTCCGGTGTGGCTTCCGGTGTAAGTTCGGGGTCGTCGGTCGCTTCCACTTCAGGGGTCGCCTCGACCACTTCGGTGGCTTCTACGTCAGCCGTTGCTTCCGCCGTAATCTCGACTGCCGGTGTGTTTTCCGGCGCGGGCGTGGCTTCTGCTGTTGTTTCGTCGGTAGCTTCGTCAGTCGCTTCCGCGGTTGCTTCTACGACCACAACTTCAGTCGCTTCTGCTGTGCTTTCAGCGGTCACTTCCACAAAAGGAGGAATGTCGCTGGTCACTTCTGTTTCGGTGGGAACGGGTACGACCACAACAGGCGCTTCGTTTGTCGGTACATCGGGTGTGACCACCGGAGAAGCCGCGACCTGTTGCAAATTGACATCATCCAACATGATGAAGCCCGTGTTATTCACCCCTGAGCTAAAGACCACCGCGCCCGCCGCTAAGGGGGCAGAATCGGTGAAGGTGAGCACGCCAACCCCGTTCACGCTGACGGTGAGGGTGTCGCCGAGGGCTTGCACGCTCACATCGTACCAGCGCGGTGCGAGATCATCCGCTTCGATGACTTCCAGCGCGCTCGCTTCTGCCAGCAAGTTCAGGCTACGGAATAACCGTGCGCTACCGTCTGCGCTGAAGGTGACGTTGTAATTTTCCGCCCCCACGCGTAAGGCGATATTCGCTGTGTTGCCGGGGGTAATGCCTAAACGCGCAGAAACCGCGACATTGTCCCACAGTAAACCGGGGACGGTAGCAGTTTCGAATGCGCCATTGGTTGTAAGGTAAATATTGCCATCTTCTGGATTGGAGGTCAGCGCCCAACCTTCGCTGAGTGACCAGCCAACTGTATCCGCATCTTGAAAATCGTCCCCGTAGCTTGTGGTGGACGGATTGACGATGATGGGCAGATCATCCGGTGTGGTTGACCCATCTACCGGAATAACGGGCGGCGTATCTTGAGTCGCCTCCGGTGTGGGTGAACCTGCCAGTGGATCAGCAGAGTCGGTGCTTTCCACAGGTGGCTCATCAGTGGCTTCCTGTGCCTGAACGGTTTGATTGCTCCCAAACGGTGCGACCAAACTAAAGACCATAGATAATAAAATAAGTCCCGATAGGACTGACGACAATAAGCGTCGTTTAGTTGGATTCATCTGTCCCTCCTAGAATGAATAGATGAATAACATTCCCCAGAATTGGCGAATAATTAACGAAAGATAAAATAAACAGCGATATTTGTGCACGCTATGATTTATACCGATAGCACTAGTAAAAGGATACGGGTGGATAGCGTGTTTTTTCATAGAGCTTTTGTATGGATTTTGTATGGTTGGCGATTTAGTTACCGGACGATCAACTCTCAAATGACCGTTTCAATTCCGTTTCAACCATTCATGATAGCATGATCTCGTTTTTTACACTTTGCGGAATTGGCAAAAAGTGGCGAATCCTGCTCGCAAAAAATTTGCTGTTTTGGGATAAACTATAGAAAAGCACATGCTAACGGAGTGCAGGAAGTGGAAACCATTTTTGAGGGGCGGTTATCAAGCTCCCCCTATATCGAGTCAATCTGGCGCGGGCAAAACGGGAGCAATTACGCCGTGGTCTGCCCGGCGGATGGGCGTTGGAACATGCTTTTCACACGCTACAACGGTAAAGTAAAACTCGCCGTTGAAGGTCCACGCACCAGAGCCACGCCAAAGACCCAACCGGAAGGCAATGAATTTTTGACAATTGTGTTTGCACTCGGCACATTTCTGCCGAACATCCCCGCCGGAAATTTGCTTGATAGTGATGTGTTTCTGCCACAAGCCGCACACAAATCCTTCTGGCTAGATGGCGACACATGGGAAACGCCCTCGTTTGAGAATGTTGAAACTTTTGTCGAGCATCTGGTACGGAACGATGTGCTGGTCGCTGACCCGCTGGTGAAAGCCGTCCTGCAAGATCAAGCGCCAGAATTATCCGAGCGAACTCTGCGTCGGCGTTTCGTCCAGGCAACCGGATTAGCACCCAATTTGATCGGACAGATCGAACGCGCTCTACAGGCACACCGCTTGCTGGAAAATGGTGCGCCGATTCTGGATGCCGTCTATGAGGCGGGCTATGCAGATCAACCCCATCTGACGCGCTCCCTAAAACGCTTTATCGGCTACACCCCCGCGCAAATCGCCCAATTAGAGCGACAAACCGTTACCTTCATTGGCTAAACGACAAATTTGCATTTGCGTGTCCGATTTGTTCAAGACGTAGCTCCTTTGTTCGGTTATGCTGATGCCATAGTATAAACAAATCAACAGGAGCATTCCCCATGCGTAAAATTATCTTCTTGATGCACGTTTCATTAGATGGCTTCGTAGCGACCACCGAAGGCGACATGAGTTGGCTTATCTATAACAAGGAAATAGAGGCGTATTCGCATGATCTGCACGCCAGCACCGATGTCGCGATTTATGGGCGCGTGACGTATGAGATGATGGCGGGTTATTGGCCCACTGTACTCGAAGATCCGAACGCGGGTGAGGCAGACTTAAATCACGCACGCTGGGCGAATGACGCGACTAAATATGTCGTCTCAGAAACACTTGAGTCCGTTGATTGGGTGAACACGGTCATCATCAAAGACAACATCAAGGAAGCATTCACGAAACTCAAGAATCAACCCGGCAAAGATATGTGGTTATTGGGCAGTCCACGCCTCGCGCAGAGTTTGATGGAACTCGACCTGATTGACGAATATCGCCTGAACATCAATCCGGTGATTCTGGGCAGTGGTATGCCGTTATTCAAAGATGGCGCGCAGAGAAAAAATCTCGAACTCGTGAAAACGACAAATTTCGACGGCGGCGTAATCGGTGCGATCTATGTCCCTGTGAGAAATTAATTTAGCGCCTGAATATCCGCGATTAATTGCGGGAAGCTATCCAACTCCAGAAAATGCCCGTAACCATCCAGCTTACGCAGGGTGGCTTGCGGGATTTTTTCTTCATAACTCAGCAGATGAGAAAATGGCACGATTTCGTCATCCCGGCTGTGATAGAGAAAATTCGCCTTTAATGACGGAAGGCGCTTCGCAAAGTCGTCGTTCAGCGCATACTCGGCGACTTCCCATCCTTCATTACTCCAGAACGGCGTGGAGATCAGGAATAATGCTTCTGGCAATTTGCTTACGGTGGATTCGGTGAGCGTTTTGAGGATGGTCGACGCTCCGAGCGAATGCCCAATGAGGATGTACGGCGTATTGAGGGCGTTTATTTCCGTTTTGACTGCCGTTTGCCACGCGGCAGAATCGGGATTTTCAGGATCAGGCATCAACGGCGCGATGATATCGTAATCGTCACTCAGTTCAGCTTTCATCACATCAAGAAGTTGAGTGCTACCCTCACCATTGTCCTGTGAACCCGCGCTATGAATAAATAACAATTGTTTTTTCATCCGTACCCCTTTTTGACATTTTAGATACTTAATTTTAGAATATGTGTTCTATTCCTGTCAAGCATGATGATTTTTGCACAAGGATACTGCGAAGGATGCTATAATGAAGGGGTTCACAGTTATCAGCCTTTAATTTACAGTCAGTCAGAAAAAGATCGCACGGACGCAATTCAAACTGTGTACTGATAACTGACGACTGATTACTAACCACTGTAATTCACGATAGGCGCATATGACGAGCAATACAGAATGGGTAAGTTTACGGCGTGCCGCAGAAATCCTCGGCGTGCATCCGGCAACAGTCCGCAATTGGGCAGATCGCGGCGATATTTCGTCACGACGCACACCGGGCAATCACCGGCGTTTCTTGAAGGCGGAGTTGATTCAGCACGCCCAGACCCAGCAGGATGAGATTTTGCCGATGGAGGTCAAAATTATCATCCAGAACGCGCTGGGGCAAACGCGGATGCAGGTGGGTGAAGGCAACCTCACCGATGTGCCGTGGTATAGCGCCATGGGCGAAAAAGCGCGGGTGGCGATGCGCCAACTGGGGCGGGAAACGCTGGAGGATTTGCGTGCCTATTTAGCGGGCGGTGCGATGGATGATGACCTGTCGCGGGCGATCCGGCTCGGTAAAGAATATGCCGAAGCACTCAGCGAAAACGGCATGACCTTACCGCAGGCGATGCGCGGATTCTTCTACTTTAGCGAATTTGTCTTCAATTCGATCCTCACATGGTCGGAAATCAACCCGCCGCGCAGTGCCAGCGAATGGGCGATTCTGGTACGACAGGTCAATAACTTTATGAACGCGCTTATGTTGTCTATCGCCGAATATTACGAGGAAGAATAGATCGGTGGGGTTTGATTTACCGGAACCGCCGCCCGCCCCTGCGCCACCGGATGTCGCGTGGTTGGCGTTGAGCCTTATCAAGCAGATTGGGGGCAAGACCTTTCGTGCCCTGTTAGCCGAATTCGACAATGATCCTTACGCGGTCATCAGTGCCAGCACAAAAGACTTACGCAAAGTCCCGCGCATCGGGGAGAAAATCGCCGCCGCCATCCACGGGATTGATTTAGACGCAACCCAAAATGCAATGACTCGCTGGCTTGATGCTGGCGTGCAGATCATGACGTTCGACGATCCGCGTTATCCGCAACGCTTTAAGACTGTGCCGGATGCGCCGCCGATCCTGTTCATGCTCGGCGGAGAGAAGGCGCTCAATCCTGCCCGTACCGCCGCCATTATCGGCACGCGAGAACCGTCCCCGCAAGCGAAAGCGATCATTCCCATGTTAGTCGAAGCACTCGTTCAGCAAGATGTCACAGTGATGAGCGGGTTGGCGTTCGGCGTGGATTATGAGGCGCACTTCCACACCTTGTCGCACGGTCAGCGCGGATGTTCGGTGGCGGTACTCGGCAGTGGCATCCTCAACATTTACCCGCGTGAACATACTCAACTAGCGCAAGCCCTCACCAAACATCAGCAAGGCGCGATCCTCTGCGAAGTTGCCCCTTCCGCGACGGTCAGCACGCCGGGATTGGTGGCGCGTAATCGGCTGATTAGTGGCTTAAGTGACATCGTGATTATCGTGGAATCCAGCGTTACAGGTGGCGCGATGCACGCCAGACGCTTCGCCACCACGCAGGGACGCAGGATCGCCACCTTTGACCTACCCCAATCGGGCAATCAACAATTACTTAAAGATGGCGCTCTGAAGTTGCCGATGGATGACACGCTCATCAACGTAATAACGACGCTATACCGATAGTGTACTATTAACGTCAGTTCCGGGTAAGCAAACGATCATGAATGACAGTCGTTTTGCGGAAAAATACCTTGAATATTGGAAGCTCTTGGCTTTTAGCAAAAGCATTGTTTTTCAAACTAAAAGCTAACGGCTAAAAGCTCTTTTTTGCAGATGTTCACCTTAAACAGAATTCAAGTTATTCGTCTGGATGTACCGCTGAGACTCCGGGCAAACGTTCCGGTGTGATGCCGAGTGCTTGCAAACACAATGGCGCGACATCAATTGAGCGCGGATAGGCTGGCAAGTTTACGCCCTGCGGTGCGCCTGCCAGAATCAACGGCGAAATGGAATCAAACGCGTGCAAACTCCCATGCGAACCTCCTTCATGCAGATCAAATTCCGGCAAAATCAAATCATAGCCGACCTCAGCCGTGACCCATAAATCACCACTGCGTTGCAAATCAAGAATGCTGACGATGCGCTCAAACGCGTTCGGGTACGCCCCAAAACTCACAGTACCATCCTCGTAAAGCGTGCCATCCAGCGTGCGTAAATCGCCCGTCCAACTCCACGCAAAGCCATATTTATCTCTGCCCTGTGTTTCGCCACCTTCACCCTTAAAGAAATGAAGCTCGCCACGAGAAGCCGTTTGCACATGATACCCGCGTCCGCCGTGGTGCAGAAGTTTATCGCGCCAGATGACCTGATCCAGATGCGGTGTGTTCAGCAGTTGGTTAATCATCTTGCTGGCAAGTGCTGGCGTGGAGTCTGCGGTTGGCTCTGCGAAGTAAATCTGGCAGGCGCGCAAATTCGGGCAGATCATCACCTGATCGGGACTTGACCAATCCGTGCCTGCCGTAACAATGTTAAACTCTATCAGCGATTTCGAGAGATCAATGCCGGAACTTTCCGTATCTTCGATCATGTCACTTTGCGAATGATCGCCCGTGATGAGCACGCAAACTTCGGCTAACATGCGCTCTATCCCGCCGAATGCTTCGATGACTTCACCGAGGCGCTCATCAAAATGGATGAGCGTATCCAGCGCGTTTTGCGGTCCTTTGCTGTGGCTTTCCCAATCATTATCGGGGCAATACGCCAGCGTAAAATCGGAAAGTGCGTCCGTTTTGACCATCTGCAACAAAATATCGAAGGTATTATCATCATTGAAGCCGTAGCGATTCAGCATCCCACCGTTACCGGAAAGTGAATCACGCTCTGCAACGGTACTTGCACGCACAAAATCGCCCATATACAGCGTGGATGGACCGCGCACATTTTTGGTATACGGCACGCCCGGAACAAGCGATAACAACAACGGCACATCAACTTTGTGCTCAACATCCCCCTGATAAACAAAAAAGTTGAGGCAGGCGGCAGTTTTTCCGGCACGTTCTACTTTTTGAAACAGGCTATCGCGTTTCAGCAAACTGTTACTTAATTTGACAAGGAATTGTTCAAAAAACTGATGGATGCCATTGTTCATCACCACCACAAAATCCGCGCCAAAGAATTCAACCGTGTTTTCTTCCGTGTTATACCAGTACACGCCGGCGATTCCGTGTTCGTCAGGGTAGCCCCCTGTGACCAATGAAGACAGGGCGGCGGGCGTGATACTCGGAAAGATCGCCGTGGACTCCTGACTAAATTCACCGCGCTCGCACAGCAATTGCAGATTAGGGAGCTTTCCGGCTTCCATCGCAGGGAAAACCACGCGTGAAGCCAGCGCATCAATGACGAATAAAATAACTTTTTTCATGATCTATGCCTTTTAATATCATTAAGTAGTCCATTATAGCGAGAATGATCGCCTTTCCATCACTACTCATGGACTGCTTAACTCTCTGCCTCGGCTTATGCGCGAATGGCGCTCTATTTGATGAAAACGGAACTGTTCCCATGAAAAGCCCGCGCCGATGCACTATAATGCGGGCATGTATATCAACATACGCTGATTGCTCGTTGTATTATGAAGCTATTTTTTCAGAAACTCTTGTAAAAAGAGACCTTTTTAGCGTCTCAACCATCAGCAGTTCAGCTAAAAAAGGTCGTGATGTGCAACATGAATGCTTTTACTGAGAAACTGACCCGCTGAACTACTGACTAACAATCAAGATAAACATATCCAACTAACGAAAATTGAAAGCCAATATGCAGAATAGTGAACTGAACACAGTCACCTCGTTGGGTCGCCCGATTGACCCGACATACCGCACAAATCTCGCCATTTTGATCGCCACGCCGGTTGCCGCGCTGGCAGGTGTTGCCATCAGTCTGGCGGTGGGTAACAGCATCGGCACGGCGTTGAGCGATGCCTTTTTCGCCGCGTTGAGCGTGATTCTGGCGTGGATGATCGGGCGGGAAGCCGACCCCGAACATGATCTCTCGGCATTTGTCTGTGCGGCGCTCGCCTTTCTCGCCGTGATCGCCTTGCCCGGAAATCCGAATATTCTGGTTATCTATTTTATGAATCCGGTGATGCGGATTGTCAATCGTACCGTCGGACCGCCCGCCACACGGCTGGATTCGTTTATCATCCTCGGCGGATCGTTGTTGTTTGTGCTCTTCGGCTACTGGCAATTGGGGATCGTCGCCATCGTCGCATTGTTGATCGATGCCTTTTTACATCCCCGTCATCCGAGCCATGCAGTCTTTGCGGCAGGTGTTGCCGGTGGAGTCGTGATCTATCTGGTCGCCATCGGGGTTGATCCGTTCGGTGACCTGACCCTGCCGTATGTGGCGGCGGTGATAGGGATTACGGTGCTGTTTGTCGGGACGATTCTGAGTGTTCGGCTGGACAAAGTGCGCTCTGATGTGACGAATCAGCCGTTGCGAATGAATCGGGTGCGCGGGGCGATGGTGCTGATTTTGCTGACGGGCTTGTTGATGCTCTGGAATGGTGACGCGGGCGTGCAGGCGGTCAGTCCGCTATGGGCGGTGATGCTCGGCATCGGCTTGTATTATGTGTTCCTGCGCGTGCGGGATCGCTTCCTGCCAGCATAAACAAAAAACGAGGCATAAATGACCAATTTACGCCTCGTGAGCGGTGTTAAATTATCACTCTCAAATGTGATTATTCGTGAAAAATAGCCGTTAGCTTTTGGCTTTTAGTTTGAAAAAAACAATGCTTTTGCTAAAAGCTAAGAGCCAAAAGCTCCGATATTCAAGGTCTTTGTCCACAAAATTACTGTCATTCATGATCGTTTGCTTATCCAGACCTGACGTTATTATTGCGCTTTCGGCAATTCATAGAGATGCGGCACAGTAAACCAGAAGGTACTGCCTTCGCCGAAAGTGCTTTCAAATCCGGTTTCACCGCCCAATTTGTGGACGATGCGTTGCACGATGTTCAAGCCCAAGCCCGTTCCGGTGGTGTTGATCGTGTGCAGGCGGGCGAATTTCTTGAATAGTTTTTCCTGATCTTCTTTCTTAATGCCGATGCCGTTATCAGTGACTTCATAACGCACCTGATAATCCTGTATTTTTGCGCTGACGCTGATATTTGGCGTGGGATTGTCGCCCATATATTTGATGGCATTGCTAATGAGGTTAGCGAAAACCTCTTCTACCCATTGGTTATTTCCCCACAGGGCAGGCATTTCCGGCATGACATTCAGCGTGATGTTGCGGTTGTGGATCTCATATTGGAAACGTTCTACGGCACGATCAATCACCGCGTTCGCCTTCACTTTATAGAGGGTCTCGTCCAGTTCATCGACAGTCGCCAGCACCAGCAATTGTTCGATCATGTCTTTCATACGCCATAACTCGGATTTTGCACCGGTGACGAAATGCTCGACACGATCCATCGTGTTCTTCTTCATCAACAGGTCAACCATCTCAAGCTGTACCATCGCCGCACCGAGGGGCGTTTTCAGATCATGGGCGACCGTGTGGGCATAGGCTTCGAGTTCGGTGTTCTTGTCGCTTGTGTCTTCATGGTCACGGTTAAGCCCATCAATTTCGCGTTCCAGCATGTCCTGTTTGGCTTTCATATGCTTAATCTGCTCTTGCAAATTAGCACTATGGATATTCGCCGCCAGCTGATTGGTGAGCGCGTACACAATGCGGACATCCTGCTTGGTATAGTGGGAAGCCGCTTTGCAGGCGAAGTTGAACAACCCGACTGCCTTACCGTCTACGAGGATGGGCATCAGGATTTGTGAATTAAAGGTCTTGTAGAAATCCGTCGGGCGGCTTGTTGTAGTGATATGGGGCGTGCCACGCGTGATGATCTGGCGCAGTTGGTCAAAATTTCTGGGTGGGGAGATCACTGATTCCGCCGTCGCATCAAACATAATGAAATAGCGGAAGGTTTCCTGAGTTTGCAGATACACACTACAGTGGTCAAAATCCAGCATTTGTTTGGCATGTTGGGAGATTTTACGAATGGTCGCCCGCAATTGCTCTTCCTGCGACTTCGATTCACTCATGCGTGATAAGGGAGCATCCAACGGGCGCAATTTCTGGGTGATGAGTTTACTTTGCACATCAGATGTCGGCTGTAATGGCTGAGTGTCTTTGAGTGCTTGAAGTTGCGGTGTCGGGTTGCTGTCCATTGTGTTTTTCTCCACAAACTTACGTCTAATGTATCTCCGATGAGTGTTGAAACTTGTCTATGTTGCTTTGCTTCGTTACTATATATTACAATAGAATATAGCTTAATAGTATTAAGAAAATTGAGAAAGTCTGAATAATTTACAGAATTTAGTTTTATGAGCTACGATATTATCAAAATTCATGAAAATCAAACCTGTAATACAGCTTAAACAGACCTCAGTATATAACGATTCTTAATTTTGAATGATAAACCTTCCGTTTTGCATCGCTATCCTGAAGACCATCTGATAGGCATTATCTTCGTAACCCGCGCTTTCCCACACACCGTTCGCGCTGGCACTGCCGGATATCAACATCAACGATGCTGGCACAACGATATTGCCCGAACTGAGTTCCCCCATTTCTACGCGTACCCCGATTGTCTCCGGTACAGAGAAGATCACCTCCCCCGTAGTCATATCCACATCCACCGTGCCTCCACTCTCCGCGCCCACCGTAACGCGAAGTTCGCCGGAACCGACGTTGACGCGCATGTGTGTGTCAAAATCCTCAGGCAAGTTGACTGATCCACTGCCAGAACGCATATCGACATTGACGTTATAGCCGTTATTTGTAGCGGGTAAGATGGCAGTTAGGTCGCCCGTAAACATCGTCAGCGCAAAATCATCAAGTTTGACACCGCGCAAATCGAGCGTCGATGTGCCTGCATTCATGATGTAATTCAACCGGAGCGGGATTTGTGCAGTCAGCCCGATTGTCCACTCGGCTTCTTCATCACCGGCATAACTCTGGTTTCCGCTGTCCTCACCGAGCGATAAAATACGGCGTGCATCGTCGCCATCCACATTAAAATCCAGATCGCCGATCACCTGCACCCTGCCGCTCATCAGATTTTCACGCCCGCTAAGTGCATTCACCGCGACCCGTTGGAAGGGTATTTCAATAGTGACATCTGCGGCTTGCACATCTGCTAAAGGAGATTCAAAAGTGACGGTTTTGAGTTGCGCTGAGGGGCTACAGGCAACGAAAATCGCCGGAATTAACAGGATAATTAGCACGCTCCCAAATAAATTTCTCACGCGTAATATCGTCCTTTGAGATGCACTCTTCATATAAAATATAAACGCGTTGCAAACACTCCTTGACTCTACCATGATAGGAGACTGTAGAGTTATAGAGAATTAAGACCGGGTGGACGATGTTCAAAATTGGTGATTTCTCAAAATTTAGCCGCGTGTCGATCAAGATGCTCCGGCATTACGACGAAATTGGCTTGCTCAAACCCGCGCAGGTTGATCCGTTCACGAATTATCGCTACTACAGCGCCGATCAACTGCCGCGCCTGAACCGCATCATCGCGCTAAAAGACCTCGGCTTTTCGTTGGAGCAAATCGCCACCTTGCTGGATGATGCCCTACCCGCCAGCGAGATTCGCGGGATGCTCAAGCTCAAACGGGCAGAAATCGCCACCCGTGTCCGTGAGGAGCAAACCCGTCTGGAACAGGTGGAAGGTCGGTTGAGGCAGATTGAATTGGAGGACGGTGTGCCTGTTTATGATGTCGTGCTTCGTAAAATTGCGCCGCAAATCGTGGCGGGGATTCGCGCCGTCGTCAAAGCAGATAGCGGCGACATCACGGCGATGTTCGAGGAAATCGAAGCCTATGTCGCCCGTTATAACGCCCGTGAAACCGCACCACCACTGACGATCTATCATGATGCGGACTATCGGGACGATGACATCGACGTAGAAATCGCAGTTCCGGTGAACGCGGTCATCCCGGCGACGGAACGCGTGCATATCCGCGAAGTCGAAGCGGTGGCAACGATGGCATGTGTGGTGCATAAGGGTGATTACATCTCCATCGCAGAAGCCTACACCAGCCTGTTCGGTTGGATCGCCACCCACGACTACACCATCAGCGGGGCATTGCGCGAGGTCTATTTGCGCTTTGGTGCAGATAACGTGGGCTACCGTCTGCCGGATGCCTATTTGACGACCACTGCGGGCGAATTCGTCACCGAGCTACAGGTTCCGGTGAGCAAAGAAGAGAGCAAATAATCGCTTTATGCCCGATCAGTTAAGGTCATTTTTAAATAATATACATTCCTGGAGAAAAAATCATGCGCTATAAATTACTCGGTAAATCAGGCTTACGTGTCTCTGAATTGTGCCTCGGTACGATGACCTTCGGCGAGGATTGGGGATGGGGTGCTTCTAAAGAAGTCAGCCAGAAAATCTTCGATGCGTTCGTCGCGCAGGGCGGCAATTTCGTCGACACCGCCAACAATTACACCAACGGAACGAGCGAGACTTACGTCGGCGAATTCATCAAAAGCGAACGCGATCATTTCGTCCTCGCTACCAAATATACCCTGACGGAAAATCCCAAGAATCCCAACGCGGGCGGGAATAGCCGTAAAAATATGGTGCAGACCATCGAGAAAAGTTTGCGCCGTCTGGATACAGAAGCCATCGACGTACTTTATCTGCATATGTGGGATTTTATGACCCCTGTCGCCGAGGTTCTGCGCTCGGTGGATGATCTGATTCGGGCGGGCAAGGTGCATTATTTCGCATTCTCAGATACACCTGCGTGGGTGGTGTCGTATGCTGTGGCATTGGCAGAAACACACGGATGGTCGCGTCCGGTGGCGATTCAAGTGCCGTATAGCCTTGCCGGACGTGCCGCCGAGCGTGATATTTTCCCGATGGCACGCGAGCTTGATCTGAGCGTGACTCCGTGGGGCGTGATCGGTCAGGGGGCGTTGACGGGTAAATACAACACACCGAACGATGATCCAAAACGGGATAGTGATGCCAGCCCGAAAGAGAAAAATTTAGCCGAAGTCTTGATGAAACTCGGCGCAGAAATCGGGCAGACTCCGGCGCAGATCGCCATTAATTATGTACGGGCGCAAATGGGCAACATCATACCGATCATCGGCGCACGCACGGAAAAGCAAATCGTCGATAACCTCGGCGCGCTGGAATTTTCCCTCACGCCGGAGCAGGTCAAACAACTCAACGATGCGACAGATTTCAAAATTGACTTTCCGTTGAGCTTTTTGACGAATGACCATGTACGCGGGCTGATCTTCGGCGAAACCTTCTCGCAGATTGACAATCATCGTGTGCCGGTCACGCCGGTTTAGGTTATTTTTATCGTAGACGGTTCCATTGAAAAGATGCGTAGAGCAATAGCCTTGCCCTGCGCGTTTTTTTGTTAAGTTGACTGACGTTACGCAGGTGCAATCTGTTTGGTTGACTTTCCGCGATGAGCTAAAACCTCATCGCTAGAATTTCTCTAAAACCCCACTGAAGTGGGCTATTTTCACAAATGTTCGGGAAGAAGAGCCTGCTTCAGAAGGGTTTTACCATCAAATTAGCCAATGGGTTTGAGCCATTGGCGGTCACAGGATGCAAAATTCCTTCTGTCAATCCTTTGCGTAAGGTCAGTTAAGTTGGGTTTTACGGCATTCCAATATAGTGGGCGACTGCCTCACGCAGTTCCACAACACTGAACGGTTTGGAGAAATATTCATTGCAACCGGCATCAAATGCGCGGGCGCGATCATCAGATTTTGCTTCTACAGAGATGGCAATAATCGGTATGTGGCTGAGGTGTGGATTGTTGCGGATTTCATAGGTCGCTTGCCAGCCATCTTTCTCCGGCAACCGTAAATCCATCAAGATCAATTCAGGGCGAACCTGCAATGCGGCATCAATCGCCGTATTGCCGTCCTTAACCCAAACAACTTCATATCCACGAGACTCCATCGCAGTGATGATAAGTTGTGCATTTTCATGAGAGTCTTCCACTACCAATATAACCGACATTTATCCTGCTTTGTACAAATATACACAATTTGATTATATGTTCGTTTGGCGTGTGAAGAATAGAGATTGTGTAAATCCATTATGAAAAATTACGAAATATTTAGTTAAGATGCCAATTTTTACCTTAATAAAAAATGGTCAACCAGCAAAATGGAGAGGTCAAAACGTTTTTCAATTGTCTGTGATGACTGCCTGTGGTAGAGTCTGCCAGCAAATGAGCGAACCATCGCACTCCTGAATAGTGTTCATAAATGACGGCGTTTCTTCCCCTAACGGTAAACCGTCATAACAAAATTTTGTCCGGTAAGCCGAATGAAACTGCCGTTGTACGAATCAGAACCCACCTCACTTGATGATACACAACCTATCCACAGCCAACGCATCGACGCTCTGCAAGATACCCAGCCAGTGAAGCCCATGCACACCCGCTTACTCCGTATTCTGGCAATTGTTATCGGATTGGCACTCGTCAGCGTTGCGGTTGTCCTCACGTTTTCTGGCGGCGACGGACAATCGACTCCGGTACGAATCACGCTGATCGACGGTGGCAATCCCCGGTCATTGACTGCCAGCGCGCAGACTGTCGCCGATCTATTACGCGAGCAGGATATTGACATCAACGCGGGCGATACCGTAACACCCGGTTTAATCACACGTATAGAAAACGGGATGCAGGTGGAGATCGAACGGGCGCGTACCGTAACGATCATCGTTGATGAACTGACGACGGTCTTACGAACCACCCTCGATACGCCCGATAACATCCTCCGCAACGCTGGAATCATCGCCAACACATCGGATCGCATCTTGATCGACGGCACCCGCGCCGAACTGACTGATCTGGTGACGTGGCCCGTGCCGGTGACGACCATCATGATTGAACGGGCGGTCAACATCACCATTCTCGACGGCGACTCCACCATTAGCCTTGCCACAACAGAAGAGACCGTTGGCGATGCGCTGGAAGAAGCCGGAATCACGCTGTTTCTGGCGGATAGCGTCACGCCGGATGTGAGCACTTTGCTGGGGGATGGCTTGCAAATCAACGTAGATCGCTCCCGCCCGTTGACGATCATCGCAGATGGACGCAGGCAAGAAACCCGTACCAATCGCCCCACCATTGGCGATGCAGTCACAGAAGCCGGAATCGTGCTCACAGGCTTGGATTACACCGTGCCTGCGGAAGAAGAACCCGTTGTGGGTGGTATCTCCGTCCGCGTGATTCGGGTGACGGAGGAGCTACTCACCGAGCAGGAAACCCTCCCGTTTGAGACCGTCTATCAGCCGGATGAAAATTTGACGCTGGATAATCGGCAGGTGTTGCAAAGCGGACTCAATGGCGTGCTAGAGCGAACAATCCGTGTGCGTTATGAGAACGGCATCGAAGTCCGCCGTGAGGTCGATTCAGAAACCGTCGTGCAGGCATTACAGACGCAGATCGTGGCGTATGGCACGCAAATCGTTATCCGCACGCTGGATACCCCCGATGGTCCGGTGGAGTATTGGCGACATCTGAGCGTCTATGCGACCAGCTATCATCCCGCAGCGTTGGGCGGCGATAACATCACGGCGACGGGACGCGTGTTGCAATATGGCGTGGTCGCTACTGATCCGCGCATCATTCCGTATTATACGCGGGTGTATGTGCCCAATTATGGCGTGGGCGAAATTCTGGATACAGGCGGTCCGCGCAGTTCACCCTATTGGATTGATCTGGGCTACAGCGACGACGATTTTCAAGGATGGTCACGCATGTGGGAAGTCTATCTGCTCACGCCTGTGCCGGAGACAGTCAATTATTTGTTGCCGTCTGCCTCCCGCGGCGGGGTCATTCCGTGAGAAGCGAGGGACGAGCCACCGTACACATCCGCACCAAAAACTCACCGATTAGATAGGGTTTAACTCATTTTTTGGTAATGAAACGCTCAGTTAACGTGTCTACACTATAGAGCAATACATAAAAGGAAAGCATCATGGGCGAGAAAACGTACAGTACAACGTGGATGTGGCAAAGCAACAGCGGTGGCACACATGGAGTCAGCCTTGATACCGGCGACATGACCCTGACATGGTTCGACGACGCGGCAGGCTGTGGCTGTGCAGAATCCGCTGGTGACCAGTCGATTGCTCAGTTCCGCGAAAAAGGCGGATTGTTCAGTTTACCGGACGACATCCGCGCAGAATTACAGGAAACACTTGCACATTACGAAAATCAAGCCGAAAATGAGCCACAACACCAAACAGCGTAAGAAGTTTCTTAAATTTCCATGAACTTGGGAAATTTTAATATTTCTGCAAGCTAAAGTGGTGTATCCTAGTATTGACATGCCCTAACGAAGGGGCTAGAATGTTTTTCACAATTGATGTGGGCCTATAGCTCAGTTGGGAGAGCGCTTCAATGGCATTGAAGAGGTCAAGAGTTCGAGTCTCTTTAGGTCCACTCGTGAGAAAAGAAACCCTTCGTTCGGTATGAATGAAGGGTTTTTTGTTCACCTATCGTGCGTAAAAAGCGTATGATAGAAATACACCTGACGAAAGGTAAACCTCTCGTGACGAAACAAAACAAGCGCCGGACAATGCTCGATGATATTGCAGATGGCATCCGGCAGGTACTCGACGAAATCGACAACCTGCTAAACCCGGAAAGCCAGAATAAACGTAAACCCGCCCTTGTACCCATTCCGGTACGCCGCGATCAACCGGATCCAAAACGGTATCGTTGAGTCAGTAATCAACGAACCGCTGTCAAAAATCACAGTATACTTCCACCCACGCCCACATCGTAGGGGATGACTCGTGTCAAAATCCCTTCGCCGCCACCCGTTACATACAAACGGTCAACTAGACGCGTAAATCACACATCCGCCACAACCCCATCGGACACCGATCTCATTCTGCCTGCGTGTGCATTCTTGGATAACGCACTTCTTTCACATATCGTGGAGATTATTCAATCACAATGCGCCATGTGTGTTGATGCACAATGCCGCCTGTATCGGTGACGCGAAAGGTAACTTCGTGCGTGCCGGAGGCGGTGTCTTTTAAGCTGAAGAGAAAATTTATGGGATCGCCCACCGTGCCAACGAGATCGTCACCGTTTCCCATGTTGCGAAGAACCAAAGTAAGATAACTTTCAAAGGGCATAAGCAGTTGACCTGCAATTTCGAGTTCTGCTGTGTCGCCAATTTGTCGGGTAAGATCGTCTGCCTGATCTCCATTTCGCCATAATGCTTCTTGATCCACTACAATAGCCAGCACATCATCCCTATATGCGCGTGGCGTGTCATAATCAATGACTCGATAATTTGGTTGATAGCGTAATTCATAGATGAAATCAGGCGTAGGTGTTAGAGAGTCGTCTATCGTCACCTCGCGTGAATGAAACGGTGGCTCATAAAAGACGAAAATCCATAGCCCCACCTGAACGATGAAAAATAATCCTAAAAGCACGATCACATAACGCCAGAATCTGCGATGCCGTCCGAACATATCACCCAATCTCGAATAAACGTAAAAGTTTGAGCGCGACTTGCAGATTCATGCGCGTGGTCGGGTTACTCAGGTCAACCTCGCCTATTTCCGTGATGCGCGACAGGCGATAATTGAGCGTACTGCGATGGATATGCAGGGCTTCCGCCGCCGCCACGCCGTTGCCTCCGGTATCCAAGTAGACTTCCAACGTGTGGAATAAATCCGCCTGTTGCTCTTTCGTCAATAATCGCAAAGCGGGCGCGTATGGATTGCTCTCTAGCGCCTTCGGTCCGGCGTGATACAGCGCGTGGATATAACCGAGATCGTCAAAGTAGAGGTTCGGTCCATGCTGACCGAGCTTGCGTTTAATGTCCAGCACTTCCCGGCTTTCGGTATAGGCGAGGCGCACCTGTCTCGCTCCGCTATGTTCACCACTCACGCCGATGCGGGCTTTCCCCTCACGGCTGGTCGTGGAGCGCAAATCCTCGATGATCGTATCCGGGTCTTCTGTGGCTTGAATCATGAGAATCATATTGCCCGCATATTGACCGACAATGGCGGCACGATCCCGCGTGGCGACAATGTGATTCGTCTCTCGATACAGGCGCAAAATACGCTGTGAGGTCGCCTGTGGATATTCGACCAACAGCAAACGAAAATTCTCCCGCAGATCAACGCCATAACGCAACGCCTGATCGGTCAGCACATTAAAACCGCTCATCTCGCCTTGAATCAAACGCGTCAGCAAGTTGCCCTTCATGGCGGCTTCTGCGGATTGAATCGAGTCCTGATGGAGCATAATCAGCGCGGCAATCGTCGCGGCGCTTTCGATGGCGACGCGATCAATGTCATCTAAGGGGCGGTCATCGGCGATGATCCACACAAAGCCGTAAATCTCACCATAGACGACCACCGGCGCGAGGATGCGTTCCATCTCTAAGCCAACATGCGCCATTCGGGGGATAAAAACGGGCTGGAGCGTCCGGCGGATTTCCGGCAACACGGCGACTTCCAGCGCGTTCACAAGACGCGGATCGGTGCGCCCGTGTTGTTGCGTATAACGGCGGGCTTCATCAACGGCGGCAATATTCACGCTGGCAAGGGCTTCAAAACGTTCGGTCTCGATGCTGACGGATTGGTTAATCAGGCGGGCGAGCAATTGCGCCAATTCTTTGATTCCACCGCCTTCGAGCACGAGTTGCGTCAGCGTGCGGTGAATATCCAGCGAGCGCCGGACGAGCGCCATGTTCTCCTGTGCGATGCGTTCGTTGGCGGTGCGTGCCAGATCAACAAAACGAACGGCATACGGAATTTCGATCAGCGGGAATTTATAGGTGTTGGCGGTCTCACACATCACCGTCGAAACATGCTCGATGAGTTTGCCCACCGCGACGATCAATCCAGCGACACGTTTTTCTGCCAATTCTTGCACATAACGGCGTTGTCCGTCGGGATCATCGGGCATATTGTTCGCCGTGACCAGCAGAAGTTCGCCCCCGTTCAGCCATTGCGCCGCATCCGGTACGCCGGAGGCATGAACCCACACCACCGGATTATCCAAGCCTGCGTGTCCGGCGATGATCTGTGCGCCGGTAAATGATTTGAGCTTTAAAGCATCCGCGACTGTAAGCATAAATTTTACGCGCCAATACCGACATATCTAAACAACACTACCCGGAATTTTACATCAAAATGCCATCTCCGGTCAGTTGAAGTGGATTTGATGGTAATTTAGCGGAACTGCTGTCGGCTAAGACGCTAGAAGCTCGTTTTACATGCGTTTCTGGAAAATAGTAACGATGCAGGTAATGAATATCGCCTGTTCCCCTCATTGCCCATCCCTCGCCCAAGCGTCAAGCAGACTTGAACCCATCATGCTAAAATGGGACTATCGTTAGGAAAGCGTTTGTACCAGACGGCAATATTATGAGGGAGAGCGCATATGCAATCGTCGATTTTTCAGCGGGTATTACAAGCACAATCCGCTTATCAAGAAGATTTGTTCCGTAGAGCCAACGTCGTCGGTGTGGCGGCAGGACTCAAGAATCAGGAAGATGGGGGCGAGCCGTCCATCGTCATTCTCGTGCAGGAAAAACAACCCTTTTCCGCACTCTCCGCAGAAGATCGCATCCCTGAGCGCATCAACGGCATTCGTACCGATGTGATGGAAGTCGGCTATCTCGAAGCACAAGCCGCGATCAACCCGAAAGGACGCTTCCGTCCCAGCATTCCGGGCGGCGTGAGCATCGGGCATTACAAGATCACCGCCGGAACGCTCGGCGTGATTGTCTATGATCTATTTACGGGCGAAAAACTAATCCTGTCGAATAATCACGTCCTCGCCAATAGCAACGAGGCGTTAACGGGGGATGCCATCCTCCAGCCGGGACCCACAGACGGCGGGCAAAATCCAGCGGATAAAGTCGCCACGTTGGAGCGTTTCATCCCGCTACACTACATTGAAGGGGATGTGAACCCGCCCACACCCGACCCCACGCCAGACCCATCACCCAATCCCAACCCGCGCCCTGATCCGGTAGACCCCGGTCAGCCGCCCGCCGGATGCGATATTGTGGATGTGGTCGTCAGCTCGGCGAACGCACTTGCAGGCTTGCTCGGCTCGGAGAAGCGCGTCACGGCAACCAGCGCGTCTGAAGTAGATAAACGCCCAACACCGCCCAGTGAAGCCTTCTCTGCATCCAGCGTGGCAATCACCCCGGCGACAGCGCCCACCGTGCAAGCCACAACCAACAGCGTCGATGCGGCGCTTGCCCGCCCGATTGACCCGACCATGTTCAGCGATGAGATCACGCAAATCGGCACGATCACCAGCACCAAGCCCGCCATGTTGGGGATGCGGGTTCGTAAATACGGGCGCACCACCAGCTACACAGAAAGCCAGATCACGCTCCTGAACGCGACGGTCAATGTCGCCTATTCCACCAGCAAAGGGACACGCACCGCCCGCTTCTCCGGTCAGGTCATTTCCGGCGCGATGAGTCAGGGGGGCGATTCCGGCTCGCTGGTTGTGGACGCGACAGAAAATCGCGCAGTCGGGTTGTTGTTCGCGGGATCATCCGTAGCGACCATCTTCACGCCGATTGACCTCGTGCTCAACGCGCTCAACGTGAAATTCCTTGATCCAGAAGCCTAAACTGAAAATTTGTCGCCCCCACCTTCATCTTATGGGGTACAACTGATGTAAGATCAGACCTCCCCCTGTCCAATTTTTGGAGAGGGGTCGGGGAGCTTTCAAGGGTAGGTATTTAATTATTTTGTCGAATTTGTTCCACATTGGGCAGAAACCCCAATGCTACGACGATTTTAGAAACCCCACTCAAGTGGGCTATTTTCACAAATGCACGGGAAGAATAGCCTGCTTCAGCAGGGTTTTACACGTGCGTAGCCAATGGGTTTCAGCCATTGGCGATGACAGAAGGAAATCGACCAAAAAATACCCACCCCTGAAAGAGGTCGGAGGGTGAGGTTAAAATAAGCCTAAATCCTTTCCTTCTCCCTGAGATCATGGTAACTTCTTAGGGACAATAAACCGTATTTGCAATCAACCGAACAAACTAAATTTACTAACCAACCCCTCAATACAACACGTTTTTTGACTTTATAGGAGGAACACCACTTTGACCACACTTGACGAACGCATACGCGATTTAGTCGCCCACGCTTACGCGAAATCAACGGCGATTAAGGGCATCATGGACAGCGCCGGAGTCTCGCCCGATGAGATCAAATCTGCCGCCGATCTGCCCAAAATCCCCGTGACGAGCAAGGATGAACTCAACCAGATTCATGCGGATAACCCGCCTTTCGGGGGCTTCTTGACGGTTGATCCTGACGATTTGCCGCGCATTTATATCTCGCCGGGGACGATTTTTGATCCGCAACCGCCCAATCCCGATGGACAACAACGCGCACTCGCACCGTTCAAATATGTCGGTTTCGGGCGCGGGGATCGTGTGCTGAATACCTTCCTCTATCATCTCGTTCCGGCGGGACTGCTTTTGGATGAAGCGTTGATCGCCTGTGGTGCGACGGTTATCCCCACCGGACCGGGCAATACCGATTATCAGATCGAGATTGCCAACAAGCTCGGCGCGACGGGCTTCGTCGGGCAACCGAGTTATCTGGCGACGATTCTGGATCGTATGGCAGAAATGGGCATCGCCAAAGACGATGTGAAGATCAAGAAAGCCCTCTTTAGCGCCGAACCGTATACCTTCGCCCAGAAGATGCGCTTCGAGGGCGACTACGGCATGAAGACCACCTCCGCTTACGGCACGGCGGATCTCGGCTTGATTGCCTACACGATGGACGGGCTGGAAGGTTTCCGCCTCATGAGCACGGTCTACGTGGAAATCTGCGACCCGACCACAGGCGAACCGCTCCCCGCTGGCGAAACGGGCGAAGTCGTCGTGACGACCTTCAACAAGGGTTATCCGCTGGTGCGCTTCGGCACGGGTGATCTGGGCGCGATTGCTGGCGAACCGGACGCGCTGACCGAAGGCGATCAGCAATTGCTCGGTTTATATGGGCGCAGTGGTGGCGCGATCAAGGTGCGTGGCATGTTCCTGCACCCTGATACCTTAGCGCGGGCGAAGGGCTTCTTCCCGCAGATCAAGCATTTGCAAGCGGTCATCACCCGCCCCGAAAATAAAGACATCCTGACGCTCAAGCTGGAATTGCGCGAAGGTGAAAGCGGAGACGGCTTGCCGGAGCAGATTCAAATGCTGGCACAGACCGCCGCCCGCCTACGCATTGATGAAGTGGTCATCGTTCCGGCAGGAGAGATCGACCCGAACGGGCGTGCCGTCGTCGATGCGCGGGAGTGGGATTAGAGATTTAGCTTTTAGCTGTTGGCTATTTAGCAGGGACGGTCTGATTATGTTGACCGTCCCTGTGTTTTTATTCTGTGGATGGAATGCCCCATATACGAAGTGAGCCATCATAGGACGGACACTGATAACAATTATCTCTTACGCCACCACCTGCCGAGACCATCAAGCGTCCATCAGGACTCATGAGGATATCATTATAGGTCTCGAAATGCCCTTCCAACGCTGTGAGGAGTTCACCTGTTTCAACATCCCATAATCTTATGTCGAGCGAATAGGTATCATTCGAATAAAACGGGAATTGAGCACCAGTGAAAAGTAGAGATCCGTCTGACGAAAATCCGATGGCTCTAGAATCATTTTCCCTCAATAAATTGTCACCTACACAGGTTTCTAAATCATCACTGTTATCCACATTCCAGATTACGATATAACATTCCTGTGTATTGCTATGTAAAGCGATTAACTGACCGTCTGGACTATATGCAAATGTACCTCTACCCTGAAAAATATTCGTGAGTGCATCTGAATCCCTAGCCGCTTGATCTACTCCGACCTCGCCCAAGGCAATTAGTCGTTCAACACTATACACTTCTGTGCCCAATCCACTGATTGCCAGTTCTTGACCGTCGAGGGAAAAAGCCAATCCGATAAACTCGACTAAACCAAGGAGATTTACATGCCATATTCGAGATACAGATTCGGGGTCTGTGTCGAACACTTGCAGAAGAGCCTCTACATCCCACAGATATGCGATATTAGGTGCGATATCACTCTGTATCGTATGATACGTCGCTAGATATTGACCGTCAGGGCTAAATTCTAAGTCATAGGGATGTTCAATGTTGAATGTAGCGAGTAAGTCTAAAGTCTGTGAATCATAAAGCCACATGAGATAATCAATCGGATCGCCATTTACGTTGCGACTGCTGAGTGCAAGATAACGCCCATCTGGACTATATGACATTGCGGTAAAAGCAAAATACGTGAAATATCCGGTATCTTCTTCATCAATCGTTGGCGCAATATAGAGATCATCGCCCACTTTTACGCCATTGAGTACATTCCAGAACTCAACTGCACCGCCATGAATAACCGCAAGCACATCGCCGGATGGATTAAATTCTAGATCCGAATACTTGTTGGCTTGCCACAAAACATCCTGACCAAAAATCGCTTCTGAGGATTCCATACCCGCTTGCCAGAAATAAATGCCAGAACCAAAGTATGGGTGAAAAACGAGTGTAGATGTGGTCGGATGCACGCCAAGCCCGCGCACGCCACCCTTTATTTCGTGAAGAACTTCGTCGCCGGAAGTCACATCCAATATATGAATATCACCGCCACCCATTTCAGTATAGCCAAGTGATACAAGGTGAGCGGAATCCGCAAGGAAATACAATTCCGAAGTCCCATAAGGTTCGGCGGAAAATGACAAAGTTTCTTCGCCTGATTGCGTATCCATCACTTGAACCGAACCATAATTAAAGGCATAAGCGACATAATGTCCATCGGGACTGTAGCTAACGCTTCCCACAGAGTCAGGAACAACCGCCGTACTGTCTGGCGAAATCCAATTACGTTGTGTTTCTGACCAGGTTTGGTCGGGTAGCGCTACTATGTTTTGTGGATTACTGATATTCCATCGGGATGAATCCGTATTGTCACGGGGATTGAAAACTGCGAGTTCTGTTCCATCGGGGCTAAATTCAAGCTGTGATCGCCACGTATACGCCCATTCTGCGAGTGTTTGACCTGTGCTTACATCTAAGAGGCGAATCATGTAGTTGTCGCTAGGAAATAAATCAACACTCAAGGTTGCTAAAAGTGACCCATCTGGGCTATATGCAACGGAAATTACCACCTGTTCGGGTAATTCCCAGCGAGTGGAGGGTGCGCGTTCATAAAGTTCCGCATCATAAAAGATTAATCCGAGCGACCCGGCAACGGCGAGTGTTTCCCCATCCGGCGACCATGCCATATCTTCAACTTCGCCGTAACCAATCATCCCAACCTGCTCGACGCGGTCTGCATTTTCCGCCGTGATGATCTCAAAAGGTGGTGGTGTGTCCTGTGCGCGGAGTGATAAAGCACCCGTCAAGCACAGCAAAGCAACAGCAATCGTGAAACGTCTCATAATTTGTCCATCCGTAGTCCCTTTTTATCTCATTGTAGAGTCAGATGGCTGAATTTGATCTTCATCATCGGGATTGTGAACGGTAAGCGTAGTGCAATCAGCGATTTTTGTATATCATCACGTCCATCAAACTAACACAATTGTTCTAGTCCAACCCCGTCCAATGTCCGTTGACCTTTCCCCGCGATAGGACTATGCTATTCAGGTTCTTGATCTATATTGAACGGAAAATATTTTGAAGACGTGGGCGTGGGTATCGTTCTGGATTTTGGGATTCATCTGGGGATCATCATTTTTACTCATCAGCATCGGTGTGGAAGAGATGTCCGCGACGCAGGTGGTGTTTATCCGCTGTTTGATCGCGGCGATTGGCTTGAATATTGTGCTGTGGATGCGCGGGCGCAAATTACCGCGTGATCGGGCAATGTGGCGCTCACTGATTTTGATTGGCATTGGCAACGCGGCAATTCCGTATACGTTTATCTCTCTCGGCGAACAAACGATCAGCAGTGGCATGGCGGCGGTCTTGCAGGCGACAGCGGCACTTTTCACGCTGGTGATCGCCCATTTTGCCTTCAACGATGAGCGCATGACGGCGAAGAAAATCATTGGCTTGATCCTCGGTTTTAGTGGCGTGATCGTGCTTTCGAGCAAGTCCATCGAAGGCGGTCAGCTGGATACCCCGACCCTGCTCGGACAACTGGCGATTATCTGCGCGTCGCTGTTTTACGCTTCGTTTGTGGTTTATAGCCGTAAGGTGCTGAAGGGTCAGATTGAGCCGATTGTCGTGGCGGCGGGAACGTTTATTCCGGCGACGATCTGCGCGGGGATTTTTGTGATTCTTGAGCCGTTGCTCGGCGGGCGGGCATGGGTGCCGCTGGAAAGCATCCAGACGGATAATGTGCTGGCGGTGTTTGGGCTGGGCTTTTTCAACACGTTTATCGCCTATCTGTTCTTCTATTACATCATCCAGCAATTGGGGGCGTTCCGTGCCACGATGGTGACCTATATCGTGCCCGTAATTGGCTTGGTGCTTGGCTGGCTGATCCTCAATGAAACGGTGGATGCCATTTTGATCGTCGGCGCTGGGATGATCTTCGCGGGAATCGCGGTGGTCAATTTACGGCTGTGGGATCTCGTCAAAGCGCGTGGGCGTGTGAATCGGATGGCGAAGGCGCAAGCATAAGTTGAGACGATTTTAGCTAGTAGAGATGCAATGCCAGACGGGAAGCTGTCTGGCATTTTTGTTGGGAAAGTATCATGCGATATTTTTAGTTTTCTATCATCACTACGATCTAAAGACTAAGAGCGTGTCTTTATGTGAAATAGATCGTAATTTAAATTAGGCTGAGGAATCTATCCCCATCCCCTAGCCCCCTCAGCCGCTTCACAATGAAGGGGAACAAGTCTCCCCCCACTTCGTAAGGGGAGATTTAGAGGGGGGATTTTTCCTATGTTTTGATGGATATTACAACAAATTACTTCTTTAAAACACGCTCTAAAACTTCATTTCAGGGTCGCCAGCTAGGGGAATAATGATCTCCACGCACGCCGGTGGATAGTCGTTGCGAATTGCTTCCGTCGGCGTTCATCAGATACAACTGCGTGACCGGAGTCCGCGCCCCGCGTGAGAGGAACAAAATGCGAGAGGCATCCGGCGACCAGACCGGATCGAAATTCTCACTAAAGCGATCCGTCAGCCGTGCGATTGTGCCGTCCGTTTCATCCAGGATGTAAATGCCAAAGTTGCCGCCCCGATGCGAACGATAGACGATCTGTGTGCCATCCGGTGACCACTTCGGCGCGGCATCCCAGTGAATGTCATCGGTCAAGGCGTGCACCTCACCTGTGGCAAGCTCCAGCACGAAGAGTTCCTGATTGGTCGCGCCGTTGGCTGTGAAAATGATCTGCGTGCCATCCGGTGACCAGTCAATCGGGCTAGTCACAATGACCCCATCCCATAGTTGACGCACATTGTCGCCATTGCTATCCATCACATACAGATGCCACTGATTTTCAAAATTGGAGGTGAATGCCAATTGAGTCCCATCCGGTGACCACGCCAGCATATGCACGAAGTCATTAACGCCTCTAAAATGGGTCAGCTGTTGGCGGTCGTCGCCTGAAATATTCATGGTATAGATGTTCGGTCTGCCGTCAATTTCAGAGACGAAGGCGATTCTCGACCCATCCGGTGACCAGACCGGCGCGGTATCATCAGCGAAATTGTCGGTCAGGTTCTGCGTCATACCCGGTAAGTTGCGGTCAAATGTGAGCGTATAGATGTCTAAATTGCCCCGTGATCTGCCCACAAAGGCGATCACGTCCCCATGAAATTGTAAATGCTGACCGATGAGCAGGGTTGCGCCAATTATCAACACGCAGATCACCGTGATGACCAGTATCAGGCGCGGATACAGCGAGAAATAGAGAGGTTTTTTAGGTGAGCCGACCATACGCATCATAGGCAATAAAATTGAAATTCGTAAATTCCAGCTATTTTTGTGTACCGTATTTTACCTTGCACGACAGATATTAAAAAATCCTAACCATAATGACCCCACATAGTCCTACAAAATCGGTTACGATGTTTAACATAAGCTGTAATACGTGATGAAAGGACGCAAAATATGCGTGTTCTGAAAATGTTATTTCTGATGGGAATTCTATTTCTGATGATAAGCATTCCCATTAGCGCACAGAATGATGCGGGTGGCGATGATGAACTTTGTCCGGTACTTGTGGAGCAAGCCATCGCTGATTTAGGCGAGAATTGTGGCTTACTGGATCGTAATTCTGCCTGTTACGGCTTCAATAGTGTCAATTCGTCTTTCCGTGAAGCGGTGGATGAAAACTTCTTCAACGATCCGTCTGACCGTACCGCGCTAAATATCGTCGATAGCATCCAGACCCTACCGCTTGATGTGGCATTGGAGCAATGGGGCATCGCCGTGATGAATATTCAGGCGAATGTACCGAATACCCTCCCCGGACAGGCGGTGACGTTTATTATGCTGGGTGAATCTGCGGTGGAAAATGCCATCGCGCCGGAAGATGTTACGGCGGATACCGAACCGATTACGGTGGTCGCCAATACCCGCGCTAATGTTCGCAGTGGTGCCAGCCAGAATAACAATGTGCTCGGCGTGGCGGATGAAGGCGTAGCGATGCAGGCGGATGCGGTCAATGAAGCGCGGGATTGGGTGCGCGTGGTCTGGCGTGACCGTGTGGGTTGGGTCAGTACCATCGTGATTGACCTTGAACCGGATAGCTCGTTAGATGATTTACCCGTGTCTACCGCGCCGGTGGTTTCACCGATGCAAGCCTTCTACTTCTCGACGGGCTTCGGGCAACCCGCCTGTAATGAAGCGCCGGATGTGATCGGCATTCATAGCCCGGAAGGATTGCGCGTTGATCTCGGTCTTAACGGCATCAATATCGAGGTCGGCTCATTTGTCACCTTGAAGCAACTGTCCGACAATACCTTTGCGCTGACGGTGCATTGGGGGCATGTGCTGGCGGAAACCGACGATGAAATCTTCACCGGAGAAACGCTCGTCGGTGAATTGGATGAAAACAATCAATTTGTGCAATGGCTGGATAACCGCGACGCAACCGATGAAGAACTTGCCCTGCTGGATGCCTTCCGTGATATTTTACCCAATTTTGATATTCAGATAATCGACGACACACCGCAAACCAACACGGGTGGCAGTTGCTCCGGTCTGGTGGCGACTTCGCCGACGCTCGGTTTAGCCAATGGGCGCAACGATTTTTTCTGGAACGCCGCCAACATCAACGTGACCAATTATCGCGTGGTGGTCTATAACTTCGGTGAAAGCCGGACAGCCACCTTTGATACTGTCGGCGCGGAAACCAATGTCTCCGGCAACCTGACGCAGGATACAATCGGCGGCGGGTTTGATAACTTCGCGTGGGAGGTGCAGGCGCTGGTGAATGGGCGCGTCGTGTGTACCTCACAGCGCATCGCCAATTTACAACGCGCCGCTGTTGATGTTGGACCGGCTGGACCAGGCTTCTCTGTGGTGTGGCAATGTGCGCCGCCTGTAACCTATTCTGTCGAATTTGTCTGGAGCAATTTGCCGGCTAGCCTGACCGTTGATTTCTCTGCGATAGTAGGTGGTGTGCCTACCAACAGTGGTCCACAGAGCGGTTCATCCGGTGTCTATACGATGTATACCGGTGGTGCAACAGCCACCAATGGCACGGCGACTCTCTCGGATGGCACAGTCATCAACTTGCCCGGTGGCATCACCTGTCTATAGCGATAAACAACTAAATGACGGGTGGGCAAATATCGCTCGCCCGTTTTGATTCGTCATTTACTGAAAACTGTCTACTGAGAACTGTAAACTAACCCCTATCTCCCCTCCCACGCGTCTAGCTCAGGATTGGCATTTTCCGCAAAGATGCGCTGTAGATATTTGGGATTAGCAATTTTAAGTTGGTCTATCGTGCAGGCTTCGAGATGCGCGAACAGGGCTAGACGATTCTCCGCGCCGTCATAATCGCCCGCACGAATCCGCGCACCGAGCGCCCTATGCCGATCATCAAGCACCGTTTGCAGGGCGTTTTCGTTTTGTGGCATCGGAGTCGCCGTTCCTTCAAGCACATTGAGCCGTTCCCATGCCTGCGCTGTCTGATCCGCGCCGAGTTCAAGTTCACGTTCGGCAATTTTGAGCACATTAATGGCAACCAGTGTGCGAAAATAGAGCTTGCGGTCATCGCGGATTGCCGGAATCACGTTGGTTTCCATGTGCATCCGTGCCGCGTCAATCAATTCAGCCAATGTCGGGCGATCAGTCATCGCAAAAATTCCTTTGTTCAATTAAACGCCTAGCCATAAGCATAACGCGACCAGAGCATTACGCCCAATGCTGAGTCGGCTAGACTACATCCACTACACCCATTTCATCACTTTGCGAACACCATGTACAATCTATGCACGCTTTTGATTCCAACATAGAAAGACATTCACCGATGTTAACCCCGTTAGAAACCGGACTCGGTCTGGAAATTGTCCTCAGTCTACAGTCCTCGCACAATAGCGTGCTCGATGCGCTGGCGAGAACGCTCGCGTTTATGGGGGATGACCTCTTTTTTCTGTTTGTTTTGCCGCTCATCTACTGGAGCATCAACCGTCAATTAGGGATTCATCTCCTACTGGCGATCATTTTTGGCGGATTGTTCAACGTGGTGCTGAAAGAAGTGTTCGCCACACCACGTCCATATCAGGTCTCGGACGATGTACGCTTGATCGTTGGTGCTTTGGGCTATGGTTTTCCATCCGGGCATGTGATGGCATCTGTCGTCGTGTGGGGCTATCTGGCGACGGTTTACAAACGAACGTGGCTAACCATCGCTGTCGTGATTTATGTTTTGCTGATGGGCTGGGCGCGGATGTATGCCGGGGCGCACTATCCGCAGGACGTGCTCGGCGGGATCATTTTTGGCATCATCGCCCTAATGCTCTTCCTGCGACTGATTGATCCATTTCCCAAATTGTGGAGTCGGCTTGCGATTCAACCCAAAACCGCCATGATCGTACTGACACTCATCGCCGGCACCGTTTTCGTGATTCAGGATGAATATGGCGCGGCGTTGCTCGGCTTATTGGCGGGCGTGGGGATCGGCGGATTGGTGATTGATCTGCTGGATTTCCACTTCGACGCATCGAGCGATTTTCGCCGACGGACGCTATGTTTTATCGTTGGTATCGTGATTCTAGTCACCCTGTTTTTTGGGTTACGGATCGCATTTGCCGCGCTGGTCAACGACGAGAGTACACTCGAAGAAGTCTTGCGTGTCATCCGTTATTTCATCGTATCGCTATTTGCCTATGCGGGCTTTCCTTTGCTAGCGGCACGACTTGGTCTGGTGGAACGTAAACCCGATCAAATCACCGTTGCCAGAGAATAAGTTTTCACCCAAATCGCATCGAATTTTACACAGGATAATCCATGACCGACATTTTAACCCTTATCGCCAAAGTGTTTATTTTTTTGATCGGCATGAATATCGTCTTATGGACGGCACTCTCGGCGGTACGCTCATTCGTCTTGCCACGCAGTGATAGCGCCGGATTAACGTCAACGGTTTTTCTGTGGTTTGGCAAGATTTTTCGCCTCGTGATCCGTAACGGCGATTACAACCGGAAAGATCGTGTGATGGCGTTCTTCGCACCCATTACCCTGCTTAGTATGCCTCTCTTCTGGTTGATGCTGATTATGATTGGCTACACGCTGATGTTCTGGGTGATCTCCGATACGTTGAGCCTGCGCGAGGCGATGGTCATGAGTGGCTCGTCGTTGATGACGCTTGGCTTCAAATTTACGGACGAAATGCCCGTGATTCTGCTGGCATTCAGCGAGGCGGCGCTCGGCATGATGGCGGTGGCGTTGTTGATCGGGTATTTGCCGACGATGTACAGCGCCTTTTCTGAGCGGGAAAAACTCGTCACCCGTCTGGGGATGTTGGCAGGCGAACCGGCGGAAATTGTCTGGTTGTTCAACATTTTGAACATCTCTCAGGTGATTTACGATGAAAACCGGATGGCGACTTTCTGGCAGGATTGGCAGGATTGGTTCGCTAGCTTACAGGAAAGCCACACGACCCTCGCGCCATTGAATTTTTTCCGTTCGCCCACGCCGGAACGCTCGTGGTTAGTGGCGGCGGGCGTGGTGCTAGAAGCGGCATCGCTGTATGCTTCAACGGTGGATGTTCCGCGTAGCGCACAGGCGGGTATTGTCATCCGTTCCGGTACGAACGCGCTCAGTAGCATCGCGGATTTCTTCCACATCACGCATGATAAAAACCCGCTCCCAACAGACCCGATCAGCATCACGCAGGAAGAATTTAACAGCATGTATGACCGTCTCGCAGAAGTCGGCATCCCCCTGCGCCCTGACCGTGAGCAATGCTGGCATGATTATGCGGGCTGGCGAGTCAATTACGACATCACGCTGTTGCGCCTCGCCACGTTGACGATGACTCCCTACTGCGAATGGGTTTCTGACCGTTCACCATCCACCCTCAAACGCCGTGAACTTGTGTTTGATAAGGGAGTTTGAACTAAATCATTTACGCATACAACAGTATTTATGTTTTATGCCACTTCCACAGTAGCAGGGTGAATTTCTAGGGTATTTATGAGTTTTTCGTTTACCCTTATCGTTGCGCCCATATCTTGGTAAAAGAGGATATTCATACTCAGTAGTTTTATACTCTGTCAAATTTACCAAGAGACCCAAATCATTCTGCAAGGTGATTGCTTCTTGTCTCTCTTCGTCAGTCCAATCACGCCCATCGTAATACAAAAGATCTTCAGAAGAGAACTCTGTTACAACAGTCTCTGTTGCAATGCCAATGAAATCACTTAGATTAGGATATTTTAGTTTGGCGACCATACAACAAGCATGTAGAAATCCTCTCCTTACTTCTCGATATATCTCATAATCAGCCTCCAATAATGGTAAAAGTAAAAGAATATAGCATGGTTCATTAATGTTCGTTGGTAAAAGGACTGAAGTTGCTCTGTGATTTGCAAGAGTTTTGATGTGCATATCTACAAGCTTTTCGGAGAACATTCTTCGTCGAGTTCGACACTCAGATGCCATAAATCTAACTAATTTTTCGTTGCTCGAAATATCATTCAGGGTAATCGCATCAAATTCGAGTGAGCAGTTGCAACAAGAATGAATTGTCCATTGCAGCGCGGAAACGTTTTTGCCTCAAACTGCTCTTGGTTTTATTCTGTTTGAGTAGATTCAGTGCAATGGTGCGGAGCACAGC
>JAVJSU010000016.1:0-31707 GCA_040219275.1 Aggregatilineales bacterium | reverse complement strand
GCTGTGCTCCGCACCATTGCACTGAATCTACTCAAACAGAATAAAACCAAGAGCAGTTTGAGGCAAAAACGTTTCCGCGCTGCAATGGACAATTCATTCTTGTTGCAACTGCTCACTCGAATTTGATGCGATTACCCTGCGCATCATACGAGTTTCATCGTAAGATTGCCGGCAACTATCTATAATCAATAACTCTGCCACAACTTACTAGAAAACGAGGTAAGGATTAGACTATGGCGCACATCTTAGCAGTTGATGATGATCCAGAAGTGCTTGGAACGTTAGAACGTGTACTGCGGCGCGAAGATTTTGAAGTTACTGCATTGAATGCAGGAAAAAAGGCGCTCGAATTTCTTGAAAACAAACAACCTGATCTGGTTGTGCTAGATATTATCATGCCAGAAATGGATGGTATAGCTGTCTGTAAACATATTCGGCGGGATTCGCGTTTCGTCGCCTTGCCAATTCTATTCTTAACGGCAAAGGGTAGTACCGATGATATTGTTGATGGGCTAGATGCTGGCGCAGATGATTATGTGGTCAAACCATTCGAATTAGCGGAGTTACGTGCTCGTGTACACGCGCTTTTGCGTCGGGTATCCCGTGAGCGTCGCACAAACGCAGTCATGAATTTAGGAAATTTACGACTGGATTCAGACACGTATCAGGCATATATCAATGACAAGACTATTCAATTAACTTCTACGGAACATCGCTTACTGCGGTATTTTATGGAGCATGTAGATCAAGTCTTATCGCTATCGCATCTTTTACAAGCTGTATGGGATTATCCGCCTGATGCAGGCGATCCTGATTTAGTGAGAGCGCATGTCAGAAATTTGCGTGCGAAAATTGAAAAAGACCCGACTCGTAAATATGTGCGTACGATTCATGGTGTGGGCTATATGATGTCATCTTAGCGAAGTTGTGCCAGAACAAAACCCGTGAAACGGTGCCATGCGGGTTTTACTGTGGGTTCATAATAAGAAACGTATTGAAGGCTTCAATTATTTCTGAAGGTTACGTTAAGGGATCCGCAAAAATTCATAAAATCTTCCGAACGAATCACGCATATCACGCTATACTTAATATATGAAATTCGTTAATAAAGTAGGCGTTGCTTATGTGCAAAATCATAGTAGTAGATGACGATAGCTCAGTTTTGCGGATGATTGAAGATACTCTTGATAACGAAGGCTATCAAGTTTATAAAGCCCATTCAAGTCAGGAATTATTTTCCATATTAGATTCAGTTAAGCCTGATTTATTTATTTTGGATCTGACTTTGCCAAAATCTGATGGTATCAGTATTTGTCGTCGTATTCGTGGCATTTCTGAACTATCAGGCGTGCCTGTGATATTTCTCACAGGACATCATGGGTCATATAGTGTTGCGGAAGCCCTTGAAGCAGGTGGCGACGATTATATTCGCAAGCCCTTTGCTGTGCGTGAATTGGCGGCGCGGGTACGTGCACATTTGCGACGCTCTAACAATTTCGCATCTGATGATACCGTGGCTTTACGCATTGTAAGTGGAACTTATCAGGTATTTGTGGATTCGCGTGAGGTTATGTTAACGCGTATTGAATTTGACCTGCTCAATTATCTGTGTAACGCGCCAAACAAATGGCATGGCACACAGGACTTACTTACCGGTGTTTGGAATTATCCAGACGGGGTAGGTGATGCGGCTCTGGTACGCAATCACATCCGTAATTTGCGCCGTAAATTAGAACCAAATCCTGATCATCCAGATATTATACAGTCGCGTCATGGACGTGGATATTCCATCCACGCGCACATTGATTTTGCTGATACACCTTACCCCTCATCGGTTTAACTTCTATGTAATACGCTTTATTGCAGATGTCTGGATTTAATATGCGTCAAAACCAGGCATCTGTAAACAAAATCCTATCATTTCCTTACAACTCCTAGCACCTCGATTTGCCACCCTCATGGTATGATATTCATGTCATCATCCATCAATGCATTGATAGGATTCGTTAAGATGTTCGGATTATTCAAGAAAACTTTAGAGATATTAGATGGTACACCCTCAGAGTACGGTCCCTCTAACAAAGGGCAAAGTATTGTTGAGATGGTATTCATCATGCCAATCTTAATTATTCTTATTGTTGGGGTCGTTGAAATTGGCTGGCTTGCCAATAACTACCTAACAATTCAAGAAGTGGCAAAGGTTGGCGCAAGGCGTGGTACGGTGCTTACAGGGGACAATAGCCCGTTGGCATGGGAGGCAAACACCGATTTGCTCAATTTGAGCATTCTCCCGGAAAGCCGGACGGGTGGCCCAGGTACAAGCCTGGATGGCAATAACAGCCTAGAGGCACAGCGCGAAGCGGTTCGTACTTGCGTAGGTAGCGATCCAGGCGCTAGCACCGGTTTTTACAACATCATTTATTGCCAGATGCTGAATTCGCTTGATCCATTGGTCATGGACGAAACAAATGGTGTAGATGACATTGTGATTTCAGTCTTTGCCGTTCAGACGTTGCAGAACGATCCATTCGGTGATTTAGATTTTGAAAACGGTTACGGACCTCAGATTGATATCGATGAGTACGAACCCGGCTGGATTCCTGTTGTTGTTGGTCGTTATCCAAGCATTGCGAACGAATGCAATAAACTCGCGGATAGAATGGTTAATGGTGTGCTTGTTATAGGTGGGAATGCAGATCGTGTCGAACGTGACCCATTCGATTATTATAACAACAACACTTTCCCTGATTTAGTTGACCTTGATGGAGACTTGATTGCAGAAACACCCATCGAACTTGATGGATGGGATCTACCAGCCGCGCGCGAGCTTCAACGCGGATTTTCCATCTATGGGCAACACAGAGTAGAGCCTGTAGAAGTGGAATACGCAGATGGCTCAATAGAGGTGTTTGATTTAGACTGCTATGGCTCTGAGTGGTCGATTTATGATATTCAGGAACGCATGACGGTGCCTGAATTTGAGTTGACTGTGGGGGAGAATGTATGCCGTGATGGTGTATGTTTGGACACAAGCACAGACAACGGTCAATTTTTGCCGAGTCAGGGCATTGTGCTTGTAGAAATGTGGTGGCAACATCGGTTGTTGCTTAACCTGCCGGTGTTTTCTCCGGTAATGACGGCATTGGGTGATGATCGGACGACGATTTATGTCTGGTCTGCGTTCCCTGTGCCTGCTGTAGAACCGAATATTCAATATCGATAGGGTATAAAATGATGGTATCGAAACGGTTGAAGCGATTTTTACGCAAGAGCCAGACTGGTCAATCTATCGTAATTCTTGCGCTGGGTATGGTCGGCTTGTTAGCAATTGTGGGTATCGCAGTGGATATTTCCATCCTCTTTGTGCGCTTTAATACGCTTAGACGAGCGGTAGATAGCGCCTCGATTGCCGCCGCAGGACAGATGCGGCAGGATCGATCAATGGGTGAGGTTGGTTTGGCGGCACGCCAATTCATTGAATTCCATAATCTTGACCCGCGCTTTGTTGAGGTCGAAACTTGCCATACCGCACAAGGGGTGGACATTGACCCGGATACAGTGGGCGATCAGATTGATGAAACCTTGTGCACCGCAGATCAGCGAAAGCTGGTACGCGTTACGGCAGAGATTGAATCTCCGACGGTCTTTTTGCGATTGTTAGGGTTTACTTCTATTACACTAACTGCCTCTGCTGTTTCAGAGACAGCGGTGTTGGATGTGGTCCTTATTATGGATGTGTCTGAGTCTATGCTCTTTGACACAACTTATGAAGATTGGACAGATGTAGGGCAAGGGTATGCCTATGTGCCGCCAACCGCGTGGCAATATAGTCATTATTTTGAACCCAACCCCACGACTAGCTTTAGTGAGCCAAACACGATTTTCGCGCGTGAATATTTATCAGGTACAGCATTTGTCAGTACTGATCCATACACTGCGCTTGAAGAAGAATTCTGGCAAGCACATTTGCTAGGTGCTACTCAGGGTGAAGTGAACGGGCGCTTATATTATGATGAACTGGGTCCGGGGGGTAACGATCCAACTGCCAATGAAAGTTATTGGGTAGATGCGTTTGTACCCGCTGGATTCCCCGCTGGTCAAGTTCAACCGAGATCAGAATGTCGTGTGCGCTTCCATCCCTATTCTCAGAGTTTGGTAGTGCCGGATGATATTCTGGACTTATATGCCGCTAATGGGAAGACTTATGGTTCTTTTGGTGGGAACTGGGGTAATTTCGTTCCAACCTATAATTTCTACGGTTGCTGTAATGATCCGGGTAATCGCATTCAGGATCCTACCATTGGCGCTAATGGGGATCTCGCTAACCCCGGTGACATCATCGTTAACCCTGTGGGTACCCCCTCGCAAGCGGCGGATAACGACTTTTCGGATTTGATTTGTGAACCGTTCAGAAGTGCGCGTGATGCGACCCGTTTGTTCCTTGAGCGTGTTGACTTTGTACGCGGTGATCGTGTTGGTTTTGTAACGTTTGACCGTACCGCCTTCGTGATTGATCCAGATGGAACAAATAACGCTCAAAACCTGACGCACATGATTGAAGATCGTCAGACCGCCATGGATACACTGAATCGGATGATTGGTGTACGTGCTGATCCGAACTTCTATGATTGGGATGAATTCAACGGTGGTTGGAACGGTTTTGCACAGGGTACTGATACTAACGGTCAATCTGTTCCGATTGTCTACGATGCACTGGGAATAGATGATGGTTTTGGCGGGAATCCATTTTCCTATAATGATTATCCCGTCATTAACAATTGTCCCTTCCAGAATGCGGCGATGCGTTATCCATGGTCGCGTTATGCAACACGAACCGGCGATCCGGGACCTACATTGCCTAATGGAACCCCGATTGATGGTTCTGAAGCTCTCTGGAATATCATGACCCCTGATTTGCGATACGATCCCTGGAGAGGTCCGGCAACCGTTTATGGCTTGTCACCTGCGAATAGCTATGAACTGTGGGCTTCTTGTCGTGGTACGAATATTGGCGCGGCATTGCGAGAAGGTAACAATGCCCTGACTGATCCATCAACCAGCCGTAGTGAAGGTACAGTGTGGGTGATGATTATGCTCAGTGATGGTGCGGCGGGTGCAAGTGACCCTGCGCGTCGTCATGCCGTACCAGCGACTTCTGCACGTCCTTATGCCAATGTTTCACCCTATCTTACTGATGGCACTGGTGCTGTAACATCACCGCAGATCTACGGGATTGCGGGTCAATACGGTGCGTTTGGTGTATGTCCTTATGGTGAGGTCAATATCCTTACGGGTGAGGCACGATTTGGCGAACTAACAGACACGGCGGCAGAGGGTACAGTTGTGTTCCCGTTCTGCCTTGATGAAAGACCGGAAACACGTCATTTTTGTTATCCACCTGTTCCAGCAGTGAATGGTGGCGATAGTAGTGTAGGGACTGATGGTAGTTATGATGTAGGGTTTGGTCCCGGCGCATTTGATATCAATTACGATGGTTCGTTGGATCAAGCAGAGAACGCAAGGTTAGGTCGTATTTATGATATTGATGTGGGGGATTATCCGCTAGATCCCGCAATCGGTGCAGGATGTGATCTGTATTATGATGTGGACGACTATGCACGCGATTGGGCTGATTTTGTGGGTCATGTAAATGATCCTAATAGCGATATAGAAGGTTTGCCGACGATCTTTACAATCGGTTTCGGGTTGAATTTTGATAATGGTCGTACCGGACCTAATAATCCGGGGTCATGTGATGACAATATCCCGGATTGCCTTGGTGAAGAATTGCTTCGCTATATCGCGGATGTCGGCGACAATTTCGATATTGATACCAATTATCAACAAGACTATCTTGATGATACATTCCTAAACGGTTCACGAACGGCTACCGAATATGGCGCACCGGGTATCTGTGAGCCGCCATCAACCGGTGCTGGTGACCTTGGTGGCTATGACCCCGGTACAGGCGATGTGGAATTTTTACCGCCGACGGAAAGCTGTGGTAACTACTTTAATGCGCCGGGTGAAGAAGAACTTCAAGTCGTATTCGATGAGATCGCATCCCGCATGTTTACACGACTTGCTGGATAGAACATAGGGCAGAGGTGGTATGCTAATGGAAAAATCAAATGGGAATTATGTAAGGCGGCGAAGAGGGCAAACTATGGCGGAGTTTGGGTTAACGATACCCATCCTCCTCCTGCTCATCTTCGGAATTATCGAGTTTGGACGGTTGTTTCAGGCGTGGGTGACCTTGCAAAATGCCGCGAGAGAAGCAACCCGTTACGCGACAACCGGGCAATATAATCGGGATCGTTATGAATTGTTGACAGAGTCGGATTATATAGTGAGTGCCGTTGCTCCTGTTGATAACACACTTGTCCCGAGCCAGATTGAACAGGATTTAGTGCCCTGTCTTACGGGTGATTATCGTGGAACGTTGTCCACGGAACGTCCTGATCCGCTAGATAGCGCATACGAAGTTGAAGTATTTTCTGGCGGATATGAAAGCCTTTATGCAACCTGGTATGATGGCGAAGATTGCGACCCCACCAACGACGATCATCAGGAACGCCGTAAGGATATTGCACGTATTCTGTCGATCACTGATGAGGCAAGGCGTGCGGCGGCAGGTATCTCTTTGGAGAATAATCAGATTGGATTGGCGCTGGAAGCAAATCTCGGTAATCCATCTGAAGCTGTTCGCGAATATCTTATGCAGATTTGGGATCGTCCGTTACGCCGGAGTAATCAACGTCTCTGGTTTAACGTGATGATGTGCAGTTCTAGAGCGTTCTACACCGCTAGTTCCATACCATTTGATGCTGATGATCCTGTTACTGGTGAAGGCGGCACGGAAACGCGTTTCCTAACGGTACTTGATGATGGGCCAGAAAGTGCCCCGCAAGAACAGCTAGATATGTACGCGGAGCCGTTCTGTATGCTCAATGAGGTGCCGCCGGTTGATGCAAATGCAACAAATAATGCCGGTCTGCGCTGGATTGATCCGGGTGCACCGGGTGATCGTGTGACGCTGGTTGTTACATTTAATCATCCATTAATTACGCCGATTGGTGTTGCCGACTTCGTTCAGATGGAAGCGCGGCGCTCCGGCGTGAATGAATCCTTCCGTGCATCGCGTGCCTTAAGCGCAGTGCAGGGGAGTGCTCCCGGCGCTGAAGACCTTGCTACACCAACACCAGCAGTGGCAACGTCTACATATACGCCAACAGGTACGCGTACGCCTACGCCGACAATATCGTATACGCCGACTGATCCACCTTCGCCCACACCTGGACCGTTCCAGTGTAATGCGATCATCGTCAGCGACTTGAGCTTCTTCCGTAATCAGGTCTTTATACAAATTGAAAACTTGAATTCCCAGACGACAGAATTGGAACGGGTTGAGCTACGTTGGCGCGTTCGTGCCGGCACAGAATATCAAAACCGCTATCTTGGCACGATGTCACTAGAGTCGGAAATTCATTGGTCTGGTCAGGAACCGGGCGGTACGGGCGAAAATCGTGTGTTCGATACGGGCGGTTTTGTAGATGATCCAAATAGCGCTAACGATGATTACGATAATTTTGTATTCGCTAATCGTGATGTTCGCGGTGGTGGACAAATCTCGCTCTGGCAAGGGCAGTTCCTGAACTCCGGTAACAGCATAACTGATGTGTTCACACAATGGGACTTTGGTGGCTCCGTTTTCTACTTCACGAATTACGATGCGGCAGGAAATGTGACAGCACCACCATGTGCCATTACGCTTGAGTTGCCGCCAGAACCGCCACCACCTACAGAGGCTCCGTTTGACCCTAATGCGACGGACACATACACACCAGATTGCGCGTCCAGTCAGGTACGGGTTGAATGGGGTGGTTTCGAGACATTCGGCGTAGTTGTGATCCGTGTTTACAATAACCGCCCAACTGCGGTAGCGGACATCCGCGACTTTACAATCGTATGGCCCACGCCCGCCCAATTGGGATTAGCGCCCGGTATTCTAACGCTGGATAAGATCACCGCGGGTGGTAATAACCCTGATGATCCGCTATCAGTACCGATTTGGCGAAGTACATCTGGTGGAGATCAGAATCCGAATACGACTCCGGGCGAAGGCACATTTACGCCATATTCGTTCCCGCCCCTTAGTGTGACGAGTATGTACCTCGACTTTGGTGGTACTGGATCTGATCTGAATTCGGCATTTGGTGTTCTGCCGTACATGTTCAACGGGACAACGTTTGACATTGGTTGCGGTAGCACGGGTGGTAGCGGTGGCAGTGGTGGCGGTGGTAATGCAGGTAGCATCTTCCTTGCGACCAGCATTCCTCCAGCGGCTACGAACACGCCACGTCCGACTAATACACCGGGACCGACGCGTACACCGACCCCGACCCGTCCAACCAATACGCCATCGCGTACATGGACACCGGGACCAACGCAAACGCCGTCGAATACACCGACGATCACCAACACGCCGACGAATACCCCGCGGCAACCACCGCCTACACCGATCAGCAGTGGTGGTGGTGAATAGCTAGACTAAGTTAGATAAACAAAAATCCCCTGACTATCCGGTCAGGGGATTTTTTATTGTTTATTTGATTAACTGGAACGCCGCTGTAATTCTTTACCAATCACTAAATCGCACTACACGTCGATGCCGCGACCCCGTAATTTATGCTCTATTTCATGCTGTGTATCTTGCATAGCACTGTTGATATACGGAAAACCGAGCCACGCAGTCATAATGCCAAAGAGAAAGCCTGTAACCACTCTGAAAACCGGTAAGGTCTCTCTCGGTGCCCATAATTCAAAAGGTGGATAACCCAGCAATTGGCTGAATCCGTCAATCGCAATCGGTAATACCCCTAAGATAACATAAAGCCAGATGGGTAAGGGACGTAACCGACGGCGTACTGCGGGACGACTGTAAAGGACTGCGCCAATAAACAACGCAAAATAGATGAACATATCGCGTTCGCACAAGGCAGTTTTATATCCCATCTGGTCATTACCGGGGTAATTCTTATGCGCGAGCGTCCAATCGAGCGTGAATTCATCATTTTGGCTAAATGATGAAAACTCATCCACCTCATTCGTGTAGGCTTCGTAGGGTGTCCAATCCGAACCGGCGATCTCTCGTGGATAAACAGGTTGATCACCGAATAGATAGAAAGATCGGAAACCGAATTGATGGCAAAACGGACTATAAATAGTGTAGAGTGCGCGTCCCGGTCCGGTCAAACCTGCCGCCATAAGCGTTGGGGCTACCACGGGTAACGATACATAAATTGCTAGAAAAACAGTAACAACGCGTATCCAGTTTCGGCTAATGCGCAATAGCCATATATTTAATCTTAATCCAAATGCTGAAGGTGCTTTTTCTGCCATTAAACTACCTTTCCTTGTCGCACTATCCTTCTAAAAATGGCGATAGCGCGTTTAAAAGACTGCGTTCGGTGGTCGCACCATAAAAGATGTGTGTGATGATCCCCTGAGGTGAAACAATATAGGTTGAAGGCTGCCCACGTACTTGATACTGCTCAAATAGAGTTTGATTCTGATCCAAAATCACGTCAAAAGTATATCCGAATTCATTGATCCAGTTATTGACCGTTGACCGACTTTCACCCATGTTTACGGCGATGATTTTTAACCCGTCATTCTGATATTGCTCGTAAAGTGATTGCAATTCCGGCATCTCAAGTCTACATGGGACGCACCATGTTGCCCAAAAATTGATGATGACGGGATACCCCTGTAGATTTTGCAAGTTAATTTGCTCGTCTGCAAGCGTTGTTTGGAGAATTTGTGGAGCAATCGCGTTGATTTCCGGTGCAACCCATGCACCCGCAATAATTTCTCCGGTAAAGTTTTGGCGTTGTGGTAAGCCAGTGCCAACAAGAAGCGCCACTGCCAGAAGTATGGTGACAGCGGCGCTAATATAAAGGCTCAATTGGTAAAGCTGATTTCGCATTATGAGAGCGAATCCTCAATGAACTCTTGAATTTGAGTGGCTGTTAAGAAGCCCGGATTCCAGTGTCGAATGATGCCGTCACGGTCAATCACAAATGTAGTGGGATAGCCACGAATATCATATTGTGCTTGAATATCCCCTTCTTCGTCAAGGAGAATCGGAAACGTTAAGTTCAAGTTGTTGGCAAACGGCAAGATGTTTTCCGGTTGTTCTTCACGATTAATCGCCAGAACAACAAAGCCCTGTTCTAAATAAGTCTCGTAGGCTTCCTGAATATCCGGCATTTCTATCTCGCAGGGGGGGCAGGCAGTATACCAGAAATTCAGCAACACCGTTTGTCCAAGAAAGTCTTCCAGGCTCACCGGAGTTCCGTCTAATAGAGTAGTTTCAAAATTCGGCGCACGATTGCCGATGCGAAGCCCTGTGACAGGCTCGCTGTTTGCCGCTAAACCTTCAATAGTTGTGTTTGGTGTGAAACTTGACCCTACAGAAGAATTTTCTATCGAATTTACGTTTGTGGCAGTTTCAGCACTTACTTCGACTTCGTCACCATTAAGGCAACCACCTACTTGATTAAACGGGACATCTCCTTCAAAGAAACCGACGACACAACTCTCGATACGGGTGGACACATCCGCAAATTGATTGGAAAAGCGCAAACTCAACGACTGAAGTTGTCCCGTTGCAATGAGAATACCAATTAAAACCAGAAACGCGCCACTGATTAGCTCAATGAGGCGCATCTGACGTTGTAGTTTACGTAAAATTCCTTGAGCACTATCGAGCATCAAGGCGGTCAACAGAAACGGTATACCAAGACCGAGCGAATAAGCGGCGAGTAGTACCCCACCGCGTGCGGCATCTGCGCCACTGCTGACGGCTAAGGTCATTGCGGAACCGAGCATAGGGCCAATACAGGGTGTCCATCCAGCGGCGAATACGATTCCCATTATTGCCGAGCCACCAAAGCCTTGATCGCCCTTTGCGACCATTTCTCGGCGGGTATCTGCGTATAGGGCACGTTCGATGGTATTGATCGCCTTGTTCCAGAAGGTGACTGGTTGGGTAAATGCGCCGCCCATTGCCATCAGTGCTATTGTGGCTAATCCACCAACCCCACCAGCAATGATTGCCCATGTGGGTGGTTCACGGAAAAGTGGCGGATTCCAGGGAGTGACCGTGCCCGTCAATCCCCACATAAACAAGAGCGCGCCAGCGACGGCAAATGTGATACTTGCGATTAGGAATGGCGCAGTGTTGATATTTTCACGATCCATGCCTTTTATCCGCAAAAATAGCGACGGCATGATGCCCATAAAGTGTAAGCCGAAGAAAATAATGATGATGCCACCGATACGCCCGATGATATCCAATACGATGTTTCGTCCGCCGAATTGCTGTAGCACCGCAGTACTCAATACACCGAGCAAGACAAAGATGAACGTAAAGCCCGCAACAAAAGCCACACCATGCAAAAATGTACTGAAGCGCACTGATGCCGGTCTACCTGTGGCGACGGCTGTTCCGTCTGCATTGACTGCGACTTGCGCGGCAACCGTATTTGTTACCCGTCCGCCCATATACCCGATATATGCGGGTACAAGCGGCAATACACACGGAGAAATAAACGAGACAATGCCCGCAATAAATGTAATTACAACTTCAAACATAACTATCAACCTCGACCATGTTTATCACTGCTCACATGACGAATTCTACCGATAAAATCTTCCGTATTTCTTACATCAGTAAGTATAACTATACCCCTCCATGTTGTGTAATGAGTAGGGGGAAGATCAGTTACTGAATTAAATTTTTTTGGGAGGATGAAGAAAACGTGATTTTGGGGAAAACAGCCGTGTTCTCCCCAAAAGTTATGGTTGTGGGGATTAACGGGTACGTGTACCGCGAGAGGCTTCAACACATTTTGCACCGCCATTACCGACGATGGTGCCATGACGCACGCCGGCGGGCACATCGACGCGATCTCCTGAACGGAGGCGGACTTGTTCATTTGAGTCCGGCAGAATGATGTCGAGCGTACCTTCAATTACGTAGAGCACTTTGTTATAGCCATGTGAGCGAATTGCATAGCGATGATTCGCCATGTTCATCCACATATAGGGGCGCAGTCCTTCTTGTTGCATAATGCGCGTTATGTTAGGTAGGGTGGGATGTTGACCACCTGTCCAGCGCGTTATTTGGACTGTTTTTTGTATAGTTGCCATATATAAAAAACCTTAGACCTATCCTATAGATGTTACACATTCCATACGTTAGTATAGTCTGTTTTCATGTTACGTTTGTTAATTATTTATGAAATTGGTGTTGAACGAACGTAACTTTTGCATTTTAGCGCAATATCAAGTTTTTTTCCAATATCCAACAGGGTTCGTTCATTTGTTGAATTACGCCGAGATGATCCGTATACGTCCATCGACCAGAGTCTTCCGCAAATTTCCGATAACCAAGACGCTGATATAAGCGGAGTGCGCCATGATTGTCTTTGGCGACAGCAATCGTCATCATCGTAAAGCCTTTGTCAACGATCATGTTTTCTGCGGTTTTTATCAGCAACGTACCGATACCCTGTCCCCTGAACATATCCATCACACGGAAGGAATAAAGATAGGCGCGTTTCTTTCCATCAGCGATGCGCGGATTGTTGCTCTGTAATTGGATGAAAAGTTGACCAATGGGGAAGTTATTCAAATCTGCAACCAGTAACACGCGCCGCCCCTGCACCTGTTCTCGATAGGCACGGCGAAGTAAGGTGCGGAAATGCTTAAATTGCCCATACCATTCTAATTTAGGAATGTCGGTGCTTTCCGCGATACGAATCTCAACGGCTAGTTTTAGTTGTAGGGCAGTTGGTTCAAATACGGTCATCCCTTAGCTCCGTTATTAGAGAATCACGCAGGCGGATTTCTTCGATGTCAGTGGTTACTTCCCCGTTTAGCCGCGCATCACGTAAACGATCCAGAATGCTTTTGAAGTATGGACCCGGTTTTAGCCCCATTTTTTGTAAATCATTTCCGGTTGTTATTGCTTTTACGTTGCGCCATTGAGTCAGGTAATTCCGGATTTTCGTCTTCAAATCTTGTTTATTAGATGTAACCAACATGCTTGCTAGGGCTATATCAGAAATCTGCTCCATCTGTCGTGTTAGTTGGCTAATTGTTCCGTCTAGCGTAATTAATCTGGACGCGTCCTGTGAGAGTTGTGCGGTTTGCCGGAATGATTTTGTGAGCGACTGGCTAAAGAGTAGGCGCTCGCATAGATCATCAATATCTTCTGGATTTACGGAAATCAGCACAAAATGCCACAAAAAATCAGACAAGTTTTCAACTGTGATGATCCAATCTATCTGTTTTTCAAGAACTCGCTGAAAATAGTCGCCCAAATTCTGGCTCAGGGTAAAGGTGGGATGAATAGCACGTAATATCTCGCGCTGTTCCAATTTGCGAAAGCCATTTTCCGGCTCTGGCTCATTTAATAGGAGCGTAAGTTCATTACGAATACGTTCGCCTGTGATACGCTCTAGCATGGGCAGGGCAGACGTAATAAGTTCGCTTGTGCGGGCTTCAATTTCAAAATTCAAACGTTGCTCGAAGCGCACAGCACGTAAGATACGCGTCGGGTCATCGACAAAGCTCAAGCTGTGGAGTACACGGATGAAGCCATTGTTGAGGTCGCTCATGCCGTTATAAAAATCAAGAATACGCCCGCGCATCCCCGCCGGACTAATCTGCACAGCGAGGGTGTTGATCGTAAAGTCACGGCGGTGTAAGTCGAGCTTAATCGAACCTGAGTACACCGTGGGTAGGGCGGTGGGACGCTCATAAAATTCGTTACGTGACGAGGCGAAATCAATATGATGCGGTACATCCTGCTGATTCAGGTCTAGCTTACTAATGACTTCCGCATCCAACAACCATTTTGCTGTCCCGAAAGGCTCAAAACTGCTGAATGTTCCGCCATACTGTTTAACGAGTTTAGAAACAAATTGGATGGCGTTACCTTCTACGACAAAATCAATGTCATAATTAGGACGGTTGAGCAACACATCACGCACAACCCCACCAACCACATAGACATTGAGATTTTCGCTTTGTGCCGCGCCTGCAACTGCGTCTAGTAATCGGGCAAATGTTGCGCCAAGCACCTGTAAAATAGTGTCTTGCTCTATGCTAGGATAACCTGATTGCGCTGATGCTGGATGGCTTTTTGCCCAATGTTTAATCAAGTCTGTACGTGTGACAATACCGATAAGCGTGTTGTGCGCGTCAATCACCGGAATTTGCCCCCAACCAGAGTCAACCATGAGTTGTTCCAGCGTTGAAACAGAATCGGATGCTTTTATGGTTACCTCGCCGCTGTTCATCACATCCCGAACGCGCGTCTTGTTTAGTTGGTGTTCTAACGCTCGATCTGCATCGCGTCGTGTCAACAATCCGATCACTTTACCAGCATCAATAACGGGAAATCCTTCGTGACCGATTCGTCTCATCTGTTGGATAATATCGACCAGCAATGCGTTCGCGTCTACGGTTTGTGTGCCATACGACATCAGTTCGGCGACAGTAGAGATGGGCTGTACATTTGATGTAATCAGTGACCAGAGCTTTTCAATCACATGCTCAAGGGCTTGATTTTCAAGGTGTGCGGCGGCGGCGACAGCATGACCACCCCCGCCGAACATCCGGGCGATTTCGCCCACATCAAGCACATTACCATTTGCACGGCAAACGAGTTGAATTCCACCCGGCATTTCTACGACGACGAACAATGCCGCCGGATCAAGAATATCATTCAGCCGATGCGTGACACTATTGACCTGCTCAATATAAATCTCGGAACGAGCGCCACTAACGACAATGCTCTGTCCATGAATGATCCGGCTTTCGGCGCTTATTACCAATTGTTCGAGCAGATTTTGTTGCTCGATGCTGAGTGGTGGCGCTAAGAAGCTACGAAGGGTGTCTAGTGCCGCGTTTTGTGATAGTAGCCAGCTCGCCATCGTGATGTCGCGTGGTGTGGTGATGTCATATGTAAGTGAACCTGTGTCTTCATAGATGCCGAGCGCTAATAAAGTGGCTTCAAGCGACGTTATAGGAATGTTTTTTTTCTGAAGCTGTTCGCAAAGCAGGGTTGTTGTGGAGCCGATGACCTCACCCTGAAAATCCACCCGATCACTATTTTTAGCGCGGCGGGTATGGTGATCGAAAATCAAGAGTGGTGTATCTGAGTCTAGGGTAAGTGACGCGTCAGGAAGCGTCTGTGTGTCAACTAGGATAACCTGTTCAATCGCTTTTGTAGCTGTCGTGGTTGGCTTAATCACATCATCCCATATTTTGAACGGAAGACCATTTTGATACAACGTGATAAATTTTTGGACATTCCGGTTGAGGCGTTCAGGTAGAACAGGCGTAAAATCTGTATACAATTTGCTGGCGGCAAGCTGTGAAGCAATCGCGTCAAAGTCCGCATTCTGGTGTGTTAGAATCAGTTTCATAACTATTGGCGTTTATCGTGTGATAATCGGAAAGTTTAATGTGCCGAATTCTACCGTATATTCTGGAACAACGAGATAGCTGATGGGCAAGCTATAAAGATCAAGTAGTGTTGCATCAGGAAATTCCGTCATCCACGAATTACGCTCGTCCTCAGATGACCAGACAACCACACCAATTTGAAGCATATTGTTCTGAAGCCCGTTCCGAATATCCTGTAGAGACAGGGGTTCAGCACGGGTGTCTATATTGACTGCGCTGAACTGACTAGAAATGAACTCTGCACCCGGCACATTGATATATCCAATACTCAGGCTGAAACCATCAGGTCTGCCCATATTTGCGAGTTCATCGCGGAGTTCCGTCTTTACCCGTGCTGGGTTATAGAGCGATGTCCCGCCGAAAACTGCTAATGAATCAATGATCTCCTGCGCTGAAATTGAATCACTAACGATTATATTCAGCTCAGGCGGTTGTAGGGGTAACAGAATTAGGCTTACGGTGATCGGCGTGCCCTGTGTCCAACCGTCCACTTGCCCGAAGGTTAATAACAGGTCGAACGAGCTACCCAGCTGATTCGGATCAATCGCCTCTGAAATAATGACAAGTTCAGAATTGCTCCCTAACGCAGGGATAATGTTAGTTGCATTAACGGAAACCCCATAGCGTAGGGGAGGTAGGCTATTCTCTGCTAGTGCTGGTGTTTCGGTTGCTGGTAGTTCAATAGGAAAAGGAGTCGCCTCTTGCTCGCAGGCAGATAGCAATAGTAACGAAAGTAAAATCAATACGGTGGAGAAAATTCGCATGAACGATCCGTTAAGTCCAGGGTCCGGTGACCAGACGATCCATCATGCTTATTGAGACGGAGGCATTAAAAAATGCTAACATTGCAAAGGCAATCGCCGCGCTCCGATCATCACGCCCACGCAACATGCTAAACAATCCCGGCATAATCACCACCAGAAACGCCATATACAAAAAATAAAGCGTCAGGCGATCTGGACGTAATCCTTGTAGCGTCATGATGATTCCAAGTAACAGTATGATGCCCGCTAGTCCCGTGTAAGTGGCAACTGCGCCCCAATAATTGCCGGAAATCGCTTCGTTGCGTGAAGCCATGATCGCCGCCCAAATACCTAGAAAAACGGAATATAAAATGTGTGCGTTGAAAAGTATGCCATGAATATCACTGAGATTCATATTGAGTTGTATATGCTCCTATGACATGGTTACGTCGTTTGTGCGACATTATAGGGGGTGTTTATCAGGGATGCAACGCAATTCACTATTTGGTTAGACAAAAAACGCCGTTGGTTAACGGCGCATCCACATTTCGTAAAAGCTGTTTTGTCGGTTAAACAACGGCGAACATCTGCCCGGCAAGCACATAAAAGAACCAGCATAGAATGATACAGTTGAAGAGGATTAGCCCGCGTATTTGTTGTGCGCCACTGGGTTCTACTGCCTGTCCACCCCGCATATCTACACCGGCTTGTCCCTTATAGCGTGCGCTGATGACAAAGCCGAATACCGTTGCGATAAGCAACCCAATAGGAAAGGTTTGTACAACAATTGCCACAATCAGGCAAAAAACTGCCATGCAAATCGTGACGTACATAATCCGTTTTGTATTCTTCGGTCCAAGCATAATCGCTGTATTGAACAATCCTGCGGCTTTATCCATGTTGTAATCACGCAGTTGATTATAAAACTGTCCGTAGACTGAACCAAAGGTCGCGCTGGCGATGACCCACCATGCTTTGCCAGGGCTACCTGAATAGACGAGATAGCCAGAAATAGCGAGGAATCCGCCTAAAAGAAGTGAGTGCGAGAGAATATCTACGATGGGCAGGGCTTTTAGGCGAATGGGTCGCCATGAATATAAGTGTGAAAGCACCATCATAATCAGGCTAATGAATAAAATAATAATGCCACTCAGGAAATACAAAAATAAAGCAAATACCGTTAATAAATAATAAGTTCGGTAGCCAGTGCGTAAAGTCACTTCACCGGAAGCAATCGGATTACGTGCGGCGCGGTCAGGATCGAGTGCATCATCCGGCGCATCCTCAATGTCATTTATCATGAAACCACAGCTTACGGCAATAATATTAGCCCCGATAATCGCAAATAAGCGCCAATCGAGTGAGACTTTATTGAGGTATACAGCCAGAAGACTACCAAGTAATGTGAGGGGAATAACAAAAGCAACATGCTCATTCCAGCGTGTTAACCGTAGAAGACCACGAAATTGATCATTCAGTAAATTTTGCCGTTCCACAACACTTCCCTTATTTATAGTCAATTTGCAAAGACCCATTACTTTGCGCCACGTAACGGGTCTTATTATAGCGTTAATTGGCTGTTAATGTTAGATAATAGTCAGCACTTGTTGGGCAAGAACAAAGACTAACCATGATGTAATTGTTAGGTTAATGACGATTAATCCACGAATTTGCATGGTGCCACTGATGTCTACCGCTTTACCACCACGCATATCTACATCAATTCTGAAGAAAAAGCTGATTGCAATGCTGATAAGTAGCGCCAGTCCAAGTTCTAATGGAAAGACTTGCTCCACAATCGCGATCAGGATACAAATTGCCGCGAGTGTAATTGTAAGATACATCATGAACTTTGTATTACGCTCACCAAGGATAATTGCAGTATTGAACAGTCCAGCGGCTTTATCCATATCGTAGTCACGCAATTGATTATAGAGTTGACCATAAACGGAGACTAAGGTAGCACCCGCCGCAACAAACCAGACCAAACCCGGATCGTTGTGATATATGAAGTAACCAGCTAGCAAGAGTAACCCGCTTAGCATAAGCGAATGCGACAGGATGTCAGTTACGGGCCATGCTTTTAGGCGTACAGGTCGCCATGAATAGGTGTGAGAGAGAAATAGGGTTGCAATACCGATTGCCAGCACATTCCAGCCCCCAAGCGCATATAAAATGAGTGTTCCAGCCGCAACAATACGGGTCGCGGCATACCCTGTGCGGATCGTGATTTCGCCAGATGTGACGGGATTGCGTGCCGCCCTATCAGGATCACGCGCATCATCTGGTGCGTCTTCAATATCGTTAATCATGAAGGCATAGGCGACGGCGAGGATGTTGGCAATAGTTACCGCGACGAGACGACCATCCAGACTGACATTATGCGGGGGCGCTGAGAGCAACGCGCCAAGTATGGTCAGCGGAATGACAAACGGAACGTATTCCTTCCATCGGGTTAGGCGAATTATGCCATTCATTTGTTCTTGAAATGATTTCTTTGTGGTACCCAAGATGATAAACCTCAACAGACTTTTCTTAATGACGATAGTACGTCTTGTATGATAACACGCAACCCCTTGCAAGGTCACGCATTTATGTGAAAAATAGTACATTGGTATTTTCTAGAGGCAAGTGTATTATCCACATATGTATACATCAATACGCATTTTTACGGTGATCGTTTCAGCATTCATATGGGTTTTAGCCGCTTGTAGTGCTGATCCAGCCTATGCCATTACGCAAACACCATCGGACATTGACATTTCGACAACGGTTTTCACATCTCCAGTTTCACAAACTGCGCGGGAACTTGCGGCAATTTCACCGGAACAGACGCAGGGTGACCCGCCCGTACCATCGATATTTTATGATTGCGAAGATGTGCAGGTTGAAGCGCCGGTTACACGGCATACGATCATCGCGGATCTCAATGTGACGGATCATGTGGTCACGATTCAGCAAACCATTCATTACATAAATACTGAAGCTGTTTCATTAGATCAACTTATCCTGAACATAGAACCCAATCGCTGGAATAACGTGTTTAGCTTGAACCGGGCGCGCATCGGTGTGACTGACCTTGAGGCTTCGCTTGATGGAAAGCGTCTCACGCTTACATTACCAGAACCGCTGGTTCCAAATTGTGAAGCTACAGTGATCTTAGAATATAGGCTAGATTTGCCGCTGATAGGTGAGGGGATTTACGCCAGTTACGGTTATTTTGGCTACACCAATCGCCAGTTAAATCTTGGACATTGGCTGGCGACGGTAGCGCCAAGACGTAATGAACAGTGGATTTCCCGCCAATCGTTTTTGGTTGGTGAGCAGGATGTGCTCGATCAGGCAGATTGGGATGTGACGTTGAGCCTGATTGGTGCAGGCGAGAATTTGACCATTGCCGCACCCGGAACAGTGACACAACTCAACGAACATACCTATCGATTCGTGCATCGGGATGCGCGTGATTTTGCGTTGAGTATGAGCGACTCATTTAATATTATCAGCGCACAATCAGAGAATAACATCACGGTCGAGGTATATTCGTTTTCCGATGCCATAGTAAATGTGAACGGACAATCGTTCGACACAGCACAGATCGCACTTGAAACTGCGGTTCATGCCGTCGAAACCTATAGTGATTTATTTGGTGAATACCCTTATGAACGTCTTGTAATCGTACAGGGCGATTTCCCTGACGGCATGGAATTCAGCGGGCTTGCTTATGTAGGTGGCAATTGGTTCGTGCGCTATCCGGGGAATCCTGCATCGTATCTGGTGTTGATTACGGCGCATGAAGTGGCGCATCAGTGGTGGTACGGGCGCACAGGCAACGATTCTGCTAGTACGCCCTGGCTAGACGAAGCATTTGCAACCTATAGCGAATATATTTTCCTTGAAGAACATTATCCTGATTTACGCGATTGGTGGTGGCAATTTCGTGTGAATAACTTTAGCCCGCTTGGGGACGTTGATAGCACGGTTTACGAATTCGGTACAGCGCGCGACTATATCAACGCCGTCTACTTACGCGGCGCACTGATGCTCCATGCAATCCGGCAGACGATTGGCACAGAAGACTTCTTCGATTTATTGAATACCTACGCTGACGTGTCGAATGGTCAAATTGCTGACGCGCAATCGTTCTGGTCGCTGATGACTGAAGATCAACTGGCGCTAACGCAAGCTATCCGCACGATGTTTCTGGAAAGCCCCAATGTAATCTCTGTAGGCGGGTAAGCAATTTTTCATACGCATCACATCTGAGATTTACGTTGAGATGCGACAGTGAAGCGGATAAATAGCGGTTATTGAGTTCATGAGGTGTGGATGTGATTCGTAGTTTACTGTTGTGTATCATGTGTTTTGTGTTATTCAGTGGCGTGTTTCTGGCTCAAGATGACGATGATGAAGCGGGTATCAGCACAGATGAGACATCGTTTTTCCGCTACACACAATATCATACCGGTGTTTACAATGAACCGGCTGTCCGTGAACTTCCCGAAATTCTATGGAATGTGCCGTCACCGCGACCATCACGCACCACGCCGGTTGTCGCCAATGGCTTAGCCTATTTTGGCAACGAAGCAGGAACCTATTTTGCAGTTGATGTGAATACGGGTGAAGTCATCTGGCAGATGGATACAGAACAACCTATCGTATCTACTGCCGCTGTAACTGGCAACCTCTATGTGGGTGGGTTGGATAATTACATCTATGCACTGGATGCACTTACGGGAGACATCATCTGGCAATTTGAAACTGATGGCGATATCTATTCGTCGCCTGCAATTATCGATGTGATGTTGATTATTGGTAGTCGTGATGGTCACTTATATGCTTTAGATAAAGGAACTGGAAGTGAATTCTGGCGTTTTGAAAGTGGCGGTGAAATCTGGTCATCTCCGGCGTATACAGACCGCATTATTTACTTTGGTAATCGTGCGGGAATAGTGTTTGCTGTAGATATATACAGTGGCGAAGAAATCTGGCGATATGACGCATTTACGAATAGTGGCAACGTGGATGCGAGTCCGGCAGTTGTGGATGGTGTCGTCTATGTTGGTAGCCTCGGTGGTGAGTTTGTGGCACTGACTGCTGATTCAGGTGAACTCATCTGGCAGTTGCAATCTGAAAGTGGATTTTATGCGTCCGCCGCCGTGACCGATGAACTGGTTTACGTCAATGATTTATCTGGCGAGGTTTACGCGCTGAATCGTGCCGACGGCGAAATCGTCTGGCAACTCAGCATCGGCGGTTCATCATATGCGTCACCTGTCGTCACGGATGATGTGGTCTATCTTGTGACAGAAGAGGGCGGTTATCTGTATGCTCTGGATCGCTTTACAGGCGACGAATTCTGGCGACTAGAAACGGGACGCGAAGGAGACTTTCGCTCGTCATCTGTTGTCCCCGTAGATGGATTTTTACTCATAGCGAGCAATTCACAGGGTTTGCTTCTTCTAGGTGATCCCGCGCAATTCAATCCGTAGCGTTCGGCTTTTTATCAACCTGTAAGCGTTATAGACAATTTTATCAATTAACGTCCGCCTACGAAATTATGGCGGACGTTTTGATTCTTAATTTGGAAGTTTTCGCAAAATAAATGTAATAAAATGCCGCGAAATTTGTATATTTATTTTGTGATATGTAAAATATGAAGAATATTATTGATATTTAGGGATAATCCATGAAACAATACTCTGTAAGCGACCTGCTGGACGAAATTGACATCATCATCCTGCGTGAGTTACAGGCTGATAGCAGTGTGAGCAATGTTGAACTTGCCCGACGAATCGATCTTTCTGCTCCTGCGACTCACACACGGGTTAAACGGTTAGAGCAACTCGGTTTTATCAAGCGATACACGGCGATTCTGGATTACGAAAAACTCGGCTATGACATGCTGTGCTTCATTTTCGTCAGCTTACAGATGCACCAGATCGAAAAGGTGCAAAACTTCCGCGACGAAATGCTGAAGTTGCCGGAAGTTCTGGAATGTCATTTCGTGACGGGGGAATACGACTACATTATCAAGGTCGCCGTACATAGCCGGCAAGATTTACAACGTTTTTTGATGGATCGGTTAACGCCGATACCTGCGGTAGCACAAATCCACACGCACATCGTGCTTGATGAGGTGAAATCCACCACTGCGTTACCGCTAGACTAAGTTGGAGTGCGTGCATATGGAAAAATTGGTTGATTATGCGATTAGCTTAGAAGCGAATCAGCTTGAACGTTCAGTTATGCGTGATCTTATCCGGTTGATTTCTAACCCGGCAATTCTCTCGCTTGCGGGTGGGTTGCCTGCCGATGAATTTCTGCCGACAGAGGTTATCCGCGATTGCATGAACACCGTGTTGTTGCGTGATGGAGGCAAGGCATTGCAATACGGAGCGCCCTATGCACCACTGCGTGCATGGATTGCGGATTATATGCAATTGCGTGGTGTAACCTGCACGCCGGAGCAAGTGTTTGTCACGAATGGGAATCAGCAAGGGTTGGCGATTTTATCACGCCTGTTTCTGGATCGTGGTTCGACTGCCGTGACGGAAGCGATCACATTTACCGGAATTCAACAGGCAACTGCTGGACGTGGGGCAACCGTCCTCACCGTACCGACAGATTTAGAAACAGGTGTGGATGTGGACGCGCTTGAACACGCATTCGCACAATCGCCGCAACTCGCTGTCCTCATCCCCGATTTTCATAATCCGCTCGGTGTGAGTATGTCGCTGGAAAAACGTCAACTTGTCGCGCAATTGGCGGCGGCATATAGCGTGCCACTGGTCGAAGATGATCCGTATTCGGCGTTGCGATTTGAAGGCGAAACATTGCCACCAATTAAAGCCTTTGATGAGGCGGGTAGGGTATTTTATCTTGGCTCATTTTCTAAGATGCTTGCGCCTGCCTTACGTCTCGGATGGATGATCGCCCCGCAGGAGTTGCTACCACGCATCACAACCTTGCGCGAATCACTTGATCTGGAATCCTCTACCTTGATTCAGCGCACTGTAGCAGAATTCCTGTCCCGTGGATTGTTGCCTGCACATCTTGAGCAACTTAATCAGAACAACCTTGAACGCAGGAATCTGTTGCTGGCAGGTTTAGATAAATATTTTGCCGACATAGCACAATGGACGACCCCTCAAGGCGGTTTGTTTGTGTGGATGACCTTGCCGGAGCACATCGACACATGGGCGATGTTCGACGATGCCTTGGCGCACAATGTCGCCTATATCCCCGGTGGCGCGTTTTCCGTAAACAAAGGGCATAAAAATACACTGCGCCTGAATTTTAGCAAGTTAGCACCGGAACAATTACATGAAGCGGTTCGCCGTTTATATCAAGTCGTAAGCATGTGGCTCTAGCCCGTAAATGATATTTTGAAATGGAGTATTAAAATGGTCGATACAATTCAACCTGAAGCACGTCCAATTACCGAAGAAGCCGATTTTCTGAAGATCAAATCGTTTGACCACGTGCATTGGTACGTGGGCAATGCTAAGCAAGCCATGTTTTATTGGTGGAAGGGCTTTGGCTTTAAACCTGTCGCGTATTCCGGCTTAGAAACCGGCAACCGTCAGTTTGCCTCCTATGTGCTGGAAGCGGGAAAAATTCGCTTTGTTGTTTCGTCACCATATAAACCGACCAGTGAAATGGCGGCGCATCATATGTTACATGGTGATGGCATCAAGATAATGGCGCTGGGCGTGAATGATGTGGAGCAAGCCTACCGTGAAACGGTGAAGCGCGGGGCGCGGGGTGCATGGGAACCGCGTGAGGAAAAAGACGAATTCGGCATTTACCGCACATCGGCAATCCATACGTATGGTGAAGTATTGCATGTATTCGTGGATCGTAGCGATTATAACGGACCATTCGCACCAGGCTATCAACCGCTTGAAATGCCTCATGAAGATGCTGGACTTGCGGCGATTGATCATATGGTCGGCAATGTTGAACTTGGCAAGATGAATTACTGGGTGAATTTCTATCATCAGGTGATGGGTTTCCGTCAATTACTCAGCTTCGACGACAAAGACATCAGCACAGAATATTCCGCGCTTATGTCCAAAGTAATGGAAAATGGCAATGGTCGCGTCAAGTTTCCAATCAATGAACCGGCAGATGGCAAACGCAGGAGTCAGATCGAAGAATATCTTGACTATTACATGACTCCGGGTGTTCAGCATGTGGCGCTTGCATGTAAAGATATTATCGGGACAGTTACCAGATTACGTGACAATGGCATCGAATTTTTGCGCGTGCCGGATGTCTATTACGACACTTTGCCGGAACGCCTGAAGGATGTGAACGTCAAAGAAGACCTCGAAAAAATCCGTGAACTCGGCATTCTGGTCGATTATGACGACGAAGGCTATCTACTCCAAATTTTCAGTAAACCCCTACAAGATCGTCCGACAGCCTTCATCGAAGTGATTGATCGTCATGGGTCGCGTGGCTTCGGCAAGGGCAACTTTAAGGCATTGTTTGAAGCGCTCGAACTTGAGCAGGAAAAACGCGGAAATCTGTAAATTGAGAAGTGTGCTTGGGCGTGAGATCATCGCGCCTATGTTACAATTAATGGAATACTCGTACTTTAATGAGATTTTCTCATGCCTGCAAAAGATCGCTACCATGATGCTGTTGTCCATTCCCTAGAAAAATCGGGGTGGCGTGTTATTAGAGAAAACGTCGTAGTTGGAGATGAAGTACGTCAACTATATATTGATATTCTGGCGCGTCGCGATTCGCAACAAATGATTCTCGTCGAAGTCAAAACTTTTGAAGATATGCAATCGCCTATGACATATTTGGAGAAGGCAATTGGACAATATATGGTTTATCTGGCGGTGTTAGATTTTGTCGGGAACAATACCCCACTATATCTGGCTGTTTCGTCTGACGCGTATCAAACATTATTTGCCGAGACGATGGTTCAGCATATCATACGCCACCTGAAGGTAAAGATCGTCGTATTTGATCCGGTTAAAGAGGAAATCATACAATGGCTGACTTAAAATCGATTGTTGAACATGAGATGCGTGAATATGCGGGCGAAGGCATCAACGGACAAACCTATTTCACGCATGATGACCAAAATAACGTTATGACCATTGTCTTTTCTGGAATTGCAAATGGGAAATCATTTTCAACCATCAGTATTTTTGCCCGGATTGTGAATGATATGATTATTATTGATGAAGATAAGACCAATAAACCCCTTGTCGACGCACTTGTTCAATCAGGCATACCACGAGAGAAAATTGTCCTATCTTATGCCGGTGAGAGCGTTCAAACTGTGTAATCTAGTTACTTATCTGCTCTTTTGAGGAAGTGAATTATTGAAGTTAATGGGATTCACACCAAAATCTGCTGACGAGCAAATATATAGACCGCTTGGAATTCACCCACTTGGTATTGTCTTCGATGACTTGGTTGTTAGCATTGGCGATCTATTCCACTTATGGTTTTCCAGCCTTGCTATGTCAAAAATAAGGGAAAGTGGAACGAAAGCAGATGTAGGCATGAGTGCCAGACAACCAAGGTTCGATCAACGTGAAATTCAGTCCTTGCTAGATGAATTTGACGATGTGTTGAGAAGTGATCCACTTTCATTAAATAGACGTGAGAAGATTGTTTTTCAGCGAGAGGATGTAACTATTATTTCTCCAGTTCATCCTTTATTGAATCGTTCCCTCCGTGATTTTTATGCCTTCGAGCAACACGTCAAGACAGCAAATGAGAACCGAGGTCGGACTGTCCCATCGGCGTGGTATGAAGTGCCGGTGTTTTACTTCTCGAATCATAACGCTATTTTTGGTCATGAAGACACCATCCCCTATCCCAAGAAGTCGAACGCGCTGGATTATGAACTTGAGGTCGCCCTTGTGATCGGGCAGGGCGGCATAAATATCAAGGCAGAAGATGCAGAAGAGCATATCTTTGGCTACATGATCTACAACGATTGGTCGGCGCGGGACATCCAGAAACAGGAAATGAGCGTCGGCTTGGGTCCGGCGAAAGGTAAGGATTTCGCGCAGTCGTTTGGTCCTTATCTGGTCACGCCGGATGAATTATCAGATCGGCATACGGGCAGGGCTGGCGTATTTGACTTAGAGATGATCGCACGGGTCAACGGGGAAGAACGTTCACGCGGTAACTGGAAAGACCTGCATTGGTCGTTCGGGCAGATGATCGAACGGGCATCTGATGGCGTGATGCTCATACAGGGAGATGTGATTGGTTCGGGGACGGTTGGCACAGGCTGTTTGCTGGAAGTTACGAAGGGGCAGGGACCGTGGCTACAACCCGGCGACATTGTTGAACTGGAAATTGAGCGACTCGGCGTGTTGAGGAATGTGGTCGGTGAAAAACGTGCTTGAGCAACTGGTCGGGCAGTGGCGATTGGTCGTTTATGAATCGCGCTATACCGATGGAAGTGTACGTCTGCCAATGGGAGAGCATCCAAACGGCGTTTTGTTATACACGGCGCACGATCAGGTTTCGGTGCACATGACGCGACATGATCGCCAGCCATTTATTGTTAATGATTGGCTTGGCGGCACGGATGAAGAAGTCCGAAGCGCCTATGAATCCTATATCGGTTATTTCGGACACTATTCGGTGGATGAAAACGCAGGAACGGTCACGCATCACATTGAAGGCTGTTCATTTCAGAACTGGGTCGGTCAAGACCTTGTGCGCTATTTTATGCTAGAGAGTGATCTGCTCACATTAACGACTGATCCGGTGCTGATGGGCGGTGGTGAGCGACGTGGTTATCTCGAATGGCAGAGGAGCTTAAATGTATTGTGAAGATTGCGTTGAAGTACTCTACGTTTATGACGTGCGAGAAATGTGGCTTGATTGGCACGAAGAATGGGATCAGAGGCGCAAAGATAATTTTCTCCTGCGTCAGGACATCGTTAAACCTCTATCTGCTGATGATAATGTATGGCTGTCGATTGAGCATTTAGTTACCGAATTTCATTTCAGAGGTAGTCAGTTGAATATACCTTTGATGAAGACTCTGCTTGCTGATGAGTTGCAGGTTCAGAAACCCTACTGGCTCATCGCTATTACGCAGATTGTGGAAACTCTGACCCTGGAGGAGCTAGGGTATCAATGGCTGAAAGAGCAACTAAATCCCGAATGGAAACTGCTTGGTTATGATATCTGTGCAGGACCAAGTTTTTTGATGAATTCAGTTTGGGCTGAATATGAAGATGAGTTACGAAACCACCTCCGCCCTTTATTAAATCAATATCATCTATTTTCTGATTTAGAGACTGCAAAAGCAAACTGGCAAAGTATCCATGACCGTGAAATTTATCATGGCGAATTTACGATCAACGGACTCTATCTGATTGAAGAAATAAATCCTGAAAAGAAATAGAAATTTGGAGGTTAATAATGCCTTTTTATACTCGTTTAGGAGAAATTCCACATAAGCGCCATACCCAATTTCGTAAACCGGATGGTGGATTGTATCGTGAAGAAGTGATGGGGTTGGAGGGCTTTCATGGCATTCAATCCATTCTGTACCATCATTTTTTGCCGCCTCGTGTCCTGAAAACGGAGTATCTCGGTTCAACGGCGGTGGAATATGCAGATTTTGGCGCGATCCGGCATCGTGCGTTTACCACGTCGAATTTTCCCGCAGGCGGAGATGCGGTTTCGGCACGGCGCGTTTTGCTGGGAAATAAAGATGTGACACTCGGAATCAGCCATCCCACACAGAGCATGGATTACTTTTATCGCAACGCGCAGGCTTACGAAGTGTGGTTTGTGCATGAAGGGCGGGGTGTACTCAAATCACAATTTGGCAATATGCCGTTTGAACCGGGTGATTACATCGTTATTCCGTATGGTACGACATGGCAACTGAAATTGGACGGTGAGTCCGCGCGATTTTTTGTGATTGAAGCGCCATCACAGATAGAGCCGCCGAAACGCTATCGCAACGACTTCGGGCAATTGCTGGAACATGCGCCGTATTGTGAGCGTGATTTTCGCTTGCCGCAGGACTTAGACATTCACACCGAAACAGGCGAATTTGAAGTGCGTATCAAGGTGCGTGATGGGATTTCTCAGCATATTCTGGATCATCACCCCTTTGATGTGGTGGGGTGGGATGGCTTTTTGTATCCGCATATCTTCAATGTGCGCGATTTTGAGCCGATCACAGGGCGTATACATCAACCGCCACCGGTGCATCAGACCTTTTCTGGCTGGAATTTTGTCGTCTGTTCATTTGTACCGCGCCTGTTTGACTATCATCCAGAAGGTATTCCCGCGCCATATAATCACTCCAATGTCAACAGTGATGAGGTTATTTACTATTGTGATGGCAACTTCATGTCGCGCAAGGGAATCGATAAATACGACATCACTCTGCATCCGTATGGCTTGCCACATGGTCCGCAACCGGGCGCAACAGAAGCCAGCCTCGGCAAGGAGAAAACCGAAGAACTCGCGGTGATGGTCGATACGTTTAACCCCTTGCACATCACTGTGGATGCACTCGAATTCGAGAAACCAGAGTATATGGATTCGTGGCTAGAAGGTGATGGGCGATAAGTAGAATCCGCGTTATGATTCAGCCATCTGAATAAATCAAAAACAAAGGATATTATTTGATGCCTGTACCAATTTTAGACGGTATTACCGCAAAAATGATTACATCACCACGTATTACAACGCGCGTGTTGCTCAGTGGCGATGAGAATGGAATTCCTGTTGTGTTTGTGCATGGAAACGCCTCTTCCGCAACCTTCTGGGAAGAAACCATGCTGGCATTACCCTCCGGCTTTCGCGGGGTCGCGCCGGATTTGCGAGGTTATGGTGATGCTGACCGTGAAAAGCTAATTGACGCGACACGCGGCATGGGTGATTTTTCTGATGATCTCGCCGCGTTGTTCGAGACACTAAACATCGACAAAGCGCATGTCATCGGGCATTCACTTGGCGGTGGGGTGTTGTGGCGCTTTATGATGGATCATCCAAATCGCATCCTCACCGTGACGATGGTCGCGCCCGGTTCACCCTATGGATTTGCTGGCACAAAAGATTTAGATGGAACACCGAACTACGCTGATTTTGCAGGTTGCGGCGGCGGAACGGTCAATCCTGAATTTCCAAAGCTCATGGCACTTGAAGAACGTGGGTCGGAAAATCCTCAAGCGTCGCCTCGCATCGTTATGAATTCATTTTATTGGAAACCGCCGTTTATTCCAGCGCGTGAGGAAGACTTACTTTCTTCTTTGCTCTCAGAGCATGTGGGGGAGCAAGCCTATCCGGGTGACTTATCCCCGTCAGAAAACTGGCCCAATGTCGCCCCCGGCAAATGGGGTCCGATCAACGCGCTAACCCCCGCCTATTTGAAGCCGATTGACCATCTTTATTCGATTGATCCCAAACCGCCTGTTTTGTGGGTACGCGGCAGTGACGATCAAATAGTGTCTGATAATTCCTTATTTGATATGGGAACGCTCGGTAAATTGGGCGCAATCCCCGGCTGGCCCGGCGATGAGGTATTCCCGCCACAACCGATGATTCGTCAAACCCGCACGGTGCTTGAAAAGTATAGAGAGCATGGCGGTAAATTTAGTGAAGTTGTGATTTCTGACACCGGACACACGCCATATATCGAAAAACCGGATGAGTTTAATCAGCACTTTCATGCACATTTAACAGGCGCGTAAAGGATTGTTGTGGAAATAAAACCGGAAGACTATTCATGGCAATCGTTATATAAAATCCTGATTGGATCGGTACTTCCCCGACCCATCGGCTGGATTTCTAGCGTAGATGCCGAGGGACATAATAACCTTGCTCCGTTTTCATTTTTTAACGTCATCTGTGCTAATCCACCGCATGTCATGTTCTGTCCATCGGTGCGAGGTACGGATATGGGGCGAAAAGATACGCTTCATAATGTGCGTGCAACAGGCGAATTTGTCGTCAATATCGTTACGGAAGCGACGGTTGAGGCGATGAATCTGACGGCGACGGAATTGCCTTCTGATATTGATGAATTTGAGTATGCGGGATTAACCCCGATCGCCTCAAAATTGGTTAAACCGCAACGGGTGGCAGAAAGTCCAATTCACTTTGAATGTAAAGTGACGCAGATTCTTGACATCAGTGAGCAGGCAGGCGGGGGAAGCATGGTCATCGGTGAGGTCATCTATATGCACATTGATGATGCTGTGCTATATGACGGTGAAAAAATTGACCTCACCGTGTTAAGACCTGTCGGGCGTTTAGCCGGAACATCCTACACCCGCGTAACCGATTTGTTTGATCTTGTGCGGCGACCTACGCAGGTTAAACCTAAAGATACCTAAAACGATCTTAGCGGTGGAAATTTTCTCCACCGCTATTCTTTTATTTGCGATGTGCATTTACCCAATCCACGACGGATTGTTCGAGTTGTTCCATCGACTCCAGTATGAACAGTTTGTCGTGCATGGCACGCGGACTTGGCACAATCTGCTCAAACGCTTCCATACTATAAGGTAGTTTTTCGACTGCGTCCGAGTAGGCATAATCCATCTCACCGGGTGAAGACATCAACCCTGCGCCAAAGGCTTTCATTTCGCCATTTTCCATGATGAACCCGAATTCAATCGTGTACCACCACAAACTGCCCAGTGATTTTCGCTCCTCTTTTGAAAATTGAAGCGCATATTGGGCAAATGTCTGTACGTAATCTGCATAACGTCGGTTTGCCATTAATGGAAGATGACCAAAAGTGTCATGCCAGATGTCCGGCATCGGGGTGTAATCAAGGTCTTTCTGGTCGCGGATGTACTCGGTAATCAGGAATTGGCGTTTAGCCAGATGCTCGAACCAATCCTGCCCGTCAGAGAATTGCACGGGTGTACTGACCAATTCCCAGTCGACCAGATCACGAAAGGCTTCGTCTAGCGTGTAAAAATCGGGAATATGATCGGCACTAAGTTGTAGCGTGTCTAAACCGTCCAACCACATCTGACAGGCATGTTCTTGCACACGCGAAATTTGTTTTTCGTAGAGACGTTGCCATGTTTCGTTCTCAAGTGGTGAAAAAGTATGAAAAGGTCTTTTAACTAACATAATATCCTCAAACATAAATTTACCCTTATATTATACGGTAATTTGGATAATTTGAAGAATATTATTGTGTAATGTGTATGAAAAATTCCTAAATTTAGGGATTCCTAGCGTTGTTGAGTCGCTATGCCTAATACTTATTGAATGAGGTCATTAATCTAGGGAAGATATTCTAAAATTACTAGCAACCGGACATCAAACAGAAGTTCGGTCTGAAGAGAATAGGAATGGGATCATCAAAGACGAATCGTCGTTCTAACCAATCCCAGCCGACGCGAAAAATACTCAAGTCGTGGCGGTCAGTGCGGTCAACCTCGGT
>JAVJSU010000015.1:0-10147 GCA_040219275.1 Aggregatilineales bacterium | reverse complement strand
AACGACTGCGCCATTTACCATAATTTCTAGAGCTGAACATTGGGGGTCTCCTCCAGGCTGTTTTGTGAGAAATTCAACCTTACCAGAGACTTCCTTTTGTTCAACTCGCTCATTTGTTCAGTGTACGGTTGCTAGCTTTATTAAAGGACTTTACGCTTTTTTACGTGCTAATTGTTGCAATAAACCAAAATATGATTCGGTTTCTTTATCCCAATTATACGTTTCGAAAATGGCGTATGCTTTATCCGCTAGCTCGGTCAGTCGTTCTGGATTATTGATGAGTTTGACAATTGCATCTGCCAGTTCATCAATGCTGTCAGCTTCGAAGTATTCGACCATGTCATCACTAAAATAACGTTCTATGGTAGGGCGACGGCTGACCAGAGAAGGCACTTTCATTGCAGATGCTTCTAACAATTTGAGAGGTAGCACATATTCTGTATATGGATCACGTCGAGATGGTTCAAGCCCTACCTGTGCATCTTGCAATAGGTTCGGGATTTCATCTAGCAAAACTGGCGGGTGTAACTCGACCACATCTTGCAAATTCTCTCTACTAATGATGTCGCGTAATTTTTTCGCGTAATCCCCTTCTTGATCTAGTTTGCCAACCACCTTCAATCGCACTTTTGGTTCACGTCTGTGTGCTTTAGCTACAGCCTTTATGACGTTATCAAGCTGATAGCGTTCTGCAATTGTTCCAGCATAAATCAATGTGAAATTATCTGCTTGTTCTGCGGCGACATGATTCAACTGCTCACGGGGGAGGAAGAAGCGATAATCGGGCATGTTACGAACGATGGTAAATTTACTAGATCGTATCCCCCGTCGCTCGAACATCTCTTGAAACGATGTATCAACGGTGATGAGTGCCTGAGCAAATACTAAAGATATCCGTTCTTGTATTTTCAGTAATTTGATGATCCAGCCATCCTCAAGGTCAAATTTTGACATAAAGAGTTCAGGCATGGGGTCATGCAAATCCAAGATGATTTTCGCCCCCCGTAATCGCGAAAGTAAGCCGGTGAAGACAAGGAAATCCGGCATGTTGTGAACATGCACAATATCAAAATGGTGCTTAAGTTCAAGACGAGAGAATTTTAGAGTGAATAACAAGAATGCCCAAATGTACTCCCAGATATACCAGATTTTCCCCCCTCGACGACGTTCAAACTTGACCCGATAGATCGTTACTCCGTTCACCACTTCTACTTCGGGTTCTTTGGGGTCTTTCAAGCAAACGACAGTAACGTCGTAACCTGCTTTAGCCAATGTCTCTCCATAACGTATTACGCGTGCATCTCTACGATAATACGCGTGGACAACCATACCAATACGTAATTTTTCCATTTCATTATCCTGTAGTGTTATCTGGCTAGCTAAAAGTGTTAACGCGTATTGTTGGGAATGTTTTCCCATTCTTCAAATATATGGTTAAAAGATCTCTTACTATTTCTACATGTCCCATACGCGCAGACTACATATTTTTTAAATGAATTCTACCGACGCATACTCAGATTGCCGTAATATTTCCCCTATGCTGTCAAACTTTCGATAGCATCTGCCGCGAACAATAGTAAAGAAAGTTGATCTGTGGTTTTTTGCTTATAGGTTAGATTATCTTTTACAGCGTTGCTTTTGTTTGCTCCTGAACAACCGTGAAGACCAAGCTACATCTCACCAAGCGTTTCCTCAGTCGAGTTAAGGCTTCTGATGTAAATAAGCTCATCAACTCCATAACGCGCTCAAATATCCCACAACTTCCCGTACTTGATATTCACGGCGGAAGCGATTTGCCGGGTTTCTTGTTATAAGTATGAGTAGTAATCGTGGAATGATCCATCCAACTTTACGCAGACTAATGAGCAAGCGATTATCATGATTGCCTGTATTGGTCAGTCGTTCGATGATGACCTGAGTTTGCCCTGTGCCGAAGGCATGCCGACGGAACCAGTCTTTTTGTAACCGGGAGGGGGATATGTGATGACCAATTTTTATTTCAGGGTGATACACTGTAGTGTAGTTTGCCGCGTCAATTTGTTTGCGCAGATAAATCTCTTCCCCGCTCAGCAATTTTTTGCCGACTCGCCCTAAATCTTCCCTGAAACCGCCGAATTCTTCCAGAACAGTGCGCGGGTAAGCGATATTGCACCCTGCGATCCATTCGCTTCCTGTAAGTATTTTAGGTTCCGCGGACCAGTCATAAACCGATAGGATTGACAACAGGCGATCGCTCAACCACTCCGGCTGTGGTACTTCCCAGATAGGTTCCGCTTTACCACCACTACAACCCGGGGTTGGTTCCCAATTTTGAAAAACTTCCATATAAATTTCTGCCCATCTGAGTGTAGCGACAGCATCATCATCTAAAAAGGCAATATATTTGCCGTTCGCATTTTGCCAACCGGTATTCCGTGCTTTGGATAAACCCGGAACCGGTTCAAATATGTAACGTAGATTCGGTACATAAGCGTATTCTTCTTGGACGACCGCTTTGGTATCGTCGTTGGAGTTGTTATCTACCACGATGATCTCAAAGCGGTCTGTTGAGAGCGTCTGTTCTGCCAAACTTGCGAGCGATTTGCGTAGATAATCAGCACGATTATAGGTGCATATAATGGCTGAGAGTTCTATACTCATTGCGTAGATTTAATCCTTAAAGTATTTGCTCATTAACTGATAAATCAAACAGATTGCCACATAAAGTAGTTATTCTGTGATGAGTTCAGGCGATTGGGTGTTCATGGATTCACGAAATAAAGTTAGCATTGACTCTGCATTGCCCCGCCAGGAATATTTCTCTATGGCGAATTGTTGCCCCGCCAGGCGCACTTTTTCTCGTAGATCGGCATCATCCATCATGCGTTTAATCTGGCTAACAAGGGAATCGATATTTTCGCCATCATATAACAATGCGTTGACATTATGCTCCAATGCCTCGGATAATCCATTAGAATTTGAGACGATAGCCGGTACTCTGGCAGTCATCGCTTCTAAACACGCCATCCCCCAAGATTGGGTTGCATCCGCAGACCACACAAATGCATCACCCGCGTTAAGAGCTGGTTCAAGGTCTTCACCCGGTATTTCGCCGGCAAATTTGATGTAATCGCCTAGTTGGTTGGTTTGCACCTCATCTTTAAGGCGTTTCACATATTCCGGGCGGTATGATTCGCGTCCGACGATCAAATACCCCACATTGATACCTTCACCGCGCAATTTTTCAACTGCACGGATGACATCCTCTGTACGACGGCGTTCCATCAGCAAAGCAATGGTTATGAGGAGAAATGTATCATCATGAAAGCCATACCGACGACGGATCTCCTGCCCGGCTGCCACGTCGATTGTTATAGGATCTACCCCGGTGGGGATAATGTTAGGTTTGATGTTGTATTCTTTCTCAATATCATCGCCGACGAGATGACTCAGTACAACAATGCGATCAATATCATTGACTATATTATGATCGTAACGTCTGATCGGCAAGGTCAAACCATCTTTGATCTTACTTTTGATTCCACTACTATGTTGGCGGCTGATCATAGAACCACCGGGAACCCAGAAATCGTTACATAACCAGATAACTGGCGCATCATATTGACGCTTATACATCACTGCCGCCCAACTCACAGTATGCCCATGTGGATTAATCACATCATAGTCATTGGCCATTTGCTCAAACATTCGTTTTTGCATATTGTAACGTCGACGCATATCGTTTAAGTAAGAAAGCATCCGCACTCCCAAGATCGACTCCTCATTAGATTGGGTAACACGGTTCACGGGGAAAACAGAATGTATATCAATACCATGCACGAGTTCGGGGTAGCACTTTTCTGCATCGTATTCCATCGCCCATACGTCAACTTCGTGCCCCATATCTGTCATTTCTCGCGCCTGCCGTAAAATATGACGCGCAATCCCACTGATTCCTTTAAGGTGATAGGCTAAAAGTGCAATTTTCATGAGTTCACCTTTCTATGGATAATAGATCGAAGATCAAGTTGCATCAGGCTCGCTATCTTTTGTTAGTTTCCAGTCCACTGTCATTCGTGCCGATACCCCGATCATGCCAAGGATTAACCAGTACAGCGTTAATATCGGGTCGAATTTTAAATGAACGTCAGCTACATTGCTGATTAGAAGCACGACCAGCCCGCCTGCGAACGCGATGCTAGTTGCCACCAACAGGCGATCTTTGCTGATAAGGATGGTGCGGATAGCAACAAAGAAAGCAACGCCATTCATTAACAAGAATAAGGCTAGTCCGACAACCCCATTTTCCGCACCGATTAGGAAGTAAATATTATGTACTGGTTCTCTAAAGTACGATACAACACCGGTGTTATCGTAGTTTGGCATTTTTAAAGTGAACGTATTGACACCAATACCGATAAGTGGCTCATCTTGAATCATCCTCGATGCAATATTGCTGAGTTCATAACGTACAGAGACGGTGTCTTGTTGTGCGCGTTCTTCAATTGCACCGGAGAAATATAAACCGGCGAGTAACGCTATAATACCAATCACAAATAAGCGTACAAAATCTACAGGGCGTAATAGCCGAGCTAAGGCACTCAATGCATAGATTATGCTGAGAGCTACGGCGAGAGCCAGCCATGCGCCACGAGAGAATGATATTGCTAACGGTAAGGCGCTCAGTGCAATAACAGGGAAGAATAGAAAATTCCAACGCGGGAATACGTTGGCGATCCAATAGCCGATAATGATCGCCATTCCCATAGCGATCCATGCCCCAAATGTATTGGGCCAACCCACTGTACCACTCACACGATTAACCGTACCTACTGTAAAACCACCCAGCGCGGTTAAGTCCGCATTGAAAAAATACTGCGAAATCGCAAACATTGTCTGGATAAGGATTGCAATAATGAGTGCCCACAGCACATCTAGTAATCTACTTTTAGAAGTGATGAAATTGCTGATAATTATACCGGCAAGATATGTTTTGAGTAGCCGGATGACCTCGGCAACTGTGTAACCAAAATACTCTCCTGCCGTAAATAAACTTAGTGCCGTCCACAATAGAAAGATAATCGCAACAGAATCAATGGCGGAGAAACGAATTGGTTTTCTCAATAGCATAATATCGCGTATCCACAAGGCAACCAGCCCAAGGAAGGGAATGTCATAGATGTAAATCAAGACGGCGGGTGGTGCACCACCCGCGTGATACGCTAAATCATTGACAAACGGCGTGAATCTCAAGTTCAGTGGTATAGATAGAATAAATGCGATAACGAAGATGCGCTTCGGCTGTCGTGTGACAAAGATGCCGATGCCGATGCCTGCCGCGACAACAATCATCATCAAACGATAGCTATTTTGCTGGCTCAACATCGGTGTGATGAAGCCCAGTACAACACCACCGCCTATTGCTAGAACTAATCCAATCAATGTCGACTGATACCGGTTAAGCAATGACCAGAATCGCTCACGTGGGGTCATCAGACTATAGGAATTCCGTGGGAATATTAAGTTAAACATGGGTCAACTGTTACTTCTTCCCGATGTTGGGACAAGTTAAAAAATAGACAGACACCTGAACTAGCGCGTTACCGGTGCCGGTGTGTCATTAGCGATATCCTCGTTACTGTTCGCTTCCTCTGCTTCTACTTTTTCTTTGCTAACACGACCAGTATCACCCGCCAGAATCTTCAACTCTTCCATATTCACAATACGGAAAAAAATTAGACAAGCACCATAAGTTACCGGTGCAACTACTATTGATGCGATAACCCAATTTAAGCCGAGGTCAATACTAAAGATGAGTGCCGCCCCCATTAACCCTGCGACGAATAGCACACGCCCCATCAGTAACCATGGAATTTGAATATCGAGGTAGTTATGACATGCTCTGGAGTGAATATAGAAAGTTGTCAGACCTGATGCAGTAAAGGCAATCGCTGAACCCACCGGACCATAAGTTGGGACGATAAAGAACAAAAGCGTGACATTAAATATTGTTGCCAGAGCCTGAGTTTTTGCATAAAATCCCTGTTGTCCCGTTACGTTCATGAAGGTGCCGTTGCTATACCCGACGATGGTAAACAGGAAGATTGCCATAACCTGTATGATAGGTGTTGAACCGCTAAATTCCTCACCATAAATCTGCGTGATGAGCGTACCACCGACGATCATCGTACCTACCCCGAGCGGAAAACCTAGCACCATCAAGTACTTATAACTCAATTGATAGAATTTTCGGAGGGTGCGTTTATCTAATGTATTAAGGCGAGAAAATGCGGGCATAATCGCCATCGAGAACGCACTTGGGATCATCAAAAGGGTTGAAATTACCAATTTTGCTGGTGAATAAATCCCAACAGTTTCAGCATTATAATATTGCGATAGCACGAATGTCCCCATTTGATCCTGAAATGTGTGGATTATCCATAACACCCCAAACGACATACTGACTATGAACAGTGTACGCGATTCATTGAAATTTACTTTGAAGGTGATTTTTGCGTAATTACGGTGCACAATAAAGAAGGTAACAACCAACCGCAATGAATGAGAAAATATTGAGACACCCACAATTGCAAAAAGTGACCAGCCAAGCGAGATGCCGATGAGCGAAATGACGATGTTTGCCACTTGCATCAAAACCTCAGTACCCGCTTCTAATTCCATCCGCTCCCATGCACGAAAAACACACAATAGGATTTCCGTGATGGTGTCGGTAATGAAAACGACCGTGTACATATGAATGATGAGTATTTGATCTTCGCCATAAGCACCGCCATAAGCGAATAACAGCGAGAGTAAGACGAAGGGCACCATCAAGAAGATACGGATAGCAAGCATATTAGACAGATACGTATCTGCCTTTTCCGGATTTGCCGCTACATCACGCACGAACAGGGTACGTAACCCCGGTGCAAAAAACACGACGAGAAGTCCGTTTAACGCTGTAGCGGTAGAGATCATGCCGATCCCTTCGCTACCTACATGGCGCGCAAGTGCCGCAATGTAGAAGATATAAACAACACGCAACGCAATCTGTGACAATGCCAACACCGATGTATTACGTGCAACTAAATAACGACTGTCACCAAGGTTGCGAATTTTTTTGAACATGCATAGTATCCTAGCAATATTACGAGCAAGATCCGCAATTACGAATTTCCGGCTTTTGTGTTAGTTTAACGTATACTTACCCGAGAAAATTATTGTGGATTATGGGTAGTTTGAACGAAAATTTCCTAAATAAGTAATTTTTACTTGGAGATGTAATTAATAATTTGGTAAGTTAAAAGGCATGAAATTAGGGTCAATATCTACGATTGGTGTAGTATAGTCAAATGTAAGTGAGCCGATTACAATATGCCATAAAGAAATTAAAAAGGCAATGAGAGCACGCCTCTACTGATGGGAAAATCAACATTTTTGGGATTTTTTTCATATCTGAGTTTGATTTGTGAGAGATAATATGCAATTTGAGGATAATTTACCGGCATGACTTTTCAAGATTATGTAGCAATATTATGGCGACGAAAGTTTGTACTCATTATTTTCGTTGTTCTGGCTGTAGCTGTTGTTCTGTTTCGGGAACGACGCTCTATTCCTACCTATACATCTTCAGCAACGGTACGTATACCAACAGCTCCCCTAGGCTCACAGGATTATGTGGCTATCAACCTGTTTTACAATGATCGCCTGATGAAAACCTTCACCTACATTGCAACCAGTGATCCCATCTTGAATCGCTTACGGGATGCGCTGGAGGTTGATCGATTGCCCAATATTCGTGTAGATGCGATTGTTGATACCGAGCTTATTCGCATTTCTGCGACAGATAGGGATCCGCAATATGCTACTGACATCGCAAATGAACTCACAAGAATTTTTATCGACGAGGTAGAAACATTACAAACGCCCTCTTCACGCGCCAGTGCAGACATCCTCCTCAACGCGGCAAATGAACTTGAAAATGATGTAGATGAAGCACGCAACCAGTATCAGGAGTTGGTCGAGCAATTTGGTAGTGCCGATGAGCGTATAATCGCCGCAGAACGCGTATTGCGTGTGCGTGAGGAGTCCTGGATTAGCCTGTTAGAACAATACGAAAACGCGCGGGTTACTCAAGAGATTAACGCTGTACCACCCGTTATCGTAGAATCGGCGACATTACCAAGAAAATCCAACAGTAGCAACACGATGTTAAATCTTGCACTGGCACTCATCCTGTCGGCAAGTGCCGGGTTAATGGTTGCATTAGTAATGGAAAATCTGGATACCCGTCTCTATAACAGTCGTGCCATCGCTAATGTGTCTAACTTGCCCATTATCGATGAAGTTCATGCTAGTAAACGCGGTACATTAGTCACAAATGTTCGATCACAAAGATCGCGTTCACACCAGTTCACAGATTATAGCGATTTACGTACCAGTCTCTATATGATGAATAACGATGCACCGCTGAAATCCGTGCTGTTCACTAGCAGTGAAGTTGATGTCACAACCAGTGAAATTATGGCAAATTTAGGTATTGCGGCGGTTCGGGGTGGGCAAAAAGTACTCCTCATTGATGGCGATTTACGTAAACCACAGTTACACAAGCTCTTTGGTCTGGAAAATAATCAGGGCTTAACCGAGTTATGTAAAAATAAGTCCCTGCTACTGAGCAACATAATTCAGAAGACATCTGTCAAAGAGTTACATCTTCTGTCGGCGGGTGCCCCCCCCACAGACCCACCAGCATTATTGGGGTCTGATTGTTTCAAGCAAACGATTGCGACTGCAAAACAGCATTATGATATTGTGCTGATCGTTTCATCTGCTGTAAACGTCACAACTGATTCACTGGTACTTACATCACACGTTGATGCTACTGTCATCATTGTGAAGATTGGTCAAACCACCAGTGAAGAATTACTCTCTGCCAGAGATTCCTTGCAAATCGCGAGATCGAATCTGTTGGGTGTCGTAGTCAGCAAATAATCAGCATTCAATAGAGGCTATTTCAATGATTAGCGTTATCATGCCGGTTTACAATGGTTCCAAATACCTGTCAGAAGCGATCAACAGCATCTTAAATCAGACATTTCCTGAGTTTGAGTTAATTATTGTTGATGATGGATCTACAGATGATAGTGTTTTAGTGATTAAAAAGTACATGGATCAGGATGATCGTGTGCATTTATATCAAAATCAACATGGTGGAGCGTGTCGTGCGCGTAATACCGCTATAGACCATGCCCGTTTTGAATGGATTGCTGCTATGGATGCAGATGACATTGCAATACCGGAACGCCTCGCGGTGCAATATGAACATTCACAAGCTGACCCTGAGGTGGTTGTATGGGGAACTTATATGTATCGTGTCGATGCTAACGAAAAGCGTATTGGCGTTTTTGAACAGGGACCAACAAGTAAAGAAGCTTTTTATAAGCTAGATCGAACGCAGGAAATCATTAGTCTGTATAATCCGACAGCGATGTTCAAACGGGATATTGCGCTCAAAGTTGGTGGATATGATCCTAGACTTGTTGCTGGGCAGGACAGTGAATTGTGGGATCGTATGGCAGAATATGGTCCTATTGTCGTCATACCTCAACATCTCCTTTGCTATCGAGTACACGGGAGCAGTATTAGCACCAAGAAGCTCTCGCAACAGAAGATGCTTTTAGAATTTCCACCTGCACGATATCGAGCACGGCAACAGGGCAAAGAACTGTCCTTACAACAATTCCTCGCAGACTATAATGATCTGTCGTCACTAGCCAAATTCTCCCGCGCCGTTCATAATCAGAGCGATGTCTACTATCGCAAAGCAATATTTGCCCGTGTGGAGGATCAGCGCATTAAGGCGATCATGTATCATCTGATGGGAGCATTATTGCGCCCCGGACGCACAATTGCGAACACCATAAAAAAGCTCACTAATGGCGGATGATCGGAGGGTTGAATGTGATGTGGACAAGATGTCAGTTGGAAGGCAGTGCAGAAGGACTGGTTGATCTTTCCCCCGATTTTGTGGTTCATCCGCACTTTATGTGAAATCAGGGTGGAGCAAGAACCCGCAGACGGAGTAGATCGAATTTAGCACGACCATACATTTGCCGTTTGATGAATTTGAGACGGTTGACTTGTCCTTCAGTTTGTCCATTACTCCAAG